>NZ_CP102486.1:1200000-2400000 GCF_026261605.1 Dechloromonas sp. A34
GCCATTTGCCGGTTCTGGCAGGAATCTGGATCAACGACTTGCCGCTCCTCACCGAGTCGCTTGCCCGCCTGCATGTGCTGGCCGGCGTCGCGGTGCGCGAAGGCATGGTCGCCGAGCGCCTGCGCCCCGAGCTGTCGGCTTCGATTGCCGTGGCGGCCCATGCACTGGCCAAGCTGCAACGGGAAATCGAGCCGCTGGCCGGCGCCGCGCCGGCCCTTGTTGACCTGCAGGCGCGCGTCGTCACCCTCGGCGAGCAATTCGAACTGATCCGCACGTTGGCCTATGGGTTGGCGCTGAGCAATACCGTGTATTCCACCGCCGAGGTCGAGAGCGCCATCGGCCAGCCCCTGACGCAGGCCGAGGAGATCGCGCAGCACAGCGAGCGGGCCGTGTTGGCCGCGCTCGGCGATGAACTGGAACGGGCCCGCTTCGACCTCTTGATGACGCTGCTGGTGATCGCCGGCAGCATGCTGCTTTCCTGCGGCGGCCTGTATCTGGCGTATTCCCGCCTGGCCTCGAGCATCGAACTGCTGGCCCGCGGCGCGCAGCAACTGGCGACCGGCGATCTGGCAGTGGCGATCGAACTGTCCGGCCAGGACGAATTGCAGCGGATCGCCGAATCGCTGCGCGCGGTACGCGACGGCATGCGTTCGCTGGTCGGCGAAATCGTCGCCAGTGCCCAGGCGCTGACCGCCGGCTCGCTTGCCTTCGCCCAGGCGGCCGGGGCCTCGGCTGAGCGGGCGCGGCAGCAGCAGGGCGATACCGCGCATGTCGTCAAGGCGGTTGAGGAGGCCGGACGCCAGGTCGCCGAGATCGCCCAGGCCGCCGGCGAGGGCGATGCCGTGGCCCGCAGCTCCGACCACCTGGCCAGTTCCGGCCTGGCTTCGGTCAGCCTGGCCAAACAGGTTCTCGAAGCCATGAACACCGACATCGGACTGGCGACAGCCTGTCTGGAACGCATGGAGATGGAGACGCGGCAAGTCTCGTCGGTGGTCGCGGTGATCGCCGGGATCGCCGAACAGACCAACCTGCTGGCACTCAATGCCGCCATCGAGGCGGCGCGGGCCGGCGAAAGCGGCCGCGGTTTTGCCGTGGTCGCCGACGAAGTGCGCAAGCTGGCAGAACGGACGGCGCAGAGCACCAAGGAAATCGGCCAGATGATCGGCCGCATGCAGGGTATTGCCGGCGAAACGGCGGTCGCCGTGCGCACGGCGGCCAGCCATGTGGCGAGCAGCAACGAAAGTGCCGGGGAGGCGGCCGCGGCGATGAGCCGGGTTCGGGATCAGGCGCGCCAGGTCGAGTCGGCCAGCACGCGGATCACGACGGCCCTGGTGACCCACCGCCGCGAGGCTGAGCGCATCGAGACACTGGTCGCCGGCATCGCCAGTCTGTCGCTGGAAAACGGCGAGGCCCTGCTCGGCGCTGCGCATTCGGCGCGCTCGCTGGAGAGCCTGGCCGCCGATTTGCGGCGGGCGATCGGGCGCTTCAGGCTGGCCGGAGCCGCATACAGTCCGGCCTGAAACTCAGGGGTGCAGCGGCCACTCGTGGCGCTGCTGCACTGTGCGCTCGGCAATACGGCGCGAATCCTCGCGATTGATCGCCGTTTGTTGCTGGCCGAAGGCGTCGCGTTCCTGGCGGGCACGGGCGGCGGCTTCAATGCTGCGGATGCAGCGCCAGCGCTCGCCATGGCTGGTCTTGAAGGGCCGCATCTGGTCCTTGGGGTGATGCACGCGGCAGCAGTAGCAGAAAACCATTTCAGTCATTTCAACCTCGGGGGAAAAGGAACCGACCTTGGCTACAAGCATGATAGGCCTCTATTGCAGGGTGATGACATTTATTTCAGGGCGTCACGGCAGTGAAATGTTTGCTTCCTAAACTGAAGGCCCTCTTTCTGTAGATGAATGTGATGCTTGTTGCGATGGATGTCGAAGCTGCCGAGTTGTGCCGGATCATGGCCGAAGGGCTGCTCTATCCAGTTTTTCAGCCGATCATGGATTTCCGCGTGCGGGCCATTCTCGGTTACGAGGCCCTGATCCGCGGCCCGGCGGACAGTGCCCTGCATCGTCCCGATCAGCTGTTCGCTGCCGCCGCCCGCAGCGGCGTCGCGCTCGATCTCGAACACGCCTGCCGCGAGGCCAGTCTGCGCGCCTTTGCCGCCCAGCGTCTGGCCGGCCGCTTGTTCCTGAACGTCACGCCGGGGTGTCTGCTCGATCACAAAATGATGAACGGCCACACCCGCGCCCTGCTCGCCGAGCTGGGCATCACGCCCAACCGCATCGTCATCGAATTGACCGAGAACCAGCAGATTACCGATCTGCCGGGCATCCACGAAGCCTTGCTGCACTATCGTGGGCGCGGGTTCCAGATCGCCATCGACGACCTCGGCGAAGGCTTCGCCAATCTGCGCATGTGGTCTGAGCTGCGCCCGGAATTCGTCAAGATCGACAAGCACTTCGTGCATGGCATCGCCGACGACCGCATCAAGTTCCATTTCGTGCGGGCGATGCAGGATCTGGCGGAAATCTGCAACGCCTCGCTGGTCGCCGAAGGCATCGAACGAGGCGACGATTTCACCTGCATCCGCGACATGGGCATCGCCTGCGGTCAGGGGTTTTTCATTGCGCGTCCCGAGACCCACCCGGTGCGCGTGTTGCCGGCCGGCATCGTGGCCGCCCTCGGACAGCAACGCCTGTCGCTGTCGCCGATGATGGGCGGCATGCCGACGGCGCGCACGCTGCTGCGGCCGATCGCGCCGGTGCCCGAGGATGCGACCAATGCGATGGTCATCGACCGCTTCGAGGCCGATCCGGAACTCGACGTGCTGCCGGTGGTGCACGAAGGTCAGCCGATCGGCATGATCAACCGCCACAGCATGATCGACCGCTTCGCCCGGCCCTTCCGCAAGGAACTGTTCGGGCGCAAGCCTTGCGAAATGTTCATGGACCACGCGCCGCTGGTCGTCGATCAGCATGCCACCATCCAGGAGCTGGCGCTGATGCTGGCGCTGGCCCCCAAGCATTACCTGTTCGACGGCTTCATCGTGACCGGCGATGGCTCCTACCTCGGGGTCGGCAGCAGCCACGACCTGATGGCGACGATCACCGAGATGCAGATCAGTGCGGCGCGCTACGCCAATCCGCTGACCCAGCTGCCCGGCAACGTGCCGATCAACGAGCACATCGACCGCATGCTGACGGCCGGCAGCAGCTTTGTCGCGGCCTATGTCGATATCGACAATTTCAAGCCTTACAACGATGCCTTCGGCTACCGGCGGGGCGATGACGTGATCCAGACGCTGGGCCGGCTGATCGGCGACATTGCCGACGAACGCCAGGATTTCGTCGGCCACATCGGCGGCGACGACTTCTTCGTGATCTTCCAGAGCGCCGACTGGGAAATGCGCTGCTGGCAGCTGGTCAGCGCCTTCGCCGAAGCCATGAACGCGCTGCTCAGCCCCGAGGAGCGGGCGCACGGCGGCTACATGGCGGAAAACCGGCGCGGGGAGCTGAGCTTTCAGGTTCTGCCGACGCTATCGGTCGGGGTGGTGCGCATCGGTCCCGGCGACTTCGAATCGCACCGCGAGGTGGCGGCCGCCGCCTCGGTGGCCAAGAAGCAGGCCAAGAAGAAATCGCGCGATCCGGCCAGCGAGTCGCTCGGCGGCAGCGTTTTTGTCGAGCGACGCCGCCCGGCCTCGGGGGAAGGAATGAACGTGCTGGCACGCGCCCTGAATTGAAGGGGCGCGGGGGGTTCTAGTAAAACAGGCGGGCGAGGTCGAGCGTCGAGGCCCGCCCGACCGTCGGGCCCTGATTGCGCAGCCAGTCCTGGCCATGTTCCCGGCCGCTCTCGTGCAGTCGCTCGAAAAAGGGCAGATTGACCGCCAGTTTGCTCTCGGGTGGCAGCGTCTGCAGCAACTCGTCGGCGGTGACAGCGTGAAAGCGGATGGCGCCGATCCGTTTTTCGAAGCGGCTGGTCTGCAGCCAGCGCGGCAGCCAGCGCGAGTGGGGTTCCTGTTCGATCTGGTCGCGGACGTGGGCGAACATTCGCATCTCGCGCAGGAAGGTCGCGTTGAAGGCCAGTTCGCGTAGGCGCAGCTTGATGTCGGAGGCCGATTCCGGGGTTTCGGCATAGTGCAGCGGGGTGAGCAGGACGAGCAGGATGTCGCCGGTGGTGCACTCGTAAAAGAGCGGGAAAACCGCCGGATTGGCGCTGTAACCGCCATCCCAGTAAGGCTCACCGTCGATCAAGATGCTCCGGTGGATGGTCGGCAGGCAGGCCGAGGCGAGCAGGGCGTCGATCGACAGTTCGGGGTTGCGGAAAATGCGCAGCTTGCCCGAATTGGCGTGGGTCGCGGCGATGAAGACCTTGATCGGGCTATGGCGCTGGAGGGCGGCGAAGTCGATCTGCGCGGTGATGATGTCGCGCAATGGATTGAGGTCAAAGGGGTTGAGTTGCTCCGGCGACAGATGGTCGGTCCATTGCAGCATCAGCTTCAGGCCCGGCGCCATGGTGCTGCCGTCGCCGCCCTGCTGGAAGGGCGAGCTTTCGGCGACTGCGGTCCAGAAGCGGCGCAGCGCGGCGCGCGCCCCTTCCTTGCCACCGTCCATCAGGCCCTGGGCCAGGCAGATGGCGTTCATCGCCCCTGCGCTGGTGCCGCTGACCCCTTCAACGTCGAACCGTCCGTCTTCGAGCAGGGCATCGAGTACGCCCCAAGTGAAGGCGCCGTGAGCGCCACCACCTTGCAGCGCGAGATTGATTCCGGGCATCTTCGTTTCTCCTGTTGCCTTGAGTCTAACCGGGCAAGTCGGCAATGGCTTCGATAATCGGGCCTGGGGTGACTGCGGTCGGGTGCTGGAAGGGGTTGCCCTGGACCAGCACGATGGCCGCCGTCGGGGCGGCGGCAAAGGCGAAGAGGAGGACGGCGAGCAAGGCGGCGCGCGGCTTGTCGAGATGGACGACGGCGACCGAAAGCAGAGTCAGGAAACCGAGAAAGGCCATGCCCAGCCATTTCAGCGGATTGACGTGGGTCTGGCTGAGGCCGATGCGCAGATCGCGTTCGTCGCGGATTTCGACGGCCTTGCGCAACATCAGCGCCTGGACGTTGTCGCCAGCGCTGTTCGCCACCGCCTTGCCGGCGAGCAGGGTAAGCAGCGCATCGGCCAGACGGGCGACTTCCGGGCTCGATCGGCGGGCGGCCAGCATCGGCCATTCGTCGGCGCTGGCCCGGCCGTAGGCGACGAGCGTCGTGCGCAGTTCGTCACGCAGGGGTTTGGCCAGTTGTTCGGAAAGGACCGCGATACTACGCAGCGAGTCGGCCTCCTTGAATACCGCGTTCATCGCCCGATCGTGGGCGCTCCAGGTGTCGTTGGCGAGAAAGGCCAGGGTCAGGCCGAAGAGGACGCCGATGATGTTGATGAAGGGCGGCGCGACCCCCTGCCAGGCAGCCATTTGCCCGGCCCAGCGCGGGCGCTGCATGATGCGGTGGACGGCGATGACGGCGAGAAAGGTGCCGACCACGGCCAACGCGGCATAGCCGTAGTGGTCGTAGGTCTGCCAGTCGTTGGGGAGCATGGTCGTCTTGTCCGTTCGTTGTTTTCCCGGGATTTCGGACACAGTCTGGGATATCGCCCATCCCATCGTCAATTGCTAATCGCATTGTGTGGCGGACAAAAAAAGCCCGGCGACGCCGGGCAAAATGGAGAGAGTTTTTTTGGTGGAGCGCCGGGTTCAGCCCATGGCCGGCCGGTAGATGCCGGTCGGGAACCGGAGCAGGGGGGCGACAAAGGGAATCTCGCGGAGGTGGGCCGGCGGCTCCGAAAAGCCGAGGTCGGCGGCGAAATAGGCGGAAGAAAGGCTGAGCAGGTTGCTCAGGATGTGATCGCCAGTCGGGGCGATCAGTAGCGGTCTCAAGGACATCGGAGGCTCACGGCAGCTGGTGGAATAGCCGCAGCTTAGCGCTCCGATGTGACAGCCATATGAATTAGCGGATGGTTTTGACGCCTTCGCTGGTGCCGAGTAGCAGGAGGTTGGCCGGACGCAGCGCGAACAGGCCGTTGGTGACGACGCCGGTGATCTGGTTGATCTGCGCTTCCAGGCCCTTGGGGTCGGTGATGGCGAGGCCCTTGACGTCGAGGATCAGGTTGCCGTTGTCGGTCACGAAGCCTTCGCGCAGCACCGGGGTGCCGCCCAGTTTGGCCAGTTCGCGGGCGACGTGGGCGCGGGCCATGGGGATGACTTCGACCGGCAGCGGGAACTTGCCCATGGTGTCGACCAGCTTCGAGCCGTCGCAAATGCAGACGAAGGTGTCGGCCACGGCGGCGACGATCTTCTCGCGCGTCAGCGCGCCGCCGCCGCCCTTGATCATGTTGAGGCCGGCGTCGATCTCGTCGGCGCCATCGACATAGACCGGGATGTGCTCGACGTCGTTGAGATCGAACACGGCAATGCCGTGGTCTTCCAGGCGCTTGCGGGTGGCCTCGGAGCTGGCGACGGCGCCCTTGTACCTGTCCTTGAGCGGGGCCAGCGCATCGATGAAGAAATTGGCCGTCGAGCCGGTGCCGACGCCGATGATGCTGCCGGACGGTGCGTTGGCCGCCACGTAATCGGCGGCAGCCTGGGCTACGGCCTGCTTGAGTTCGTCCTGGGTCATGGGGATGCTCCTGAATGGGGATGGGCGCATTTTACCCTGTCAAAAAAGTTTAACTTTGGCGCTGCGCCAAATCGCTAAACTGCGCATACCGTTTACAGGGAGAAGATGATGACCGTACAAAAAAAGAGAAGCCCCGCTGCCAAACCCGCGGCCAAGCCGGTCGCCAAGGCTGACGCGGCACCGAAGCCGGCGCCGAAGCTGATTCCGCGTACAGCACCGAAAGCAGCGGTCAAGACGCCGGAAGTACCGGTTACGCCAGCACCGCCGGTCGTCGAGCCGAAGGTGGCGCCAGCCGCTGCAGCCAAGGTCGCGACGCCGGCGACTGCTGCCGCAACAGCCAAGGCGCGTCCGCCGCGCAAGCCGTCGCGGGTCGATGAGACTGTTGCCAAGCACCAGGCCGCGCTCGCCGATGCGTTGGTCAAGGCGCAAGCCATCAAGTACGACCAGCCGAAAGTCATGCAGCCGGCCAAAAAGGCGGACAAGCCGGCCAAGGTCAGGAAGGCCAAGCTGGTCCGCGACAGCTTCGCGATGCCGGAAGCCGAGTACGCCAGGATCGGTGAACTCAAGAAGCGGCTGGCGGCGCTCGGGGCCGAGGCCAAGAAGAGCGAGCTGCTGCGCGGCGGCATCGCCGTGCTGGCGGCCTTGAACGACGCCGAACTGAAGGCGGTGATGGGGCGTGTCGAGCGGATCAAGACCGGCCGCCCGAATAAGGACGCCAAAAAGTAAGCAGCAGTCGCGATTGTTACAGCCCGTCATTTGGCTGTAACAATCGCCGGGTAATCTGCACTTGTTGTCATTCCCAACTGTGTGCAGGAGTTACCCATGTTCAAGCAATCCAAGCTCGTTTCCGCCCTGGCTGTGGCCGGCGTCGCCCTTTTTGGCGCCTCGGCAGTTCAGGCGCAGGTCGTCAAGATCGACGGTTCCTCCACTGTCTACCCGATCACCGAAGCGGTCGCCGAAGAATTCCAGAAAGCCAAGAAGAACGCCATCAAGGTGACGGTCGGCATTTCCGGTACCGGCGGCGGCTTCAAGAAGTTCTGCCGCGGCGAAACCGATATTTCCAACGCCTCGCGCCCGATCCTGAAAAAGGAAATGGATGCCTGCAAGGAAACCGGCGTCCAGTACGTCGAACTACCGGTCGCCTTCGATGCGCTGACCGTGGTCACCAACCCGAAGAACGCCTTCCTCAAGCAGATCACCGTCGATGAACTGAAGCTGATGTGGGAACCGGCCGCCCAGGGCAAGATCACCAAGTGGAACCAGGTCAATCCGGCCTGGCCCGATGCGCCGATCAAGCTGTTCGGCGCCGGCGCCGATTCCGGCACCTTCGACTATTTCACCGAAGCCGTGGTCGGCAAGGCCAAGTCCTCGCGCGGCGATTACACCGCTTCCGAAGACGACAACGTGCTGGTCCAGGGCGTCTCCCGCGACGTCAATGCCATCGGCTATTTCGGCTATGCCTATTACGCCGAGAACACCGCCAAGCTGAAGGCCGTGCCGATCGTCGAGAAGGCTGGCAAGCCGGCCGTCCTGCCCTCCGAAGAGAGCGTCCTGAAGGGCACCTACCAGCCGCTGTCGCGCCCGATCTTCATCTATGTCAATGCCAAGTCGCTCGACAAGCCCGAAGTCAAGGAATTCCTCGAGTACTACATGAAGGACGGCGCCAAGCTGACCAAGGAAGTTAAGTACGTGCCGCTGCCGGCCAAGGCCTACACGGTCAATCTCGAGCACATCGCCAAGAAGAAGCTCGGCACCGTGTTCGGCGGTACCGCCGAGGTCGGCATCACCATCGAAGAGCTGCAAAAGCGCGAAGCCAAGATCTGATCGTTCAACAAAAACAGCTTTCGCTCAAAAAGCCTGGTTCCTGACGGGGCCGGGCTTTTATCATAGGGAATTCTTCAAGTGAATTCACAAGCCATGTCTGCAAACAACACTTCTGGCCTGCATCGGGTCAGTGATCGTCTGGCTTACAACGCCATGCGCCACTGGAAGGAGCGCCTGATCGAGGCGATCCTGCTGGCCGCCGCTGCCGTTTCCGTCCTGACGACCCTGGGCATCGTCTATGTCCTGGTTTCCGAGTCGGTCGCCTTCTTCTCGCAGGTCAGCATCGTCGATTTTCTGACCGACACCCAATGGACGCCGCTCTTCGACGACGCCCACTTCGGGATCATGGTGCTTGTTTCCGGCACTCTGGTTTCCTCTCTTGTCGCCCTGCTGGTGGCGATCCCGATGGGCACCATCATCGCCATCTACCTGTCCGAATTCGCCGACTCGCGCGTCCGTGAGGCGGCCAAGCCGATTCTCGAACTGCTGGGCGGCATCCCGACCATCGTTTTCGGCTACTTCGCCCTGCTCGTCGTGACCCCGCTGCTGCAGATGATCTTTCCGGAACTGCCGGGCTTCTCGCTGCTCTCCGCCGGCCTGGTGATGGGAATCATGATCGTCCCCTACATCGCATCGCTGTCCGAAGATGCCATGCGCGCCGTGCCGATGAGCATGCGCGAAGGCGCCTATGCGATGGGTTCGACCAAGCTCTACACGGCGGTTCACGTCGTCGTTCCGGCCGCCGTATCGGGCCTGGCCGCTTCCTACATCCTGGGCATTTCCCGTGCCGTCGGCGAGACGATGATTCTCGCCGTCGCCGCCGGCATGCAGCCCAACCTGACCTGGAACCCGATGGAACCGGCCGCCACCATCACCTCCTACATCGTGCAGGTGGCACTGGGCGACCTGCCGCACGGCTCGATCGGCTACCAGACCATCTTCGCCGCCGGCCTGACCCTGTTGCTGATCACCCTGGTCTTCAACATCCTCGGCCAGTGGCTGCGCGCCAAATACCGCGAGGCCTACTGATGAAACCGCTGACCACCGAAGAAATCCGCGCCGTCATCGCGCGCGGCAAGCTCAAGGACAACATCTTCAAGGCGACCGGGATTTTCTGCCTGTCGCTGGCCCTGATCGTGATCGTGGCCTTGATCGCCGACATGGTGATCAAGGGTTCAGAGCGCTTCACGCTCGACTTTTTCCTCAATTTCGCCTCGCGCCGGGCGACGCAGGCCGGCATCCTCTCGGCCTGGGTCGGCTCGCTGCTGGTCATGCTGGTCACGGCGCTGGCAGCCGTCCCGCTCGGCGTCGCCGCCGGGCTGTACCTCGAGGAATACGCCAAGCGCAACTGGCTGACCAACGTCATCGAGATCAACATCAGCAACCTGGCGGCGGTGCCTTCCATCGTCTATGGCCTGCTGGCGCTCGGCATCTTCGTCTATCAGTTCGGTTTCGGGCAGAGCATCCTCTCCGCCGGTCTGACCCTGGCCCTGCTGATCCTGCCGATCATCATCGTGTCGACCCGCGAAGCGATCCGCGCCATTCCGGCGATGATCCGCGAAGGCTCGATGGCGGTCGGCGCGACGCGCTGGCAGACCTGCCGCTACCACATCATCCCCTACGCCATGCCCGGCATCCTGACCGGCGTCATCATCGGCCTCGCCCGGGCGATCGGTGAAACGGCACCGATCATCACCATTGGTGCCCTGACCTTCATCGCCTTCCTGCCGCCGGCGCCGATGTCTACGCTCGGCGACGGTTCGACTGCCGGTCTCTTCGACTGGGTGATGGCGCCCTTCACGGTGATGCCGATCCAGATCTTCAACTGGACCTCGCGCCCCGACCCGGCCTTCGAAGTCAACGCCGCCGCCGCCGGCTTCGTGCTGATGGCCATGGTCCTCTCGATGAACGCCGTCGCCATCTACCTGCGCTACAAGATGCGCAAGAACATCAAGTGGTAAAAGGAATAAACATGCAAATTCACGACAACCCGACGCTCAAGGCCGAAGCCCGCAACCTGAACTTCTTTTATGGCGAGGCCAAGGCGCTCAAGAACATCAACATGCCGATCTACGACAAGAAGGTGACCGCTCTGATCGGTCCTTCCGGTTGTGGCAAATCGACCTACCTGCGCAGCTTCAACCGCATGCATGACCTCTACCCGGGCAACCGCTACGAGGGCGAGATCCGTTTCTTCCCGGACAACACCAACCTGCTGTCGCCGGAAGTCGATCCGATCGAAGTCCGGATGCGCATTGGCATGGTCTTCCAGAAGCCGAACCCGTTCCCCAAGTCGATCTACGAGAACGTCGCCTACGGCCTGCGCGTGCGCGGCGAAAGCAACCGCCGCGTGCTCGATGACAAGGTCGAGCACGCCCTGCGCGGCGCGGCGATCTGGGATGAGGTCAAGGACCGCCTGCAGGAACTGGCCTCCAATCTGTCCGGCGGTCAGCAACAGCGCCTGTGCATCGCCCGCGCCCTGGCTACCGACCCCGAACTGCTGCTCTTCGACGAGCCGACTTCGGCCCTCGACCCGATCGCCACGGCGGCCATCGAGGAACTGGTGCACGAACTGAAGAAGCGCGTCACCATCCTGATCGTCACCCACAACATGCAGCAGGCGGCCCGGGTTTCCGACTACACCGCCTACATGTTCCTCGGCGAAATGATCGAGTTCGGCAAGACCGACGAGATTTTTATCAAGCCGCAGGATAAACGGACCGAGGATTACATCACCGGCCGCATGGGCTAACGAGGAGAATGACAATGAACGAAAGCCAACACCTATCCAGCCAGTTCGACGAAGACCTCAGCCGCCTGCGCACCCACGTCCTGCAAATGGGCGGGATGGTCGAAACCCAGGTCTCCGCCGCCATCGACGCCTATACCACTGGCGAAGTGGCGAGCGTCAAATCGATCGTCGAGACCGACCGCAAGGTCAATGAGCTCGAGAAGGCGATCGACGACGACTGCGCCCACATCATCGCCAAGCGTCAGCCGACCGCCTCCGACCTGCGCTTGGTGCTCGGCATCAGCAAGATCGTCACCGACCTCGAACGGGCCGGCGACGAGGCCAAGAAGATCGCCAAGGGCGTCCGTCGCATCTACGAAGGCGGCCACATGCCGTCGCAGTACGGCGTCGGCATCCGCCACCTGGCCGAAGCGGCGCTGGTCATGGTGCGCCAGGCGCTCGATGCCTTTGCCCGCCTCGATACCGAACTGGCCAAGAGCGTCATCCGTGCCGATACCGATGTCGATACCGAGTTCAAGTCGATCATCCGCCAGCTGATCACCCACATGATGGAAGACCCGCGCACCATCACCACCTCGATCGACATCATCTCGATCGCCCGCGCCATCGAACGGATTGGCGATCACGCCAAGAACGTCTCGGAGCAGGTGATCTACGTCGTCGAAGGCCGCGACATCCGCCATACCAAGGAGATCACCAAGGAGGCCGGCAAGTGACACCGACGATTCTGGTCGTCGAGGACGAACCGGCAATCCAGGAACTGGTCACTATCAACCTCAAGCACGCCGGCTTTCTGGTCGCCCGCGCCGGCAGTGCGGAAGAGGCCGAGTCGGCCATCCGCGCCGCGCTGCCCGACCTGGTGGTGCTCGACTGGATGCTGCCCGGCCAGTCAGGCGTCGCGCTCGCCAAGAAAATCCGCGCCGACGAGCGCAGCCGCGAATTGCCGATCATCATGCTGACCGCCCGCGTTCATGAAGAAGACAAGGTGCAGGGGCTGGAAGCCGGGGCTGACGATTACGTCACCAAGCCCTTCTCGCCCAAGGAGCTGGTCGCCCGCGTCCGTGCCGTGCTGCGTCGCCGCGCCCCGCACCTGGCCGGCGAAGCGGTCGAGGTCGGCGATCTGGCGCTCAACCCGGCGACCCACCGCGTGCTCGCCGGCGGCCAGCCGATCGAACTGGGACCGACCGAATTCCGCCTGCTCTTCTTCTTCATGACCCATGCCGAGCGCGTCTATACCCGCGCCCAGTTGCTCGATGAAGTATGGGGCGACCATGTCTTCATCGAGGAACGCACGGTCGATGTCCATATCCGCCGCCTGCGCGCCGCCCTGGAGAGCTCGGGCCATCACGAGCGGGTTGAGACCGTGCGTGGCACCGGCTATCGCTTCCGCGGAGCCTGAACGCGGTGTCCGAACAGCTGATCCGGGCGGTCCTGATCGCCCTGCTCGCCGCACTCTTTGCCTTGCCGGTCGGATATTTCGTGGCCCCCTGGATGGGTTGGGCCATTTTCTGCGCCGGCCTCGGCTTGCAGATGGTCTTTCATTTCCGCAATTTCACCCGTCTCGACCAATGGTCGAAGGCGCCGGTCGTCGACAGCAGCCTGGAAGGCGAGGGCGCCTGGGACGGCATCTTCGGCCGGCTCTACCGCCATGAAAAGGATCTGCGCAACCAGATCGCGGTCCGCGACGAGGAAATTTCCCGGGTCATCGCCGCCGTTCAGGCGCTGACCGACGGCGTCGTCTCGCTCGACCTGAACAACCAGATCGTTTTCTGCAACACCACGGCGGAAGCGCAACTCGGCCTCGTCCTGCGCGTCGATCAGGGTCAGCCCATCGTCAATCTGGTGCGCCAACCCGAGTTCGTCGCCTACCTGGACGCCGAAGATTTCTCGCGGCCGCTGACCCTGCGCTCGGAGCGCAGCGAGGATCGCGTGCTCTCGATCTACGTCATTCCCTATGCCGGCAACCGGCGGCTGATGCAGATCAAGGACGTGACGCAGACCGACCGCCTCGACCGCATGCGCCGCGATTTCGTGGCCAACGTCTCGCACGAGTTGCGCACGCCGCTGACCGTGCTCGCCGGTTTTCTCGAAACCCTGCAGGAAATCGAGCTCGACCGTGAGGAGCGTGATCGCTATCTGACGATGATGGCCGAACAGTCCAAGCGCATGGAATCGATCGTCCAGGATCTGCTGACCCTGTCCTCCATCGAGTCGGCGCCGCCGCCGGCCAACGAAGTGGTCGACATGGCGAATCTGATCGACAAGCTGCGCCGCGACGCCGAGGCGCTCTCGGCCGGCCGCCATCGCGTCGTCGTCGAAACCGAGGGGCACAGCGACCTGCGCGGCTCGGAGCCGGAGCTGGTCAGCGCTTTCGGCAATCTGGTGGCCAATGCGGTGCGCTATACGCCGGCCGGCGGTACCGTTTCGATCAGCTGGAAGACTTCGCCCCAAGGCGCCGAATTCGCGGTGCAGGATACCGGCATCGGCATCGACGCCAAGCACATTCCGCGGCTGACCGAACGCTTCTACCGCGTCGACCGCGGGCGTTCGCGCGATGCCGGCGGCACCGGCCTCGGCCTGGCCATCGTCAAGCATTCGCTGAACCGCCACCAGGCGCAACTCAACATCAGGAGCACGCCGGGGGTGGGCAGCCGTTTCGCCTGCAGCTTTCCGGCCAGCCGCGTGGCCGGGGCCTGAGCAACCGGTTCAATCCGGCTCGGGCTTTGCCGTTCAGCCGGCGACCGGCTTCACTTTGCTCGCCGCCAGCTTGGCGCGTTCCCGGGCCTGCTCCACGCAGTCGCCATTGGCGATGGCGACGCCCATGCGGCGCTTCTTGAAGGATTCCGGCTTGCCGAACAGGCGGAGGTCGGTGCGTGGGACGGCCAGCGCCTGCTCGATGCCTTCGAAGGCGATCCCGGCCGCCTCCATGCCGCCGTAAATGACGGCCGAGGCGCCCGCCTCGCGCAGGGCCGTGTCGACCGGCAAGCCGAGAATGGCGCGGGCGTGCAGTTCGAATTCGGAGAAGCGCTGCGAGCACAGCGTGACCAGTCCGGTGTCGTGGGGCCGCGGACTGACTTCGGAGAAACAGACCATGTCGCCCTTGACGAACAATTCGACGCCGAACAGGCCACGGCCGCCGAGATTGCCGGTGACGGCGGCGGCGATGCTCTGGGCGCGCTCCAGCGCAACCGGCGACATCGGATGCGGTTGCCAGGATTCGACATAGTCGCCGGCGACCTGGATGTGGCCGATCGGGTCGCAGAAATAGGTCTGGACGACGCCGTTCTCGTCGCGGGCGCGCACGGTGAGCAAGGTGATTTCGTAATCGAACTCGACGAAACCCTCGACGATGACCCGCCCCTGGTTGACCCGGCCGCCGCTGGCTGCGGTGTCCCAGGCCGCCTGCACGTCCTGGGGTCCCTTGAGCAGCGACTGACCCTTGCCGGAAGACGACATCACCGGCTTGACGATGCACGGATAGCCGATGTCGCTGTCGATCGCCATCTGCAGTTCGCGCAGCGAGTCGGCGAAGCGGTAGGGCGAGGTCGGCAGGCCGAGGGTCTCGGCCGCCAGCCGGCGGATACCTTCGCGGTTCATCGTCAGCTTGGTGGCGCGGGCGGTCGGGATGACCTCGGCCAGACCTTCGGCTTCGATCCTGACCAGCATGTCGGTGGCGATGGCTTCGATTTCCGGCACGATCAGGTGCGGTTTTTCCAGTTCGACCAGGCGGTGCAGGGCGGCGCCGTCGGTCATCGAAATAACGTGGGAACGGTGGGCGACCTGGTGGCCGGGCGCATTTTCATAGCGGTCGACGGCGATCACTTCGACGCCGAGGCGTTGCAAGGCGATGATCACCTCCTTGCCGAGTTCGCCGGCGCCGAGAAGCATGACGCGCAGGGCGCCGGGGGAAAGCGGGGTGCCGATTTTCATGAGGACTCCTGAAGTGTCCAAGCCGGTTGCACAAGCGATGGTGTTGCCGTACCGCGTCGAGCGGCCCACTTAATTAAGATTGGGTAGGCAGGGGGGCGCTATCTCGCTACAATGAAATAACATTATAACTAAAGTGGTATCACCACCGTGCTCAGGACATTCCTCGGCTACGGGCTGTGGCTGGTCAGTCTGCTGGTCGCCGCGCCCGCCGCTGGACAAGAGGTCGCTCCGCTGCGTCTTGCCGTGCATCCTTACGCCAGCACGCTGGCCCTGATCAATACCCATCGGCCGTTGCAACAATACTTGGCGGCTCGCTTGGGCCGGCCCGTCGAGTTCTACACGGCGCCCAATTTCGACGGTTTTGTCGATGCGCTGCTCGCCGGCAGCTACGACATCGCGATCAGTCCGCCGCATTTTGCCGTGATGGCGATGGACAAGGACTACGTGCCGCTGGTGCATTACCGGTCGCGACTGGAACCGCTACTGGTCGTCCGTTCGGCCAGCCCGATTCGTCAGCCGGCGGATTTTCGCGGCAAGCAGATTGCAATGGCCGACCGGACATCTTTCATTCGTCTGGTTGCGGTCAAGTGGCTGGCCGACAACGGCCTGATTGCCGGTCGCGACTACCAGATCGTCGAACGTCCGAGTCACGGCGCGACGGTAGCAGCCACTGCGGCCGGCGAGGTAGATGCCGGTCTGGCGACCGCAACGGCGCTCAAACAGTTGCCGTCCGACCTCCAGCAGCAGGTGCGCATCATCAATACCGGGCAGCGCTTTCCGCATCTGTTCACGATGGCGCATCGCCGACTCGGCGAGCCATTGATTGCGCGGCTGAAGAGCGCGCTGCTCGCCTTCCCGGAGACCGACGAAGGTCGGCAGTTCATGGAAAAAAGCGCCTATCTCGGCTATGAGGCGATTTCCGCTGAAGAAATCAGCGTCATGAAACCCTATGTCGAGACTTACCGGCGGATGGACGACCGTCGCTGATGGCGTTGTCCTTCAAACGATCCCTGCGCTTTCGCCTGCTCTTTGTCAGCCTGCTGATCGTGGCCGTGATGCTGGCGGTCCTGGTCGGCAACAGTGCCCGCCTGATCAGCCAGCACCTGACGCACCAGGCCGAAGTCCGCATCCAGGCCATCGAGCTGGCCTACAAGACGGCACTGGCGGTGCCGCTGGCCTCCCGCGACTATCCGACCCTGCGCGACATTCTCGAGGGCTGGAAAGGGGCCGAGGATATCCGCTATCTCGCGGTCGCCGACAACCAGGGGAAGGTGCTGGTCGCCGTCGGCTGGGATCCGGCCAAGCCCCTGCCCGAGCCGTCGGCCCTCAGTGCCGGCAGCGAGGTCATCCATGTCGCTTTCCCGGTCGAATACCAGGGGGCGTATTACGGGCGCGTGCACTACGGACTTTCCTCTGACTTCCTGCGCGATGCCCGGGCAGCGCTGTTCAAGCAGAGCGTCAGCATCGCCCTGATCGAATTGAGCCTCACCTTCCTGTTGCTGCTGCTTACCGGCTACTGGCTGACCCGTGGCTTCTCGGCGCTGACCCACGCCAGCGAGCGGATCGGCCAGGGCGATTACGCGGTTCGGGTGGCGCTCCACGGCGACGATGAAATCACGGCCGTCGGCCGCAGCTTCAATGCCATGGCGGCCGGCGTCGAGGAGCGGATTGGACAGCTCGCCGAGAGCGAACAGCGTTTCCGCGCCATCGCCGACTATACCTATGGCTGGGAGAGCTGGTTCGGTGCGGATGGTCACTTGCGCTGGGTAAATCCGGCGGTCGAGCGGATGACCGGCTACGCCGTACGCGATTGCATGGCGATGGCGGATTTCCCGTTGCCACTGGTGCATCCCGCCGACCGCGACCTGCTGCGCCGCCACCAGGAACAGGCGCTGGCCGGGCGGACCGGACAGGATCTCGAGTTCCGGGTGCTGACCCGCGACGGCCGCAGCTTGTGGGTAGCGATGGCCTGGCAGCCGATCTTCGGCAACCAGGGCGAGAGCCTCGGTTATCGGGCGAGTATCCGCGACATCTCGCTGCAACACAGTGCCAACGAAGAACTGCTTTACGCAGCGGCGCACGATGCGCTGACCGGACTGAACAATCGCCGCGCCTTCGAAGACGAGCTGGCCCGCGAACTGGCCGCCTTCGGCTCGGCCAGCGGGCCGCTGATTGTTTTTTACATCGACCTCGACCAGTTCAAGGTGATCAACGACAGCTGTGGTCACTCGGCTGGTGACGCCTTCCTGCAGCATCTGGCACGCCTCATGGAGGCGCGCTTCTCGTTCGGCTTCCTGGCCCGCCTGGGCGGCGACGAATTCGGCATGATCCTGGCCGGCATCGAGCTCGATGAAGCCGAGCGCCGTGCCCAGCACATCATCGACGACATCCGGACCCTGCCTTTTGTCTGGGAAGGGCGTTCCTTCCGGATCGGCGCCAGTATCGGCATCGCCGTCGCCTCGCCGCAGATCGCCAGTGGCACCGACCTGCTGATCGCCGCCGATACCGCCTGTTACGCCGCCAAGGAGCGCGGCCGCAATCGTGCCCAGGTCTTCATCCCGGACGATCAGTACTTCCGCGAGCGCAAGGCGGATTTCCTCTCGTTGACGCAAATTTCGGACGCCCTGGCGCGCAACCGGCTGCTGCTTTACGGTCAGCGTATCGTGCCGCTGCACGACGGCGTCGAGCCTTATGCCGAAGTGCTGGTTCGCATGCATGGCGACGATGGCAGCATCATCCCGCCCGGCCGCTTCATTCCGGCCGCCGAGCGCTACGGCATGATGCCGCTGATCGATCGCTGGGTGATCGACGCCACCTGTGCCCGGATCGCCGCCTGGCAGGCCGAGGGGCTGAGCGCGCCGCGCCTGCACATCAACCTTTCCGGCCTGACGCTCGCCGATCCCGGTCTCGAGGAATATATCGAGTTCGTCTTCCGCGAGTATGGCATCCAGCCGCAGCGGGTCGGCTTCGAGATCACCGAAAGCTGCGCCATCGCCCAGCTCGACATGGCGCTCGGCTTCATCGAGTTCTGCCGAGAGATCGGCTGCGAACTGGCGCTTGACGATTTCGGCAGCGGCCTGTCGAGCTTCGCTTACCTGAAGCGTTTCAAGGTGCACTCGTTGAAAATCGACGGCATGTTCGTCAAGAATGCCGATAACGACGGCGACGACCGGGCGGTGATCGAAACCATCGTTCGTCTGGCCCAGCACAAGAAGCTGCATACGGTGGCCGAATTCGTCGGTAGCCAGGCCGTGCTCGATACTGTGCGCGCCCTGGGGCGGACTACGGCCAGGGCTTCCATCTGCACGTGCCGGAGCCCCTGGATAACCTGGTGCGTCTGGCGATTGACAAGCAATCCTCCGGCTTACGATAATCCAGGCATCTGCGGGAGAGAGAGTCCTGGATTTCCGGACTCCGCCGAAGGCGCAAACTCCCATAATCGCTCAGGCATGCTGAACCGCAGAAATGATTCGCCGGCTGGAGAGAAGTTGCCTTGGCAACTCACCGAAGGGGCAGGCTCGTAACGGGCTGAAACTCTCAGGTAAAAGGACAGGGGGAGAGGCGTCGCAGAAGCACTCGATTCGAGTCTTCTGATCTTTGACGGAGTCCTCCCGATGTTAGAAAGTCTCGCCCTCGTTTTTCAGCCCCTCGCCACTAAGCAATTCGACCTGCTGCTGGTCGTCTATCTTGTCGCCATCGCCGCCGAAGCCATGTCCGGTGCGCTGGCGGCAGGACGTCGCAACATGGACATCTTCGGGGTGGCCGTGATTGCATTCGTTACCGCTCTTGGCGGTGGAACGATCCGCGATGTGGTCCTCGGCAACTTCCCGATCGGCTGGACGCAACATCCCGAATACGTCTATCTCGTGATCCTGGCAGGTTTGGCGACTACCTTGCTGGCCAGGTTCATGCACCACATGAAAGGCCTCTTCCTGATGCTGGATGCGATGGGCCTGGTTGCCTTCTCGCTGATCGGCTGCAATGTCGCCCTGCAACTGGATTACCCGGTGGTCGTCGTCATCATGGCCGGCATGCTGACCGGGATCTGCGGCGGCATCCTGCGCGACGTGTTGTGCAACCAGGTGCCGGTGGTTTTCTGCCGCGAGCTTTATGCCAGCGTCTCGCTCTTCGTTTGCGCACTTTTTCTTGCATTGCGGTCATTCGGCATCGATGCCGACCTCAATACGCTGGTCTGTTTCATCGTCGGCTTCGGATTTCGCATGCTGGCGCTGCGGTTTGGTTGGAAGCTTCCAACTTTTTCCTACCAGCAGCGATGGGATTAGTGCCAGTGATTTGACCTCCTGTAACCGTCCGGTCATCCGGGCGTCACGAACCCTTCATTGGCGGCCGCTATCCTGCGGTCATGCCCAAGGTCAGATCAGTTTTTCTCTCCGACATCCACCTCGGCACGCGGGCGTGCCAGGCGGATCGCCTGCTCGATTTCCTGCGTGAATACCCGGCCGAACAGACCTATCTGATCGGCGACATCATCGATTTCTGGGCGATGAGCCGCAGCATCCACTGGTCGCCGGCCCAGAACACGGTGGTTCAGAAGCTGCTGCGCCGGGCCCGTCACGGTGATCGCGTCGTCTTCATCCCCGGTAACCATGACGAGGCGCTGCGCGACTATTGCGGCATCGTTTTCGGCGATGTCGAGGTAGTCGACGAACTGATTCACGAAACGGCCGACGGCCGGCGCTTCCTGCTCATTCATGGCGACGTTTTCGATCAGGTGACGCGCCACCACCGCTGGGTGGCGGTGCTCGGCGACAAGGCCTACGACCTGCTGGTCCGCCTCAATCTGCTGCTCTCTTGGGGGCGGCGCAAGCTCGGGCTGTCCGGCTACTGGTCGCTGGCCGGCTACGCCAAGCGCAAGGTCAAGACGGCGCTGAATTTCATCTTCGATTTCGAGGATTCGGCCATTCACCATGCCCGCGAGCGCGGCCTGGATGGCGTCATCTGCGGCCACATCCACTGGGCCACGATCCGCGAGATCGATGGCCTGAGCTACGTCAATTGCGGCGACTGGGTAGATTCCTGCACCGCCATCGTCGAACACTTCGACGGCCGTCTCGAACTGGTCGCCTGGGGCATGCGCAGCATGGTTCCGGCGCTGTCGGCGCCGGTCGTATTACATGCCGAGGTCTGAATGCGTGTCCTGATGGTATCCGATGTCTATTTCCCCAGGGTCAATGGCGTCTCGACCTCGATCGAGACCTTCCGGCGGACGCTGGCCGGGCACGGCATCGAGGTCCGCCTGGTCGTCCCGCGCTATGGCGACGAGCCCGAGGAGGCCGGGGTCGTGCGCGTCGCCGGGCGACCGGTGCCCGGCGACCGCGAGGATCGCCTGGTAGGCTGGCGTGCCATGCATCGCGCCGTGCTCGAAGCGGCGCGAGACTGCGATCTGATCCACATCCAGACGCCCTTCATCGCCCACTATGCCGGGCTCAAGGCGGCGCGCCGCCTCGGCCTGCCGGTGGTGGCGACCTACCACACGCTGTTCGAGGAGTATCTCCAGCACTACGCACCCCTGCTGCCCACCGGGTGGCTCAAGGAGCAGGCGCGGGCCTTCTCGCGTCGCCAGTGCAATGCCCTCGACAGCGTGATCGTGCCGTCGACGGCGATGCGCCAGCGCCTCGATGCCTATGGCGTGAGCGTGCCGCTGCACGTCCTGCCGACCGGCATTCCGACCAGCCGTTTTGCCGGTGGCAACGGCCCAGCCTTCCGTTATCGCCACGGCATCCTGTCGACCCGGCCGGTGGCGCTGTTCGTCGGCCGCGTGGCGCACGAGAAGAACATCGGTTTCCTGCTCGAGGCCTTGACCCATGCCCGCCAGGCCCGGCCCGACCTGCTCTTCGTGGTCGCCGGCGAAGGTCCGGCGATGGCCGATCTGGCCGCCCAGGTCAAGGCGCTCGGGCTGCGCGATGCCGTCCAGTTCATCGGCTACCTCGACCGCAGCAGCGAACTGCCCGACTGTTACGCGGCGGCCGACGTCTTCATTTTCGCCTCGCGCACCGAGACCCAGGGCCTGGTGCTGCTCGAAGCGATGGCGGCCGGCCTGCCGGTGATCGCGCTGTCCGAAATGGGGACGACCGACATCCTGGCGCCGGCGCGCGGGGCAATTTCGCCGCCGGCCGAGGTGCGGGCCTTCGGCGCGGCGCTTGCCGACTTTCTGAATCGGCCCACGGCCTGGCGGCACTTGCGGCGGGAAGCCGCGGCCTATGCCGGGGAATGGTCGGATGGCGCAATGGCGGCTCGCCTGGCCGGGCTCTATCGCAAGCTGGCGGGCCGGGAAAATGTTGCGCCAGTTCCAACAGTCGCCGCGGCGTGATTAAAATGCGGCATGACCGAACGCCTCGAACCGACCTGTAGCCATTGCCGTTACTTCCAGATGCAGGACGCTCAGAACGGCACCTGCCACCGCTTTCCGCCGGTTTTTGCCGGCGAAAGCTCGCCGCGGGAAACGCATCATTGGCGTTTTCCCGCCGTCAGCCCATTCGCGTGGTGCGGCGAATTCCAGCCCCTACCGCAACGCTAGAACAGTTTTGGCGAGATCAGCCGCAGTCCGATCGAAAACCAGTGCTGGTCGGCGATCTGGCCGATCTGGCTGCCATAGGTGGTGTCGACCTGCAGGTGACCGGGCAGTACCCAGTAGCGCAGACCCATCTGGAACAGGGCACTGCCCTTGTCCTGGCCGAAGCTCTCGGCAATCACATAGAGCCGGTCGGTGGTCTGCAACTCGCCGCCGACGCCCCAGGTCAGCCGGCCTTGCCGGGTCTCGCGCTCGTGCACGTGGCCGAGGTTGGTATGGACGACCAGCCGGTCATCGGCCACAGAGAAGCTGAGCGGAATGTAAAAATAGGGTGATCCCGACTGGCCGCTGCCGGGTTGGGTGGCGTAGCCGGCGGCCAGGCCGACGCCCCAGCCGTTGGTTTCAAGCGGCTTGAACAGCGTCTTGCCCTGGACGACCAGGGCGCCGCTCTCCTGATTGCCGTTGGCGTAAGCCAGGGCGCCGCCCAGCGTTATTTCGAAATTGCCGCCCGGATTGCAGGCCGGCAAGGCCCAATATTCGCGCTGGTAGTCATGGAGGTGCAGCCAGGACTCGACCTGGCAGGCACCGGCATCGGTCAGCCGGGCATCGTCGGTGGTCATCGGGCGGGCCGCCTGGGCTGAGGGGGTCAGCATCCCGAGCAGGGCGAACAGCAGGGCGGTGGGATGAATTTTCATGGGCGCGCAATACTAGTCGGCAATTCTGACAATTGGGTGACATCGGCTGTCATCAAAGCTTAGCGCAGGCTGATTACCGTGAGCACTTTCACGGAGATCGCATGCACGAACCCTCGCCGCCCGAACTCGGCCTCGACCCGGCCCATGAGTCGCCCTTCAAGGGCAAGACCGGCCTGCGCCGGGTCTGGAATGCCTTCAACTACTCGATCGCCGGCCTGCAGGCTGCCTATCTCTGCGAGGATGCCTTTCGCCAGGAGGTCCGCCTCGCCGCCCTGCTGATCCCGGCCGCCCTGCTGTTGCCGGTGCCCTGGCTGGGGCGCGGCCTGATGATCGCCAGCGTGCTGCTGGTGCTGGTCGTCGAACTGCTCAACTCGGCCATCGAAGCGGTGGTCGACCGGGTCAGCCTGGAAAACCATCGCCTGGCCAAACGCGCCAAGGATATCGGCAGCGCCGCAGTCCTCGTCTCGCTGCTGATCGTGTTCGTCGTCTGGGGTGGCGTCCTGCTGGAGACTTTCTGATGTCGCTCGCTATCGCCTTCGTCACCGAAACCTTTCCGCCCGAGGTCAATGGCGTGGCAATGACGGTCGGCCGGCTGGTCGGCGGCATGCGCGAACGCGGCCACCGAGTCAGTGTCGTCCGCCCCCGTCAGGGCGAGGCCGATGTCGGCAGCGCGCACGAGTTTCCGGTCCCCGGCCTGCCGCTGCCCGGCTATCCGGGCCTGCGCTTCG
Source organism: Dechloromonas sp. A34 (assembly GCF_026261605.1). Classification (NCBI taxonomy): domain Bacteria; kingdom Pseudomonadati; phylum Pseudomonadota; class Betaproteobacteria; order Rhodocyclales; family Azonexaceae; genus Dechloromonas; species Dechloromonas sp. A34. Next base: position 1,223,108 of record NZ_CP102486.1, read on the forward strand.
GCCTGCCGGCCGGTCGCCAGCTGGTGCGGCGCTGGCGCTTGCAGCGCCCCGATCTAGTCCATGTCGTGACCGAAGGGCCGCTCGGCTGGTCGGCGGTCAGTGCCGCCCGCCAGCTTGGCATTCCGGTGACTTCCGGCTTCCATACCAATTTCGACCGCTACAGCGTGCATTACGGACTGGGCTGGCTGCGCTCGGCGGTCGCCACCTACCTGCGCACCCTGCACCGGCGGACGCGGGCGACCCTGGTGCCGACCGCGGCGCTGGCTGCCGACCTGGCCGGCGCCGGGCTGAGCGGGGTGCGGGTGGTCGGGCGCGGCGTCGATACCGGCCTCTTCGACCCGGCCCGTCGCTCGCCGCAACTGCGCGCCGCGTGGGGCGTACCCGAGGGTGGCTTGGCCTGCCTCTATGTCGGCCGCCTGGCGCCGGAAAAAAACCTGGCGTTGGTCGAGAAAAGTTTTGCCGCGATCCGCAGCGTTTGTCCGGCCGCCCGCATGATCTGGGTCGGCGACGGCCCGGCCGCCATCCGGCTGCGCGCGGCGCATTCCGATCACCATTTCGCTGGGGTGCGGCTGGCTGACGATCTGGCGGCGCATTACGCCAGCGCCGACCTCTTTCTCTTTCCCAGCCTCAGCGAAACCTATGGCAATGTGGTTGCCGAAGCCATGGCCAGCGGCCTGCCGGTGCTTGCCTACCGCAGCGCGGCGGCGGCCGAACTGATCTGCGACGGGGCCAATGGCCAACTGGTGGCCCCCGGCGACGAAGCCAGCTATCTCATGGCCGCCTGCGAGCTGGCGGCCGGTGGGCGGGGGCGGCTGCCCGAACTGGCCATGGCGGCCCGCGAGGCTATGCTGCCGCGCAACTGGGCACTGGTTGTCGAACGCTTCGAGACGGTCGCCCGCGAGGCGATCCTGGCCTGACTCAGCCTCTGTTTGCCCAGCGGCCGAGCACCGCGACGATCGCCTCGCGCGAGAAGGGCTTGGCCAGATAGTCGTCCATGCCGGCGGCCAGGCATTGCTCGCGGTCGCCCTGCATGGCGTTGGCGGTAATCGCGATTACCGGCAGGCGGGCGACTGCGGCGCCCGCCTCGCCGGCGCGCAGGCGGCGGGTGGCCTCGAAGCCGTCCATCACCGGCATTTGGCAATCCATCAGCACCATCTCGAAGGGCGCGGCGAGCAGCTGCTTGAGCGCCTCCTCGCCATTGACGGCAATGCTCACCTGGCAGCCCATTTTTTTCAGGATCGCCGCTGCTACCTGCTGGTTCACCCGATTGTCCTCGACCAGCAGGATGCGCAGGCCGGGCGGGATTGCACCGTCGGCGTCCACCGACGGCGGCGTTTCCGGCACCGGGCTGCGGACGGTGGCGAACGGAATCTGGAAGCGGAAGACGCTGCCGCTACCCGGGCTGGACTCGACCGTGATCCGGCCGCCCATCAGTTCGACCAGGCGCTTGCAGATCGAGAGGCCGAGGCCGGTGCCGCCGAACTGGCGGGTGGTTGAGGCATCGCCCTGGAAGAAGGGCGAGAAGAGGTTGGCGACGACGGCCGGCTCCATGCCGATGCCGGTATCGCGGATCGTGAAGCTGACCTGGACCCGGTCGGCGCTGGGTTTGCTGGTGATCTCGATATGGACGCTGCCGGCATGGGTGAACTTCAGGGCATTGCCGACCAGGTTAAGCAGGATCTGGCGCAGCCGGCCGGGATCGCCGAGCAGATGAGCTGGCAGATCGGGGGCGCAGGCGCTGGTCAGCGCGATGTCCTTGAGGTCGGCCTGGTGCCTGAGCAGGACGATGATTTCGGCGAGCAGGGCGGCCGGCGAAAAGACGATGGACTCGAGTTCGAGGCGGCCGGCCTCGACCTTGGAGAAGTCGAGAATGTCGTTGATCAGGCTGAGCAGGCCATCGGCGCTGTGGCGGATGGTGCTGGCGAAATCCCGCTGTTCGGCGCTCAGGGGGCTGCCGAGCAGCAGATCGGTCATGCCGATCACACCGTTCATCGGGGTCCGGATTTCGTGGCTCATGTTGGCCAGGAAGCTGCTCTTCGCCTGGCTTGCCGCCTCGGCAGCCCGCCGCGCCTCGTCGAGCTGCTCGAGGGCATGCATGCGCTCGAGGAAGGCCCCGGCCCAGCGCGCCAGCATGCGGACGAATTCGAGGTCGGAGGGGTCGAAGTCGTGATCGCGACCGGTGGTCGAGGAAAAGTTGATGGTCCCGAAGACCTCTCCGTTCACGTGGATTGGCGCCCCCAGGTAGGCCGCCAGATTGAATTCGCGGAAGCAGGGATGGAGCTGGAATTCGGAGGTCGCAGCATTGGGGATGGCAAGCAGTTCGCCCAGCTCGAGGGTGGTACTGCAATAGGTGATGCCCAGTTCGATTCGTTCATGATCGACCAGGGTTTGCGCCGGCGATACCTGGACCTCGATCTCGTAAGAGCCGGCCGTCCGGTCGATATGGCTGACGATGCCGTATTCGAGATGGAGGTGGTCGACGGCGACCTGTAAGGCGGCGCGCAGGGTCTCGCGCGGTTCGAGCGCGGTCAGCGCGACAATATCGTTGAGAGCGCGCAGGGCGGCCAGTTGGCGATGCAGCTGGATGGCCTGCAGGCGCTGTTCAGTGATGTCGAGTTTGACCGCAACATAGTGGGTGATCTGGCCGTTGTTTTCGCGGATCGGGGCGATGATGGCGCGTTCGTGATAGCTCGAGCCATCCTTGCGCAGGTTGAAGAACTCGCCTTCCCAGATCCCGCCGGCGGTCAGCGTTTGCCACATCGCGGCATAGGTTTCCTTGGGCGTCAGCCCGGACTGCAGGAAGCGCGGGTTCTGGCCGATCACTTCCTCCGGGGCGTAGCCCGTGGTGCGGAAAAATTGCGGATTGACGTATTCGATGGCCGGTTCGAGATTGGTGATCACGATGCTTGTCGGGCTTTGCTCGACGGCCTGCGACAGGCGGCGGATCAGACTGTCGCGGCGACGTTCCGCGGAAACGTCCTCGAACACCCCGACATAATTGATCAGCTTGCCCTTGCTGTCGCGGACGACGGAAATGGTCAGCCATTCCTCGATCAGGCTCGAATCCTTGCGCCGATTGACGATTTCGCCGCGCCAGAGGTCGTTGGCCTCGAGCTCGCGCCACATCGCCTTGTAAAAATCGGCATCGTGCAGGCCGGAGGCGAACAGGTTGGGATTCCGTCCAATCAACTCGGCGCTGCGGTAGCCAGTGACTTCTTCCAGGCGTGGATTGACCGCCACCACGCGACGTTCGGCATCGGTGATGATGACGCCGTTGGTGCTGTGTTCGAAGACCCGCGCCGCGAGTTGCCGTTCTTTCTGCATCTGCGCCTCGGCGCGCAGTCCGTTGCGGACGCGGGCGATCAGCAGGCTGCTCAGCAGCAACAGGACAAACAGGGCGAGGCCGACGGTGCTCAGGGTCTGGCGGGTCTCGGCCTGCCATTTGGCGAGCGCCTTGTCGCGGTCGACATGGACCATGACGAAGAGCGGGTAGCTGCGCGAGGTACGGAAAGCCGTCAGCATCGGACGCTGGCGCTCGTGGTCGTCGGCGATGCTGCCGATTTCCTCGTCCTGCACGGTCCGTAGCTGGGCGCTGTCGATATGCCGGGTGCCTGGGGCCAGATCGTCGCGCGACGAGAGCACGATCCGCCCGTCGTAGCTGATGACCTCGACCAGGGTCAGGTCCGGGTCGATGTGGCGGGCGAAATGATTCAGGAAATAGTCCGGGTTGAGGCTGGCCAGCAGCTTCAGGCGCTGACCATTGACGGCTTGTTCGCGGACGACCGGGACGAAGCTGGCGGCGTCGGGAGGAATGGCCTGCTCCGCCGTCGACGGCTGGCCGTCTGCAATGTCGTGGCCCGACCAGGCTGGGCCGAGGCGCAGGAAATTGCCGGCCGAGAGTCCTTCCGGTCGGGGCTGGAATTCGTCGGTCACGATGGTCTTGCCGAGATTGGCCGGATTGGAGCTGGCGAACAGGCGCCCGTCGTGGTCGGCGACCGACAGCGAGCGCAGGAAGAACAGGCGGCGCTGGACCTGCTCCAGCTGGCTGGTGGCCTGTTCCGGAGTGACCGGCGCGCTTTGTCCGTGAGGCAGGAAATCGATCGCCTCCGGCAGGCTCTGCAGGGTCAGGTTGGTCAGGTTCAGCGTCTGGGTCAGTTGGTCCTCGAAGACGCGGGCCTGCGCTTCAGCTTCCTGCAGATGACGGGCCAGGGTTTCCTGGCGCAGGCTGTAGATGTTCGAGAGGGTGCCGGCGACGACTGAGACGACGAGCAGGATCTGCAGGCCGATCAGCAGTTTGGTGAAGCCCCGGGCCGGACGATTCGCCACCGGCTGGCGCTCAGTCGAGGACGGCAATGGTCAGCAGGCCGTGGCGCTCGGCGGCGGCTTTCAGCTCGCCGTTGCGCTTGACCCCGGCGACGAACTGCTCGACGCGGGCATGCCAGCGATCGTCACCGGGGCGCATGGCATAGGCGTAGGGAGTGATGTGGTAGGTGGCGTCGGGCTTGACCAGGCGGGCCCAGTCGGTGGTCTTCAGCATCCGCTGGCTGTAGGGGAAGTCGGTCATGAAGACGTCGGCGCGGCCGGATTCGACTTCCTGCTCGCGGGCATGCGGCGTGTCGAGCACGCGCAGGGTGCCAGCTTTCAGCTTTCCCTTCATCACCGGCTCATGCAAGGTGCCCTTGGCGACCGCGACCACTGTCCCGGCCTTGTCGATGTCGCTCCATGTCCTGATGCGCCGGCTGCTCTTGGTGGTGATGGCGTAGATGTCGCTGGCCAGATGGGGCTTGGTGAAACGCAGCTTTTCCTGTCGTTGTGGCGTGATGCCGATGGCGAACATGGCGATGTCGCAGCGGTCTTCGCTGACATCGGCGATCAGCCGGGCAAACGAGCTGTCGACAAATTCGACGCGGGCGCCGAGGTCGCGGCCGAGGGCCCTGGCCATGTCGATGTCGATGCCGGAGAGTTGCTGGGTCTTCGGGTCGCGATAGCTGATGCCGAAATAGTCGGGCCAGATGCAGACGCGCACGGCCTGGCTGGCGGCGATATGATCGAGAACACTTTCTTCGCCGCTGGCTGCCAGCGGAATGGCGAGGAGCGACAGGGCGAGCAGTGTCAGGCGCGGCATGGTATCCCTTAGGACTTCGGCGATAATTTTTGGCCGCGAGTGTAACAAACCCCGCCGCGAAGCACACGCTTTCGGCGGCGGGGCGGGGGCTAATGGCGCTGGATCAGTTCGATCTTGTAGCCGTCGGGGTCTTCGACGAAGGCGATGATCGTGTTGCCATGCTTCATGGGTCCGGCTTCGCGCACCACCTTGCCTCCGCGCTGACGGATTTCGGCACAGGCCGCCGCCGCATCCGGCACTGCCAGTGCGATATGGCCGTAGCCGTTGCCGAGATCGTAGCTGGCGGTATCCCAGTTGTGGGTCAGTTCGAGCACGGCGCCTTCGCTTTCCGGGCCGTAGCCGACGAAGGCCAGCGTGAAGCGGCCATCCGGGTAATCCTGGCGGCGCAGCAACTGCATGCCGAGGACTTCGCTGTAGAAGGCGATGGAGCGGTCGAGGTTGCCGACCCGGATCATGGTGTGCAGGATGCGCATGCTGTTTTCCTTGGCGTTATTTGAGTTGGGGAATCTGCCGGCCGTGGTGGCGCAGTTCCAGGCGTCGCGCCCGCCATTCCGGGCAGAGTTGTTCCACGACAGACCAGAAGCGTGGGCTGTGGTTCATTTCCTTGAGGTGGGCCAGTTCGTGGGCAACGACGTAGTCGATGACTGGCAGCGGCATGTGGATCAGCCGCCAGTTCAGCGAAATGCCGCCATGGTGGCTGCAACTGCCCCAGCGCGTGCGGGCGGCCGACAGGCGCAAGGGCGGGGCGACGACGCCGAGGCGTGGCGCGTAATGGGCGAGCCGTTCGGCGAACAGGGCGCGGGCTTTCTCGCGCAGGGCTTTTTCCAGCAATTGATTGGCGTCGGTGGTCGCCGAGGGCCAGAGGTGCAGCCGGTCGCCGGCGAACTGCCAGCGGGCGCGGCCGAGCGGAGTGACGGTTATGGTCAGCGCCTGGCCGAGCAGCGGGACCGTGCAGCCGTCGCTGACTTCAAGTCGGGCCGGAGCTGGGCGCTCCTGCCAGGCGGCCAGCTTGTCGAGCACCCACTGGCCGTGCTGGCGGATCAGGCTTTCGATGTCGCCGTGGCGGGCGCGCAGCGGAGCTCCGACGCGCAGTCCGCGATGATCGATCGCCAGACCGATGGTGCGGCGCTGGCTGCGTCGCAACTGGTAGGCGATCTCGCGGCCGGCGAGGGCGATGCGGTGGCTGGCTTCAGGTGGCGTTGAGCTGGGCATCCGAATAGCGGTGCGGCGAAATGCGGTGCATCTCGCCTTCGATCCATTCCTCGGCGCGGCGATTGACCTCGGCTTCGGAAAAACCGGTGGCGTCGAAGGCGGGGCCGATGCTGACGGTGATGGTGCCGGGTTTCTTCAAGAAGGCCTGGCGCGGCCAGAGTTCGCCGGCGTTATGGGCGATCGGCACGACCTTGCATCCGACGTGGGTCGCCAGGTAGGCGCCGCCTGGCTTGTAGCGCTTCTTCTGGCCGACCGGCACGCGCGTGCCTTCCGGGAAGATGATGACGTAGAAGCCTTGCTGCAGGCGCTCGCGGCCCTGGGTGACGACCTGGTCGAGGGCATCCTTGCCGGCGGCGCGGTCGATCGAGATCATCTTCATCGCAGCCAGCCCCCAGCCGATCAGCGGTACACGCAGCAGTTCCTTTTTCAGCACGAAAACGCAGTAGGCGCCGTTCGGCACATAGTCCTGCAAGGTCATCGTTTCCCAGGCCGACTGGTGCTTGGCGAGAATGACACAAGGTTCTTTCGGCATGTTTTCCTGGCCGATCACCCGGGGGCGGATGCCGAGCAGAATCTCGACGCCGGCCTGGATGCCGAGGCGCCACAGCTTGCCGGCGCGATAGCCCCAGAGGCCGCGCAGGAGCAGGGCGGCGACGACGACCAGCGGCGCGGTGAGGACGGACCAGGCGAGCGCCCAGGCCATGAACAGCGTCGAGCGAATGTGAGTCATGCCTTGCCCTTTGTGAGTATCCAGTCGACGGCCTGGGCAAGATCGGCAAATTCCCGGGTGCCCTCGGGCAGATTGCCTTCTTTTTTAGTCTTCTCGCCCTTGCCGGTCAGCACCAGAATGGGCTTGCAGCCGACGGCGGCGCCGGCCTGCAAGTCGCGCAACGAGTCGCCGATGGCCGGCACGCCAACCAGGTCGATATTCAGGGTTTGCGAAATCCGCTTGAACATGCCGGGTTTGGGCTTGCGGCATTCGCAGGCCGAATCCGCCGCATGCGGGCAATAGAAGATGGCGTCGATCCGGGCGCCAACCGCGAACAAGGCCTTGTGCATCTTTTCGTGGATATGGTTCAGCGTATCCATGTCGAACAGGCCGCGTCCGACGCCGGACTGGTTGGTCGCCACGACCACGCGATAGCCGGCCTGGTTGAGGCGTGCGATCGCTTCCAGGCTGCCGGGAATCGGCTTCCATTCGGCCGGGCTCTTGATGAACTGGGCGGAATCGAAGTTGATCACGCCGTCGCGGTCGAGGATGACGAGTTTCATGCCGAGAGCTTCGAGAGATCGGCGACGCGGTTCATCGCCGCATGCAGGTGGGCGAGCAGGCCGAGGCGGTTGGCGCGCAGGGCTGGATCGTCGGCATTGACCATGACGCCGTCGAAGAAGGCATCGACCGGGGCGCGCAGCGCGGCCAGGGCCTGCAGCGATTCCGTGTAGTCGCCGGTTACGAAGGCGGCGTCGGCCAGCGGTACGACATCGACCAGCGCGGCATGCAGCGCGACTTCGGCGGTTTCCTTAAGCAGGGCATGTTCGACATTGGCTTCGACGCTGCCTTCGACCTTCTTCAGAATGTTGCCGACTCGCTTGTTGGCGGCGGCCAGTGCGGCGGCTTCGGGCAGCGCCGAGAAGGCGCGCACGGCAGCCAGGCGCTTCGGGATGTCGCCCAGGCGCTGCGGCCGTTGCGATACGACGGCATCGACTTCCTGAGCCGTGTAGCCCTGCTCGCGCAGGCTGCCGGCCAGGCGGTCGTAGACGAAGTCGGCCAAAGCGTCGATGTTGAGCTGGAAGCCTTCGATGCCGTTGAACTGCGCAAAGACGCTGTTGAGCAGCTTGTCGATCGGCAGGTCGAGATTGCCTTCGGCGAGCATGCGGATGACGCCCAGCGCGTGGCGGCGCAGGGCGAATGGGTCGCGGTCGCCGGTCGGAATCTGGCCGATGCCGAACATGCCGACCAGTGTTTCCAGCTTGTCGGCCAGTGCGACGACGGTGCCAACCATGCCGCGCGGTAGCGAATCGCCGGCAAAGCGCGGTTTGTAATGGTCTTCGACGGCATCGGCGACGTCGGCGGCGAGGCCGTCATGCAGCGCGTAGTAGCGGCCCATGATGCCTTGCAGTTCCGGGAACTCGCCGACCATGTCGGTCAGCAGGTCGGCCTTGGCCAGCACGGCAGCCTGTTCGGAATGCTGGGTCAAGGCACCGCCGCCAAGGCTGTCGGCGATGCGGCGGGCAATCGCGGCAACGCGCGTGACGCGCTCGCCCTGGGTGCCCAGCTTGTTGTGATAGACGACCTTGGCCAGGCCGGCAACGCGCGATTCCAGCGATTTCTTGCGATCCTGATCGAAGAAGAACTTGGCGTCAGCCAGGCGCGGCCGGACGACGCGCTCGTTGCCGCCGATCACGGCGCTCGGGTCGGCCGGGCTGATGTTGCTGACAACCAGGAACTGGTTGGTCAGCTTGCCGGCTGCGTCGAGCAGCGGGAAGTATTTCTGGTTGGCCTTCATGGTCAGGATCAGGCATTCCTGCGGCACGGCGAGGAATTCCGCTTCAAACTCGCCGATCAGCACGTTCGGGCGTTCGACCAGGGCGGTGACCTCGTCGAGCAGGGCATCGTCGTCGATCGGCTTGCCGCCGGCCCGGGCGGCGGCAACGGCTAGTTGGCGGGCGATTTCGGCGCGGCGCTCGGCGAAGGAGGCGATCACGGCGCCATCGGTCGCCAGCTTGGCGGCGTACTCGTCGGCGTTGTCAAACCTCACCGGATCAACGGCGGCTTCAAAGCGGTGGCCGTGCGTCTCGCGGCCGGAAGTCAGGCCGAGGACCGCGAGCGGCACGATGTCGCTGCCGTGCAGGGCAACCAGGCCATGCGCCGGACGGACGAAATTGACGCTGCTCCAGCCGTCCTGCAACTGGTAGGTCATGACTTTCGGGATAGGCAGCGCGGCGAGCGCGGCTTCCAGCGCCTTCTGCAGGCCTTCGGCCAGCGTCGCGCCCTTGGCCAGGCTTTCGTAGAACAGCACGTCGGCCTTGCCGTCGTTTTCGCGACGCAGGCCGGGCACGGCCGAGGCGTCGGCGCCGAGGGCGGCCAGCTTCTTGAGCAGCGCCGGCGTGGCGTTGCCGGCGGCGTCGAGGCCGACGGCGACCGGCATCAGCTTCTGGACGACCGGCTTGTCGGCGGCGACAGCGGCGACCGCGGTGACGTGGGCGGCCAGGCGGCGCGGCGAAGCGTAGGCGGTAACCGTGGCCCCGGCGGCGGCCAGGCCGGAATTTTTCAGCGAAGTCGCGAGGCTCTGGGCAAAGACCTCGCCCAGCTTCTTCAGCGCCTTGGGCGGCAGTTCCTCGACGAACAGTTCAACGAGCAGATTCTTGGCAGTCATCTTCAGGCGGCTTTCTTTTCAATCTGGGCGAGGACTTCGGCGGCCCATTCTTTGGGCGCCATCGGGAAACCGAGGCGGGCGCGGCTGTCGAGGTAGGCTTGGGCCACGGCGCGCGCCAGGTTGCGGATGCGGCCGATGTAGGCGGCGCGCTCGGTGACCGAGATGGCGCCGCGGGCGTCGAGCAAGTTGAAGGTGTGGGCGGCTTTCAGCACCTGTTCATAGGCGGGCAGCGCCAGCTGGGCGCCCATCAGGTGCTGGGCTTGTTTCTCGTGGGCGGTGAAGGCGGTGAACAGGAAGTCGGCGTCGGAATGCTCGAAGTTGTAAGCCGACTGCTCGACTTCGTTCTGGTGATAGACGTCGCCGTAGGTCAGGCCCGGCGTCCAGGTCAGGTCGAAGACGTTCTCGACGCCCTGCAGGTACATGGCCAGGCGCTCCAGGCCGTAGGTGATTTCGCCGGTGATCGGCTTGCAGTCGATACCGCCGACCTGCTGGAAATAGGTGAATTGCGTCACTTCCATGCCGTTCATCCAGACTTCCCAACCCAAGCCCCAGGCGCCCAGCGTCGGATTTTCCCAGTCGTCCTCGACGAAGCGGACGTCGTTCTTCTTGAGGTCGAAGCCGAGGGCTTCGAGGGAACCAAGATACAACTCCAGAATATTGTCCGGTGCCGGTTTCAACACCACCTGGTACTGGTAGTAGTGCTGCATGCGGTTCGGGTTTTCGCCGTAGCGGCCGTCCTTGGGGCGGCGCGAGGGCTGGACGTAGGCGGCTTTCCACGGCTCGGGGCCGATGGCGCGCAGGAAGGTGGCGGTATGGCTGGTGCCGGCGCCGACTTCCATGTCGTAGGGCTGGAGCAGGGCGCAGCCCTTGTCGCTCCAATATTGCTGCAAGCGCAGGATGATTTCCTGGAAGCTGGGTTTCTGGCTGGTGGTCATCGGGCGCACTCGGAATGACGGAAAGCCTTGAATTTTACTTGCTTTTGCCCGGATTCGGCACAGGGCTTCCCGGACGCTTGCGCGGCGGGAAAAGACTTCCGTGCGCTGCCTTTTGCCTGCCCTAAAAGAACGGAATATGTTGTTGCGGCGCAACGCTTTGGCTGTGGCGGCTTCCCCTGTGATTTGACAAAACACAAACAAATCAATAGACTGCGATTTATGTTGCGGTGCAGCATCGGTCTTGGATGGTGTCGAACCTGACGCCGTGCGGGATTCGGGCCACTTGTCCAGGTAGCTCGACCGATGTCGTATCCCCCTGTAACCGTTCGCTGGTGGAGATGTTTTTTCACCAGTGGCAACAGTGAAGGAGGTCTCATGTCCACTACGACTTTTCTCCCACCCGCGATGTTGCGGGTTTCAACAGTAGCCTACGCCCTGCTCCAGAAGTTTCTGATGGTTGCAGGCCTGATTTTTGTCATGGGCCTCATTGGCCTGCAGACCGGCAGCCTCAGCTTGCCTGATGGCCTGAAGTCGCTGATGCCCTCGGCCGAAGCGGCCAGCGTCGAAGACGAAGTTCCCGCCTCGCCGGTCGAAGAAGCCGTCGCGGCAGCGCTGAATCCGCGGATGCGCGGTGCGCTCGACTATGTATCCCGGCGTTACCGCGTTTCCACCGATGCCTTGCAGCCTATATTTGCAACCGCAGAAGTGGTGGGGCGTGAATTGCACCTCGACCCCCTGCTTATCATCGCCGTGATCGGTGTCGAGTCCGGCTTCAATCCCTTCTCCCAAAGCGTTTTCGGCGCCCAGGGCCTGATGCAGGTTGTGCCGCGCTTCCATAAGGACAAGCTGCCCGAAGAGGCCGACCAGGCCGCCTTCCTCGATCCTGTGACAAATGTCCAGATTGGCGCCAAGGTGCTCAAGGAGTCGATCCGCCGCTTCGGCGGCTTGGAAGATGGCTTGCAGCAGTTTGGCGGCGCGATGAACGATCCCGATCGCCGCTATTCCAGCAAGGTGCTGGCCGAAAAGCAGCGCCTGGAAACGGCTGTGCAGCGCCTGCGCACGACCTGAGCGCCGTTTTGCCAGGCGGCGCGGCCGCCTTCTTTGCCGGATCGAATATCGCGTTGTAATATCGCGCCACAAATTTTGTGGGGCCGGTGATGAAAAACAGCTGCTGCGCTTGGGGTCTGGCGGGACTTGTCGCCATGTCGGGGGCGTCCGCGCTGGCCGACGAAGTTCGGAGTCCTTCTCCCGCCGCAGCGGCGAGCCATGTCTGTTCCGGGGAAATGCGCAGCACCTATGCGCAGGCCGATATGGCGAACCGGGTCAAGGCCTACCAGGTGCTGACCGAAGAGGCGCTGAGCCTGCGCGAACAGGCCATCGCCTTTTTGCACGAACTCAAGGACAAGGACAGTCGCGGGGAGCCGCTCTCGGGTGGCGATCTGAAACACCTGAACCAGGGGGCGGCCGCGCTGTTCGCCCAGCGCCGGTCGCTGCTGGCGGCCGCTGCCGAATACGAGTGCTGGCTCGACGACCCGGTACCCGCCGATCCGGCGGCAGCTCGCGCCCAGGCCACCGGCATTGCGATGTCGCTGTCGGCCGCCCTGATTCTCTATGACAACTATTTGACCGTGGTCGGCCTCTACCGGGCGACGCCATTCCTGCGCCAGCATTTGAACCGCAAGGACGCGGGCTTTGCCATTCCGCCGGGCGAGTTGAATCGAATTTCCGTCTCCTTCAGTTCGGCGATCAATCGCGCCCGCGTGCGTCGCGGTTTGAACTGGCACGGCACCTACGGGCGCATCCTGAGCGAGTCGGACAATCAGGGCGAGCGCTACCTGGCCGCCCTGATCGAGCAGAGTCCTTCACTCAACATGGTGCGTCGCCTGCGGCCGATCGGCTATGCCGAGAATCTGATGGGGTTTTTCGGTGTGCTCTCGATCGATACCCTGAATCAACTGAAGAACGAGGGCATCAATTTTTCCAGCATGGTGTTTGGCAATGCGGTCGGCCTGGTCGAAACCCGCCGCGGCAAGCTGGATGGCAATCCGCAGCTGGTCGAGAAGGTCGTCGGCACCCTGCGGGCCGGCGACATCCTGCTCGAGAAGACGCCGTTTCGGCTGACCGATGCCTTCATTCCCGGGCATTGGGGTCATGCCGCCGTCTGGGTGGGCAATGAGCGCGAATTGCGCGAGCTGGGCATCTGGGAGCATCCCGTCGTCCGGCCGCATCAGGCGCGCATTCGCGATGGCCGCGGGGTGATTGAGGCGCTGCGCGCCGGGGTCAAGATGAACACCCTGACGCACTTTCTGAATGTCGACGATCTGGCCGTGCTGCGCCGCGAGGCGGCCAATCCGGAGCAGCAGGTCGAGGTCATCCTGCAGGCCTTGCGCCAGGTCGGCAAGGCCTACGATTTCAATTTCGATGTCGAATCGACCGACCGCATCGTCTGCTCGGAACTGGTTTATCACGCCTACGGCGATATCCGCTGGCCGACGGCGCGCCATCTCGGACGGGCGACGGTCAGCCCGGACAACATCGCGGTGCTGGCGACCGGCGATGGCCCGTTGAGCGTATCGCTGCTCTATCACGATGGCCGCGAGGTGGCGGCCGATTCGCGCCGCTACATCTCGGCGCTGGTCAAGCCCGAAGTGGTCAAGGTCGCGCGCGGCGGATAGCGACCAGGATCAGCAGGGCGATCAGCCCGAGCGCCGGCCAGTTGCCGAAGCGGGCATAGGGCGTCATACCCTGATGGGCGCGGATCTCGGCTTTCAGGACGCCCTGGGTGAAGGGCGGCAGGCTGGCCTGCAGCGAGCCGTCGGCGGCGATGACGGCGGTCATCCCGGTATTGGTCGCCCGCAACATCGGGCGGCCGGTTTCAATGGCGCGCAGGCGGGCAATCTGCAGGTGCTGCGGCTGGGCCAGAGAACGGCCGAACCAGGCAGTATTCGAGATGTTGGCGAGAATTCCGGCGCGGGGCAGGGCACGAATGATTTCCTCGCCGAAAACGTCCTCGTAACAGATGTTCACCGCCACCTGCTGGCCGGCCACGGCAAGCGGGCCTGCACATCCGGGCCGCGCGAAAACGCCGACATCGGGATGCTGGCCAGATTCATGAACCACGAGAAGCCGGGCGGAATGATTTCGCCGAACGGCACCAGGTGGGTCTTGCTGTAAACCTGGAGCGGCGAGCTGCCGAGGCTGACCGCGCTGTTCCAGTAGCGCTCGCCGTCGCCGGTCAGCGTGCCGAGGATGAGGTCGCCGCCATGCGCCTGGGCCGCGGCTTTCAAGGCATTGATGTAGACCGGTGGCAACTGGTCGAAAAAGGCCGGGATCGCGGTTTCCGGCAGCACGGTGAGCTGCGCCGGATTCGCTTCGACCAGTTCGCGGTAAAGATCCAGCGTGCGGATGAAGGTCTCCGGGCGGAATTTCATTTCCTGCGGGATATTGCCCTGGATCAGCGCGACGCTGACCGGGCGCCGACCGGGCTGGTCCAGGCTACCTGCAGTAGGCCGTAGCCGATTGCCGTGCTCGCCGCTACAAAGGCCAGGCCGACCCGCCAGCGCAAGAGCAGGGCGCCGGCCAGGGCGACCAGCAGCGACAGGCCGTGCACGCCGAGCAGCGGGGCGAAGCCGGCCAGCGGGCTGGGCGGCGCCTGCGAGTAGCCGACGGCGAGCCAGGGAAAGCCGGTGAAAATCCAGCTTCTGAGCCAGTCGGCAGCGGCGATCAGGGCGGCGAAGAAAAGCGCCTGCTGCCACCACGCCGCCGGCTGCCAGCGCTTGAAGAGCCCGCCGGCGAGCATCGGAAAGAGCGCCATGACGGCACAGAACAGGAAGGCGGCGATGCCGGCCAGCCACCACGGCATGCCGCCGAAGACCGAGAGGCTGACATAAACCCAGGACACGCCGCAGAGAAAGAAGCCGAGGCCGAAGGCGAGCCCGGTCAGCGCCGCCTGACGGGGCGAGCCGGCCTCGCGCAGCAGAGCGAATAGGCCGAGCCAGACAAGCGGCGCCAGCCAGAACAGGCCAAAGGGGGCAAAGCACAGGACACCGCAGGCCCCGATCAGCGAGGCGACGACGAAGCGCGCTGCCTGGTGCCTAGACAGCAGTCTCTTCAGCACCTTCGGGCTTGGTGAGGGGCGAAACGAGCAGGGTGTACAGGCGGCGGCTGTCGGCGCGCAGGACCTGGAAGCGGACGCCGTCGATATCGACGACTTCGTTGCGCTTCGGCACGCGACCGAGGTGGCGCAGAATCAGGCCGCCGACGGTATCGAATTCGTCGTCGGAAAATTTCGTGGTGAAGGCTTCGTTGAAGTCCTCGATTTCGGTGCGCGCCTTGACGCGGTAACGGCCGGTCGAATCTTGGCGGATGTTGTCGTGGGCCTCGTCGAAGTCGTATTCGTCCTCGATGTCGCCGACGATCTGTTCGAGCACGTCTTCGATGGTGACCAGGCCGGCAACGCCGCCGTATTCATTGACGACGATCGCCATGTGGTTGCGCGAAACGCGGAATTCGCGGAGCAGCACATTGAGGCGCTTCGATTCCGGGATGAAGACGGCCGGCCGCAGCCAGTCGCGCAGTTCGAAACTCTTTTCGGTGTGAATGCGCAGCAGATCCTTGGCGAGCAGGATGCCGAGGACATTGTCGCGGTCGCCGTCGACCACCGGAAAACGCGAGTGGGCGGCTTCGATGACGAAGGGCAGGATCTCGCTCATCGGGTCGTCGATGTCGATGACATCCATCTGGGCCCGCGGAATCATCACGTCGGTGACGCGGGTGTCGGAGGCGGCGAGCGCCCCTTCGATGATGGTCAGCGCATCGGCGTCCATCAGGTTGCGCTCGTAGGCCGAGTGCAGGATTTCAAGCAGTTGCTCGCGGTCTTCAGGCTCGCGCAGCAGTAGGGACGTCAGCCGTTCGATGAAACTCGGTTTACTCTCACTGTCCATAATGTCTATTCCGCAGGGTTGCCCAAATAAGGGTCGGGGTAACCGAGTGCGGCAAGAATCTCCCTTTCTTCATTTTCCATGGCTTCGGCATCTTCGTCGTTGTCATGATCCCAGCCTTGCAAATGCAGCATACCATGCACCGTCAGGTGGGCGTAATGCGCCGCCAGCGGCTTGTTCTGTTCGTTCGCCTCGCGCGCCACGACGCTCGGGCAGATCACCAGATCGCCCATCACGACCGGTTCGCTATCGTAGGGAAAGGACAGCACGTTGGTTGCGTAGTCCTTGCCGCGATACTCCTTGTTCAGCGCCTGGCCTTCGTCGGCCTCGACCAAGCGGATGGCGATCTCGCCGCCGCCGACCAGCGCGGCGCGGGCCCAGCGCACGAAATCCGCCCGCAAGGGTAGACCTTCGCGGTTACAGGCGTATTGCACGGATAGGTTAAGGCGTTTGCTTGGTGTGGGATTCATAGGCGGCGACGATGCGGGCGACCAGCGGGTGGCGCACGACGTCTTCTTTTTGGAATTCGGTAAAGGCCAGGCCGCGCACATCCTTGAGGATGTCGCGCGCTTCGCGCAGGCCGCTCTTTTGCCCCTTGGGCAGGTCGACCTGGGTCAGGTCGCCGGTGACCACAGCCTTGGCGCCGATGCCGATGCGGGTTAGGAACATCTTCATCTGCTCGGGCGTCGTGTTCTGCGCTTCGTCGAGGATGATGAAGGCGTGGTTCAGCGTCCGGCCGCGCATGAAGGCCAGGGGCGCGATCTCGATGGCGTGCTTTTCGTAGAGCTTGCTGACCCGGTCGTGGCCCATCAGATCGTACAGGGCGTCGTAGAGCGGGCGCAGGTAAGGATCGATCTTCTGGGTCAAGTCGCCGGGCAGGAAACCGAGGCGCTCGCCGGCTTCGACCGCGGGGCGGGTCAGGATGATGCGTTCGACCGTGTCGCGCTCGAAGGCATCGACCGCGCTGGCCACCGCGAGATAGGTCTTGCCGGTACCGGCCGGGCCGATGCCGAAGGTGATGTCGTGTTCCTGGATCGCCTTCAGGTAGGCCACCTGGCGCGGCGTGCGGCCGTGCAGTTCGGTCTTGCGGGTAACCAGTTGCGGGCCGTCGGTAATGCCGCCCGGCGAGATGCGGCGGACCGGGGCATTGGTCAGTTCGATCAGGCCGAGCTGGATTTCATCGACCGACAGCGACTGATGCGCCATGCCGTAGAAGTGACGAATGGCATCGGCCGTCAGCTGGGCTTTTTCACCGACGATCGAGAAGCGCTCGTTGCGGCGGCGGATGATGACATCGAAGCCGGTTTCGATCTGCCGGATGTTCTCGTCGAGCGGGCCGCAGAGATTGGCGAGCAGCGTGTTGTCGACCGGCGCCAGCGAGATATCGACCGGTTTGCTCTTCGGCGCGGGCCTAGTCTTCGCGGATGACAATCTCGCCCCTCAGGCTATGGGCCAGTGCCGATGTGATGCGGACATCGACGAAGGTGTTGATCAGCCGCGGGTTGCCAACAAAGTTGACGATGCGGTTGTTGTCGGTGCGTCCGGCCAGTTCGTGCACATCCTTCTTCGAGGTGCCCTCGACCAGTACGCGCTGGACGCTTCCGACCATGGCCTGGCTGATCACCTGGGCCTGTTCGTCGATGCGCTTTTGCAGGCGGCTCAGGCGGGCCGATTTGACGGCGGCCGGCGTCGAATCGTCGAGTTCCAGGGCCGGCGTGCCCGGCCGCGGGCTATAGACGAAGGAGAACGAGTTGTCGAAGCCGACCTCGTCGATCAGCTTCATGGTCTTTTCGAAATCGTCGTCGCTTTCGCCGGGGAAGCCGACGATGAAGTCCGTGGACAGCGAAATGTCGGGCCGCGCCGCGCGCAGCTTGCGGATGATCGACTTGTATTCGAGCGTCGTGTAGCCGCGCTTCATCGCCGCCAGCACGCGGTCGGAGCCGGCCTGGACCGGCAGGTGCAGATGCGAGACCAGCTTCGGCACCGTGGCGTAGGTATCGATCAGGCGCTGCGACATTTCGCGCGGATGCGAGGTCGTGTAGCGGATGCGCTCGACGCCGGGAACTTCGGCGATGTACTCGATCAACATCGCCAGGTCAGCCTTCTCGTCGGTGCCCGGCATGTCGCCGCGATAGGCATTGACGTTCTGGCCGAGCAGCGTGACCTCGACGACGCCATTGGCGGCCAGGCCGGCGACTTCGGTCAGCACGTCCTCGAACGGCCGCGACACTTCGCCGCCGCGGGTGTAGGGCACGATGCAGAATGTGCAGAACTTGGAGCAGCCTTCCATGATCGAGACGAACGCCGAGGCACCTTTGACTTCGGCCGGCGGCATGGCGTCGAACTTCTCGATTTCCGGGAAGGAGACGTCGACCGCAGCCTTGCCCTTGGCTTTGCGCTCGGCAATTAGTTGCGGCAGGCGATGCAGGGTCTGCGGGCCGAAGACGATATCGACGTAAGGGGCGCGGGCGACGATGGCATCGCCTTCCTGGCTGGCGACGCAACCGCCGACGCCGATCACCAGATTGGGATTCAGTTGTTTCAGGTGCCGGACCCGGCCCAGATCGTGGAAGACCTTCTCCTGCGCCTTTTCGCGCACCGAGCAGGTATTGAACAGGATGATGTCGGCCTCTTCGGGGTTCTCGGTCCTGACAATTGTTTCGGAAGCATTGAGCACATCGGCCATCTTGTCCGAATCGTACTCATTCATCTGGCACCCGAAAGTGCGGATGAATAATTTCTTGGGCATGGGTAAATTACTTTGCAAATCAGGGGTTGCCGGTTCGGCAACGGGGCCGCCGGAAAGGTGTTCATTATAACCGAGCGCAAATGCCTTGACCGGAGAAAGCTCGGCAAACTATAATCCGCGCCCTCAAAGCGTGGTGATGTAGCTCAGTTGGTTAGAGCGGTGGATTCATAACCCACAGGTCGGCAGTTCAATTCTGCCCATCACCACCACCAGTACATGGAAACGGCCAACCCAAGCGGGTTGGCCGTTTTTGTTTCTGGTCCATTTCTGGTCCAAATTTGGCAGTGGTAGGCCCTCCATATGCTCGGCCTTGAGGTCTTTCCTCCGATTAGATGATCGGGGTAAGCAGAGTGCCGGCCATGTCACCCGCGTAGAGTTGATGTACGATCCTCTCACCAAATTCTCTCAGCTCCACATGCAGCCTTATGGCAACCACACTGCTTTTTGTCGATGCGGATAACCAAGCACCGATCCTTGCCACAACGCTAACCCGGTTTCTGAAAACTATCGGGCGTGAGTCCGCCAAAGCCATCGTCGCTGGCAACGGTGTAGGAGATCGTGTTAGAAACTGGGAGTTGGCTCTCAAGGAGGCCCGTCCGGACATCGAAGTGGCATGCCATGTGGCGCCGCCCCGCAAACAGTCCGCCGATGTTCGCTTGATGTTTGAGCTTGCACCGTTCTATCACGGACAGCCAGACTCAGCCGTGCTGCTGGTGATCTTTTCTCGCGACGACCTGCTAGTGGCGGCAGCCGAGTGCTTGGTGCAGAAGGGGCACAACGCCATGGTCGTGGTGGGGTCGTCCTCTAATGGCACATCCTTGGTCACTGACGTACCAGTGGTGGTCTTACCATCACCTCAAGTCGCTGCCGCACAAGTAGCGCCAGCGCCTATACACGACGTCGCTACAGCGCGCCCTGCCAATCAATCAGACACCAAACCCGATAACGCTGTTGTTACAACAGCAATCACTAAAATTCGGCAGCAACTTAAACCCAACAAGCAGGGAGGCTATGCTGCTTCTGCGGTCGGGCAGGTGCTTGCACAGCTTGGTCACGACAAGGCAAATCGAACCAAGATCGTTAAACAGATTCCGAATTTGAAGGAGGTCGGGACAGGCCCCGAGAAGCGACTGATCTTCTGAACTGTCTTTGCCAGGGGCAATAAATAGTCCGGTGTAATCTGTTGCTTCTTTATCCCCATTTCTATCTTTAGATTACCCGGTCAGAAAAAAGCCCCGCTGTCACGGCGGGGCTTCAGATCAATCTGTTTCAGGCGTTGGCGGATCGGGAATGAATATTTTCGAAGTATCCAGCCCGTCGAACAGGATCACCAGCCGGGGAACAGCGGCGGCCGCCCGTGGTGTACGGGGCACGAAGTTGTCGAATACATCCCCCTTGGTGCCGTTCCGGACGTCATTGATCGTGACAGGCAACCCGATCATCGGCTTTTTGCAGCAGGCAGAAGTTGGCATACCGATCAAGGAACTGTGTCGGCAGCATGGCTTCAGTGATGCCTCGTTCTACAACTGGCGAGCGAAGTTTGGCGGCATGACGGTTCCGGACGCCAAGCGCCTGAAAGAGCTGGAAGCCGAGAACGGCAAGCTCAAGCGGCTACTGGCGGAATCGATCCTCGATGCCGAGGCACTCAAGGCCGCTTTAGGCCGAAAACGCTGAGCCCCCGGCAAAAGCGTGAGGTAGTCATGGTGATGCAGGAATCGACAGCGATTTCCGAGCGCCGTGCCTGCCTGCTGGTGGGTTTATCGCGCACGGTCCTGCATTACGAATCGAAAGTGCAGCCAGAGAACGAGCAATTACAGGCAAGGCTGGTTGAACTGGCCGGCGAGCGCCGCCGGTTCGGCTATCGCCGTCTGCATGCCTTGGTTCGCCGTGAGGGGGTTCAGGCCAATCACAAGCGTATCTATCGCCTCTACAGCGATGCCGGGCTGTCGGTTCGGCGCCGCAAGAAGCGACATGGTGTAGCCGTTGAGCGGCAGGCGCTGGAATTGCCGTCCTCACCGAACCAGGTCTGGTCGATGGATTTTGTCAGTGACGCATTGGCCAATGGCCGCCGGATCAAGGTGCTGACCATCGTCGATGACTTCAGCAAGGAGGCCATCGATCTCGCCGTTGATTTCGGAATATCAGGACATTACGTGACCCGTGTGCTCGATCAGGCGGCTCGTTTCAGGGGCTATCCCAAGGCGATCCGGACTGACCAGGGGCCAGAATTCACTGGCAAGGCATTAGACCAATGGGCCTACCAGCACGGCGTGCAGCTCAAGCTGATCCAGGCGGGCAAACCGACGCAGAATGCGTTCATCGAGAGCTTCAATGGCCGGTTCCGGGATGAGTGCCTGAACGACCATTGGTTTACGAGCCTGCCCCAGGCTCGTATCCTGATTGCCGCTTGGCGCCGAGACTACAACCAGCATCGGCCGCATAGCTCACTGGACTACCTGACGCCGGCAGAGTTTGCGGCCAAGCATCGATCCAGTGATCCCGATGATTCTGTCGGGAAAGGATGTCTTTAGAAGTGCAAACCAAGGACTTTTACTAAAACGCCCTTGGCACTAAATCCGGGGGCACCTCAAGCCAGGACCGGGCGGCGTCTGGTCCAGTTCTGGTCCGGGCGCGCCTGTAGCTTCAATGATGCGCTCCCTTGGGCAGGTTTCAGTGCTTAAAATTTTTCGGCGGGAAAACCCTTCCGGAAATCTTGTCGGCCAAGGTGGCGGGCTGCTATCAAGCGCGCCCTAATCAGTGGAAAAAAGTATTGTGTAAGGTTTTCATAACCCACAGGTCGGCAGTTCAATTCTGCCCATCACCACCAGAAACACGGGAACCCGCTGATTCGTCAGCGGGTTTTTCCGTTTACGCCGGCGGAAATGGCATGCTGTCGCGAACCATTCGCCATTTGCTGCCCTCTGACGATCACTGACAGGAGATTGCTGAAATGAAGAATGTGACGGTTACGATCAAGCTCGAAATGGAAGTCCCGGACGATTGGGAACTGGCGAAGACCTCGGATGGCATCGATATCCTGAGCATGGGAAACGGTCAGTATCTGGACCTTACCTTCGAGCCGATGGTGACGGATGATATCGAGGGCACCTGGACGAATGAGGTCGACGAGGGCTTTATGGACGCACTGATGGATATGGTTGTTTCCGAAGACGTCGCCTACACGCTGACGGTGCCGCCAGCGCACTGAGCGTTCTCAGGCCAGGCCTTCACTTTTCAGTGCAGCCTGTACGGCCGGCCGGGCTCCGACGCGGGCGTGATAGACGGCCACGTTGGGCCAGCGGGCGAGATCGAGCTTGACGAATTTTGTCCAGTTCAGGACGGTGAACAGATAGGCGTCGGCGACGCTGAAGTTTTCACCGAGCAGGTATGATTTGCCGGCCAGCTGGGTATTTACGTAGTCCAGGCGGCGCTCCAGGTTGCCCAAGGCGGCAGCCTTCCAGTCGTCGCTGCTGGCGGGATTGAAGAAGGGGCTGAAGGAGCGGTGCAGCTCGGTGCCAATGAAGGTCAGCCAGCTTTGCAGACGATAGCGTTCCAGCGTGCCGTTGGCCGGGGCCAGTTTCTTTTCCGGCACCTGATCGGCCAGATACTGGACGATGGCCGGCCCTTCGGTCAGCACCTCGCCGCTGTCCAGTTGCAGGGCGGGCACATAACCCTTGGGATTGATTGCCCAGTAGTCGGCGCCGCTGGCCGTGACCTTGGTCTTGAGATCGACGGCTTCGGTTTCGTAGGGCAGGCCGGACTCTTCGAGCACGATGTGCGGCGACAGGGAACAAGCGCCGGCTTTCAGAAATAGTTTCATGAGCGTCTCCTTGGCTGTAATTGTTAACTCCGGCAGCAGCCGGAGTTAACTTCAGAGGCAAGGATATGCCAAAAGGTTCCAGCTTGGCTTCAGGCCGGGCCGAGCTCCTGATCAGGTGGTCGAAGGCGCTCAGCGAGGCCGTGGCGCCGGCGCCCATGGCGATGATGATCTGCTTGTAAGGCACCGTCGTGCAGTCGCCGGCCGCGAACACGCCGGGCACCGAGGTCTGGCCCTTGGCGTCGATCTCGATCTCGCCGCGTTGAGACAATTCAAGTGTGCCTTTCAGCCAATCGGTGTTGGGCAACAGGCCGATCTGCACGAAGATGCCTTCGAGGTCGATGCGCTTGACCGCGTCGGTATTGCGCTCCTTGTAGAGCAGACCGTCGACCTTCTCGCCATTGCCGCTGACTTCGGTGGTCAGGGCGCTGGTGATCACCGTCACGTTCGGCAGGCTGGCCAGCTTGCGCTGCAGCACGGCATCGGCGCGCAGCTTGCTGTCGAATTCGAGGAGCGTGACATGGCCGACGATGCCGGCCAGATCGATCGCCGCCTCGACGCCCGAGTTGCCGCCGCCGATCACCGCGACGCGCTTGCCCTTGAACAGCGGGCCGTCGCAGTGCGGGCAGTAGGCGACACCTTTGCCGCGGTATTCCTGCTCGCCGGGCACGTTCATTTCGCGCCAGCGGGCACCGGTGGCCAGAATCACTGACTTGCTCTTCACCGTCGCGCCGTTTTCCAGTTGCACCTCGATCAGGTCGCCGGGAATCAGTCTGGCGGCGCGTTGCAGATTCATGACGTCGACCTCGTAATCCTTGACGTGCTCCTCTAGGCCCATGACCAGCTTCGGGCCATCGGTGGCCTTCACCGAGATGAAATTCTCGATGGCCAGCGTGTCCATGACCTGGCCGCCGAAACGCTCCGCCATAAGGCCGGTGCGGATGCCCTTGCGGGCTGCGTAGATGGCGGCCGAAGCGCCGGCCGGTCCGCCGCCGACGACCAGCACGTCATAGGCTTCCTTGGCATTGATTTTTTCGGCATCGCGGGCGGCGGCGCCGGTGTCGAGCTTGGCGATAATTTCCTCGATCGTCATCCGACCAGCGCCGAACTCGGCGTCATTCAGGAAAACGGTCGGCACGGCCATGATCTTGCGACGCTCGACTTCGCCCTGGAACATCGCGCCGTCGATCATCGTGCTGGTCACACCAGGGTTGAGCACAGCCATCAGGTTCAGGGCCTGCACGACGTCCGGGCAGTTGTGGCAGGACAGCGAGATGAAGGTCTCGAACCGGAAGCTGCCGGGCAGGGCCTTGATCTGTGCGATGACTTCGGCGTCTACCTTGGGCGGATGGCCGCCGGTCTGCAGCAGGGCGAGAACCAGCGAGGTGAATTCGTGGCCCATCGGGATGCCGGCAAAGTGGATGCGCGGCGTTTCGCCGGGCAGGCCGATAGCAAAAGAGGGGCGCAACGTGGCGCTACCGTTTTCGCGCAGGCTGACCTGGCTCGAGAGTGCGGCGATGTCGACCAGCAGGCCGCGCATTTCCTCGGCCTTGGCGCTGTCGTCGAGCGAGGCGACCAGTTCGATCGGGCGTTGCAGCTTTTCGAGGTAGGCCTTGAGTTGCGTTTTGATGTTGGCGTCAAGCATGTCTTGCTCCCGGTTCAGAATTTCATTGGAAAGCCGGAGAGGGCCGGCTTTGCGTTGAAATCCTCGCCGCTCCGGGCGGGAGCGACGGGGTTCAGCGTTGCCTTAGATCTTGCCGACCAGGTCCAGCGACGGGGCCAGGGTGGCGTCGCCTTCCTGCCACTTGGCCGGGCAGACTTCACCGGGGTGGGAGGCTACGTACTGGGCTGCCTTGATCTTGCGCAGCAGTTCGGAAGCGTCGCGGCCGATGCCCAGGTCGTGAATCTCGGCGACCTTGATTTCGCCTTCAGGATTGACCACGAAGGTGCCGCGCAGGGCCAGGCCTTCTTCCTCGATCATCACGTCGAAGTTGCGGGTGATGGCGCCGGTCGGGTCGCCGATCATCGGGTAGGTGATCTTCTTGATGGTGTCGGAGGTGTCGTGCCAGGCCTTGTGGGTGAAGTGGGTGTCGGTCGACACGGAGTACACCTCGACACCGATTTTCTTGAACTCCGGATAGACGTCGGCCATGTCGCCGAGTTCGGTGGGGCAAACGAAGGTGAAGTCGGCGGGGTAGAAGAAGAAGACGGACCACTTGCCCTTGAGGTCGGCTTCGGAAACGGGAACGAACTTGCCGTTGTGAAAAGCGGTTGCCTTGAACGGTTTGATTTGGGAATTGATGATCGACATCTGGGTTTCTCCTGGTGGTTAGAAATTGAACACAACGCCATATTAAGTATCGCTGCCTAATTGGACCAATTGATTGAACAAATAAACAGAATAGAGATTGGCTATTCTGTCATTGCGTCCAGGAAGCTGGCTCCCTATCACCTAGTTACAAAGAACTAGCCATCTCCTCTCATTCGAACTAGGTGCCTCCTGTCAGCGGTATCTGCTTGATACAAATCAAGTCTTTGGGGGGTAGGATGCGGATCATTGCCATCCATAGCAGCTCTTGACTGCAAATCGTCCAGGAGGATCAGGCCGGATGAATATCTCCAGTGCCATTTTGTACATAGCTCCAGCACGCCTCGAGGAGGCCTGTGCCGCGTTGCTCCAGTTGCCGGGGGTGGAGATTCATGCCCGTACCCCGGAAGGTAAGGTGGTCGTCACGCTGGAAGACGACGATACGAATTCGGCTGCGGACAGTTACGTGGCTTTGCATGGTCTTCCCGGCGTCGCATCGGTAGCCATGGTTTATCAATATAGCGGCGACGAGTCAGATACCGAGGAGGTAGAGGCGTGAAGCTCAATCGACGGGATTTCATCAAGGCCAACGCAGCAGCAGCGGCCATTTCGGCAGCCGGCTTGCCGGCGGCCAGCGCAGTGGCAGCACCGCAGAAGGACGAAATTCGCTGGGACAAGGCGCCCTGCCGCTTTTGCGGCACCGGCTGCAGCGTGCTGGTCGGTACCCAGGACGGCCGCGTCGTGGCCACCCAAGGCGACCCGGATGCGCCGGTCAATCGCGGTCTGAACTGCATCAAGGGCTATTTCCTCTCCAAGATCATGTACGGCAGCGACCGCCTGAAGACGCCGCTGTTGCGCATGAAGGATGGCAAGTACGACAAGAACGGCGATTTTTCGCCGATTTCCTGGAAACAGGCCTTCGACATCATGGAAGAGAAGGCCAAGGCGACCTTGAAGGCCAAGGGGCCGAACGGCCTGGCGATGTTCGGATCCGGCCAATGGACGGTCTGGGAGGGCTACGCTGCCGCCAAGCTGATGAAGGCCGGCTTCCGCACCAACAATCTCGATCCCAATGCCCGCC
Source organism: Dechloromonas sp. A34 (assembly GCF_026261605.1). Lineage (NCBI taxonomy): Bacteria > Pseudomonadati > Pseudomonadota > Betaproteobacteria > Rhodocyclales > Azonexaceae > Dechloromonas > Dechloromonas sp. A34. Next base: position 1,248,652 of record NZ_CP102486.1, read on the forward strand.
ACTGCATGGCCTCGGCTGTTGCCGGGTTTATGCGCACCTTCGGCATCGACGAGCCGATGGGCTGCTACGACGACATCGAGCATGGCGACGCCTTCGTGCTCTGGGGCTCGAACATGGCCGAGATGCATCCGATTCTCTGGACGCGGATCACCGACCGCAAGCTGTCCTCAAAGAACGTCAAGGTTGCCGTGCTCTCGACTTTCGAGCACCGCTCCTACGAGCTGGCCGACATCCCGATGATCTTCACGCCGCAGACGGATCTGGCGATCCTCAATTACATCGCCAACTACATCATCCAGAACGGAAAGGTGAATCAGGCTTTCGTCGACAAGAACATCAATTTCAAGAAGAGCGCCACCGACATCGGTTATGGCCTGCGCCCGACGCATGCCCTGGAAAAGGATGCGACCAGCAATGGTTATCCTGGTGCCGACGGCAAGCCGAAGGGCGATACCGGCAAGTCCGAAGCGATCACCTTCGAGGAATACAAGAAATTCGTCGCCGACTACACAGTCGAGAAGGTTTCCAAGCTGTCTGGCGTCGCCCAGAAGGACCTCAAGGCGCTGGCCGAGCTCTATGCCGATCCGAAGATCAAGGTCGTCTCGTTCTGGACCATGGGCTTCAACCAGCATACCCGTGGCACCTGGGCCAACAACCTCGTCTATAACATCCACCTGCTGACCGGCAAGATTTCCGAGCCAGGCAACAGCCCGTTCTCGCTGACCGGCCAGCCGTCTGCCTGCGGCACGGCGCGCGAAGTCGGTACCTTCTCGCATCGTCTGCCGGCCGACATGGTCGTCACCAATCCCGAGCACCGCAAGCACACCGAAGAGCTGTGGGGGCTGCCGGAAGGCACCATCCCCGACAAGGTCGGTTTCCACGCGGTGGCCATGGCGCGGGCGCTGAAGGACGGCAAGGTCAATTTCTACTGGCAGCAGTGCAACAACAACATGCAGGCCGGTCCCAACATCAACGAGGAGCTCTATCCGGGCTGGCGCAAGCCGGAGAACTTCATCGTCGTCTCCGACCCCTACCCGACAGTTTCGGCAATGGCAGCCGACCTTATCCTGCCGACCGCGATGTGGGTCGAGAAGGAAGGCGCCTACGGCAATGCCGAGCGCCGCACGCAGTTCTGGCGGCAGCAGGTCAAGGCGCCGGGCGAGGCACGTTCCGACCTCTGGCAGCTGATCGAGTTCGCCAAGCGCTTCAAGATGGAGGAAGTCTGGCCGGAAGAACTGCTGGCCAAGGCGCCGAAGCTCAAGGGCAAGACGATGTATGACGCGCTGTTCGCCAACGGCGTGGTTAACAAGTTCAAGGCCACGGAAATCCAGCCCGGCTTCGACAACGACGAAGCCAAGCTCCTCGGTTTCTACGCGCAGAAGGGGTTGTTCGAGGAATACGCCGCCTTCGGTCGCGGCCACGGCCATGACCTGGCGCCGTTCGAAACCTATCACCAGGCTCGCGGCCTGCGCTGGCCGGTAGTTGGGGGCAAGGAAACGCTATGGCGCTTCCGCGAAGGCTACGATCCTTACGTCAAGAAGGGCGAGGGCGTAAAGTTCTACGGCCACAAGGACGGCAAGGCAGTGATCTTCGCGCTGCCTTACCAGCCGGCTGCCGAGGTTCCGGATAAGGATTTCGACCTTTGGATGTCCACCGGTCGCGTCCTTGAGCACTGGCACACCGGCACCATGACTCGCCGCGTCCCCGAACTCTACAAGGCTTTCCCGGATGCCGTGGTGTTCATGCATCCGGACGACGCCAAGGCGCGTGGACTGCAGCGTGGCATGGAGGTCAAGGTGGCTTCGCGCCGTGGCGAAATTCAGTTGCGTGTCGAAACTCGCGGTCGCAACAAGCCGCCGCGCGGCCTAGTCTTTATTCCGTTCTTCGACGCTGGCCGCCTGGTCAATAAGTTGACGCTGGATGCGACCTGCCCGATTTCGAAAGAAACCGATTACAAGAAGTGTGCCGTCAAGGTGACACGGGCCTGACGCCGCGCAGTGCCAAACAAATGAACGAATAAGCGGCCGGAGCAATCCGGCCGTCCATCGGAGGTAAGAAACCATGAAATTTATCCCTGCTCTGGTGCTGGCGGCCGCTGTACTCCTCTCGGGAGTGAGTGGCGTCGGCGCGCAGGAAAAACTGGTCAACGAAATCGGTAACGTGACAATCGAGGGGAATTCGAAGGTCGACATGTTCCGGCCTGAAAAGGATCAGGAAACCATTCCCCGGAATTTCCAGAAACAGCCGCCGTTGATCCCGCACAGCATCAAGGGTTACAACATTACTCAGAACTTCAACAAGTGTATGGATTGTCACTCCAAGGAACGCGCCGATGAAACCGGAGCGACCAAGGTTGCCAAATCGCACTATCTGGATCGCGAAGACAAGAAACAATCCAATATCTCGCCGCGCCGCTACTTCTGCATGCAATGCCATGTGCCGCAGTTCGATGCCAAGCCGCTCGTTGCCAATACCTATAAACCGGCTGCCAAAAAGGGGGAATGATGAGTCTCGAAAAATTTGTGCCCGCCTGGGTCAAGCGCATCGGCCTGGTTACGGCGTTGCTGCTGTTCGTCGCCGGCGTCGTCTTCTGGGGGGGCTTCAATTGGGCGCTGGAGGCTACCAACAAGGAGGCTTTCTGTATTTCCTGCCACGAGATGGAGGAAAACGTCTTCCGCGAATATCAGAACACCGTGCATTACACCAACCGCACCGGGGTTCGTGCGACCTGCCCGGACTGCCATGTGCCCAAGGAATGGGGGCCGAAGATGATCCGCAAGATCCAGGCGTCCAACGAGGTGTTCCACAAGATACTCGGTACCATCGATACGCCGGAGAAGTTCAACGCCAAACGCGGCCAGCTTGCCCAGAACGAATGGAAGCGGATGAAGGCGAACGACTCGCAGGAGTGCCGCAACTGCCACCGCTACGACTACATGGACTATACCGAGCAGGGCAACCGTGCGGCCCGCATGCACCCGGTGGCTTTCACCGAGGGCAAGACCTGTATCGACTGCCACAAGGGCATCGCGCACCAGTTGCCAGCGATCGACCAGCATATTGGCAAGCAGAATGAAGGTGCGCCGGCTATTTCACATGGCGAGAAGGCGGCCGAGGCGGCAGCGTCCGACGAGAAGAAGTAAGCCTATTTCCGTAGCATGAACATGCCCCGGCCTCTGGCCGGGGTTCTCTTTTCTGGATTGCCCCGCGCAGCGCCATGCGAAAAACCACAAAATTTCTTGCAAGGCGCATGAATAAAGCCTTTCCGGGGCAACACATATTCAAAAAGGTGTGCTACTTTTACCGTGCTGCCGTTCCAACGGCCAGTTTTCTTAATCAAACTCAGGTAACAGGAGGCACTTAGATGAATAAATCCGAGCTGGTCGAAGTTGCTGCAAAAGAAGCTGGTATTACCAAGGCTGCTGCCGACAAGGCTCTGTCAGCCATCATTGGGGCGGTCGTCAAGACGGTTACCCTGGGGGAGTCTGTCACGCTCGTTGGTTTCGGCACATTCAAGTCCGCGAAGCGCGCCGCGCGCACCGGCAAGAACCCAAAAACCGGCGCCACGTTGAAGATTCCGGCGACCACCGTGCCGAAATTCACCGCTGGTACTGCCTTCAAGGCCTCCGTGGCCGCCAAGAAGTCCGCTGCCAAAAAGAAATAATTTGGCTTACTCTATGCGGGGTCCGTGCATAGCGGGCTCCGCTTTTTAATTTGCGATGAACACCTCGAACCCCGAAACCCCGCCTGAAAATCCGCCCGTTGTGGCTCCGCCCAACGACAATCGTCGACGCCTGCGTGACTTGTTGTCCATTCCGGAGCGTGATCGCACCGATGAACAATGGGATGAGATCATCGAGCTGGAAATCCAGCTGGCACCCGGCAACCGTATTTCCGGAAACGAGCCGAGCGGCACGCCTGGTCGCGGTCCCATGTCCCACGGCAAGCCCGGGGGCGGTGGCGGTGCCGGACAGCCGCAGAAGAAGCATCGTCCGCGCACCAACAACAATAACCGTCGTCCGCGCCAGAACAAGCCGCCCACCGGCGGAAATCCCGCCTGATCGTTTTGTTTGATTTCGTTGAGGCGGCATAATTGCCGTTATGCAACAATTTGACCTGATCATCGTCGGTGGCGGACTGGCCGGCGCCAGTCTGGCCACGGCCTTGCGCGACACCCGATTGCGCATCGCCCTGGTGGATAACCAGCCGCCGCGGGCCGCCGCAGGCTGGGACGCGCGAATCTACGCGATCAGTCCGGTAAACGCTGCTTTCCTCGAAGCGATCGGCGCCTGGAAACATCTCGATGCGAGCCGTATGGCGCCCATCCGGGCCATGCAGATTGCCGGTGACGCGGGCGGAGCGCTGGCGTTTTCGGCCTTCGATACCGGAGTTTCGGAGCTCGGCTGGATCATCGAGTCGTCATTGATGGCGTGCGAACTGTGGGAGAGCGCCAAGCGCCAGGGTAACCTGACTCTGTTCTGCCCGGCCAGTCCGGCCCAGCTCGAGTTTCGTCACGATGCGGCGATTCTGCAGTTGGGCGACGGCACCGTGCTTTCCGCCAAGCTGCTGGTCGGGGCCGATGGTCGCGATTCCTGGGTCCGCCAGGCGGCGGGCTTGGCGGCGATCAATACGCCCTACGGCGAAAAAGGCGTGGTTGCCAATTTTTCGACCGAAAAGCCGCATCGCAATATTGCCTATCAGTGGTTTCGCGACGACGGGGTGCTGGCCTATCTGCCGCTGCCCGGGAACCGCATATCCATCGTCTGGTCCACTCCGGATGAAAACGCCGATGCACTGTGCGCCTTGGCGCCGGAACAGTTGTGCGATCGGGTGGCCGAGGCCGGATCCCGTATCCTGGGCGGGCTTGAGTTGCTGACGCCGGCAGTTGCCTTTCCGTTGCGCCTGATGCGGGTGCCGCAGACGGTGGCGCCGCGTCTGGCGCTGGTGGGCGACGCCGGGCACGGCATTCATCCGCTGTCGGGGCACGGGATCAATCTCGGTTTTCAGGATGCGAAGGAACTCGCTGCCCTGCTTGCAGCCACCCAGCCATGGCAGGATATCGGCGACGAACGCCTGTTGCAGCGCTATCAGCGGGCGCGCAAGGAAGAAACGTTCTTGATGCAGACCACGACGGACGGCCTGCGCCGTCTGTTTCGGGAAGCGACGCCCGGCCTGCGCACCATTCGTAATATGGGTCTGAATCTGACCAATGGTCTGCCCTTCATAAAAAATGTCCTGGTGCGCTACGCACTGGGTGCCCTTTAGGAGAATTGCATGTTGAGAAAACTGTTGCCGCTTGTGCTGCTGACATTGACCGGTGCGGCTGCGGCCGACGAGGCGGATGTCAAGAAGGCGATGGAGGCCAAGCTCGGCGCCAAGGTCGAGAGTGTGACCAAGGCCGGCTATCTCGGCTTGTATGAAGTGTTCTCCGAGGGCAATATCGTCTACACCGACGAAAAGGCAACCGCGTTCATCGTTGGTCCGCTGATCGATGGCAAGACCATGAAGAACGTCACCGAAGAGCGCATGCGCAAACTGACCGCGATCAAGTTCGGCGACCTGCCGCTGGAAAGGGCCATCAAGCAGGTGCGCGGCGACGGCAAGCGCGTGCTGGCAACCTTCGAGGACCCCAATTGCGGTTACTGCAAACGGCTGGCTAAGGATATCCAGAAACTGGAGAACGTCACGATCTACACCTTCCTCTATCCCATTCTCTCAGAAGACTCGGTACGCAAGTCGAAGCAGATCTGGTGCTCGGCCGATCGTGCCAGAGCCTGGAACGACTGGATGGTCGATGGCAAGGCGCCGGCTGGCAAGGAAGACTGCGATACCTCGGCGGTCGGCAAAAATCAGGAGTACGGCCGCAAACTGAACATCTCAGGCACACCGACGATGTTCTTCGGCGATGGCGAACGGGTGCCCGGAGCCATGCCGCTCGCCCGAATCGAGCAGAAACTTGGTCAGGTCCGGTAAACCGGCCGGCGTTTCGCAATAACAGGGCAGCTTCGGCTGCCCTTGTCGTTTCCGGGATCGGCTTCCGGAGGCCGGATCGAGCCCAAAACACCCTCGGTCGTGGGTGAAGAAAATACCACGATGGCATGCCGGTGGCGGCTCCCCACAAATCCACATAACTCCTTATAAGTCACTTTAAGTGTCCATTTGGTCGCCTTTGATTTTTAAGGAAAAATTTTCTCAAAAATCACAATAGCAACGATCTGTAAGTCCTTGTTGTGTAAGTAGAAATTACAAATTCCTCTATTGACTGTGGGGTGTTGATGTTCTAAAGTGGGAAAACGTGTTGAAAAGTGGGTAAACGAGGAGCGAGACGAGGGATGTTCGAAGGGGCGACTGCGCTGAGTCTAGATGCCAAGGGGCGTCTTGCCATACCGGCAAGGCACCGCGAGCCCCTGCTCGCCGCCGCCGAAGGCTCGCTCGTGCTGACCGCGCACCCGCATCGCTGCCTGCTGCTTTATCCCTCGCCGGCCTGGCAGCCGATTCGCGACCAGATTCTCAAGGCTTCCAGCCTCGATACCCGCGCCGCCTCGATCAAGCGCGTCCTGGTCGGTAACGCCCGTACGGAAGAGCTCGATTCGGCCGGCCGCATCCTGGTCGCCCCGGAGCTGCGCGAGTACGCCCATCTGGAAAAGACGGTCTACCTGGTCGGAATGGGCAGCCATTTCGAAATCTGGAGCGAGGCCGGCTGGAAACAGCAGAACGATCTGGCAGCGGAGGCGCTTTCCGGCGATCTGCCGCCGGGCTTTGGAGATCTGGTGCTGTGACCCAGGGTGGCACCCACGTCACGGTGCTGCTCGAAGAGGCGGTTCAAGCGCTGGCGATCAAGGCCGAAGGTGCCTATATGGATGCCACCTTCGGTCGCGGCGGCCACAGCCGGCTGATCCTTTCCGTGCTCAACGAGAAGGGCCGCCTGGTCGCTCTCGACCGCGATCCGCAGGCGATCGCCGCGGGGGCGACGATCAACGATTCCCGGTTTCAACTGGTCCATCGCGCCTTCGGCGAAATTGCCGAGGCGGCAGAAGAGGCTGGCGTGCGGGAGATCGATGGAATTCTGTTTGATGTAGGGGTGTCGTCGCCGCAAATCGACGACGGGGGGCGCGGCTTCAGCTTTCGCCACGATGCGCCGCTCGACATGCGGATGGATGTGACGCAGGGCGAGACGGCGGCCGAGTGGCTGGCGCGGGCCGATATAAGGGACATTACGGAGGTCATTAGAAACTATGGCGAAGAACGGTTTGCTTTCCAGATTGCAAAGAAGGTTGTGGCTGCTCGGCTCGAACAACCTATTGTCACAACAGCTCAGTTCGCGGCCCTCGTACGCGAGACCGTGCGCACCCGTGAGCCAGGGCAGGACCCGGCGACGCGCAGCTTTCAAGCTCTACGGATTCATATCAATCAAGAGCTCCGCCAGCTGGAGATAGCCCTGCCGCAGGCACTTGAGCTGCTCAAGCCGGGCGGGCGGCTGGTCGTGATCTGCTTTCATTCGCTGGAAGACCGTATCGTCAAGAACTTCATGCGCTCCCAGGCCAACGCCGACGATCTGCCCAAGGGCCTGCCCTTGCGTGCGGACCAGTTGCCAAAGCCCAAGCTGCGCCTGATCGGCAAGCAACTAAAGCCGTCGGCGGCGGAAGTCGCTGCCAATCCGCGGGCGCGCAGTGCCGTGATGCGTGTGGCTGAAAAACTGTAATGGTCCGTTTCAACATGATCCTCCTGCTGATTGTCGTGATTTGCGCGCTTGGTGTGGTGACCTCCCAGCACCGCGCGCGCAAGCTCTTTCAGGCCCTGGAAGGGGAGCAGGAGCGGGCACGTCAGCTCGACGTCGAATATGGCCAGTTGCAGCTTGAAATGTCGACCTGGGCCACCCATCCGCGGATCGAGAAGATCGCCCGCGACCGCCTGCACATGGTGACGCCCGATGCGATCGGCCGTGTCGTGCCGCCATCCGTCCCGGGCCCGCTCAAAAAGGCGGGCCACTGATGGTCGTTCGCCGCCGCCCGCAACGAGGCCATCGCTTTACGGAAAGCCCGGTGCTGCAACTGGCGCTGCAGGGCTGGCGTTCGCGCACGGTCGGCCTGTTGTTAATGGTGGCGTTTCTGGCCCTGGTGGCGCGCGGCTTCTATCTGCAAGTGATCAATAACGATTTCCTGCAAGAGAAGGGCGACTCGCGCTATCGCCGCGACATCGAAGTCTCCGCCTCGCGGGGCAAGATTACCGACCGCAATGGCGACATGCTGGCCGTGTCTACACCGATGAAGTCGATCTGGGCCATTCCCGGCGATGCGCGGACCATGGACGCACCGCAGAAGCGGCAACTCGCCGCCCTCCTCGAAATGAGTGTGCGCGAACTTGACGGCAAGATCGCCTCGGACAAGACCTTCGTCTTCGTTAAGCGCCAAGTGCCGCCGGAGACGGCCGACCGCATCGCGGCGCTGAAGCTGCCTGGCGTGCATAACGAAAAGGAATACCGCCGCTATTACCCGACCGGCGACATGACGGCCCATATCGTCGGCTTTACCGGCGTGGACGACAAGGGTCTGGAGGGGGTCGAACTGGCCTTCCAGCAGAGCCTGCTCGGCCGTCCCGGGGCGCGGACCGTGATTCGCGACCGGCGCGGCAATATCGTCGAGGACGTCGGGGCTTTGAAGCCGCCGCAGGATGGCAAGGAAATCCGCCTCGCCCTCGATTCCAAGATCCAGTATCTGGCCTACAGCCATCTGAAGGCAGCAGTCGAAAGTAACAAAGCCAAGGCTGGTGGTGCCATCGTGATCGACACCCGCAACGGCGAAATCCTGGCACTGGCCAACTGGCCGACTTATAACCCGAACAATCGCCAGCATCTCTCAGGAGCCCAGCTGCGCAACCGGGCAATCACCGACACCTTCGAACCGGGGTCGGTGATGAAGCCGTTTACAGCAGCCTTGGCACTGGAAAGGGGCAAGGTGCGCTTCGATACCATAATCAATTGTGCGCCGGGGCGACTGACCATCGGCAGCGCGACCATCTCCGATGCCCACCCGCATGGCGCGCTGACCGTGGCCCAGGTCATCCAGAAATCCTCCAACGTCGGCACGGCCAAGATCGCCCTCGGCTTCCCGCCGCAGGAAATGTGGGAAATGTTCGACAGCGTCGGCTTCGGCCAGATGCCCAACCTCGGCTTTCCGGGCGAGGTCAATGGCCGCCTGCGGCCCTGGAAAAACTGGCGCCCGATCGAGCAGGCAACGATGTCCTACGGTCACGGCATTGCCGTCAGCCTGGTTCAACTGGCGCGGGCCTACACGGTCTTCGCACACGATGGCGAGCTGATGCCGCTGTCGCTGATTCGCCTCGAAGACGCACCGGTACGTGGAGTCCGCGTCTTCTCGCCGCAGACCTCGCGCGAAGTGCGGGCGATGCTCGAAATGGCCGTCCAGCCGGAAGGTACGGCGCCGAAAGCGCGGGTTCCCGGCTATCGGGTCGGCGGCAAGACCGGTACCGCCTACAAGATTGAAGGCGGGGTCTATGCCCGCAAGTACATTGCCTCGTTTGTCGGTATCGCGCCGATCAGCGATCCGCGCCTGGTCGTCGCCGTGATGATCGACGAGCCGACCGGCGGCGCCCACTACGGCGGCGATGTCGCCGGTCCGGCCTTCTCGCAGATTACCGGTGGCGCCCTGCGCACCCTGGGTATCGTGCCGGATGCGCCGATCCAGGTGGCTGAGGCAGCGCTGGGGAAGGGCAGCTTGTGAGCACACCACGCGAAATTCTCGACCGTCTCGCCGCGCTCGGCATCGAACAGAGTGGTGTCGCCGACGACAGTCGCCAGGTCCAGGCCGGCGATCTCTTCCTCGCCTACCCCGGTGATCTGGCCGATGGTCGCCGTTATATCGGCGATGCCATTGCCCGCGGGGCGGTAGCCGTAGCCTGGCAACCGGGTGGCGAATTCGCCTGGAATGCCGGCTGGCAAGTTCCCAACCTGGCGGTCGACGCCCTGCGTCCTCTGGCCGGGCCGCTCGCCCATGCCGTCTATGGCCACCCCAGCGAAGGCCTGTCGCTGATCGCGATCACCGGGACCAATGGCAAGACGACGATCAGTCAGTGCATTGCCAGCGCCTATCCGAAACCCTGCGCCATCATCGGCACTTTGGGCGCCGGCTTTCCGGATGGTCTGGTCGATACCGGTTTCACGACCCCGGAAGCGACGACCCTGATGCGCTACCTCGCCCGCTTCCGCGCCGAGCACGCAGTCGCCTGCGCCCTCGAGGCCAGTTCGATCGGCATCCAGGAAGGCCGGCTGAACGGGGCGCGCGTCGATGTCGCGGTATTCACCAACATCACCCGCGACCACCTCGACTATCACGGCACAATGGATGCCTATGCCGCCGCCAAGGCCAGGCTCTTCGCCTGGCCGCGGCTGCGCACGGCGATCATCAACTTGGACGATGAATTCGGCCTGAAACTGGTGCGCGAGACGACCGCCATGCGTGTGCTGGGCTATGCTATCGGCGAGCCGCGCCGCGATTTTCCGGCCCATGTCCGCGCCGAAAACTTGGTCGATACCCCTTTCGGCCAGCGTTTCACCCTGATTCTGCCGAATGGCCGGGGCACGGTCGATACCGGGCTGGTCGGCCGCTACAACATCTCCAACCTGCTCGCCGTCGCTGCCGTCCTGCACGATGCTGGCGTCTCGGTCCAGGAAGTCGTGCGCCGCCTCTCCGAACTGACCCCGCCGCCCGGCCGCATGGAGCGTGTCGGCGGGAATGGCGAACCGCTTGTCGTCGTCGATTACTCGCATACGCCGGATGCGCTGGACAATGCGCTGACCGCCCTGCGCGATGTCGTCACCCCGCGTGGCGGTCGCCTGTGCGTCGTCTTCGGTTGCGGCGGCGATCGCGACAAGGGCAAGCGTCCGCTGATGGGCGGCGTCGCCGAGCAGAAGGCCGACCGCGTGCTGGTGACCAGCGACAACCCGCGCAGCGAAGTGCCGCAGGCCATCATTGACGACATCCTGGCTGGCATGACGCATGCCGAAGTCGAAGTCGACCGGGCCGTGGCCATCCGCCGGGCGGTATGCGAAGCCGATGCCCGCGATGTGATCCTGCTTGCCGGCAAAGGCCACGAAACCTATCAAGAGGTGAGCGGCGTCCGCACCCCATTTTCCGATATCGAGCAGGCGCAGGCCGCGTTGGCCCTGCGTCGCTCCGCACAGGAGGGAAAGGCCGTATGAACTGGCTGCTCTCGCAAGTTGCTGTAGCGGTCGATGGCCGCCTGACCGGCCCGGACCTCGCCGTGTCCGGTGTCTCCACCGATACCCGAGGTATCGGCCCCGGGCAGTTGTTCATCGCCTTGCGCGGTGAGCGTTTCGATGCCCACGATTTTCTTGCCCCGGCTGTGGCCAGCGGCGCCGCAGCTCTGATGGTGGCCGATGAAAGCAAGCTGCCGGCGGGTGTCACGGCCGTCATCGTCGACGATACGCGACTCGCACTCGGCCGCCTCGCCGCCGCCTGGCGGCGCAGTTTCCAGTTGCCGGTGATCGCCGTCACCGGCTCCAACGGCAAGACGACGACCAAGGAAATGATCGCCGTCATCCTCAAGGCCCAGTTTGGCGATGATGTGCTGGCGACGCGCGGCAACTTCAACAACGACATCGGTCTGCCGCTCACCCTGCTCGGCCTGCATGCCGGGCACCGGGCCGCGGTGATCGAAATGGGTATGAATCATCCGGGCGAGATCGGCTATCTGGCTCCGATCGGCGCGCCAACCGTGGCGCTGGTCACCAACGCCCAACGCGCCCACCTCGAAGGGATGGGCGACCTCGATGAAGTTGCCCGCGAAAAGGGCAGCATCTTTGGCGGCTTGGACGCCAACGGCATCGCAGTCGTCAATGCCGATGATTGCTACGCCGAGGCCTGGCGCGAAATGGCCGCTCCGCATGCGGTTTGCACTTTCGGGGTCGATCAGGCCGCCGACGTTTACGGCAAGGTGCATCAACATGGCCTGGAAACCGCCCTCGAATTGAGCGCCCCGGCGGGCTCGGCGAGCATCCGTCTGCGCATTGCTGGTCGCCACAACGCCCGTAATGCGGTAGCCGCCGCCGCCGCCTGTCTCGCCGCCGGTCTGCCGTTGACCGCAGTGATCGCCGGGCTGGAAAGCTTCGCCGGCGTCAAGGGCCGTCTGCAACGGCGCGCCGGCAACAAGGGTGCCGAAATTCTGGACGACACCTACAACGCCAATCCGGACTCGGTCCGCGCCGGAATCGACGTGCTCGCCGCCACCATCGGCCGCAAGCTGCTGGTCCTCGGCGACATGGGTGAAATCGGCGAGGCCAGCGGCCAGTATCACGATGAAATCGGCGGCTATGCCAAGAGCCAAGGCATCGATCGCCTGTTCGCCCTGGGCGACGCCGCGCAGCAGGCGGTGCGCAACTTCGGTGAGGGGGCCAAGCATTACTGCAATGTCGAAAAACTGATTGCCGCCGTCGACAAGGAACTCGGTCCGGATACCACGGTGCTGGTCAAGGGGTCGCGCTTCATGAAAATGGAACGGGTGGCGGATGCCCTGGCCGTGGCGGCCACCCCCGAGGAGAAAAACTGATGCTGCTGGCGTTGACCCAATGGCTCGCCCAGGACGTGCGCTTTTTCAACGTCTTCAATTACATCACCCTGCGCACCGTGCTCGCCGCGATGACCGCGCTGCTGATTTCCTTCGCCGCCGGGCCGGGCGTGATCCGCTGGCTGGCGGCCAAGAAGATCGGCCAGGCGGTGCGCGCCGACGGCCCGCAGACCCACCTCGTGAAGTCTGGCACGCCGACCATGGGCGGCGTGCTGATCCTGATCGCTATCGCCATCACGACCCTGCTCTGGGGCGACCTGACCAATAAATACGTGTGGACCGTGCTCGTCGTGACCCTCGGCTACGGCATCGTCGGCTGGTACGACGACTGGAAGAAAGTCGTCTACCGCGATCCGAAAGGCCTGTCGGCCAAGTGGAAGTATTTCTGGCAGTCGGTGCTCGGCATCGGCGCCGCGCTGTTCCTCGCCTTCTCGGCCAAGTCCGGCGCCGAAACCCAGCTCATCGTGCCCTTCTTCAAGACGGTCGCCTATCCCTTGGGCATCATCGGCTTCATCACGCTGACGTATTTCGTGATCGTCGGCACCAGCAATGCGGTTAATTTGACCGACGGCCTCGACGGCCTGGCGATCATGCCAACCGTCATGATCGCCTCGGCCTTTGCGCTGTTCGCCTACGTCACCGGCCACGCGGTCTATGCCAAATATCTGCTGATTCCCTACGTGCCGGGGGCTGGGGAACTCTGCATCCTGCTCGGCGCGATCGCCGGGGCCGGGCTCGGCTTCCTGTGGTTCAACGCCTATCCGGCCGAAGTCTTCATGGGCGATGTCGGCGCCCTGGCTCTCGGCGCGGCGCTCGGTACCGTGGCGGTGATCATTCGCCAGGAAATCGTGCTGTTGATCATGGGCGGCGTCTTCGTCGTCGAAACCCTGTCGGTCATGCTGCAAGTCAGCTGGTTCAAATACACCAAGAAAAAATACGGCGAGGGCCGGCGCATCCTGCGCATGGCGCCGCTGCATCACCACTTCGAACAAACCGGCTGGAAGGAGACGCAGGTCGTCGTCCGCTTCTGGATCATCACCATCATGCTCGTGCTGGTCGGGCTTTCGTCGTTGAAATTGCGCTGATGGAACTCAAGGGAAAACGCGTTCTGGTCGTCGGGCTCGGTGAGTCCGGGCTGGCGATGGCCAAGTGGCTGCATCGTCAGGGCGCGTTCGTCCGCGTTGCCGATTCGCGCGCCAACCCGCCGAACCTGCCGGCACTGGCCGCCGTCGCGCCGCAGGCGGAGGTCATCGCCGGGCCGTTCGCCGCCGCCACTTTTGCCGGCCTTGACCTGATCGCCCTGTCGCCGGGCGTGCCCAAGGCAACACCCGAGATCGCCGCCGCCGGTGTGCCGGTGATTTCCGAAATCGAATTGTTCGCCGCCGGCGTGCGCGACCAAGCGCCCGCTTCGCAGCTCATCGCCATCACCGGCAGCAACGGCAAGACGACTACTACGGCCTTGACCGCTCACCTGCTAAACGGCGCCGGCGTGCCGGCCATTGCCTGCGGCAACATCTCGCCGTCGGCCCTCGATGCCCTGATGGATGCCCAGGATGCTGGCGCCTTGCCCGAGGTATGGGTGGTCGAACTGTCGAGTTTCCAGCTTGAAACGACGCACCACCTGAATGCCAGGGCGGCGACCGTGCTCAATGTTTCGGAAGACCACCTCGACCGTTACGACGGCAGCCTGGCTAATTACGCTGCCGCCAAATCCCGCGTCTTCCAGGGCAAGGGCATCATGGTGCTGAATCGCGACGACGATTGGTCGATGGCCAATGGCCGTTGCGGGCGGACGCTAGTCACTTTCGGCCTGAATCCGGCACCGCGCGGCGTCGATTACGGCTATGCCGACGGTGCCATCTGGCGCGGCAAGGAAAAGCTCGTCGGGCTGGCTGACCTGAAACTGTCCGGCCTGCACAATGCCGCCAACGCGATGGCCGCGCTCGCTCTCTGTGAAGCGGTCGGCGTTGAAGCGGCCCGCCTGATCGGTCCGCTGAAGGCTTTCGCCGGTCTGCCGCACCGTGTCGAAACCGTGGCCGAAATCTCCGGTGTCCTTTACGTCGACGATTCGAAGGGCACCAATGTCGGCGCCACGCTGGCCGCCATCGAAGGTATGGGTCGCAAGGTCGCTATCGTCCTCGGCGGCGACGGCAAAGGCCAGGATTTCTCGCCGCTCAAGCCGGCACTGGAAAAGCATGGTCGTGCCGTGGCCCTGATCGGCCGCGACGCCGCCGCCATCGGCATGGCCCTCGAAGGCAGCGGTGTCCCGACCCGGATTCTCGGCGACATGGACGCCGCCGTGCGCTGGCTGACCGCCCAGGCCATGGCCGGCGATTGCGTGCTGCTTTCCCCGGCCTGCGCCAGCCTCGACATGTACCGCAACTACGCGCATCGGGCCGAGGCCTTCATCGACGCGGTGAAGGGCTTGTCGTCATGATGATCGGCGCCCTCGACACCCCGCGTCGCCAGGTGGCCGAGATCGACTACGCCCTGCTGTGGAGCGTCTTGATCCTGCTCTTCGCCGGGCTGGTGATGGTCTATTCGGCCTCGATCGCAACTGCCGAGGGCGGGCGCTTCACCGGCCACCAGCCGGCCTACTACCTGGTCCGCCATGGCATTTTCCTGTGTATCGGCCTGGTCGCGGCCGCCGTTGCCTTCCAGGTGCCCCTGTCGCTATGGCAGAAAAATGCGCCTTACCTGTTCATGATCGGGGTCGTGCTGCTCGCCATCGTGCTTATCCCCGGCATCGGCCGTGACGTCAATGGCGCCCGCCGTTGGCTGCCGCTCGGCTTTGCCAATCTGCAGCCGTCGGAACTGATGAAGCTGTTCGCCGCGCTTTACGCCGCCGATTACACCGTGCGCAAGATCAACGTCATGCACGACCTGAAACAGGCCTTCCTGCCGATGTTCGGCGCGATGGCCATCGTCGGCATGCTGCTCCTCAAGGAGCCGGACTTCGGCGC
Organism: Dechloromonas sp. A34; assembly: GCF_026261605.1. Lineage (NCBI taxonomy): Bacteria > Pseudomonadati > Pseudomonadota > Betaproteobacteria > Rhodocyclales > Azonexaceae > Dechloromonas > Dechloromonas sp. A34. The sequence continues at coordinate 1,264,218 of NZ_CP102486.1, forward strand.
CTTCGTCGTCATCATCTCGATCTCGATCGGCATTCTTTTCCTTGGTGGCTTGAAGGCGCGGCTGTTCGCCCTGCTCGTCATTGGCCTGTTGATTGCCTTCGCCTTGCTGATCATCGTCTCGCCTTACCGGCGCGATCGCATCTTCGGTTTCATGGACCCCTGGGCCGATGCCTTCGGGCGTGGCTACCAGCTCTCGCATTCGCTGATCGCCTTTGGACGTGGCGAACTGTTCGGGGTCGGCCTCGGTGGCAGCCTCGAGAAGCTGTTCTACTTGCCCGAGGCGCATACCGACTTCCTGCTTGCCGTGATCGCCGAGGAACTTGGCTTTTTCGGCGTGCTGGCAGTGATCGGGCTGTTCGCGCTGGTCGTCCAGCGGGCCTTCGCCATCGGCCGCCAGTGCGTCCAGCTCGATCGCCTGTATCCGGCGCTGGTCGCCATGGGGCTCGGCATCTGGATCGGCGTTCAGTCCTTCATCAATATGGGCGTCAATATGGGCCTGCTGCCGACCAAGGGCCTGACTCTGCCGCTGATGAGCTTCGGCGGCTCGGGCATTCTCGCCAACTGCGTGGCGATGGCGATCCTTTTGCGGGTTGACTGGGAGAACCGGCAACTCATGAGAGGCGGAAAACTATGAGCAAGACCATCATGATCATGGCCGGCGGTACCGGCGGCCACATCTTCCCGGCGCTGGCCGTTGCCGACAAGATGCGCCAGCGCAGCTGGAACGTCGTCTGGCTGGGTAATCCGGATGGCATGGAGGCCCGCCTGGTGCCGCAGCACGGCTATCAAATGGTCTGGCTGAAATTCAGCGCCTTGCGCGGCAAGGGTATCCTCAGGAAGCTGCTGCTGCCCTTCAACCTGTTGCGCGGCTTCTGGCAGGCGCAAAAGGTCATCCGCCAGGTGCGGCCCGATGTCGTGCTCGGTATGGGCGGCTACATCACCTTTCCGGGCGGCATGATGGCCTCGCTGCTCAACAAGCCACTAGTCATCCACGAACAGAATTCGGTGGCCGGGCTGGCCAACCGTGTGCTGGCCAGCGTTGCCGACCGCATCGTGAGTGGCTTCCCAGATGTCCTGAATAAGGGCATTTGGGCCGGCAACCCGGTACGGGATGAGATTGCACGCATCGCTCCGCCGGCCGAGCGTTTTGCCGAACGGACAGGCGCACTCCGTCTGCTGGTCATCGGCGGCAGTCTGGGGGCGCAGGCGCTGAACGAAGTGGTGCCGCAAGGCCTCGCCATGCTGGGCGAAAGCGATCAGCCGCAAATCGTCCACCAAGCCGGCGAAAAGCATCTCGAGGCGCTCAAGGCAGCCTATGCGGCAGTCGGCGTCCAGGCTCACTGCGTTTCCTTCATCGAGGACATGGCCGGGGCCTACGAATGGGCCGATCTGGTGATCTGCCGGGCCGGCGCCCTGACCGTGGCCGAACTGGCGGCGGCCGGCGTGGCCAGCATCCTGGTGCCTTTCCCGCATGCGGTCGATGACCACCAGACCGGCAATGCCAAATTCCTGGTCAATGTCGGCGGCGCCTTCCTGCTGCCGCAATCCGAATTGACCCCGGAGAGCATTGCGTTGATCCGCAACTACAGCCGCAGCCAGCTGCTGGAAATGGCCGAAAAGGCTCGCAGCCTGGCCAAACCCGATGCCACCGAAGAAGTGGCGAATATTTGTGCGGAGAGCGCGAAATGAAACACAAGGTCAAACACATCCACTTCGTCGGCGTCGGCGGCTCGGGCATGAGCGGCATCGCCGAAGTGCTGGCCCACCTTGGCTATACGGTCAGCGGATCCGATATTGCGGCCAGCGCGACGACCCGGCGCCTTGAAGGCGAGGGCATCCGGGTGGTGATTGGACATGCCGCGGAAAACATTCGGGGCGCCCAGGCGGTGGTCGTATCGACGGCGGTCAAGGCCGACAACCCGGAAGTTGCCGCCGCCCGCGAGAGCAAGATTCCGGTCGTGCCGCGCGCCCAGATGCTGGCCGAGCTGATGCGCCTCAAGCGTGGCATCGCCATCGCCGGCACCCATGGCAAGACGACAACGACCAGCCTGGTGGCCACCATCCTGGCCGAAGGCGGCATCGATCCGACCTTCGTCATCGGCGGCCGGCTCAATGCGGCTGGGGCCAACGCCCGCTTGGGCAGCGGCGAGTTCCTGGTGGCCGAGGCCGACGAATCGGATGCCTCCTTCCTGTTCCTGTCGCCGGTTCTTTCGGTGGTCACCAACATCGACGCCGACCACATGGAAACCTACGGTCACGACTTCGAGCGCCTCAAGGGCGCTTTCGTCGAATTCCTGAACCGCCTGCCGTTCTACGGCGTCGCCGTGCTTTGCGCCGACGATCCGAACGTGCGCGCCATCATGCCGCAGGTCGCCAAGCAGATCGTTACCTACGGTCTGACGCCGGGCTGCAATTTCTACGCCGAAAACGTCGTCGCCGCTGACGGCCAGATGCGTTTCGACTGCGTGCGGGTCAATGGCACGACCAGCCGCCTGTCGATCACGCTCAACACGCCGGGTCTGCACAACGTGCTCAACGCACTGGCGGCAATCGCCGTCGCCACCGAGTTGCAAGTCGCCGACGCAGCCATCATCAAGGCGCTCGCCGAGTTCAAGGGCGTCGGTCGGCGCTTCCAGCGCTACGGCGAAGTCGCCCTGCCGGCCGGCGGCAGCTTCACGCTGGTCGACGACTACGGCCATCACCCGGTCGAGATGGCGGCAACCCTGGCCGCCGCCCGCGGCGCCTTCCCTGGCCGCCGCCTGGTGCTGGCCTTCCAGCCGCACCGCTACACGCGGACGCGCGACTGTTTCGAAGATTTCGTCAAGGTGCTGTCCACGACCGACGTGCTGCTGCTGGCCGAAATCTACGCCGCCGGCGAAGCGCCGATCGTCGCCGCCGACGGCCGTTCGCTGGCCCGCGCCTTGCGCGTCGCCGGCAAGGTCGAGCCGGTGTTCGTCGAAGATATCGCGGCCATGCCGCAAACGATCATGGATGTCGCCCGCGACGGCGACGTGGTGTTGTGCATGGGCGCCGGCTCGATCGGCGCCGTTCCGGGCAAGGTGGTGGAGTTCAAATGAGCGGTTTCGGCAAAGTTGCAGTTCTTTTCGGCGGCACCTCCGCCGAGCGCGAGGTTTCCCTGAACAGTGGTTCGCGGGTGCTGGCCGCGCTGCAGGGCCAGGGCATCGACGCCCACCCCTTCGATCCGGCCACCCAGCCTCTCGACGCGTTGAAAGGCTATGACCGCGCTTTCATCGCGTTGCACGGTCGTCATGGCGAGGACGGCACCATCCAGGGCGCGCTGGAAGTCATGCACATTCCCTACACCGGTTCCGGCGTGCTGGCCTCGGCGCTGGCCATGGACAAGTTCCGCACCAAGCTGATGTGGCAGGCGGCCGGGCTGCCGATCCCCGACTACGCGCTACTCAATGCCGATTCGGATTTCGCCGATATCGAGGAAGAACTCGGCCTGCCGATTTTCGTCAAGCCGGCGCATGAAGGGTCGTCGATCGGCATCAGCAAGGTCAAGGAGCGCGACACGCTGCACCTCGCCTATGCCGAAGCCGCCAAGTACGACCCGCTGGTTATCGCCGAGAAGGGCGTGATGGGTGGCGAATACACGGTCGGCATCATCGGCCGCGGCGACGACATGGTGGCCTTGCCGATCATCAAGATCGAACCGGCAACCGACTGGTACGACTACGAAGCCAAATACAACCGCGACGACACGCGCTACCAGTGTCCCTGCGGCTTGCCTGAGGCCAAGGAGGTGGAAATCCGTAGGGGTGCCCTGGAAGCCTTCCGCATCCTCGGCGGACGCGGCTGGGGGCGGGTCGATTTCCTGATGGACGAGGCCGGCAATCACTATTTCCTGGAAGTAAACACCGCTCCGGGCATGACCGATCATTCGCTGGTGCCGATGGCGGCGCGGGTCAGCGGCATGGACTACCCGACGCTTGTGCGCCGCGTGCTCGAACTGGCCGCCAACGACTGAGCCGATGAATGTGGAACAAACCGCACCTTTTGAACGCGCTCGCCGACCTGCTGATGCTGGTTGCCGGTGCTGCGTTGCTGGCCGCCGCGGCGGTCTGGCTGGTGCGCGTGCCATCGTTGCCGGTGCGCCAGGTGGTGTTTGCCGAGCCATTGCTCCATACGCGGCGCCTGGAAGTCGAACAAATTCTGCCTTCGGCGTTGAAGGGGAACTTCTTCAGCCTGAACCTGGAAACCGTGCGCAGTACGCTGGAAAGACTGCCCTGGGTGCGCAAGGTCAATGTCCGGCGCATCTGGCCGGCCAAGCTCGAGGTCCGGGTCGAGGAACACAAGCCGGTGGCGCGCTGGGGCGAGGGCCGTGGCGAACTGGTCAACAGCTACGGCGAGGTCTTCGCGGTGCTGGCCGGGGCCGAGGAAATGGCGACCTTGCCGCTGTTGTACGGACCGCAGGGCACGGCCAACGAGGTCCTGAAGCGTTATGGCGAGTTGGTGGGTTCGTTCGCGGCAGTCGGCGAAAAGCCGGTGCAGGTGATCCTGTCGCCGCGTCTGGCCTGGCAGTTGAAGCTCGAGAGCGGGATGTTGTTGAACATGGGGCGGGAGCAGCCGAAAGCGCCGGTGGGCGTGCGTCTGCAGCGATTTATCGAGGTTTATCCGGAAACCGTCGCCAACCGGGCTGTACGTCCGGCCGTGGTGGATTTGCGGTATCCGAACGGCTTTGCGATGCGAGTCGCGAGCGAGGGGAAGGGAAAGTAGGCATATGAGCAGGGATAACAAGGATCTGGTCGTCGGGCTGGACATCGGGACGTCGAAAATCGTCGCGCTGGTCGCCGAGATCAACCAGGAAGGCCATCTGAACGTGATCGGCATGGGCTCGCAGGACTCGCGCGGCCTCAAGAAGGGGGTCGTGGTCAATATCGAGGACACGGTGCACACGATCAGCCGCGTCATCCAGGAAGTCGAGCTGATGGCCGACTGCAAGGTGCGCGACGTCTACACCGGGATCGCTGGCAGCCACATCAAGAGCTTCAACTCGAACGGCATGGTCGCCATCAAGGACAAGGAAGTGACGACCAGCGACGTCGAGCGGGTCATCGAAACGGCCAAGGCGATGCCGATTCCGGCCGATCAGGAAATCCTGCACATCCTGACCCAGGAATTCGTCATCGACGGCCAGGACGGTATCCGCGAGCCGATCGGCATGAGCGGCATGCGCCTCGAAGTCAAGACCCATATCGTCACTGGCGCCATTTCGGCGGCCCAGAACATCGTCAAGTGCGTGCGTCGTTGCGGCCTCGAGGTCAATGACCTCGTGCTGCAACCGCTGGCCTCCAGCTACGCCGTCCTGTCCGAGGACGAGAAGGATCTCGGCGTCTGCCTGATCGACATCGGCGGCGGCACGACCGACATCGCGGTGTGGACCCAGGGCGCCATCCGCCACACCTCGGTGATTCCGATCGCCGGCGACCAGGTCACCAACGACATCGCCATGGCGCTGCGCACGCCGACCCGCGAGGCCGAGGACATCAAGTGCAAGTACGGCTGCGCCCTGTCGCAACTCGCCGATGTTGCCGAAAACCTCGATGTGGCGGGCGTTGACGACCGGCCGAGCCGCAAACTCTCGCGCCGGGCGCTGGCCGACGTCATCCAGCCGCGAGTCGAGGAACTCTACGAGCTGATCCAGAACGAACTGCGCCGCGCCGGCTTCGAGGAAGTGCTGTCTTCGGGCGTCGTGCTGACCGGTGGGGCCAGCGTCATGCCGGGTATGGTCGAGCTGGGCGAGGAAATTTTTCATATGCCGGTGCGCCTCGGCAACCCGAAATACAGCGGCAGCCTGGCCGATGTCGTGCAAAGCCCACGGTTTTCGACGTCCTACGGCCTGTTGCTCGAAGCCCAGGCCCAGCGCAAGCGCGGCCAGAACATTCAGGAAAAGCAGGGTTTCAAGGATGTCTTCGAAGGCATGAAATCCTGGTTTGCCAAGAATTTTTGATTTGTTATTGAACAGTTTTTTCAGAGGAGGTAGTCATGTTTGAAATCATCGAGAAAGACGAGGAAACCGGCACCATCATCAAGGTGTTCGGGGTTGGTGGTGCCGGCGGCAATGCCATCGAGCACATGATTCGCGAAGGTGTTAACGGTGTCGAATTCATCGCCGCCAATACCGATGCCCAGGCCCTGAGCCGCAATGCGGCGTCGAGCAAGCTGTCGCTCGGTAAGACCGGGCTGGGTGCCGGCGCCAAGCCGGAAAAGGGCCAGGAAGCTGCCCAGGAACACCGCGACGAAATTCGCGCCAGCCTGGAAGGCGCCCACATGGCCTTCATCACGGCCGGCATGGGTGGCGGCACGGGTACCGGCGCCGCTCCGGTGGTTGCCGAGATCGCCCGTGAAATGGGTATCCTGACCGTCGGCGTGGTTACCAAGCCGTTCAGTTTCGAAGGCAACAAGCGGATGAAGTCGGCCGAAGCCGGCATCGCTGAATTTTCCAAGCACGTCGATTCGCTGATCGTCATCCTCAACGACAAGCTTATGGAAGTCATGGGCGACGACGCCGATGTCGACGATTGCTTCAAGGCGGCTGACGATGTGCTGAAAAACGCCGTCGGCGGCATTGCCGAAATCATTACCTACCCGGGCCTGGTCAACGTCGACTTCGAAGACGTGCGCACCGTAATGGGCGAAATGGGCCGCGCCATGATGGGTTCCGCCGCCGCCGCCGGCCTCGACCGCGCCCGGATCGCGGCCGAACAGGCCGTCGCCTCGCCGCTGCTCGAAGGCGTCAACCTGTCCGGCGCCAAGGGCGTGCTGGTCAACATCACGGCCGCCAAGGGCGGACTGAAGATGAAGGAAGTCAACGAAGTGATGAACACCGTCAAGGCCTTCGCAGCCGAAGACGCCCACATCATTTTCGGCGCCGTGTACGACGAACTGATGGGCGACGCCCTGCGCGTTACCGTGGTCGCCACCGGCCTCGGCCAAGCGGCTGCTGCGCGCGGTCGCCAGACCTTCGAAGTCATCAACACGCCCGTGCTGCAAGCCCAGGCAACGGGTACGCATGACGCGGTGGCCTTCAGCAACGGCCCGGGCATCGACTTCAACCAGCTGGAAATTCCGGCGGTGATGCGCAACAAGCGCAACGTGACGGTCGAAGCGCTGGCCAACAGTGGCGTGGATCGTTACGACATTCCGGCTTTCCTGCGTAAACAGGCGGATTGATGTAACAAAACTCTCTCTGAAAAAGGGTGGCGTCACGTTGTGTTACAATGTGGTGCCTTCCCCAATCAATCAAGCACTTACATGCTCAAGCAACGCACGCTCAAGACTGTCATCCGCGCCTCCGGCGTTGGCCTGCATGGTGGCGTCAAGGTCAATATGGCCCTGCGTCCGGCCGCTCCGGATACCGGTATCGTCTTCCGTCGCGTCGATCTGCCGGAACCGGTTGATATTCCCGCTGCCGCCTTCATGGTCGGCGACACCCGCATGTGCTCCTGTCTGGAAAAGGACGGAGTCAAGGTTGGCACTATCGAACACCTGATGTCGGCTTTTGCCGGCCTCGGCATCGACAACGCCTGGGTCGATCTGGATGCGCCGGAAGTACCCATCCTCGACGGCTCCGCGTCGCCCTTCGTTTTCCTGATCCAGTCGGCCGGGATCGAAGAACAGAACGCCGCCAAAAAATTCATTCGCGTCACCCAGCCGATCGAAGTCCGCGACGGCGACAAATGGGCGCGTTTCGAACCCTACGACGGCTATCGCCTGACTTTTTCCATCGTCTTCAATCATCCTGCGATCGACAAGTCGGCGCAAAAGGCCGAAATCGATTTCGCCGAACAGTCCTACACCCGTGAAGTGGCGCGCGCCCGCACCTTTGGCTTCATGCAGGAAGTCGAATACCTGCGCGAAAACGGCCTCGCCCTCGGCGGCGGGCTGGAAAACGCCATCGTCCTCGACGAATTCCGCGTCCTCAATCAGGACGGCCTGCGCTACGGCGACGAGTTCGTCAAACACAAGATTCTCGACGCGGTCGGCGACCTTTACCTGCTCGGCCACCCGCTGCTCGCCGCCTACTCCTCGCACAAGGGCGGCCACGCCATGAACAATCAGCTCGCCCGCGAACTGCTCGAGCACCCGGAGTCCTGGGAACTGGTGACCTTCGAAAAAGCCGAGAATGCACCGGCCGGCGTCATTCGCTGGCTGAATCAGCCGGCCTAAGCCGATATGTGGCTGCTGCGCCTGCTGGCAGTCCTCTTGGTGATTACCGTTGGCGTTGGTGTCGTGCTTTATGCCTTGACCGGCAAGCGCAGCTATCTGGCTTTTAGCTGGCGTCTCTTCCGTTATGGAATCGTCTTCGCGCTACTTGTTTTCGCCCTGATGTTCGTCGAGCGCCTGGCCATTATTCCCTGGTAGCGGCGCGCTGCAACAGGGTTTCCAGCGCATCCCGCAAGGCGCCTTGAGGCAGGTTGTCGGAAGTTGCGCGCAGGACGCCGCAAGCCTTTGCAGAAAGCGGCTTCTGGGTTGAACTCGTTGATTGGTAAGGAATTTGCCGGGGTTGTACTTTTACCTCCATGACGTTACACTCCGCACCGCCTTTCGATAACTCGTCGCACAAGCGCTGACTCATCTGGCGAATCTTGGCGGCGACCGCGCCGTTGTCGGCGTGGATAACGACTCTCCCCGATTTGTAGTTGGCAACACATGCCGCGTGGCGAAGTCCCGCCGGGGCAATCGCTTCGAAGCGCCGTGAAAGCTTGAGCAAGAGCCGCGCATGCACCATCAGTCGGCCGGTGGCGGCGTCGCTGTCGAGATATTGCTCAGGCACTTTGTACATTGGAGGTTCCGTGCAGATTATTCTGGTCTCGCGCCACATGAAGGCGGCGCGAACAATCACCATTATGCCTCGGCACATACTGTTGGCGCTCGCGGTCTTTTTTGCGATGGTCCTGTCGACTTCTGCGGTTTTTTCCTGGCTGTCGGTCCAGTTTCGTTTGCCGCTCGTCGAAAATCTGATGTTTTCGATTCAACAGCGTGAGTCGCAAAAGATTCAGGATTACGTCAGCGCCAACCTGCAGTTGATGGCGACGCGCTTGGGTGAATTGCAGGCCAAGGTCCTGCAGCTCGACAGCCTCGGCGAACGGGTCTCCGGCTTGGCCGGCGAAAAGGCAGCAGCCCGTCCGAGCACGCTCGCCGGGCAGGGCGGGCCGTACTTGCCGGCACCGATGACGGCAGGCGAATTGCAGCGGGAAATTGAACGCCTGGCGACGGCCATCGATTACCGCTCCGACGAGTTGGCGGTTATCGAGTCGCGCCTGCTCGAAAAGCGGGTCAAGGGGCGCCTGTTGCCAACGACGCTGCCGGTCAAGGATGCGGCATTCGGTTCCCCCTTTGGTCACCGCAACGATCCGATTGCCGGTTTGCGGGCGATGCATGAAGGCATCGACTTCGTCGCCGAAACCGGCACGCCCATCGCGGCGGCGGCGGACGGCGTGGTGCTGGTCGCGGAGCATCATCCCGAATTCGGCAACATGATCGACATCGACCACGGCGACGGGCTGACTTCGCGTTATGCCCACATGTCGCGCCTCAACGTCAAGGCCGGGACGTTGGTCAAGCGTGGGCAGGAAATCGGGGCTGTTGGCAGCACCGGACGCTCGACCGGCGCGCATCTTCATTTCGAGGTCCGTATGCTCGGTGTGGCCCAGAATCCGGCGCTGTTCCTAAAGCAGGGTGCCGGCTACGCCCAGTTCAAACGGCACTGAGCGCCAAGCGTCGACTCCTTGATCTAGGTCGTCCTCGTCGTATCGGGCCGGCATGCTAGAATCCGCGCTTTGCCGCGCCCTGCGCCACCCTATTCCAAAGCGATGATTTCCGGCCTACTCAAAAAGATTTTCGGCAGCCGCAACGACCGGCTGATCAAGCAATACTCCCAGACCATCAAGCGCATCAACGCGCTCGAGCCGTCTCTCCTGGGCTTGAGCGACGAGCAGTTGCGCGCCAAGACCGACGAGTTCCGGCAGCGTCATGCCAACGGCGAGTCGCTTGATGACCTGCTGCCCGAGGCCTTCGCGGTTGTCCGCGAAGCCGGCAAGCGCGAATTGGGCATGCGCCATTTCGACATGCAGTTGGTCGGCGGCATGGTGCTGCATTACGGCAAGATCGCCGAAATGCGCACCGGCGAGGGCAAGACCCTGGTCGCCACGCTGCCCTCCTACCTGAATGCGATTTCCGGCAAGGGCGTGCATGTCATCACGGTCAACGACTACCTGGCCAGCCGCGATGCGGAATGGATGGGACGCCTGCACCGCTTCCTCGGCCTGAGCGTCGGTGTGAACCTGTCGCAGATGGATCATGAGGCCAAACAGGCGGCTTACGCCGCCGACATCACCTACGGCACCAACAACGAGTTCGGCTTCGATTACCTGCGCGACAACATGGTCTATTCGGCCGGCGAGCGGGTCCAGCGCAGCCTGAACTACGCCATCGTCGACGAAGTGGACTCGATCCTGATCGACGAGGCGCGCACACCTCTGATCATTTCCGGCCAGGCCGAAGACCACACCGATCTCTACCTGCGCATGAAGGACGTCGTGCCCAAGCTGACTCGCGCCGCCGAAGAGAATGGCGAAGGCGATTACTGGGTTGACGAGAAGGGCCATCAAGTCCATCTCGCCGAAGCCGGCTACGAGCATGCCGAGCAATTACTAGCCGAACACGGTCTGCTCAAGGAAGGCACCAGCCTTTACGAGTCGGCCAATATTTCGCTGATGCATCACCTGAATGCCGCCCTGCGCGCCCTGACGCTGTTCCAGAAGGACCAGCAGTACGTCGTCCAGAACGGCGAAGTGATCATTGTCGACGAATTCACCGGCCGCCTGATGGCCGGTCGCCGTTGGTCGGATGGCCTGCACCAGGCGGTCGAAGCCAAGGAAGGCGTGCAGATCCAGGCCGAGAACCAGACCCTGGCTTCGATCACCTTCCAGAACTACTTCCGGATGTACGGCAAGCTGTCCGGCATGACCGGCACGGCCGATACCGAAGCCTATGAGTTCCAGCAGATCTACGGTCTCGAAACCGTCGTCATCCCGACCCATCGGCCGATGGTCCGCAAGGACATGAACGACCTGGTCTTCAAGACGGCCGACGAGAAGCACGCGGCGATCATCGCCGACATCAAGGATTGCGCCAAACGCGGCCAGCCGGTGCTGGTCGGCACGACCTCGATCGAAGCCTCAGAACTGCTCTCCGGCCTGCTCGACAAGGAACAGTTGCCGCACTCGGTGCTCAATGCCAAGCAGCATGCCCGCGAAGCGGAGATCGTCATCGAAGCCGGTCGGCCGGGGCAGATCACCATCGCCACCAATATGGCCGGTCGCGGTACCGACATCGTGCTCGGCGGCAGCATCGAGAAGGCAACCTCCGCTATCAAGCACGACGAGTCGCTGCCCGAAGCCGAGCGCGAGGCGCAGATTGCCGCCATGCGCGAGGAATGGCAGAGGCTGCACAACCAGGTGTTGGAGGCCGGTGGCCTGCACATCATCGGTTCCGAACGCCACGAGTCGCGCCGGATCGACAACCAGTTGCGCGGTCGTGCCGGTCGTCAGGGCGATGCCGGTTCTTCGCGCTTCTATCTGTCGCTTGACGATCCCTTGTTGCGCATCTTCGCCGGCGAGCGCCTGCGCGCCATCATGGACAAGCTGAAAATGCCGGAAGGCGAAGCGATCGAGCATCCGCTCGTCACTCGCTCCCTGGAGTCGGCTCAGCGCAAGGTCGAGGCTCGCAACTTCGACATCCGCAAGCAATTGCTGGAATACGATGACGTTTCCAACGACCAGCGCAAGGTGATCTACCAGCAGCGCAACGAACTGCTGGAGTCTGACGATATTTCGGAAACTATCACCGCCATGCGCCAAGGCGTCATTGCCGAGATTTTCCGGACCTATGTGCCGGCCGAATCGGTCGAGGAGCAGTGGGACATGGAGGGCTTGGAACGCGCCCTGCAGTCCGAATTGCAGATCGTCGCCCCGGTTGCCCAGTGGTTCAAGGATGAACCGACGCTGTCCGACGAGGAAATCCTTGCCCGAATCGTGCAGGGGGCCGACGAAACCTATCAGGCCAAGGTCGATCTGGTCGGTGCCGAGAATTTCCACCAGTTTGAGCGCAACGTCATGCTGCAGAGCCTCGATACTAGCTGGCGCGAACACCTCTCGGCGCTGGATCATCTGCGCCAGGGCATCCATCTGCGTGGTTACGCCCAGAAGAACCCGAAGCAGGAATACAAGCGCGAAGCCTTCGAACTGTTCGAGGGCCTGCTCGATCGCGTACGCAAGGACGTGACTGGCGTCGTGTACACCGTGCAGATCCGCTCCCAGGAAGACGTCGAAGAAACGGCACCGCATGCCGAGGTGCAGAACGTCCAGTACCAGCACGCCGATTACGACGAAGCGCTGGGTGCTGGCGAGGCGGCGGAAGCCGAGCCCCGACAGCCGGCTCAGTCCGGTCCGAAGGTCGGGCGCAACGACCTCTGCCCTTGTGGCAGCGGCAAGAAATACAAGCACTGCCACGGAAAACTGTCCTGATCCCCCAAGGCACCCGCGAGGTGCCTTGATGCTTTTGGAGCTACACGAATGCCTGTCAATTACGCCACCCCAGCCGCCGATCAACTGTTTCCGGTCGCCGGCGTTCGCCTCGGTGTCGCCGAAGCCGAGATTCGCAAGAAGAACCGCCGCGACCTGACGCTGGTCGCGCTCGATGCCGGCTGCACGGTCGCCGGCGTATTCACGCAGAACCGTTTCTGCGCAGCGCCGGTGCAGCTCTGCCGCCAACATTTGGCGAATGGCAAGGAAATCCGGGCTCTGGTCATCAATACTGGCATTGCCAATGCCGGTACCGGCGGGCCCGGCCGGCAGGCGGCGCAAGCCAGCTGCGAAGCGGTGGCAGGCCTGTTCGATGTGGCTGCCGATCAGGTTCTGCCATTTTCGACCGGTGTCATCCTCGAGCCGCTACCTGTCGATCGCATCAAAGCTGGGCTGCCGGCCGCTTTGGTCGATCTCAAGGCTGACAACTGGTATGCCGCGGCGCACGGCATCATGACCACCGATACCGTGGCCAAGGCGGCTTCGCGGCGGCTTCAGGTGGCCGGCAAGACGGTGACCATCACCGGCGTCTCGAAAGGCGCCGGCATGATCAAGCCGAACATGGCGACCATGCTCGGCTTCCTGGCCACCGATGCCGGGATCGCCCAGCCGCTGCTCGACCAACTGGTAAAGGAGGCAGCGGATGCTTCCTTCAACTGCATCACGGTCGATGGCGATACCTCAACCAACGATTCCTACGTGATGATCGCCTCTGGCCAGTCCGGAGCCAGTTTTGCCAGCGAAGCTGATGCCGGATGGGTCGAGGTCAAGGCGGCGATCATCGCCGTCTCGGTCGAACTGGCCCAGGCCATCGTGCGCGATGGCGAAGGCGCCACCAAATTCATCACGGTGGCTGTCGAAGGCGGCAAGTCGATTGCCGAGTGTCGTCAGGTCGGCTATGCCATCGGCCATTCGCCGCTGGTCAAGACTGCTTTCTTTGCTTCCGACCCCAATCTCGGCCGCATCCTGGCGGCGGTCGGTTACGCCGGCATCGGCGATCTCGACGTCGATGGCGTCAGGGTCTGGCTGGATGATGTGCTGGTCGCCGAAAACGGCGGCCGGGCGGCAGTCTACAAGGAAGAGGACGGGGCGCGGGTGATGGCGCAGGCCGAAATCACCGTGCGCGTCGACCTTGGGCGCGGTGCGGCTGCGGCGAAGGTCTACACCTGCGATTTTTCCTACGATTACGTCAAGATCAACGCCGACTACCGTTCGTAGTCGGCGTTCAGAGGGGCGCGCCAGATTGGCTGGCGGCCCCAGCCCGGCTTATTTCTTGGGCTTGGCGATCTGGTTGACCATATGGACAACCGCCGACTTCATTTCGGCATCGCTGAGGTCGGCCATGCCACCCCGGGCCGGCATCGCATTGTGGCCGCTGATCGCGGACTTCACGAGGGGATCGATCCCGCCTTTCAGGCGTGGTGTCCAGGCTTCGACATCACCCATTTTCGGCGCGCCTTCCTTGCCGGCGGCGTGACAGTCCTGGCAGCGGCTGGCGACGATCTGGGCGCCGGTCTTACGCTGCGGCGCGGCATAAGTCTTATCGGTGTCGGTGGCATGTCCGCCGCTGACCATGTAGGCGACGGCACGGCTCATTTCGACGTCGGATAGATTGGCCTGGCCGCCGTGCGCCGGCATGTTGCGCACACCGGTGATTGCGTTCTGGGTCAGGTTGGAGAGACCTTTGGAGGCCCGCTTGGACCATTCAGCCCGATCGCCAATCTTGGGGGCGCCATCCTTGCCCTCGGCGTGACAGCCGACGCAAACTGATTCGACCACCTGCTTGCCGCTGCGCTCGGCTGCCAGGGCTGTCGCTGTTGACGCGGCTGCGACGAACAAAAGCGCAATGGCTTTTAGGGAAAATGTTGAGTGCCAGCCGTGCCGGCTACCGATGTTATTTCGCATGATTATTCCTTAATTCTCGAAATTGTTTTTTTCCAGTCCCTCTGTTGCCTGGGGGCTCGAAGCTCGAGTATTGCCATGTCATCGCGGTTGGCTTGCGTTTTCATCACGATGCAGCCCCCACGGCAGGATAGCACCGAGCCGATGAAAATGGGAAAAACGACAATGGAGAATGCGGCAGATGGTCGAGTTTTGGATCGTTGCTCCTCATCCGGCCGAGGTGAAAAGTGGGTGGACCCTTTTGGCGGAACCTCCGTGGCGTGCGTGCTAGACTTGCCTAGTCGAATGCGCAATGGATAGGCAATGAAAAGAGCCAGCGGACTGTCCCGGGTTTTCCGGTTGAATCTGGGCTCATCCCGGAGCATGCCTCATGACTGATATTCGCCGCGATCTGACCCGGACTACCCTGGCCATTCTCTGCATTCTAGGCCTGATCGGCCTCTCTCTCTGGGTCTTGCGCCCGTTTCTGGCGGCGACGGTGTGGGCGACGATGATCGTTGTCGCGACCTGGCCGCTGCTGCTCTCGCTCGAGGCGCGCTTTGGCCAGCGCCGTGCCCCGGCCGTCGCCGTGATGAGCCTGGCCATGTTGTTGCTGTTGGTCTTGCCGCTGTTGCTGGCAATCGACACCATCGCCGATCATTCCGGGCAATTGACCGAGGCGGCGCGCAACGTGGCGGCCAATGGCCTGCCCCTGCCGCCGGACTGGGTGGCGTCACTGCCACTGCTTGGCGAGAAACTGGCCATGCTGTGGACGCAACTGGCGGCCAGCGGCGCGGCTGGTATTTTGGCCAAAGTTACGCCCTATGCCGCCGATACCGGCAAGTGGGTCCTGGCGCAGGTCGGTGGCCTGGGCGGCATGCTGATCCAGTTCCTGCTGGTCGTTACCATCGCCGCCATTCTCTATTCCGGCGGTGAGGTTGGCGCCCGGATGGCGCAGCGCTTCGGTCGCCGGCTGGCCGGCGAGCGCGGCGAAAATTCGATCATCCTGGCCGGCCAGGCGATTCGCGGCGTGGCGCTGGGGGTCGGGGTCACCGCCATCGTCCAGACTGTGCTCGGCGGTATTGGCCTAGCGATCGCCGGGGTGCCCTTCGCCTCCCTGTTATCGGCGGTCATGCTGATGCTCTGCATCGCCCAGGTCGGCCCGAGCCTGATCCTGTTTCCGGCGGTCGGCTGGATGTACTGGATGGGCGACAACGGCTGGGCGACCTTCCTGCTGATCTGGAGTGTGGTCGTCGCCACGCTCGATAATTTCCTGCGCCCGATGCTGATCAAGAGAGGCGCCGACCTGCCGCTGCTGCTGATTTTCGCCGGCGTCATCGGCGGCATGCTGAGTTTCGGCCTGATCGGCATCTTCGTCGGGCCGGTGGTGCTGGCCGTGACCTATACGCTGATGCTGGCCTGGATCGAGGATGCCTTGGGCAAGGACGAAGAGCCGGTCGCCGAGCCGGTGCTAGAGGCGGCGCAGGCGGATCATCCGGAACCACCCGCCGGCTAGCGCCGCCTGGTCGAATTCCAGCGCTAGTTCGGGTACTTCGGCGAGTAGGTCTTCGAAGACGACGTCGATGCGGGTCGCCACCCGGCGGGCCAGCGGATTGGCCAGTCGCCGCAACAAGGCCGGCTGGCCGCGGCGGAGAAACTTGTCGAAAACCAGGGCCTGGCCGCCGGGGCGCAAAATGCGTGCGATTTCGGCCAAACAATGAGCCGGCTCGGGGACGACCGCCAGAATCAGGTGCAGCACGGCGCCGTCGAAGCTGGCGTCGGCAAAAGGCAGTTGCTGGGCATCGCCCTGTACCGCCGCGAAGTCGATATCGCCGACCCGCGGCCGGGCTCTACTCAGCATGGCCCGATTGAGGTCGAGCCCGACGTAACGGTGCTGTGGCGGCAGATGCGGCAGATCGAGACCGGTGCCGACGCCGGCCAGCAGGACGCGCCCAGGCTTCTGCGGCAGCGCGGCCAAACTGCGCTGGCGGGCAGCCCGCGTGACCCGGGCAATCACCGCGTCGTAGAACGGGGCGATTAGCGTATAGGTCTGCTTGAGGCTCAGTGCAGTACTCGTGGCATGGCCAGCGTGAACTCGGGGATTTCGGCCTCGAAGTGTGTGCCGTCCTCGGCCACCATCTGGTAAGTGCCCTTCATCGTGCCGACCGGGGTATTCAGCTGTGAGCCGCTGGAGTACTGAAAGCTCTCGCCGGGCTTGAGCAGCGGCTGCTTGCCGACGACGCCGAGGCCGCGCACCTCCTGCACTTCGTTGTGGGCGTCGGTGATGACCCAGTGGCGCGAAACCAGCTGGGCCGGCACTTCGCCGATATTGGTGATGATGATGGTGTAAGCGAAAAGGTAGCGGTTCTCTTCCGGGTCGGACTGGTCGGGAATGAATTGCGCTACCGGCTGGATTTCGATTCGATACTTGTTGGAGTCGGGCATGGGATAATTTCGTCTGTTTTTGTTCAGGGAAGCATCATGTCAGTCAAAGATTTCATCATCGCACCGAGCATTCTTTCAGCCAACTTTGCCAAACTCGGCGAAGAGGTGGCCAATGTCATCGCTTCCGGTGCCGACTGGATTCACTTCGACGTGATGGACAACCATTATGTTCCCAATTTGACCATCGGGCCGCTGGTTTGTGAGGCGATCCGGCCATGCACGAGGGCGCCGATTGACGTCCATCTGATGGTCAAGCCGGTGGATCGCATCATTCCCGATTTTGCCAAGGCCGGCGCCAATATCATCACCTTCCACCCGGAGGCTTCCGAGCACGTCGACCGCAGCCTGGCGCTGATCCGCGATGCTGGTTGCCTGGGCGGCCTGGTCTTCAACCCGGCGACGCCACTCGACTACCTGGACTACGTGCTCGACAAGATCGACGTCGTGCTGCTGATGAGCGTCAACCCCGGCTTCGGCGGCCAGAAGTTCATACCAGGCACGCTGGCCAAGGCTCGCCAAGCGCGCGCCAAGCTGGACGCCTACGAGAAGGAAAGCGGCCGGCGCATCCGTTTGGAAATCGATGGCGGCGTGAATCCAGCCAACATCGCCGAAATCGCCCGTGCCGGAGTCGATGCCTTCGTCGCCGGTTCCGCTGTCTATGGGGCAGGCAAGGACAGCGACCCGCATCGCTACGATTCGATCATCGGCGCCCTGCGCAGCGAACTGGGCAAAGTCTGATGCATTTTCAATCCGTTACCTTCGACCTCGACGGCACGCTGCTCGACACCATCGCCGACCTCGCCGAGGCTTGCCGCCTGATGCTCGAAGAAATCGGCGCCCCGCCGCGCACCCATGCCGAAGTGCACAGCTTCGTCGGCAAGGGCATGGCAGTTCTCGTCGAGCGCTGCCTGACCCATGAGCACCCGCCCTCGGCTGAACGCCTGCACGAAGCCATCGAGTCCTTCAAGCGCCATTACGCAGTGGTCAATGGTCGCTTCACCCAGATCTACCCAGGGGTGATCGACGGTCTCAAGGCATGGCGGGCGAGTGGCCTGAAAATGGGCGTCGTTACCAACAAGCCGGGGATGTTCACCGAGGCCCTGCTCGAGCGCATGGGGATGACCAGCTACTTCGATGTCATCGTCTCCGGCGACACGACGGCGCACAAGAAGCCGCATCCCGAACCAATCCTGCATGCCTGCCGCTTGTTCGACGTGCGGCCGGACCGCAATCTGCATATCGGTGATTCGAAAAACGACATCCAGGCCGCTCATGCCGCCGGCTGTCCGGCATTCGCCGTGCCCTACGGCTACAACGAAGGCGAGCCGGTGGACAGTGCAGAATGCGATGCGCTAGTATCCAGTCTCCTTGTTGCCTACCAACAAGCACTTACTTTCAAAGACCTCAAGCACAAATGACGACACAGCGACTCTGGAACGAATGGCAAGGCTGGCGCCCCTGGCGTCGGTAATTCCTTTCCGCTTTTGCGCCTGAACGGCGCACCCAGACCGCAATACCCTGTCATTTTTGAGGCATCCCCATGACTGAAATCGAATTCAACGCGCTTGCCGCGCAAGGCTACAACCGTATTCCTGTTACCCTGGAAACGTTTGCCGATCTCGACACGCCGCTGTCGATCTACCTCAAGCTGGCCAACGGCCCTACACCTATCTGCTCGAATCGGTGCAGGGTGGCGAACGCTTCGGCCGCTATTCGATCATCGGCCTCGCCGCCTCGACGCGGATCATCGTCAATGGCCACCAGGTGCTGGTGCTGACCGGCAACCGCATCGCCGAGCGCGAAGACGACACCAATCCGCTCGACTTCATCGGCAAGTTCATGGAGCGCTTCCGCGCCCCGCCCAGCGCCGGCCTGCCGCGCTTCTGCGGCGGCCTGGTCGGCTGTTTCGGCTACGATACGGTGCGCTACGTTGAAACCAAGCTGACCCGCACCCACAAGCCGGACGACATCGGTACGCCGGACATCGGCCTGCTGCTCTCCGAAGAAATCGCCGTCGTCGACAACCTGTCCGGCAAGCTGACCCTGATCGTCTATGCCGAACCCGGTTTTCCCGGTGCCTACCAGAAAGCGAGGGCCCGGCTCAAGGAATTGCTCGGCAAACTGCGCACCGCCGTCACCATTCCGAGCGAACAGCCGGTCTACTCCGAAGCCGCCGTCTCCACTTTCGGCGAAGCGGCCTTCAAGCAGGCCGTGCTCAAGGCCAAGGACTACATCACCGAAGGCGACGTCATGCAGGTCGTGCTCTCGCAGCGTATGACCAAGCCCTTCCAGGCCAGCCCGATGGCGCTCTACCGGACGCTGCGCAGCCTGAATCCGTCGCCCTACATGTTCTACTTCGATTTCGAGGATTTTCATGTCGTCGGCGCTTCGCCGGAGATTCTGGTCCGCCTCGAAGGCGACCGTGTCACGGTCCGCCCGATCGCCGGCACCCGCAAGCGCGGCGCGACGCCGGAAGAAGATGCCGCCCTGGCCGCCGAACTGCTGGCCGACGAGAAGGAGCGTGCCGAGCACACCCAACTGCTCGACCTCGGCCGCAACGACTGCGGCCGCGTCGCCAAGGTCGGTACCGTCAAGCTGACCGAGAACATGATCGTCGAGCGCTACTCGCACGTCATGCATATCGTCTCCAACGTCGAAGGCCGGCTGCAGGCCGGGCTGGATGCCCTCGACGTGCTCAAGGCGACCTTCCCTGCTGGTACGGTGTCCGGCGCGCCGAAGGTGCGGGCCATGGAAATCATCGACGAGCTGGAACCGGTCAAGCGCGGCATCTACGCCGGAGCCGTCGGCTACCTCGGCTTCCATGGCGACATGGATCTGGCAATCGCTATCCGTACCGCCGTGGTCAAGGACAAGCGCCTCTACGTTCAGGCCGGCGCCGGTATCGTTGCCGATTCCGATCCCAGTTCGGAATGGACCGAAACCCAGAACAAGGCCCGCGCCGTGCTGCGCGCTGCCGAATTGGCCGAGCAGGGGCTCGATACGCGGATAGACTGAGTGCGTCGCCACCCAAGTGAAAACCGCCCGGAACCGGGCGGTTTTTTATTGCACTGAGGAAACGCTGCCCCTGATTATTCGGCCTCCAGCTTCCAGACACCATCCTTCAGTTGCATCATGACCCGTCCGCGACGGTCGAAACCGGAGTGGTCCTCGGGCGTCATCGTGTAAACACCCTGGGTTCCGACCAGTTCCTTG
Source organism: Dechloromonas sp. A34 (assembly GCF_026261605.1). NCBI lineage: Bacteria > Pseudomonadati > Pseudomonadota > Betaproteobacteria > Rhodocyclales > Azonexaceae > Dechloromonas > Dechloromonas sp. A34. The sequence goes on from NZ_CP102486.1 coordinate 1,284,368, forward strand.
ATATTTTCGAGCGCATCGCGCAGCGCGCTGCGGAATTCCGGCGTGCCCGGTTTGGCTTTCTTCGCCGCTTCGGGAATGGCTTTCTGGAGCAGCAGGCCGGCATCGTAGACGTTGGCGCCGAAGGTCGCCGGCTTGTTGCCGTAGAGTTTTTCGTAGGCGGCGATATAGTCCTGGGCGACCTTCTTTGACGGATTGCTGTTCGCCACCTCGTCGAGCACGATCATCGCCCCGGCCGCCATCAGCGCGCCCTCGACCTTCTTGCCGCCAAGGCGGATGAAGTCCGGAGTCGCCGCCCCGTGCGTCTGGTAGATGCGGCCCTTGTAGCCCTGATCGATCAGGGTCGCGTGCGGCAGCACGGCCGGGCCGCCGGTGCCGGCGACGAGCACGGCATCGGGGCGGGCGGCGACCAGCTTGAGGCTCTGGCCGGTCACCGACTGGTCGGTGCGCAGGTAGCGTTCGCTTGCGACCAGCTGAATCCCGGCCTGCCTGGTCTGGGCAGTGATTTCCTTGAGCCAGGATTCACCATAGGGGTCGTTGTAGCCGATGAATCCGAGGGTCTTGACCCCGCTTTTCTTCATGTGGGCGATCAGGGCGTCGGCGATCAGGCTGTCGTTCTGGGTTGTCTTGTAAACCCAGCGCTTCCTGTCGTCCATCGGCAGTACCACGGCCGGCGTGCCGACCGGCGCCAGCATCGGCAGCCCGGCTTCGGCGACGAAGGGCAGGATGCCCATGGCGCTGGGCGAACCGGTCGGGCCGATCAGGGCGTCGATATTCTGTTCGGCCAGCAGTTTCTTGACCAACTGCACGGTCTGCGTCGCGTCCGAGGCATCGTCGTAATGAATGTAGTCGACGCTCAGGTTGCCGATCTTGCGCGGCAGCAGGGCAACCGTGTTCTTCTGCGGAATGCCGACGACGGCGGTCGGGCCGGTCGCCGAATAGACGACGCCGACCTTGACCTGGGCGACGGCGGCGAATGAAAGAAGGGAAAGGAGCAGGGCGCTCGGCAGGCGAAGCTTCATGCAGGATCTCCGGACGACAGGTGGGCAAAGAGAATGGCGTCATGATACGGCAGGGCCAGCAAGATTCCGCACCACCAAGGGATGTCGATGATTGACCGGCAACCGGGCAAGCAACATACTCGCAGCCGATTCCCGCCAACCTCGACCAGCCGCTTATGGAAATCCTGATCGACATCATCCTGAAGTCCGGGCGCTCCGCCATCGAGCTCGCATTGTTCGTCCTGCTGCCGGTCATGATCGTGATGCTGTCGCTGATGCGCCTGCTCGAGGCGCGCGGCGTGCTCGACTGGGTGGTCGGCCATCTGGCGCCGCTGCTCAAGCCTTTCGGGCTGACCGGGCTAGGCGTCTTCGCGGCCCTGCAGATCAACTTCGTCAGCTTCGCGGCGCCGATGGCGACACTGACCATGATGGAGCAGCGCGGCGCCTCGGACCGCCATCTGGCGGCGACGCTGGCCATGGTCTTCGCGATGGCCCAGGCCAACGCGGCTTTTCCGATGCTGACGATGGGCCTCGATTTCACGACGACGCTGGTGTTCTCGCTGATCGGCGGCCTGGTCGCCGCGGCGGCGACCTATCATCTCTTTGGCCGGGGGCTCTCCGATCAGGAAGACAAGCTCGATGAAACGCTGAATCACCCGGTGGCCGAGAGCGCCAAGGGCGTGCTCGATGTCATCAACCGGGCCGGGGCGGAGGCCTTCAAAATCGCGGTCGGCGCCATGCCGATGCTGGTCCTGTCGCTGGTCGTCGTCATGGCCCTCAAGCGCTTCGGCGCCATCGACCTGCTGACCGTCTGGCTGACACCGCTGCTGGCGATGGTATCGATCGACCCGGTGCTGATCCTGCCCACCCTGACCAAGTACCTGGCCGGCGGCACGGCGATGATGGGGGTCATCGACGACATGCGGCGGGCTGGTCAGATCAGCGTCGAACTGCTCAACGCCAGCGCCGGTTTCCTGATTTCGCCCTTCGATATTCCCGGTGTGGCCGTGCTGATCTCGGCCGGACGACGGGTGGCCGCAGTGTGGAAACCGGCGGCACTTGGCGCCTGCCTCGGCATTGCAGTCCGCACCGCCGGGCATGTGCTGGTCGGCTGAAGCCGGTCAGCCGGTTTCGGCCGAGCAGTCGCAACCTTGGCCCGCCGCGATCCAGCGGGCGAACAGCCGGCTCGCCAGCTTCTCGCCCGGCGTCGGCAGCCAGCCGAGGAAATGCCCGGGGCGGGTGAGCAGGCCGCAGTGGTAACGGGTCTCCGCCGCCGACCATGCCAGCGCCGGGCAGGGGCCGGTTTTTTGCAGGAAGCACAGGCGCGCCGCCGGGCAGGTTTCCAGCATGCAGCAGACGCCGCAGCCGTTGCAGGCCAAGCCCGCGGCGGGCTTGTCAGGGGCGTCGCGGTGGAGGTGGATGGTTTGTTCGTGCACGCCCGAATATTGAACCAAGGCCGGAAAAAATGCTCGAAACGCAGTGACCGAACTCAGGAGCTATCGATGAAGAAACTGCTATCCGTTCTGCTGGCCACCCTGTTCGCCGTGGGCAGCGTTTCCGCAATTGCTTGCGGTGACAAGGCGAAAGACGAAAAACAGATGAGCACACCGGCGAAGCCGAAGATGTGAGCTTGCTTCGCGTGTATGAGAAAGGCAGCCCCGGCTGCCTTTCTTGCGTTTACGGCCGGACCAGGAACAGCTCGGGATCGACAGGCGTGTTGTTGAGGATCACTGCCCAGTGCAGGTGCGGTCCGGTGGCGCGGCCGGTGGCGCCGACGGCACCGAGGGTTTCGCCCTGGCGGACGGGCTGCCCAGCGCGGACATCGAGACGTGAGAGGTGCATGTAGGCGGTGACCAGGCCCTGGCCGTGGTCGATGAAGACCGTGTTGCCGTTGAAGAAGTAATCGCCGGTATTGGCAACCACGCCAGCGGCCGGCGCCTTGACCGGCGCCCCGCTGCCGGCGGCGACATCGAGGCCGGCATGTGGGTTGCGCGGCAGGCCGTTGAAAATGCGGCGCAGGCCGAAGCGGGACGACAGCGGACCGCTGGCCGGCAGGCGGAAGTCGGTGGCCGGGGCGGCGGCCGAGAAGCGGCGCTTGATCGCTTCGGTGATTTCCTTTTCCCGCGCGATGCGGGCGAGGTCGTCGGGGTTGGGTTCGACCTTGCGCTGGTCCTTGATGGTCAGCCGCTGTTCCGGGTAATTCTTGATGCCGACCGCGACGCTGCGGGTGGTGGTGCTGCCGGCGCTGGTCACGGCAATTTCCAGCTCGCCGGGCAGGGTGTCGAGCGGGATGCCGAGCAGCACGAACCAGCGGCCATGGTCGCCGACCACGGTGAGCGCTTGGTCGCCCCAGCGGGCAGTCGGCGCCGGCTGGCTGGCCGGGCCGAGATCGACGACGGCAACGCCGCCGGGCACCGGCGCATTCCTGGGCAGGGCCAGGGCGTTGCTGCAGAGGATGCCGAGCAGCAGGGCGCCGCTCAGGCGAATCAAAGCTGGGCAGCCTTGAAGGTGTTGCACTGGTTCATGTCGCCGCTCTCGAAGCCGCGCTTGAACCAGCGCACGCGCTGGGCCGAACTACCGTGGGTGAAGCTTTCCGGCACGATGCGGCCCTGGGTCTGCTGTTGCAGGCGGTCATCGCCGATCGCGGTGGCGGCATTGAGGGCGGCTTCAAGGTCGCCCGGTTCGAGGACTTTTTTCATGGTGTCCGTGCGCTTGCCCCAGACCCCGGCCAGGCAGTCGGCCTGCAGTTCCATGCGCACCGACAGCGCATTGGCTTCGACCTTGCCGGCTCGTTGCCGGGCCTGGTGCACCTTGTCGGCGATGCCGAGCAGGTTCTGCACGTGATGGCCGACTTCGTGGGCGATGACGTAGGCCTGGGCGAATTCGCCGGGGCGTGAAAACGCTCCTTCAGCTCGCGGTAGAAGGCGAGATCGATGTACACCTTTTGATCGCCCGGGCAGTAGAACGGCCCCATGGCGGTCTGGCCGGTGCCGCAGGCGGTTGGCGTGGCGCCGGTGAACAGGACCAGTTTCGGGACTTGGTACTGCTGGCCGTTCTGGCGGAAGGTGTCGGTCCACACGTCCTCGGTCGAGGCCAGCACCTTCGAGACGAAACGGGCGTTCTCGTCGTTGGCCGGCGGCTTTTGGGCGGTCGGGGCGCTGTGCTGGGCGAGCGGCGTCTGTTCGATGACGCCGAGCAGGGTTAGCGGATTGATGCCGGTAAAGTAGCTGACGACCAGGGCCAGGATGACGCCGCCAATGCCGACGCCACCAGCGCCGATCCCCCGCCGCCGCCCCGGCGGTCCTCGATATTGTCGCTTTCGCGATGGTCGTCGAAGCGCATGGCGATTCCTTTAGCGGTAAAGGTTGATGGTGTCGCGGGTTTCCTGCGCCACCTTGCGGGCCGCAGCGGCGAAGTTAGCGTCCTTGCCGGCGAACAGGATGGCACGCGAGGAATTGATCATCAGGCCGGTGCCGTTGTCAGTACGGCCGGCGCGGACGGTGGCTTCGATGTCGCCGCCCTGGGCGCCGATGCCCGGCACGAGCAGCGGGATGTCGCCGACGATCTCGCGGACGCGGGCGATCTCGGCCGGGAAGGTGGCGCCGACGACCAGGGCGCACTGGCCGTTGCGGTTCCACTCGCTGGCGACCAGGCGGGCAACGCGCTCATAGAGTTTTTCGCCGCCGACATCGAGAAATTGCAGGTCGCTGCCGCCGGAATTGGAGGTGCGGCAAAGCAGGATGACGCCCTTGTTCGGGTAAGCCAGGTAGGGATCGACCGAATCGCGGCCCATGTACGGATTTACGGTGACGGCGTCGGCCTGGTAGCGCTCGAAGGCCTCAATGGCGTACTGCTCGGCGGTCGAGCCGATGTCGCCGCGCTTGGCGTCGAGAATGACCGGGATGCCCGGGTGCTTGGCGTGGATGTGGGCGATCAGCGCTTCGAGCTGGTCTTCGGCGCGGCGGGCGGCGAAGTAGGCGATCTGTGGCTTGAAGGCACAGACCAGGTCGGCCGTGGCATCGACGATGGCGGTGCAGAATTCGAGAATGGCATCGTCGCGGCCCTTGAGGTGCGCGGGGAATTTGGCCGGGTCGGGGTCGAGGCCGACGCAGAGCAGGGAGTTGTTCTTGCGCCAGGCGGCGACGAGCATTTGGGTGAAGGTCATGCGACGTCCTTGGACTTGTCAGACGGGAGGTAACGGGAGAATTTTTCCGGCAGCAGGCAGGTCTGCAGGCTGCGCTGGGTGAACAGGAAGCGGCCGTCGCAGATGAAGCCGAGCTGCTGCCAGTCGACTTCCTTGTTCAGCATCATGGTGCATTCGATCAGGTCGCGCCGGGCAATCCGCGGGTTCTTCGGAAACAGCGCCAGGATGGAGCCGTCGAAGCTGTGGCAGTCGTGCAGGAAGAAAGGTTCCGCCTTGCGCGTCCGGCCATTGACGTAGATCCGTGGCAGCTCGTTGATCGGGAAGGCGCGGCCCCACTGCCACCAGTTGCTTTCGTCGAACTTCCTGACGCGGCGCTCGAGCAGTTCGGCCTTGTGCTTGTCGAGGTGCGGGTGCTTGATGCCATAGAGCATGCGGCGAGTTTCGCCGGTTTCGGCGGTTTTCGAATAGACGAATTCCATGTTGCCCTTGGCGTGGGCGTAGATGTGGTCGGCCCCGGAAACGGCGCCGACCTTGACCGTGAACACGTCGGCGAAGCGGACGCAGTGGTCGTCGCGCAGGAACATCAACTGGCCGTCGGCTTCGACGAAGCGCCGGCCATCGGCCATCAAGCGGTCCAGGCGGCCCTTTTCGAAACGGAAGATGGCGCAGTTCGGGGTGTGCTCGCCAAAGACCCGGACATCGCCGGTTTCGTAAAAGTGCGTGATGCTGCCCTGCTCGTAAAGCCAGGCGTTGAGCTTCTTGGCGGCGGTCAGCTTGATGAACTCGCGCGGCACGATGAAGACCAGCTCGCCGCCCGGTTTCAGGTGGCGGATGCACTTTTCGATGAAGAACAGGAAGAGGTTGCTGCGCCCGTCGAAGAGTTCGGATTTCAGTTTCTGGCGGGTGGTCGTGGCCACGTCCTGAAAACGCACATAGGGCGGGTTGCCGATGATGCTGTCGAACTGCTCGCCGAGCGGGTAATCGAAAAAGTCGCGGATCTCGGCACCGGGCGGCGCGACCCGCGGGTCGATCTCGATGCCGACGCAATCGGCCTGCTTTGCCTTCAGCTTGCGAAAGAAGGCGCCATCGCCGGCCGAGGGTTCGAGGGTCCGGCCGGTGTTCTGGCAGAGGTCGAGCATGAAGGCCACCACATTGGGTGGCGTGAACACCTGGCCGAGTTGGGCGACGTCGCGGGCGGACACGGGATCAGAAACCGCTGCCCGGCTGAGCGAGGTAAATCGTCTCTTCGGGTGTGGAGGGCCGGCCGAGGGCGGCGTTGCGATGCGGGAAGCGGCCGAAACGGGCGATCACCTCCTGGTGACGGCGGGCGTAATCGAGGAAACCGTCGTTGCCGGGTTGCTCGGCCGCCAGCGCGGCGAACAGGGCAACCGAGCGTTCCTGGTCGGCCAGCGCTTCGCTGTGTTCGAGCGGCAGATAGACGAAGACTTTTTCGACAGCGCTCAGCTGTTTGTCCCAGCCCTGGGCGAGCGCCCGTTCGGCGAGCGAGCGGGCCTCGGCGTCACCGGCAAACATTCGGGCCTCGCCACGGAAGAGGTTGCGTGGGAACTGGTCGAGCAGGATGAGCCGGGCGAGCAGGCCGGGCGGCGTATCCGCCCACTCGGTCAGGCGGCCGGCCAGCGCCGCCTCGACGTCGGGCAGGAAGCGGCTGCGGATGGCTTCATCGAAAGCGGCATCCTTGCGAAACCATTCATTTCGCGGCTGGCCGTAGCCGGGTTCGCCGGGACGGCCGAACCAGAAGGCGAGGATGTCCGCCGCTGCCGTGCCGCTCATCAGCCGGCCTTGCCCCAGGAGTCCTTCAGCGTGACGGCGCGGTTGAACACCGGCTTGCCGTCATGCGAATCGACGCGGTCGGCCACGAAATAACCGTGGCGCTCGAACTGGAAGCGCTCTTCCGGTTTTGCGTCGCGCAGACAGGGTTCGAGCTGGGCGGTGATCGTCTGCCGGGAATCCGGGTTGAGGTCGTCGAGGAAATCGCGTTCCAGGTCCGGGGCATCGCCTTCGCGTCGGGCACCGGGGGCGGGCACCTTGAACAGGCGCTCGTAGAGGCGGATTTCGGCGGCGTAGGAGTGGGCGGCCGAGACCCAGTGCAGATTGCCCTTGACCTTGACGCTGTCGGCGCCCGGCGTGCCGGACTTGGTGTCGGGCAGGTAGTTGCAATGCACGGCGATAACCTTGCCGTTGGCGTCCTTGTCGAAGCCGGTGCACTCGACGATGTAGCCGTATTTGAGGCGCGCCTTATTGCCCGGGAACAGGCGGCGGAAGCCCTTGCTCGGCACTTCCATGAAGTCCTCGCCCTCGATCCACAGTTCGCGGCTGAAAGGAATGCTGCGCTGGCCGAGTTCCGGGTGCAGCGGGTGGTTGGGGGCGAAGCATTCTTCAACCTGCCCCTCGGGGTAGTTGTCGATAATCAGCTTGACCGGGTCGAGCACGGCAATGCGGCGCTGGTCGGATTCGTTCATGACTTCGCGCATGGCATCCTCGAACAGCACGTAGTCGATCAGCGAGTCATGCTTGGAGACGCCGATGCGTTCGGCAAACAGGCGGAAACCTTCGGCCGAGTAGCCGCGGCGGCGGGCGCCGACCAGGGTCGGCATGCGCGGGTCATCCCAGCCTTGCACGTGTTTTTCCTCGACCAGCTGAATGAGTTTCCGCTTGGAGAGCACGACATAGGTCAGGTTGAGCCGCGAGAACTCGATCTGCTGCGGCAGTGGCCGCTGCAGCAAACCGCCTTCGGCCAGCCGTTCGAGGAGCCAGTCGTAGAACGGCCGTTGGTCTTCGAATTCCAGCGTGCAGATCGAGTGCGTGATGTTTTCCAGCGCGTCCTCGATCGGGTGGGCGAAGGTGTACATCGGGTAGACGCACCACTTGTCGCCGGTGTTGTGATGCGTGGCGTGGCGAATGCGGTAGATCGCCGGGTCGCGCAGGTTGATGTTGGGTGCCGCCATGTCGATCTTGGCGCGCAGGATGTGCGTGCCGTCGGCGAATTCGCCGGCTTGCATGCGCTTGAAGAGATCCATGTTCTCGGCGGCGCTGCGGGCGCGGAAAGGCGAATCCTTGCCAGGTTGGGTCAGCGTGCCGCGATTGGCGCGCATCTCGTCTGCCGACTGGCTGTCGACGTAGGCGTGGCCGGCCGAGATCAGGTATTCGGCGAACTGGGCCATCCAGTCGAAATAGTTGGAAGCCTGGTAGAGATTGTTTTCGCCATCTTTTTCCCAGGAGCAGCCCAGCCACTTGACCGCGTCGATGATCGAATCGACGTATTCCTGCTCTTCCTTCTCCGGATTAGTGTCGTCGAAGCGCAGGTGGCAGCGGCCACCGTACTGCTCGGCGAGGCCGAAGTTGAGCAGGATGGACTTGGCGTGGCCGAAGTGCAGGTAGCCGTTCGGCTCGGGCGGGAAACGGGTGCGGATCTTGGCGGCGTCGAGCGGTGCGGCGGCGTGGTCGGCGGCGGTGCCTGGCTGGCCGGCCCAGTGGCGCTGGGCGTGCTTGCCGGCAGCAAGGTCGGCTTCGACGATATTCCTGATGAAATTGGCGGCGGGGGCGACTTCGGGTTTATTCGGGCTGCTCACGGGGGAACCTCTGTAATCGATCCCGCCATTTTAACCGGCGCAGCCCGCCAGCCGCCAAAATTCGCCGCGCTAGTGCCGTCGGAACAAAGGGCGGCACTAGACGCGGAAGCGCTCCGTCGCGGCCTTCAGCGATTGCGCCGTAGCGAGCAGGGATTGTGCCGCCTGGGCGGTGATCTTCATGCTCTGTCCGGTGTCTTCGACCTGATTGGCAATCCGTTCCACCTGCTGGGCGAGGGACGTGCTGGCCTCGCTCTGTTCGCGCGTCGAGGCGGCGACATCGCGGACCAGACTCTGGGCCGAGCGCGAACCTTCGGCGATGCGGTGCAGCTGTTCGCTTGTCTCGCTGGCGGCGGCCGTGGCCTTCTCAGCTTCCGGCAGCGCAGCATCCATGGCCTTGGCGGCATTCAGGGTTTCGCTCTGGATACGGTCCACGACGCCGGAAATTTCCAGCGTGGCTTTTTCCGTTCGCTCGGCCAGGACGCGTACTTCGTCGGCGACCACCGCGAAGCCGCGCCCCTGTTCTCCGGCACGCGCCGCCTCGATGGCGGCGTTGAGGGCGAGCAGATTGGTCTGCCCGGCAATATCCTTGATGACCGAGGCGATGCGTGCGACTTCCTGGGTATTGGCCGAAAGACTGCGTACCTTGTCGGCGGCATTGGCGACCGTCCCCGCCATGCTCGCGATGTTGCTGGCGACCATTTCAACGCTTTTTTCGCCCTGCTCCGCCAGGTCAGCGGCATTGCTGGCATAGCGTGCGGTTTCGGTGGCGTTGGCGGAGACATGGGTGATCGAAACGGTAAGTTCCTCCATTGCGGCGGCCATCGTCTGGGTGGCATCGGTTTCGGATGACGCTGCCTCCGCCACCTTGCTTGAAGTATCCGAAATTTCCCGTGCCGAATTGGCTACCTGGCCGGCGTTACGGGCGATTTCTTCCATCATCCGGCGCAGCGACTGAACCAGATGATTCAGCTCGCCGAGCAGGCTGGCCGGATTCCTGGTGTCCATGGAAACCGTCAGGTCGCCGGCCGCGACCTTGCTCATGGTGGCGACGGCAAGCGCCGGTTCGCCGCCGATTTGAGCCAGGATCGAGCGGGCAACCCACCAGGCGACGGCGCCGACGACTAGCAGGACGAAAACAATGACGAAGGCCGCGCTACGCAACTGCTGATAGAAAACGGTATCGAGATCGTCAATGTAGAGGCCGGTGCCGATGACCCAATCCCAGGGCTGAAAATGCTGGAGGAGGTGCAGTTTGGGCACCTGGACGTCGCTGCCGGGTTTGGGGGTCAGGGTTTCGACATAGCCGGTCTTGTCGAGGGCCGCCTTGAGCATGTTGCGGATGGTGTAGGCGCCGCTCTTGTCCTGGCGGTCCCAGTGACTCTTGCCAACGTATTCGGGGCGGACCGGGTGCATGACGCCCATGCCCTTGCTGTCATAGGTGTAGAAATACTCTTCACCGAGATAGCGCATGCCGCGCAAAGCATCTTTGGCGAGTTTTTGCGCATCTTCCCGGCTTAGCTCGCCCTTGGCTTCCTTGGTCTGAAAAACCTTGACCGTATTGATGGCAATATCGACGGCAGCCTGCAGCGTTGCCTTGCGGTCTTCCAGTAATTGGCTGCGCAGATGGAGAATCTGGAAAGCACCGAGCAAAACCAGACCGAGCAAGGCGATCAGCACCGATAGGGTCAAGCGCGCTTTCAGCCCACTGAAATTGAAAAGTTCCATTTTTGTCTCCCGACGGTCGCTAGCCTATGGCCGTAGCTGATTATGTATTTCTAATACTTCAGAATATTGCAGCACCAACGGCCTGTCCAACTTTTAATGGGTGCTGGTCTGCGCTTCTCAATTGTTGCGATGCGCTGTTTGCTGGCCGGAATGGCAAAGTAATGCTGAGTCGCTACAATGCAGCACCATGTCCGCTCTGCATAACCTCACGTTTCTCAATTTCCTGGCTATTGGCACCGGTGCGGCCATCGGGGCCTGGGTGCGCTGGCTGCTCGGGTTGGCGCTGAATCCGCTGTTTGTCACGCTGCCGCTCGGTACGCTGGCCGCCAATCTGATGGGGGGCTATCTGGTCGGCGTGGCGGTGGGCCTGTTTCACATCAACACCCATTTTCCGCTCGCCTGGAAACTGTTCGCCATCACCGGCTTTCTCGGTGGCCTGACGACCTTTTCCACCTTTTCGGCCGAAGTCGTCGAACGCCTGCTTGCCGGCCAGCCGGCATGGGCGATCGGGCTGGCTTCGGTGCACTTGGCCGGGTCGCTGACGGCGACCTATCTCGGCTTGCTCACCGTCGGTGCGACGCGCATCTGGTCCTAGTACCAGCCGTTGCTTTTGTGGAGCTAGGCGGCCTGGCGCAGCAGCTTAAGGCAGTCCAGCGACGCCGCCAGGTCGAGCGCGCTGAAGTTGTCGAAATTCTTCAGTTTCGGGTCGGCGCCCTTCTCCAGCAGTAGTTTGACCAGGTCGGGCTTGCTGTTCGACGAAACGTACATCAGGCAGGTCGCACCGTTGCCATTCTGGCGGTCGATATCGATGCCGGCCGCGATCAGGCGCTCGACGATGGCGTGGCTGCCGTTGTAGCAGGCAAGCCAGAGGGCGTTGCAGCCGTCAGCGTTGACCACCCCGAGATCGACCTTAAGGGCCAACAGTTCCTCCATGATCTCCAGGCTTCCCTCTTTGGCGGCGCGCATCAGCGGGGTGAAGCGGCCGTCGGCCTGCGTGGCGGAGAGATCATCGGCCGGGAAGCCGTGTTCGGCAAGAAAGGCAAGGAGTCGGGGGCTCATGAATCGTCCTCGTGGCGTTGGGGGTAGGGCGGCCCGGTTTCGATCCGGGAATCGGTGATCGGTGTACCGACCGTGAAGTGATAGACGCTTTGCCAGCGGTCGCCGGCCAGTCCAAAAACCTCGTGCACGGGGTCGTCGAAATAGCAGCCGATGCCCGTGCCGCGCACGCCAGCGGCCTCTGCCTCGAGATAAAGCGCCTGGCCGAGCAGTCCGGCTTCGCGCAGCAGTTGGCGATAACCGTGGCCGCTGGCGGTGGCATCCGCGAACTCGCCGAGCATGCCGAGCGAAAAGGCGCTGGTCGCGGCGATGTCCTGATGGCAGGACACAGAGCGGGCTGTGCGCTGTAATTCCTGCAGATCCATTTCGGCAAGCAGGATCAGGCCGAGGTGAGCGGGGCAATCGGGGGCAAAGTCGACCACCCGGCGCTGGTCGGGAAAACGCTCGCCGATGGCGGTCGGTAACTCGGCAGCGGCGCCGGGCGTGCGGGGTAGTAGATAGAGTCCTCTCGGCAAACCATCAACGCGCAGCACGAAGAGCAGCAGATGGATGCGGCTCCGCGATTCCTGGGCTGTCCACGGCGCTTGTGCACGCGGCAACAGTGCGTCAAGCATTCGGTAGAGGGCGGTGCTGGGCAGCGTCTGGCGCGGATCGAAGCGCTGGGCGCTGCGGCGCTGGCGGATCAGTTCGGCGGCCCCGGCCGCCGTTGGGTGGGCGGGCAGTGGCACCCGCGTCGCAAAGCTTGGGGGTTCCGAGCAGCTGGCTGGATCGCGGCTGGCGGCTGCGGCCTGGTCAATGGCCGGCCAGCGATAGCCTGGTACGTCGTCAATCCTGCTTGGTTTGCCCTGCCATTCGGCGTCGTCCAGCCAGTTGGCAAGTGTCGTCGGGGCGGGTGGCGGATGCAGCCCGGGGGCGCGTATGGCGAGCAGGATTTCCGGCTCTTCCAGTTCCGTAAAAGCGTAGCGCGAGGAGGGGAAGTCATCCGTGCGGTCCAGTCCGAGGCAGTGGGCCAGCGCGTCGGCGGTACTGGCGAGCGGTACGACTTCCCAGCCGAGCAGGGCGGCGGAGTAGGACAGGGCGCCGATGGCATGGCCGACATCGAGCTGGCAGTAGCGAAAGGCGCGCTCGCCGTACTTCCAGGCTTCGCGCCACATGACGCTGGACAGGCCGACGGCCAGCCACGGGCCGCCCTCCTTGGCCGGGTATCGGGCGCGGCCTTCTAGAACATGGGTTTCCGGGTCGTAGTGATGCAAGCCATCGGCGACGCCCGGTACGTTACCGACGAGGACATAGGCTTCGACCGGATGCAGGTTGCCGGACGACGGGTTGCAGCGCAGCGCCCAGCGGCTCGGGCCCCAGCTTTTCCAGGCGGAGACCCCGAACGCGAGTTCGAGTAGCGCGCCGAGGCTATGCGCGTCTGGGGCGATCGGGGCGGCAGGCGGTTCGCTGAGCAGGGCGTAGGGGCGTTCGTAGCGGTCGGCGCTCAACGGCAGTTCAAGAAGCGGCGCACCGGAGTAATGGCGGAAGGGCGCCGGCTGGGCCTCCCAGTCGAGCTGTCCGGGGCCTTCGGCATAGGCTGCGAAGCGGTGCTTGGTGCGGGCGTGGTAGGCACGCACGACATCTGGTGAGGTATCCGACACGGGGGCTGCTGTAGCGTGGAGTTGGTTGGAGGCTGGGTTAAGAAGTGCCGCGAGTCAATAGCCTGGAGTCGGGACAAGAGGGTCGGGTGCGCTCAAGGCTCGCTCGCCTTTTCGATCTGTTCCGGGGTCAGGCCGACCTGGGTGATCAGGCTGCCTTCGCTGGTATTCCACCAGACCACGACCCAGCTCGTGCCATCGGGATCGATGCGTTCGACTTCACAGCGCGAGCCGATCATGTTCATGAACATGTCCAGATCATCCTCGTCGAGGTCGGGGTCGGGCGTGATGTCAAGAATACGGACCAGATCGCCCGGGGCGACGCTTTGGCCCTTGCAGTCGGTGGTGGTGGCGTTCATGGCGGACTCCGTTGGGTGTCGGGTTGAGGCGCCTTGTCGGGAAGTCGACAAGGCAAACCGATATATCAAGAGACTCGCAACTGGCGTGCCAGCGCTCCGGCCCGATTAACGGCTTTGCCGCCAGGGGGTATGGCCGAATTCGTCGACCAGGAAATCGACCATTGCCCGGACCTTGGGGGCGAGATGGCGGCCGCTCGGGTAGGTCACGAAGAGCGGCACCGGCTCGACGTGGTGCCAGTCGGTCAGGATCGGCACCAGGGCGCCGCGGCGGATGGCCTCGCCGACGATGACGTCGGTCAGCCGGGTGATGCCGACGCCGGCTACGGCCAGCTGGAGCACGGTTTCGGCATTGTTGGCGACGACGTTGCCGGCGATATGGACGACGCGGATGCCGTCGTCGGTGTCGAAGGGCCAGCGGCGCAGGGCGGGCAGAGTGGTAATCCACAGGCAGTTGTGGCGCTGCAGGTCGTCCGGCGTGCGCGGCGTGCCGAAGCGGTCGAGGTAGGAGGGCGCGGCGCAGATTACCCGTTCAAGATTGCAGATCCGCCGCGCTACGGTTGATGAGTCATCCAGTGCGCCGATGCGCAGGGCCAGGTCGTAATGCTCGTCGCCAGGGGCGGGCGGCTGATCCTTGATGGCGACTTCGAGCTCGATGTCGCGGTACTTTTCCAGGAAGCGCGGAATAGCCGGCGTCAGCTGGTGCATGCCGAAAGCCGAGCCGCAGTGCATGCGCAACAGGCCGCGCGGATGGGTGCCGGCCTCGGCGACCTCGGCCTCGGCTTCTTCCATCGCCGTCAGGATCGGGCGCGCCCGGTTGAAAAAGGCCTCGCCTTCGGTAGTCAGCTGCAGGCGGCGGGTGGTCCGGGTCAGCAGGCGGGTGCCCAGGCGATCTTCGAGTCGGGTGACCAGCTTGGAGAGGGCTGACGGGGTCAGGCCCATTTCCCGGGCAGCGGCCGAGAAGCCGCCGGTTTCCACGGCACGAACAAAAGCGGTCATCTGTGCAGCGCGATCCATGACTTGATTATGGATGAAAATTCACAAATGTTTTGCCAATTGTCTGGATTGTTCTTCGCTGCGACGGCAATTAAAGTTCGATCCGTGCAATGTTGCATCGCAGCAGATAAGGAATACATCATGGCCCCCATCGACATTCCCACCATCGAACGTCAAGCCCGCGCCCTGCGCGCCCAGGAAATCCAGCGTCTGCAAGGGCTGTTTGCGGAACGTCTGAGTCTCTACATGGTACTGCTTGGCACCAGCCTGCTTTCCGGGCTCGAAGTACTGGCCGATGTCCTGCGCCCGGTGTTCTCATGGAACCCCCAGGATGGTTCCGCCAAGCCTCATCGCTCAGTGCTCGCCAAATTGAATCGCGGCGTCCGCGCCTTGTTTTCCTGGAATCCGCAGAGCCGTCATCACTGCTGAGCGGCTTCGCTCGGACTTCCTTCGGGCGCCCTTCTTCAGGTGACGCCGAGCAGCGCTTTCAGAGCGCTGGCTCCGGCCGGCCTCGACAACAGGGCGAGTGCGCCGCAGTTCAGCAGCACGGTTGCCCAGAAGACCACCTGAAACGACATCTTGCTCGATTTGTGGCGCAGCCGGTTCTGGGCGACCAGCGCCCCTGGCCAGCCGCCGATCAGGGCGAGCAGGTGCAGCGTATTTTCCTTGGTGCGCCAGCGGTCGTTGCGGGCCGCGGATTTGTCGGCCGCGTAGGCGATGAAGGCCGCGAGGCTGGCGCCGACGTAAAGGCCAAGGACGGCGAGCGGCAGCTTGCCGGTCAGCGCCGACACTGCGACAAAGGCGAGAAAAATCCCGGCGATGGCCAGCGGCAGCCGGCTTGACCCGTTGGCCTTCGCGGCGCGCATTTTTTGCGGGCTACCGACAAAATCAATCTGCGTCGCCTGCAGACGCCCTCTGGCATCGCGAACCTGTTCGTAGGTAACGATCTGGCCAGCCTCCGGCCGGCGCTGGCGCTTGGCGAATGACCTGATGTGGGCGAAGATTTCCGGGCCGCCCAGGTTGGGGGTGATGAAGCCGAATCCCTGATCGTCTTTCCAGGTGGTGATCTTTCCTTGGTGGCGCATGGTCGTACTGTAGGTCTCGAATTGACAGGCGGATGTCATTGTCGGCGATTCAGACGACGTAGAACAGAATCGCGATGAAATGGGCCAGGCTGCCAGCGATCACGAACAGGTGCCAGATGCCGTGCCAGTGGCGGTAACGCTCATCGAAGGCGAAGAAGACGATGCCCGCGGTGTAGAAGATGCCGCCCGCCGCCAGCCACAGGAAGCCGGGTAGGCCGAGGCTGGCGAGCAGCGGCTTGATGGCGACGATGACGATCCAGCCCATCACGCCGTAGATGACCAGGGACAGCACCCGCGCCTTCGAGCGTGGCTTGATTTCCTGCAGCATGCCGATGGCGGCCAGAGTCCAGACGATGCCGAACAGCCACCAGCCCCAGGGGCCGCGCAGGCTGATCAGGCAGAAGGGGGTATAACTGCCGGCGATCAGCAGATAGATCGAGAGATGGTCGAGCTTGCGCAGGATGTCCTTCAGGTGACCGCGCACGCTGTGGTAGATGGTCGAAATGCTGTACAGCATGACCAGCGTCGCGCCGTAGACGGACATGCTGAACACCTTCCAGCCATCGCCGCTGGCGATGGCCAGGACCAGCAGCCAGACGGCACCGCTCAGGGCGAGCAGGGCGCCGATCAGGTGTGTCCAGGCGTTGAAGCGTTCTCCGTGGTAGATGGCCTAGCCCTCCGTCAACTGGGCGATGCCCTCGAACGTACTCAGACCATGCGATGTATCGCGGGTTCGCCGAACTTCAGAATAGACGGGCCAGATGGCTTGGCAAGTCGCGCTCGCTGACGAAGGTCAGGTCGTACATGGCAGTCAGCCCCTTCGCATGCTCATCGCTGAGGCCGGTGATGCACATCACGAAATTCCGGCCATTGAGTCCGAGGCGCTTGCGCAGGGTCAGATACTTGTCGATGTTCTGGCGGAACTCGCCAGTCTTGCATTCGATGCAGATCGGGATGTTGCCATCGATCAGCATGAACACATCGAGTTCGTAGCTCTCATCGTTTTGCAGGGTAATGCTCAGGTTACGGGCGCAGGAGAAACGTTTATTTCGTTCCTTCGCGTATTCCAGGCAAGCCATCAGGGCAAACCATTCGAGCCATTCGCCGTTGAAGAATTCGCGGATGGCCGGCGCTGTTTGCAGGATCAGCCGGACATTGTTTTCCGGTCGGTTATGGAAGCACTTGGCGACGAAGGAGAAGTCGTAGAGCTGCTGGCAGAACGCTGAAATGGCTTTGGCGTCCTCCGGCGATTTCTTGTCGAGGTGGATCGTGGTGCTCGAATACTCTTTCTGCTGCGCCCAGCGCAGGCGTTCCAGTACTTCCTTGAGGACCGGCAGATTGCGTCCGATCTGTACGGCGACTTCATCAAAAAAGCCGGTGGTGTCCACGCCGCGCATATTGGCTTGAATCTTGATCTGCTTGCGGGTGAACCAGTCGTGGATCGGGCCGTGCTGCTGTTCGGAAGCCAGATGGTCGGTGTTGAAAAGGTCGATGCCGTCGGGCAGGGAAGCAGCCGGGCGGTGCCTGGCTTGGCGACTGGACTATTCGCCGCGTTGAGACGGATCACTTCGCGCTGAGCGGTAAAATACTTGTCGAGCAGCTTTTCGATGAAGAACAGCGTGTTATAGACCGCGGCCGGACTGTTGCATTTCGGGCAGGCGATGGTCTCGCCGATCTGGCCATCCGGTTGCTCTTGCAGGAGGTAGCACTTGTTGCAGCGGATGATTGCCATGGCCGGGTGGGATGTCTTTGATATGCGGCGAGTATAAACGACGGTTACGCCAGGGGGGGGGCGGTGGCAAAGCCTGGTGCGGGGCTTTTCGGGATAATGCGCGCCTGATTGACGCCGAATACCATGACCCAAACCAGCCACCGAAACTCTCGCCGTTCCAGCCCGAAATTTCTCGGACTTTGCTTGGCGGCCGACCTTCCCCGGTTGCGCGCGCTGGCGCGCCAGATGGAACAGGGCGACGATGTGCGACGGGCCAAGGCGCAAGCGGATTTCGCCCTGCTGCTCGAGAAATCCAAGGCAGCGTCCGATGCGCGGCGTGCCCGCCTGCCGAAACCGGAATTCCAGGCCGATCTGCCGGTCAATGAACGGCGGGCCGAGATTGCCGAGCTGATCGAGAAGCACCAAGTGGTCATCGTTTGCGGCGAGACCGGTTCGGGCAAGACGACGCAGTTGCCGAAAATCTGTCTCGAACTGGGGCGCGGTGCGACTGGTCTGATCGGCCACACCCAGCCCCGCCGGCTGGCCGCCCGCTCGGTCGCCACAAGGCTGGCCCAGGAACTCAAAACCCAGGTCGGGGCCGGGGTCGGCGTCAAGATTCGCTTCCAGGACCGCTCCAGCCCGGAGAGCTGGGTCAAGCTGATGACCGACGGCATCCTGCTCGCCGAAAGCCAGTCCGATCCCTATCTGAATGCCTACGACACGATCATCATCGACGAGGCGCACGAGCGCAGCCTGAACATCGATTTCCTGCTCGGCTACCTCAAGCAACTGCTGCCCAAGCGCCCCGATCTGAAGCTCATCATCACCTCGGCGACCATCGATGCCGAGCGCTTCTCGCAGCACTTCGGCGGCGCCCCGGTGATCGAAGTGTCGGGGCGCCTCTACCCGGTCGAGGTGCGCTACCGGCCGGTCGAGGATCTGGAGAAGAAGGACGACGAGCGCGATCTCTACGACGCCATCGTCGATGCCGCCGACGAACTGTCGCGCCTGGGCAGCGGCGACATCCTGGTCTTCCTGCCCGGCGAACGGGAAATCCGCGAAGCGGCCGAAGCCTTGCGCAAGCACGCCCTGGCCCGGCCCGGCCTGTCGTCTACGGCGCACGCCCCGGAAATCCTGCCCCTCTTCTCGCGCCTCTCGGCCGGCGAGCAGGACCGCATCTTCAAGCCCTCCGGCAACCAGCGACGCATCGTGCTCGCCACCAACGTCGCCGAAACCTCGCTGACCGTGCCCGGCATTCGCTACGTGATCGACACCGGCCTGGCCCGGGTTAAGCGCTACTCCTACCGCAACAAGGTCGAGCAGCTGCAGATCGAAAAAGTGTCGCAGGCCGCGGCTCGCCAGCGCGCTGGGCGTTGCGGCCGGGTGGCGGCCGGCGTCTGCGTTCGGCTCTACGACGAGCTCGACTTCAACGCCCGGCCGCCCTTCACCGACCCGGAAATTCTGCGTTCCTCGCTGGCTGGCGTCATCCTGCGCATGAAGTCGCTGCGCCTGACTGATGTCGAGAGCTTCCCCTTCCTCGAGCCGCCGCCGGCCAAGGCGATTGCCGACGGCTATGCGTTGCTGCAGGAACTCGGCGCGCTCGACGACGACAATGTCCTGACGCCGATCGGCCAGTCGCTGGCCAAGCTGCCGCTCGACCCGCGCATCGGCCGCATGCTGGTCGCGGCGCGCGACCTCGGCTGCCTCAAGGAAGTCATGGTCATCGCCGCCGGCCTCTCCGCCCAGGACCCCCGCGAGCGGCCGCAGGAGCGCCAGCAGGCGGCCGACGAGAAACACAAGCTGTTCGTCGACGAGAAGTCGGAATTCCTCTCCTGGTGGAAACTGTGGAACTGGTTCCAGAATGCCGTCGAACACAAGAAATCGAACAAGCAGCTGGTCGATACCTGCCATGCCCATTTCCTGTCCTACCTGCGCCTGCGCGAATGGCGCGAGGTGCATGGCCAGTTGCACGCGATGGTCGCCGAGCTGGGCTGGAAGGAAAGCGACATCCCCGGCACCTACGAGGCCATCCATCAGGCGCTGCTCGCCGGCCTCCTGGGCAATCTCGGCTGCAAGGCCGACGAGTCCGGCTATTACCTCGGCGCGCGCGGCATCCGCTTCCTGATCCATCCCTCCTCGCCGCTGCAGAAGAAGGCCGGCAAATGGCTCATGGCAGCCGAAATCACCGAGACCACCCGCCTCTTCGGTCGCTGCGTCGCCCGCATCGAGCCCGACTGGCTGGAGAAAGTGGGCGCTCACCTCATCAAGCGCAGCTACTTCGACGCGCACTGGGAAAAGAAGTCGATGCAGGTCGCCGGCTGGGAGCGGACGACGCTCTACGGCGTGGTTATCAACCCCAAGCGGCGCATCCATTACGGCCCGCTGGCTCCGGCCGAGTCGCGGGAGATCTTCATCCGCCAGGGCCTGGTCGGCGAGGAAATCGACGACGCCTATGCCAAGCGCTGGCCCTTCTTTCAGCACAACCAGAAGCTGATCCGCGAGATCGAGCATCTCGAACACAAGCAGCGCCGCCAGGACGTGCTGGTCGATGACGAGCTGATCTACGCCTTCTACGACCAGCTGATTCCCGAGGGCATCCACAACGGCGCCACTTTCGACCACTGGCGCAAGGAGGCCGAGCGCGAGAGGCCGAAGCTGCTCTATCTGGCCAAGGATGACCTGATGCGGCACTCGGCGGCCGGCATCACGACCGAGGCCTTTCCGCACCACCTGAAGGTCGGCGGCATCGATTACGGGCTGGCCTACCATTTCGAGCCGGGTTCGCCGCGCGACGGCGTGACGCTGACCCTGCCGCTGGCCCAGTTGAACCAGATTCCCGCCGGGCGCATGGAATGGCTGGTGCCGGGGCTGCTCAAGGAAAAGCTGGTGCAGTTGATCAAGACGCTGCCGCAGCGCATTCGCGCCAAGCTGGTGCCGGTGCCCGAGTTCGTCGAGGAATTCATCGCCGCCACGGCCGGTAACGACAAGAAGATGGGCCTCGGGCTGATTCCGCCGCTGATCGACTACATCCTGACCGCCCGTGGCCTGAACGCCCGCGGCTGGGCGGTGACGCCGGACGCCTTCCGACCCGACGCGCTGCCGTTGCATTTTTCGATGAACTACAAGCTGATCGACGAGCATGGCCGCCAGCTCGACATGAACCGCAGTCTGGTCCAGTTGCGCGCCGACTGGGGCAAGGAGGCCAAGCAGGAGTTCGCCGAACTGCACGAAACGCCTTCCGAATTCACCAACCTCACCGACTGGACCTTCGGCGAACTGCCGGAACTTATGGAAGTGCCGGTCGCCGGTCAGACGGTGATCGGCTACCCGGCGCTGACCGACGAGGGCGAGACGGTCAGCCTCAAGGTCTTCGATTCGGCCGAGGAAGCGGCGGCAGGACATCGGGCCGGCCTGCTGCGCCTGTTCATGCTGCAGTTCCGCGACCAGGTGAAGTACTTCGACAAGAACGTTCCGGGCCTGACCCAGATGGCCATGCAGTACATGGCGCTGGGCAGCAGCGACGATTTGAAGCGCCAACTGATCGCCCTGACCTTCGAGCGCGCCTGCCTGACCGAGCCGCTGCCGACGACGCCGGCCGCCTTCAAGAGCCGCTGCGGCGACAGCAAGGCGCGGCTCGGCCTGATCATGCAGGAAATCTGCCGCATGGTCGGTGCCGTGCTTACTGAATGGCAGGCGGTGGGCAAGAAGCTGCCGGCCTTCAAGGCGCATGCGGCGGCGCTGCAGGACATCGAGGCCCAGGTCAAACGCCTGATGGGCAAGAACTTCGTTGCGGAAACGCCGTTCGAGCGGCTGCAGCACTACCCGCGCTATTTCAAGGGCATCGTCGTCCGCCTCGACAAGCTGAAGGCCAACCCGGCGCGCGACGCGCAGCTGATGGCCGAATACGCGCCGCTGTGGACCAACTACGAGCGGCGCTTCCTGCAACTGGCCAAGCAGGGCGCCAGCGATCCGCAGATCGAGCAGTTCCGCTGGCTATTGGAAGAACTGCGGATCAGCCTGTTCGCGCAGGAGTTGCGGACGCCGGTGCCGGTTTCGGTCAAACGGCTGCAGAAACAGTGGGAAGGAATTCAACATGGGTGACGTGATGCTGGCGCTGATGCGCACTTTCGGCAGCCTGAGGAACGGCCGGGTCTGGCTCTACGTGCTGACCCCGGCCCTGTTTTCGCTGCTGCTGACCATAGCTCTGGCGGTCTGGGCGCTGGGTGCGGTCGTTCAACAATTGATGGGCTATCCGCCGATGACCTGGCTGGCCGGCTGGGGTCTGCTCTGGCTGGCGACGATCCTGGCCTACCTCGGCGGCTGGATGGCAATTTTCGCGGTTGCCTACCTGTGCGCCTCGCTGCTGGCCGCCATCGTCATCATGCCGCTGATGCTCAAGCACCTGTCGGCCGGCGAGTATCGCGATGTGGTGCCGATGGGTAAGGATAGCTTCGTCGCGGCGGCGCTCAACAGCTTGCTGGCCTCGCTCATCTTCATCATCGCCTGGCTGCTGACCGTTCCCTTGTGGCTGATTCCCGGCTTCTCGCTGCTGATTCCGCTGCTGCTCATGGGCTGGCTGAACCGCCGGACCTTCGCCTACGATGCGCTGTCGATGCATGCCACGGCCGAGGAATGGCGCGGCATCCGGCAGGGCAACAAGACGCCGCTGTTCATGCTCGGCCTGACCATGGCGCTGTTCGCCCACATCCCGCTGCTCGGCCTGCTGGTGCCGGCGCTGGCGGCGCTATCATTCGTTCATTACGGGCTCGAAGCCCTGCGCCGCTCGCGCGGCGGCGCCATCGTCACCATCGAGGGGGAACGCATATGAGCCGAAGCTTTGGCGCCATCATCATCGGCGACGAGATACTGTCCGGCAAACGCCAGGACAAGCACTTCGCGAAGATTGCCGAACTGCTCGGCGCCCGTGGCTTGCGCCTTTCCTGGGTCGAATATCTGGGCGACGATCGCGAACGCCTGGCCGTCACTTTCAAACGTACGATGGCCGCCGGTGATGTCGTCTTCTCCTGCGGCGGCATCGGCAACACCCCGGACGACCATACCCGGCAGGCGGTGGCTGCTGCCCTCGGTGTCGGATTGGAACTGCATCCCGAAGGCTATGAGGAACTGAAGGTGCGTTTCGCAGGCGAGGAAATCACCGACCAGCGCCGGCAACTGGTCACCTTCCCGGCCGGCGCTCAAATCGTGCCCAACCCGTTCAACCGGATACCGGGCTTCATGGCCAACGAGCATTACTTCGTGCCAGGCTTTCCACAAATGGCGCACCCGATGATCGAATGGGCGCTCGATACCTTCTATCGCGAGCTATTCAAACCGGTCGACGGCGTGGTCGAAAAGGCCTTTCTGCTGACCGGTCCGACAGCCTACGAAAGTGCCTTGCTCGACCTCATGGAGCGCATCGTCAAGGATTACCCGACACTGCGTCTGTTCTCGCTGCCCTCGTTGGTCGGCAAGGAGCGCAAGCATCTGGAGTTGGGCGTCGAGGGGGCGCCGGTCTTGGTCGACGAGGCGATGGCGGAGATTCGGAACGAGGTCGAGCGGCGCGGCATTGCCTGGACCTGGCGACCCTGAGCGGCATTCCGCAAATACAGGCGTAAAAAAACCCGCGAGCAATTCGCGGGTTCTTATGGCTGGAAGCCGGCAGGTATTATTTGCTGGCCTTCTTGGCGGCAGCGGCGGTTGCGCTCTTGGCCGGGGCGGCAACCTTGGTCGCGGCCTGCATGTTGGCTTCGGCGATGTCGGACAGCTGCTTGGCCATCGAATTCATCTGGTCGAAAGCCTTGGTCGAGGCGCCGAGCATGGACTGCATCGTGGCGGCGAAGACGTCGCCACCGACCGGCGCAGAGGCCTTGGCCTTGTTGACGGCGCTTTGGGCATTCTTGGTGAAGCTGCTGTACTGCGCTTCCATCACCGAGGTGATTTCCTTCTGCATTTCGGCGACCAGATCGTAGACGCTGCGCGAGTAGTCAACGATCTTCTCAACGCCCGGTTTGGCCAGTTCGCTGTTCAGCTTGGCGACTTCGTTGACGTCCTTGGCCGACAACAGTTGCTGGGTGCTGGCCACCGTGTTGTTGAAAAACTCGCGGGAGGCGGCCATGTTGAGGGCTGTTAGGCGCTCGACGCCGTTGAAGGCGGTGCGCAGCAGGGCCATCATCACTTCGGCATTGGCTTTTTGGGCGGCGGTCAGTTGTTCGATATTCGAGTTGCTCATCATCTTCTCCAGTGTATTTTTGGTGGTCCGGATGCAACAAAGCCCCCGCCGTCAGGCGGGGGCTTTACTTGCGAATTACTTGGACTTCTTGGCGGCGGTGCCGACAGCCTTGACCGTGGCGTTGGTCGCGGCGGCGACGTTGGCTTCGGTGATTTCGGCAACTTGCTTGGCAGCCTTGTTCAGGTTGTCGAAAGCGGAGTTGGCGGCGGCGATGGCGGACTTGACGGCAGCAACGGCAACATCAGAACCGGCCGGAGCGGACTTGGCAGCCTTGTCCAGCAGATCGGCGACTTGCTTCTGGAAACCACCGAATTGACCTTCCAGGGTCTTGGACAGCTCTTCCTGAGCCTGGGCGGAGATTTCATAGACGGAACGCGAGTAGGCAACAGCCTTTTCGACATTCGGCTGGGCCAGGGAAGCCTGGATGGACAGGGCTTCTTGCACGTCCTTGGCGCCGAGCAGGGCCTTGGTGCCGGAAACGGAATCTTCCAGAACGGAACGGGCGGTGTTCAGGTTCAGGGCGGCAATGCGCTCGGCGGACGACAGGGCGGCGTTGGCCAGCGACAGCAGGGAATCGACAGCGGTCTTGTTGGCGGAAGCGAGTTGTTCGGTGTTGGCGAAGTAAGTCATGGGTAATCTCCTAAATTGAGGAACAGGCTAAACAGTTGAACCGTTGCAGCGCTTTTTGAGACATGTTGCACCGCACCATGGATTCAATTATAGGAGTGATTGTTGTAATGTCAACAATTATTTTGTGCAGTGCACAAAAAAACATAACACGCTGAAATGTATATGTTTTATTAATCTTTTAGGTACTTGTATCTGGCGATTTTTGTGCATGCGGAAAGGCTATGCACTAGGGCTGTGCATTGGGGGCGCTCAGTCCGCCAGCCCCTCTGAGGTCGAGTCGCTCGCCCCGTCCGGCCGGGCGCTCGGGCTCGTTGCCAGTGCTCTTTGGCTGGATGACGGCCCGTACGCGAGGTGGCGGGGCTTTTGCATCGCGAGTTTCGCCGGCGGTAACCAGGTATTTTTCGCTGATCGCGTCGTACCAGATGTAGTCGCCCTTGACCTGATCTTCGCCGCTCTTGACCCAGGCCCGGTGGAACAGTTCGGCAATTTCGCTGTTGCTGTTGTATTCGATGCGCTCGGCTTCGCCTTCCATGTACTCGTCCTTGCCTTCGCGCTTCTGGCGGAAGCGAGCCAGGCCATCCTTGCCGCCAAAGGCGGTTCCCTTCTGGAAGCCGTACTTGTCCTCGGTGACGACGATGCGGGCGGCCTTGAGCGTCATGGTGCCCTTGGTGATCACGACATCGCCTTCGAGAATCTGGATTTTCTTGGCGTCGTCGATCGAGATCCGGTTGGCTTCGAGCAGCATCGGTTTGTCGCGATCAGCCCGTTCGGCGAATGCCGGCTGGGTGGCGAGAAGGGCGACGGAAAGCACGAGGGGAAACGCGGTGGGGCGGATGATCATGGCTTTGTCCTGGGGCGGATGTACAGGCCGGTCACCTGCGATTGCAGAACTAGAGTGGAGGTGTTGTTGTCGAGATGCGCACCGACCCCCTTGATCCAGGATTGTCCCTGGGTGATCTCGACCGGACTGCTGGTAAAGGCGATGCCGACATCCGGCTGGGCAGTGAGGTCGGGCATCCGGGCAACCATTTCCGGGCGGTCGGGGGTTGCGGCGCGGGTGGCCGAGACGTCGTCCCACAAGTAGACAGTTTCACCCTTGGCGGTGACCTTGGCGTGTTTGGCGGTCAGCGTCACCGGCGCAGCATCGGGGCGATAGCTGATCAGGACCGGAGACTGGAGTTCGGACGAATCGTCGTCCGGGTAATGCACCAGGTAGGGGGCGGTCAGGCGATATTTCACATTGCCGGTGTCGTCAAAACGGCGAACCACAAAATTTTCAGCAATCGCGTCCGGGTCGTGGCGTGCCTTGCCGTCGTGTTTCGAATCGCCGATATCGACCGCTTTCTGCAGCCAGAAACTGAGCCCGGCCAGCAGTGCGAGCAGGATGATCGGGAAAAGTTGGCTGGGCCAGTGCTTCATGGCGCGTCGAGGTAGGGAGCGAAGGCCGCGTCGAGCTTGCCCTGTGCCACCAGAATGAATTCGATCGCTTCGCGCACGGCGCCGTGACCGCCGGCGGCGTCCGTGATGGCGTGGGCGTATTCCTTGACGATCGGGCGGGCGTTGGCCGGAGCAATTGCCAGGCCGCATTGCGTCATGACCGGCAGGTCGATGACGTCATCGCCCATGAAGGCGCAGTCATGCCAGTGCAGGCCGAGTTTTTCCAGCAGGCCGGCGACGGCGGCACGCTTGTTGGCCACCCCTTGGTAAACATGTTCGATCCCGAGGTCGGCGGCACGGGCGGCGACCACGCCGGAAGTGCGGCCGGTCACGATGGCCAGTTCGATCCCGGCCCGTTGCATGAATTTCAGGCCGAGGCCATCCTGGACGTTGAAGGTCTTCAGTTCGCCGCCATCGTCGGTGTAGTGCAGGCCGCCATCGGTCATCACGCCGTCGATGTCGAAGGCGACGAGTTTGATGCGGGTGGCGCGGGTTTTGGCGTCCATCAGATAACCTTGGCAGTAAACAGATCGTGCATGTTGAGAGCGCCCACCAGCCGGCCGTCCGGGGCGACGACGAGGAGGGCGTTGATGCGCAGGCGCTCCATCATTTCGACTGCTTCGACCGCCAGGCGTTCGGGGCCGATGGTACGCGGGGTCGGGTGCATCACCGAGGCGATTTCGCCTTGCCGCAGGTCGATGCGTTTTTCGAAGGCGCGGCGCAGGTCGCCATCGGTGAAGATGCCGAGCGCCTTGCCGGCGGGATTGGTGATGGCGACCAGGCCAAGGCCGCCGCGCGACATGGCGACGACGGCGTCGGTGATGCCGGTTTCGGGCGGCACGGCCGGCACCTTGTCGAGCGGACGCATGACATCGCTGACGTGGGTCAGCAGACGGCGTCCGAGCGAACCGCCGGGATGAGAGCGGGCGAAATCCTCCGGGCCGAAACCACGGGCATCGAGCAGGGCCACGGCCAAGGCATCGCCCAGGGCTAGGGCGGCGGTGGTGCTGGCGGTCGGGGCCAGATTGTGCGGGCAGGCCTCCTGGGCGACGCCGGCGTCGAGATGAACGTCGGCTTCGCGAGCCAGCGTCGAGGTCGGCACGCCGGTCATTGCAATCAGGCGCGCCCCTTGACGCTTGATCAGCGGCACGATGCGCAACAACTCCTCCGACTCGCCGGAGTTGGACAGGGCGAGCAGGACGTCGTCACGGGTGATCATGCCGAGGTCGCCGTGGCTGGCTTCGGCCGGGTGGACGAAGTAGGCCGGGGTGCCGGTGCTGGCCATTGTCGCCGCGATCTTGCGGGCGATATGGCCGGATTTGCCCATGCCGCTGACGATCAGTCGGCCGTGACTGTTCAGGATCAGTTCGACGGCGACGGCAAATTCGCCGTCAAGCCGGTTTTTCAGGGCGTCTACCGCTGCCGCCTCGATGCTCAGTGTCTGGCGGCCCAGCTCCAGAGCGCGTTCCGGGGAGTAACGAGAGGCAGAAGAGCTTGGGTTCATGGGAGGGCTGCGGTTATGATGCCCGAAGTATACCTGAATCGCGAAAAGCCCCTTGAGCGCACTGTCTCTCGTCCTTCTCCTGCTGGGTGCCTCGGTGATGGCTGTGGTCATCTTCCGGCGCTTCAATTTGCCGCCGGTGCTTGGCTATCTGTTCGTCGGCAGCGTCATCGGTCCGCACGCGCTCAATTTGATGAACGACATGCATCAGGCGGAGTATCTCGCCGAATTCGGTGTCGTTTTCCTGATGTTTTCGATCGGCTTGGAGTTCTCGCTGCCCAAGCTCTATTCGATGAAGCGCATCGTCTTCGGGCTTGGCTTGCTGCAGGTGCTGATCAGCCTGGTGCTGATCGCATTGTTGGTCGTCGGGCTGGGCATCAGCTGGCAATTAGGCATTGCGTTGGGCGGGGTTCTCGCCATGTCCTCCACCGCCGTGTTGACCAAGTTGCTAGCCGAACGCATGCAGCTCGATTCGGCGCACGGGCGCGAGATCATGGGCGTGTTGCTGTTCCAGGATCTGGCGGTGGTGCCCTTGCTGGTCATCATCCCGTCGCTGACCCAGCCTCCGGAAAAGCTGGCCATGCTGCTCGGTATCGCCTTGCTCAAGGCGGTAGTCGTGCTGGCCGTGATCCTGGTCTTCGGCCAGAAGCTGATGCGCAAGTGGTTTCACTTTGTGGCCCGGGCCAAGTCATCCGAAGTTTTCATTCTTAACGTGCTGTTGATCACGCTCGGCCTCGCCGCCCTGACCGAGCTGGCCGGTTTGTCTCTGGCACTGGGGGCTTTCGTGGCCGGCATGCTGATTTCGGAAACGGAATTCCGTTTGCAGGTCGAGGAGGACATCAAGCCTTTTCGCGATGTTCTAATGGGTTTGTTTTTTGTCACCATCGGCGTCAAGCTCGACATGCATCTGCTGGTCGGCCTGTGGTGGCAGGTGCTGAGCGTGCTGGCAGTTCTGCTGGTGCTCAAAGGAAGTGTGGTCGGGCTGCTCTCCTGGCGGCTCGGTTCGTCGCCCGGCAATGCGATCCGCTCGGCGCTCTGGCTTTGTGCTGGCGGCGAGTTCGGTTTCGTGCTGCTCGGCGAAATCAGCCACATGCCGAAGGCCATCGAGCAGGTCGTCCTGACCGCGCTGGTGCTCTCGATGCTGATCGCACCCTTCATCGTTCAATATAGCGAAAAGCTGGTCATGCGTTTCGTGGCCAGCGAATGGCTGATGCGTTCCATGTACCTGACCCAGATTGCCGCGCAGTCGATGGGCACCGAAAAGCACGCCATCCTCTGCGGCTTCGGGCGCAATGGCCAGTATCTGGCGCGTTTTCTTGGTCAGGAGGGGGTCAATTACATCGCCCTCGACCTCGACCCGGATCGTATCCGGGAGGCGGCGGCAGGCGGCGAAAACGTTGTCTTCGGCGATGTCGGGCGCAAGGAAAGTTTGATGGCTGCCGGGCTAATGCGGGCAAGTGTGGTCATTGTCACGGTCAGCGATACCCAGCTATCCGAAAAAGTGCTGCATCACGTGCAATCCCTGCGGCCCGACTTGCCGGTAGTGGTGCGTACGGCCGATGAGCGCGACATGGAGCGCCTGCGTCAGGCGGGGGCGACCGAGGTTGTCCCCGAGGCGCTCGAAGCCAGTCTGATGTTGGCTTCGCATGCCCTGGTGCTGCTCGGGGTGCCGATTAACCGCGTGCTCAAGCGTATTCGCCAGACGCGCTCGCAACGTTACAGCCTGTTGCGAGGCTTCTATCGCGGTATCACTGATCGCGATCGCGACGACGATGAGGATCACCAGCAGCCACGCCTGCATTCGGTGCTTCTCGCCACCGGCGCCGCCGCCATTGGTCAGACGCTCGACGATCTCAATCTGGATGAGTTGGGCTGCGAGGTCAGCGCCATCCGGCGACGTGGCATCCGTGCCGTCGAACCGGCGCCGGAAACCCGGCTGGAAGAAGGCGATGTGGTTGTCGTGCTGGGCGAGCCAGAGGCGGTTTCAGCAGCCGAGGAAAGGCTGTTGCAGAATTGAAAAAGCCCGCTGAGGCGGGCTTGGGTGTGTAACGAAGTGGGGTTACAGGCTGGCGCAGACGATGTATTGCTGCCCATCGACAATGTTGGCTGTAAGTGTAGGTTGCGCTCCTCGAGCTGATCCGTTTGGTACGGCCTGAACAGAGCCGCCCGCAGTGTTGCCATCATCCATTGTGGTATCTATCTGCCGGACATAGCGACCAAGGATGCCATCCGAGCAAACATAAACGGAACCGCGCATGCCGGCGATAAACGGCGCGGCTACACCGGCAGCGTTAATTCCGCTCTCGACGCCAACAATGCCGCCATCGGCGTTACGGTAGCGATAGTTTGGGTCCGCCAAAACTGTTGAGCCAGTGGCCAAGTTGGCAAGACGGACGTGCTGCCAGAATACGAAGGTTTCCGAGGTGTTAGCGGCGGCATTCCAGTCGCCGTCGATCCGCCCATTGTTTTGTGCGCAACCGGCTCCGGCTTGGCATGCGGTCGCCACGTTGACGCCGAAAGCGTCATTGAGTTGGAGTTGGCTCTGGTCGCCCGGGAAATTCCTGAATCGGTCTTGGTAACCGTAGATCAATGCCGAGGCGGTACGGAAATCGCCAACCATGTTCTTTACCTTGGCGCTATTGATCAACTCCTGGCCCTTCAGCACCCCACCGAGCAGCAGGCCGATAATGACCAGCACAATGGCAATTTCGACGAGGGTGAAGCCTTTTTGATGGCTTTTCATGGCATGCTCCGATTGAGTATCTGTAACGAAATAAAAGCAAATTTTGCGCCATTCAAAAAAGCGAAAATTTCTGCTTTTTTTCAGTGTCTTGGCTAATAAGTGTCGAAAACTGGACGATTTGTTTCTGAAATGAACACTGAACTGAGACCGGGGTTGACGGCGCGGGTGGCTGACTGGTCACATTTTCTGCTGGCCGCGCATTTGCTGATGCTCCATGTGCTGGCCTTTGGCGGTTGGAAAATTCCGGCTGTCCGCCTGCTCTGGGTGGTTGCTCTCGGGCTGTTTTTGCTCTGGCAGCCTTTCGTCGCTGGCGAGCGGCGGATCAGTATCGGTCAGGGGATGGCCCTGTTCGCGGCGGTTCTCGCCTCGACCTGGTTTCTCGGCCCATGGTTGCTGTTGATCTGGTGCGGCGCACTCGCCGCATCGATCGGCGGCCGGGTGTTGTGGACCGAACGACCTGGCGAGCGGACCGGTTATCTGCTCGCCTTCGGTTACCTGGTGGGGCTTACAGTATTCGGCATGGTGCCGGAGATCTCGCCGAAGGTCGTTCTCGAACCGCTGCCACGCGAGTTGTTTTCCCAACTCATGCCGCTGATTCTGCCGCTGCTGCTGGTTTTTCCGGCCCGGACGCCGCAGCGGCGGGCGGGTGATGCCTTCGACATGTTTTACGGCATGCTGGTTTTTCTGGTGCTTGCCGTTTTCGTGCTGGGGGCCTTGGCCTACATGCTGGTTGGCGAGGTCAGTTATGTGGAGTCGTTGTTCAAGACGTCATTGACCGTGGCCATTGCCTTGCTGGTCGTGGCCTGGGCCTGGAATCCGCGTGCCGGGTTCTCCGGGGTGGGTTCGGCCATGTCGCGCTATCTGCTGTCGGTGGGGATGCCGCTCGAGCAATGGCTGGTGCAACTATCGGAAGAAAGTGAGAAGGAGCCCGATCCCGCACGCTTTCTTGGTGCCGCCATGGTCCGCCTGCAGAGCATGCCATGGATAACCGGTAGCTCGTGGGAGGCGACAGGGGAAGGCGGCCTGTCGGGCGAGCGAACTGCGCACAGTCACGTCTATCAGGCGGCAGAGTGTTCGCTTGTGCTCTACTTCCGTCTACCGCCATCGCCGTCGATGCGCTGGCATGTGGAATGGCTGCTCCGACTGGCCGCCGAGTTTTATCTGGTCAAACGCCAGGCGCATCAGTTGCAGCGCATGGGTTATCTCAAGGCAGTCTATGAAACCGGGTCGCGCGTGACACACGATGTGAAGAACCTGTTGCAGTCGATGCAAGTGCTTTGCTATGCGGCGGCCCAACCGGGTAATCCAGCCGAACTGGCGGGCCTGCTTGGCCGCCAGTTGCCACAGATCACCGAGCGCCTGAAAGTGACGCTGGAAAAATTGCAGTCACCGCAGCCGGAAAGCGGCGAGCAGGTACGGGCGAGCCAGTGGTGGAATGAGCTACTGGAACGCTATGCCGACGTCGGGCTGAACTGGTCGGGGCAGCCGTCTGCAGACGCGATGTTGCCGCGCAGCCTCTTCGACAGCGTGGTCGAGAACCTGATTCAGAACGCCTTGGCAAAACGTCAGCGGCAGCCGGGATTGGCGATTACCGTAAGTTTCTCTGCCGATAGATTGACGGTGGCCGATGACGGCAGCCCGGTTGCCCCCGAGATTGTCGCCGCACTCTTACGTGAGCCGGTTAGTTCCGAAGATGGCCTCGGCATCGGCCTCTATCACGCCGCAAAGCAGGCCGAAGCCAGCGGGTATTGCCTTGAGCTGACGGCAAATTTGCCGGGGCAGGTCGCATTCAGTTTGTCCGTTCGCCACTGAGCGGTGCGTCGTTGGCGCCGGCTTCATTGCGCGGACCGATCAGGCGATAGACCACCGTGTTGCCTTTGCCCTTGAGGTAGATCGTCTGCGGTTCGTGAAATTCAAAGTGCTCGGCCAGTCGGCGGTGGGTGGTTTCGTCGACTTGAATCATGCCGGGGACGCCTTCGCTGGTGATCCGGCTGGCCAGGTTGACGGTGTCGCCCCACAGGTCGTAAATGAACTTCTTCTTGCCGACCACGCCGGCGACGATCGGCCCGGTGCCGATGCCGATCCGTACTTCGAGATGCATATTGTTGATCGCAAAGTCACGATGCAGAAGCTCGCGCATGGCGAGGGCCAGCTCGGTAATCGATTTCGAATAATTGGTCAGTTCGTTGTTGAGCCCGCCGGCAACCATGTAGGCGTCGCCGATGGTCTTGATCTTTTCCACACCATGCTGCTCGGCCAGTTCGTCGAAGGATGAAAAAATCCGGTTGAGCATCGCGAAAACCTGTTGCGGGGACAGGCCCTCGGCAATCTTGGTGAAATTGACGATGTCAACAAACATTACGGTGACGTCGGCAAAGCCGTCGGCGATGGTCTGCTTGTCATGCTTGAGGCGCTCGGCGACCGGGCCGGGCAGGATGTTGAGTAGCAGGCGTTCGGAGCGCTCCTGTTCTTCCAGCAGCAGCTGGTGGGTCGCTTCCAGGCTGGCCTGGGCCTTGGCTTTCTCCTGTACCGAGTAGCGCAGCAGGATGTAGACAATGCTCGAAATGGCGGCGAAGTTCAGGGCGAAGAAGAAGACGCTGGTCCGGGTTGCCACCTTGGGCACCGATGCAGCCATGCTGTCCGCCAGGAAATAGTCGAAGAAGCCGGAAAGTGCCGTCAGAAAAATATAGGCGATAAACCAGGCGATCGATTCGCGGGGGCCGAAGAAGAGCACCGCTCCGATCGGAGCCAGCAAGCCCCACAGGCTGGTACCGCTGGCCGTGATGAAGTTGCCGATGCTCCATTGCACCGCGAAGGGCGCGAACAGGAAAAGGGCGAGCTGCGAGTAGCGGAAGAAATCGAAATTGCCGCTACGGAAGAAAAATAGCAGGTTGCAGACCAACAGGATCTGGAAGACGAACGGTGGCGTCGCCGAAAACTGTGGACCCATCTGGCCGTATAGAAATAACCAGAGCATCGAGCCCAGGCAGACCAGGCCGGTGGCGAAGATCAGCAGCGATTTCTTCAGACGTGTCTCGGCATCATCGTCCGGATGGATGCCGGCATTGCGCATGGAGAATAGGAAGGGCTGCTGGCTCATGGGGTGGTTACGTCGTTTTCATAACGGCGGCATGGCCGAGTGTGGCAGTGGCGATGGTGCAGGTCAATACGCCAAGGCTATGACCTAGGGGAGGCGGCCGGCCGCGATCAGGCGGTTGTAGAGGATGTTGGGCGAGAGCCAGATGACGAGATCGTCAAATTCATTGGCACCGGGTGACGTAGGCGTATGGGAGACGAAATCATCGTTGCCGTTTGAGTTTTCCAGTTCGTCGGCGCTAGTTGCTGCTGGGTTGGCCGCTCCCCCAGAGTTGATCGCGCCAAACCCATTTGCTCCATGCGAGAGAATGACGACGGGTATCTGATTGGCGATGACGTTCGGGCAAGCAGGGGCGCAGGCTCGCAGTGAGGCGGCAGGAGTATTGATGGCTATGCCGACGCCATTGTCCGAGAATCGCCTGTCCACTCGGTAGCGAAACCGGTTTCCCCATGCGTCTTCGCGCCCAAGGCCAAGGTTGAGCCAGGGAAGTGTTCCTTCAGCGTTCGTTGCCGCAGCGGCGCAAGCGGTTCCTACGCGATTTTCGGCGCCATCGTTGTCAGTGTCTGGGCATGGCAGGAAGGGGTGGCCATCCGCGGCGATGTGTGTCGCGGCAAAGCCGAGCAGCGCCTCCTGAATTTCTTTAAGCTTCTGACGTGTGTCTTGGTTATTGCGTAGATCGATTTGTGACGACAAGGTCATCATTAGACCTCCTGCCAGCAGGGAAATGATAATAAGCACAATGGCCAGTTCAATAAGCGAGAAACCACGGCAATATGCTCGGTTTACAGGCAGGGTAGTGCTGGGCATGGGGCGACTTTCAAGGTTGAACTGCCAATGCTTATCTGAACGCTATTTGCCGTGAGGCGAGTGTAATTAACCAGGGCTGGCCAGCCGTTAATACCTAGCCAAACATCAAGGAACAGAGCATTGTATGGAAGTTTGCCGGTGGTTACATTGAGATCGGCCCATCCATCGTTGTCGCCATCGGCCCATGGGAAAGGAGTACCGTAGGCACGCAAGCCCTTGTTGGGGAAGTATGGTGCTTGGTCATCAGGGCCGCGAATTTCTCCTAGAATTCGACGGCTAACCGCGAAAAACAATTCGGTTTTTGTAAGGGCAATGGTTTTGTCATTGAATGCCAAGGTCAATGGACCGCTTGCAAATTTAGCGTCACCGTCGGCATTGCTGCCATCGAGATAGTCGCCTATCTGGTTGCTTGGCCTACCGTTCTGGCCGGGAAGTGGCGAGCCTGGGGCGATTATGATAGCGGCGACGCTCGGTATTGAGTCCAGGTTGAGTGTTGCAGGGGTATTGGAATTGATGGGCGAGGCAGAAGGGTGGTCACGTAGCGACGGTGAGAGCGCATACCAGAGCAGTTCCCCGCTAGAGTCCCGCAAATCGCTTGTTTTGAGGGTCTTGTAAGGTAAGCGTCCAATATAGGCGGGGCAATTGTTTCCCACAAAAGACTCCGCCACTCCGTCGCCATTTGTGTCTGGACACGGGAGGCTTCCGGGCCGGTTATCGTCACTGGCGGCTCGTCCAACGAGTGCTTCCTTGGCCTCTGCCAATGCGTCTTCCGTTCTTGCATTGAGCGCGAGGCGTGCGGTGTCGCTGCTCCAGGAGGTTATGAAAATTGTAGCGCTTAGGCCAAGCACGATGAACAGGAGGAGGAGCAACGAGACTCCATTCTGCGAGTTCCTGGTCGTTGCTATCCTCATGGCGTTCGTGCCGGTTTGACGACAATCCTTCCGCTCCCCAGTACGCTTTGATGTTCCCCCGTTCCCGGATGAAAAGTGTCGCCGACAGGTATACGGGGGGCTGGCGTCGTTTCGGTCCCCTGGACTTCACCGTTGATCCAGCGGGTGTTGCGGCCGCTGCTGCGCCGAACTTCGCCGTTGATGGTCTGGCTGCCCTGCTGGTCCATCGTCCCCGCATTGACACCTGGATTTAGGAGCCGCTGGCGGTTGAGTTCGGCCCTTTGCTGCGGGGTGAAGAACAACCTTCCGAGCGCTTCCTGCTCAGCCCAAGCGGTATTCTGGCCAATCATCAGCAGTGACAGAAGAAAGAGGTGCCGAGGTTTCATTTGTTTCCGCTCGAGCGACGGATGGTGATCCATTGCAATTCGCACTCGGCAGCCAGTTGAGGCTGTGCCGCGCGCCCTTCGCCAGAATTGGCGAGCGGTGAAAGTTTGCAACTGCGGACGAGGACGAGTGCCTTGGCCTCACGTCTGACCCGGGCCAGGAAATTGAGCAGGTCTTCTTCGTGGAGTAACCGGAGTTGCAGGCGCATGGGGCTGGCGAAGTAAGCATAGGCGACCCCGTTGACGTTTTCCAGAGTCTTTTGGACGCCGATTTCGTAGCTCATGCCGGGGAGTCGCATGTCGTTCTGGATCTGGCGCAGCATTTCGGTCCAGTCGAGGCGCTTCTCCTCGCCGATCACGCCGGCGCTTTGCATCTGCTGGAAAATCTGGGCCCTTTCCTTGAGTTCCTGTTCTTCGGTACGCACCTGGCGCAGGCGTTGTTCAATCTGGGTTTTGCGGCTGTCGGCGGTATTGCGCTCAAGTGCGGCCCGTTCCGCATCGCGTACGCTCCACCAGCCGATCAGGCCGGCCAGAATGAGCAGGACGAAGGCCCCGAGCAGGGGCAGGCGAAGTTTGACGAGATCGCGGCGGACGAATTTCATGGCCCGATCTTTCGGATAATTTCGACGGCAAACTGGCGGGGCTTGGCGTTGTCTTCCTCGCTGTCGCCGCCGCGCAGGGCGCGCCCGGATTCCATATCGAAGGGCTGTTGCAGAATATTCACGGCGCAGGCCGGATCGCTGCGCAGAATTTCGGCGAACTGCTCGAAGCTGGCAAGGATTTGCCGGGGGCTGGCATTGCCCGATACCCGGATCGCGCCACGGACGGTGGTGACCTCATCGCTGCCATCGATGCTTGCCGTCTTGCTCACGCCAGCGGCGCTGATTTTCCACTCTAGTCCTTCCAGCGTCACGCCCGGCATCTGGTTCAGCGCAAGGCTGAGATGACGGTAGGCCTGGTCGGGCAGGCGCTGCTGGCGACTGAGGTCGGCATGGCGCGATGTCAGCCGGCGCAGGGTTTCGTTGTCGATACCCAGTTGCGGGAAAGTGGCCGAGATTTCCTGATAGCGCCAGTTGAGGTCGGCTTCGCTGAGTTTCAGCGCCTCCGCTTCGGTGCGCAGGGTGTGGGCGGTGTAGGTTTCCCTGGCCGCGAAGAGCAGGCTGCCGAGCAGGGCGATCAGGCCGACGGCGACGATGCCCTGGCGAATCTGCGAGAGCCGAAAGTCATGGCGGTGTGTTTCGCCGGCGAACTGTTGCCTGGGGGGATTCGTGGCCAGTAGATGAAGAAACAGGAAATCGCTGCGATTGTCTTCCGGTGGCGTGTGCAAACCGAGTTTTTCGGCTGCTGCCTGGTTGTCGATGATGGCATAGGTCAGGTGGCCATGATCCGGACAGGCTTTCTCGATGGCCGGGATGGCCGGCGGGGAGGCGACGATAAAGACGGGCAGGGATTCGTCGCGCCCGACCAGGCGCTGGCCGACCAGGTATTGGTGCAGCTTGCCGGCTTCGGCGGCGAGAGCGCTGGCGATGCCGGCGATGCTGCTGTCGGTAACCGGGGCCATCCGGGAAAAGATGGTTTGGCCATCGACCAGGAAGCTCTCGCGAATCGAATGGTCCTGCGTGCTCAGCAATAGGCAGCGACTGGCCGGTTGGCCGAGCTGTTTCAGCAGTTGCCCGCCGAGCTGGGCGACGGTATACAGGCCGGTCAGCGGGGCTTCGGCGCTGTTGATGCGCTGCAGCCAGGGCTCGACATGCGCCGGATTGGTCAGCGCCGAGATCAGCAGCTTTTCGTTTTTGCGGCGGATTTTTTCGAAGCCTAGCGAAAACGCGGTGGCCAGTGGGGTGCCAAGAAAGTGCTGGCCGATCCGGCGGGCGATCAGCGCCTGGCGGTCGCGGCCCTGCAGGAAGGGAATGGTTTCGAGGACATGGCCTTCTTCGGCGATATTGGCGAGCACTGAAAAATGGCTACGCCGATGATTCGCGAGATAGGTCGCGAATTGGGCCAGGCCTTCGTCGCCGTTCTCGAACACGCCCTCGGCTAGCAGGCGGCCATGCCGCCAGGCATAAGCCGTGAGACGGTGGGTGTTGAGATAGAGCAGGCGGCGGGCGTTCACGTTTTGATCTTGCTGATGACGTCGTAGATGGGGCCGAGGACTGACAGCATAATCCAGCCGAGCAGGGCGCCCATGAAAAGTGTCAGCATCGGCTCGATCAGGGCTTGCGCCTTGCTAACCGATTCCTTGACGTCGCGGGTGTAGAAGTAGCTGACGTTGAGAAGGGCCTTGTCGAGGCCGCCGGTGTTTTCGCCAACCCGCAACATGCGCACGATGAGCGGCGGAAACAGCCCGACATCGTGGAAGGCGGCGGCGACATTGCGCCCCTCGCGGATCGACTGTTCGACCCGTTGCAGGGCCTGGCGGACGACCCGGTTGCCGACGATGTCCTGGGTGGTGCGGATCGATTCGAGAATCGGGATGCCGGAGGCGTAGAGCATCGCGAAGGTATTGGCAAAACGCGACAGGATGATCTTCTTGAGGATCGGGCCGACCACCGGCAGGCGCAGCTTGAAGCCGTCGAGGCGCAGCCGGGCCATGGGGTCGGTGCGGATCAGGAACTGAATGATGGCAAAGGCGACGACGGGGGCGAGCAGGAAGAGGTACCAGAAATTGACCAGCAGGTCGGAGAAGAAGAACAGAACCTGGGTCTGCAGCGGCAGCACCTGCCCCATGTTCTTCACGAAGAGCTTGAGCTGCGGCACCATGTAGATCATCAGGAAGAAAGTGGCGGCGAGCACGACGGTGGCGACAAAAGCCGGGTACATCAGCAGTTTCTTGGTGTGCGAGGCCAGTTCGTCCTCCCACTTCAGCGATTCGGTCAGGCTGACCAGCACTTCCGGCAACTGGCCGCTCGACTCGCCGGCTCGCACCAGGTTGACGAAGACCTGGCTGAAGACGTCGGTATGGATGCCCATCGCCTGCGACAGCGTCTGGCCGCCTTCGATGTTTTCGATCAAAACGGCGATCACCTCGCGGAAACGTGGGTGCTCGATCGAGTCGCGCAGGTCGGTCAGCCCGTCGAGGATGGGCACGCCGGCGCGGGCTAGCTGTTCGAGGTGAAAGCAGAAATTGATCAGTTCCGGGCGCGGTATGCCGCGAGTTCCGAACAGGGAACGGTGCTCCACCAGATTGCCGGTGACCAGATCGAGATCCATGCGCTTGAGGCGCATTTCGAGATCGACCAGATTGATCGCATCAAGCCGGCCGTAGGCCATTCTTCCCTCGGCGCTGACTGCCTTGTAGTCGAAAAGCATGGCTACATCCGGTCGGTCAGGTCGACGACGCGAGCCAGCTCTTCCAGCGAAGTCGTTCCATTGAGCACGCGGCGCAGGCCGTCGTCGGCCAGGGTAATGAAGCCCTGGGCCAGTGCGCGGCTGCGGATTTCATAGGTCGTCGCCCGGCGGGCGATCAGTTCGTCGAGGCCGGCGTCGATGCGCAGCAGTTCCATGATCGCGACCCGGCCGCGATAGCCCTGGAAATCGCAGAGTTCGCAGCCGGTCGGCCGGAACAGTACCGGGCGCGAACCTTCGGCCAGCGGGCCGAGCAGGCGGGCCTCGTGCGGTTCAGCATGGTAGGGCGACTTGCAGTGCTCGCAGAGGCGGCGGATCAAGCGCTGGGCGATGATGCCGATGATGTTGCCGGCCATGATGTCGGGCAGCACGCCGATATCGAGCAGGCGGGGCACGGCGCCGATTGCCGAGTTGGTGTGCAGGGTCGTATAGACCTGATGGCCGGTCATCGAGGCGCGGAAGGCCATTTCGGCGGTTTCGGCATCGCGGACTTCGCCGACCAGGATGACGTCCGGGTCCTGGCGCATCATCGAGCGGATGCCGTTGGCGAAATCGAGCTTGGCGTTCTCGGCGACCGAGGTCTGGCGGACCAGGGTCATCGGGTATTCGACCGGGTCTTCGAGGGTCATGATGTGGATACCCTCGGCGTTGATGTGGTTGAGCACCGAGTAGAGCGTCGTCGTCTTGCCGCTGCCGGTCGGGCCGGTGACCAGGATGATGCCCTCTGGTCGGGAGATCATCAGCTTCAACTGGTGCAGGTGCTCCTCGGCGAGGCCAAGGTTTTCCAGCGGCACGATGCCTTTCTGGCGGTCGAGAATGCGCAGCACGATGTTCTCGCCATGGATGGTCGGCTGGCTGGCGACGCGAAAATCGACGGGACGCCCTGAGACTGAAAGGCTGATGCGGCCGTCCTGCGGGGCGCGCATCTCGGCGATGTTCATGCCGGACAGCACCTTGATGCGGACCGTCATTGCCGGCCAGTAGGACTTATGCAGGGCGCGGATCTGGCGCAGCATGCCGTCGATCCGGTAGCGGATGCGCAGGAAATTGGCTTCCGGCTCGAAGTGGATGTCGGAGGCCTCGCGCTTGACGGCATCGGTGAGGATCGAGTCGATCAGCCGGACGACCGGCTGGCTGTATTCGTCGGCGGTCGTCGACAGGCTTTTCCAGTCGATCTCGCCGGTTTCGATTTCATGCAGGATGCCGTCGATCGACAACTCGTGGCCGTAATACTGGTCAATGGCGCGGTCGATCTCGGACTCGCCGGCGAGCAGCGTCTCGATCTCGGCTCCGTCCTCGAGCAGCGTGCGTACGCGGTCGAGGCCGACGATATCGTTGATGTCCGAAATGGCCAGCGTCAGCCGCCGGCTTAGCCGGTCATAGTCGAGCGGCAACAGGTGATAGCGCTTGGCCAGGTCACGCGGCACCAGCTTCAGGGCCTGCGGGTCGATGACGGCGTGCGTCAGGTCAATACTCTGCTTGCCCAGGCTTTCGGATAGCGCCTGGCGCAGCGTGGCTTCGGTGACAAACCCGAGCGAGACCAGCAACTTGCCGATTGGCTGGTTCTGCTTCATCTGCTCGAGCAGCGCGATGCGTAACTGGTCTTCCGAGAGGATGCCCTCGGCGATCAGGATCTGGCCCAGCGGGCGGTGCTGCAATATCGAGGTGCTCATCGCTGCCTTAGGGCTGCCGCCCGGGCTGGAGTTCGGCCAGGCGCTTCCTGACCTGCTCGCGGTCGAAGGCCGCCGGCCGTCTTTCCGCCGCTTCGAGGGCCAGGCGGTAATGCTGGGCGGCGGGCTTGCCTTGCCGGATATGGTCGAGACTGACGGCCAGGTTGAACAGGTAGTCCGGATTGTCGCCTTCACCGGCAACCGCATTGAAATAGGACTGCTGTGCTTCGGACCAGCGTTGCTGGCGGGCGTACAGGTTGCCAAGCGCGAAATTGAGCGGCGCCGATTCGGGCTGGCCGGCAAGCAGGGTCTTCAGCCGACTTTCGGTTGTTTGCGGATCGGCCCCGGCGACAGCCCCGTTCAACACTGCCGCCTGGACGGCCGGGTCGCTCGGGTTGGCAACCAGCGCCCGCTGATGCCAGCCTTCAGCGTCGGACGGGCGCCCCTGGCGTTGGGCGATGGCGCCCAGAGCGAGCAAGGCGTCGATATTGTTGGGGTCGCGTTGGAGTGCCTGCTCGAAATCGCGGCGGGCGAACTCCAGGTCGTTGCGTTGAATATTGGCGTGGCCGCGCAGCAGATTGGCATCCGGCTCGGGGCGGGTCCGCGTCAGGCGTATCGGCGACGTATCGGCGACCGCTTCGCGTTCGGTGGGGCGGGCGCGCGGCGGGCGGGGTGGGGGCGGCGCGAACTGCGGCGTTTCCGCAACTACTGGGGCTGCAGCCATCGCTTCTCCAGACGGGCTGGGGGTCGGTGCCTGGTAGGAAGGTGCGGCCAAAACCGTAGGGCTGGGGGCTGGGGCTGAGGTAACCGGCGGCCGTGACCCGGTTGGGGTCAAGGCGTTGTTGTTCATGCCTTGCAACTGGTACCAGACATAAGCCCCAATCGCGATGCCGGCGATGCCCAGGGTGCCCATTGCCAGCCAGAGTGGTCCCTTCGATGGCGGAATGGAGTGCTTGGCGGCGAAGGCGTTGCGTACGGCGGCACGGCTATCCGGCTTGGGTGCCTCCACGATGGCGGGGCTGGCTGCGGGGGCGTCGGGCGAGGCCGGGGCGGTTCGCCCGCTTGCGCGGCCTTGGCTAGATCGGCGTCTACGGCGTCAAGGTGTTTGGCCAAGTCTGGAAGCGGGCTGGTGGCGACCTTTGGTGCATCGGCGGCAACTGGTTCCAGACTCAAGGACTCGCCGGAGGGCAGATTGGCATCGCGCCCGGCGAGCGCCCGGGCGGCTTCCTGTTTGCTCGATTCGGCCCGTTTCAGGGCATCCATCAACAGGCTCATTCCCGACCCTCAGCGACTCGGCACAATATTGAACGGTTGCGCTTCGTTCGGTTGCTTGAAGAAGCTGTCGCCAGGCAGGAAAGCGCGCATGCCGGCGTAGTCACCATCCAGACTGGCGTCCTTGATGACAACCGGGCGTATGAAAATAACCAATTCGGATTTTTTTGTTGCATTGTCGCGCTTGGTTACTAGTTCGCCAGCCAGTGGGATTTGGCCGAGCAGAGGCATGCGTCCAGTGCTGTAGTCAATTCGATCTTCCATCAAACCGCCAAGAACAGCGATGTCGCCACTGCCTACACGCATTACGGATTCAATTTCTCTAGTACGGATTTGGGGCACGAAATTTGGAACATAGGGCTGACCAGTCACACGAAGATTTGGGTTGGGGTCTTCCTTTAGGTCGACGATGCCCGAGATGGTTGGCCTTACGTTGAGAATTACAACGTCGTTGTCGCTAACCTGTGGAGTCACTGACATGACCAAGCCAACAGAAACAGACTGTGGTGTAGTAGTGGTGCTTGTAACGGGTTGGCCACCTGATACGTTTGACGGGGTTAGGTCCGATTTGACACTGAAATACACAAAATTCTCAACAACCTTTAGCAGCGCGGTTTGGTTGTTAAGTACTGACAGACGAGGACTGGAGAGAACCTTTGCTGTTCCAAACGATTGAAGAAGGTCTACTGCAGCAACTAAGTTCAAAGGCTTGTCTAGTTGCTTTAGTATTAACCCGAAAGCAGAGTTTGCTGTGTCGGTAATGCTACTGCCTGCCGGGCGGGTGACCGAGAATCCTGATCCGCTGGCTCTGAAACGGCTCCAATCAATTCCTTGCTTATAACCATCGGACAACTCCACCTCGACTATGGTCGTCTCGATCAGTACCTGGCGCCTTGCCGAGTGGATCACTCGATCGATGAACTCCTGAATCCTTTCATGTTGCCGGCCGGTGGCTCGCACGGTGATGACACC
This sequence comes from Dechloromonas sp. A34, assembly GCF_026261605.1. Lineage (NCBI taxonomy): Bacteria > Pseudomonadati > Pseudomonadota > Betaproteobacteria > Rhodocyclales > Azonexaceae > Dechloromonas > Dechloromonas sp. A34. The sequence continues at coordinate 1,326,642 of NZ_CP102486.1, forward strand.
ACTTTCCGCATTCACTATGACCGAAGCTGCCTCGCGGAAGGTGTTGCGGTGTACGACGGTGTTGCCGATTGCTTGACTGTTCGAACCCGGGGTCGGGTAAGCCTGGAGGGCGTTGGCGATGGCCTGTGCCGCGCGCTGGCCGCTACCTTGTGGAAGGGCGGCGGTACCGGTGGCGCTCTGAGTGGTGGTCTGTTCGACAACGGTTTCGCTTGAGCCTTCTGGAAAAATTTTGTCAGTTTCGCGCAGGATGTCCTTGATGTTCCTTTCCAGCGATTCCCAGAACTGATTTTTCGAGGCATTTTCGATGCGGGTGCTGGAGACATTGCCCCCGGCGTTGCCGGATCCACTACTAGCACCGCTCGCGCCCGGCACGCCGGTGGCAATCTGGGTGTTGGTCGAGACAGTACCAATGACATTCCGCGAAATATTCACGTAATCGACCTTGTAGTGCTTCAGGAAGGGCGAATCGGGCATTACAGCCAGATTCGGGCCGTCGAGTTCGAAGCGCATATCAACCTGCTTCCCGATCCGGGTCAGCAGTTGCGGCAGGGTCTGATCAATGGCGTTCAGCGAAACGACGCCGGTGATGCCAGGGTGGATGTCGACATTGACCTTGGCATCCCGGGCAAGCGCGAACAGGAGGTCGCGCACCTGAACGTTGTTGACGACGACGCTGTAGGTTTCGGCCTTGGGGGTGGCCTGCGGCTTGGGCAAAGCCAGGGATTGCTGCACTGGGGCTGGAATGCTGCCGGTCGACGTTGCCGGCGGGGTGTTCTCGGAACTGATGTGCCCCTTCAAGGGTTCGCGCTGAGCGGGGGCCGCGCAGGCGGCTAGCAACAGGGAGAGCAGCGTCGCGCTGATAAAACCGATTTTCATCGGGCTTTGCCTTGTTTGTACGGATTAATCACATATTTCTGAATAGCTAAATGATGCTAGCACGTAATTTGTGAAGGCGTCATGGTTTGCCGGCGCCAAGCCTAGTGCAGTCGGCTGACTTGGCGTGGGAAGGGTTGGGCCGCTTTGATCGATTCGGGCAGAGCGAGCATGGCGGCGGCGGCGGCTTCGCGCGTCGGGTAGTCGCCATAGATCACGCCAACCCGGTCGTTGCCGGACAAGCTGGAGCGATAGGCGCGAAGTTCGGCCGGGTCGAGTACCTGGGCTGCGCGCGCCAGGAAACCCTCGATTTCACCGGTGTGTGAGGCTTCGGTGGCTAGCAGCTGGATGAAATAGTGCTGGCGCGGCGCACTTTCTATCCAGCTGTCGTATTGGGCGAAGTGCTGGCGGGTCAGTTGGCCAAACCGAATGTTGGCAGGCGCTTCGGCGTTGCTGGATGCAACAGGGCGTAAAGGCGGGAAGGTCTTGGCAACAGGCTTGTCGGTGGCTGATTCGAGCGCTGGGCGGGGTTTCTCGCTGATGGCGGGGGCGGGCTGGCCGCTGAGCGAGCCGAGATTGAAGGCGCCGAGGAGCAGTAATGCAACGACGCCGCTGCCGACGATCCCCAGGAGCAGTTGTTTGGCCTTGAATGGCGCTGGCTGGCGGAGCGGGGTGAAACGGGCGTCGTGCGCGGCGATTCGAATTTCGGCGCTATCGACCTGGTGGCTGCCGCTCGAGTAAGCGGCGAGCAGGGACTTGTCGGCCAGGATGTTGATGCGTCGGGAGAGGCCTTCGGAGAGGTTGGCAATCTGTTTGACGGCGGCGTCGGTGAAGGGGTTGGGGCCGTGATAACCGGCGGCGCGCAGGCGGAATTCGATGTAGCTGGCAACGTCGTCCTGCTTGAGCGGGGCCAGGTTGAAATGCTGGGTGATCCGTTCGCGCAACTGGCGCATATCGTTGGCGGACAGTCGTTCATCCAGTTCGGGCTGGGCAAAGAGAGCGATCTGCAGCAGCTTGTTGGCCTTCGATTCCAGATTGGAGAGCAGGCGGATTTCTTCGAGCGACTCGGCCGGCATGGCGTGGGCTTCGTCGATCAGCATGACGACTCGCTTGCCGGCAGCGTAGCGTTCAATCAGTGCGTCCTGGAGGGCACGGGTCAGCGAATGGGTGGCCTTGCCGTCGGTTGGGACGCCAAGCTCGTCGGCGATGGCGCCGAGAATTTCCTGACGGGAGAGCGAGGGATTCGCCAGGTAGAGCGTTTCGACATTGGCCGGCAGTCGTTCGAGCAGCATGCGGCAGAGCATGGTCTTGCCGCTGCCGACTTCACCGGTGACCTTGACGATGCCTTCGTCCTGGGTAATGGCGTAGATCAGGGCATCGAGCGTTGGGCCACGGTTGGCGCCGGAGAAAAAGAAATCGGTATGCGGGGTGATGCGGAACGGCGGTTCGCGCAGTCCGAAGTGTTCAAGGTAAAGGCTCACTGACGGCTCCAGCCTTCCATGCGGTTGTAGAGCGTCGTGCGATTGATGCCCAGGCGGCGCGCCGCCTGGCTCATGTTGCCGGCGCTGAGTTCGATGGCGGCCTCGATATAGGCGCGTTCCCAGAGCTCCAGGGTGGCGTCGAGGTTCAGGCGGGCGGCGTTCTGCAAATGTTTGCGGGCGGCCTGGCGGGCGTGTTCCAGATCGTCTGCGGCGAGTCCTCCGGCCTCTGTCGATGGGCTGTCGACGACGTCGCTGGCCTCGAATTCGGCTAGCAGTTGCTCCGGTGAAATGGCCTGGCCGGCATGGCGGGTGGTGAGCCGGATGACGATATTGCGCAGTTCGCGAACATTGCCGGGAAACGCGTAATCGAGCCAGATCGCTTCCGCCGCCGGCGTCAGTGTGAAAGCCGGCAGATTGGCCTGGCTAGCATAGATTCTGCGGAAGTGGTCGAGCAGCAGCAGGCGGTCGGCGCCGGTTTCGCGCAGCGGCGGGACGGCCACAGTGAATACCGACAGGCGATGGAAAAGATCGGCCCGGAAGCGCCCGGCCCGAATTTCCTGGCGCAGGTCGCGGTTGGTCGCAGCGATGACTCGGGCCCGGGAAATCCGGGTCTGCGTTTCGCCGACCCGCTGGTATTCGCCATTCTCGAGGACGCGCAGCAGCTTGGGCTGAAGTTCGAGGGGCAGTTCGCCGATTTCGTCGAGAAACAGGGTGCCGGCATCGGCATCTTCAAAGTAGCCGGTCTTGGCTGTGTTGGCACCGGTAAAGGCGCCTTTGGCGTAGCCGAACAGCGTCGGTTCGAGCAAGGTCGGCGAAATGGCGGCGCAATTCAGGGCGAGGAAGGGTTTCTGGCGGCGTTCGGTCAGGCGGTGCAGGTAATGGCTGGCAGCGATGTCCTTGCCGCTGCCCGATTCGCCTTCGATCAGCACGGGAAAGCCGAGATTGGCATATTGCCCGAGTTGCAGTCGCAGACGCTGCATCGGCAGGCTGTCGCCGATCAAGCCTTCGCCTGAGGCGCCGCGTCGGTTGCCGGTGAAACTCAGGGTTTGGCGGAGAAGTGTCGCCAGGCGACCCGGGTCACAGGGTTTGCCGACGAAATCCACAGCTCCCAGGGTGCGCGCATGGCGGGCATTGTCTTCATCGTTCTGGCCGGAGAGCACGATGATTTTCATTTCGGGGGAAAGTGCCAGCAGGTCGCTGATCAGGGCAAAACCTTCATCCGGTCGGTGCGGGAACGGTGGTAGTCCGAGGTCGACCAGGGCCAGTTGCGGGGCTTGGCGCAATTGGCCGAGCAAGGTCATGGCATGCGGACGGGAATGGCTGGTGACGACATCGAACTCTTGTGCGAAAGCGAAGCTGAGCGATTCGGTAATTAGCGCATCGTCATCGACAATCAGCAGAAGAGGCTTGGCAGCAGACAAGGACGCAACATTCCATATGAAATTTGTTCGATTATAGCCTCGCTACTTCCGGGCGTTGGCAGGCGCTTCTGATAAAATCGCCCGACTTTTTCCAAGGAAAGCGCTTTGCCCGAAGACAATCTGGTCGATATCGAAGACCTCCACTTCAACTATGACGGTCGACCCGTGCTTCAGGGAATCAACATGAAGATTCCGCGCGGCAAAGTGGTGGCCATCATGGGGGGGTCCGGCTGCGGCAAGACAACCTTGCTGCGCTGCATCGGCGGCCAGTTGCGACCAAGCGCCGGGCGCGTCCGCCTGGAACAGCACCGGGTCTGCGAAATGTCGCATGACGAGCTGTATCGGCTGCGCCGCAAGATGGGCATGCTCTTCCAGTTCGGTGCCTTGTTTACCGACATGTCGGTGTTCGATAACGTGGCTTTCCCGATCCGTGAGCACACGGATCTGTCGGAAGAAATGATCCGCGATCTCGTCCTGATGAAGCTTGAGGCAGTCGGGCTGCGTGGTGCGCGTGGCCTGATGCCGGGAGAGTTGTCCGGCGGCATGGCGCGGCGGGTGGCGCTGGCCCGTGCCGTAGCACTCGACCCGATGCTGGTCATGTACGATGAGCCGTTCACCGGTCTCGACCCGATTGCTCTGGGGGTCATCGGTCAATTGATCCGCAAATTGAACGATGCGCTGGGGGCGACCTCGATCATGGTCACTCACGATGTCCAGGAGTCGCTGCTCATCGTCGATTACATCTATTTCCTGAATGGCGGACAGGTGGTGGCCGAGGGTACTCCAGATGAAATTCGGGCGTCCAAGGATCCATTCGTGCACCAGTTCGTTCATGCCAAGGTCGATGGGCCGGTGCATTTCGACTATCCAGCGCCGTCGGTGCGCCAGGAATTTCTGAGCGGGGTGCCGAATGCTTAACCCGGTCTCCCTTGTGCGTAAACTCGGTCACGCGATGGTCGAGCGCATCTGGCGCCTGGGCTTCGCGGCGCGCTTCATGGCCGCAGTTATTCTTTATTCCGGGGCTTCGTTTCGCCGTTTGCCGCTGACCTTGCGCGAGGTCTATGTCAGCGGTGTCCTCTCGCTGTTGATCATTCTGGTCTCCGGCCTGTTTGTCGGCATGGTGCTCGGCCTCCAGGGCTACGAAACGCTGCAGCGTTTCGGGTCGACCGAGGCGCTCGGCATCATGGTGGCCCTCTCGCTGACCCGGGAATTGGGCCCGGTGGTCGCCGGGCTGTTGTTCGCCTCGCGCGCAGGCTCTTCGGTGACCGCCGAAATCGGCCTGATGAAGGCCACCGAGCAGTTGAAGGCAATGGACATGATGGCGGTCAATCCGATTGCCCGTGTCGTCGCGCCGCGCTTCTGGGGCGGTGTGATTTCGATGCCGCTACTGGCGGCGCTTTTTTCATCGATGGGCGTCCTCGGTGGCTGGCTGGTCGGCGTCGTTTTCATCGGGGTCGATGATGGTGCCTTCTGGTCGCAGATGCAGGCTGGCGTCGATTTTCGCTACGACATCGTCAACGGTGTCATCAAGAGTTTTGTTTTTGGCATCGCGGTTTCGCTGATCGCCGTTTTCGAAGGCTACGATTCGGTGCCCACAGCCGAAGGTGTCTCACGGGCGATTACCCGCACCGTAGTGACCTCCGCGCTGACCATTCTGGCGCTGGATTTCGTTCTGACTTCGTTCATGTTCCGGGGAACTTCATGAACCGTACCGTTCTCGACCTCTGGGTCGGCTTCTTTGTTGCTATTGGCATTGCCGCGCTATTGTTTCTGGCACTCAAGGTCGGCAACCTTTCGTCGGCGCACCTGTCCGAAACCTACGTGCTCCAAGCCAAGTTTGATAACATCGGGGGCCTGAAAGTGCGCGGTCCGGTGAAGAGTGCCGGCGTGGTGGTCGGCCGGATCGCCGATATCCGGTTTGATCCGGTGAGCTACGAAGCGGTGGTCACCTTACATGTTGACGGCCGTTACCAATTCCCGAAAGACACGTTCGCATCGATCTACACGGCAGGATTGCTTGGCGAACAATACGTCGGTCTCGATGTGGGCGGCGACGAGAAAATGTTGAAGGCAGGCGATACGATCGCCAAGACACAGTCGGCCGTGGTTCTGGAAAAAATGATTAGCCAGTTTCTATTCAGCAAGGCTGCAGACGGACAGGATACAAAATGACTTTGATGCTCGGTGCCTCGGGGGGGCTGTGTGGCGCAAGCTTTGTGCTTGTGGCCTGCTGGTGCTCGGGCTTTCCGGATCAGTAATGGCGGAGGGAAACCCCCGCGACCCATATGAAGGTTTCAATCGCTCCATGTTCGCCGTCAACGAGGTGGTAGACACTTATGCGGCAAAGCCGGTTGCTCAGGTGTACGACAAGGCGGTGCCCTTGCCGGTCAAGGCGGGGGTTGGCAACTTCTTCGGCAACGTCGGCGATTTGTGGATTGGAGTCAACGGGGCGCTGCAGGGAAAGTTTGGCGACGCCGGCATCGATTTTGGGCGACTGCTGATCAATTCGACGGTAGGTATCTTCGGACTGTTCGATGTGGCCAGCGAACTGGGACTCGAAAAGCACGAAGAGGATTTTGGTCAGACACTGGCCATCTGGGGGATCAGCGACGGAGGCTATCTGTTCTGGCCGATCATCGGGCCCCGCTCTGTCCGCGATACAGCCGGCTGGGGGGTTGATACCACGGTCGATCCGGTTGGTTTCGTTTATCCGATCGCCAGTCGCAACGGGCTTCGTGCCCTGCGCTTCGTCGATATCCGGGCCAGTCTGCTGCCTGCCGACAAGGTGGTTGAAGAAGCGGCGCTCGATAAATATGCCTATATTCGCGACGCTTATCTGCAGCGTCGCCGTAACCAGATTTTTGATGGCCGCCCGCCGCGGCTCGATGACTGACCTGACTGAAAATTGACGATGAAAAAGCTTCTTTCCTTCTTTCTTGCTGCGTTTGTTGCTTCCTCTGTTATCGCCCAGGAGGCGCCGGACGCGTTGATTCAGCATGTGACAGAAGATGTACTGGATATCATCCGTAAGGACAAGGAGATCCAGAATGGCAATACCAACAAGGTGATCGAGCTGGTCGACAAAAAAGTGTTGCCGCATTTCAACTTTTCGCACATGACGGCGCTGGCCGTTGGCAAAGACTGGCGGAAAGCTACGCCGCAGCAACAGCAGCAACTGACAGCAGAGTTCAAGACATTGCTGGTGCGTACCTACTCCAACGCGCTGACCAGCTACAAAAACCAGAAAGTTGTCTACAAGCCGTTCAAGATGAATCCCGGGGATAGCGATGTGCTTGTCCGCACTGAGGTTATTCAGCCGGGCAGCAAGCCGGTGCAACTTGATTACAGCCTGGAAAAGCTTGACGCCGGCTGGAAGGTTTACGATGTGGTCGTTGCCGGCATCAGTCTGGTGACCAATTATCGCGACCAGTTTGGCCAGGAAATTCGCAATGCTGGGATTGATGGCCTGATTGCCTCGGTTGCCGCCAAGAACAAGTCGCTGGAAGCCAATCTGGCCAAGGCCGACAAAAAATGATCGAACGTGAAGGCGGGCGCCTTGCCGTTAAGGTGCCGCTGACTATGGCCAATGCGCGCGGCTTGCTGGAAGCAGGTCGGGTTGCTTTGCAGCCGGGTGAGCAGGTTTTTGATTTCTCGGCAGTCAACGAAGCCGATTCGTCGGCTATCGCGGTGATGCTCGGTTGGCTGCGTGCCGCAGAGCCATCCAATTCGACGGTCAAGTTTGCCCATATCCCGGCGGGTGTGCGCTCGCTGGCCGAGCTCTACGGCGTTACAGAACTTCTTCCCCTGGCTTGAGGGGAGCATGGCTGCTGCTGTTTCCATCGTTGACGTCGTCAAGCATTTTGGTTCGCTTCAGGCACTGGCTGGTGTTTCCCTGGAGATACAAGCTGGTGAGTTTTTCGGATTGTTGGGGCCGAACGGTGCCGGCAAGACGACGCTGATTTCGTCGCTGGCAGGGCTCGTTCGACCGGATTCGGGCAGCCTGAAGGTGCTTGGTCACGATGTAATCAAGGATTTTCGCCAGGCCCGCCGCCTGCTCGGTGTCGTCCCGCAAGAACTGGTGTTCGATCCCTTCTTCAACGTCCGCGAGACCTTGCAGATCCAGTCCGGCTATTTCGGTATCCGCAAGAACGACGACTGGATCGACGAAATTCTCGAAAACCTCGATCTGACCAGCAAGGCCAACGTCAACATGCGGCGGCTGTCGGGCGGCATGAAACGCCGCGTGCTGGTCGCTCAGGCACTGGTGCACAAGCCGCCGGTCATCGTGCTCGATGAGCCAACGGCCGGCGTCGATGTCGAACTGCGGCAGGGTCTGTGGCAGTTTGTGCGTCGTCTGAACGGCGAGGGCCATACCATCATCCTGACCACGCATTACCTCGAAGAGGCCGAAGCACTGTGCGGCCGGATTGCGCTGATGAAGCAGGGGCGCGTCATTTCGCTCGATACGACGGCTAATCTGATGGCGGGCTATCCCGGAGCGTCTCTGGAAGAGGTCTTTGTCCGGACGATGAATCGATGATCGGTTTCTGGACGCTTTTCTACAAGGAGTTGCTGCGCTTCTGGAAGGTTGCCTTCCAGACCGTGGCGGCGCCGGTGTTGACGGCCTTGCTCTACCTGATGATTTTTGGCCATGTGCTCGAAGACCATGTCCTGGTCCATGGAGTGCGTTACACCAGCTTTCTGATCCCGGGGCTGGTGATGATGCAGGTCTTGCAGAATGCTTTCGCCAACTCGTCGTCCAGCCTGATTCAGGCCAAGATCACCGGTTCCATCGTGTTCGTGCTCTTGCCGCCCATTCCCTACAGCGCCTTCTTCGCCGCCTATGTCTTGGCGGCAATGGTCCGTGGACTGATGGTCGGTGTCGGCGTCCTCCTGGCGACGCTCTGGTTTGCCGAGTTGAAAGTGGTGGCGCCGTTGTGGATTTTTGTTTTTGCCCTGTTGAGCGGGGCGCTCTTCGGGGCGCTCGGCATGATTGCTGGTATCTGGGTCGAGAAGTTCGATCAGTTGGCTGCCTTCCAGAACTTTCTGATCATGCCGTTGACTATGCTTTCAGGAGTTTTCTACTCGATTTACTCGCTGCCGGCGTTCTGGCAGAGTCTGTCGCATTACAATCCCGTCTTTTACATGATTGACGGCTTTCGTTATGGCTTTTTCGGTGTCTCCGACGTGGCGCCAGAATTTAGCTTGGTAGTCGTTTTTGCCTGCTTTGCGGTCGTCTCCTTATTGACGCTGAATCTGCTCAAGCGCGGCTGGAAATTAAGGACCTGAACCCATGATGCACCCCGATCAAATCAAAGAACTCATTCTCGCCGGCATGGCCTGCGAGCATCTCGCCCTCGATGGCGACGGCCAGCATTTCGAAGCGCTCGTGGTCAGCGCCGAATTTATCGGCAAAAGCCGCGTCCAGCGCCAGCAGCGCGTTTATCAGACCCTCAAGGAAAAGCTTGCGACCGGGGAGTTGCATGCCCTTTCCTTCAAAACCCTGACCCCGGAAGAATGGAGCGCCCAGCGTGGATAAGTTGTTGATTCAGGGCGGTAGCGCTCTTTCCGGCGAAGTTGCCATTTCCGGTGCTAAGAATGCGGCGCTGCCGATTCTCTGTGCCTCGCTGCTCACGGCCGAACCGCTGCATTTGACCAATGTGCCGCATCTCAACGATATTTCGACGATGCTGCGCCTGCTCGGCGACATGGGCGTCGGCGTGACGATGGATGGCGTCGATGGCCTGGTGCTCAATGGCAGCGGACTGAACAATCCGGTGGCTTCCTACGAGATGGTTAAGACCATGCGCGCCTCGATTCTGGTGCTCGGGCCGCTGGTTGCCCGCTGTGGCGAAGCGCGCGTATCGCTGCCCGGCGGCTGCGCCATCGGCGCCCGTCCGGTCGATCAGCACATCAAGGGCTTGCAGGCCATGGGCGCCGAGATCAAGGTCGAGCAGGGCTACGTCCATGCCAAGGCGACCCGTCTGAAGGGGGCGCGCATCTGTACCGACATGGTGACCGTGACTGGCACCGAGAACCTGATGATGGCGGCCTGTCTGGCCGATGGCGAAACGATTATCGAAAATGCCGCTCGCGAGCCCGAGGTGGTTGACCTGGCCAATTGCCTGGTCAGCATGGGCGCCCGTATCTCCGGCGCCGGCACTGACGTCATTCGTATTCAGGGTGCCGAGAAGCTGCACGGGGCAACCCATGCCATCATGCCGGACCGCATCGAAACCGGTACCTATCTGTGCGCAGCTGCCGCCACCGGCGGCAACATCCGTCTGTTGAAAACCTCCGCTGCCTACCTCGATACCGTGGTCGACAAGCTGATGGATGCCGGCTGCGAGGTCACTGTCGAGCGCGATGCCATCCGGTTGCAGGCGCCGCAGCGCCTGAAGGCAGTCAGCCTGCGCACCGCGCCCTATCCCGCATTTCCGACCGACATGCAGGCCCAGTTCATGGCGATCAATTGCATTGCCGACGGCGTGGCGACTATCCGTGAAACCATTTTTGAAAACCGCTTTATGCACGTCAATGAATTGATGCGCCTCGGCGCCAACATTCAGATCGAAGGCAACAACGCCATCGTGCGCGGGGTTGATCGCCTGGAGGGGGCGACCGTCATGGCGACCGACTTGCGGGCTTCGGCTTCGCTGGTCATTGCCGGTCTGGTGGCCCAAGGCGAAACGCTGATCGATCGTATCTACCACCTGGATCGTGGCTACGAGCGGATCGAGGAGAAGCTGGCGAAGCTCGGAGCGAGTGTCAGGCGGGTCCACTAAGGCGGGTCGTTTCGGCATTGAATCGCTTAGCTCAAGACCTTGCTCCGCAGAAAAGCGAAAATAATGCTTTGCAGAATTGAAACAGTGCTCCATACTGCGCGTTCGGGATTTCCAGGCAGTGTTTTGTTCCTGCGCCGTACTCCGGTTTGTCAGCTCCTCGGTCTTGGTTCTCGTATTGTTTGGGCGTAAGCCTGTTAAATTTTTTCCAAGGAAGCTATAAATGGCAACTGGTACCGTTAAGTGGTTCAACGACTCCAAAGGTTTTGGTTTTATCTCCCCGTCTGAAGGTGGTGAAGATCTCTTCGCTCACTTCTCTGCCATCCAAGGCAACGGTTTCAAGACTCTGGCCGAAAACCAGAAGGTGACTTTCGATATCGTCACCGGCCCGAAGGGCAAGCAGGCTGCAAACATCCGCCCGGCTGAATAAGTCCGGCGTCGCCTGTATCAAGAAAAGCCCGGTTTTCCGGGCTTTTTTGCGTTTACGCCCAGCGTTTTGCGGTGTTCATGGCTGTCCCCCGGCTTTGCGGTAAAATCGTGCTTTTATAACGAGAATTCCCCGTGAACGGCATTACCATCGCCCTTTCCAAGGGCCGCATTTTCGACGAGACCCTGCCGTTATTGGCTGCCGCCGGGATCGTTCCGAGCGAAAACCCGGAAACCTCGCGCAAGCTGATCATTGAGACCAACAAGCCAGATGTGCGTGTCGTCATCGTGCGTGCCACCGACGTCCCGACCTATGTCCAGTATGGAGCCGCCGATCTTGGCGTGGCCGGAAAGGATGTATTGATCGAGCACGGCGGCGAAGGGCTTTATTCTCCGCTCGACCTGAAGATCGCCAAGTGCCGGATGATGGTTGCCGTGCCCGAGGGTTTTGACTATCAGAATGCGGTGCGCCAGGGCAATCGTCTGAAGGTCGCCTCCAAGTACACCAAGACGGCACGGGAACACTTCGCCGCCAAGGGGGTCCATATCGACCTGATCAAGCTTTACGGCTCGATGGAACTGGCGCCGCTGGCCGGCCTGGCGGATGCCATCGTCGACCTGGTGTCGACTGGCGGTACGCTGAAGGCCAACAAGTTGCTCGCGGTCGAGCATGTCGCCGACATTTCAAGCCGCCTGGTGGTCAATCAGGCCTCGCTCAAGGTCAAGCGCGACACCCTGCAACCGATTATTGACGCCTTTGCCCGGGCGGTGGAGAAGTAACCCTTATGGTCGCGATCAAACGACTGGCGACGGTCGACGCCGATTTCTCGGCAAAAATGGATGCTCTACTTGCTTTTGAGGCAGCGCAGGACGAAGGCATCGAACGCACGGTGATCGGCATCCTGGCTGATATCAAGGCGCGCGGCGATGCCGCGGTGGTCGAGTACACCAACAGGTTCGACCGCTTGGCGGTCAATGGCATGGCCGATCTCGAGTTGACCAAGGCGGAAATGCAGAAGGCGCTCGATGGCCTGCCGGCCGTGCAGCGCCAGGCGCTGGAAGCGGCCGCCCAGCGCGTTCGCATCTATCACGAGAAGCAGAAGCTGGAAGGCTGGCGCTATACCGAAGCCGACGGCACCATGCTCGGTCAGATGATTACGCCGCTCGACCGCGTCGGTCTCTACGTGCCGGGCGGCAAGGCGGCTTACCCCTCCTCGGTGCTCATGAACGCGATTCCGGCCAAGGTGGCTGGCGTCAAGGAACTGATCATGGTGGTGCCGACGCCCGGCGGCGAGCACAACCAGTTGGTGCTGGCGGCAGCCTGCCTGGCTGGCGTCGACCGCGTATTTACCATTGGTGGCGCACAAGCCGTCGGGGCGCTGGCTTACGGCACGCAGACCGTGCCGCAGGTCGACAAGATCGTCGGTCCTGGCAATGCCTATGTCGCCTGCGCCAAGCGTCGGGTGTTCGGCATCGTCGGCATCGACATGGTGGCCGGTCCTTCGGAAATCCTGGTCGTCGCCGACGGCAGCAGCGATCCGGACTGGGTGGCGATGGACCTCTTCTCGCAGGCCGAACACGACGAACTGGCGCAATCGATTCTGATCTGTACCGACGCTGCTTTTATCGATCGCGTTCAGGCCAGCATCGAAAAGCTGTTGCCGACTATGCCGCGCCGTGCGGTCATCGAAACCTCGCTGACCGACCGGGGCGCGCTGATTCACGTCCGCGATCTCGAAGAAGCCTGCGCCATCGCCAACCGCGTTGCACCGGAACACCTCGAGTTGGCGCTGGCCGATCCCGATCCATGGGTCGAAAAAATTCACCACGCTGGGGCCATCTTCATCGGTCACTACACCTCGGAATCGCTTGGCGACTACTGTGCCGGCCCGAACCACGTGCTGCCGACTTCCGGTAGCGCGCGCTTCTCATCGCCACTCGGCGTCTATGACTTCCAGAAACGGACCAGCCTGATCAAGGTCTCGAAGGCTGGCGCGCAGACGCTGGGGCGCATCGCCTCGACGCTGGCTCACGGCGAAGGTTTGCCGGCCCACGCCAAGTCGGCCGAGTTCCGGCTGGAAAATTAAGCCGGAAACGATATTGAACGCAGCCCTTCCCGAATCGCCAAGCCGCCCGGATCTCCGGGCGCTTTTTTTGGGATTTTCCTCGGTTGGCCTCTCCGGATTCGGCGGCGTCCTGCCGTTTGCCCGGCGCATGCTGGTCGAGGAAAAATACTGGATGACGGCCGAGGAGTTCAATGCCCAACTTGGGCTTTGCCAGTTCTTGCCCGGGCCGAATGTCGTCAACCTGGCGGTTGTCGTCGGCAAGCGTTACCAGGGGTTATCCGGCGCCATCGTCGCGCCGCTCGGCTTGCTGGCCGGACCGTTTGCCATTGTCTTGTTGCTGGCGCTCTTTTACGACCGCTACGGTGGCTTGCCCATGGTCCAGTCGATGTTGCGCGGCATTGCCGCCGTCGGCTGCGGCCTGCTTTTCGCGATGGCTTGGCGCATGGGTGCGGCCCTCAAGGAGAAGCCTGTTTTCCTGCCTTTTACGGCCTTGAACGTGGCCGCCATCGCCTGGCTACGCTGGCCTATGCCGTTCGTGATGATTGCCGGTCTGGCCGTCTCCGGCGGCATTGCTTACTGGCGCCTGGGGCGGAAATGAGCGCCGCACTCGAGCTCTTTCTCGAGTTCGCGCTGCTTTCCTTCGTCGCCTTCGGCGGGGCTACGGCCCTGCTGCCGGAAATGCACCGCGTTGTCGTCGAAAATCATCACTGGCTCGACGACACGACTTTTACCCACCTCTATGCCATTGCCCAGGCTGCACCGGGGCCGAATGTGCTGGTCGTCACCTTGATCGGTTGGGAAATTGCCGGCCTGGCGGGGGCCTTGGCGACGACGCTGGCCATGTGTCTGCCGATGAGCGTGCTCATCTACCTGCTGATCGACCGTTGGGAGAGTTTTTCTGGCAAGCGCTGGCAGAAAGCAGTCAGCATTGGCGTTGCGCCACTGGCGGTTGGCCTGGTTTTTTCCGGCGCGACGCTGATCGCGCAGGCGGCGGGTTTCGGCTGGGCGGCATGGGGCCTGGTCGCGGCGACGGTCGTCGTCAATTTGCGGAGCAAGGCGCATCCGCTGTGGCTGATCGGTATCGGGGCGGCGCTGGGTTCGTTGGGCTTGCTTTAATACCTAGCAGAAACCGTTAGCAATCTCACGGAGATTGTGTGGGTCATTGGCTACACTGGCTCGACATGTCCTCGTCCTTAATTAATATGCGCGCCATTCGCTATCTGGGATTCACCCTGGCGGTTTCTGCTGCTTTTTCGGGAGCGGCAATCGGGTCCGATCCGAAAGCGTCCCTTTACTACGAAGATGCGCTGAAGCGTTTTGATAATCAGGATTCCGCCGGGGCGGTGATTCAGCTCAAGAACGCCATCCAGCAGGACCGGACGATGCTCGCTGCCCAGGTGCTGTTGGGCAAGGCGCTGCTCATGGAAGGTGATCCGATCGGTGCCGAGGTCGCCTTCGAGGAGGCGCTTAATTTGGGGGTGGATCGCAGCGAGGTCATTCTCCCGCTTGGGCAGGTCTTTCTGATGCAGGGAAAGTTTGATTCCTTGATTCAGCGCCTTGCCCCGTCGGGGCTTTCCGGCGGGCTGCGCCGCGATGTCCTGCTGCTTCGAGCCAAGGCGTATGCCGCGAAAGGAAATAATCAGCAGGCCGAACGCAGTCTGGAGGAGGCCAGAGGAGTCGATCCGCGATCGGCGAAGGTGCGGGCGGCCCAGGGGGCGTTGATGCTTCTTCAGGGGCGTGTCGCCGATGCCGCGCGCCTGGTTGATGAAGTCATGACAATTGCTCCGGATGATTCGTCATCGTGGGAGTTCAAGGCGTCTGTCCTGCACGCGAAGGGAGATGCCAGTGCAGCGCTTGCAGCCTATGCTCAGGTGATGCACCTCAGTTCGCGCAACGTCGACGCTCGTATCGCGCGTGCCAGCTTGCTGATCGATCAGGGGCAATTGGACGATGCGTCGCGCGATGTCGCGGATATCTTGAAGATATTTCCCAAGGATCCCCGGGGTGCCTACTTTCAAGCATTGATTGCCGGTCGGAAAGGTGATGCGGCAACGGCGCAGGAAGCGTTGAAGCGTGTCGTCAATCTGCTTGATCCGGTGCCGATGGCGGTTCTCGGGGCCAATAAGCAGATGTTGATGATGTTGTCTCTGGCCCATTTCAGTCTGGGCAATCAGGAAAAGGCGATTGCCAGTCTCGGAGAGTTCCTGCGTCGTTATCCTGGTGATGTGGGGGCGGCAAAACTGCTGGCCAGCATATATCTGCAAAAGGGGCAAACCAGCAAGGTCATCTCCATTCTGGAACCACTCAAGGCCGGCAATCCCCAAGATGCCAGACTATTCTCGCTGTTGGCGGCGGCCAACATGACGGAAGGGCGTTATGCCCAGGCGAGTCGCTTGCTCGAGGAGTCGCTCAGGTTGTCAGGCCCCGGGGCCGCCGATATCCGTACTGATTTTGGTCTTAGTCTTCTGGGAGAGGGGCGCAGTGATCTCGGTCTCGAACATCTCCAGCAGGCGTTTGCCAAGGATCCGAGTCAGACGCGAGCGGGGGTCGCTCTCGCGACCTTGCTGATGCGCAAAGGGCAGTCTGCGAAGGCGGTGGAGGTGGCTGAAACGTTAGTCAAGGCTCAGCCCAACGATCTGCTTGCCCTGAATTTGCTGGGTGGCATCAAGGGGGCGGCTGGTGATCTTGCCGGGAGCCGAAGAGCCTACGAGCGCACTCTCCAGGCTGCGCCCGGGCATGTGCCGGCGATATTGAACATCGCCAAGCTGGATGTGGCGGAAGGCAAGCCGGAAGCGGCGCGCATGCGGTTGAATGCGCTGCTTAAGGCATCGCCAAAAAATACAGATGCCATGTTTGAGCTGGCGCAATTGGAAGAGCGCATCGGCAACGCGGCAGAAGCCATCCGGTGGCTGGAAAAAGCGCGCGTCTTTCCAAGTGGGGCGATGCGGGCTGGCTTGTACCTGATTGATCTCTATCTCCGGCAACGGAGTTTCGACCATGCGCTTTCCGTTGCCAAGGATGTCAATCTGAAAGCCAACGGCGACCTTGTTGCGCGATCTGCCTTGGTGCGAGCCCAGATGGCCATCGGGGATCTTGCCGAGGCGCGCCGAACGCTTGCCGAGATGACACGCTTTGCCAACTTTGATGCCGAGGCCCAACTGAATATTGCGCGCATGCAGCGCGCTGCCGGAAATGATCCCGGCGCGTTGTATAGCCTTGAAAAGGCTATTGCCGGGACACCGGGCTACCTGCCGGCACTTCTCATGATGGCCGAGATCGAGATTGCTCAAAAAGACTACGCCAAGGCGGAAGCACGAATCAAGTCATTGCAGCAGCAGCGGCCAAATGATGTCGCGGTTGCCGGTCTGCAAGGTGATCTGCTGATGGCCCGCGGGCAGTATCCGGCAGCCGCCAACGTCTATCGGCTGCTGCTTGGCAAGACGGGGGCGGAGGGCGTTATCATGCGCCTGTACCGGGCCTACGAATTGTCTGGTGAGCGTGGGCGGGGGCTGAAGGCTCTTGAAGAATGGACGAAAACACATCCGAACGACTTGATGGCTTTACGTATGCTGGGCGACGGGTATCTGTCGGCGGATGATCCTGCCGGGGCGAGGCGGACCTATGGGCGGTCGTTGTCGGTCCGGCCGGACGATCCGCTGGTCCTGAATAATTTGGCACAGGCCTTGTTGCGGCAAGGCGATCGAACGGCCCTGGATACTGCGGAGCGGGCCTACCGGCTTTCCGATCGAGACGCGACGGTGATCGATACCCTCGGTTGGGTGCTGGTTTCCCAAGGGCGGTTCGAACGGGGCGTGGGGTTGCTCCGCGACGCCCGCTTGCGAGATCCGGAAAGTCGGGAAATTCGCTACCACCTCGCGCACGCCTTGGTCAAAATGGGGCGCTTACCGGAGGCGCGCGATGAGTTGCGTAGTGCCCTCCGGGATGAAGCTCCCTTTGAGGGGGTGGTGGCCGCGAGAAAATTGCAATTGGAAATTGGCAAATAGCATGTCGGGCTCTTTTACAGTATTGTTGTTTGTGCCGACTGGTAGATGATTAGTTGTTTGATTTATTGTGATAATTTTTATGGGTATGAGAGTTGCTTTAATTTCAGTATCCGTGGTTTTGGAATATTTGGGAGGCAAAATGAAAAACAGAATTAGTGTATCCATGCTGACCCTTGGTCTTGCTCTGTTGGCGAGCGCAGGGTCTGGTTGGGCTACCACCTCTGTTCTCAACAGCACAGTTGATGCCTTGAGCGTGACTGGGTATTCCAATACCGGGACCGGTGGTGCGTTGCAGACGAAAACACTCACCTGGTATTCGGGCAGTGGCTATGGCGTGAACAGTGGTGGCGAAACCTCTCCCCAGCATTCGCTTGACAACGTGGGCTACAAGGAAGCTTTGTTGCTGAATTTCGGTGCCAGCACACAGTTGAACTCGGTAAAAATCGGCTGGAAGTACAACGATGCCGATATTACGGTGCTTGCCTGGAAGCCTCTGGATTACATGAATCCGGCGATCAGCAATGTCACAGGGCCGACCTTTGGCGCGAGCACGAAGTATTCCGATCTGATCGGATTGGGCTGGAGTCTGGTCGGAAACTACTCGAACCTGGTGACGACCTCGGAAAAGTCAGTCAATGTCACCAGTCCGGTGTCGTCCAGTTTCTGGCTGGTAATGGCCTACAACAGCGCGTTTAGTGGCCAGCAGGCATCGGATGTTTCGGCCAGGGGGTTTGTGGCAGACACCTCGCCGGATTACGGCAAGTTCTACTCGGTGTCGTACTCTTCCGGAACCAAAACACAGACCGAGGTTTCCGAACCCTCGACCGCATTGTTGCTCGGCGCGGCGATGTTCGGTTTTGTCGGGTGGCGCTCGCGCAAGCGGGCGGCATAAGAAGAATTCATTCCCGGCATCAGGACCGAAGGCGCTTGCCTTCGGTCTTTTTGTGACCTTGCAATGCAAACCCGCCATCCGGCGGGTTTTTTGTTCAGGTGAGGATGCTACGTAGCGAACTGGTAAGCGCTTCGCATTCGGTATCGGTGCCGACAGTAA
The DNA here is from genome assembly GCF_026261605.1 of Dechloromonas sp. A34. Taxonomy (NCBI): domain Bacteria; kingdom Pseudomonadati; phylum Pseudomonadota; class Betaproteobacteria; order Rhodocyclales; family Azonexaceae; genus Dechloromonas; species Dechloromonas sp. A34. The sequence continues at coordinate 1,344,746 of NZ_CP102486.1, forward strand.
TGCGCAGGAACTGGTCTATGCGCGGTAGTTTGAAGTGGCGGACGATGATGCTTCTTTCACGCAAGGCATTGGCCAGTTTCACTGCATCGTGTCGGGGGTGGCGGGCAAAGATAAAGTTGGCGACCGAAGGCAAGACTTCGAAGCCCTGCGCCTGGAGTTCTGCGGTCAGGACGTCGCGGGTGGCAATGACTGCCCGGCGGCATTGCTCGAAATGGGTCTCGTCCTCGATCGCGGCAACAGCACCGACGATGGCCAGGCGGTCCAGGGGGTAGGAATTGAAGCTGTTCTTGACCCGCTCCAGGGCCTCGATCAGCGCCGGATGGCCGACGGCGAAACCGACGCGTAGGCCGGCCAGCGAGCGGGACTTGGATAGCGTGTGGATGACCAGCAAGTTGTCATATCGGCCGACGAGGCTGATTGCCGTTTCGCCACCAAAATCGATATAGGCTTCATCGACGACGATGACCGAATCCGGGTTGGCCTTGACGATCTGCTCGACGGCATCGAGGGCCAGCGCACGGCCTGTCGGGGCGTTCGGGTTGGGGAAAATGATGCCACCATTGGCCCGGTTCTGGTAATCGGCCGGGTCGATGCTGAAATCCTCGGCCAGCGGTACGGTGTGGTAATCCACACCATACAGGCCACAGTAGACCGGGTAAAAGCTGTAAGTGATGTCAGGAAACAGGATTGCCTGTTCGTGCTTCAACAGTGCCATGAAAACATGCGCCAGAACCTCGTCGGAGCCGTTGCCGACAAAGACATGTTGTGGAGTCAGGGCATGCCGTCTGGCGACCGCTGCTTTCAGGAGGTCGGCATTCGGGTCGGGGTAGAGGCGCAGGCGCGCCGCGTCGTCGCCAAGTTCCGCCTGAATCGCCGCATATACTTTGGGCGAGGGCGGGTAAGGATTCTCGTTGGTGTTGAGCTTGATCAGATTGGCCAGCTTGGGTTGCTCGCCGGGGATGTAGGGGGTCAGGCCGCCGACGACGGCACTCCAGAACTTGCTCATGGGGATGGTTCAGGCGTGAGGGGGATCGGCCCAAATTCTAGCATGGGTCGGCGCGCGGAGCCGCCGGGCTGAACAGGCGAATGGTGCGGCGGCCGTCAGTCTTAGCGCGATACATGGCGGCATCGCCATGTTCGAGCAGCGTTTCAACCGACAACCCATGTTCCGGATAAAGGGCAATACCGATGCTGGCTGCGATCTCGACCGTCGCCTGGTCGAGGCGGAAAGGCTGGCAGAGACTGTCGAGGACTTTTTCGGCTACTCGTAATGCCGCTTCGCGCTGGGTCAGCGTCGGCAGAAGGACGAGAAACTCGTCACCGCCGATGCGGGCGACAGTATCTTCGTCACGAATGCAGTTGCCGATACGGCGGGCCACCTGGCGCAGCAGTTCATCGCCAGCTTGGTGGCCATAGGTGTCATTGACCGGCTTGAAGCGGTCGAGGTCGATATACAGCAGTCCAGCCTGGCTTCCGCGTCGGGCTGCTTGGGCGATGGCTTGTTGCAGGCGGTCGTGGACCAGGACACGGTTGGGAAGGTCGGTCAGCGCGTCGTAATTGGCCTGATGCCAGACTTCCTGTTCCTGCCGTTTTTTAACGGTAATGTCCGAGAACAGGCCGACATAGCGCCGAATCTTGTGGTCGGTCTCGCGAATGACGGCGATTTTGAGCCAGCCCACGTAGGTCGAGCCATCGCGCCGCCGATTGATGATTTCACCCTCCCAGCGATTCAGTTGCTCAAGGGTCTTGTACATGGCCTGGTAATACTGCGGGTCGTGGTGGCCGGAGGCGAGAAAGCCCGGGTTGCGGCCGAGTACTTCCGCCGGCGGATAGCCGGTGATGTCCGAAAAGGCCGGGTTCACGGTGACGATCCGATTTTGTGCATCACACACCATGATGCCCTCGGTGGTTGATTCGAAGACCGATTGGGCAATCTGGTGGGAGGCTTCGAGTTCGATCAGACGGGAGACGTCAACTGCGGCTATCACTTCGCCGCCAGGCTCGCCATTTGCGCCAGCGGGGAGCGGCCGGGCGCTGACCGCGATCCAGCGCAGAGGCTTGTTTTTCCGTTCGATGGCATAGAGTTCGTTGGTGAAAACAGGTTCCCTGCGGATGGCGCGCATGCCGGGAAAGTCCTCCGTCGGAACCTTGCGGCCATCGGCGTAAAGCATGGTGTGGCGACGCTCCTGTAAGGCCTGTTCGTCGACATCGAAGACGTTCAGCGCCGCTTCGTTCCACTGCACGATCCGGCCGTCCGGGGCGACGATCAGGAGGCCGTCGGGTAGCGCGGCAAAAATGCTGCGCAGCCGTGTTTCGCTTTCCGCAAGCTGGTTTTCCAGCTGACGGCGGAGGCTGATGTCGTGGATGATCGAATGTAGCAAGGCGCGCCCGTCCAGCTCAACCGGGGCCGAATAGACCTCGACTTGACGGGTTTCGGCATTGGCTAGTCGGTGCGGGAAATTGAAATACTGTCGCCGTTCGCTGCCGGCCATCGCCATCTCGGCCTTGATCTCATCGGGCTGGAGTTGATTGATGTCGCCAATGTGCAGGCGAGTGAACTGTTCGCGCGAGTAGCCATAAAAATGGCAGGCGGCCGGATTGGCATCGACGATCTGGCCGTCTTCCGGATCGATGATCAGCTGAATTGAAGCATTTTTTTCGAACAGGTGACGATACAGGGTGGCGCTCTTCAGTGCGGCTGCCTGTTCCTTCTCCAGGCGGACGATGAAAAAGGCCAGCGTGCAGGCCAGCAATAGCACGACGGCAGTGCCCGAAGCGTTGCGGAAGTGGCCGGCCATGATTTCGCGCTCGACCGGTTCCAGGAAGTCGCTGTCGGCGATTCCTGCAGTGATGATTAGCGGGTAATGGGCAACGCCTTGCCAGGCGAAACTGCGTTGTACCGGCTCGTGCGAGGCGAGCGAGCGGAAGGTGCCGTAACTGGGCGAGTTTTCCCTGAGAAATGGGCGATCGGCACGTACCGCCTTGCCCATGTAGTCGTTCAGCTTCGGTGTCCGGCTCAGGTAAGTGCCGTCGGCACGGAAAATCGCGATGACGTCGTTGTCGCCCAATTCGAATCGGGCCAGTTGTCGAGACAGGAATTCGGGAGAAATGGAGACGACCACGACGCCTTTGAATTGCCCTTTCTCCTCAATGCGCCGGGCCAACTGGATCGACCAGTTGTTGGAGCGTCGGCCAAAGACCGGCGCGCTGACGAAAAGTTGGTCGCTAAAGCCGGGTTGCTGATGGATTTTGAAATGCTCGCGGTCACCGAGAAATACATTCCCGGGGTTGCCCAGGCTGGAATAGGCCAGTACGCCGGCCTGGTCGATGACACCTACCTGAAGGATCAGGCCGTCCGGCTGAAAGCGCATGGCGCGCTGTACGGCAGCGTCAAACTCTCCGGGATGAACAACGTAATCGTGGCGCAGATCCTCCAGGGTGGTGTCAATGCTGCGGATCAAGGCTTCGGTTTGTCCGGCGCCGGCGATGGCAAGCCGGCTGGCCGTCTGCATGGCCTGGGCCATCGTTTTTTCGTGCAGTTCGGCCGTTGAGGAGAGCAGTTGCCACCAATAGAGGCAAATGCTGAGCGCCGTCGTGCCCAGCAAGACGATGGCAATGCTTGTAAATCGACTGATCTTGACCATGCACGCCCCTCTAAGCTTGGAGCTTAGCACTAAAGTGGTAGGTGGATTCCGTTCCGAGAGGCTGGCCGGAGCGTCCTGTCCGACGGTCGGAGTGGTATCATCGGCCGGTCAAAACCAATCCGTTCGCACCATGCGGCAAGCCGAAATCACTCGCAATACGCTGGAGACGCAAATCACCGTGCGCCTCGATCTCGATGGCACCGGTCAGGGCAAGTTCGCCACCGGGGTGCCATTCCTCGATCACATGCTCGACCAGATTGCCCGTCACGGTCTGATCGACCTCGATGTGCAGGCCAAAGGCGACCTCCACATCGATGCCCACCACACGGTCGAAGATATCGGAATTACCGTCGGGAAGGCGCTGGCCAAGGCGTGGGGCGACAAGAAGGGCCTGACCCGTTATGGTCATAGCTACGTTCCGCTCGACGAGGCATTGTCGCGGGTGGTCATCGATCTCTCCGGCCGCCCGGGGCTGGAACTCAATGTCGAGTTCACGCGGGCGATGATCGGCCAGTTCGATGTCGATCTGATCAGCGAATTCTTCCACGGCTTGGTCAATCATGCCGGAGTGACCTTGCATATCGACAACCTGCGCGGCAAGAATGCCCACCACCAGGCCGAGACCATTTTCAAGGCCTTTGGCCGCGCCCTGCGCATGGCGGTAACCCCCGATCCGCGCATGGCCGGGGTCATGCCCTCGACGAAAGGCACGCTGTGAGCATCGCCGTCATCGATTACGGCATGGGCAACCTGCGCTCCGTGTCGAAAGCCCTGGAGCATGTTGCCGGCGGCAAGCAGATTATCGTCACCGCCGACCCGGCCGTGGTGGCGGCCGCCGAGCGCGTGGTTTTTCCCGGTCAGGGTGCCATGCCCGACTGCATGCGCGAGCTCGATGCCCGCGGTCTGCGTCCGGCGGTGCTGGCAGCGGCGAAGGACAAACCCTTTCTCGGCATTTGCATCGGTCTGCAAATGCTTTTCGAGCATAGCGAAGAAGGCAATGTCGCCGGTCTTGGAGTGTTCGCCGGAGAGGTCAAGCGCTTTCCGGACGCCCGCATGGTCGGTGTCGACGGCCAGCGCCTGAAAGTTCCCCACATGGGGTGGAATTGCTTGCAACAGAAGCCGCATGCGCTGTGGGCCAAGATCGCCGACGGGGCGCGCTTCTACTTCGTGCATAGCTATTGTGTGCAGCCGGCCGATTCCTCGGTCGTGACTGGCACTGCGGAATATGGCATCCCCTTTACCTGTGCTGTGGGGCGGGATAATATCTTCGCCGTCCAGTTCCACCCCGAGAAGAGCGCCCAGGACGGTCTGCAGCTTTTGAAAAATTTCGTCGAGTGGCGTCCGTAAGACGATGTCTTCCGTTTAATTCTCATCCAAATCCCATGCTGATTATTCCTGCCATTGATCTGAAGGACGGCCAGTGCGTGCGTCTGAAACAAGGCCTGATGGAACAGGCCACCGTCTTTTCCGACAGTCCGGCCGAAATGGCCCGCCACTGGCTGGAGAAGGGCGCACGGCGCCTGCATCTGGTCGACTTGAACGGGGCTTTTGCCGGCAAGCCGAAAAACGAATCGGCGATCAAGGCGATCCTCAAGGTCGTCGGCGACGATATCCCGGTGCAACTCGGTGGCGGTATTCGCGATCTCGATACTATCGAACGTTGCCTCGATGATGGCATCTCCTACGTCATCATCGGTACGGCAGCGGTCAAGAATCCCGGCTTTCTGCATGATGCCTGCACGGCTTTCCCCGGGCACATCATCGTCGGACTCGATGCCAAGGACGGTAAGGTGGCAACCGATGGTTGGTCCAAGCTGACCGGCCACGATGTCGTCGATCTGGGTAAGAAATACGAGGATTACGGCGTCGAGTCGATTATCTACACCGATATCGGCCGTGACGGCATGCTCTCCGGGATCAATATCGAAGCCACAGTGCGCCTGGCGCAAGCCCTGACCATCCCGGTGATCGCCTCCGGCGGCCTTTCCAACCTCGATGACATCAAGGCGCTGTGCGCCGTCGAGCGCGAGGGCGTGATTGGAACCATCGCCGGGCGTGCGGTTTACGACGGTTCTCTCGACTTCCAGGCTGCGCAGAAAATGGCCGACGAGCTGGGCGCCTGATGCTTGCCAAACGGATCATTCCCTGTCTCGATGTCACGGCGGGCCGCGTTGTCAAAGGGACCAACTTTGTCGACCTGCGCGATGCCGGCGATCCGATCGAGATCGCCCGCCGTTACGACGAGCAGGGCGCCGATGAGGTGACTTTTCTCGACATCACGGCATCCAGCGACCAGCGCGACATCATTCTGCACATCGTCGAAGCCTGTGCCGAGCAGGTCTTCATTCCGCTGACCGTCGGTGGCGGCGTGCGCAAGGTCGAGGATGTCCGTCGCCTGCTCAATGCCGGCGCCGACAAGGTGTCGATGAATACGGCGGCGGTCAATGATCCCGATCTGGTCTTCAATGCCTCCAGCAAGGTGGGTTCGCAGTGCATCGTGGTGGCCATCGATGCCAAGCAGGTCGCACCGGGCAAGTGGCACGTCTTTACCCATGGCGGTCGCAACGATACTGGGCTGGATGCGGTCGATTGGGCGAAAAAGGTCGCGGGTCTCGGTGCTGGTGAAATCCTGTTGACCAGCATGGATCGCGACGGCACCAAGAATGGCTTCGATCTGGCGCTGACCCGGGCTGTCTCCGATGCCGTCACGATTCCGGTTATCGCATCCGGCGGGGTTGGCAATTTGCAGCACTTGGCCGATGGCGTGACCGAAGGTAGGGCCGATGCGGTACTGGCTGCCTCGATCTTCCATTTCGGGGAATACACCGTCCGTCAGGCCAAGGAGTTCATGGCCAGCCGGGGCATTGAAGTCCGTTTGTGAGCGATCTCGACAATTCCCTGAGCTGGCTGGCGGCATTGAAATGGGATGCCGAAGGCATGATTCCGGCCATTGCCCAGGATGCGAGTGGACGGGTGGTCATGTTCGCTTACATGAATCGCGAGTCCCTGCTGGAAACGGTCCGCTGCGGCAACGCGGTATACTGGTCGCGGTCGCGCCAGCGCCTTTGGCGCAAGGGTGAGGAGTCTGGCCACTTTCAGAAGGTCAGGTCGATCCGCACCGATTGCGATGGTGACGTGCTGTTGCTGGCGATTGAACAAGTGGGCGGCATTGCCTGTCACACGGGACGTGAAAGCTGCTTTTTCAACGAACTGCAGGGGGAACTCTGGGTTCCCGCCGATCCGGTTTTGAAAGATCCTAAGGAAATTTACGCAAAATGAGCACGCATGACATCCTGCACCGTCTCTCGGAGACGCTCGCCTCCCGCCGGAATGCCGACCCGGAGAAGTCCTATACAGCCAAGCTGTTCTCCGAAGGTCCGGATTCCATCCTGAAGAAGATCGGTGAGGAATGCGCCGAACTGATCATGGCTGGCAAGGAAGGCAAGCGCCTGAAGGTGGTTTGGGAGTCGACCGACGTCATCTATCACGTGCTGGTGCTGCTTGCCTTTTACGGCCTGAGCATTGAGGACGTTTCCCAGGAAATGCGTCGGCGTGAGGGTATTTCCGGTATTGACGAGAAGGCGTCACGGGGTACAAAGTGAGCGACTGCATTTTCTGCAAGATCGTCGACGGTAGAATCCCGGCCGGAAAAATCTATGAAGACGAGGACATCCTCGCCTTCAACGACATCAACCCGGCGCGGCCGGTGCATGTGCTGGTTATTCCGAAAAAGCACATCACCTCACTGGCCACGGCGACCGCTGACGATGCGCCGCTGCTGGGTCGGATGCTGGCCAAGGCCAACGAAATTGCGACGGCGCAGGGCAGTCCGGACGGTTTTCGCGTCATCATCAATACCGGGCGGGTGGGGCAGCAGGAAGTGCCGCACCTGCACATACATATCGTGGGCGGACCGGACCCGGTCGGCCCCATGCTGAAACGCCTTTAGGAGACAAACATGGGCAGTTTTTCCATTTGGCACTGGTTGATCGTCTTGGTCATCGTCTTGCTGATTTTTGGTACCAAGAAACTCCGCAATGTCGGGCAGGACCTGGGGGGCGCGGTCAAGGGGTTCAAGGACGGCATGAAGGATGCTACGGCCGAGAACAAGCCGGCCGATACGCAGCCGACGCAGCAGGTTAACGGCCAGACCATTGACGTCGAAGTCAAGGAAAAGACCAAGTCGTAACCGATGAGCGGATCTGTTCCGTTCGTCCTCCGAGCTTCCATGAATGTTTGATATCGGCTTTTCCGAACTCATTGTGATCGGCATCGTCGCCTTGCTCGTCATCGGGCCGGAGCGACTGCCCAAGGTGGCGCGCACGCTGGGGCATCTGCTCGGGCGGGCCCAGCGTTATGTCAGCGACGTCAAATCCGATATCAACCGCGAAATCCAGCTCGATGAACTGAAAAAGCTGCAGACCCAGGTGACCGATTCGGCCCGCGAGCTGGAAACCTCAGTCCGCAAGGAATATGAAACGGCGCGCAGCAGCATTGAAACGCCGGTTCAGGCTGCCGTGGGTGAACTGGAAGCTGTTTCTCAAGTAACGTCGTCTGTGCCGTCAGCCGCAGATGTTCCAGCCAAGCCCGCTGCATGAGCGATACACAGTCGAATTCCGCCCCGAAGAATCTTTCATTTCCCATCTGATCGAGTTGCGCGACCGCTTGTTGCGCAGTCTGATCGCGGTCGGCGTGATACTTGGCATCCTGTGCTTCTATCCAGGGCCCGGCGAAATCTACGACCTGCTTGCGGCACCGCTTACGGCGGCGCTTCCCGAAGGGACCAAGATGGTCGCGATAGGGGTCATCACTCCGTTCATGGTGCCGCTCAAGGTGACCGCCATGGTCGCGTTCGTGCTGGGTTTGCCATTCATTCTCTACCAGGCGTGGGCGTTCATCGCGCCGGGCTTGTACGCTCATGAAAAGCGTCTGGGCATTCCGCTGATCGTCTCCAGCACTCTGCTCTTCGTGTCGGGCATGGCTTTCTGCTATTTCTTCGTTTTCGGACAGGTTTTTCAGTTCATATCGAGTTTTGCCCCGAAGAGCATCACGCCGGCGCCGGATATCGAAGCCTATCTGTCTTTCGTGATGACCATGTTCCTGGCTTTCGGGATTGCTTTCGAGGTTCCGGTGGCCTTGGTCGTCCTCGTCAAGCTCGGCGTCGTGACGGTCGAGAAGCTGAAGGAATGGCGCTCCTACTTTGTTGTGGGTGCCTTCGTCGTGGCCGCCGTGGTCACACCTCCCGACGTCGTCTCGCAACTGTCGCTGGCGATTCCGATGTGCCTGCTCTACGAAATTGGCATTTTGGCTTCGCGCCTGGTCTCCAAGCCGGTGCCAGAGGATGCGGTGGCTGATGAACCGAGTCCGGCTGCTTCGGATGCCGCGATGGATCAGGCGGAAGAAGAGTTCCGCAAGCTGAGCGGCAAATAATCAGGCCGGCCGTTTGGCCGGTCCGGGCATCGTCGCCAGTGTCCGGACCGGAGAGCCCTCTTCAAACCACCACAGGGTTCCAGCCGGCATTTCTTGCCATGCCTCGTTGTCAGTGAGTGGTAGCGTGGCGATTACCGCTACCCGGTCATTCGGTGTGGTGATGTCGCTGAAATCGACCGTGACGTCCTGATCCTTCAGGTGGGCCTGAGTGAATGGCGCCTGTCGCACGACAAAACTTAGTTTGGTCGAGGCGTGGGCAAAGAGCCAGTCTCCATTCGACAGCAGGAAGTTGAATTCGCCATGCCTCGTGATTTCCAGCGTCAGTGCCTGTACTGTGTTGAAGAGGACCGAGCGTTCAGGTGCTGTGCTGCCGAATTTGCGGCGCAACTCCTGGAGCATCCAGCAGAATGCGCGCTCGCTGTCGGTCAGTCCGACCGGCAAGAAACTGCCGTCAAGTTCGGGATTGAAATCAAAGAGGTTGCCGTTGTGGGCGAATATCCAGTAGCGCCCCCACAGTTCGCGCATGAAGGGATGGGTATTCTCCAATCCGATCGATCCTTGGGTGGCCTTGCGAATATGGGCGATGACGTTCTTCGAGCGGATCGGGTAATGGCGGACCAGTTCGGCGACCGGCGAACAGTATGAAGGCTGCGGATCGAGAAAAAGGCGCGTTCCCTTGCCTTCGAAGAAGGCGATGCCCCAGCCGTCGGAATGGACATCGGTGCCGCCGCCGCGCGACTGGAAGCCGGTGAAGGAGAAGCAGATGTCGGTCGGCACGTTGCAGTTCATGCCTAACAATTGGCAAATTTTACGTTACCTCCGGTTCCATGTTACGGTTTGACAATGACCACTAAAGCCTATTCATACATTCGCTTCTCTACGCCGGAGCAGATGAAGGGAGATTCGCTGCGCAGGCAGTTGGAGAAGTCACAACTTTACGCCGCCGAGCATGGATTGGAACTCGATACGACGCTTAATATGCGCGATCTCGGCGTGTCGGCGTTTCGGAAAGCGAATGTTGAGAAAGGAAATCTCGGTGCTTTCATTCAGGCTATCGAGAAAGGCATAGTAAAGCCGGGGTCACATCTTCTCGTTGAGTCGCTGGATCGTCTGTCTCGCGCCGAAGTCGCTGATGCACTGCGAATCTTCCTGAATATCATCGAACATGAGATAGTCATTGTCACATTGGCCGACAATCGGGTCTACAGCAAGGATTCGATCAATAAAAATTCGGTCGAGTTGATCATCAGCATCGCGATAATGATGCGCTCGCACGATGAATCGCTGACGAAAAGTGTTCGTCGCCAAGCTTCGTGGAAGCAAGCAAAGAAACTCGCTGCCGAATCAGGCAAGAAGATTACCCGCAAGGTGCCGTTCTGGCTATCGCTACCCGACAAAAACGGTGAGTTCGTGGTCAAGCCTGACGAAGTTGAAGTGGTGCGCCAGATTTTCGAATGGGCGAAGAGCGGATTGGGGTACCTGCTGATCAGCAAGCGACTCAACGAGCGGGGCATTAAATCGCCTGCCGGTTCAACCTACTCCACCGAGCGGGTGGAAAGGGGGTGGGGAACATCGTCCGTCGCCTACGTTATCAACTCCGAAGCCGTGATTGGCAATCTGGTAGTCGACAAAAAGGCGGTGGAGCCCACTGTGATCAAGGGCTATTACCCGGCAATCATAGATGAATCGCTGTTTTACGCGGCACGGCCAAGACCGAAGCAGTCAAAGGGCGGGCGTGCCTCGCCTGCCAAGACCAATCTGTTTACGCATCTGCTTCATTGCGGCTATTGCCGAGGCCTGATGCAGGTCGATGCAGGCAAGGTGAATGGTGTCCGACGCAGCAACATGGTCTGTCAAAACGGGCGTCGGGGTTTCGGCTGTTTGGCGAAACCTTGGCACTACGAGCAGTTCGAGGAATCATTCCTGACCTTTGTTCGGGAGGTGGAAGTCTCGACGCTGGTGGGGCGTAAGAATGGGAATGTGCGACTGAGAGACGATGTTGATGGGGTACGTGGCCGTATCACTGACAACGACGCTCGCACAAAAGCAATCACCAGTGCTATCGAAGAAGGAGGGGCATTGTCACCCTTGGTAATGCGCCTCAAGGAACTCGAAGCAGAAAGGCTGGAATTAGAAATCGAACTGAAGGTGAAGTCGCTGGAACTCGACGACTATCTTCATTCTGAGTCGCGGCTCAATCAGAGCATTGAGCAGATCAAGGTGCTGTACGCCCAAATCAAGGCGGAGGAGTGCGAGGATCGCGTCATACTTCGCTATGCAATTGCGGACCACATCGCCAGCATCGTCGATTCAATTGAGGTGTTTAGTGCCGGGACAATGCTGGCACCGTTTGAGGCAAACGCTGATCTTGGCATCTATCCTGATCCTGTCCGGAGTTTCACCGTGAAGTTCAGAAACGGGATGTTGAGGCTGGTGCAGCCTGACGGGGAGTGGACTATCAAGTTGTAGTCTTGCCTCTGTGTCAATCAGGCCTGTTGGCGAGCACTCAGTACAGTTGTAAGAAACTGATCAAACAGTATTCCCACCTCGGGCAATACGCTGTTTAGTCGATGATCGCCATCCAGCACATGTAGTTCTGCACGCTGCTGCTGGGCGAAGCGGATGCCATGTTCAACTGGAATCACCTCGTCCTGCCAACCGAACACGACGCTGGTGAATATCGCACCTGAAACTGGCGACTGTTCCGCATAACCCGGTATGTAGAAGGCCGGTGCCATCAGGAATAGGCCTGCCGGTTTCAAGCTTTGCGAAGCGACTGTGGAGACGTAACCGCCCATGCTGGACCCCACCAACACCAACCGGCCATGAGGCAGCAACTCCATAGATAGCAAGCGACTAACTCGGGCATCCGCATCGATTAGATCGCTGTAATCGGGACTGAGGACCTTACAACCGTGGCGCTCGGCAATGGCAGCCAGATGTTTAATCTTGGAGCCCCATGGCCCAGATTCCTTGCCGTGGGCGAAGAGGACGAGAGTTTTGTTGGTGTGCATAAGCGGTTTTTAGAAAGACGGCGTCAGTCCAGATATTTTATGCCGCATCCCTTCAGTATTCCTCGGGAAGTAGGATCGTCGTGAATGACCGATCCGCTTCGGTTAGCACCCACAGCTGCCTGTGAGTATTCATCTCATCGACAGGAGCAACGTCATAAGCAGACAGGATGCGGCTGCCATTGCTCACTGACTGATGATTCACCCTTTGGTCATCGTTTGATATGTCACCCCAGTCCCCTGTCTGATGCCGGGCAATGAACCAGATCCAGTTGAGGTTGAAGTTCTTCATCAGGTCGTAAGCGCAGGGAGTCACGGCGATTTCACCGAGTGGAAAGAGAGCTTTGACCATGATTGACTCCGTTCGGGTAAGGGGGCGTCGAATGCCGGGTGTCCGGAGATCCGATAGCTATGCTGGCTATTCTTCCCCGCCTACTTAACGGTGTACATAGCCCCATAATGCTTACCGATGCCGGGGCGAAGTATCGTTAACTTCTGTTCAAAAGTTAATGAGCAACTTCCCGTTATTATCCGTTTCTGTTCAACGGGTTGAATGGAGTTGTGAATGAAAGATATCAGTTTTGGATCGAAGTTTCGTTCAGTATTAAATGAATGTTTAAAATAGTTAATCCCCGCTAGAGGTTTGAATCCCGAGCTAGACGCATCAAAACACTGTCCACTAGAGAAACGATGGTTGCATGCCTCACATGACGACTGTATGCTCGCTGACTAAACACTCAATGGGAGCAGTAACATGCGACTTGTCGCTTATGCTGGTGCTATCGCCATGGCTCTAGGCCTTGCCGGTTGCACGCATGTGGAAACGCGGGTAACACATTTCTACGGTAAGGACTTCCTAGAGCGCGGAGAGATTTACGTTATTTCCGCCGATCCCACCATTGTCCACAGTCTGGAGTTTGAGGCTCACAAAGCAAAGATTGAACAGAAGCTTGTTGGCGTGGGTTATTCGATCGCGCCGCCCCAAGAGGCGAAGTACGTTGCAGTTGTCTCTTATGGCATAGATAGCGGAAAAACAGAAATGGTCTCGGTTCCGATATTCGGAAAGACGGACGGCGAAACCACCTATACCTCAGGAACGATCTCTGGGCCTCGGGGAACTTCGGCATACAGTGGGACTTCTTACAGGATGCCTTCTTTCGGCGTAGTAGGCGCATCGGTAGGGGCGCAAACTGCGTACACGCGAGTGATTGCCATCGACATTGTTCCCAAAGCGAACAATTCAATGACCATCCCGGCAAAGACCTTTGAGTTGCGTGCGAAGAGTATAGGAAGCTGTCCAGTCATCAACGGCGTGTTTGATGAAATTCTCGAGGCACTGTTCAAAACATTTCCAAGCGAGAACGGCAAGACCCGAGTCATCAATGTTGTATCGAAAGGCAGCTGCTAATGCTTAAAAGCATTGTTGGATTTATTCGCGGATTTCCGGAGAATGCGAATCTTCGCCTGTTGTTAAGCGAATCACGCAAGGAGCTTGGCGAAGCGAAAACAAAAATAAAAGCTCTTGAGTCTGACATAACTCAGCGCAACGAAAAGATAGAGGAGCTGACAAACGATGTTAATAAACTTAAACGGCTTATAGACGGCGCAAAAAATCGACCTGCGTTTGCAATAACTGATGAAAATCCGCTCGGATAGAATCAGCTCTACCCCCTCACCCGGCGTATGAGTGCCGCACAATACCCAAATCGAGAATTATGCCCACTTTCTACTTCGCCCTTTTCGTAGCAATAGCCACGGGGGTCATGCAAGCAAGCCTCGACAAAGCTGGGGTTGGTCGTGTCGAAGATACTGCATCATCGACATTTTCAAATGTGCTTGTCGTGGCTTCCATACCCATCACTTTTCTGAGCAACCTTGGGCTTATCGTTATTGCCATTTGGTCATTCTTTGTTTTGCCCTGGCTTCCAACACTCGGCGTAGTTGCTGGCACATTTATCGGTTTCTCGTTTATCTGGGGCATGCTATTTACTTCGGCTCGCCGAAGCCAAAGCTGGGACAAGATCGCCGCTGCTGGTATTTCTCTCGTTATATTTCTTCGCCTAGCTTGTGCAGGCTGCGTCGTTTTCTTAGGCTTTAACTATGTTCGAGGTGTGGTGTCATAACATGACGCATGGCTTCATTGGCTCTTTCGCCGAGCGTTCAATTGTCCGACATAGTGTTTTTAATCAAGGTGATGTACACGCCTAAAGAGGCGAGATAGGATGTGTATGCAATATGCATTGACATTCTAGGAGATCACTATGTCCGCTAAAGTCGAGCCGACCACCAAGCAAGTCGTCCAGCCTGTTGCCGAAAAGCCTCGCCGTGTCCCCCTCTCCAAGCTGACCGGCCAACAGGTCAAGGCGCGTATCGAAGAGCTGGACGCCGAGATCAACGATCTCGTCGAGCGCACGATTAAGAACTTGGCTCCGGGACGTGGCTTTGATCGCAATCTGATCCGTCAGATGAACAAGGCCCAACGCGAGAAGAACAGGATCGTCGCTTCTCGGTTCATCTCCCTGCTGGATATCGGCCATCCGGAGGCTAAGGAACTGCTCAACAGGCTGATGCAGATTCCGGCATGAGCTACAGATGACGGCAGCCCCGTGCTGCCGCCATCACAGCTTCGGCGGTAATATCACGGCATGAAAATCTGCCGTCTCTTGGCCTTTGCCGCCCTTGTTCTGCTGTCGAATTGCGTGCTGGCAGACATCTTGATCGGCCGAGTGGTTCGCATAGCCGACGGTGATACCCTGACCGTCTTGGAAGACAACCGGGTTCAATACAAGGTCAGGTTGGCCGGCATTGACACCCCTGAAAGAAGACAGGCCTTCGGTGCCAAGGCCAAGCGGCACCTGTCAGACATGGTGATGGGGCGCACAGTGACCGTGGAGTATGGGAAGCTCGACCGATACAAGCGGATCGTCGGCAAGGTCACGCTGAACGGAGTCGACATCTGCCTTGAGCAGATCAAAGCCGGCTTGGCATGACACTACAAGAAATACATGAAGGAACAGTCGGCTGCTGACCGGGCGATGTATGGGGCCGAGGAGGACGCGGCAAGGGAGCGGAAGATCGGCCTCTGGTCTGATCCCTATCCAGTTCCACCGTGGGACTTCAGGAAGGCCAAGGACAAAAGGCCGGCTTTGGAATGAAGGACCAATGCCGATCTGCCGAACGTCCCGTGTGAGCTACTTCTTGCCTTTGGCCTGAGCCAACGCACTGCCCGCTGCTGACTTTGACTGTGCACTCGTTCTGCCGTCTTGGAGAACCTTCGAGGCAGCACTCGCGGCAGCAGGTGACGTCTGTTTTCTGGGAGCGCCGGCCTGTGACAGCGCACTTCCCGCTGCCGCCTTAGAGCTAGAACCGGTTGAGTTGCTTTGGAGTGTTTTTGAAGCCGATGTAGCGGCTTTGCTGCCGGTGGTCTTTGTGTTTGCCATGACGTATCCTCTGAACAGTGAACCGAGATTTGTCATAAGAATACAGCAATGGCATTGCAAATCGGAAGCAACTGAAATCAGTTGCTTCCGATCACAACAGAAATGAATCACTGCTTCCGGGCTGTTTCGGCCTTGGCACGTTCCGCAGACTGGAGGAGGGTTTGATTCAGGCGTTCAATAAACAGCGGGTTGTATGACGCCATCCGGTGCAGCGCGTTGATGATCTCTCCGGCGACGACGTACATGCAGACGAACGCCTCCTTGCCGTCCACTTGGTCATAGGCCAACTGCAGCAGAGTCTCCTCAACGTCGCCTGCTGGTGTTGCTGCCTTCGGTACTGCTTGGGGTTTATTCTGCACTACGGCAAGTTCTTCGAGTGTCATCTTCGTTCCTTTGGTGATCTGGTTGTTGCTGATATTTATCTGCGACAACTGATCATCCCTCGGCGCCTATGTGTCACCCCCAACGACGGCAGCAAGATCTATTGCGGTGTTGCCGATCTCCTGCCCCACCAGATCGCTAATCGTAAGCAGAAGCCGTTACCGACAGTCCCCATGCCTCCTGCAGCAGAAGAACAGCACACTCACTGACTAAGATAATTATATAAATTCAAATTTTTGAAGATAGTAATAACAGTCAAAACCGGAAGCCATCCCCCCCAAAACACAACGGTCCCCAAGCCGTTTTCGAGACTTGAGGACCGTCTTTGGCAACGGTTTCTGCCAGCCGTTGTTACCCACTCACCTTCATGCGATCAATCAGCTTCAACTTCCTTACCTCGTGTTGAGCGTCAGCCATGTCCGTTGGTTCGGGCGATTCATCCAGCAACTCAACCGACTCGTTGAAGCGAATGTTCCAATCCAGCTTCCACTTGCCGAGCACATTTGCCACGGCCGTTCTCAACACATCACGCCCCGGCAAATAAACCGTGGTGTGGTTGCCCTTTTTGACCGAGCGTCCCCCGAGGGCGGTGATGAACATCGAAAACTTATTCTTCGCCACCGGTTCCATCCTCCGGTTGCCCACACAGAACACGAGATAGGCTTCGTACAGGTTGGCGAAGCTCACCGAGCTACCGCACTTGATGTAAAGGTTGTCATCCGGTTCACCGAGCACACCGACCCGTTCCCTACGCATCGCTACCAGCATGTGGCTCTCCACCATGCCAATGCCTGCAAGCTCATAGAAGAACTTCAGCTCGCTCCGGGAGGTCATGCTGTCCTCCAGCGTGTCGAAGCCGGTCGTGCGTGCCGGAAGTTGTGACGCCTTCCATCCGGAAATGTCGCGCTGCTTGAGGAAGTGGAACAGATTTTCCACGCCCCCCTGCTTGAACATCGCCTCGCGCAAGTCGCCAAAAAACTCCGGGGATGCCGGAAAATCCTTGGCCGGCTCAAGAATCAAGTAACGGCGGTCGTCGGCATCCAGCCGTCCCCAGCGGACGTTGTTTGTCGTAATGACCAGCCTAGAATAATTCGGCGCGTCGAAAGACTCCAGCCCCTTGTACTCGCACCGGAACGTCGGATCGGTGATCAACTTCTTCGTGAACTCGACCTGCTCATGGTTGCCGCTGAAGGTGGCTTCGTTCAAGTTGATCAGCAGTTTGTTGGCGATCTTGCTGTTGAATCCGCCGGTCAGATCCTTGTTGCTAATGTCACCGGAGCAGTTGTGCTCGCCGATCATCGCCGTCAGGATCTCGATGAACGTCCCCTTACCGGCCCCCTGATGGCTGACGATGGCGATGGCCGTGCCGGGACGTTCGGCCGGTTTTTGCACCAGATGAGCCAACCACGACAACACGTACTCGTAATACTCGGCGTTGCCGCCACAGAACCCGTCACGCAACATGGCAAGAAAAAGGTGATGGTTGTCGCCCGCAGTCGGCGAGGTTCCCCAGCCGTTCCACAAATTGAAACGCTCGCGATACCGCTTCGGTCCTTCCGGTTGGAACGTCACGCCCGCAAAATAATCTGCCTCGGGACTGGCCCGCCACAGCTTGAAACAGTTGATTCGCGTCGGCTTCCCGTCTTGCGTCACACCTTCCTCGAAGATAGTGACGCCATTACGCAGCAAGTATTCTTCCGCGTCACGAACAGGAGACCAAACCTCTACCAGGCTGTTGTTCAACCATTCCTTGCGATCCTTGATCAAAAAGGCGGCACGGCCATTGATCCGAATCAGCCCCAAGTAGTCATTAATCTCGGCGAAGATTTCAGACCGGGTTTTGGGAGCCTCAAGCAGTTTCGCGTTGATCTCGGCACTGATCGCCATCAGCGCATTGGCGTCGCCAGCTGCCGCGACCTTAAGAACGAACTGCTGCTTCGTCGTCTCGTCGAAGGTCGCCGCCATGATGGCGCTAAGCAGGTTGGGGCGGGGTCGTTTACATTGTTCATGGGTTTTTTCTCCTTATTGTTGTTCCCATTGGGTTGATCCCTACGCGTAGGCGTAGGACTTGCGAGCCGTCGTGTCGTTAAAGTACAGACGGCCCATTGCGTCCCTCTGCACGAATGCCGAAGGGCGGTTCTCCTGACGGAAGGGGCTGAAGCAAGCCAGACGATTCTCGTAGCCTGACTTCATCCGCTTTCGCAGATCCTTGCATGTCGTCACCTCGCCGTTGGCGAGAATGACGATCAAATTCTTGTTGAATCGTTCCGGCTGGCCATTCGGCATCTCCGACGGCGAAGAGTCGTCTACTGCTTGAGCTGCCGGTTTCTTAACGGGCTTGCAGGCCGGCAACGATGAACTAGCCTGACCGACCACGACCAAGGCATCGACGCGTTCCTTGTCCATGCGGCGAGCAAACGGGTTATCGATCCGCACAACGGCATTGGGGCTCCCGAAAAACATCCGCGCCCTATCCCGGCACGAAACGTCGGCCATAGGGAACTCGGCGAAAAGCCCAGCATAGAAAGCCGGCACACGCACGGCTGGCAACTGCTCCGACAGGACGAAGACAAGCCGGAATCGAACCATCGCTTGGCCTACTCGGGTCCGAATTGCCGCAGCCTGTGCATCGCTCATGATCACTGCCTTGCTATCCGGCAGATCGTCCTGAACCTTGCCGTGGCTCGGCGTGCTGTACAGGCCGATGGCGTAGTCCTGATAAAGCGGATGCTCTGTCGCCTCCTCAACGGTCCAGGTATTGTCAAAGTCGAGCTGCGCCACCCGAATGCCTGCAACGTTCTCCCCCGTGCGCTTGCCGTCCTCCTTGAGCACGGCGGCAGTCGCAAACCCGAAATCCGCGCAAACATCCATAATCTGCGTCGGCGCCAGGGTGTCACGAACGTTGACGAAGCTATTGTTGTAACGCTTCAGTCTCTCAAGGTCCTTACCGATGATCTGCTCGTTCAGTGAAAATATGCTGTCGTCCATGTCGTCCTCCCGTCGCTCAACGACGAGCGCTGTTGCTGGCGGAGCTGGTTGACGTGCCCCTCTGCGCTGAGCCATCCCGTAGGAAATCGAGCAGTTTCTTGGCTACTCTCATGCGCGAGGCAATATCCGGCGTATCAACGTATTCGGGCGTCCCGAAGATATCTTCTGGCTCGGTGATGGTGTCTTTAATCTTGCTGTTCATTTTTGTCTCCTGCCGCTTAATGCGGCTATTGTTGTTATTTAGGGCTGGGCATTTTTCTGCCGCCCTGACTTCTGGGGTGGGTGCTGCTCACAGACGCCTAGTCCCCCAATCTAGAGGCACATAAAGCTCCTCCAGCACCGCCAGCACCACGTCGTCGTCGTTGATGACCTCGGCAGCCTCCCTAAGCTCGACCATGATTCCAGCCCTCCCGTCCGGCAAGACCGTTGTGCTGACCGCACTGATATGCCGCCCGAACGCGTTTTCAAAGAACAGGCTCGCTGCCTGCTCTCGGCATTTATCTATCATTGCCGGACTGAAGTTGTCCCCCCCTACCATCCACGTAACCATCTTCTGCCTCCTGTCCATACCGGACTCTCGTTCTTGTTTTCGATGGGCCGATTTGTTTCGGCTCGGGTATATTTAGGCCAGATTTCAGCGCAACATCAAATCTTCAGTAACAGCATTAAGATGTAGCTCTAAGAGTTTGTTATTAAACATTGCGGAAATTATCAATACTCTTCGGGGAGCAACACCGTCGTTGCCGACCGGTCTGCCTCGGTCACTATCCAGACCTTCACGGGTTCACTTCCGGTCCCTACCGTATAGCTCGACAGGACGCGGTTGCCCATTCTCAAAGACCGTTCGTTCTCTTCAGCATCTTCGGCGCAAACGTCACCCCAGTCGCCTGCTCCGTGTCGGAGCAACAGGTCGAACACGACAACGCCAACCGACTCAAGTGCCTTCAAAGCGGCTGGTGTAGCAACCATCTGACCCACAGGAAACCGGAACTTCACCATCATTCACCTCCTTCTCAGCTGGTTCTATTCTTTCCTCATCTGGCGGTCGTGTACATAGCCAGAAAATTCCCACAACGGCCGTTATCGCTGGATGTACACCGTTCAGGCATTGTGATAATTTGACATTGTCATGTTCGTAGGCTGGGCGCAATGTCATCACCGAAGGGACGCAATCCGAACCACCCGAAGCCCGGCTCGATCATCCGCGTTGAGCCGATCCGGGACGTGAAGGCCATCGGCCGCATTAAGAAGTTGCTGGCCGATCACCCGCGCAACCATGCGCTGTTTGTGCTGGGCATCAACACGGCGTTTCGTGCCGGTGACTTGCTGCGTGTCCGTGTGGGGCAGGTCCGTGGCCTTGCGCCGGGTGACATGCTGGCTGTGCGAGAGGAGAAGACCGGAAAGGCGAGGGCGGTGGTTCTGAACCATCAAGCCTTGGAAGCGATTCAGCGATTGATCGAGGCATCACCCGACAAGGACGACGACGATCTGCTGTTCACTGGCACGAGAGGTTCGATGACCGTGCAGTACGTCAATCGTCTGGTCAAGGCGTGGTGCGCCGACGTTGGGCTTCACCGTGAGAACTACGGGTCACACAGTTTCAGGAAAACTTGGGGGTACCACCAACGGGTGACTTACCGGACGGATTTGCCGGTGCTGATGGATGCGTTCGGCCATTCGACTCAACGGCAGACCTTGAGTTACCTCGGCATTACGACAGACGAAGTTCGTCAGTGCTACATGAATGGGCTTTGACGAAGATGCTGTGGCTCAGCTTGTTGCCTGCAAGGTTCATTGACTGGTTGCAGTACAGGTTGCTCTGGATTGAGGTCAGGTTTGCCGACGGTACAGGGCGTGACGAGCACGGTGCAATCCAGTTCTACTGGCTACGGATCGTTCGTGATGACGGTCAGGTAAGGGTAAGCACACTGCGCCGCAGGTATGCCGACTGCCCCGTACAAAAGATCGGTGGCTGGTACTTTGTGCTGGTTCTGTCTGGCTGAATTGTCAGCCACGCCCTATCAAGTAGACAACGGCAGCTTGGGCAATGACTCAAGCCTAGATGGCTGCTCCTAAATTTGCGTAATATTGTCCACTAAGTACCGAGCAACTGGCACATGGCTTATTCCTTTTCAGCCCGGATCGCGGGTCGCTTGCCGATCTTGACCTGAACCTCGACGATGGTCTTGTCACGGCGCAGACGGAAGCCGGCTTTTTCATCCGGTTTCAGGGCGGCGATCAGGTCGAGCATGACTTGCGGGTCGCGTACTGTCTTGCCGCCCACCGTCAGCAGCACATCGCCCGGGCGGATACCGGCTGTGTCAGCAGGACTGCCGCGCATGACGCCGGCAATCAGGGCGCCTTCGGTGTCGGGTAGGCCAAATGACTCGGCCAACTCGGCGGTGATTTCCTGCGCTTCGACGCCGATCCAGCCGCGGGTGACGGCACCGTTCTGGATGATCTGCTCCATGATGCTGCGAGCACTGGAGGCCGGGATGGCAAAACCGATACCGTGATTACCGCCGGTGCGGGAATAGATGGCGGTGTTGATCCCGACCAGGTGGCCGTCGACATCGACCAGCGCGCCGCCGGAGTTACCCGGATTGATAGCCGCGTCGGTCTGGATGAAGTTCTCGAAGGTATTGATGCCCAGATGCGAGCGGCCTAGTGCCGAGACAATGCCCATAGTGACCGTCTGGCCGACGCCGAAGGGGTTGCCGATGGCCAGCACGATGTCGCCGACCCGCAGGCCCTCGGTTTGTCCGAAGGTGACGGTGGGCAGTTTGTCGGCCTTGATCTGGAGTACGGCAAGGTCCGATTCGGGGTCGCTACCGATGACCCGTGCCTTGTAGGTCTTACCGTCGTTGAGCGAGACCTGAATGTCGTCGGCGGCTTCGACTACATGGTAATTGGTTAGGATGTAGCCATTGGCGCTGACGATGACGCCGGAACCGAGGCCGGAGTTTTGTGGTGCCCGGCCCTCTGGACGTTCGCCGAAGAAGTGGCGGAAAATCGGGTCGTCGAACAGCGGATGACGCTGCTGCTTGATTTGTTGCGTGGTGTAGATGTGCACCACCGAGGGTAGTGCGGCCCGGGCTGCCTCGCGATAGGAGGCGGCCGGGGGCGGTTGCCATCGTCGGAGCTTGCCGGGGCTTCCTGTAGCGCCAGCTCGGTGCGTTGATGGGGCAGCCAGTCCGGTTTCAAGGTCATCACGACGAACAGAATCGCCACCGCAACGGTAACCGTTTGTGCAAAAATCAGCCACAACCTGTGCATGAAAGACCGTATCGATGAAACGCGAAGAGTTGGTGAGCTATCTGGACGGATTGCTTGAATCCGGAAGGTTCAGGGATTATTGCCCAAACGGCCTGCAAGTGGAAGGACGTAGCGAAGTGCGGCGCATCGTGGCCGGGGTCACGGCCAGTCAGGACTTGCTCGACGCCGCGGTAACCCGCGGTGCCGATGCCATTCTGGTTCACCACGGTTACTTCTGGAAAGGGGAGGATGGGAGGGTGACCGGGATTCGTCGGCAGCGTCTGCGGACGCTGATCGCCAACGATATCAATCTGATCGCCTATCACTTGCCTTTGGACGCCCACTCCGAACTGGGCAACAATGCGCAACTCGCCAGTCGCCTCGGATGCCAGTCGGAAGGTCGGTTTGGGGAACAGGATATCGCCTGGTTCGGAACGCTGACCAAGTCACTGGACCTGGGCGTTCTGGGCAGCAAGGTGGCGTGTGCCCTTGGTCGGGAGCCGCTGGTGATTGGCCGGCCCAGCCAGCCGATTCGCCGTATTGCCTGGTGCTCGGGTGGGGCGCAGGGCTATTTCGAGCAGGCCATAGCGCTCGGGGTCGATGCCTACCTGTCAGGAGAAATATCCGAGCAGACGGTACATTTGGCTCGCGAAAGCGGCGTGGCCTATATCGCTGCCGGCCATCATGCGACGGAACGTGGCGGGGTAGAGGCGCTGGCCGCGCATCTGGCCGCCCGTTTCGGGCTGGAATGCGAGTTTGTCGATGTCGACAACCCGGTCTAAAACCACAAAGGCAAAGGCTGACACTAGTTCGGGCGCTTTAGTCCGTAAGCCTCTTCGAGGATGCGCATCAGAAGGGCAATTTCCTCGACCACTTCCAGCGGAAAGCCGCTGCGCTGGCCGGCACGGTTGTCGTGAACGAGTTCATAGAGGTAGTTCAGACATTCCTGGGTGCCCCAGCTGTTGGATGCTCGCCAGACAATATGGGCATAGTCCTCCAGCGACTTGAGGCCGGAGACTGGCGAATTCGACTCTGCCCAAGAGGGAACATGGACATTGAATTTTTCACGCATTCGGCCGGCCAGCGTTTCGAATTCGCTAGGCATGTCACCCCGGCGATAGAGATCGAGCAGCATGCTCCACGGCTGAATATTTTCCGGTGAGTTCTCTTCGATATGCTGGGCCAGGGTTTCGGCAGCGCCCCGTACCCGGCCGAAGGAAAGCATGATTTCGGCAAGCTCAAGCGCGGTGCCACCTTCGTTGTAATTGACGTCGACCGTTTCGGCTTCGAGCGGAATATCCACGGTGGTTGCCGTTGGGGCGGGCAATGTTTCGGTTGGCTGACTGGTACTAGTCGCTGGTGATTCGAAGACGCTGGAGGCGGGCGGCCTGACCACGACTTCGGGACGGTAGCCGGAGACCGCGAGTGGGAGTTCATCATCGCTCCGGCGTTGACGGTGGCGACTCAGCAGGTGGGCCATGCCTGCCGCAATGCCACCCCCCGCGAGGGCGCTGAACAACAATTCAAGCCAGTTGTTTTGGCTTGAGCGATCAACCGGCGGTGGCGCGGTGACACCGGCCTTGACGGCTGGCATGGCATCAGGCACCGGCGGGGCCGATTGCGCGGCCTGGATCTTGTTCTGGATGGCCAGCGCTTCGGTGGTCAGCGCCAGGGCGCTGTTCAGTTTGTCAATTTCCTGATTTAGCACCTGCAGCGTCGTTTCCAGCTTGAGCATGCGCTCTTCCATCTCGTTCAGGCTTGCGCGAGGTGGAACCGCCTTTTCGCCCGGTTGCAAATCCTCCGGCGGCTTGCCGAGGACAAGGCGGTCGCCACCTTTTTTTGTCTGGTTGGGAGCGGCCTCTGTCTTCGGAGCTTTTTTAGGCCGGAGGGGGGGGGCTTGCTCTCTCTGCGCGCGCAGCGGTTGCGGGGCGCTACTGCTGGGTGGGGCGCTTCGCTCGACGGCGGTGCGTTGCCGCAAATACGGTATCCGGACCAGCGTTCCTTCGGTGAGTGGCTCGTCGGCGGAAATCGCTGGGTTGGCACGCTTCATCGCCAACAACAGGCGGCGTTGCTCGCTGCCGCCCTCCGGCGCCTGCGATTCTGCAATTCCTGCCAGGGTGTCGCCGTCGTGGGCTTGCCATTCGCGGAAATTGACAGATTTCCGGCTGGCCGTGCTGGTAATTGGCGGGGGCGCCTCGCCATCGGCCGAAGCCAGCATCACCGGCGCTGCAGGCATCAAGACATAGTCGCGTTGGAGATCAACGCCGCAGTTGGCGCGCAATCCGATAACGAAGATAGGTTCGGCAACCGGGCGGGTGCCTGAAATGAGCAGGCGGTACGCCGTACCGTTGCGAACCAGTCGGATACGGGCATTGCTGACGGCGGGAAGTTCGGAACCCGGCAGCGGGGCTAGTGAAAAGCAGGCGGTATCGATGGATTCGCCGGCGCCGGCGAGGAGCGGAACTTCGGCTCTTAGGGCTTCGCCGACCCGGGAGTGCAGGACTATTTCACCAAATCCGACCGCCCCGGCGTAGCTGGAAACCAGGGCCAGGCCCAAGGCGTTGAGTCGAAACAGCTTTGTATTCATTGGGGTTCCCTCGTGGCGCGCTTTTTTTTATGTCTGGCGAAACAGTAACATCGTGCTGACACTGTCAGGGTGAAATATTGCACACTTCTGACCTTGGTCAAACCAGCTCGAGACAATCCATGAAATATGCATTTTTGCCACATCCCATTCCTTCGTTGCCGATTGCCGGGAGCGATCAGCGTTTTCCCGTACGGCGGATCTTTTGCGTTGGCCGCAACTATGCCGAACACGCCCGCGAGATGGGCGCTTCCGACCAGGCAGCCGGACTCGAGCCACCATTTTTCTTTATGAAGCCCGGTGACGCCTTGGTCAGTGGGAGTGGCGAACTCAGCATCGCCTATCCACCGATCACCAAGAACCTGCATCACGAGGTCGAAATGGTCGTCGCGCTAGGAGCGGGGGGGGTGAATGTTGCAGCCGAGGCTGCCCATAAACTGATTTTTGGCTATGCCGTCGGCCTCGATCTGACCCGGCGCGACATTCAGGGCAAGGCCAAGGAAAAGGGCCATCCCTGGGATATGGGCAAGGGTTTCGATCAGTCGGCCGTGGCCGGGGAGATCAGGCCTGCGGCTCTGGCCGGGCATCCGGGTCAGGGCCGTATCTGGCTGTCGGTCAATGGCGAGCTGCGTCAGGACGGCGACTTGTCGGACATGATGTGGAAAGTGGCCGACATCATCGCCAACTTGTCGACCTCGGTGCGTCTGGAAGCCGGCGATCTGATCTATACCGGCACGCCGGCCGGGGTCGGGCCGATCGTGCCGGGCGACCGGCTGGAGGCTGGTGTCGACGGCGTCGGTACGCTGCGCGCCCGGATCGTCTGAGATTTACTTCGGGCGTTTGTCAATAACGCGTTTCGCCTTGCCGATCGAGCGCTCGATGCCGCCGAGTTCGACAATGTCGATGCGGGCCGAAATTCCGATGTAGGACTTGATGTGGTGCTGCAGATCGTGCGCCACGAATTCCTTCTCGGCCGTGCTGGCAAATTCGAACTCCCGCTTCAGCTCGACATTGACCTTCATCGAATCCAGGTGGCCGTCGCGCGAAATTTCCAGTACGTAATGCGGCGACAGCTTGGGTTGCTTGAGGATCAGTTCCTCGATCTGCGACGGGAAGACATTGACGCCGCGGATGATCAGCATGTCGTCCGAGCGGCCGGTGATCTTGCCGATCCGCCGCATCGAACGTGAGGTCGGCTGTAGCAGGCGGGTCAGGTCGCGGGTGCGATAGCGGATGACCGGCATCGCTTCCTTGGTCAGCGAGGTGAACACCAGTTCGCCCTGGCTGCCTTCGGGCAGCACCTCGCCGGTCAGTGGGTCGATGATTTCCGGGTAAAAGTGGTCTTCCCAGATCACCGGGCCATCCTTGCTTTCGGCGCATTCGTTGGCGACGCCCGGACCGATGACTTCTGACAGCCCGTAGATATCGATGGCATCGATGCCAAAAGCGGCCTCGATCTCGCCGCGCATGGCGTCGGTCCACGGCTCGGCGCCGTGGATGCCGATGCGCAATGCCGTGCTCCGCGGGTCGATGCCCTGACGGCGGAACTCGTCGGCGATGTTCAGCATGTAGGACGGCGTCACCATGATGATGTTCGGTTTGAAATCGCAGATCAGCTGGACCTGCTTTTCGGTCTGCCCGCCGGACATCGGGATCACCGTGCAGCCCAGTTTCTCGGCGCCGTAGTGGGCGCCCAGACCGCCGGTGAATAGGCCGTAGCCATAAGCGACATGGACGATGTCGCCCTTGCGGCCGCCGGAGGCGTAGATCGAGCGGGCAATCAGCTCGGCCCAGGTGCCGATGTCCTTCTGCGTATAGCCGACCACGGTCGGTTTGCCGGTCGTGCCACTCGATGCATGGATGCGCACCACCTCTTCACGCGGCACGGCGAACATGCCGTAAGGGTAGTTGTCGCGCAGGTCCTGCTTGGTGGTGAAGGGGAAGCGGGCGAGGTCGGCCAGTGTTCGGAAATCCTCCGGATGGATCCCGGCGGCATCGAACTTGGCGCGGTAATGTGGCACATTGTTATAGACATGCGACAGCGTCCATTTTAGACGTGCGGTCTGTAGGGCGACGATTTCCTCGCGGCTGGCGTTTTCGATGGCGTGTAAGCCTATTTTCATTATTGACTCCCTCCTGAAGCCGGGATTTTCGTCCGGCATACCGGGCGGCTGCTTGAGCCAGATCAAGGTGGCCCGTATTTGCCCGGGCGGCCGAGGCCGGCGTGCGTGCGACAATCTCCTCTCATGCTCCTTGCCGCTGCCCGTGGGCTGCTTGCCCACGCCTTCCCCATCCTGATCGCCCAACTGGCCTCCATCGGCATGATGGTGGTCGATACCGCTGTGCTCGGCCATGTCAGCCCTGTCGATCTGGCTGCGGTGGCGATCGGCGGCGGCATCCATGTTTCGGTCGTCTTCGCGCTGGTCGGGATTTTGCAGGCTGTGGCGCCGGTGGTAGCGCATTTGCATGGTGCGAAGCGCGAGGGCGAGGTGGCTGGCGTTCTGCAACAAGGTTTCTGGCTGGCCCTGCTGTTGAGCCTGCCAGGCGTGCTGTTTCTGACCCATCCGGGGCGGTGCTGGGAATGGCGGAAATGGATGTGGCGGTGGAGGCCAAGGTTCGCCAGTATCTGGCCATGCTCGCCTGGAGCTTGCCGGCCGCGCTGTGCTATCGCACGTTCTATGCTTTTTGCAATGCTCTGGGCAAGCCGCGGGTGCTGATGGCTATCGGTCTGGGCGGCCTCGCCCTGCATGCGCTGCTGGCCTGGGGGCTGACCTTGCAAGGCTGGTCGGGCGAACCGCTCGGTGTCGCCGGGTGTGCGCTCTCCAATATCCTGATCGGTTGGCTGGCCTGTTTGAGTGGGGCGGCCTATCTCGCCTGGGGCCGCTCGGACAACGATATCGGCCATTCAGAAAGTGGCAACGGCCGTGCTGGGCCGGTTGGCGAGAACTATTGCGTCTTGGGGTACCGATGGGGCTGTCCAATCTGGTGGAAATCACCTCATTTACGCTGGTCAGTCTGTTCGTCGCGGAACTGGGGGCGACAGTGGTGGCGGGGCACCGCATCGTCGCCAATATTTCGGCGTTGGCTTACATGCTGCCCTTGTCGCTGGCCATCGCCACCATGGCTACGGTCGGGCAGGCGGTCGGCGGAAGAGATTGGCCGCGCGCCCGCGCCGCAATCCGGGCCGGGCTGTTACTGGCTGCCGGGCTGTCCACGCTGGCCGGCAGTTTCCTCTGGTTGGCGGCCGAACCGTTGATCGCGGCCTACACGAACGATCCGTCGGTACGGGCGATTGCCCTGGGCCTGATTGCCTACGTGGCGATCTACCAGTTTTTCGATGCGTTGCAGACGGTCGCCGGACATGCTTTGCGGGCCTACCGGGTAACTTTTGTCCCAATGCTGGTCCAGACGATCTGCTTCTGGGGCGTCGGGCTGTTGGGCGGTGCCTGGCTGTGCTACCGCTGGCAGCCTCCGCTCGGCGTGGCCGGTTTCTGGCTGGCCGCGGTGGCTGGAATCGTCCTGGCCGCTGCCATGCTTTTGCCACTGCTGCGCAAGGCCATTCTGGTCGTCGAGTCGCGGCCATAATTATGAATTTTGGCGCGCAATAAAAATGGCGGTCTGTGGTAACATTTTGGGTCCAAGTCGGTATAACCAAGCGGGGCCGGGGGACTGTATGGCTACCGTTTATTGCTCGCAACTCAACTAAACGCAAGGAAAGCGCATGAAAATTCACGAATATCAGGGCAAACAACTCCTGAAGAAATTCGGCGTTACGGTTCCGCGCGGGATCTTCTGCCAGTCCGTCGATGACGCGGTCAAGGCAGCCGAGACCCTGGGCGGCAGTGTCTGGGTGGTCAAGGCCCAGATTCACGCCGGTGGCCGTGGCAAGGGTGGTGGCGTCAAGGTGGCGAAGTCGCTCGAGCAAGTGCGCGAGTACGCCAACCAGATCCTCGGCATGCAACTGGTCACCCACCAGACCGGTCCGGAAGGCCAGAAGGTCCGTCGCCTGCTGATCGAAGAAGGCGCCGACATCAAGCACGAGTACTACGTTGCGGCGCTGACCGATCGCGCCACGCAGACCGTCGCCATGATGGCTTCCTCCGAAGGTGGCATGGACATTGAAGAAGTCGCCCACAAGACCCCGGAAAAAATTCTCAAGGTTTTCATCAACCCGCTGGTCGGCCTGACCGACGAGCAGGCGCTGACCCTGGTAGCCGGTATCGGCATCCCGGCGGCTTCCCAGGCGCAAGCTGTTGCAGCGCTGAAGGGGCTGTACAACTGCTACATGGAAACCGATGCTTCCTTGGCCGAAATTAATCCGCTGATCCTCGAAGGCAACGGCAACATCAAGGCCCTCGACGCCAAGTTCAACTTCGACTCCAACGCCCTCTACCGTCAGGAAGAGATCGTTGCCTTCCGCGACTTGGACGAAGAAGATGCCGACGAAATCGAAGCTTCCAAGTTCGATCTGGCCTACATCTCCCTCGACGGCAACATCGGCTGCCTGGTGAACGGTGCCGGTCTGGCTATGGCCACGATGGACACCATCAAGCTGTTTGGCGCCGAGCCGGCCAACTTCCTGGACGTCGGTGGCGGCGCCACGACCGAGAAGGTCACCGAAGCCTTCAAGATCATGCTCAAGAACACCAAGGTCAAGGGCATCCTGGTCAACATCTTCGGCGGCATCATGAAGTGCGACACCATCGCTGCCGGCGTCGTCGCCGCGGCTCGCGAAACCCATCTGTCGGTGCCGCTGGTCGTTCGCATGAAGGGTACCAACGAAGATATGGGCAAGCAGATCCTCAAGGATTCCGGTCTGCCGATCATTTCTGCCGATTCCATGGCCGAAGCCGCCACCAAGATCGTTGCTGCGGTCAAGTAAGGAGCTATTGAATGTCCATTTTCATCAATAAAGACACCAAGATCATCACCCAGGGCATCACCGGCAAGACCGGTCAGTTCCATACGGAAAAATGCCAGGAATATGCGAACGGCAAGAACTGCTTTGTGGCTGGTGTGAACCCGAAGAAGGCCGGCGAGTCGATCTTCAACATTCCCATCTTCGGTTCCGTCAAGGAAGCCGCCCAGCAAACCGGCGCTACCGTTTCCGTCATCTACGTGCCGCCCCCGGGCGCTGCAGCAGCGATCTGGGAAGCCGTTGAAGCTGACCTCGATTTGGCCATCTGCATCACCGAAGGCATCCCCGTCCGCGACATGCTGATCCTGCGCAACAAGATGAAGGAAAAGGAAGCCAAGGGCGGCAAGAAGACCCTGCTGCTCGGCCCGAACTGCCCTGGCCTGATCACCCCGGATGAAGTGAAGATCGGCATCATGCCGGGTCACATCCACAAGAAGGGTCGCATCGGCGTGGTTTCCCGCTCCGGCACCCTGACCTACGAAGCCGTCGGCCAATTGACCGAAATCGGTCTCGGCCAGTCGTCTGCCGTCGGTATCGGCGGTGACCCGATCAACGGTCTGAAGCACATCGACGTCATGAAGGCCTTCAACGACGATCCGGATACCGACGCCGTCATCATGATCGGCGAAATCGGCGGTCCGGACGAAGCCGAAGCTGCCATGTGGTGCAAGGCCAACATGAAGAAGCCGATCGTCGGCTTCATCGCCGGTGTTACCGCTCCGGCCGGCAAGCGTATGGGCCACGCCGGTGCCTTGATCTCCGGCGGTGCCGATACCGCCGATGCCAAGCTCGCGATCATGGAAGAGTGCGGGTTCAAGGTGACGCGCAACCCGTCCGAAATGGCCAAGCTGCTCAAGGCCATGCTGTAAAATTCGAGCCTAGCTCAACCAAAAAGGCGGGCCGCGGGTCCGCCTTTTTTTCGCCTGGTGTTTATGGAACTTGACCTTACTTCTAGCCTGTTCTGGATCGCTGTCGGCCAGATTATCCTGATCGACATCGTGTTGTCGGGCGACAACGCCGTGGTGATCGCGCTTGCCTGTCGCAATCTGTCGCCGGAGCAGCGCAAGACCGGTATTTTCTGGGGTGTCGCCGGGGCGGTCAGTCTGCGCGTCGTGCTCACTGTATTCGCCGCGCTGGTCATGAATTTGCCGTGGCTCAAGCTGATCGGCGGCCTGTTGCTGGTCTGGATCGCCGTCAAGCTGATGCTCCCGGGCAATGAGGAAGGGCACGATATCGAGCCCTCGGCCCATCTTTGGGGGGCGGTCAAGACCATCGTCGTCGCCGATTTTGTGATGAGCCTGGACAACGTGATTGCGGTGGCCGGCGCCGCGCACGGCAGTCTGGCCCTGCTGCTGTTCGGCCTGGCGGTCAGCATTCCGCTGATCGTCTGGTCCAGCCAGCTGATTCTGCACTGGATGGAGCGCTGGCCATCGATCGTGCTGTTCGGCGCAGCCTTGCTCGGTTATGTGGCCGGTCAGATGATCTTCAGCGATCCGGGGCTGACCGCCTGGCTGCCGCCAATTCCGGACTGGTCGCCCAAGGTGGCCGGTGCCGTCGGGGCGCTGCTGGTGGTTGTAGTCGGGCGTTTGCTGGAACAGCGAATTCTGGCGCGACAGGATCAGACCATCGTTTAAGGGGAAATCATGGCACTCTTTCTTTCGGAAGCTGACGTAAAACAGGTACTGAACGTCGAGATGGCGCTCGAGGCAGTCGAATCGGCGCATCGCGACCTTGCCCTTGGCCAGGCGCTGGATACGCCACGGGCGCGCAGCCGTCTGCCGCAAACCGTGCTGCACATGCTGCAGGGAGCGCTGCCGGCGCAGGGCGTCATCGGTTACAAGGCCTATACCACCAACCGCAGCGGTAACCGCTTTCTGGTGCATCTGTTCGATGCGGCCACGGGTCGCCTACGCGCCGTGATCGAAGGCGACTATCTGGGCATGATCCGCACCGGCGCGGTCAGCGGCCTGGCCGCCAAGTGGCTGGCCCGGCCGGATGCCACCGTGGCCGGTGTCTTTGGTTCCGGCTGGCAGGCAGAAGGCCACGTTCGCGCCATCTGCGCGTCCCTGCCGCTGGAGAGGGTCAAGGTGTTCAGCCGGCAAGCCGACCGCTTGCAGGATTTCTGCTGCCGGCTCAGCGAAGCGACCGGGGTGGCCGTTGTGCCGGCGGGAAGTGCCGAGGAAACGGTGCGTGGCAGCGATCTGCTGGGGACGGTGACGACGGCAACGCAACCGCTGTTCGACGCCGAGTGGCTGGAAGAGGGCATGCACATCAATGCCGCTGGCTCGAATGCGCTGATCCGTCAGGAATTGTCGGAGGCGGCTATCCGGCGCTGTGACCTGGTTACGGTCGATACTGTGCCGACTGCCTTGGCCGAGGCCGGCGACCTGTTGCCCCTGCTCGAAAAAGGGCGTTTGCACGTGCGCCAGTTGGTCGAACTGGGGGATGTCATCATCGGCCGTCATGCCGGTCGAACCGCGGCCGGACAGGTGACGCTTTTTGAATCTCAGGGCTTGGCGATTCAGGATTTGGCAGTAGGGCTGCGCGTGCTGGCAGCGGCCGAGGCGGCTGGCCTGGGGCAGAAAATCCCGATGCAATGAGGTTTGACCAGGTCGCCAAGTGGGCGTAAAAATATCTCACGGACCGGTGTCGCTCTAATTTCGCGGCCAATAATAAGGGGAGGGGATGGCGAAGGGGGCTTTCTGGAAGGCTGACTGGTTTCTCGGCATCGCGCTGACGCTGCTCATGCTTGCCGCCAGTTTGTGGATTCCGTTGAGCGCCGCTGCCGGCCTGCTGCTGATCGGCTATCTGCTGCTGATCGCCAAACGCTTGTTGTCCAGCGGGCGCCGCGAGCCGAAGCCCGTTCGCGCTTCGGCCGAGTCCAGCCGCCTTCTGGCGCTTGCCTTTCAGGGGCAGGGGCAGCTCGACCAGGCTTTCGACAAGTTCCGCCAATGCCCGATGGACGACGGGCTGATGGAGAACCTGTACAACCTCGGGCTGGATTTTGAGCGCCAGCGCCAGTTCAGCAAGGCCGAAGCAGTGTTTCGCGCCATGGCCGAGCACGATTCCGGCTATCGCGACATCGCCAAGCGCCTGACCCGTGACCGGCAGTTGCCGGAAACCGTGGTGCCGACCGGCGGCCAGAGCCATGGCGATCCGCTGACTTTCCGCGACGCCGAGCTTGGCGATCCGCAGCTCGGCCCCTACCGGCTGGAGCGGGAGCTGGGCAAGGGGGCGATGGGCGTCGTCTACCAGGGCCGCGACCCGAAGATCAACCGCGTCGTCGCCATCAAGACCATGGCCCTGGCGCAGGAATTCGATGCCGACGAACTCGCTGACGTCAAGCAGCGCTTTTTCCGCGAGGCGGAAACGGCGGGGCGTCTGAATCATCCGAACATCGTCACCATGTATGAGGCCGGCGAAGAACACGACCTCGCCTACATCGCCATGGAGTTCCTCAACGGCTGCGATCTGCTGCCCTGGAGCAAGCCGGGGCCTTGTTGCCCCTGCCCAAGGTGCTGTCCATTGTGGCGCGCGTGGCCGATGCGCTGGATTACGCCCATGCCCGGAACGTTGTCCATCGCGACATCAAGCCGGCAAACATCATGTACGAACCGGAATCCGACCAAGTCAAGGTGACCGATTTCGGCATCGCCCGCATCACCGATTCGTCGCGGACCAAGACCGGCATGGTGCTGGGTACCCCGTCCTACATGTCGCCCGAGCAACTCGCCGGCAAGAAGATCGATGGCCGCTCGGATCTCTTTTCTCTGGGCGTGATGCTCTATCAGTTGTGCTCCGGGCAATTGCCCTTTACCGGCGAGTCGCTGGCCCAGTTGATGTTCAAGATTGCCAACGACACACCGGCCGATATCCTGAGTATTGCGCCGGGTTTGCCGCCGATGGTGGCGGCGGTGATCGACAAGGCCTTGCGCAAGAATATCGAGGAACGCTATCAGCGCGGTGCCGTCATGGCCGCTGATCTGCGCGCCTGTATCGACCAGTTGGCCAGCGAAGTGGCCTGATGACAATTACCCTTGAGGATTCCCCGAGATGAAGCTTCCCGACGCTCTGGAAATGGCGGTTCGCACCGATCCGGGGATGGTTCGCTCGCACAACGAAGATGCCGTATTTGCCGATGCTGGTCTGGGCATCGCGATCCTCGCAGATGGCATGGGCGGCTATAACGCTGGCGAGGTGGCTAGCGGCATGGCAACCACCTTGCTGGCAACCAATTTTTCCCGCTTTGTTCCGACCCTGACCACAAAGCTCGCCGGCATCGGCGACATCGACTTCGCCGAACGTCATATCGCCGACGAAGTGGCGGCTGCCAATTCAGCCATCTTCAATGCCGCCCAAAGCCAGCCGCAGTATGCCGGCATGGGAACGACGCTCGTTCTGGCCTGGTTCCACAACAACCAGATGAATGTCGCACACCTTGGTGACTCCCGACTCTACCGGCTGCGTAACGAGCGTTTCGAGCAATTGACCAAGGACCATTCACTTTTGCAGGAGCAGCTTGATAGTGGCATGATTACCCCCGAAGAGGCACGCTATTCGCAGAACAGGAATCTGGTGACGCGGGCGCTCGGAGTGGACCCAGAAGTTGAGACGGAAATTCATGCCCATGACGTTCAGGTTGGCGATACCTACCTGCTCTGTTCGGATGGTCTGAACGACATGGTTGATGACGAAGAAATCGCGCTCACCCTGCAGACGCTGGGTGGCAACCTGGCGCTGGTAGCAGAGCAACTGGTGCAGATGGCCAACGACAACGGCGGGCGGGACAATATTTCGGTCATTCTGGTCAAGGTGCGGGGCGACTATGCGTCGCCCAGCGGCTGGTGGCAAAAGCTGCTGGCCGGTTTGAAGTAGAACGGGGAAGGCGAGATGGCAAAACTGATCCTTTCGATGGACGGGCTGGTGCTCAAGGAAATCGTGCTCAACAAGGAGCGCCTGAGCATCGGCCGCAAGCCGCATAACGACATCCAGATCGACAACCTGGCCATTTCCGGTGAGCATGCCGTCATTGTCACCATCCTCAACGATTCCTTCCTCGAGGACCTGAACAGCACCAACGGTACGCTGGTGAACGGTCAGCCGATCAAGAAACACATCCTGCGCAACAACGATGTCATCGAGCTCGGCAAGTACAAGCTCAAGTTCATGAGCGGTGACGAAGTCGGCGCGGCGAGCGGCGATTTCGAGAGGATTCCCGTGCGGCGTCCGGACATGGCCAAACCGTCTGCGGAAATGCAGTTGGCGCCGACCTCGTCGCCAACCCGTTCCAATGTCGGCGTCGCCCCGACGCCGCCAGCGCCAAGCATTCCGGCGGCGGCCATCCAGTTGCTCAACGGCCCGAACGCCGGCAAGGAGCTGGAACTGACCAAGACCCTGACGACGCTCGGCAAGCCCGGCTTGCAGGTGGCCGTAATCGCCCGCCGGCCACATGGCTATTTCATCACCCATGTCGAAGGCAAGCAGTTTCCCGTCGTCAATGGCGAGGTGCTCGATGCCCAGGCACACCCGCTGGGGGACCACGATGTCATCGAGATCGCTGGCATCAAAATGGAATTCTTCCTCAAGGCCTGACGCGACGCATCGCCCGCCCTGAAAATTTCTTGAAAAGGTGCCTTATCCGGTACGTCCTCGATGCCTATCTTTACGAGGCGAGTCCCAGACACGATGAACTGAATTGTGGCGTCATGCTTGACGCCTGTACCGAGCCAGGGACTGGGATCAGGCCGAATTGCAGATGTACAATCTGAGCCAGCGTGCGCCCGGTTGTTGGCTGGATGCGCTGTATGCGGAACGTATCGTCGCCTGGCGTGCCTCAGCACCGGACGACTCCTGGAACTGCGTCACCAATTACCAGACCAAATAGACATGAAACTGCGCGTGCTTGGTTGTAGTGGCGGTATCGGTGGCCGGCATCTGCGGACCACCTCCCTGCTCGTCGATCACGATATCCTGATCGATGCCGGGACTGGCGTGGCTGACCTTTCGATTGCCGAATTGGCGGCGATCGATCATGTCTTTCTGACCCATACCCATCTCGATCACATCGCCTCGCTGCCGCTGATGATCGATACCGTTGCCGACCGCCGTAGCGAGCCATTGACCATCTATGGCACCGAGGCCGTCCTGACCATCCTGCGCAATCACATTTTCAATTGGGCGATCTGGCCGGATTTTGCCGAGGTGCCCAGCGTCGACAAACCCTTCATGCGTTACCAGGCGATCGAGCTGGGCAAATCAACCACGATCGACGGGCGCAATATTACCGCCCTGCCGGTCGAGCACACGGTGCCGGCCGTCGGCTACCACGTCGCTTCCGGGGCGGCCAGCCTGGTCTTCTCGGGCGACACCGGGATCTGCAGCGCTTTCTGGCGTGCGGTCAACCGGATTTCCGATCTGAAACACCTGATTATCGAATGCGCTTTTTCCAATCGCGAACAGCAGCTGGCCATCGTCTCCAAGCACCTTTGCCCGAACATGCTGGCCGCCGAATTACAAAAACTGGAGCGCGAATGCGACATTTACATCACCCACCTGAAGCCGGGGCAGATCGAACTGACCATGGAAGAAATCGAGCAATGCCTTGGCGATTTCAAACCCATGATGTTGCAAAACAATCAGGTTTTTGAGTTCTGAGATGGCACTGACTGTTGAAACACTTGGCCGGCTGGAGCCAATCCGTGGCTTGTCCAAACTCCGCCGCGAAGAGCTCGCTGGTTTATGCCGGTCGGAGAGTGGGCTGATCGGCTGTGATCCGCTGTCGGAAAGAAACAGCACGGCGCAGTTTACCTATCTGCTCTCCGGCGAACTGAAGATTGTCCTGCCCGATGGCAGCATGCGGCTGCTGGTCGGTGCCTGCGACATCGCCAACTGGCCGATCGGCTACAAGACCGTTCCGCCGGTGAGCTGCAAGGCGATTACCCCGATCGAACTGCTGCGCATTGACTGCGACCTGCTCGACATCATGATGACCTGGGACGAACTGTCATCTGTTGCCGAAAACAAGGCAAGGGGCAAGGAGGACGCTGCCAAGTGGAGCGCGATGACCGGGGCGTTCAGCGCCCAGACGCTGACTTCCAGCGCTCTGGCTCAGCTGCCGCCGGCGCACATCCCCGAACTCCTGCGGCGCTTCGAGCGCATTCGGGTCGAGTGCGGGCAGAAATTGATTCGCGAGGGCGAGGTCGGTGACTTTTTCTATCTGATCGAAGCGGGCTGTTGCGAGGTCAGCAAGCGGGTGAGTGGGGCCGACCTCTGCGTCGCCGAACTCAAGGCCGGTGACTCGTTCGGCGAGGAGGCCTTGGTCTCGGACAGCCGGCGTAATGCCTCGGTCACCATGAAGACCGATGGCGCATTGCTGCGCCTTGCAAAGCCGGATTTTGTCGAATTGTTGCAGGCGCCGTTGCTGCATGCCATCGAACGCGCCGAGGCCGAGCGCAAGGTCGGGGCCGGCCAAGCCGGCTGGCTCGATGTGCGCTATCCGGCCGAATTTGCCGAAGACGGCTTGCCGGGTGCGCTCAATCTGCCGCTCAACGAAATCCGCAATGCCTTTGGCCTGCTCGACAAGAGCCGCGAATACATCGTCTATTGCCAGAGTGGCCGGCGCAGCTCCGCCGCCGCCTTCCTGCTCGCCCAGCACGGTTTCAAGGCCGGCTGGCTGCGGGGTGGGCTGGGCGTTCCGGAGAAAACATGAGCAACTTCTCCAGCCGCTGGTCGCATCGCGTGATGCGCATCTTGGCTGCTGGTGACCCGATCAAGGTCGGCTTCTCGCCGCACAGTCTCGATTTCCTGATCCGGCCGAGTCCTAGGCAGCGATCCGTTGGAAAGATGTGCCAGGAAAAAGCCTGGTTGTGGAAATCGTCGTATGCTAATTGAATAACGGCGTGCAATCGCTGAAGATGAGCGACATCGAAACAGTCCTGCGGGGCGTTACCGACATCAATTAGCTGTGGGCCGCTTGCATCAAATAGGGGGAGGTATGGACACGCCGGACGATCTGTTTCGCCGCCTTGAGCAGCTCAACGATATTGGCGCCTCATTATCCAACGAACGCAACCTCGCATTGTTGCTGGAAAAAATCCTGCTCGCCGCCAAGGCGATTACCCGGGCCGACGGCGGGACGCTCTATCTGCTCTCCGAGGACCGCCAGCACCTGCATTTCGAGATCGTGCGCACCGATTCGCTGAATATCGCCTTCGGTGGTTCGAGTGGGCAGCCGACATCGGGCAAGTTTTCCGATCTACCGCTCTACAAGGTTGACGGCTTGCCCAACACCAGCCTGGTCGCCGGCCACGCTGCGCTCACCGGCCACACCGTAAATATCGCTGATGCCTATATGGCCGAGGGTTTCGACTTCTCCGGGACGCGCCAGTTCGACGAGCGCACCGGCTACCGTTCACAGTCCTTCCTGACCGTGCCGATGAGGAACCACGAGGGCGAAATCATCGGCGTACTGCAGTTGATCAATGCGCTTTGTCCAGCGAGCGGCAAGGTCGTCGAGTTTTCCCCGGCCGACCAGCGACTGGCCGAATCGCTGGCTTCGCAGGCGGCGATCGCGCTGACCAACCGGCTGCTGGTGCAGCAACTGGAAGCGCTGTTCGAATCCTTCATCACCATGATCAACCTGGCGATCGACGAGAAATCACCCTACACCGGGGGCCATTGCCAGCGCGTGCCCGAGTTGACGATGATGCTGGCCGATGCCGTCGATGCCGCTGACAGCGGTCCGCTGACCAATTTCCGGTTGACCGACAAGGACCGCTACGAACTGCGTATTGCAGCCCTGATGCACGATTGCGGCAAGATCACGACGCCGGTGCATGTCGTCGACAAGGCGACCAAGCTACAAACCATCTACGACCGCATCCATCTGGTGGATACCCGCTTTGAGGTCATCAAACGCGATGCCGAAGTGCGCAAGTGGCGCCACATCGCCGAAGGTATGGCCGCAGCGGAGGCCGAGGCCACCTGTCTCGCCTTTTGCCGGCAATGCGATGCCGACCGTGCATTTCTGCGCCAGGCCAACATCGGTGGCGAGCACATGTCCGACGACGATATCGAGCGCGTCCGGCGGATCGCCAGCAGCTACCGCTGGCAGGACGAAAGCGGAGCGGATGCTCCATTCCTCAGCGACAACGAGCTGGAAAACCTGACCGTCCGGTCTGGCACGCTGACTTCCGCCGAGCGCGAAACGATCAACTACCACATTGTGGCCACGATCAAGATGCTGGAACAGCTACCCTGGCCCCAGCACCTGAAGAACGTGCCGGAATACGCCGGTGGCCACCATGAGCGCATGGACGGCAAAGGCTATCCGAAAGGCCTCAAGCGTGAGCAGATGAGCTGGCAGGCGCGGATGATCGGGGTTTCCGATATCTTCGAAGCGCTGACCGCTAGGGACCGGCCGTACAAGGACGGCATGAAGCTGTCACAGGCCTTAAATATTCTGGAGAATTTTCGCAACAACGGCCATATCGACCCCGACCTGTACGAAATCTTCGTCAGCAGTGAGGTCTACCGCAAGTATGCGGCGAACTACATGGGTGCGCAGCAGATCGACTGCTGATCGCCCGGCCGCACGGTGGCGGCCGGGCAGATTTCAGCTCAGTGCGCCAGCCTTTGGGCAATATGCGCCAGCGCCTCTTCGACCTGGTCGATCAGGATCAGGCAGAGATCGCCGGCCTGCAGGCGACCGAGGGCCGTGTCGATAGCCAGGAACTCGCCGGTGATGGCGTCGATCTGCCGGGTCCGGCTGGCGTTGGCCAAGCCTTCACGGAGCAGGGCGATGACTTCGCCGTCCTCGCGGCCGCGCTGACAGGCGTCCTGGTAGAGGATCACGTCATCGAAGGCATCGCCGAGGATTTCCGTCTGTTGGCGGATGTCGTCGTCGCGCCGGTCGCCGGCGCCGCTGATCACCACCGAACGGCGTTTGGCTGGCATGTTGTCGATGGCATTGACCAGCGCCTGGATGGCATCCGGGTTGTGGCCGTAGTCGGCGATCAGCGTCGCCCCCTTGTAGTCGAAGACGTTGAAGCGGCCGGGGGCGGTCCGAGCATCGCTGACGAAGCCGGCCAGCGCCCGCTCGATGGTTTCCCAGGCGTAGCCCAGGGCCCAGCCGGTGGCAATGGCGGCCATGGCGTTTTCGACCTGGAAGCCGATCGTGCCGTTGCGGGTTAGCGGGATGTCGGCCAGCGGGATGCGCTGCTTCTTGCGTCCCTCGCCACAGATGATGGCGTCGCGCTCGACATAGACGACCCGCTTGCCCTGGGCGCGATGCGTCGCCAGCACCGGATTCATCCGGTCCTGAGCGAAGAAGATGATCTGGCCGTGACAGTGGTGGGCCATCGCCGCGACCACCGGGTCGGCAGCGTTGAGCACGGCGGTTCCTTTGGGTGCGACGTTCTCGACGATGACGCGCTTGACCACAGCCAGTTCATCGACGGTGGTGATGAAATTGAGGCCGAGGTGGTCGCCGAGGCCGATGTTGGTGATCACCGCGACATCGCACATGTCGAAACCGAGGCCTTCGCGCAAGACGCCGCCGCGCGCGGTCTCGAAGACGGCGGCATCGACGTCGGGGTGGAGCAGCACGTTGCGGGCACTGCGCGGACCGCTGCAGTCGCCGTCGTCGGTGCGCCGGCCGGCGATATAGACGCCGTCGGTGCTGGTCATGCCGACGCGCAGGCCCTGGCTCTCGAAAATCCGGCCGATCAGTCGGCTGGTCGTTGTCTTGCCGTTGGTGCCGGCGATGGCGACGACCGGAATGCGGGCGTTGTCGCCGTCCGGGAAGATCATCCCGACGATCGCTTCGCCAACGGCGCGGCCCTTGCCGAACGAGGGGTCGAGGTGCATGCGCAGGCCGGGAGCGGCATTGCATTCGACGATGCCGCCGCCCTGATCTTCGAGCGGCTTCAGGATAGTGTCGCAGACGACGTCGATGCCGCAGATGTCGAGGCCGACCGTTTGCGCGGCAGCGACGGCGGCGGCAGCCAGTTCGGGATGGACATCGTCGGTAACGTCGGTGGCGGTGCCGCCGGTGGATAGATTGGCGTTGTTGCGCAGAACGACGCGGACGCCGCGCGGCGGCACGGTCTCGGCGCTATAACCCTGCTCGGCGAGGCGGGCGAGGGCGATTTCGTCGAAACGAATCTTGGTCAGTGAAGTGGCGTGGCCGTCGGAACGGCGCGGATCACGGTTCACGATGTCGACCAGTTCGCGGATGGTGTGCGTGCCGTCGCCGATGACCAGCGGCGGGTCGCGGCGGGCGGCGGCGATCAGCTTGTCGCCGATGACCAGCAGGCGCCAGTCGTGGCCGGGCAGGAATTTCTCGACCATGATGTCGTCGCGGAACTCGATGGCGACGCGGTAGGCTCGGCGCACCTGTTCCTCGGTGGTCAGGTTGACCGAAATACCCTTGCCCTGGTTGCCGTCCTGCGGCTTGACGACGACGGGCAGGCCGACTTCCTGGGCGGCGACCCAGGCATCGTCCTCGTCCTCGACCGGGCGGCCGTAGGGCACGGCGACGCCGGCCGCGTGCAGCAGCTTCTTGGTCAGTTCCTTGTCCTGGGCGATCGATTCGCCGATCGCGCTGGTGAAACAGGTTTCCGCAGCCTGGATGCGCTTCTGTTTGCTGCCCCAGCCGAATTGCACCAGGCTGCCTTGGGTCAGGCGGCGATAGGGAATGCCGCGGGCGACGGCGGCCGAGACGATGGCGCCGGTCGATGGGCCGAGGCGGATGTCCTCGTCGAGGTCGCGCAGTTCCTTCAAGGTCGCATCGAGATCGAAAGGCGTGTCGTGCAGGGCGGCATTGCACAGCTGTTCGGCACGCTCGAAGGCGAGGCGGCCAACGTCCTCTTCGGTGTATTCGACGACCACCTGATAGACGCCCTGGTCGACCGTCTGTGCGGTGCGACTGAAGGTCACCGGGCAGCCGGCCTGGGCTTGCAGGCCGAGAGCGGCGAATTCGAGGGCGTGGGCCATCGAGACGGTGTCGAGGTGATCCGACGGGATCAGGTCGCCGAGTTCCGGGAAGCGCTCGCGCAGCCGGGCTTCAAAATTGGGCAGATCGGAAATGGCCCGTTCGCCACCTTCGCAGGTGACGATGGCCTGAATCGCGGTGTGCCGGCTCCACAGGTTGGGGCCGCGCAGGGCACGAATGCGTGAAACGTCCATGACACTGAATCCTTGTTAGTTCCGGGTTGCCGCTTTGCGCGGCTTTTTGGCGACCTGGGTGAGCAGGTCGGACGGTGCGGGCAGATCGAGGCCATAGGTCTTGATGCCGGTGCCGATTGCATCGAAGGTGATACCGAGCGCCCAGCCGGCAGCGACGGCGGCCAGGACGTTGGCGATGGTGGCCGGGTCCTTCTGCTTGCCGATCGCCGGCACGTCGCCCAGGCGGCAGAGTAGCCAGGCTTCGCTGTCGCCGGTGGCGACGGTGATCCGCCCGTCGCGCACGAAGACGCCACGCTTGCCGGCGGCGAGATGGGCGGCCAGGGCCGGGCAGGTCGGGTCGGCAGCGAAGAGGATGACCTCGCCATCGCACAGTTCGGCGAGGTCGGCAACGATTGGGTCGGCGGCATTGAGTACGGCGTAGCCGTTGCGCAGAACGACGTCGACCTGGGTTCGGTAGGTGTTGCGGTAGGTGGTGAAATACTCGCCACCGCTCGGATGGACATCCCAGCGCGCCAGGTTTTCGGCATCCGGTTCGATATTAGTGACGATGCCGACCTGGCAGCGGTCATAGGGCAGGCCTTCGCCGAGGATAGTGCGGCCGCCGTTTTCGATGACCGCAGCCTCGACGGCGCGATTGAGCAGCAGGCGGTGGCCGGCTGTCCAGTTGGCGGCGTCGCTCTTTTGGACATGGCGGCGGTCGAGATGCAGGCCGTCGCTGCAGGCCAGGCCGACATGCTTGCCGGACATGTAGAGCAGGTGGGCGACGAGCTTGGCGACGGCGGTCTTGCCGCGGGTGCCGGTGACGCCGACCACCGGGATGCGGCCGGTTTCGTTGGCGGCGAACAGATTGTCGACAATCGCCTTGCCGACCGGGCGTGGCTTGCCGATGCCCGGCTTGAGGTGCATCAGCAGGCTGGGGCCGGCATTGACTTCGACGATGGCACCGCCCTGGGCGGACAGCGGCTGGGAAATGTCTTCGCAGACCAGGTCGATACCGGCAATGTCGAGGCCGACGACGCGGGCGGCCAGCGACGCCAGGGCGGCGGTTTCCGGATGGACGTCGTCGGTGACGTCGAAGGCGTGGTTGGCGTTGCGCTGGATCAGGACATCGCGGCCGGCGGCCGGAATCGAGTCCGGTTCCAGGTTCTGGCGCGACAACTCCATGCGGGCCGCGGAGTCGATCCGGATGTTGGAGAGCGGGTGCAGTTCGGTCGGGCCGCGGCGGGGGTCGGAATTGACCTGGGAGTCGATCAGCTCGCGGACCGTCGACTTGCCGTCGCCGGTCACCATCACCATGTCGCCGCGATTGGCGGCGACCAGCTTGCCGCCGATCACCAGCAGGCGGTGCTCGGTGCCGGGAATCGAGCGTTCGACGAGCACGGCGCTGCCTTCCTCGACGGCGATGGCGTAGGCCTTCTCGACCTCTTCGCGGGTCTTGACGTCGATGAAGACGCCGCGCCCGTGGTTGCCGTCGACCGGCTTGATGCAGACCGGCAGGCCGATGTCTTCGGCGGCATCCCAGGCGTCGGCGGCGCTGGTGACTTCGCGGCCTTCGGGAATCGGCACGCCGCAGGATTCGAGCAGGCTCTTGGTGAGGTCCTTGTCGCGCGAAATGGTTTCGGCGATGGCGCTGGTGCGGTCGGTTTCGGCCGTCCAGATGCGGCGCAGCGCGGCGCCGTAGCCGATCTGCACCAGATTGCCGTCGTCGAGCAGGCGGATGGTCGGGATGTCGCGGTCATCGGCGGCATCGACGATGCTCGCCGTCGATGGGCCGAGGCACTTGGAATCGACCATGTCGCCGAGTTCCTCGACGGCGGCCTCGACGTCGAAGGGCTTGTCCTCAATCGCCGCCATGATCAGCCGGCGCGCCTGTTCCAGCGCAGCGCGGGTGACTTCCTCATGCCAGGCGCGGACAGCAACCTTGTAGACGCCGCGCTCCGAGGTCTCGCGCGCCTTGCCGAAGCCGCCGGGCAGGCCGGCCAGGTTTTGCAGTTCGAGCGTGACGTGTTCGAGAATGTGGCCGGCCCAGGTGCCTTCCTCGACCCGGCGCAGAAAGC
Organism: Dechloromonas sp. A34; assembly: GCF_026261605.1. Lineage (NCBI taxonomy): Bacteria > Pseudomonadati > Pseudomonadota > Betaproteobacteria > Rhodocyclales > Azonexaceae > Dechloromonas > Dechloromonas sp. A34. The sequence continues at coordinate 1,388,640 of NZ_CP102486.1, forward strand.
CGCCGCGCTCCTCGTAGCTGCAGCGATGCTCGATCAGCGAGGGCAGCCAGGCCGAGAGGCGTTGGTAAAAACCGGGAATCTTGTTGGAGGGAAACTCTTCCAGCTCGCCGATATCGACCCAGGCTTCGAGCACCGGGCGGTAAGTCCAGATATTCGGGCCACGCAGGGGAATGATGTCCCGAATGATGATTTCTTTTTTCTTCATGCTTGCTAAGCCCAGCTCCGTAGGTGGCAATAATTATGGGGCAACTGGTGATTATTAACGCTTTCGCGGGGTCGCGGATTACCCGCGTCAAAAAAATGTCACAAGGCGTGACCTGCCGTTACAGGAAGCGGTCGAGCAGCTTGCGGCTGTGGCGGTCGAGCTTGCCGGTGTCGCGGATCAGGAACTCGATGCCGTGGGTGTCGGCGATGATCAGGCGGGTCTGCGTCAGGCGCCGGATGTCTTCCTCGCCCTTGAGGACCAGCGCCGCGTCGCCGCGATCGGTGACGACCTGCCAGGTGCTCGGGCAGGCGAAGCTCGAGACCTCGACGATGCGCTCGATTTCCGGGACGAATTCGCGGCTGGCCAGTTCTTCCTCGATCAACTGGCCAATCGCCGGCGGCAGGTCGGCGATACGGTCGATCCAGCCGGCTTCGTGGCCGTCGGCACTGACCAGGGCGATACCCTCGTCGGGTGCGGCAATCGGGAAGGCGCGCACGGGAATGATGCCGACATGGCTTTCCCCGTTGGCCGTGGTCAGGATCAGCTGACCGAAGGCGTTGCGGCTGAGCGTGAAGTTCGGCGTCGTCATTTGCTGTGGTCCTTGCTTTCCGATTCGTTGCTGCGCCGGCTTTCCGGTTCGGTATCGACGTTGCGGGCCTGGGCTTGGTAGAGTTTGAAGTAGTGGCCTTCGACCGCCATCAAGGTATCGTGATTGCCGACTTCAACGATGCGGCCGCGATCCATGACGACCAGCCGGTCGGCCTTGCGCAGCGTCGACAGGCGGTGGGCGATGGCGATCGTGGTCCGGCCACGGACCAGGTTGTCCAAGGCCTTCTGGATTTCCTTCTCGGTCTCGGTATCGACCGAAGAGGTCGCTTCGTCGAGGATCAGGATCTTCGGATCGATGAGCAGGGCACGGGCGATCGAGATGCGCTGGCGTTCGCCGCCGGACAGCCCCTGGCCGCGTTCGCCGACCAGCGAGTCGTAGCCGTGCGGCAGGCGCAGGATGAATTCGTGGGCATGGGCGGCGCGGGCGGCGGCGATGATTTCCTGGCGGCTGGCGTCCGGTTTGCCGTAGGCGATGTTCTCGGCAATCGTGCCGAAGAACAGGAAGGGCTCCTGCAGCACCAGGCCGATGTTGCGGCGGAATTCGGCGATCGGCACCGAGCGGACATCGACGCCGTCGATGAAGACGGCGCCTTCGGTGACGTCGTAGAAGCGGCAGATCAGGTTGACCAGCGTGCTCTTGCCCGAGCCGGAGTGGCCGACCAGACCGATCATTTCGCCGGGCTCGATCATCAGGTCGACATCGCGGGTGACGGCCCGGGTGCCATAGCGGAAGCTGGCCTGGCGCAGTTCGAGGCGGCCTTCGACCTTGCCGAGATGGACCGGATTGGTCGGCTCCGGTACGCTGGAAACATGGTCGAGGATGTCGAAGATGCGCTTCGCGCCGGCTGCCGCCTTCTGCGTCACCGAGACGATACGGCTCATCGAGTCGAGGCGGCCGTAGAAGCGGCTGATGTAGGCGAGGAAGGCGGTCAGTACGCCGACCGTGATGTCGCCCTTGGAAATCTGCCAGATGCCGAAGGCCCAGACCACCAGCAGGCCGACTTCGGTGAGCAGCGTGACGGTCGGCGAGAACAGCGACCAGGTCTTGTTCAGCCGGTCGTTGATCGCCAGGTTGCGGCTGTTGGCCTCGCGGAAACGTTCGGCTTCGCGCTTTTCCTGGGCAAAGGCTTTGACCACGCGGATGCCGGGGATGGTGTCGGCCAGTACGTTGGTGACTTCGGCCCACACCCGGTCGACCTTCTCGAAGCCGGTGCGCAGCTTGTCGCGCACGAAATGGATCATGTAGGCGATGAAAGGCAGCGGCAACAGCGTGACGATGGCCAGCCAGTGATTGATCGAGAACAGAATGCTGGCGGTCATCGCGATCATCAGGATGTCGGTCGCGAAATCGAGCAGGTGCAGCGACAGGAAGACGTTGATGCGGTCGGTTTCGTTGCCGATCCGCGCCATCAAGTCGCCGGTGCGTTTGCCACCGAAATATTGCAGCGACAGGTGGAGCAGGTGCTCGTAGGTCGTGGTCCGCAGGTCGCGGCCGATCCGTTCCGAGACCAGGGCCAGGATGTAGGTGCGGATCCAGCCGAGCAGCCAGGCGACAAGTGCCGCACCGAGCAGACCGCCGAGGTAGAGGGTGACCAGGTCCCAGTCGATTGGCTGGCCGTTCTGGAACGGGATCAGCACGTTGTCCATCAGCGGCATGGTCAGGTAGGGGGCGACCAGCGTTGCGGCAGTCGACGCCAGGGTAAGCAGGAAGCCGGCCAGCAGTTGCCACTTGTAGGGGCGGGCGAAACGCCAGAGGCGGAACAGCGTCCAGGTCGAGGGCGGGACGGTGGTTTCGCGGGTGCAGATCGGGCATTCGTCCTCGCCCGGCGGCAACGGCGCCTTGCATTTCGGGCAGATGTCGTCGAGCGCCCGTTCGACCGGCTGGCCGGTGAGCAGGCTTTTCAGGTGTAGGTCGAACTCAGTGATGACGCGCAGCGCGGCCAGGTTGTTGCTCAGCGTGTAGCGCCAGCGGCCGAGGCGACCGTTGGTGTCGAGCAGCTCCAGCGTGCCGACCCCGGCATGGTCGATATGGGTGAGTTGAAGGTCGGTGCGCAGCGGCCACTGCACCCACTTCGTCTCGCCCGGCGCCCGGGCCAGCAGGCGCTGGTCGGTGACGACGAGGAGGCCATTGGCGAATTGCAGGCGGGCATCGAGGTCGATTTCCACCCAGGCCTGAGTTTTTTCGCCGGCGGCCAGTTGCGGCTCGACTTCGGCGGCCCACTGGCTGGGGAGTGCCGGTTCGATAACGGCCAAATTCTTTGCGTTCGGGGTCATTCCGAAAGTATAGCGCAAGGCTTGCGGAGCCCATCTAACGCCTCATTTTTTCGATGGTTGACGCGTATCAAGGAGTTGCCCGGAGGCCTGCCGTTGAATACGACGAACCCTCCCGCAAGGAAAACCATGTTTCGCATCTCACAGTACATCCAGGAAATCGCCGCGCCGACCCCGCTCGGCCCCAAGCGTAATCCGCCCGGACCGGTGGTGATCTGGAACCTGATCCGGCGCTGCAACCTGACCTGCAAGCATTGCTACTCAATCTCGGCCGACACCAACTTCCCCGGCGAGCTGAGCACCGAGCAGGTCTATGCCGTGATGGACAATCTTCGGGGCTTCCAGGTGCCGGTGCTCATCCTCTCCGGCGGCGAACCGCTGCTCCGGCCGGACATCTACGACATCGCCAAGCGTGCCAAGGCCAAGGGTTTTTATGTCGGGCTGTCGTCGAATGGCACGCTGATCGACGAAAACAATATCGAGCAGATCGCCGCATGCGATTTCAACTACGTCGGCGTTTCGCTCGATGGTATCCGCGAAACCCACGACAAGTTCCGCCGCATGGATGGGGCGTTCGAAGCCTCTCTGAAGGGCATCCGGCTGTGCCGCGATCTCGGCCTGAAGATCGGCGTGCGCTTCACGATGACCCAGGACAACGCCCACGACCTGCCGGGGCTCTTGAAGCTGGTCGAGGAGGAAGGCATCGACCGTTTCTATTTCTCGCACCTCAACTACGCCGGGCGCGGCAACAAGAACCGCAAGGACGACGCCCAGCACCAGTTGACGCGCTGGGCGATGGACCTGCTCTTCGAGACCTGCTGGGAGTACAAACAACGCGGGCTGGAGAAAGAATTCACCACCGGCAACAACGATGCCGACGGCGTCTATTTCCTGCACTGGGTGCGCCGGCGCTTCCCGGAGCAGGCGGCGCATGTCGAAGCCAAGCTGCGCCAATGGGGCGGCAATTCGTCGGGGGTCAATGTCGCCAACATCGACAACCTCGGCAACGTGCATCCGGACACCATGTGGTGGCACCACAACTTGGGCAACGTCAAGGATCGGCCATTCTCGCAAATCTGGCCGGACACCTCGGATGCGCTGATGGCCGGCCTGAAGCAGCACCCACGGGCGGTCAAGGGGCGCTGCGGTAGTTGCGCCTACCTTGAGATTTGCAACGGCAATACCCGCGTCCGCGCCCAGCAGATGACCGGCGACGCCTGGGCCGAAGACCCCGGCTGCTATCTCTCCGACGAGGAAATCGCGGCATGAACTGGAAAATCCTGATCCCGGCCGGCTTTGCCGCCTATTTTCTGTTCGGCATGGCGCAACTGGCCGAAGCGGCGGATGCCGACGTCAATTTCCAGCTGCACTGCGCGTCCTGTCATGGCAAGGATCGCCTGGGCGGCCTCGGCCCGGCGCTGATCCCGGAAAACCTGGCCCGCCTGCGCAAGCCAGAGGCCGAGAAGGTCATTCGCGAAGGACGGCCGGCGACGCAGATGCTGGGCGTTGGCGACAAGCTGTCGGCCGAGGAAATCAAGGCGTTGGTCGATTATGCCTACACCCCGATCAAGCCGATGCCGGCCTGGGGCGAAAAGGAAATCACCGCCTCACGGATCGTCAACTTTGCGCCGGGCAGCCTGCCCGACCGGCCGCAATTCAAGGCCGAGCCGCTGAACCTGTTCGTCGTCGTCGAGTCCGGCGACCACCATGTTTCGATTCTCGACGGCGACAAGCTGGAACCGATCCACCGCTTTCAGTCCCGCTACGCCCTGCACGGCGGGCCGAAATTCACGCCGGACGGGCGCTATGTCTTCTTCGCTTCACGCGACGGCTGGGTCACCAAGTTCGACCTGTGGAACCTCAAGGTCGTCGCCGAAGTGCGCGCCGGCATCAACACCCGCAATGCGGCGGTCTCCGGCGACGGCAAGTGGGTGGCAGTGGCCAACTACCTGCCGCACAGCCTGGTGATTCTCGACGCCGACTTGAACCTGAAGAAAATCCTGCCGGTGACCGACAAGGAGGGCAAGACCAGCTCGCGCGTCTCAGCCGTCTATGACGCCTCGCCGCGCCAAAGCTTCGTCGCCGCGCTGAAGGACGTCAAGGAAGTCTGGGAAGTCTCGTACAACCCGAAGGCGGACGACATCCCGGCCGGCATGATCCACGACTTCAAGTACAAGGAAGGCGCCTTCGTTCCCGGTTTCCTGAATCCGCAACGCAGCCAGCTCGACGACTATCTCGACGACTTCTACTTCACCCAGGGTTATGACGAAGTGATGGGCGCCTCGCGCAACGACAGCAAGTCGGCAGTCAGCGGCCAGGTGGTCAATCTCGACGCCCGCAAGAAGATTGCCGACCTAGAGCTGCCCGGCATGCCGCACCTCGGGTCCGGCATCAGCTGGAAATGGAAAGATGCAACGGGGCAGGAGCGGAGCGTGATGGCGACGCCAAATCTCAATGAAGGTCTGATCAGCATCATCGACATGCAGACCTGGCAGACTATCAAGCAGATCAAGACCCGCGGCCCCGGCTTCTTCATGCGCAGCCACGAGAACAGCCGCTACGCATGGACCGATTCGATGATGAGCAAGGAGTTCAAGGACACCATGCAGGTCATCGACAAGGAAACCCTGGAAATCGTCGCCGAACTGAAGCCCGAGCCGGGCAAGACTTTCGCCCACGTCGAATTCACCAGGGACGGCAAGTACGTGCTGGCCAGCCTGTGGGAAATGGACGGCGCGCTGATCATCTACGACGCAGCGACGCTGAAGGAAGTGAAACGCCTGCCGATGAAGAAGCCGGTCGGCAAGTACAACGTCTGGAACAAGATCAGCAAGTCGGAAGGCACCAGCCACTGAGCGTCATTTCGCGGGCTTGAATTTAATTGCCGAGGTGAGTGGCCGATTGGTCGGGCAATTGAGAAGTATCAAGCCGGATGGCAAAGTTCGGCGCAAAATACTTTGGCATGCTTGCCCCGGAAGCTCCGATGAGACCCGCGCTGATTCGCAAAAACCATTCTGATTCGCGCTCCGCAGCGACCCGGGGGCGGGGGCTTCATTCTCGTGGGCCGAGGTCGGTCGCGAACTCGGCGCCTTGCCGGATGGTCCGCTCAACATCGCTCACCTGGCCGTGGACCGTCATGCCCATTCGCCGCACGCCGAGCGCCCGGCATTCCGCTTTCTTCGGGCGGATGGCAGTTCCCGGGCCGTCAGCTATCGCGAACTCGCCGGGCTGACCGACCGCTTCGCCAACGTCCTCAATTCCTTGCAGGTGAAGAAGGGCGATTTTGTTTTCGTGCTCTGCGACCGCAGCGTGGAGCTTTACGTGGCCGTTCTCGGCGCACTGAAAGTCGGCGCTGTCGTCTCGCCTCTTTTCCGGGCCTTCGGGCCGGAACCGATTCGCACCCGCATCGCCCAGGCGGGGGGCAAGGTCCTGGTAACCACGGCGAGTACTTATCAACGCAAAGTCGCTGGGCTGCGCGCCGCCTTGCCTAGCCTCGAACACGTTTTGCTGGTTGATGACCTCGGCGATGGTGCAATTGCCGGCACGCAGGATCTGCAGGCCTTGCTGCGCCTTGCCCCGGATACGCCGGCGCTGGTTCCGACCCGTGCCGAAGATCCGGCGCTGCTGCATTTCACCAGTGGAACGACCGGCCTGCCCAAGGGCGCCATCCACGTGCACGGTGCGGTCCTCAGCCATTTCGCGACGGCCCGGATCGCCCTCGACCTGCATGCGGACGACGTGTTCTGGTGCACCGCCGATCCGGGCTGGGTGACCGGCACAACTTATGGCATCGTCGCGCCCCTGGTGCTCGGGGTGACCAGCATCGTGGACGAGGCCGAGTTCGACCCGGCGCGCTGGATCGAGATTCTGGCGAGCGAGCGGGTCAATGTCTGGTATACGGCGCCGACCGCGCTCCGCCTGTTGATGAGGGCCGGCCGCGAACTGTTTGCCGGGCGGCATTTTCCCGACTTGCGCTTCATCGCCAGCGTCGGTGAAGCGCTCAATCCGGAAGCGGTCTGGTGGGGTCAGGAGGCCCTTGGGCGACCGATCCATGACAACTGGTGGCAGACCGAGACCGGCTGCATCATTATCGCCAACACCGCCGGGCAGGACATCAAGCCCGGCTCGATGGGGCGCCCCTTGCCGGGTTTTGCGGCGCATGTGGTTCGTCGCCTGGCCGGCAAGGGCGTCGAGTTGGTCGAGGCGCTGGACTGCGTCGGCGAACTGGCGCTGGAAGCCGGCTGGCCCTCGATGTTTCGTGCCTATCTCGAGCGGCCGGCGCGTTATACCGAATGCTTTGCCGGCAATTTGTATTTGACTGGCGACCTGGTCCGGCGCGATGCCGACGGCTACTACTGGTTTGTCGGCCGGCGCGATGATGTCATCAAGTCGGCCGGTCATCTGATCGGGCCGTTCGAGGTCGAGAACGTCCTGATGGAACACCCGTCGGTCGCCGAGGCCGGTGTGATCGGCAAGCCGGATGCCCTGGCCGGCGAGGCCGTCATGGCCTTTGTCGTGCTCAAGCGTGACGTCCTGCCCAGCGAGAGCCTGCGCCTGGCGTTGATGGCGCATGCGCGGCGGCGCCTCGGGGCGGCCGTGGCCCCGAAGGAAATTGCCTTCGCCACGGACCTGCCACATACTCGAAGCGGAAAAATCATGCGGCGACTCCTCAAGGCCCGGGAACTCGGCTTGCCCGAGGGAGATCGTTCGACGCAGGAAGGAGGGGAGGGGTGATGAGTCAGAATTATGAGCAGTTGCGCACGGGCGTGTTCGATATCCTGAAGACGCTGGCGCCGGAAATCGATCCGACCCGGATCATCGGCGACAAGCCGCTGCGCACGCAGATCGACCTGGATTCCATGGACTGGCTGAACGTGCTGGCCGCCATCCATGACAAGCTCGGGGTCAATATTCCCGAAACCGACTATGGCAAGGTCGTGACGCTGGACGGCATCCTCGCCTATCTGGCCGATAAGGCCCGGCCAGCCAACGCGGGGTGACATTGGTGAGCGACTATCCCGCCGACCTCGTCCGTACTCGCTATCTGTTCGATGGCAGTCCGGTCACGATCCGCCCGATCCGGCGGGAAGATGCCACGATGGAACAGGATTTCGTGAAGCATCTTTCGCCGGACTCGCGCTACAAGCGCTTCATGTCCACCTTTCAGGAACTGCCGCCCGGCAAACTGAAGTACCTGACCGAGATCGACTACGTTCGGCATCTGGCCTTGGTGGCGGTGCTGCAGCAGGATGGGCAGGATCTGGAAATCGGCGTGGCGCGCTATGTCGCCAATCCGTCCGGCAACAGCTGTGAATTTGCCGTCGCCATTGACGACGCCTGGCAGGGTAGCGGCGTCGCCGGCATCCTGATGCTGGCGCTGATCGATGCGGCCAAGGCGCGCGGCATGGAAAGCATGGAGGGATTCATTCTTGCCTCCAACGACAAGATGCTCAAATTTGCCCGGCAGCTCGGCTTTGCACTGCACCGGGATCCTGAAGATCCCGGCCAGGTCATTGCCGTGCGTTCGCTGCTCACGCCACCAGTTGGCCGACCGTAGTCGACAATACTGAACAGGCTGTCGAGCTCGGAGCCGAAGCCGCCGCCCACCGCTATCTTCACGTTATGGCCCATTCTTTTTCTCTTCCGTTTGCATCGGATCAACTGTTGCTTTGTATCGCGCCTGGTTGGGATAGCTGCGCCGCGCAATTGCTGCGCTTTGTGCGCGATCGTCCTCATCGTGGCTGGCAGCGTGCCGGCCCGGCGGTGACGGTGAGCCTGGGCAGATCGGGGCTGGCCTGGGGGCGAGGGCTGCATCCGCCGGTTGGTGGCGCAGGGCGGGAGAAACGTGAGGGCGACGGTCGGGCGCCGGCCGGCATCTTCGCGATCACCGCGCTGTTCGGTTATGCCGCGGCGGACAGCCCTTTTGCCCGCGTCGCCAGGTTGCCTTACCTGTGCGCCACCCCCGATCTCAAGGCTATCGACGACCCGGCTTCGGCGCATTACAACCGGATTGTCGATCAGTCGGCCGTCGCGCATCCCGACTGGGTTTCGTGCGAGGACATGCGGCGCTGCGATCAGCGCTACGCCATCGGGGCGGTGGTGGCCCATAACAGCGATCAACCGGTGCCGGGCGCCGGGTCGTGCATCTTCCTGCACGTCTGGGCCGACGAAGGGGGGGCGACGGCCGGGTGTACTGCGATGCCGCTGACCGATATGACGGAAATTGCCGGCTGGCTGGATGGCGCGGCGGCGCCGTTGCTGGTGCAGCTACCATGGACCGAGTACGAGCGTTTGCGCGAGGCTTGGGGGCTTCCGGTGTTTTCCGCGCAAGGCTGAAAATTGGCGATTGCCGCTGAGTCGGTTGGTGTCGTCGATGACAGCCACCGGCGAGGCGGCTAGACTGGCGGACCTTTCACCCGCCCGCTTCTTCGCCAGTGCTCAATCGAATCTGGGTCGCCTTCATCCTCATCGGCTTCGTTGCGGCGGTGGTCCTGTTGCTGCAAGGCGACCTCGACATCTTCACGCGTGTGCTGAGCGGGCTGTTCGATACGGCCAAGACCGGCTTCGACATTTCGCTCGGGCTGGTCGGCGTCATGAGCCTGTGGCTGGGGATCATGAAGATTGGTGAGCGCGGCGGGCTGATCCAGTTGTTCGGCCGCATCGTGGCACCGTTCTTCAGGCGCGTATTTCCCGATATTCCGGCCGGCCATCCGGCCAGCGGCAGCATCGTCATGAATGTCAGCGCCAACATGCTGGGCCTGGATAACGCGGCGACGCCGCTCGGTCTCAAGGCGATGCGCGAACTGCAGGAGATCAACCCGCAGAAGGACACCGCCAGCAACCCGATGATCATGTTCCTGGTGCTCAACACGGCCGGCATCACGCTGATTCCGACCTCGGTCATCGCCATCCGCCAGAGCATTGCGCTCAAGCAGGGGCTGGTCGGCTTCAACGCTGCCGACATTTTCCTGCCGACGCTGCTCGGCACCTTCGTCTCGTTCTGCGCCGGGCTGATCGCCATCGCCATCTGGCAGCGCATCAATCTATTCTGCCGACCGGTGCTGGCTTTCTTCGCCGGTTTCGCAGCGCTGATGGGGGCGCTGTATTTCTGGTTGGCCGGCATGCCGCCGGAGCAGATGGCGCAAATGATCGGCCTCCTCGGCAGCGGCCTGATCGTGTCGCTCATCGTGCTTTTCGTCGGTGTTGCGGCATGGCGCGGCATCGATGTTTACGAGAGCTTTGTCGACGGTGCCAAGGAGGGCTTCGGCGTCGCCGTGCAGATCATTCCCTACCTGATCGCCATGCTGGTGGCGATTTCGGTCTTTCGCACCACCGGCTGTATGGACTACGTCATTGCGGCGATCCGCAGCGCCGTACTGGCGGTCGGCCTGAATGACGATTTCGTCCCGGCACTTCCGGTCGGCCTGATGAAGACACTGAGCGGTAGCGGCGCCCGCGGCCTGATGGTTGATGTGATGACGACCTATGGCGTCGATTCTTTCCAGGGCAAACTGGCGGCGATCATCCAGGGTTCGACCGAAACCACCTTCTACGTCCTGGCCGTCTATTTCGGCAGCGTCAATATCACCAAGACGCGCTACGCCGTGGCCGGGGCCTGATAGCCGACGCCGTCGGGCTGCTCGGGGCGATCCTCATCGGTTACGCCTTCTATCATTAACAAGGGGCTTAACGGCACGCCGATTACCCGTTAGAATGCCGCCCCTTCATCGACGTATGAAGCAATTCAGCATCTCCGGATGCCGCAGCCTTGGTGGTGAAATTGGTAGACACGCTATCTTGAGGGGGTAGTGGCGCAAGCTGTGCGAGTTCGAGTCTCGCCCAAGGCACCAATAATTTATATTAAACAATTGGTTAGATGATTGGCGCCCGGTTTGTGTGGCACTTTGGTGGCGCTTGAGCATGCAACCAGGGATAAACCAGCTTCTACGTACTACGGTAAAGCACTCCTATCTGGGGGGTGCTATGGGCGTGGCTTTGATTGAAGTAACGTACTGCATGTCTGAACCCTGGATATGTTCAGACCACCAGTTAGACAGATAGTGGTGAAGACCGTCTCGGTTGATATCACCTCGACTCGCCATCACCAAGAAGTCGGTCAATCGGTCATGATATTTGTCGTGTTCCCTTTGGTGTTGGGCCAATTGGGGATAACCACATTCCTTCATCAGGGCTTCTTCGGTTCTGAAATGTGTTCTGACGTAATCGGATAGCTCACCGAGGATGTCATGAAAAAGTCGAACGCCCTCAGGGCTGCTGTCTGACATACAAAGGACAGCCTTTTTGCATAGGCCCAACAGCTTCTTATGCTGTTCATCCAGCACTTGGTTTCCAACACTGTAGCTGGGTTGCCACTCGACAAAAAACAGTTGATCCATTGGAGGCCACACATCTTTCGAGGATTGCTGAACCCCAAAATAGTAACCGTGCAAAGTATGTTTGGGAAGACATTCATCCAGGTGAAAACAGCCTTGAAGGGCAACGTACTTGGGCTTGTATGAACTTGTGACTGTAAGCATCCGGTAATGTTGGATAGGTAGAATCCTGTCGCTCAAATAACAGCAGGAGGAGACAAATGACTCAACAGACCACTACCAAGTTCCTGACCACCAGTGCTGCCTATCTTGGGCTGGATCTGATCGAGCAGGATTGATATGTAGGGGTGTATCTCGGGTAGACCGGAACGGGCATTGCCAATCTCAATAGTTCCATGGTTTTGAGCCCGTCAATTTTGGATTACCTGAGCCCCGTGCCTCATTCAAGACCGTGCAGCCTCGCCCCTTGGCTGACGGTCGTCCAGACGTAATCAAGTCGGCTGCGGGGGGCAAGCTGTACGAGTTCGAGTCTCGCCCAAGCACCGAATACGCTACGTCGGGCCGTCCGCCCCTACTGATTCCACGGGGATACGCAAAATCGGCGAAAATCGCGGTTTCGTCGACCGTTCGAAGCTCCTGCCTGTGTCCTCCATTGTCTTATTCAACAAGCCTTACGGCGTCCTCAGCCAGTTCACGCCGGAAGGCAAGTGGCGGGCGCTGGACGAGTTCATTCCGGTCAAGGGTGTCTATGTCGCCGGCCGGCTCGACGCCGACAGCGAGGGCCTGCTGATCCTGACCGACGATGGCAAGCTGCAGGCCAAGATCGCCGATCCCAAGCACAAGCTGGAAAAAACCTACTGGGTGCAGGTTGAGGGCCGGCCCGAGGAGGCGGCGCTGGAACCGCTGCGGCGCGGCATCAAGCTTTCCGATTTCACGGCCCGGCCGGCCAAGGTGCGTTTGATTGACGAACCCGCCGGGCTCTGGCCGCGCGATCCGCCGATCCGCTTTCGCGCGGCTATTTCAACCGCATGGCTGGAAATCCGCATCGCCGAGGGCAAGAACCGCCAGGTCAGGCGCATGACGGCCGCCATCGGTTATCCTACGCTGCGTCTGATACGGGCGGCGATCGGTGCCGCGACGCTGGACGGTCTGGCGCTCGGGCAATGGCGGCAGATCGCAGGCAGCTACCAGGATTTGCAAGGAAAATTCAATGAATAAACGTGTTGTCGCGGCCTGTCTCGGGCTGATCCTGAGTGCCGCTGTCTGGGCGCAGAATGCCATGCCGCTCATGGAGCTGAGCGCCGGCATGCACCGCATCGAAGCCGAGGTAGCGGCTGATCAGCAGAATCGGATGCTCGGTCTGATGAACCGCAAGGCGATGGCGCCGCAGCGCGGCATGCTTTTCGTCTTCCCGCAGCAGAACACCCACTGCATGTGGATGCGCAATACGCTGATCCCGCTGTCGGTGGCCTTCCTCGATGAAGATGGGATCATCATCAACATCGAGAACATGCAGCCGCAGACCGAAGACAACCACTGCGCCAGGGTGCCGGCCCGCTACGCGCTGGAAATGAACCTCGGCTGGTTTGCCCAGCGCGGCATCAAACCCGGCACCAGGCTCAAGGGAATCGACAAGGCGCCGCGCCCGCAGTGAGGCGCAGCTATTGGCGGGCGGGCCTCTTCGGCCGGCTCGACCCCGTTTTGCGTTCCTGGCTGACTGAGCCGGATTCGCTGACTGCCCGCTGCCAGAGGTCATGCGTCGATTTTCGCGTGCGCCTGTTGCGCTACGACCACGGGCGCCCGCTTGCCGACGAGGCGGCCGGTTGCGCGCGCGGGCGGCAGCCGGCCTGGGTGCGCGAAGTGGTTCTCGAATGCGACGGGCACCCGGTGATCTTCGCCCACACCACATTGGCGACCACGGCCAAGGGGCATCTGCCGCGCTGGATGGCCGGCCTCGGCAACCGTTCGCTCGGTTCGCTGCTGTTTTCCTTCCCCGGCTTTCGCCGTGAGGCTATCGAGTATCTGCGGCTGGATCACCGGCACCCGCTCTACCGGCGTGCCGCCGCCGTCGGTGCGGCCAGCCCAACCCTGTGGGCGCGGCGCTCTCTGCATTGCCTTGGCAGCGAGTGCGTGCTGGTGACAGAAGTCTTCCTGCCGGAAATCAGTCGCCTGAAATGAAAAAACCCTCGCCGCGGCGAGGGTTCTGAGGCTGAACTGAAAAACTCAGGCGAAGTTGGCTTCGGCGAAGGACCAGTTCACCAGGCTGTTCAGGAAGGTCTCGACGAACTTCGGACGCAGGTTGCGGTAGTCGATGTAGTAGGCGTGTTCCCAGACATCGATGCAGAGCAGGGCCTTGTCGCCGGTGGTCAGCGGGGTGCCGGCGGCGCCCATGTTGACGATATCGACCGACCCATCGGCCTTCTTGACCAGCCAGGTCCAGCCGGAACCGAAGTTGCCAACGGCGGAGGTCTGGAAGGCGGTCTTGAAGGCATCCAGCGAACCCCACTTGGCGTTGATGGCTGCCGCCAGCGCACCGCTCGGGGCACCGCCACCGTTCGGCTTCAGGCAGTTCCAGAAGAAAGTGTGGTTCCAGACCTGGGCGGAGTTGTTATAGATGCCGCCGGCCGGGGCCTTCTTGATGATGGCTTCGAGGTCGAGAGCTTCGTACTCGGTGCCCTTGATCAGGTTGTTCAGGTTGGTGACATAGGCCTGATGGTGCTTGCTGTAGTGGTAGTCGAAGGTCTCGGCCGACATGTGCGGGGCGAGAGCGTCCTTGGCAAAGGGCAGCGCGGGGAGTTGGTGTTCCATTTTGTATTCTCCGTTGTTTATGAGGGGTGAATCGAAAATTCTAGTCAGCTTCGCGGCCTGCGACAACCTGATTTACCGTGGCCTGCGCCGAACCACGCGCGAAATCGAGTTTCAGGGTGTCACCGGCGGTCAGCGTGGCGGCGTCGCGAACGACACGGCCATCAGGGCCGATGGCCAGAGCATAGCCCCGGGCGAGTACGGCATCCGGATCAAGCTGTTTTAGACCACTGCTCAGCGCATTTAGTTTCGCCGCCTGTTGAGAAATTTGCCAAAGGGTTCGGCTACTCAGCCGGAAATGCAGGTGGGACAGGCCTTCGGCGAGTTGCTCCGGGCGCGGTCGGGCGCTGCTGAAGCGCTGCCGCAAGCTGTCCAGGCGCAACTGGCTGGCCTCGCCCTGGCGGCCGATGGCCTGGCGCAAGCGGCGGCCGAGGGCCTTGAGGTCGGCGTTGCGCTGGCGGATCTTGTCGGCCGGGTGAATCAGGCGGGCGGCCAGCCAGTCGATCCGTTGCTGATGCTCGGCCAGCGAACGTTCCATGCGGCGGGCGAGCTGGCGCTGCAGTTCGCCCAGGCGGGCGAGCAGGGCGTCGCGGTCGGGGCTGATCAGTTCGGCGGCGGCGGTTGGCGTCGGCGCCCGCAGGTCGGCGGCGAAATCGGCAATGGTGAAATCGGTCTCGTGGCCGACGCCGGCGACCACCGGGATGCTCGTGGCGACGATGGCGCGGGCGACGACTTCCTCGTTGAAGGACCAGAGGTCTTCGATGCTGCCGCCGCCGCGGCATAGGATGATCGCGTCGCAGTCGCAGTCGCTGCGGCTGGCCTGAGCGAGCGCTGCAGCGATTTTCTCGCCAGCTCCTTCGCCCTGCACCGGGGTCGGGAACAGGCTAATGCGCAGATGCGGGGCGCGGCGGTGCAGCGTGGTCAGCACGTCACGCAGGGCGGCGGCCTGCGGGCTGGTGACGATGGCCAGATGGCGCGGGAAGGCGGGCAGCGGGCGCTTGCGTTCGGCGGCGAAGAGGCCTTCGCTGTCGAGCTTTGCCTTGAGTTTGAGGAAGCGCTCGAAGAGGTCGCCCTGGCCGGCGCGGCGGATGGCCTCGACATTGAGCTGGAATTCGCCGCGCGGCTCGTAGAACGAAACCAGCGCCCGTGCCTCGATCTTTTGCCCGTTCTCAAGTCGCCAGCCGAGCAGTTGCGCCCGGCTGCGCCACATCACGCAGCGCACCTGGGCGCTGGCATCCTTCAGGGAGAAATAGACGTGGCCGGAAGCGGCATAGGTCAGGTTGGAAATTTCGCCGCCGATCCAGGTCAGCGGAAAGGTTGATTCCAGGCATTCGCGAACCAGCCGGTTCAGGCTGGAGACCGAAAGGATGGAATCATCAACAGGCATAAAGGGGCTGGGCATGCTGGCGATTGTAACCTGCAGCCCGCTTGATCGCTTTGTACTTGACAG
Organism: Dechloromonas sp. A34; assembly: GCF_026261605.1. Lineage (NCBI taxonomy): Bacteria > Pseudomonadati > Pseudomonadota > Betaproteobacteria > Rhodocyclales > Azonexaceae > Dechloromonas > Dechloromonas sp. A34. The sequence goes on from NZ_CP102486.1 coordinate 1,404,313, forward strand.
GGAGCCTATTTGTTAAGTTATTGATTTTTAGTTGATTAAACTGGATGCCTTGTTTTTTGGCAGAGCAGAAAAAACCCTTTGCCAAAATAGGGTTAGCGCATTTGATGACAGTTCATTCACAGATTTATCCACAGGTTTTGGGGATAAGCCGCGGCGGCGGCAAAAAAAGCGTGACAAATTGCCGCTTGCCGCGCTGTCAGAGGAGAGGCAAAATCCCGGGTTGATTTTCCAACGAGGATTCCTCACGTGTTTGCAATCGTTCAGGCTGCCGGTTGGCCCATCTGGCCGCTGCTTCTGGCCTCCATCATCTCCGTTGCCCTGATTATCGAGCGCCTGGTTGCGCTGCGCCGTTCCAAGGTGGTGCCCCAAGGCCTGTTGCAACGCGCCGTCGGCGAGTTCAAGCGCGGTGCCAACAACGACAAGCTGCTCGAAGAGCTGGATCGCCATTCGCCGCTCGGTCGCGTACTGTCGGCAGGCCTGCGCAATGTCGGCTCGTCCCGGGAAATCATGAAGGAGTCGATCGAAGAGTCGGGTAATGCGGTGTCGCACGAACTGAATCGTTACCTGACGACGCTCGGTACCATCGCTTCGATCAGCCCGCTGATGGGCTTGTTCGGGACAGTGATCGGGATGATCGAGATTTTCGGCTCGCAGACGCCGGGTTCCGGCAACCCGCAACAGCTGGCACACGGTATTTCGGTAGCGCTCTACAACACCGGTTTCGGTATTTTCATCGCGATCCCCAGCCTGATCTTCTGGCGCCATTTCCGCGCCCTGGTCGATGGCTTCGTAGTCGAGATGGAGCAGCAGGCGATTCGCCTGGTCGAATACATGCATGGTGATCGGAAGTAAGCGATGAATTTTCAGCGCGGCCGCAGCCGGGAAGAGCCGGAAATCAATCTGATCCCGATGATCGACGTCTTGCTGGTGATCATCATCTTTCTGATGCTGACTACCACCTATACCAAGTTTTCCGGGCTGGAAATCAACCTGCCGACGGCCGATGCCAGCAAGCAGGCTGAACAGCCGAACGAGATCGATGTCGCGATCACGGCCAGCGGCCAGGTCCTGGTGAATAAGTCGCCGCTGACGGCAACCGACGTCAAGGGCATCTCCGAAGCCCTGCGCCGTGCCGCCGGCCCGCGTCCGGACCCGGTGATCGTGATCAATGCCGACGCCAAGGCGACACACCAGAGCGTCATCGATGTCATGCAGGCGGCGCAGACCGCCGGCTATCCCCACATCTCCTTCGCCACTCAGTCACCACGCTGATGCTGGCTCGCTGGCTACAGCGTCTCTGGTTCGAGCAACGCCGGCTTTCGCCGGCGTTGTGGCTTTTGCTGCCGCTGGCCTGGTTGTTCCCGTTGCTCGCCTGGCTGAATCGCCGGCTGACCGCCGCCGAGAGCCTGCATGTGCCGGTCGTCGTGGTCGGCAACATTACCGTTGGCGGTGCCGGCAAGACGCCACTGAGCATCTGGCTGGCCCGGCAGTTGAGCGCCCGTGGCTGGCGGCCCGCTATCGTCAGCCGGGGCTATGGTGGCGCCGCTGCCGAGCCGCGTCCGGTGACGGCGTCGGCGCTGCCCGGCGAAGTCGGCGACGAGCCGATCCTGCTCGCCCGGCGCAGTGGCGTGCCGGTCTGGGTCGGGCGTAACCGGGCAGCGGCCGGCCGGGCCCTGCTGGCGGCCCATCCCGATGTCAATATCGTCTTGTGCGACGATGGCCTGCAGCATTACCGGCTGACGCGCGATGTCGAACTGGCAGTCTTCGACGGCCGTGGCGCGGGCAACGGTTGGCGGCTGCCGCTGGGGCCGCTGCGCGAGCCGCTGAGCCGGCTGGCGACGGTCGATGCCGTGGTCTGCAATGGCGTGCCGGATGACCGGATCGACCGCAGCATCCCGCAGTTCGCCATGCGTCTTCAGGCGGGTGTCTTCTACCGGCTCGAGGACGCCGGGCAGACCTGTGAGGCGGTGAGTCTGCAGGGGAAGAACCTCCATGCCCTGGCCGGGATCGGCGATCCCGGGCGCTTTTTTCGGACCCTGACGGCACTTGGCCTGGTTTTCGAAGCCCATCCCTTTCCCGACCACCACGCCTATGCGGCGGCCGATCTTGCCTTCGCCGGGGACGGCATTCTGCTGATGACCGAGAAGGATGCAGTAAAATGCGCCGGTCTGACGGCAGGCGAAACCTGGGTTTTGCCGGTCGAGGCCGAGCTCTCGCCGGCCCTTATTGATCTTATTCTGGAGAAACTCCGTGGACGCCAGGCTGCTTGATATCCTCGTCTGCCCGATTTGCAAGGGCAACCTCGAACACCGCAAAGCCGAAAAGGAACTGGTCTGCAAACCCTGCAAACTGGCTTTCCCGATCCGCGACGACATCCCAATCATGCTGGAGGATGAGGCGCGCCAACTGACGGACGAGCAGTAATGTCCGGCCTCGCCTTCAAGGTGGTGATCCCGGCGCGTTACGCGTCGACCCGGCTGCCGGCCAAGCCCTTGCTCGATCTCGGCGGCAAGCCGATGGTCGTGCGGGTGGCCGAACGGGCCCGGCTTTCGGGCGCCGAAGAAATCTGGGTGGCGACTGACCACCCGGAGGTGCGTGCCGCCGCCGAGGCCCATGAAATTGCCGCCCTGATGACGCGCAGCGATCACCCGACCGGCACCGACCGCCTGGCCGAAGTGGTCGAGCAACGCGGCTGGGGCGGCGATACCATCATCGTCAATGTCCAGGGCGACGAGCCGCTGATCGAGCCGGAGGTGATTCTCCAGACGGCGCGGCAACTGGCAGTCAGCGGTGCCGATATCGCCACCGTGGCGCATCCGATCACCGACGCTGCCGATTTTTTCAATCCGAACGTGGTCAAGGTGGTTTGCCGCGCTGACGGCGATGCCGCTTATTTTTCGCGGGCCCCGATTCCCTACGCCCGTGACCATTTCGCCGGTGAGAACGGTGGCGAGACACTGCCGGCCGACTTTCCGGCCTATCGCCATGTCGGGCTTTATGCTTACCGGGCGAGTTTCCTGAAGGCTTACGCCGGCCTGTCCATGGCGCCAACCGAGCGCTTCGAATCGCTCGAACAGTTGCGGGCGTTGTGGCATGGCTATCGCATCAGCGTCACGCTTATCGATGCAGCGCCGGCCCCAGGCGTCGATACGCCCGAAGATGCAGAGCGGATGCGCAAACTGTTTGACCGTGCCTGAAATTAAAGGTACTTTTTCGCCTTCTGAGAACGGCCGGAACCACCGCTGATTTGAAGCAGACAACAATAATTTTCAATAGTTAAACCCGAGGGACTTTCCATGAAATTGATTTTGTTGGGCGCGCCTGGCGCCGGCAAGGGTACGCAAGCCACATTCATCTCCAAGGAATTCGGCATTCCCCAGATTTCCACCGGCGACATGCTGCGTGCTCAAGTCAAGGCCGGCACCCCGCTCGGTCTCGAGGCCAAGAAACACATGGATGCCGGCGGCCTGGTCCCGGATGCCGTGATCATCGGCATGGTCAAGGATCGCCTGACCCAGGATGACTGCAAGAACGGTTACCTGTTCGACGGCTTCCCGCGCACCATTCCCCAGGCTCAAGCCATGCGCGATGCCGGCGTGCCGCTCGATTTCGTGCTCGAAATTGACGTCCCGGACAGCGACATCGTCGAACGCATGGCGGGCCGCCGCGCTCACCTGGCGTCCGGCCGCACCTACCACGTCAAGTTCAACCCGCCGAAAGCCGAAGGCAAGGATGACGTGACCGGCGAGCCGTTGGTCCAGCGTGACGACGACAAGGAAGAAACCGTCAAGAAACGCCTGGAAATCTATCATTCGCAGACCAAGCCACTGGTTGACTTCTACTCCAAGTGGGCGGCGGAAGGTGACGGCAAGGCGCCGAAGGTGCGCAAGGTAGTCGGCGTCGGCGGTGTGGACAGCATTACCAAGAGCGTTTTCGACGCGCTGAAATAAGGAAAGAAAATGACGGTGAAAAACGCCTTCTACGCACAGTCAGGGGGCGTTACCGCCGTCATCAATGCCACGGCGTGCGGCCTGATCCAGGAAGCCCGTCGTCATGGCGACAAGATCGGGAAAGTCTATGCCGGCCGTGATGGCATCATCGGCGCGCTGACCGAAGACCTGATCGACACCAGCCTCGAATCCGACGCCGACATCGCCCGCCTGCGCTCGACGCCGGGCGGAGCCTTCGGTTCCTGCCGCTACAAGCTGAAAAGCCTGGACGAACATCGCGCCCAGTACGAACGCCTGATCGAGGTCTTCAAGGCGCACGACATCGGCTATTTCTTCTACAACGGCGGCAACGACTCGATGGACACCGCCTGGAAGGTGTCGCAGATCGCCGAGAAGATGGGCTATCCCGTCGTTTGCGTCGGGGTTCCGAAAACCGTCGATAACGATTTGCCGCTGACCGACTGCTGTCCCGGCTTCGGTTCGGTAGCCAAGTATGTTGCGACCTCGATTCGCGAAGCCGGCTACGACGTCGCCTCGATGGCGCGCACCTCGACGAAGATCTTCGTCCTCGAGGTCATGGGGCGCCACGCTGGCTGGATTACCGCCGCTTGTGGCCTGGCATCCGAGAATGTCGGCGAACCGCCGCATATCCTGCTCTTCCCCGAGGAGCCGTTCGATCCGGAGCGCTTCCTGGCGCGGGCGGATGAGTGCGTCAAGCGCTACGGTTACTGCACGGTGGCCGTTTCCGAAGGCTTGTCTGATGCTTCCGGCAAGCTGATTGCGGAATCGGGGACCAAGGACGCCTTCGGCCACTCCCAGCTGGGCGGGGTCGGGCAGGTCGTCGCCCAGTTGATCAAGGACAAGCTCGGCTACAAGTACCACTGGGCACTGGCCGACTACCTGCAACGCTCGGCCCGCCATCTGGCCTCGCGAACCGATGTCGAGCAGGCGCATGCCCTGGGCGTTGCAGCGGTGGATTTGGCCTTGCAGGGCAAGAATGCGGTGATGGCGACTATCGAGCGGCTGTCAGAGAAGCCGTATCGCTGGCGGATCGGCGATGCGCCCTTGAAGGACATCGCCAATGTCGAGCGTAAAATGCCGGCTGAATTCATTTCGGCGGACGGCTTCCACATCACCGAAGCCTGCCGCGCTTATTTGCAGCCGCTGATCGATGGCGAGGAGCCGCCGGTCTATCGCAATGGATTGCCCGATTACGTGCGTTTGAAGAACGTTGCCGTCACAAGAAAGTTGGAGGCGTTCAAAGTGTAGTTCCATCAACCTAGGGAGGGAGAGTATGTCTACACCGTTGTGGTTGGCGCTGGGATGCGCCGTTCTAGCAGTGTTGTACGGCTGGATTTCCAGCCAGCAGATCCTCGCGTTGCCGGCCGGCAACGAGCGCATGAAAGAGATTGCCAAGGCAATCCAGGAAGGCGCGGAGGCATACCTCAGCCGACAGTACAAGACCATCGCCATGGTTGGCGTCGTCCTCTTCATCGTCATCGGTGTTGTTCCCAAGCTTGGCTGGTTGACTGCCTTCGGTTTTCTGATCGGTGCTGTGCTGTCCGGCGCTGCAGGTTTCATCGGCATGAACGTTTCGGTGCGCGCCAACGTGCGCACGGCTGAAGCCGCACGCAGCGGCATTGCGGCGGCGCTCGACGTTGCCTTCAAGGGCGGGGCGATCACCGGCATGCTGGTGGTCGGTCTGGGGCTGCTCGGCGTCGCCGGGTATTACGCTTTCCTCAAATCAGTGAATGGCCCTGGTGCCGACCTGCACCACGTCATCGAACCGCTGGTCGGTCTGGCCTTCGGTTCCTCGCTGATTTCGATCTTTGCTCGTCTCGGCGGCGGCATCTTCACCAAGGGGGCAGACGTCGGCGCCGACCTGGTGGGCAAGGTGGAAGCCGGCATTCCCGAGGATGATCCGCGCAATCCGGCGGTGATCGCCGACAACGTCGGCGACAACGTTGGCGACTGCGCCGGCATGGCGGCCGACCTCTTCGAGACCTATGCCGTGACCGTGGTCGCGACCATGGTGCTGGCTGCGCTGATCATCAAGACGGCGACCGGCCTCGGCGAAAACCTGGTGCTTTATCCGCTGGCCCTGGGCGCAGTGTCGATCATTGCCTCCATCGTCGGTTGCTATTTCGTCAAGGCGACCGAGGGCGGCAAGATCATGGCGGCCCTTTATCGCGGCCTGATCGTCGCCGGCGTGCTGGCCCTGGTCTTTTACTACCCGGTGACGGCCTGGCTGATCGGTGCCGGCGCCACGCTGCCCGACGGCAGTGTGATCAACACCATGACCATGTTCGGCTGCTCCGTCGTCGGCCTCGTGCTGACCGCCGCACTGGTCTGGATCACCGAGTACTACACCGGCACCGATTACGCGCCGGTCAAGCACGTCGCGGCCGCTTGCCAGACCGGCCACGCCACCAACATCATTGCCGGTATCGGCGTCTCGATGAAGGCGACGGCGCTGCCGGTGCTGTCGGTCTGTGCTGCGATCTATGCTGCGTTTGCCATGGGCGGCTTGTTCGGCATCGCGATCGCCGCCACCTCCATGCTGTCGATGGCCGGTATCGTCGTCGCCCTCGACGCCTACGGTCCGATCACCGACAACGCCGGCGGCATTGCCGAAATGGCCGAACTGCCGAAGGAAGTGCGCAATGTCACCGATCCGCTGGATGCCGTCGGCAACACCACCAAAGCGGTGACCAAGGGTTACGCCATCGGCTCCGCCGGTCTGGCCGCCCTAGTGCTGTTCGCGGACTACACCCACGGTCTGGAAGCGGTCTCGGGCAAGGTCTTCACCTTCGATCTGTCCAACCATCTGGTGATCATCGGCCTCTTCATCGGCGGCCTGATCCCCTTCCTGTTCGGTGCCATGGCCATGGAAGCGGTCGGCCGTTCGGCCAGTGCGGTGGTCGTCGAAGTGCGTCGCCAGTTCAAGGAGATTCCCGGCATCATGGAAGGCACGGCCAAGCCGGACTACTCGCGTGCGGTCGACATGCTGACCGTGGCGGCGATCAAGGAAATGATGATTCCCTCGATCCTGCCGGTGGCCGTGCCGATCGTCGTCGGTCTACTGCTCGGGCCGGTCGCGCTCGGTGGCTTGCTGGTTGGCACGATTGTCACCGGCCTGTTCGTGGCGATCTCGATGACGACCGGTGGCGGTGCCTGGGATAACGCCAAGAAATACATCGAAGACGGTCATTTCGGTGGAAAAGGCTCGGATGCGCACAAAGCCGCCGTCACCGGCGACACGGTGGGTGATCCCTACAAGGATACGGCGGGTCCGGCGGTCAATCCGCTGATCAAGATCATCAACCTGGTGGCGCTGCTGATCGTGCCCCTGATTGCCTAATATTTAACACTTGAGCAAAAAAAGGCGGCTGTGGCCGCCTTTTTCTTTTTGTGTTTCTTTAGACTGCGCGTTTTCTGCCACATCAGAATTCAAAGAAAGCTTCAGGGAGCATGAGCGAGGCACTAGGCGGTCCGGCCGAGAACGGCAAATCGGGCATACGGGAAGACATCCTGCATCATGACCCCCTGCTTGACTGCCTGGTCGAGTTGACACGCATTCACGGCCGGCCGAGTACGCGCGCCGCGCTGATCGCCGGCTTGCCTTTGGAGAACGGTTCGCTGACCCCGTCCTTGTTCGGGCGCGCGGCCAGTCGCTCCGGCCTCTCGGCCAAGCTGGTCCGCCGCTCGCTCGAGCGGATCGACGACGTTTTGCTGCCCGCCGTCCTGCTGCTCAAAGGCGAAGAAGCCTGCGTCCTGCTCGGCTGGGATGACAGCGGCGACAACGCCCGCCTGCTTTTCCCGGAGACCGGCCAGGGCTCAGTGCTGTTGTCGCGCGAGGCCCTGGCGGTGCGTTACACGGGCGTTGCCATTTTTTCCCGGCCGCATTTCCGGTTCGACAAACGGACGCCGCAGGTCGGCGAGGTCAAGCTGCGTCACTGGTTCTGGGGCGCCCTGGCCGATCAGTGGCTGGTCTATCGCGATGTGCTCGCGGCGGCGCTGCTAATCAATCTGATGGCGCTGGCCATGCCCTTGTTCACGATGAACGTGTACGACCGGGTGATTCCCAACCGGGCCATGGAAACGCTCTGGGTGCTCGCCCTCGGCGTCGTTCTGGTGATCGGCATCGACATGATGCTGCGCCTGTTGCGCGGCTATTTCATCGATCTTGCCAGCGCGCGAATCGACATGGAACTCTCGGCCAAGATCATGGAGCGGGTGCTCGGCGTCCGGATGGAAGCCCGGCCGGCGGCGGTCGGGGCCTTTTCCTCGAACCTGCGCTCTTTCGAGTCGGTCCGCGACTTCATCACCTCGGCTTCGGTAACCGCCTTCATCGACCTGCCGTTCGCCCTGCTCTTCGTTCTGGTGATCGCGTTGATCGCCTGGCAACTGATCATCCCCGTGCTGCTGGCCATCGTCGTCGTGATCATTTACGCCTACATCCTGCAGCACAAGATGCACGAGCTGTCGGAGACGACCTATCGCGCCGGCGCCCTGCGCAATGCGACGCTGATCGAAAGCCTGACCGCGCTGGAAACCATCAAGACCCTGGGCGCCGAAAGCGTGATGCAGTCGAAATGGGAAAAGTCGGTCGCCTTCGTGTCGCGGGTCAACAACCAGATGCGCTTCCTGTCCGCCGCTGCCACCAACGGGGCGATGGAAATCCAGCAGTTGGTCAATGTCGTGGTCGTCATTGCCGGGGTCTATCTGATTGGCAACGGCCAGCTCAGCATGGGCGGGCTGATCGCCTGCACGATGCTGACTTCGCGCGCCGTCGCCCCGCTCGGCCAGATGGTCGGCCTGCTGATGCAGTATCACAATGCCAAGGTCTCGCTGACCTCGCTCGAAGAAGTCATGGCCAAGCCGGTCGAGCGGCCAGGCGATGCGGCCTTTGTGCATCGTCCGGAACTGAAGGGCAACATCGAGTTCCGCGATGTCGAGTTCACTTACCCCAACGCCTCGATCAGCGCCCTGAAGGGATTCAGCTGCAAGATCGCGACCGGCGACAAGGTGGTCGTCATCGGTCGCATCGGCTCGGGCAAGACGACGCTGCAGAAGTTGCTGCTCGGCCTCTACCAGCCGACCGGCGGGGCGGTGAGCATCGATGGCGTCGATCTCCGCCAGCTCGATCCGGCCGACCTGCGCCGCAACATCGGCTACGTTGCTCAGGATGTCACGCTCTTTTACGGCAGCCTGCGCGACAACATCGCGATCGGCGCCCCCTACGCCGACGATGCGACCATCGTCGCCGCCGCCGATGCCGCCGGCCTGACCGATTTCGTCAATCGCCATCCGGACGGTTTCGACATGATGATCGGCGAGCGCGGCGACTCGCTGTCCGGTGGCCAGCGGCAAGGCGTGGCGATTGCCCGCGCCCTGCTCATGGACCCGCCGATCCTGCTGCTCGACGAGCCGACCAGCGCCATGGATTTCTCCTCGGAACAGCAGTTCAAGGAGCGTCTGCGGAGGGTGGCGGCCCACAAGACGGTGGTCATCGTCACCCACCGCAACAGCCTGCTCGATCTGGCGACCCGCGTCATCGTCGTCGATGAAGGCCGCGTCGTCGCCGACGGCCCGCGCGATCAGGTCATCCAAGCCCTGCAGAGTGGCCGCATCGGGAGGGCCTCATGAAGCGCCCGCACCGGATATTCGCTGCCGTCCACGGCAGGCTGGAAAAGCTTGCCCAGTGGAGTGCGCCACGTGTCGAGAAAGTGCTCGGGCGGCTGCCGAGCCGGGAAGAAATTGAAGTCGTCGATTTCGCCACCGATGCCGATCTCGCCATGCTGCGCCAGGAACCGCTGCGCGCCCGCATCCTGCTCCGCTCGATCGGCGTTGTCTTCGCCATCTTCGTGATGTGGGCCGCCGTCGCCCAACTGGACGAGGTGACGCGGGGCGAGGGCAAGGTCATTCCGTCCAAACAGCTGCAGGTCCTGCAGAGCATCGATGGCGGCCTGGTTTCGGAAATCCTGGTCCATGAAGGCGAGGTCGTGCAGGCCAACCAGCTGTTGATCAAGATCGACGAGACGCGCTTCGCCTCCTCGGTCAAGGAAAACCAGTCGCAGGCCCTCGGGCTGATGGCCAAGGCGGCGCGCCTCAAGGCATTGTCCGACGGCAAGGAGTTCGTGCCGCCGCCGGAAGCGCTCAAGGCGGCGCCGGACGTCGTCGAGCAGGAACGCCAGCTCTTCCGGGCCAAGCGTGAGGAGATGCAGGCCTCCGTCTCGATCGCCCGCCAGCAGCTCAGCCAGCGCCAGCAGGAACTCAACGAAGTGCAGGCGCGGCGTTCGCAGGCCGCCCAGGGTTACGAGCTGACTTCCCGGGAACTGACCGTGACCAAGCCGCTGATCAATTCGGGTGCCGTCTCCGAAGTTGAACTGCTGCGCCTCGAGCGCGATGTCTCGCGTTACCGCGGCGAGCGAGATCAGGCCTCGGCCCAGATCACGCGGGTCCAGGCTTCGATCAACGAGGCGCAACGCAAGATCGAGGAAGTCGAGCTCAGCTTCCGCAACGACGCCGGCAAGGAGCTTTCGGAAACGGTGTCCAAGCTGAACAGCCTGACCGAGGGCGGCGTCGCGTTGTCCGACCGCGTCACCCAGTCGTCGATCCGCTCGCCGGTCAAGGGTACGGTCAAGCGGCTGCTGGTCAATACGGTGGGCGGCGTCGTCCAGCCCGGCAAGGACATGATCGAGATCGTGCCGCTCGAAGACGCGCTGCTGCTGGAGGCCCGCGTCCTGCCGCGCGACATCGCCTTCCTGCGGCCCGGCCAGCCGGCGATGGTCAAATTCACCGCCTACGATTTCTCGATCTACGGCGGCCTCGACGGCACGCTCGAGCATATCGGCGCCGATACCGTCACCGACGACAAAGGCAATGCCTTCTACACGGTGCGCGTCCGTACCAACCGGCCCGGCTTCGGCGACGCCAACTTGCCGATCATTCCCGGCATGGTCGCCGAGGTCGATATTCTGACCGGCAAGAAGAGCGTCCTCGCCTATCTGCTGAAACCGGTGCTGCGCGCCAAGAGCGTCGCGATGTCGGAGCGCTGATGCAGCACTGGATACTCGACGACAGTGCCGTACCGCCGCCGACCTGGCAGCAAGCCCTGCTGCAGGCCTGGCGACTCGAACGCTGGCGGGCTGGCGAGGTGCCGGCCGACCAGCCGGGCATTCTGTGGTGCCGACTGCATGCCGGCGAGACACCGGCCGAGATCCTGCGTGGGCTACGTCTGAGCGAGGGCAGCGCCTGGTTCTGTTGTGCGACGAGCCGGACGAGGCGACGGTCATCGATGCTCTGGCCGCCGGTGCCGCCGGTTGCTGCAACAGCCATGCCGCACCTGAAGTCTTGCACCAGGTGGCGCTGGTGGTCGACAACGGCGGGCTGTGGATCGGCCAAGCGCTGTTGAGCAAACTGGTCGGCAGTACATCCCGCATTCTGGGGCAGCAACCGCGGCCGCCGCGCGACGATTGGGCCAAACTTCTTTCCGAACGCGAATGCCAGGTGGCGCGACTGGTAGCGGGTGGGGCCAGCAACAAGGAGATCGCCAATCAGTTGGAGATCTCGGAAAGAACGGTCAAGGCACATCTGACCTCGATCTTCGAAAAACTCAGCTTGCGCGACCGCTTGCAGCTTTCTCTGAAGATCAACGGTCTGATGGTCTAGCCGAAAGCGTGAGTTTTTTCACGCTATCCGCCACCACTGGTACTTTGGTGCAATAGAAGGGCCTGCTCGATCTCCCTACACTGGCAAGCTTGCTAATCGTGTCTGGAGTATTCCCGTGGCCCAAGCTCAAGTCATCGCCAAAGTCTCGTCCCTTTCCGGTGAAGCCTATGCCCGCGACAACGCTGGCAAGCTGCGCCGCCTGAAGGCCGGGGATGCGATTCGCGAGGGCGAAACGGTGGTGGCGGGAGACGGGGCACAAGTTGTTCTGCTGCTCGCCGATGGTCGTGAAATGACTGTCCTGCCTGGTGAAACGGCCAGGCTGGATGCCGAAGTCGCGGCGCTGGTGAAACCGGATGCCAGTGATAGCGCGGTGGTCAACAACCCGGACGAATTCGAAAGAATCGCCAAGGCCCTGGCGACCGGGGGCGATCTCGACGCGCTGCTTGAAGATCCGGCTGCCGGCGTTGCCGGTCCCGGCAATGAGGGTCACAGCTTCGTCGAGTTCCTGCGTGTCGTCGAGAGCGTCGATTCTTTGTCCTATCAGTTCCCTGCGGCGCGGATCGGAACCCCGGAAATCATCGAGAATCCGGCTTCGCCGGTTTCTGAGCTGGGCGATGCCAATGCGCCTACCGCGAATGCCGGGGCTGGCACGCCGCCGACCGGCAGCGATGCTGGCTATACCCTCAACGAAGACACGGCACGGACTTTCGCGGCCGGCGATTTCGGTTTCGCCGATGCCGATGCCGGCCAGACCCTCCAGGCCGTACGCATCGACAGCTTGCCGGCGGCCGGCAACCTGACCTTCAATGGCGTGCCGGCGATGGTTGGCCAGATCATCGCGGCCGCCGACCTCGCGCAACTGGTCTACACCCCGGGGGCAAATGCCAGCGGCGCGCCCTATGCCGGTTTCGACTTCAGCGTCCAGGACAGCAGCGGCGCCTTCGCGACGACACCCAACCACATCACCCTGACCGTGGCACCGATCGACGACACCAGCCTCCTCGCTCCGGACAGCCAGACCGTGGCGGAAGACACAGTGGCCACCGGCAACGTGCTGGCCAACGACAGTGACCTGGACAACGCCTTGGACGTCACCGGCTTCACGGTGGTCGGCGTCGCGGGCAGCTTCAATGCCGGCCAGACGGCGACCATCGCCGGCATCGGCACCCTGACCATCGCCACCAACGGCGATTACAGCTTCACCCCGCTCGTCGACTGGAACGGCACGCTGCCGACTGCGACCTATACCACCAACACGGGCAGCACAAGCACGCTCGACCTGAGCGTGACGCCGGTCAACGATGCCCCGACGCCGGCCGACCCGGGCAACCCGGCCTTCGATCCGGCGGCGGGCAATTACAGCGTGACGACCTTGGAAGACACGCCAGTTTCCGGCCAGGTCGTGGGCACCGACGCCGACGGCGATCCGCTGACCTATGCCAAGTGCAGCGATCCGGCCAACGGCACGGTGACGGTCAATGTCGACGGCACCTGGACCTACACCCCGGGTCCGAACTACAACGGCAACGACAGTTTCATGGTGACGATTGCCGACGGCCATGGCGGCAGTGCAACCTCGACGGTTTTCGTCGGCGTGACGCCGGTCAATGATGGGCCAACCCCGGCCGATCCGGGCAACCCGGCTTTTGATCCGGCAACCGGCAATTACAACGTGACGACGCCGGAAGACACGCCGGTTTCCGGCCAGGTCTTGGGCACCGACTCCGACGGCGATCCGCTGACCTATGCCAAGGGCAGCGATCCGGCCAACGGCACGGTGATGATCAATGCCGATGGTACCTGGACCTACACCCCTGGCGCGAACTACAACGGCAGCGACAGCTTCACCGTGAGCATCGCGGACGGCCACGGCGGTAGCGCCACTTCGACGGTTTTCGTCGGCGTGACGCCGGTCAATGATGGGCCGACCCCGGCCGACCCGGGCAACCCGGCCTTCGATCCGACGACCGGCAATTACAACGTGACGACGCCCGAAGACACGCCGGTTTCCGGGCAGGTCGTGGGCGCCGACGCCGACGGCGATCTGCTGACCTATGCCAAGGGCAGCGATCCGGCCAACGGCACGGTCTCGGTCAATGCCGACGGCACCTGGACCTACACCCCGGGTCCGAACTACAACGGCAGCGACAGCTTCACCGTGAGCATCGCGGACGGCCACGGCGGTAGCGCCACTTCGACGGTTTTCGTCGGCGTGACGCCGGTCAATGATGGGCCAACCCCGGCTGACCCGGGCAACCCGGCTTTTGATCCGGCGACCGGCAATTACAACGTGACGACGCCGGAAGACACGCCGGTTTCCGGCCAGGTCGTGGGTACCGACGCCGACGGCGATGCGCTGACCTACGCCAAGAGCAGCGATCCGACCAACGGCACGGTGACGGTCAATGCCGACGGTACCTGGACCTACACCCCGGGCGCGAACTACAACGGCAGCGACAGCTTCACCGTGAGCATTGCCGACGGCCATGGCGGTAGCACGACCTCGACGGTCTTCATCGGCGTGACGCCGGTCGACGATGCCAGCCTCCTGGCGCTGGACAGCCAGACAGTGGCGGAAGACACCGTGGCGACCGGCAACGTGCTGGCCAACGACGGGGATGTGGACAATGCCCTGAGCGTCGCCGGCTTCACGCTGGCCGGCGTCGCGGGCAACTTCAGCGCCGGGCAGACGGCGAGCATCGCCGGCATCGGCACGCTGACCATCGCCGCCAACGGCGACTACAGCTTCACCCCGCTCGCCAACTGGAACGGCACAGTGCCAACGGCGAGCTACACGACCAACACCGGCAGCACCAGCACGCTCGACCTCACGGTGACTCCGCTCGACGACACGCCGTCGGTTTCCGACGATGGCGCGAGCACGCCCGAAGACACGCCGGTGATCATCCGCGTGCTGGACAACGACAGGGATGCCGATGGCGATGCCCTGACGATCACCGCCATCGATGGCCAGCCGGTGGCCGCCGGCGACACGGTCGCGGTCGCCAATGGCACGGCGACGCTGAACGCCGATGGCACGATCACCTTCACCCCGGTCAGCAACTACCACGGCTCGGCGACCTTCACCTATACCGCAAGCGATGGCCGGACGCCGGTCAGCGGTGATGTCAATGTCACAGTTACGGCAGTCAATGATGCGCCGCTGGCGGGCAACGACAGCGTTACGACCGCGGAAGACACGCCGGTGACCATCCTGGTCCGGGCCAACGACAGCGATGCCGATGCCGACCCGCTGACGGTGACCGCCTTCACCAACCCGGCCAACGGCACCTTGACGCAGAACGCCCAGGGCAACCTGGTCTATACCCCGAACGCCAACTTCAACGGCGCCGATTCCTTCACCTACACGATCAGCGATGGCCAGGGCGGCTTCGATACCGCCACGGTCACCGTCAATGTCGGCGGCAGCAACGACGCCCCGCTCGCCAATCCGGATGCCGGAAGCACGGGCGAAGATGCTACGTTGGTGGTCAGTGCCGCCAACGGCGTCATCCAGAATGACAGCGACCTCGATGGCGACAGCCTGTCGGTCAGCGGTATCGCCTTCGGCGCCAGCACCGGTACGGTCGGCAGTCCGCTGGTCGGGGCCTGGGGCAGCCTGACCCTGCATGCCGACGGCAGCTACACCTATGTCTCGAATGCGGCCGCCCAGGCCCTGGACGACGGCGAAAGCCGGACCGACATCTTCACCTACACCGTCTCCGATCCCGGCGGACTGAGTAGCACGACCACGCTGAGCCTGACGGTAAGCGGCGCCAACGACGGTCCGCTGGCGATCGACGACGCCCGGACGACGCCGGAAGACACTCCAGTGACCATCGTCGTGCTCGGCAACGACAGCGATGTCGACGGCGAAGCGCTGCACGTCTCGGCGATTGCCGGCCAGCCGGTCACGGCCGGCGACAGCGTGGCGGTGACCAACGGTACGGCGACCCTGAACGCCGACGGCACGATCACCTTCACCCCGGCGGCGGGCTACAACGGGCCAGCCGACTTCAGCTACACGATCACCGACGGCACGACGAGCGATACCGCCAACGTGCATCTGGTGATCGACGACGTCAACGATCCGCCGGTCGCCCTCGACAACGTGGTCAATGGCAGCGAAGACAGCCCGGTGAATTTCGATCCGCGCTCGAACGACAGCGATCCGGACGGCGACCCGCTGACCATCACCGCGATCGACGGCCAGCCGCTCGACCTGGCCATCCCGGTGACCCTGAGCCAAGGCGTGGTCAGCCTGAACGCGGACGGCACTTTGACCTTCACGCCAAACGCCAACGTGAACGGCCCGGTCAGCTTCCAATACACGATTGCCGACGGTCGCGGCGGCAGCGACACGGCGCTGGTCAATCTCAACATCGCCGCGGTCGACGACCCCAGCACGCTGGTCGCCGATACCGGCACCACGCCGGAAGACACGGCGCTGTCGGGCAATGTGCTGACCAACGACGGCGATATCGACAACAGTCTCGCGGTAGCGAGCTTTGCCGTCAGTGGCGTGGCCGGCAGTTTCAACGCCGGCCAGACTGCGACCGTCGCCGGCATCGGCGCGATCGCTCTGGGCGCTAACGGCGACTACAGCTTCGCGCCGGCTGCCAACTGGCACGGTACGGTGCCGACGGTGAGCTACACGACCAATACGGGCAGTAGCAGTACGCTCGCTATCACGGTGACGTCGGTGGACGACGCCTTTGCCGACGCCGACGAAAAGGTCAGCGTCGCCGAAGACACGACGCTGACCGGCAGCGTGCTGACCGGCACGACGAGCGTCGACGGCCTGGTGACAGTCAGCGACTTCACGGTGGCCGGCGTTGCCGGCAGTTTCACGGCCGGCCAGACGGCGAGCATTGCCGGGGTCGGCATGCTGCAGATCAATGCCGATGGCAGCTACAGCTTTACCCCGGTCGCTAATTACAACGGTGCGGTGCCGGTCGCCACCTACACGCTGAGCGATGGCTCGAGCGGCGATACCTCGATGCTGAGTATCACGGTGACGCCAGTCGACGACACCTTCGGCGACGTCAACGAAACGGTCAGCGTCGCCGAAGACACGACGCTGACCGGCAGCGTGCTGACGGGTACGAGCAGCGTCGATGGCCCGGTCACGGTCAGTGGCTTCACAGTGGCCAGCATCGCCAGCGGCTTCACTGCCGGCCAGACGGCTAGCATCGCCGGCGTCGGCACGCTGATCATCGCGGCTGACGGTGGTTACAGCTTCACACCTGCTGCCAACTACGTCGGCGCCGTTCCGGTCGCTAGCTACACACTGAGCGATGGGTCGAGCAGCGATACCTCGACGCTGGCGATTACCGTTACCCCGATGGATGATGCTTTCACGGATGCTGACGAAGCGGTCAGCGTCGCCGAAGACACGGCGCTGACCGGTACTGTCTTGAATGGCACGACGAGTGTCGATGGCCCGGTCACGGTCAGTGGCTTCACGGTGGCCGGCATCCCCGGCAGCTTCACCGCTGGTCAGACGGCGACCAGCGCCGGCATTGGCACGCTGACCATTGCCGCAGATGGTAGCTACACCTTCACCCCGGCTGCCAACTACAACGGTGCAGTGCCGGTCGCCACCTACACCCTGAGCGACGGATCGAGTGGCGACACCTCGACCTTGAGCATCGCAGTAACGCCGGTGGGCGACGCCTTCACGGATGCCGACGAATCCGTCAGCATCGCCGAAGACACGACGCTGAATGGTACGGTCCTTGCCGGTACGACGAGTGTCGATGGCCCGGTCACGGTCAGCGGCTTCACGGTGGCCGGCATCTCCGGAAGCTTCACGGCCGGCCAGACGGCGACTATCGCCGGCGTCGGAGCGCTTCAGATCAATGCCGACGGCAGCTACAGCTTCGCCCCGGCCGCCAACTACAACGGCGCCGTGCCAGTCGCCACCTACACGCTGAGCGACGGCTCGAGCGGCAACATGTCGACCTTGAGCATCACGGTGACCCCGGTCAATGACAATCCGCTTGCCGTCGACGACAGCAACAGTGTGCCGATCAATACCGCTACCAGCGGCAACGTGCTGGCCAACGACAGCGACCTCGACGGCAACCCGCTGAGCGTCACCGGTTTCAGCGTGGCAGGCGTGGCCGGCAGCTTTACGGCCGGCCAGACGGCAAGCATCGCCGGGGTCGGGGCGCTGCAGATCAACGGCGACGGCAGCTACACCTTCACGCCGGCCGCCAACTACGCCGGGGCCATCCCGGTTGCCACCTATGCCGTCAGCGACGGCCAGGGCGGCACCGACAGCGCGACGCTGAGCCTGAGCATGGGCAACAACGCGGCGCCCGACGCCCGCGACGACGGCCCGGTGGGCGTCACCGAAGACACCCCGGTCAGCGGCAACGTGCTGGTCAATGACAGTGACCCGAACGGCAATCCGCTGAGCGTCACCGGCTTCACGGTGGCCGGCGTCGCCGGCAGCTTCGCGGCCGGCCAGGCGGCGAGCATCGCCGGCGTCGGCACGCTGCAGATCAATGTCGATGGCAGCTACAGCTTCGCCCCGGCCGCCAACTACAACGGCCCGCTGCCGATCGCCACCTACAGCATCACCGACGGCCTGGGCGGGACTGACAGCGCGACCCTGGCGCTGGGCCCGGTCACGTCGGTCAACGATGCCCCCTGCTGAGCAACACGCCGCTCGTGATGAGCGTCGCCGAGGATGCAGGCAACCCGTTCGGGGCCGTTGGCTCTCCCGTCTCCAGCTTAATCGGCGGCATCAGCGATGCCGACGGCGGCGCGCTGCAGGGGATCGCCATCGTCGGTAGCAACCTGACGCATGGTTCGTGGTACTTCACGACCGATAACGGCGCGAGCTGGCACCTCGTGGCGGCCAGCCCGTCGAGCTCGCTGCTGTTGGCCAACGATGCCAATACGCGCCTCTACTTCCAGCCCGACGCCAATTTCAACGGCACGGCGACGGCGGCGTTGACCGTACGGGCTTGGGACCAGAGCAGCGGTACGCCCGGGACCTGGGTCAATACTGTCAGCAACGGCGGCAATACGGCATTTTCCAGCGCCACCGATACCATCGACGTCCAGGTGACGGCGGTTAACGATGCGCCGATCGCCTTTGGCGCGGCGGCGCTGGCGCCGATTGCCGAAGACTCGACGAATCCGCCGGGGGCCACCGTGGCCGCGTTGTTCGGCGGGGCCGGCAATTTCCATGACAATACCGACCAGGTGGCTGGCGGTTCCAGCGCGAATACCTTTGCCGGCATCGCCATCAGTCAATACAACGCCATTCCGGCGATCGGCACGTGGCAATACTCGACCGACGGCGGGGCCTCCTGGATCGCCCTGGGCGATGCGACCCTGGCTTCGGCCGTCACCCTGCAGGGGACGGATCTTCTGCGCTTCGTGCCGGCCGCCAATTACAACGGCGACGCGACCCAGTTGCGGGCCAACCTGATTGAAAGCGGCGTCAGCATCACGAGTGGCGATGTCGTCAATCTGGTCGGCGCGACGGGCGGCACGACCCATTATTCGCAAAGCACGGTACTGCTCAGCGAGACCGTTACGCCGGTCGATGATCCGAGCGTTCTCGTGGCGGACAGCAGGACGGTTGCCGAGGACCATCCGGCGACCGGCAACGTGCTGACCAATGACAGCGACGTCGACAACGCCCTGAGCGTGGTGAGTTTCAGCGTGGGCGGTACGGCCTATGCGGTGGGAGCGGTCGCTACCCTGACCGGCGTCGGCACGCTGACCATGGCTACCAACGGCAGCTACACTTTCACGCCGGTCGCCAACTGGAACGGCACGGTGCCGACGGTGAGTTACACGACCAACACCGGTGGCGCCAGCACGCTCGATATCACCGTCACGCCGGTGGATGATGCCTTTGCCGACGCCAACGAAACCATCAGCGTCGCCGAAGATACGACCCTGACCGGCAGCGTGCTGACCGGCACGACGAGCGTCGATGGTCCGGTCACGGTGAGCAGCTTCACGGTGGCGGGTGTCGCCGGCAGCTTCACGGCCGGCCAGGCGGCGAGCATCGCCGGTGTCGGCACCTTGCAGATCAATGCCGATGGTGGCTACAGCTTCACCCCGGCCGCCAACTACAACGGTGCGGTGCCGATCGCAACCTACACGCTGAGCGATGGGTCGAGCGGCGACACCTCGACGCTGGCGGTTACCGTAACCCCGGTGAACGATGCCTTTAGCGATGCCGACGAAACGGTCAACATCGCCGAAGACACGATGCTGACCGGCTCTGTCTTGAGTGGTACGAGTAGCGTTGATGGCCTGGTGACGGTCAGCGGTTTCACGGTGGCCGGCGTCGCCGGCAGTTTCACGGCTGGCCAGGCGGCGAGCATCGTCGGCGTCGGCACGCTGCAGATCAATGCCGATGGCGGCTACAGCTTCACGCCGGCCGCCAACTACAACGGTGCGGTGCCGGTCGTTACCTACACGCTGAGCGATGGCTCGAGCGGCGATACCTCGACGCTGGCGATTACAGTGATCCCCGTGGTCGACGCCTTTGACGATGCCAACGAAACCGTCAACATCGCCGAAGACACGACGCTGACCGGCAGCGTGCTGAGCGGAACGAGCAGCGCCGACGGCCCGGTGACGGTGACTGGCTTCACGGTGGCCGGCATCGCCGGCAGCTTCGTGGCTGGCCAGGCGGCGAGCATTGCCGGGGTCGGCACACTGCAGATCAACGCCGACGGCAGCTACAGCTTCACCCCGGCCGCCAACTACGCTGGTGCCGTGCCGGTCGCAACCTACACGCTGTCCGATGGCTCGAACGGCGATACCTCGACCTTGAGCATCACGGTGACCTCGGACAATGACGCGCCGACTGTCGGCTCGGCGGCAATCAGCGTTTCGGAAGAGGGCGTGGCCGGTGGTATAGCCGATACGGCGGGCAGTCCGGGCGACAGCACCAATCTGGCGATCCGTTCGGGAACGATCGGCATTGCCGATTCCGACAGCCCGGTGACGGTCAGCCTGCAGGCGCCGACGGCGGCGTTGAGCGCCGGCGGTGTGGCAATCACATGGAGTGGTGCCGATAGCCAGATGCTCATCGGCTCGGCCGGTGGCATCGAAGTCGCCCGCGTGACGATAGATAACAGTGGAAATTACCAGGTCACCTTGTCGCAGGTGCTCGACCATGGCGTCGCCGGTAGCGAGGACAGCCTGAGCTTCAACGTCGGTGTCACTGCTAGCGATGGCGCGATGAGCGCCTCGGGGGCGATCGCGCTCACCGTCGAAGACGATTCGCCGCTCGCCACGTCCTCCGCGGTGGCGGTCGGCGGCACGGCGACCAACACCAATCTGGCGATCGTGCTCGACCTCTCGGGCTCGATGGACGATCCCAGCGGGCTGACCAACGCCACGCGTCTCGCTGTCACCAAGGAAGCGATCAAGGAACTGATCGATACCTACGATGGCATGGGCGAGGTGATGGTCAATGTCACGGTCTTCGGCTCGTCGGGCACCAGCGGGACCTGGATGACGGCGGCCAACGCCCTGCAATTCGTCACTGCCGCCCAGTCGTTCAGTTCCAGCGGCACGATGTACACCAACTATGATGCCGCCCTGGCCGCCGCCATGACGGCTTACGGCGGTGCCGGCAAGCTGAGCGGCGCCAATGTCCAGAATGTCCTGTACTTCCTCTCCGATGGTGAGCCGAATCGCGGCGACGGCAACAACACGGCGCTCACCAACACCAATGCAGGCAGCAGCGACAACGGCATTCAGGGGGTGGAAGAGACGATCTGGACCAACTTCCTGAGCAGCAACCACGTTAGTGCCTACGCCATCGGCCTGGGAACGGGGGTTACCACGGCCAACATGGACCCGGTGGCGTACGACGGGGTCAATGGCACGGGCCGCGATTCCTTGTCGGTGGCGGACCTCAATGACCTGAGTTCGGTGCTGGCGTCCACCATCGAGAGTCGCGTCACCGGGGCGATCATGATCGACGGGGGCGGTTCTGGCGGCTTCGGGGCGGATGGCGGCTATCTGGCAGCACTCACCTACGGCAACAACACCTTCAGCTTCGACGGTAGCGCGCTGACCGTCGGCGGCGCCGGCACGACGGCCTACAGCTTCGATGCGGCAAGCCATGTGCTGGCCGTGACGGCAGCCGGCGGCCCCTTCGTGGTCGACATGGATACCGGGGAGTACACTTACACCCGGACGCCGAGCAGAACGGTCCTCCAGGAGAGCTTCGGCTACACACTGACCGACCACGATGGAGATACTGCCGTGGGCACGCTGACCATCAACCTGCCGGATTACGATACGGCGCCCGTCGCTCGCGACGACCGGGTCGTGGTGGCCAGCGGCAGCGTCAGCTCGAATACAGTTACCCTCAAGGATGCTTGGCTGACCTGGAACGACAGCGATGCCGAGGCTGCGACGCTGACGGTGAGCGCGGTGAGCAACGCCACATCGCATGCGTCGAGCCAGGTTGTCGATGCGGTCAGTGCCAGCAGCGGCGGCAGCGGCGCCTTCTCCTACACGGTTTCCGACGGCGGGCAGACCAACGATGCGGCGGTCTCGATTACGACGGTGAACAGCTCTACCCTCAGCGGGACGGGGCTCGACAACATCCTCGTCGGCGATAGCACGGGAGAAACCATCCGCGGTTACGAAGGCAACGATGTGCTGGTTGGCAATGCCGGGAACGATACCCTCAGCGGCGGCAGCGGCATCGATCTGCTGATCGGTGGTACGGGCAACGACAGCCTGAGCGGCGGCATCGGCTCCGATACCTTCGCCTGGTCGCTGGCCGATCAGGGCACGGCAGCAACGCCAGCGCGCGACACGATCAGCGATTTCTCGGTGGCGGCGAAAGCCGACGGTGGCGACATGCTCGACTTGCGCGATCTGCTGCAGGGCGAGAACCACGCGAGCGGAACCGGCAACCTCACCGATTTCCTGCATTTCACCAGGTCGGGCAGCGATACCGTGATCGACATCAAGCCAACCGGCACCAGTGGCAGCGTGACCCAGCAGATCGTAATGAGCGGTGTCGACCTGACCGCCGGCAACACCCTGAACGATCAGGCGATCATTCAGGACCTGCTGACCAAGGGCAAGCTGCTGACTGACTGATTCCCGCGTTCGGCCAGCAAAAAGGGGCGATCTTGATCGCCCCTTTTTTCATCCTGCCGCGGTAAAGCGGAGGCTTCAGCCTTCGTGCTTGCGCAGGTTGGCGACGCTCGGAATATGGATCTTGCGGCCTTCGACGACGATCAGCCCGAGTTCGATCAGTTCGTGCAGGATGCGCGAGAAATGTTCCTGGGTCAGGTTGAGGCGGGAGGCGATGACGCCCTTGTTGGTCGGCAGCGTGATCGAGACTTTGACGCCGTCCTGGTCGGCCTCCGACAGTTCGCGCAGCAGGTAGCCGATGATGCGTTCCTTGCCGGAGTGCAGCGAATAGGATTCGACGTCGCTCATCAGCTGGTGCAGGCGCATGGACATGCCGGCCAGCATCTTGCGGCCGAACTTGTGATCGCGTTCCAGTTCGTCGAAGACGGCGGCCTTCGAGACATGCAGCAGCAGAGAATCGGTCAGCGCCTGGGCGAAGACGATATAGGGCTTTTCCATGAACATCAGCGCTTCGCCGAAACTTTGGCCCTGGCCGATGATCTCGACGACCTTTTCCGTGCCCTGGGCCGAGGTGAAAGCCAGCTTGATCTGGCCGTAGACCAGCAGGTGGAAACCGTTGCAGGGGTCGCCCTTGTGGAACAGGATGTCGCCCTTGCTGGCGTGGATTTCGCGGGTCGAGCGGGCCATGCGATTGATTTCTTCGGGAGCCAGGCCGTTGAACAGCGGAATGTGGGTAAGCAGTGCCTCGATGTTGATGGGGTGATTTGCCTGCATGGCTATGCCGTATAAAAGTGACCGGCGAATGGTGGCACCGACCTAGTTCGAGAGCAATAGATCCTTGGGCTTAATTCCTAGTCAATTGGGCGTAGAGCAGCGGCAGGCGGCGTGGCAGTTCCTCGGGTTTGCGGATGACGCAGAAGCCGGCCGGGCCGAACAGGTAGGGCAGGTAGCTGCCGGCCTCGCGGTCGATGGTGACGCAGAAGGGCATCAGGCCGAGGCGGCGGGCTTCGTAAACCGCCATTCGGGTGTCCTCGATGCCGTAGCGCGAGTCGTAGAGGTCGAGGTCGTTCGGTTTGCCGTCGGTGATGATCAGCAACAGGCGGCGCCCGGCCGACTGCTCGTACAAAATGCTTGCCGACTGGCGAATCGCCGCCCCCATCCGGGTATAGAAGCCGGGCTTGATGGCCAGGATGCGGGCGCGGGCAGCGGCGTCGTACTTGCCGTTGAAGTCCTTGAGCAGATGGAAGCGGATGTTCTGGCGGCGCAGCGAGGAAAAGCCGTAGATCCCGAAGCGGTCGCCGGTGGCGCTCAGGGCTTCGGAGAATAGCAGCAGGGAATCGCGGATCACGTCGACGATGCGGTGGCTGTCGGAAATCCAGGCGTCGGTGGACATCGAGAGGTCGGCCAACAGCAGGCAGGCCAGGTCGCGTTCGCAGCGGGCCTGGGCGAGGTAGCCGCCGGTTTCCGGGGTGTGCCCGGAGGCGCGGTCGGCATGGTTGCGGACGCAGGCATCGACATCGAGCTCCGAACCGTCGGGCTGGGCCTTCAGCCAGTGGCGCTGCGGCGCGAGGGCGGCGAACTGGCCGCGCAGCTTCTTGGCGGTGGCGGCGAGTGCCGCCGGCAGCTCGGCATGGCCAGCATCACGAGCGATCATCGGTCGTAACTGGCAATGCCGGGGCAGCAGCAGGCCCTTGCGGTAATCCCACTCGGGTAGCGCTAGGCCGGGGCCGATCGGTGTGTCGTCCTCGGCCGCCGAGGGCAGGTCGAGGTCGAACTTGACGCGGGAGACAGCGGTTTCGGCATCGCGGGTTAGCGACAACTGGTCGAGGTCACGCGCCGCATTCTTGGCATTAGGGTCTTCGTCGTCGTCATAGGCGCGGTTGACCCGCACGTACTCGGCCCAGGTCGGCAGGCTTTCGGCGCGGAACATGGCGAGCACCGGCGCCTTGTTGTCCGGGGCCTCGACCTGCTCGGCCTTGTGCGCCTCCTTTTCGGCTTCGGTGCTGCCGCTGCCTTCGGGCGGTAGATTGTCACCGGGGTCGGCGATCGAGCCGGCGACGCTTTCCTCGGCAGCGATCAGCCAGAGCAGCACGGGTTGCGGCGGCCGGGATTTTTTCGTGTTGAGCGGCGGCAGGCTGGCAACAGTGGCCGGGTCGCGCAAGGCCTGACGGATTGCGTCTTCCTGCGCCGCCTCGTCCGGTTGCAGTTTGGCCGGCTCGATGCGCTCGGCCAGGTGAGCGCTCACTAGCCGTTCGTAGCGCGGCCGTAGTCCGGGGTAGCGGGCGAGGGCGGCGCGGCTGGCGCGCTGGTTGCGGAGGAACCACGGTAACTCCGGCGCTACGTCGTTGGCGGCCAGCGCGGCCAGCCACAGGTAGAGGTCGCGGTTCAGCGCCTTCTCGGGGAAGGCCGCGATTTCCGGCGGCAGGCGCAGGGTCTGGGCATCGCGCCGGGCCTGGGCAACCTTTTCGCCGCTGCCGGCCAGCCGTTCCAGCCATTTGCGCCGGGCGCCGTGCGTTGCCGCGGTGGCGGCCGCGACCTTCAGGCCGGGGTCGCCGCCGAACGCGCGGAACAGGATGCCGGCCGTCTTCTCGACCTCGAGCAGCTTGACGGCGGCCTCCGGGTAATGGCCGGCGGCGGCCTTGGTGACCCAGTTGTGCCAGAGCTTTCCGACGAATTCTTCCATGGCTAGAGTTTGGCTCCCGCGTCTTCATCGGTATTTGATAGAACCGAAAAACGCGCTTCGTTGCGCCGCGCTTCGTCGTTGGCAACCCAGCGCAGCAGTTGTCCGTTCGGGTTGCTCTTGTTGACCGTGTCGCAGGCGGAAATGCACTGCCCGCACTGCGTGCAGGCGAACATCCAGCGTTTGACGTTGCGCGGCTTGAGGCGCATCGGGCAGACTGCGTCGCAGGCCGAGCCGTGGCCGTCGAGGCAGGTGGCGCAGTCGGTAAGGCGTTCGCGTTCGAAGCCGACAACCATCGCTTTCTTGTTGCCGATCCAGGCGAAGCTCTGGAAGATGCCGACGGCGCAGGCGTAGCGGCAGAACAGGTGGCGGGCGAAGAGGAATTCCAGGCTGAGCACCGTGGTCGCGGCGCTGAGAAAGATCACTTCGCCGCGGTAGAGCGAGAAGGTGAATAGCCCGTGGTACACATGGAACGGCGGCATCAGGTAGGTCAGGCCGACCACCGCCCAGGCGAAGGCAAAGGCGATGGCAGCGGGGACGACGAGCAGCCAGTAGCGCTTGTCGCGCACGGCCGGGCTACCGTCCGGTTCCCAGGGTGGCGTCTGCTTCCTGTCCCAGACCGAATGCTTGCCGGTAGCGCGCAGCATCAGCCGGTTGATGGTTTCGACCACCGAGAAATGCGGGCACAGCCAGCCGCAGTAGAGCCTGCCCCATTTCCAGGCAATGCCGATGACCAGCAGGGCGGCGCCGAGCAGCGGCAGGAAGAGGTAGAGCAGGATATTGATCGCCGCCGCCGATGGATCGCCGGTGCCGGCGATCAGTTCGTCGATGCCGAGATGCCAGGGCAGGGTCAGGAAGTAGGCGTGCTTCTCGACCAGGTCGTAGCGGAAGAGGTCGAAGATCGGGGTCAGCGTGAACAGAGCGAAGAAGCCGATCTGCGTCAGCGCCCGGTAGCGCTGCAGGGCGGGTTTGGTCATTGGAGCGAGGGGCCGATCAGCGGGTAGCGCCAGATTTGGCCGGCCATGGCCTTGGCCAGGCCGAACATGCCGAACATCACCAGCGTCGAGTGGATGCAGGTGAAATAGAGGATGACGACGACCCAGGTCCATTCCCAGTGCAGGCCGCCGATGGCGAGAAAAAGGGCGCTCAGCGAGACGATCAGGATGCCGCCGTAGAGGCTGACGAAGGTCGCCTGCTTGAGGTGTTGCCGGGCGAGCGGCGGGGCGCTCGCCTTGTGCTTCTGCCACAGCCAGAGCAGCACGCCGAAGGCGATTCCCGGCGCCACCAGCAGGTTGGCCAGGAACAGGCTTTCGGCGAGGACGGCCAGGCGTTGGCCATCGGCTGCCGGCTTGTCGGCAGAATCAGCGGCCGAAAGTGGCATTGACGATTTCCATGAGCGCCTCGACGGTTTCCTCGTCGTCGGTCAACGTTTCGACCAAGGCGGCGCGGCAGGCGGCGGAGACATCGAAGCCGGACTTGATCAGCGTTGCGGCATAGACCAGCAGCCGGGTGCTGGCGACTTCCTCGAGGTCGCGGTCCTTGAGGGCGCGGAAGGCCTTGGCGATGCCGACCAGGCGCTTGGCGAGATCGGCGTCGCAGCCGGTTTCGCCGATCAGGATGGAGATTTCGCGCTCGGCGCCAGGGAAGTCGAAGCGCATCGAGACGAAGCGCTGGCGGGTCGAGGGCTTCAGGCCCTTCATCAGGTTCTGGTAGCCGGGGTTGTAGGAGACGACCAGCATGAAGTTGGCCGGCGCTTCCAGGGTCTCGCCGGTGCGGTCGATGGGCAGGATGCGACGGTCGTCGGCCAGCGGGTGGAGGACGACGGTAGTGTCCTTGCGCGCCTCGACCACTTCGTCGAGGTAGCAGATACCGCCTTCGCGCACGGCGCGGGTCAGCGGGCCGTCGCACCAGTAGGTGCCCTTGTCGGAGATCAGGTGGCGGCCGACGAGGTCGGCGGCGGTCAGGTCGTCGTGGCAGGCCACGGTATAGAGCGGCAGCTTGAGGCGCGCCGCCATGTGCGAGACAAAGCGCGTCTTGCCGCAACCGGTCGGGCCCTTGATGAGCAGCGGCAGGCGTTCGCGGAAGGCATGCTCGAAGAGCGATATTTCGTTGCCGGACGGTTCGTAGAAAGGCAGGTCGTTCATTTGAGAGACATCCAGTAAGCCAACAGAATCAAGCCGGAGACGAGGATCAGCCAGCCTTCGAGCAGCAGCCGCCACATCAGCGGCGCGCTGCGCAGTTCCATGAAATCGAGAATCACCAGCCGGCCCTTGACGAAGGCGATGACCAGCATGGCGACGATGGCCGAGGTGCCGGCGGCGCCGACTTCGCCAAGATACCAGGTGGCGGCAGTGGCGGCGATCAGCACCAGCCAGGCGCGGTGGGCGGGGTTGCTCAGGGCATTCATCAGCGCATCACATAAACGAGGGGGAAAAGGATGATCCACAGCAGATCGACCATGTGCCAGTAGGCCGCGCCGCTCTCCAGGCCGTGCGCATTGTGGCTGCCGTAGGCGCCGTTGCGCGACTGCACCCAGAGCACAGCGAGGATCACCATGCCGAGGATGACGTGCATGAAATGGAAGAAGGTCAGCGAGATGTAGAACATGTAGAAGGTGTTGGTCGACAACGAAATGCCGGCCCCGAACTTTTCCGCGTATTCGAAGATCTTGACGGCCAGGAAGCCGCCGCCACAGAGAAAGCCGAGGGCAATGTTGCGCGAGATGGCCTTCTGGTCATCGCGATGCGCCGCCTGCACGGCGAGCACGACGAACCACGAACCGGTGATCAGGAGCAGGGTATTGAGCGCCCCGGCATTGCGGTCCAGCGTCTGCTGATAGGTATTGAACAGCTCGACATCGTGGGCGCGGGCGAAGGCGTAGGAGGCGAAGAACACGGCAAAGGCCAGCATCTCGGCCAGGATGAAAAACCAGATCGCGAGATCGCCGGGCAGGCGTTTGTCGATGGGTGGTGCAACGAGTGGGGCGGCAAGCGTAGTCATGCGGTCGATGATAGCGACGCCGGCCGGTCGGTAACTTGATCTGCAATAAGAATGGAAAGCAAAGTTTGCAGTGCCGCCACGGGTTGCCTGGCCCGACGAAAAGGCCAAATACCCGGTAATTTTCGAGCCTTTCGTTGCCTCCTGGAAACCGACCGCCAGGCCGACAGGCCGAGCTATCTGTCGATCTTCTACCGGTGCTTTGACCGGCAGTGGAAGGGCAAGACAGTTAGCCTGCGCTAGAAAATCGGGGGCGAAAAGCAGAAGCGAAGTTGACTATTTCAGCCACAACAAAGAAAAACGCCTCGCTGATGCGAGGCGCTTTTTGCCGGAAACCTTAGAACGCCTTTACACGATCTGAGACCCCGGCCTTGTTGTCGCTAAAACAGTCAGGATGCCTTGCGGCGGCGCAGGGCGCCCAGGCCAAGCAGACCAAGGCTCAGTAGCGCCAGGCTGGCCGGCTCGGGAACCTGGTTGGGGTCGATCGGGTTGCCACCAACCAGGATGCCGTCGATCGCAAGGCCGGTATTGAATGCCGTGTCGCTCCAGTTCACGACGCCGAAGTCGAGATAGTAATTGCCGTCGGCCAGGATTTGATAGGTCGACTTCACCCAACCGGTATAGCCACAGCCGGTGGCCCAGCAGCCTGTACCGACTGGCGACCAGGTGGGGGCGCCGGGAACCACGGTGACAGTGGTGGGATCCATGGTGGCGGCAATGGCAGGCATGCCAAAGCCGGGAACGGTGTTGCCACCCGGGGTGGTGCGGGCAGTAAACAACAGGGCTACCAACGAGTTGTCAGCGGCATTGAACAGGCGAGACCAGGCATAGTCGGCAAAACCGGCGCCATCGGTCGTCACGAAATTGAAGTGGTACTGAAGGGAGGTGCCCGCTGTAGCGGCAAAATTGACGGAGCGCAGCACCGTACCGTTGGTTTCGCTGCCAAGGCCGAGGCCAGCCTGCGAGGGGGCATTAGTGGTTGCAACATAGAGATAGTTGCCACCGTCGGGCGATGCAGTTACCACGCCATCGGCGCCAAGTTCGCCGCAGGTGCCGGTACAACTCCAGCCGGCCGGGAGGGCCGATGCGGTGCCGGAAAAGGCCAGCGCGGACAGTGATAGCAAGGACGTAAGCCCCAGATTGATTGTTGAACGCTTGAATAGACTCATTTTTGTTGCCCCCTTTTGATGAAAAGTAGAAACCAAAGCGAAAAACATGAGGGAGTGTGCTGTTGATCTTTCCCTCGGGACTTCAACCGCTCCGGATTTGCGAGGTATCAAGCACTTAACGTGCCAATATCGAATCGGTGGATTGTATGTGCGTTATTTCAATGGCTTGCGATTTTTCCTTGGTGATTCATTCCAATGGGTTTGAGAAAATTTTGCGTGGCATGTAAGAGTTTCCGACAGTTCACTCTCGTTGAGTTGTATTCACTGGTCTGACCGTAAGCGACCTTTCACTGACCATCCCTCGCGCATGCAAGGCCCGCTGCGCGTCACGGAACAATATCGGTTACGCCAAGCGTCCTGCATTGATCATCGCCAACGACTAACATCCAGGTGCTTGTTGACGGCGCTGGTGTGGGCAAGTCTGCTCGGCAGGGGGGCAGCCCGTGTTGGAAAAAGGGGCGAAAAAAAGCGCGGGTCTCACGACCCGCGCTTGAAGTACAGCTAGGAGGAATCCTCTTAAGCGGCCTTTTCGTCCTTGCCGCCGACGAAGAAGCTGATCAGGTAAATGATCAGGCCGATCAGGAAGAACACGCCGGTAAATTCACGTGCCCAGTAGAACAGCGCGATCTTGTCCTGCGCCACCATGAAGGGCAGCGGAGAGTCGGAGGCGCGTTGCAGCCAGACCTGCAGGATGCCGGCGGCGGTCAGGAACAGCGTGATGAAGACCATGGCGATGGTCATCAGCCAGAAGGCCCACATTTCCATCACTTGCGACTTGTTGCTGTTGGCAGCACGGCCGCGCAGGATGGGCATGGCGTAGGAGATCATCATCAGCACGACCATGGCGTAGGCGCCATAGAAAGCCATGTGACCGTGAGCGGCGGTGATCTGCGTACCGTGCGTGTAGTAATTCACCGGAGCCAGGGTGTGCAGGAAGCCCCACACGCCGGCACCGAGGAAAGCCATTACACCGGTGCCCAGTGCCCACAACACGGCAGCCTTGTTCGGATGCTCGCGGCGGCGACGGTTTACCATGTTGAAGGCAAAAACGGTCATGGCGAAGAACGGGATCGGTTCCAGGGCGGAGAAGATGGAACCCCACCACTGCCAGTATTCCGGCGTGCCGATCCAGTAGTAGTGGTGACCCGTACCGATGATGCCGGTGATCAGCGTCAGGGTAACGATCACGTACAGCCACTTTTCGATGACTTCACGGTCGACGCCGGTCGTCTTGATCAGCACGAAGGCCAGGAACGAACCGAGGATCAGTTCCCACACGCCTTCCACCCAGAGGTGCACCGTCCACCACCAGAAGAACTTGTCGAGAACGACGTTCACCGGGTTGTAGAAGGAGAACAGGAAGAAGACGGCCAAGCCCCACAGACCGATCATCAGCACCATGGAAATGGCGGTCTTCTTGCCCTTCAGCATGGTCATGGTCAGATTGAACAGGAAGCCGAGCGCGACGATGACGATACCGAGCTTGGTCGGCAGCGGCTGTTCGAGGAACTCGCGGCCCATGGTCTCGATGATGTTGTTGCCGGTCAGTTCAGCCAGGGTGGCATACGGCACGGCCAGATAGCCGACGATGGTCGCGGCACCGGCCACCAGGAAGGTCCAGAAGAGGATCAGCGCCAGTTTCGGGCTGAACAGCTCGGTCTCGGATTCTTCCGGGATCATGTAGTACGCGCCACCCATGAAGCCGAAGAGCAGCCACACGATCAGCAGGTTGGTGTGGACCATGCGGGCCACGTTGAAGGGAATGGCCGGGAACAGGAAGTCGCCGATCACATACTGCAGGCCAAGAATCAGGCCGAACAGGATCTGACCGACAAACAGGCCGATAGCCGCGATGAAGTAGGGTTTGGCAACCGCTTGCGATTTGAATTGCATGTTCAGTGTCTCCTCTCGATCAGCCTTGGTCGTTGGGCGGCCAGTTGGCATCGTTGATCGAATTGACGTGCTTCAGGAAGGCCACGATGGCATTCAGCTGCTCGTCGGTGAAGTTGAACTGCGGCATGCTGCGGCGACCCGGGATGCCCTCTTTCGGACGGCTCTGGATGAAGGCCTTGACGCCCTCGTCGCCGTAGCGAACGATGACATTGGCCAGTTCCGGTGCGAAATAGGCACCTTCACCCATCAGGGTGTGGCAGCCGATACAGTTATTTACTTCCCACAGCTTCTTGCCCTCGGCGATCTGCGGCGTGATGTTCTGCCGCATGTCGCGTTTGGGAAGTTGCGAGTGGGTGTCGAATGACAACGCCAGGAACAACAGGAAGAAGAAAACCGTCCCCCCGTAGAAAATGTTCCGCGCCATCGATTTGGTGAACGCGCCGCTCATTGTTTTCCCCCTTTCGGAAATTGTTTGGCGAGGCGATGTTATTTCCGAGTGCTCTGCTGGGGCTTTGATGTCCGCTAAAAAACGAAAGGCGGCGCAAATTAAAGTTGACCGCCGCACTCGGGAAATCGGCGCTTGCCAGCTTGTAGCGGACTCTGGCGTTTCAGCGGGGCTGGATGGCGGGTTTTCCCTGCGGAATGAAGGCCGGCCCGCTCGGGGCTGCGCGCTTCGGGCCGAACAGGCTGCGCGCGCGCAACTGGTTGGTCAGCGCCTGCGCGTGGTCGCGGCGTTGTTCGCTGTAGCCGAGCAGTGACTCGACCTGGGCTGTCGACGGGGCGGCCGGGTCGAGCTTCAATTGCGACAGTTGCTCGAAGCTGTCCGCGTAAGGTTCGCTGATCTCGCGTTCGATGCGGTTGGCCAGTTCCTGGAGCGACTCCGCATGCAGCCGTTCGTCCTCGACGATCTGCTGCCAGCGGGCCTGGATGCGCGCTTCGCGATCGATGAATTCGCGAATCTCCTGGTGGGCGGCGACTTCTGCACTCCAGCGGTAGCTCGGTTTTGGAATGTGCATGACCAGGCCGCCGACGGTGACGGCGAGCAGCAGGCCGCCGGCGCATCGCCCCTGCCATGACCACGGCGCCGCATCGCGCAGGGGGCGGCCGAGCAGCATGCCGAGCAGGAGGCCGGCGATCAGGCCGCCGATGTGGGCGCTGTTGTCGATGCCGGGGACGAGCAGGCCGAGCGTGATGCTGATGCCGGTGAAGGCGCTGGCCGCCCGGAACAGCCAGCGGAATTCCTGGGGTTCGAGGCTGCTCCGCTCCAGCCAGAGAAAGATTAGCAGGGCGCCGTAGATCCCGAAGATGGCCCCGGAGGCGCCGCCGGAGATCGCCTGGTTGCCCTGCGTGACCAGCGACAGAAGATTGCCGGCCAGGCCGCTGCCAAGATAGATCGCGATAAAGCGCCCGTGGCCGTACATGCGTTCGACCAGTTGGCCGGCATCCCACAGCGCCCAGAGGTTCATGGCGATGTGGAACAGGCCGAAATGCAGGAACAGGGCGCTGCCCAGCCGCCACCACTGGCCGTCTTGCGTCGCCGGCCCGAAGTTGGCGCCCCACGCCAGTTGGACGCCGGCGTTCGAGTGCCAGAGGCCGGCACCGGCATTGAGTGTTAGCAAAAAGACCACGACATTGGCGGCGATCAGCAGCAGCGTGACCGGCACGCGGCGGCGCCGGGCGTGCAGTTGGTCGTGAAGGCTGAGCGGGAAGTGGGGCGAGTTGGGCATGGGGGCTGGTGGTTCGGCGATTCGCCATGATACCGGCCAGCGGTTTGCACTGGTGCCGGAAATGGCGATGGACAAATCGTCGGTTCGGGCTACGACGGGCAGGTATACTTCATATTCCTGACTACCGATTGAGACTCATGGCCGCTCCCTCCGACACCGCCAGCATGGCGCTTTTTTGTGACTTCGAGAATGTCGCCCTCGGCGTGCGCGATGCCCAGTACGAAAAGTTCGACATCAAACCGGTGCTCGAACGCCTGCTGGCCAAGGGCAGCATCGTCGTCAAGAAGGCCTATTGCGACTGGGATCGCTACAAGGCCTTCAAATCGGCGATGCACGAAGCCAATTTCGAGCTCATCGAAATCCCGCACGTCCGCCAGTCCGGCAAGAACTCGGCCGACATCCGCCTCGTCGTCGATGCGCTCGACCTCTGTTATACCAAGTCGCATGTCGATACCTTCGTGATCATCAGCGGCGATTCCGACTTCTCGCCGCTGGTCTCCAAGCTGCGCGAAAATGCCAAGCGGGTGATCGGGGTCGGCGTCAAGCAGTCGTGCTCGGACCTGCTGATCGCCAACTGCGATGAATTCATCTATTACGACGACCTGGTGCGCGACCGCGAAGGCCATCGTGGCGGAGCGCGCCGCGAAAACCGCGAGAACGTCCGGCGCTCGCCGGAAGAGGAGAGCAAGCGGCACGAGAAGCTCGAAGAGCGCAAGGCCAAGGCCATCGAACTCGCCGTTGCAACCTTTGCCGACCTCATTGCCGACCGCGGCGATACCGAGCGGATCTGGGCTTCGGTGCTCAAGGAAGTCATCAAGCGGCGCAACCCGGGGTTCAACGAAAGCTATTTCGGCTTCCGCAGCTTCGGCAACCTGCTCGAAGAGGCGGCCCATCGCGGGCTGATCGGCTTCGGGCGGGACGAAAAGTCGGGTGCCTATGTGACCCGCGTGCAAAGCCGGGCCAGCCAGCCGGAAGAGACAAGCGGCGCGGTGGCGACCATCGAGCCGATGGCTGAGCCGAAAACCGAAACCGCTACCGAGCCGCAAGGCGCCGCGCCGCAGAACTCGCGCCGGCGCGGTGGCCGTCGCTCGCGCAAGGAAACCGTCGAGCGCGGCGTCGAGACCGTGGTCGTCGAGGCGGTACCCGTCGTATCGCCCGAGGCTCCCGCTCCTGAAGCGGTGCTTCCCGCTGCTTCGAGCGAAGAGGCAGTCTCGGCGAAAGGCCGCCGCCGAGGCGCCCGCCAGCCGCGCAAGGAGAAGGAAGAGTCTGTGGCGCTGGCGCCGGAGGTCGTGGTCGCTCCGTCTGCGGTTACCGCTACGCCAGTCGTCGACGCGCCGAAGCCGCGCAAGCCGCGCAGTCGCAAGCCGAAGGCGGCGACCGAATAATTGCGATTCGGAGAGGGCGAAACGGGTTCGCCCTCAGTCGTGCCGCACAGTTCCTAGATAACGGCCAGCAGCTTGGTGCGCAGGGACTCGGCCTCGCGCTTGCCTTCGCGCGACATCACGATGGCGTGATACCACTCGTCGTAGAGGTGACGAAGGGTGCCGTGGTCTTGCGCATTTTCGATCTTGTCGAGCAACGAACTGGTGCCGAGTGCTCCGACAAAGGCATTCAGTGTGTTCATCATGAAATTGCGCGCGTGTTGCATGCGAATCGGGTCGGGTGTTGCCGGCAGTTCGCCGAAGGCGGTGATCGAAGGTAGCTGGGCGGGCGGGGTGCCGGCTTTGCCAGTGTCGCTGGCGACTTCGATATAGCCGTCCTCTTCCAGCAGGCCAAGTGTGTGCTGTAAGTCGTCGGCCTGCAGCATGCTGCGCAGTTCGTCGACCGTGCGCTTGCCGTCGATCATGATCAATACCCGCCGCTGGCGCGGCGTCAGGCCGCCCGCTTTGGTCGATATTTCATCCTGGCCTTTGGGGGTTTTTGCGAATGCAACGCCCATGGTTTGTCTCCAATGCTTATATATTTTGTGGGGCATTGTACCCAAAAAAGAAAACCCGCCGAGCGGCGGGTTTTTCGTGGCGAGCGGAGCGCGAATCAGGCGGCAGCCTGGGTCGGTATCTTGTGCCCGCGACGGGTGATGCGGTTTTGCGAATCGACGTAGATCAGTTCCGGCTCGTACTTGGCCAGTTCGATCTCATTGTAGACGGCGAAGGTGGCGATGATCAGGATGTCGCCCGGCGCAGCACGGCGCGCAGCCGAACCGTTGACCGAGATGACGCCCGATCCGCGCTCAGCGCGAATGGCATAGGTGGTGAAACGCTCGCCATTGTTTACGTTCCAGATATCGATCTGTTCGTATTCCTTGATGTTGGCCGCCTCGAGCAGGTCTTCATCAATGGCGCATGAACCCTCGTAATGCAGGTCGGCGTGAGTCGTCGTCACGCGGTGCAACTTGGATTTCAGCATGGTTCTCTGCATGGTTTCACTCATCCAGAAAGTTGGGGGAAGCGCATTGTAACGACAATGGCCCCCCTGTCAACGGGTGTAATTATGAATGCTGCAACCGCGTTAAATCTCAATGTTATCAATGAGCCGCGTTGCTCCCAGTCGACTGGCGGCAAGCGCCACCAGCGGGGCTTTTTCGCCTTTTGGCGGCGACAGGTCGGCCTGTTGCCGCACTGCAACATAATCGGTCTTCCAGCCCGCCGCAGCGAGCTCAGCGAGGGCGGCGTTCTCGAGCTTGATGGTGTCGCGCTCGCCGGCCCGCACGGCATCGCGGATTTCATTGAGCAGGCGATAGAGGCGGGGCGCTTCGGCGCGCTCGGCGGCGCTCAGGTAGCCGTTGCGCGAGGAAAGCGCCAGGCCGTCTTCGGCGCGTACCGTTTCGCCGCCGATGATGGCGATCGGCAGGGCCAGTTGGCGGGCCATGTTGCGGATGACCATCAACTGCTGGTAGTCCTTCTTGCCGAACAGGGCGGCCCGCGGCTGGACGATGTTGAACAGCTTGAGGACGACGGTGGCGACGCCGCGGAAATGGCCGGGGCGGAATTCGCCATCGAGAATGTTCTGGATGGCCGGCGGCTCGACGACGTATTCCTGTGGCTCGGGGTAGAGGTCGGCCTCGGTCGGCGCGAACAGCACATCGACGCCGGCGGCGGCCAGCTTGTCGCAATCAGCCTGGAAGGTGCGCGGGTATTTGTCGAAATCCTCGTTCGGGCCGAATTGCAGGCGATTGACGAAGATCGAGGCGACCACGGTGTCGCCGTGGGCCCGGGCCTGTTCCATCAGGCTGATGTGGCCGGCGTGCAGGTTGCCCATGGTCGGCACGAAAACGACGCGGCCGCGCCCCTGGAGCGCCGACCGCAGGTCGGCGATGCGAGAATGGATGTGCATGGTATTAGGCGGCGTAGGTGTGTTCGGGGCCGGGATAACTGCCGTCCTTGACGGCGGCGACGGCACGGGCGGCGGCGTCGGCGATGCTGGTCGCGCCGTCCATGAAGTTCCTGACGAACTTGGCCTTCTTTCCCGGCGGGATGTCGAAGGCATCGTGCAGCACCATGACCTGGCCGGAGCAGTCCTTGCCGGCGCCGATGCCGATGGTGATGATGGCCAGGCTGGCGGTGACTTCGGCAGCGAGCACGGCCGGAATGGCTTCGAGAACGACCATCGTCGCCCCGGCATTCTGCAGGGCCAGCGCATCATCCTTCAGGCGTTGCGCGGCAGCTTCGCCCTTGCCCTGGACCTTGTAGCCGCCCAGCGCATGCACTGACTGTGGCGTCAGGCCGACGTGGCCGCAGACCGGGATGCCGCGGTGCACGAGAAATTCGACGGTCTTCGCCATATCGAGCCCGCCTTCAAGCTTGACCATCTGGGCGCCGGCCGCCATCAGCGTCACAGCGTTGCGGAAAGCCTGTTCCGGCGATTCCTGATAGCTGCCGAAGGGCATGTCGGCGATGATGAAGGGACGGTCGCTGCCGCGCTTGACGGCGGCGACGTGGTAGGCGATGTCGGCGACGGTGACCGGCAGGGTCGTGTCGTGGCCTTGGATGACGTTGCCCAGCGAGTCGCCGATGAGCATCGATTCAACGCCGGCGCCGTCGAGCAGACGGGCGAAGCTGGCGTCGTAGCAGGTGAACATGACGACCTTCTCGCCGGCCAGGTAGAGCTTGGCGAGGTCGGCCTGGGTCAGGCGGCGGGTGATGGTTTGGGCAGACATTCAAGTCCTGAAAACGAAATAGACGGCGCCTAGGATACACAGAGCGGCCCACAGATAGTCAAGCTTCAGTGGCTGCTCCATGTAAAAGACGACGAAAGGCACGAAGACGACGAGGGTAATGACTTCCTGCAATATCTTGAGCTGGCCGAGGCTCATCTCGGTGTTGCCGATGCGGTTGGCCGGCACCTGGATCAGGTATTCGAATAGCGCGATGCCCCAGGAAATCAATGCTGCGATCCACCAGGGTTTCTCGTTGAGATGCTTGAGGTGCGAATACCAGGCGAAAGTCATGAAGACGTTCGATAGCGCCAGCAACACCACCGTCTGCCAGAGCACGGGGATGTGGAAACCGAACAGGTTCACAGGAGGACGATGCCCTGGTTGGCGACGGCCGGCAGCCAGGCGGCAATGCGGCCGCGCCCGGGGATGATCAGGTCGGGTGCTAGTTCGGCCAGCGGCTGGAGCACGAAGGCGCGCAGATGCAGGCGCGGGTGGGGGAGGGTCAGACGGGGCAGGTCGACGAACTGGTCGTCGTAGAGCAGCAGATCGAGATCGAGTGTGCGCGGGCCATTCTTCTCGGCGCGAATGCGGCCGAAGCGCTGTTCCACCTCGAGCAGTGCATCAAGCAGCGCTTCCGGGGCGAGCGTGGTTTCCAGCATGGCTACCGCATTGACGAATTCCGGCTGGTCAAGGATGCCGACCGGCGCCGTGCGGTAGAGCGAAGAGCAATGCACAACGCGGCTCTCGGGCAGGTTGGCCAGGGCACCGAAGGCGGCGCGGATGGTGCTCGCCGGATCGCCGAGATTGGCGCCCAGCGCGACGTAGGCAATGTTCATTCAGCAGCCGGGCCGGCCGGTTTCTTGCGTTTGCGCCGGCGCTTCTTGTCGCCGGCCTGTTCCGGGACCAGCATGGTGGCGCGCTCTTCGCCTTCGACATTCTGGAAGCGTGTCCACCACTCGGCCAGTTCCCGGTCAATCTCGCCGGATTCGGCGCGCAGGACCAGGAAGTCGTAGCCGGCGCGGAAGCGCGGCTGTTCGAGCAGGGCGTAGGGGCGCTTGCCGGCGCGCGCTTCGAAACGCGGCTGCAGCGCCCAGATGTCCTTGATGTCGCCTGCGATGCGGCGCGTGATGGCGAGCTTTTCGCCCTGCGTGTCGAGCACGGTATCCATCGCCTGGTAGAGCGCCGGAATCTTCGCCTCGCCCTTGGCCTTGAGCTTTTCCCAGTGGGCCAGTACTTCGTGCCAGAGCAGCGTCGCGAACAGGAAACCGGGCGAAGTGCCCTTGTTGCGGCGGACGCGCTCGTCGGTGTTGGCCAGCGAGAGCATGACGAACTTCTCGCCCATCGGCTGTTCGAGGATGACATCGAGCAGTGGCAGCAGGCCGTGATGCAGGCCCTCGTCGCGCAACTGGGTGATGCATTTGACCGAGTGCCCGGAGGTCAGCAGCTTGAGCATTTCGTCGAAGAGGCGGGCCGGCGGCACGTTTTCGAGGAGCACGGCCATTTCGCGGATTGGTTTGCTGGCCGCCGGATCGATCATCAGGCCGAGCTTGGCGGCGAGGCGCACGGCGCGCAGCATGCGCACCGGGTCTTCGCGGTAGCGGGCGCGCGGCTCGCCGATCATGCGCAAGGTTTTCTGCTTGAGGTCGCCGACGCCGTGGTGGTAGTCGATGACCGCTTCGGTCGCCGGGTCGTAATACAGCGCGTTGGCCGTGAAATCGCGGCGGGCGGCATCCTCGGCGTGGCTGCCGAAGACGTTGTCGTGCAGCACGCGGCCATGTTCGTCGGTCTTCGTCTTCTCGTCGAGCAGGCCG
Organism: Dechloromonas sp. A34; assembly: GCF_026261605.1. Lineage (NCBI taxonomy): Bacteria > Pseudomonadati > Pseudomonadota > Betaproteobacteria > Rhodocyclales > Azonexaceae > Dechloromonas > Dechloromonas sp. A34. The sequence goes on from NZ_CP102486.1 coordinate 1,443,476, forward strand.
CGGAAGGTGGTCACCTCCAGCGTTTCCTGACCCATCATCACATGAACGATCTGGAAGCGGCGGCCGATGATGCGCGAGCGACGGAAGGCGCGGCGTATCTCTTCCGGCGTCGCATCGGTGGCGATGTCGAAATCCTTGGGTTCGGCGCCGATCAGCAGGTCGCGCACGGCGCCGCCGACGACGTAGGCCTTGTGGCCTTGCTCCTGCAGGGTTTCGCAGACGCGGCGGCTACCGCTGCTGATGCGGTCGCGGGTGATGCCGTGGGTGGAGACGGGAATGACAGCGGGCTCGTGGTGGCTGGGCTGGGACTTCTTGCCGCCAAAGACGCGGGAAATGAGTTTGCGGATCACGGATTACCGTTCAGGAGCGCTCGGGAGCGTTGCGGAAAAAGCCGGATTCTACCGCAAAGCGATGATTTTCCAGCCCAATTGACTGGCGTGCTGGCGCAGTTTGTCGTCGGGATCGACGGCGACCGGAGTCTTTACCTTGCCCATCAGCGGCAGGTCGTTGTGCGAGTCGCTGTAGAAGTAGCTGTCGGCGAAGCTGCCCCACCACAAGCCGAGCGATTCGAGCCAGGCTTCGACCCGTTCGATCTTGCCTTCGCGGAAGGACGGCATGCCGCGCGGGCCGCCGGAGAAGGCGCCGTTCTGCATGTCGACCGCCGGCGTCGTGCCGATCAGGTGCGGGATGCCGAATTCGCGGGCGATCGGGCCGGTCACGAAGCTGTTGGTGGCGGTGACGATGGCGCACAGGTCGCCATTGGCCAGGTGCTGGTCGACCAGCGCCCGGGCCGGCTCGCCGATGATCGGGCGGATGTGGCGATCCATGTACTCGCGGTGCCAGGCATCGAGTTCGGCGCGCGGGTGGCGGGTCAGCGGGGCGAGCTGGAAGATCAGGAATTCGTAGATGTCGAGCGTGCCGGCCTTGTACTGCTCGTAGAACTGGATGTTCCTGGCTTCCTGCAGTTCGCGGTCGACCACGCCTTTGGAAATCAGGAACTGCGCCCACTCGAAGTCGGAGTCGCCGGTGAGCAGGGTATTGTCGAGGTCGAAGAGGGCGAGGTTCATGCGTTGGCTTCCAGGTTGAGCAATTCGCGCAGCAGCGGCAGCGTGACCGGGCGTTTCTGCTCGAGGGTGTATTGGTCGAGGGCGACGACCAGCATCGACAGGGTGCGCATGTCGCGCGGCGCATGGCGGAGCAGGTAGTTGATCGCCTCCGGCGACAGCTTCAGGGCGCGCTCCTTGGCCTGCGCCGCAATGGCTTCCGCCTTTTCGGCGTCGGACAGTGGCTGCAGGCGGTAGATCAGGCCGGAGCCGAGGCGGGTCCGCAGATCTTCGCGCAGCGCCAGGTGGGCCGGCGGCTGCGGGGCGGCGGTCAGCAGCATGCCGCCGGCCATTTTCAGGCGATTGAAATGATTGAACAGCGCGATCTGGCCATCGGCGTTCAGTTCATCGACGTGATCGACGGCCAGTTGCCCGCTGGCGGCGGCCTTTGCCAGCCCGCGGTCGATTGCCGCATCGACGTAGGTGAAACCGCTGGCCAACAGTAGATGGGAGCAGCCGGAGCCGGCTTCGCCCCACAGGCAGAACGAGGTTTCGGCGCGCGTTCCGGCCAGCCAGCCGGTAAAGGCGGTCAGGGTTTCGGCATTGCCGCCGGGCACGAAGTTATCGAGCGTGGGCGGACTATCTGGCAGCAAATCGAGAATCAGCTGGCGCATCGGGGAGGCGGTATGAAACAGGGTGGGCGATTTTAGCATTTGTCCTGAAATCGGCCCGGCTTTCACCCGCCGGGATGTACCCGGTTAGGCGGCGGGTGGCGAGTATGCTGCCGGCCAGTGCCGGGAAGGGTTTCCGATTCGCTCGCCGCTTATTCCGGCGATCGCTCGCGGTGTGTGAATTTCCTAACAGTGGTCAGCGTTGTTACTTAAGTAATATCTCCCTACCATAAGCCAAAATGTTTGAATGAGTTGAAAATGCTTGCCCAAGCGGATTGCTTCCAATGACCTTGCCTGCAGACGACGAATCGACGGTAACGGTCGAGCGCCGCTCCCGGACCGACCGGCGCCAATTCGATTCCGGGCCGCCCCGCGGCTGCTTCGAACGGCGTCGCCGTGCCGAGCGCCGACTACCGACGGCAGAGGAAAACGCGATTTCCGATGCCGAGTGGGAGCGCTATTTCGGCGCTGCGGGGCAAGCCTCGAACACCCACGATTCCTTGCTGGATCACGCGGCTGAGGTTCTGGACAAAGTCCGCGATCGTTTTTGATCCGGACGCCCCCTCGATAGCACGCCCGATCGGCGCGCCCTGCGTCTACTCCGCCATCCCGGCTCGGGATGGCGTCGGTGGCCCATCTTCCGTTTGTTAAAATTGCGGCAACTGCGCGCCCAGCGCTGCCCGAAAGCCCCACCAATGCAATTCCGCCGTCTTGCTCATAGTCTGGTTGCCCAAGTTCTCGGACTGGCCCTCCTGATCACGATTTTTGGCACCGCGGTTCGCTTCACGCTGCTTTCGAACACCATGCGCGACGGCATCGAGGAACTCGTCACCGCGCATCTGTCGTCGGAGGCGAGCTATGTCGCCAGCGACATTGACGAAAAAATCCGCGCGCGCAAACAGTTGCTGGAAACCATGGCGAAGCAACTGCCGGCGAGCCTTCTCGATCATCCGCGGGAACTCGAAGGCTGGCTGGCGGAACGTCACGCCCTGGCGCCTTATTTTTCTCTCGGCATGACGATTGTTCCAGCCAGCGGCAAGGGAGTCATCGGAGAGTTTCCGCTGCTGCCCGGGCGGCGACAACTTGACTTCAGCGATGCCGACTGGTTTCGTGCCGCCCGCGACAATGCCGTTTTCGCCATTGGCAAGCCGACTGTCGGTCGTGTCGTCAATCAGGGAATCATCGTCATGGCGGCGCCCATTCTTGATGCACGGGGTCGCGTGCTGGCGGTCCTGAATGGTGTCTCCACGCTCGATACGCCGGGTTTTCTCAATCTGATCCAGAACAACACGATCGGCAACACCGGTGGTTTCCTGCTCATCTCGCCCCGCGACAAGCTATTCGTTGCTGCATCGATGCCCAATATGCGCCTCCGTCCGACGCCGCCGACCGGCGCCAACCGCCTTCACGACCGCGCGATGGAGGGCTGGCGTGGTGCGGGGATTACGGTCAATGCCTTTGGCGTTGAGGAAATTGCAGCGATTGGCAGCGTGCCCAGCGCCGGCTGGTTTGTCGTGGCGCGCATGCCGACGGCCGAGGCATTTCAGTCCGTGACCGCTTCGGGCAAGCTGCTGGTGCAAAAAGGGGGGGCCATCACACTGATCGTGCTCACCATCTTCGGGGTTTTTCTGTTTTATCTGTTTCGCCCCTTGCGCCAGGCGTCGCGCCAGATCCACCAGATGGCCGACGGCGATTTGCCGCTGGAGCCCCTGGCCGTCGTCCGTCACGACGAGGTTGGGGAAATGGTCGATGGTTTCAATTTCCTGGTGGCGAAGGTGCGCGAGAATGAACAGCGGATGACCCGGCTCGCCCACCAGGACGCCCTGACCAGTCTGCCCAACCGCCTGTCGTTCCTGATGCGCGCCGAGCAGACGGTCGCCCTGTTCCAGCGTCGAAACAGCCGACTGGCGCTGATGTTTATCGACCTTGACGGCTTCAAGCCGATCAATGACGTTTATGGCCACGAGGCGGGTGATCAATTGTTGCAGCAGGTAGCTGCCCGCCTGGGCGAGAGCGTTCGCAAGGCGGATTTGGTTGCCCGCTATGGTGGCGACGAATTCGTGGTGCTGCTGACCGATATTGGCGATCCGGAAGCCACGGCGGTGCTGGCCGACAAGATCATCGCCAAGCTGTCGCAGCCCTACCTGGTCAATGAGATGGAGGTTGTGATCGGCGCCAGCATCGGCGTCGCCTTCCTGCCGGACGATGCCGAAGACATGGATTCGCTGATTGCCCAGGCCGATGCCGCGATGTACGACGCCAAGCGGGCTGGCCGCAATTGCTACCGTTTTGCGCACAAGCCGGGTTGAGTCGCAGCGCGGCATGCAGGCCGGGCTGGTCTTGCTATTTCCGGAAGCCGAGGCTTACTGCCAGCTGATCAGGCCGTAGTTCTTCTTGCCGCGACGCAGGATGGTGAAGCGGCCGTAGAGAAGTTCGTCGCCGGCCAGAACATGATCCAGCGCCTCGAGCTTGTGGCCGTTGACCGTGACGCTCCCGCTCTGGATGAAGCCGCGCGCTTCCGACTTCGATTTGGCGAGGCCGGCGGCGACCAGGGCGTCGATCAGGCCGCCGTTGGCCTTTTCCAGTTGCACGCCGGGCATGCCGTCCTGGGCCAGCTGTTCGAGGTCGTTTTCAGTCAGATCGGCGAGCTGGCCGGAGAACAGACACTCCGTGATGCGCCGGGCGGCCATCAGTGCCACTTCACCGTGCACCAGGCGGGTGGCTTCCTCGGCCAGGATGCGCTGGGCTTCCGGCTTGCTGCCGCTGGCCTGGTCGGTCGCTTCGATCTCGGCGATGCGGCTGACCGGCAGGAAGGTGAAATAACGCAGGAACTTGTAAACGTCGGCGTCGCTGGTGTTCAGCCAGAACTGGTAGAAGGCGTAGGGCGAGGTCTTTTTCGGGTCGAGCCAGATGGCACCGGATTCGGTCTTGCCGAACTTGGTGCCGTCGGCCTTGGTGATCAGCGGCAGGGTCAGGCCGAAGACGTGCTGGTGGTTCAGGCGCCGGGTCAGGTCGGTGCCGGCGACGATGTTGCCCCACTGGTCGGAGCCGCCGATCTGCAACTGGCAGCCGTAGCGCTTGTTGAGTTCGGCGAAGTCGTAGCCCTGGAGCAGGCTGTAGGAGAACTCGGTGTAGGAGATGCCCTGGTCTTCGCGCTGCAGGCGCTGCTGCACCGATTCCTTCTTGATCATGGTGTTGACCGAGAAGTGCTTGCCGATGTCGCGCATGAATTCGAGGCAGTTCATGCCGCCGAACCAGTCGTAGTTGTTGGCCATGATGGCCGGGTTGGTGCCCGCGAAGTTCAGGAAGGGCGCCACCTGGCCGCGGATCTTGTCGACCCAGCTGGCGATCACGTCCGGCGTGTTGAGCTTGCGCTCGGTGGCCTTGAAGCTCGGGTCGCCGATCATGCCGGTGGCGCCGCCGACCAGGGCGATCGGCTGGTGGCCGGCTTCCTGGAAGCGCTTCAGGATCAGGACCGGCACCAGGTGCCCGAGGTGCAGGCTGTCCGCCGTCGGGTCGAAGCCGCAATAGAGCGTCACCGATTCCCCGTTCAGCAGTTGGTCGAGCGCCTGGGCGTCGGTGATCTGGGCGATCAGGCCGCGATCGTGCAGATCCTGGATGAGAGGGGACTGGTACATTGCAAATTCTCCACGGGACGGGCGCGAGCTGACGAAAGCCGGCGCCAAAAATTCGGACCCGCGATTTTAGCAGAGGCGCAGCTGGGCGCTGGTGGAACGCGCCGTGTGAACGCCGGTCAAAGCGATAGCTCGATCATGCACAGGGGGAAGGATCGGGGGCGTTGCGTAGGGGGCGGTTGCGGCTGTCATGGCCCCGGTTCGAAGGACCTATCCATCCGGTATATCAGCGGTTTGTGACAAGGGTTTCTGCCGCTTGCTGGCGGTTTTGGCGCGTGAGATGATCCGCCGCGATTGAGTTGAAGTCATCAGTCAATGAGCGACGAATTCGACAAAAACTAACTAACGACTTCACCCCAGAGGAGATGATCATGAACGGGATTTCAGCTTGGTGGGCCAGGGTTGGGCTGCAATTGAAATTGCAGCTGCTGATCCAGGGCTTCCTGATCATCGTTCTGGTCGGTGCCCAGCAATGGATCTTCCACCTCTTCGAAGATCAGCTGCTGACCGCCGCCAAGGAGCGAGCCACGGCCGTGGCCGATGGCGCGATCAACGGTTTGAATACGCTGATGATCATCAAGGCCGGCGCCGACGAGGTGATCAGCGACCCGAAGGCCCGCGCCCAGTTCCTCGAGAAGATGGGCAAGTCGGAAAGCGTCAAGGAAATGCGCGTAATCCGTGGCAAGGGCATCGACGACGAGTTCGATGGCGGCCTGCCGCAGGAGGTTGCGGTGGACGACATGGACAAGCGGGTGTTGGCCACCGGCGTAACCGAGTCCCAGCTCTATCACAATGGCGATGAGGCATGGCTGCGCCTGGTGGTGCCCTACATCGCCAAGAAGAATTTCCGCAGCATCAACTGCCTCGAGTGCCACGGCGTCGACGAAGGTGCCGTGGTCGGCGCTGCCAGCGTCACGATCGACGTTCAGGAAGATATGAAGACGATCGAGGAAATCAATGTCGGGATGTGGATCGGCCAAGGTGTCCTGCAAGTCGTGCTGTTCTTCGTCATCGGCTTCATTGTCCGCCGTCTGCTTCGCCAGCTCGGCGGCGAACCGGCCTATGTGATCGATATCATCCGCCAGATCGCCAACGGCAATTTGGCCGGGCGTATCACGACCCGCGATGGCGACAACAGCAGCCTGCTGTATACGACCCAGCAGATGCAGGGCAGCTTGCGCGGCATGATCGGCCGTATCCTTTCGACCTCGGACCAGTTGTCGCAATCCGCTCGCCAACTGGCTGCTTCCTCGCAACAGGTGCAGCAGGCTTCCGAGCGGCAAAGCGATTCGTCGGCCGCGGTCGCCTCCTCGATCGAGGAAATGACGGTTTGCGTCGGTCAGATTTCGGAAAATGCGGCGGGCGCCCAGCGCCACGCCTCGGAAACCGGATCCTTGGCCAAGGACGGCGCCAACGCCGTGCAGGGCGTGATCGCCGAGATGGACAAGATTTCGACGGCGGTTGCCACCTCGTCCCGGGTGATCACCTCGCTTGGCGAGCAATCGCACCAGATTTCGAATATCGTCAAAGTCATTAAGGAAATTGCCGATCAGACCAATCTGCTGGCGCTGAACGCAGCCATCGAAGCCGCACGGGCTGGTGAGCAGGGCCGGGGCTTCGCCGTGGTTGCCGATGAGGTCAGAAAACTGGCCGAGCGCACGACGCTGTCCACCCAGGAAATTGCCGCGATGATTCAGTCGGTGCAGGGCGGCACCGACGACGCCGTCGCCGGCATGGCGCAAGGCAGCATCCTGGTCGACGAAGGCGTCCAGATGGTAAGCAGTACCGGGATTTCGATGGAGAAAATCCAGGGTAGCGTGCAGAAGGTGCTGGCGGCCGTCGATGACATTTCATCGGCCCTCAAGGAACAGAGCTTGGCCAGTCATCTGATCGCCCGCAATGTCGAGGGAATCGCCGAGATGACCGAGGAAACCAGTACCGTCATCAAGGAAGTCTCCGCGTCGGCTGCCCAGCTCGAACAACTGGCTGCCAGCCTGAAAGCCGCGGTCGGCGAGTTCAAGATCTGATCTTCGATCCCGGCCTGCCCGCGGCGGGCCGGCCGCCGGAATTCCCCGGCCTGTGGCGCGGTTAGGGGCGGCCGGCGGTTTCGGGTAAAATCGCTTTTTTTTCCAGCGGATAACCTCCGCGCTTGGCACATTTCCCGGACCATGACCCAGAATACTTCCCTCTCCTATCGTGATGCCGGCGTCGATATCGATGCCGGTGACGCCCTTGTCGAGCGCATCAAGCCGCTGGCCAAAAAGACCCTGCGCGAAGGCGTGCTCGGTGGCATCGGCGGTTTCGGTGCGCTGTTCGAAGTGCCCAAGCGCTACAAGGAGCCGGTGCTGGTCTCCGGTACCGATGGCGTCGGCACCAAGCTGCGCCTGGCTTTCGATCTGAACCGCCACGATACCGTCGGTCAGGATCTGGTCGCGATGAGCGTCAATGACATCCTCGTGCTCGGCGCCGAATCGCTGTTCTTCCTCGATTACTTCGCCTGCGGCAAGCTCGATGTCGATACCGCAGCCTCCGTCGTCGGCGGCATCGCCAAGGGTTGCGAACTGGCCGGCTGCGCGCTGATCGGCGGCGAAACCGCCGAAATGCCGGGCATGTACCCGGCCGGCGAATACGATCTGGCCGGTTTCGCGGTCGGCGTTGTCGAAAAGTCGAAAGCCATCGACGGCAAGTCCATCGCCCCGGGCGACGTTGTGCTCGGTCTGGCTTCTTCTGGCGCCCATTCCAACGGCTACTCGCTGGTCCGCAAGATCATCGAGCGTTCCCAGCCGGACATGAACGCCAAGTTCGATGGCGAGCGCACGCTGGCCGATGTCGTCATGGCGCCGACCCGCATCTACGTCAAGCAAGTGCTGGCAACGATGGAAAAGGTCACGATCAAGGGCATGGCTCACATCACCGGTGGCGGCCTGCTCGAAAACGTGCCGCGCGTGCTGCCGGAAAATACCGTCGCCGAACTGGAAAAGGCTGCCTGGCCGCGTCCCAAGCTGTTCGACTGGATGCAGGCCGAAGGCAATGTCGCCGAGAACGAAATGCACCGTGTCTTCAACTGCGGCATTGGTCTGGTCGTCGTCGTTGCGGCGGCTGATGCCGAAGCCGCAATGGCCGAACTGAAGGCGCAGGGCGAAGCTGTCTATCGCATCGGCAAGATCCGGGCGCGGCAGGGTGACGAAGCGCAGACCCTCGTGGTCTAAATGGCAATGGCGGGTCGCGGCGCTAGCCTGCGGCCTGCTGCTGTTCAATGTCTCGTCGGAAGTCTGGGCGACGGGCAAGAAACCGTCGGCCAAGCCGGCGGTCAGCAAGAAAATCAAGGCGCCCCCGCGGCATGCGCGGCGCGTCGCCACCCCCGAAGTCGCGATCGGCTCGGCCGAGGTGCTCGATGCCGAGCGCGTCGGTCTGCATGGGCATGCGAGTTACTACGGCAGCGGCTTCCAGGGGCGCAAGACCTCGACCGGCGAACGCTTCGACATCAAACTGTTCACCGCGGCGAGCAATCGCTTCCCGCTCGGCACCATGGTCGCCGTGCGTCGACTGGACAGCGAGCGTTGCGCCATCGTCAAGATCAATGACCGGATGGCGGCCAGTCACCGGCGGCGGATCATCGATGTCTCGCGCGGGGTGGCCGAATATCTCGACATGCTGCGAGCCGGCGTCGTCCTGGTCCGGGTGGCCAAGCTCAAGGGAGACTGGCAGGCGCGCGGCGCCGAAGCCTGTCATGCCGCGTTCGAGGCCGATGACGATTGCGTTGCCTGCGGCCGACCACCGCGCCTGCCCGATTTTGGTGAGAGCAACGGCGGATAGCCCGACAAACTGGCCTACCGGGCCGGAATTTTTTCTGTGGCGCCAGTCACTTCGCTACAATCCGATCTTTGCTGACCGTTGGGTCAGTCACCAGCCCCGGTCGTCGTCATGAAAAAAAACACCCATTTCGGAGTTGTCGCCCTCGCCATTGTCGGCTTGCTGGGTCTGGCCTACTACGCCTACAACGCCAATCGTGCGCCGGTGGGCGCCCCGGCCGCGTCGAGTGGGGCGCCAGCGGGGATGGCGATGGCGGTCGAGGTTGCCCGGGTCAAGGCCAGTGACTTTTCCGACGATGCTGCCGCGGTCGGCACGCTGAAGTCCAACGAGTCGGTGGTCTTGCGTCCGGAGGTGGCAGGCCGGGTGTCAGCGATCGGTTTCAGGGACGGAGCGGTGGTCGGCAAGGGTGATCTGCTGCTGGCGCTCGATGCGGCGATTCAGGAGGCTGAGTTGCAACAGGCCAAGGCCAATCTGTCACTGGCCCGAAGCAACCACCAGCGCAACGTGGAACTACTTGGCCGGAAATTTCTCAGCCAGCAGGCGGTGGACAGCTCAGCAGCCACTTTGCGTGTCCAGGAGGCGGCGGTCCAGCTGGCCGAGGCCAAGTTCGCCAAGACTCGGGTCAAGGCTCCTTTCAAGGGCGTCGTCGGCCTGCGCAATGTCAGTATCGGCGACTACGTCAAGGAGGGCCAGGATCTGATCAATATTGAAGATATCGCCACCCTGCGCGCCGATTTCAAACTCCCGGAAACCTATCTTGGTCGGCTGAACAAGGGCCTGATCATCGAGGTCACCAGCGATGCGCTGCCCGGTGAGCGTTTCAAGGCTGCACTCGATGCGGTCGACCCCCAGGTCGATCCGGTCGGCCGCTCGATTTCGGCCCGGGCCCGCCTCGACAATGCCGCCGGCAAGTTGCGCCCCGGCATGTTCGTACGCGTTCGCCTGCTGTTCGGCGAGCGCAAGGCAGTGCTGCTGGTGCCGGAACAGGCGATCGTGCCGGGGGCGCAGCCGGCCGTCTATCGGGTCGTCGACGGCAAGGCGACGCTGGTCAAGGTTCGGCTCGGCGTGCGGCGTGCGGCCCAGGTCGAGGTGCTCGAGGGGCTGGCGGATGGCGATCTCGTGATCACCGCCGGGCAGTTGAAACTGCGCCCAGGAATGGCGGTCCTGGCGGTCGGCGAGGGCGCTCCGGCCGCGCCATCGGCGGGCAGTGCGCAAACTGGATCGGGAACGGCTGCCGCCAAATGAGAATTTCGGAAATCTGCATCAAGCGGCCGGTTTTCGCCACAGTACTGTCGCTGGTCGTGATGCTGCTCGGCATCGTCTCCTACGATCGCCTGGCGGTGCGCGAGTATCCGAAAATCGACGAGCCGGTGGTCACCGTCACCACCAACTACCGCGGCGCTTCGGCCGAGATCATCGAATCCCAGGTCACCAAGCCGATGGAGGATTCGCTGGCCGGCATCGAAGGTGTGGAAGTGATCACTTCCATTTCGCGAGCCGAAAACAGCCAGATTTCCGTCCGTTTCAAGCTCGAGCGGGCGCCCGATTCGGCAGCGGCCGACGTTCGCGATCGCGTCTCCCGCGTCCGTAACAAGTTGCCGGACGCGGTCGACGAACCGGTCATCGCCAAGGTCGAGGCCGATGCCAACCCGATCATCTGGCTCGGCTTCTCGTCCGACCAGCACTCGGCGCTGGAAGTCACCGACATCGCCAACCGTATCGTCAAGCCCAAGCTGCAGACCCTGCCGGGGGCAGCCGATGTGCGCATCTTCGGCGAGCGCAAGTTCGCCATGCGTATCTGGCTCGACAAGCAGCGTCTCGCCGCCTACCAGCTGACCCCAGCCGATGTCGAGGATGCGCTGCGCAAGCAGAATGTCGAGGTCCCGGCCGGGCGCATCGAAAGCCGCGAACGCGAATTTTCGGTGGTCGCCAGTACCGATCTGAAAACGCCGGAGGAATTCGGCGCCGTCATTGTCAAGACGGTCAATGCCTACCCGGTGCGTATCGCCGATCTCGGGCGGGTCGAAATCGGTCCGGCCGCCGAGCGCAGTTCGGTCCGTTTCCGTGGCCGGGCGGCGGTCGGCATGGGCGTCATCAAGCAGGCGACGGCCAATCCGCTCGAATTGTCGAAGGCCTTGCGCGCCGAATTGCCGAACCTGGTCAAGCAGTTGCCGGAAGGCATGCGCGCCGATATTTCCTACGATTCGTCGATCTTCATCGACCGCTCGATCCGTTCCGTGTTCAAGACCATCGGCGAAGCGATCCTGCTCGTGCTGGCGATCATCTTCTTCTTCCTGCGCAATGTGCGGGCGACGTTGATCCCGCTGGTCACCATCCCGGTCTCGCTGGTCGGCGCCTTCGCGATCATGTTCATGTTCGGCTTCACGATCAACACGCTGACCCTGCTCGCGCTGGTGCTCGCCATCGGCCTCGTGGTCGACGACGCCATCGTTGTGCTGGAGAACATCTACCGCCACATCGAGGACGGCATGCCGCGGATGCAGGCGGCGCTGCAAGGCTCCAAGGAAATCGGCTTCGCGGTGGTCGCGATGACCCTGACCCTGGCCGCCGTCTATGCCCCGGTGGCCTTCATGACCGGGCGCACCGGCAAGCTGTTCATCGAATTTGCCCTGACCCTGGCCGGTGCCGTGCTGGTTTCCGGCTTCGTCGCCCTGACCCTGTCGCCGATGATGTGTTCGGTGCTGTTGAAGCACGAGGAAAAGCACGGCAAGGTCTTCCTGGCCGTCGAAGGTTTTCTGAACTGGCTGAACGTCGGTTACAAGCGGGTGCTGACCGCCTCGCTGAACCGTCGCTGGCTGGTGATGCTCGCTTTCGTCATCGTTGCCGCTTCCTGTGGCTTGCTGCTCAAGGCCCTGAAGTCGGAACTGGCACCGGTCGAGGATCGCGGCATCGTTCTCGGCATCTTCTCCGGGCCGGATGGCGCGACACTCGACTACACGGAGAAATACGCCCGTCAGCTCGAGGGTATCTTCAGCCAGACCAAGGACGTCGATCGTTTCTTCGTGGTCGCCGGCAGCCCGACGGTGAGCCAGGGGATTGCTTTTGTCGGCCTGACCGACTGGAGCGAGCGCACGCGCCGTTCCACCGACATCGCCAAGGAACTGTTCCCGAAATTCGGGGCGATTCCCGGTGTGCTGGCCTTCCCGGTGACGCCACCTTCGTTGGGTCAGAGCCCGCGTGAGCGGCCGATCAATTTCGTCATCGCCACCTCGGCCTCCTATGAGGACTTGCAGCAGGCGGCCAGCCAGTTCCTCGGCGAACTGGCCAAGAATCCCGGCCTGACCAATGTCGATACCGACCTCAAGCTCAACAAGCCGGAGCTGTCGGTCCTGGTCAAGCGCGACAAGGCTGCCGACATGGGCATTCCGGTGGAAAGCATCGGCCGGACGCTGGAAACCCTGCTCGGCGGCCGCGAGGTCACCCGCTTCAAGCGCGACGGCGAGCAGTACGACGTGATCGTCCAGGTCGCGGATGTCGACCGCAGCAATCCCGACGACATCCGCGACATCTACGCCCGCGGTCGCGACGGCAGCATGATCTCGCTCGACAACCTGGTCAGCATCAACGAAACCATCGCGCCGCGCGAACTGAACCATTTCAGCCAGCGTCGCGCCGTCACCATTTCGGCCAACCTGGCCCCGGGCTACACGATGGGCGAGGCGCTGACCGCCATGGACGCCATCGCGGCCAAGGTGCTGAAACCGGGCTACGCGGTGGACTACAACGGCCAGTCGCGCGAGTTCCGGCAATCCTCGTCCTCGCTGGCGCTGACCTTCGGCCTGGCGCTGGCCTTCATCTATCTGGTGCTGGCCGCCCAGTTTGAGAGCTTCCGCGACCCCTTCATCATCATGCTCACCGTGCCGCTGTCGATGGCGGGTGCGCTGCTCGCGCTCTGGCTCTCCGGTGGCACGCTCAACGTCTATAGCCAGATCGGCCTGGTAACGCTGGTCGGGCTGATCACCAAGCACGGCATCCTGATCGTCGAATTCGCCAACCAGTTGCAGGAAAAAGGTCTGGAACTGAAAGCGGCAGTCATCGAGTCGGCCGCCCTGCGTCTGCGCCCAATCCTGATGACGACCGGGGCCATGGTCCTCGGCGCGGTGCCGCTGGCGCTGGCCGTCGGTGCCGGGGCGGAGTCACGGCAACAGATCGGCTGGGTCATCGTCGGCGGCCTGCTCCTCGGTACCTTTTTTACCCTGTTCGTGGTGCCGACCGTCTATTCGCTGCTGGCGGCGCGCATCGAGCCGGTGGCCGACTGAGGAGGCCACGGCTTGGTCAACGAATCCGGTAATTGGCCCGGCCTCGATGTCGACACTGGGCTGAGTCAGGTCGTCAACAAACAGGCGCTCTATCGCAAGTTGTTGCGCAGCTACTGCGAAAGCAATGTGGCGACCGCGCAGAAACTCGACGCCGCCCTGGCGGCGGGCGATCGGGATCAGCTCAATCGCCTGGCCCACACCTTGAAAGGGACGAGCGGGACGCTTGGCATGCCTGCGGTTTACGCGGCGGCACAAGCTCTGGAGCGGGCAGACCCGGCGGCCAGCCCCGAGCAACTGGTGGTGTTGTTGAACCGGTTGAAGCTTGAACAGGAAACAGTCCTGGTCTCGATCGAGCGTTATCTGGCGGCCTGAGGGCGCGCCCTCAGGCCGCCAGAAATTCGCCGGTGCGGGCGGCGATCCGTTCGCTCAGTCTCGGATCCAGGCAGTCGTAGTGCTCGGCCGTGAAAGAATTGGTCAGCCAGGTGATCTGGCGCTTGGCCAGTTGGCGGGTCGCGAAAATGCCGCGGTCGCGCAATTCGCTGGGCGGCAGGGTGCCGTCCTGCGCTTCCCAGGTCTGCCGGTAGCCGACGCAGCGCATCGAGGGCAGGTTGAGGTTCAGCGTGTACTTGCGGCGCAGCATCCGCACTTCCTCGTCGAGACCAGCGGCCAGCATCTCGTCGAAGCGGCGGGCGATGCGTTCGTGCAGCACGGCGCGGTCGGACGGCAGCAGGCCGATCGACAGGAAATCGTAGGGCGGGCGCTGGCGTTCGCTTTCGGCCAGCAGTTCGGACATCGGGCGGCCGCTCAGGCGGTAGATTTCCAGGGCGCGTTGCAGGCGCTGGCTGTCGGTCGGATGCAGGCGGGCGGCGGTCGCCGGGTCGACCGCGGCCAGCTTGGCGTGGATCGCCGGCCAGCCGGCGGCCGCGGCTTCGGCGTCGATCGCGGCGCGCAGCCCGGCATCGGCCTGCGGCAGATCGGCCAGGCCGTGGAGCAGGGCGCGGAAATACATCATCGTCCCGCCGACCAGCACCGGCACCTTGCCGGCCGCGCTGATCGCGGCCATCGTGGCCAAGGCGTCGGCGCGGAAACGGGCCGCGGAATAACTCTCTTCCGGCGAAATCAGGTCGATCAAGTGGTGCGGGTAACGGGCCAGCGTCGCGCGGTCCGGCTTGGCGGTGCCGACATCCATGTCGCGGAAAACCTGGGCCGAATCGACACTGATCAGTTCGACCGGCAACCGGTCGGCCAGCGCCATGGCCACGGCCGTCTTGCCCGAGGCGGTCGGGCCCATGATCAGTATGGCGGGAGGCTGGCGCGCGTCGTTCATGGCGGCGAATGCTATCACGCTCGCCGACACAGCCTCCGGCCTATAATCGGCAAATCCGAGGGAGGTCTTCCATGTCGCTAGTTCCCTGCCGCGCCTGCGGTCATCAAGTCGATACCTCAGCCATGGCCTGTCCGGGCTGCGGTGCCACCAATCCCGGGCGCAAGATGAGCCGCCAGCAATCCGACCTGATCGCGTTGCTGATCCAGCTCGTGGTCGGTACCGCCCTGGTCGTCGGCATCGCTTCCTGGGCCTGGCAGACGGTCGGGCCGATGGTCAAGAGTCAGTTGGCCAAGCCGATCCAGTAATCGGCCAGGTGGGCCAGGCGCGATCAGTCTGCGGGCATGAAAAAATAAAGGGGGCATAATGGGACTCCGTGTCGCGTTGTCGTGCCGTCTTTCCTGCCCGGCAAGCTCATTGCTATGCACGCTTTCCATTTCCGGGAGATTCCCCTCATGAAATTTCGCCTGTTAGCCCTTCTCTCCCTGATTGTCACGCTGCTCTCCGGTTGCGGCTACAACCAGGTTCAAATCAACGACGAGGCGGTCACCGCCGCCTGGTCTGAGGTCCTCAACCAGTACAAGCGGCGGGCCGATCTGGTGCCCAACCTGGTCGCCATCGTCCAGGGCTATGCCGCCCACGAAAAAGAGGTCCTGACCCGGGTCACCGAGGCCCGGGCCGGCGTCGGCAGCCTCAAGGCAACGCCCGAGCTGGTCAATGATCCGGCCGCCTTCGCCAAATTCCAGCAGGCGCAGAGCGAACTGTCGAGCGCCCTGGGCCGCTTGCTGGTAGTCAGCGAAAACTATCCGCAACTCAAGGCCGATGCCAATTTCCGCGATCTGCAGGCGCAGGTCGAAGGCACCGAAAACCGCATCACCGTCGCCCGCAACCGCTACATCAAGGCGGTGCAGGACTACAACGTCTCGGTCCGCACCTTCCCCAACAACCTGACGGCGATGGTGATGGGCTGGAAGGCCAAGGCCAATTTCACGGTCGAGGACGAGAAGGCGATCAGCACGGCGCCCAAGATCGATTTCAACGCGCCGCAGCCGGCCGCGAAGTAGCCCTGAGATGATCCACCTGGCCGCTCGCCTGGCGCTGCTCTGGTTTTGCCTGCTCGGCGGGCTGGCCTGGGCTGCAGCGGGCAGCGAGGCGGCGGCTCCGGTGGCCATTCCGCCGCTGACGGCGCGAGTTACCGACCTGACCGCGACGCTGAGCGCCGAGCAAAAGGCCGGCCTGGAACAGCGCCTGGCCGATCTCGAAGCACGCCAGGGGGCGCAGGTGGTGGTGCTGCTGCTCCCGAGCACGCAGCCGGAAACCATCGAGCAGTTCGGCATCCGCCTGTTCGACGCCTGGAAGGTCGGGCGCAAGGGCATCGACGACGGCGTCCTGCTCATCGTCGCCAAGGACGACCGGCGCCTGCGCATCGAGGTCGGCTACGGCCTCGAAGGCGCCCTCAACGACGCCACGGCCAAACGCATCATCGCCGAGGTCATGACGCCCTTGTTCAAGGCCGGCGATATTTCCGGCGGAGTCAGCGCTGGGGTGGACGCCATTCTGAAAGTGGTGGCCGGCGAGGCGCTGCCCGAACCGGCGGCCAGGGATGACGGCCTGACCAAAGGCGGCGGGCAGTGGAAGCTCGGTGACCTGCCCGAAGCGGTGATTTTCGGCCTGCTGTTCGCCCTGGTTGTCGGCGGCACCGTCCTCCGCCACCTGTTCGGTAATCTGCTGGGCAGCGCCGTCGCCGGCGGGGTTGCTGGCGGCCTCGGCTGGCTGGTCGTCGGCGGCGTGCTGGGCATCGTTGGCGGGGCGCTGCTCGGCATTTTTCTCGCCGTGTTCGGCCTCGATATCCTGCTCAGTGGGCTGTTCAGCGGCGGCTCGCGCGGAGGTTCCGGAGGTGGGTCGGGCGGCGGCGGCTTCAGTGGCGGTGGTGGTTCGGGTGGTGGCGGTGGCGCCTCGGGGAGCTGGTAGATGAAGCTTGGACGCGTATTGAAACATTGGCTGGTGCCGCCCTGGCTGGCGGCCCGCCGCTTTGGCCCGGCCCTGTCGGCGGAAATCGGCGCTGCCGTCGAAATCGCCGAGGCGACCCAGCGCGGCGAAATCCGCTTTGTCGTCGAAGGCCCCTTGCCCTTCGCCGTTCTCTGGCAAGAGCGCACAGCCCGCCAGCGGGCGGCCGACCTGTTCGGCCGGCTGGGGGTCTGGGATACCGAAGAAAACTGCGGCGTCCTGATCTACGTCCAGCTCGTCGACCGGCGCGTCGAGATCCTCGCCGACCGCGGGATTGCGGCAAAAGTGCCGCAGGCCGAGTGGGATGCCATCTGCCGCCACATGGAAGCCGCTTTCACCGCCGGCGACTACCGGGGCGGAGCCTTGGCCGCCATCCGCCGGGCCGGCGAATTGCTGACCGCGCATTTCCCGGCCGGGACGACCAATCCCGACGAATTGCCAAATCAGCCGATGGTGATTTGATTCCTGCGTCGAGCGTCTCCGGCAGCCCTCGCAAGTGCTAGTTCAGCGAAACCAGGACATCGCACTGTGATTCGGTCAGCACGTGGCGGGTGACACTGCCGATCAGAAGTTCTTCGAGCGCGCTTTCGCCGTGCTTGCCGATGACAATCAGATCGCAGTCCAGTTCCTGTTCCTGCTCGATGATGTGCTGTGAAGGATCGCCCAGGATGAGCTTCAGGCTGACTTTGCCGGCATCGACGCCGATGCCGGCGCGCAGTTCGGTCAGCTTCTGCATTGCTTCGGCGCGCGCGGCAATCTGGTAGTGCGTGATCGCGGCATCGTCGACCCCGGCATACCGCAGTTTTCCTTCGAAGGGCATCACGGTGGCATGCAGCAGCACGATCTCGGCTTCGCCGGCAATGGCGCATGCGGCACTGATTGCACCGCGTGACGATGGCGAGAAGTCGACCGGCACCAGCAGCCTCCGGTAGGGTACGTGGGCGGCCTGCTTGACCACCAACAGCGAATGCGAACTCTGGCTGATCATTCGCTCGGCTGTCGAGCCGAGCAGCAGATGGCGCATGAAACTCGCACCGCGCGCGCCGAGGATGAGCAGATCGGCGGCCATGGCGTCGGCCAGGTTGGCGATTTCGTCGAGCAGGGGGCCGGTTACGACATGGCTGCCGGCGGCGACGCCATGTTGCTCCAGCAAGGTCGCGGCCAGATGATGCAGTTCGTCCCGGCAGTTATCGATCACGCGTTGTTCGACCTCGGGTGGCAACTCGGCAACCAGATGGCGGAGCTTTTCGAGCGGTGCCAGCGAGGCGACATGGATCAGGTTGAGGGTAGCCCCGCTCGCCTTGGCGACGATGGCGGCCCGTTCGGCGGCGTGGCGTGCCGGGGCGGAGAGGTCGGTAGCGGCAAGCAGGCGACTCAATTTGGCCATGGGCGGATTCCTTTTGGCTTGGCTGGCGCAGGTTGGTGTCAGGTATTTCCTGTCGAGGCATGCGGCGCGAAGCGTTGCTGGACATGATGGATCATGCCGCGGGCAAGTTCCTCCTCGCCATAGAAAACTGTGCCGATCCCCTCCTTGCGCAGCAGCGCCGACTCATCCTCGCTATGAGTGCGCAGCACGATCTCGATGGCGGGATTCAGGGTTCGGGCGATCTCGGCCATCTGGCGCAGGTTCAGGGCATCCGGTGTGGCGATGACGAGCATGGCGGCATGGGCGATATGGGCCTGGATTAGCACCTCCGGCTCGGCAGCATTGCCGGAGACGGCTGCGGTGCCCTGGCGGCGCAGGGCTTCGACCCGTTCCCGGTTCTGCTCGACGACGACATAGGGAGTGCCCTGCGCTTGCAGGCTTTCGGCAATGCGCTGGCCGACCCGGCCATAGCCGACCAACACGACCTGGCCTTCGAGGTATTTGCGCTCGGTGCTCATCGGCAACTGGGCGTAGGGGTCTTCCCGGCGCTCGAGGTCGCGGGCCAGGTCCGAATGTGCCAGCGCCCACTTCCGGATCGGCTCGACAGCGGCGAAAACGAAGGGGTTGAGGGCGATCGAGATCAGCGCGCCGGCCAGCACCAGGCTCATGCCCTGGGCCGAGAACAGACCGAGCGTCATGCCGAGGCCGGCCAGGATGAACGAGAATTCGCCGATCTGGGCCAGGCTGGCGGCCACGGTCAGCGCCGTGTTGAGCGGGTAGCGCAAGGCGATAACCAGCATCAGGGCGGCGATCGACTTGCCGATGATGATGATGGCAACCACCGCCAGGACCTGCCACGGCTGTTCGACCAGGATCGCCGGATCGAACAGCATGCCGACCGCGACGAAGAAAAGTACCGAAAAGGCGTCGCGCAGCGGCAGCGACTCCTCGGCCGCACGGTGGCTGAATTCCGAATTGCGCATCACTGTGCCGGCGAAGAACGCGCCCAGCGCGAACGAGACGCTGAACAACTGGGCGGCGCCGTAGGCGATGCCGATCGCGGCGGCGATCACTGCCAACGTGAACAGCTCGCGCGAGCCGGTCCGAGCGACCTGCCAGAGCAGCCAGGGCAGGGCGCGGCGGCCGACGATCAGCATCAGGGCGATGAAAGCGGCGACTTCGAGCAGGGTTCGGCCGATGCTCTGCCAGAGAGGAGTCGTCGCTTCGGCGCCGCTACTGCCTCCCAGCACGCCGGCCAGCGGCGGCAGCAGGACGAGAATCAGCACCGTCGCCAGATCTTCGACGACCAGCCAGCCGACGGCGATCCGCCCATTCATGCTGTCCAGGATGCCGCGCGCCTCGAGCGCCTTGAGCAGGACCACGGTGCTGGCGCAGGACAGCGAGAGGCCGAAAATCAGGGACATGCCGGGCGTCCACCCCCACCACCAGCCGAAGCCGTAGCCGAGCGCGGTGGCCAGCGTCATCTGTACCACGGCGCCGGGCAGGGCGACGCGTTTGACCGACAGCAGGTCGTCGATCGAGAAGTGCAGGCCGACCCCGAACATCAGCAGCATGACGCCGATTTCCGAGAGCTGGGAGGCCGTCGCGATGTCGGCGACGAAACCCGGTGTGGCCGGGCCGATGGCGATGCCGGCGAACAGGTAGCCGACCAGGGCGGGTAATTTCAGGCGTTCGGCGAGGAAGCCGAAGATCAGTGCGAAGCCGAAGGCGGCGGCGAAGGTTGTGATCAGGGAAACGTCGTGTTCCATTCAGGGACCAATTGTCGAGGCGCGGCGCTAGGCGCAGGTTCAGGCTGGCAAGCCTGGTGTTTGAATGCGGCGTGCGTCCGGCGTTCAACGAAACTGCCGCCCAAGCCGGGAAAATGACAGCCGACGGCGGCTGTGCCGTGGGAATTCTCCCATGGATGGTGGGCGCTCGCCCCCTGTTCCGGGGAAAAAACGGGATAATGGTCCGAACGTCAGACCCGATCGCCGGACATAACTAACTGAATATATTGGAGACAGTATGACGACCGATTCGCTATTCCGCCGCGCGCATACGCGTGCCGTCGACGCGCGTCAGGCAGCGCGCGAATTTCACGCCGGCGTCAGCCAGCCCGACATGGCCATGGTCATCTTCTTTTGCTCCAGCGAATACGACCTCGAAGCACTGGGCGACGAATTGAATCGCCTGTTCGGCGACGTACCGCTGCTCGGCTGCACCACGGCGGGCGAAATCGGTCCCGGCGGCTATTGCGGCCATAGTCTCTCCGGCGTCAGTTTTCCTGCGGCCGCCTGCGTCGTTGCCGCCGACCGCTTTCCGCTACTGCAGCAATTCAAGTTTTCCGCAGGGCAAACCTTTGCCAAGAATCTTTTGCAGAGTCTGGAAAGCCGTTCGCCAGAGGTGTCGACGAGCAATACCTTTGCTTTCCTGCTGATCGACGGTCTGTCGGTGCGCGAAGAACCGGTGGTCTACACCTTGCAGTCGGTCCTCGGCAACATCCCGCTCTGCGGCGGTTCGGCCGGTGACGACCGCAAGTTCGCCAGTACCTGGATCTTCCACGAGGGGGCTTTCCACACCGATAGCACCCTGCTGATCCTGGTCAGCACGCCGCTACCCTTCCGGGTCTTCAAAACGCAGCATTTCGTCAGCGAAAAGGAGCGCCTGGTCGTCACCGAGGCCGATG
Organism: Dechloromonas sp. A34; assembly: GCF_026261605.1. NCBI lineage: Bacteria > Pseudomonadati > Pseudomonadota > Betaproteobacteria > Rhodocyclales > Azonexaceae > Dechloromonas > Dechloromonas sp. A34. The sequence continues at coordinate 1,464,301 of NZ_CP102486.1, forward strand.
CGACGAACCGTGTCGTCAAGGAAATCAATGGTCTCCCGGCCGCCGAGGAGTACGCCCGCGTGCTCGGCGTTACGGTCGCCGAACTGACGCCGGATCGCTATTCGGAAACCCCGATCGTTGTCGTCATCGACGGCACCGACTATGTGCGTTCGGTCCAGAAGGTCAATCCCGACGGCAGCCTGACCTTCTTCTGTGCCATCGAGGACGGCCTGGTCCTGCGCGTGGCGCGTGGCGCGGATATCGTTTCCAACCTCGAGCAGGCCTTCGGGCACATCCAGGAAGAGATTGGACCGCTTCAACTGTGCATCGGCTGCGATTGCATCCTGCGCAATCTGGAGCTCGCCCGGAAACATCTGACCGAGCAGACGGCCGACCTCTTCGACCGCAACAATACGATTGGCTTCAGTACCTACGGCGAGCAGTACGGCGGTGTCCACGTCAACCAGACATTTACCGGTATCGCGATCGGCACCCCGCTCGAGAAGATCGATGGCTGAACCCGCCGGCGCCCCTCCCGTGCCCGAGACGGCGGCACTGCAAGCCGAGGTGACCCGTCTCAACAAGATGGTCAACGCGCTGATGAACCGGGCCGAGCGTGACATGGGGGCCAAAGGTTCCTCCTTCACAATTTTCCAGAATGCCGTCACCCTGGAAAACCAGGTTCGCGAACGGACGCAGGCGCTGGAAATGGCCCTGCACGAGAATGAACGGATCAACCGCGCCTTGCAGCGCGAAAAGGAAGCGCAGCGCGCCCTGATCCAGAAGCTGGAAGAGGCGCACAACCAGTTGCTGCAGTCCGAGAAGCTCGCCTCGATCGGCCAGTTGGCGGCCGGCGTGGCCCACGAAATCAACAACCCGATCGGCTTCGTCAATTCCAACCTGGGCACGCTGAAATCCTATGTCGGCCAGTTGCTGGTCGCGATCGACGAGATGACGGCCGGCATCGAGCCGCTGCTCGCCGATCAGCCGCTGGTCCGTAGCCGGTTTGCAGAGATCGCTCGCAAAGCCGATCTCGAATTCCTGCGCGAAGATATCTGCAACCTGATTGCCGAGTCGATCGACGGCACGGCGCGGGTGCGCCGGATCGTCCAGGACCTGCGCGACTTTTCGCGAACCGGTGAAATAGCCATGGAATGGGTCGATCTCCATGCCGGCCTGGAGAGCACGCTCAATGTCGTGGCCAACGAAATCAAGTACAAGGCCGAGGTCGTCCGCGAATATGGCACCCTGCCGTTGGTCGAGTGCCGGCCGTCGCAGATCAACCAGGTTTTCATGAACCTGCTGGTCAATGCCGCTCAGGCCATTACGGGCAATGGCCGGATTACGCTGAAATCCGGCTGTGTCGGCGATCAGGTATGGGTTGCGGTCAGCGATACCGGCGCCGGTATCCCGTCGGAACTGATGGTCCGCATTTTCGATCCCTTTTTTACCACCAAGCCGGTCGGCAAGGGCACCGGGCTCGGTTTGTCGGTTTCCTACGGCATTGCCGAAAAGCACGGCGGGCGGATCGAAGTCGCCAGCCAGCTCGGGCAGGGCAGCACCTTCACCCTCTGGCTGCCGATTCGCCAGGCCACGAGTGTAACGGCGGCCTGACGGGGCGCCGATTGCCGGCAGGCGCTGGCAGGATGACGATCGTTAGCGCTTAGTTTAAAAAGGTCCGCACCAGACCGTAGGCGGTCGCAATGCCGATGGCGACCATGGCCGCCAGCATCCAGCGCAGGCGCACCCGCATGGCCTCCGCCTGTGCAATGAGCAGCGCATTCTGCTCGGCGAGCGCCTTGATCAGCTCGGAGGATGCCAGCAGCTGATTGTGCAGATCGGCCATCGCCGCCTCGATTGCCCCGATCTGCGCATGTAACGACGCAAGCGTTTGGGTTTCGGGCGAGTGGCCCGGGTTTCCAGGCGAAGTTTCGATGTCCTGCGCTGACGACTTGCGGCCGATTGTGTTCCAGAGCTTCTTCGCCCCATCGGCCACTTTGGGGGCATTGCTGATGACATCGGACCAGGGAACACTCTGTAATACCGTAAGCCAGGGGATGGACATGGGGAGCCTTTCTGAATGGTTTTGAAGTCTGCTTCAGCCGTGCCCTTGGTTTACTGGCCGCGCAAGAACAGCTTGTCCAACTGGTCCATCGTCAGCTCGGTCCACGTCGGCCGGCCGTGGTTGCATTGGCCGGCGCGTTCGGTGTCTTCCATCTGGCGCAGCAGGGCGTTCATTTCCGGGACGGTGAGCAGGCGGCGGGCGCGCACCGCACCGTGGCAGGCCATGGTGGCGAGCAGTTCGTTGCGCCGCGCCGTGGCGAGCTGGGTAATGCCGTGTTCGCGCAGCTCGGCGATCAGCGAGCGGGCCAGCGCCGCAGGGTCGCCCGACTGCAGAAGCGCGGGCACGCTGCGCACGCCGAGCTGGTTGGGGCCGAGCGGGGCGATCGAGAAGCCGAGATCGGCCAGGGCGGCGCTGTGCTCCTCGACGGCGGCAATGTCGAGCGCTTCGGCCGAGAAGACGGCCGGGATCAACAGCGCCTGGGTGGCGATCTGGCGGTTGTCGAAGGCGGTCTTCAGCTTTTCGTAGAGGATGCGCTCGTGCGCCGCGTGCATGTCGATCAGTACCAGGCCGCGCGCGTTCTGGGCCAGGATGTAGATGCCGTGCAGCTGGGCCAGGGCGTAGCCGAGCGGCGGGCTATTTTGCTCAGCGGGGGCGGCGGGCTGGAATTGCGGGGCGACTTCGCTGTGCGGGGCGGGCGATTGGCCGATGTCCTGGGCTGCGCGGGCGAAAGCCAGGTAGGCCGCGGCGGCCGGTTCGCCGACGCCGAGTGAGCCCTGATGGCGCAACGGCGGGGCATAACTGGCCGGCGAACGGAAATCGGCAGCCACGGCGCTCGTTTCGCCTGCGGCCGACGTCCCCGGCGCGGGCTGGGCGGCAGCCGGCAGCGGCGCGCCGGCGCTGCTCTCGACCGGCGCCGCCAGCGTGCGCTGGATGGCGTGGAAGACAAACTGATGCATGGCCCGCGAATCACGGAAGCGGACTTCGGTCTTCGCCGGATGGACATTCACATCGACCAGCGCCGGATCGATAGTGACGAACAGGCAGACGGCCGGCTGCCGGCTGCCGTGCAAGACGTCGCGGTAGGCTTCGCGCAGGGCGTGGGCGATCACCTTGTCGCGCACGAAACGGCCGTTGACGAAGACGTACTGGCCGTCCTTGGCGTCGGTGGCGCGGGTCGGGTCGATCGCGAAGCCGGCGATGGCGAGCGGGCCGGCGGCGGCCTCGAGGGTGCGGGCGGCGCCCAGGAAATCGTCGCCGAGGATGTCGGCGATGCGCCGGGCGCTGTCGGCCGGGCGAGCTGGAACAAGTTGCGGCCGTTGTGGGTCAAGCTGAAGGCGACGTCGGGCCGGGTCAGCGCCAGGCGCTTGACGGCATCGGCGCAGTGCGCGAACTCGGTGCCCTCGGCCTTGAGGAACTTGCGGCGGGCCGGGGTGTTGTAATAGAGGTCGCGCATCTCGACCACGGTGCCGGCCATCAGGGCCGCCGGTTCGGGCTCGGCGTTCGCTTCGGCCTTGAGTTTCCAGGCGTGGCTGGCGCCGCGTTCGCGGCTGCTGATCGCCAAGCGGGCGACCGAGGCCACAGAAGCCAGCGCTTCGCCGCGAAAACCGAGCGAGGCGACGCGTTCGAGATCGTCGAGCGAGACGATCTTCGAGGTCGCGTGGCGGGTCAGGGCCAGCGCCAGTTGCTCCTTGGCGATGCCGCAGCCGTCGTCGGTGACGCGGATCAGCTTGACCCCGCCTTCTTCGAGATGGACCTGGATCGCCTTGCTGCCGGCGTCGAGGCTATTTTCGAGCAGTTCCTTGAGAACGGAGGCGGGTCTTTCGACCACTTCACCTGCGGCAATCTGGCTGATCAGCAGGTCGGGAAGGCGGGCAATCGTCGGCATGGCCGGATTATAGCTTGCGGTAGAATCTCGGCTTTCCCAACCCCGGCGCGAGCGCATGGAAATCCTTTCCCAGTTCATCGATATCGTCCTTCACCTCGACAAGCATCTGGCGGTGCTGGTCCAGCAATACGGGCTGTGGATCTACGGCATCCTGTTCGTGATCATCTTTTCCGAAACCGGCTTCGTCGTCACGCCTTTCCTGCCCGGCGACTCGCTGCTTTTCGTGGCCGGGGCGCTGGCCGCGATCGGTGAGGGCGGCATGGACATCTTCGTACTGATCGGTGTGCTGTCGGCGGCGGCCATCCTCGGCAACATGCTTAATTACCAGATCGGCCGCTTCCTCGGCCCCAAGGTCTTCCACTGGGAAAATTCGCGCTTCTTCAACCGCAATGCGCTGATCAAGACGCATGCCTTCTACGAGAAGCATGGCGGCAAGACGCTGGTGATTTCGCGCTTCCTGCCGCTGTTCCGGACCTTTGCCCCGTTCGTGGCGGGGATCGGTGAAATGTCCTACGCCAAATTCACGCTCTTCAACCTGATCGGCGCCGTCGGCTGGGTCGTTTCGCTGTGCCTGGCCGGTTTCTGGCTGGGCAACATCCCTTGGGTCAAGGCCAATCTGTCGTTGATCATCATCGGCATCATCATTTCCTCGCTGATCCCGATCGGAATCGGCTATGTGAAGAGCAAGGCAGCCTGATGCGCTGGCTGGCCGTCCTGCTGGCTTTGACGCTGACGGCCTGCACCACCAAGATGGGCAAGGATGGACGGACCGAATCGGCGGTCGATGCCAAATATCTGTTGAAAACCGAGGTCGACCGCATCGCTGATACCAATCGCGCCGAGGTCATGAGCGGCCTGATGCTGATTGCCGACAAGCTATACCGGCGCAACCCCAAGGAATGGAAGAAGGCCGGGGTGACCAGCCGCGAGGCGGCACTCGAGCGGCTGAAGAACCGCTTCTACCGCAGCCTGCCGGAACTCGGCGGCCTGCGCGAAGGGCAGGCCGCGGCGCTGGCCTTCAGCGAAACCTATACCGGCGATCGCGTCGCGGCCCTGATGCTGGGCCTGCTGACCATGGCCGATGCGGCGTTTGAATACAAGGAAGAGTTCTACATTCTCGATGGCCTCAATGAAAACAAGCTCTACAACTGCGCCCGCAACATGGAGGTCGCGGTCTGGAAACTGGGCAACGACCGTAACGCGGCAGGCGAACTGTTCCTGCTCGCCAACGAGCTCGATCCGGCCAACCGCAACCTCTCCTTCGAACGCGAATTTGGCCGCCTGATGGGCCTGCTCGATTTCATGGCCAAGATCGTCGCCGATCGTAACGGCCGCACTTTTTCCCGGCTGAGCCAGTCCGTGGTCAGCACCATTTTTTTACCGGTGAGTTTTTTGAAATGAAGAATATCGTCATCCTGATTTCCGGCCGCGGCAGCAACATGGAGGCCCTGATCGCCGCCCGCGATGCCGGCGATCTGCCCGTCAACATCGCTGCCGTGATCAGCAACCGGCCGGATGCCGCTGGCCTGGAGACGGCCGCCCGCGCCGGCATCGTCACCCATTTCGTCAACCACAAGGCCTTTGCCGGGCGTGAGTCCTTCGACGCCGCGCTGGCCGAGTGCATCGACCAGTTCGCGCCCGACCTGGTGGTGCTCGCCGGTTTCATGCGCATCCTGAGCGACGGTTTCGTGCGCCATTACGAAGGCCGGCTGGTCAATATCCACCCCTCGCTGCTGCCCTCATTCCCCGGCCTGCACACCCATCAGCGGGCGCTCGACGAGGGGGTGCGCATCCACGGCTGCACCGTGCATTTCGTGACGCCGACCCTGGACCACGGCCCGGTCATCATCCAGGCCGCCGTGCCGGTCCTCGACGGCGACAGCGAAGCGACGCTGGCTGCCCGCGTGCTGTGTGAGGAGCACAAGGTCTATCCGCAGGCCGTGCGCTGGTTCGCCGAGGGGCGCCTGCGCCTCGAGGGCGGCCGGGTTCGCCTCGACGCCGGGATGGCCGAAGGCGCCGTGCTGATTTCGCCCGAGGTGCGCTGAGCCGCGATGCCGATCGTCCTGCTCGTCGCCCTGGTCGGTTCGCTGGCCATCCACGGCGTCGCGCTGTTCGGAACGGATGTCGAATTGTTCGGCGGTGGCCCGGAGCCGCTGCCCCTGCAAGCGGAAATCCAGCCGCCGCCACCGCCGCCGGTGCCCGAGGCGGTGCGCCCGGCCGGAAAGCCGCCGGCCCGGCCGGCCAAGCCCGGCCCGCTGGCCACCGCCAAGCCCTCGCCGGCGACCGTGGCGGAGCCGGTCGAAGTGCCGGTGGCCGACGTGCCGGAAGCCGCCCCGGAAACCGTAGCGCCTCCGACGCTTGCCGTTTCCGAGCCGGCCAAGCCGGTGCTGCCGGCCAGCGGCGTGATCCGCTTCGCGATCTACAAGGAATCGCTGGGCTTGCAGGTCGGGCGCGCCGAGCATCGCTGGGAATTCACCGAGGACGGCCGTTACCGGCTGAGCGGGGTGACCGAGACCAGCGGTCTGGCGGCCCTGCTGCGGCCGGCGCGCCTGGAACAGGAAAGCAGTGGCCGGCTGGTCGCCGGCGGCCTGCAGCCGGAGCGTTTCCGCAGCCTGAAGAACGGCAAGGATGCCAACGAAAACGCCGATTTCGACTGGGCGAGCCGCGAAGTGCGCCTCTCCCGCGACGGCAGCCTGCGGCCGATCGCGCCCGGTGCCCAGGACATCCTGTCGCTGACTTACCAGTTGGCTTATCTCGGCAAGCTGGCCGAGGGCAGCAGCCTGGGCGTCGTTACCGGCAAGAAATACGAGCGTTACGAGCTTGATTCGCTGGGCGAGGAAGAGATCGAAGTGCCGGCCGGCCGTTTTCGTACCCTGCACCTGCGGGCGATGACCGATAACGTCACCGAAATCTGGATCGCGCTCGATCGGGCGCGCTTGCCGGTTAAAATCCGCTTCACCGATAAAAAGGGCGAAAGCTTCGAGCAGGTCGCCACCGAATTAGGAATGCCATGAAAGCCCGCTTCACACCCGCCCTGTTTGCCCATGCCGAGGCCGTTCTCGGCCAGTTGCTGCGTTTCGACCACCCGGCCGACGCCGTCGTCTCGCGCTATTTCCGCGAACACCGCGAACTGGGCCATGCCGACCGCGCCTTCGTTGCCGAAACCGTGTTCGCCGTGTTGCGTCGCGGGCGCAGCCTGGAGGCGCGTTGCGCCGGCAAGCTCAGCGATCGCAGCCGGCTGCTCGCCGCTCTCGCCGTGACCCGTGGCTGGAGCCAGCGCGAACTGGCGCCGGTCTTGAAGGCCAGCGACGAAGAATGGCTGGCCGCGGCCAAGGCGATGCCGGAGAGCGAATTCGCCCCGGCCGTGCGCAACGACCTGCCGGACTGGCTCTACACCCGGCTCGAAGCCCAGTTCGGGGCGGAGGAAACCGAGAAGCTGGCGCACGCCCTGAACCTGCCGGCGCCGCTCGACCTGCGGGTCAATACGCTGAAGACGACGCGCGAGGAAGTGCTCGCCCGCCTCGCCGCCGACGACATCGCCGCCGTGCCCGGCCCGCTGTCGCCGACCGCCATCCGCCTGCGGGACAAGCCGGCCCTGGCCAAGCATCCGCTGTTCCTGGAAGGCGCCTTCGAGGTCCAGGACGAAGGCAGCCAGTTGCTCGGCTACCTGCTCGAGCCGAAACGCGGCGAAATGGTCGTCGATTTCTGCGCCGGAGCCGGGGGCAAGACCTTGTTGCTCGGCGCCCTGATGAAGAACACCGGTCGCCTCTACGCCTACGACGTCTCCGACAAGCGCCTCGCCAAGCTGAAGCCGCGCCTGGCCCGCTCCGGCCTCTCCAACGTGCATCCGGCCCGCATCGAGCACGAGCGCGACACCAAGATCAAGCGCCTGGCCGGCAAGGCCGACCGCGTGCTGGTCGACGCGCCCTGTTCCGGCCTTGGCACGCTGCGCCGCAACCCCGACCTCAAATGGCGGCAGAGCGAAGATTCGGTGGCCGAGCTGACCGTCAAGCAGGCGGCCATCCTCGACGCCGCCGCCAAGATGGTGCGCCCGGGCGGCCGCCTGGTGTACGCCACCTGCAGTCTGCTGACCGCGGAGAACGACGCGATCATCGAGGCCTTCCTGGCCAGCCATCCCGACTTCAAGCTGACCCCGGCGGCTGGTATCCTGGCCAAGCACGGCATACAACTTGAAGGCGATACCCTGCGCCTGCTGCCGCACCAGCACAATACCGACGGCTTCTTCGCTGCCGTCCTGGACCGCCAGGCATGAGCCAGAAGAACCCGGCGCTACAACTGTTCAACGATCTCTGGGCGGACTTCAGCGACCCCGATTTCATCTGGCAGGTGGTGGCGCTGGTGGCCTGCCTCGGCCTGGCTTTCGTGATCGCCGGCTGGTGGCAGAAACGCCACGCCGAGGGCGCCGGCCGCTTGAGCGATGCCGGTTCCCGGCTGGCTTTTCCGCTGACCGGGATGGTACTAGTCGGCATCACCCGGCTGGCGCTGAAACCCTTCTTCCATGTCAATCTGCTCAAGCTGGCTTTGCCGCTGCTCGGTTCGATGGCTCTCGTGCGCGGCGTTGTCTTCGTGCTGCGCCAGGCCTTTCCGCGCGCCACCTGGCTAACCACCTGGGAGCGCATCATCGCGACCCTGGTCTGGGGCTGGCTGGCGCTCTACATCACCGATCTCGCGCCGTATTTCATCGATTCGCTGGAGCAGGTCGAATTCGCCATCGGCAAGCAGCGGGTTGACCTGTGGCAGATCGTCCACGGGCTGCTCACCGTCTTCCTGACCGTCGTCCTCGCCCTGTGGATTGCCGGTCTGTTCGAGTCGCGGCTGATGCGGATCGATACCCTGGACTCCAGCCTGCGCATCGTCGGCATCCGCGTCGCCAAGGCGCTATTGACGGTGGTCGCGATCGTCGCCAGCCTGGCGCTGGTCGGCATCGACATGACGGCACTCTCGGTGTTTACTGGCGCCCTCGGCGTCGGTCTCGGTTTCGGCCTGCAGAAGATCGCCAGCAATTACGTCTCGGGCTTCATCATCCTGCTCGACCGCTCGATCCGCATCGGCAACATCATCCAGGTCGGCGCCGACGCCGGGCAGGTCACCCAGATCACGACGCGCTATACCGTGCTCAAGCACCCGGGTGGCACCGAATTCATCGTCCCCAATGAAACGCTGATCGGCACTACGGTCCAGAACCAGACTTATTCGGACTCCAGCCTGCGCCTGGCGACCACGGTCGGCGTCGCCTACGACTGCGATCTCGAACTGGCCATGCGCCTGATGGCCGAGGCCGCGGCGGCCCAACCGCGGGTCCAGGCCGAGCCGGCGCCGAAAGCCTTCCTGACCCAGTTTGCCGACAGCGCCATCCATCTTGAAGTGGGCTTCTGGATCGCCGATCCGGAAGAGGGCAAGGGCAATGTCGTCTCCGACATCAACCTCGCCATCTGGCGCAGCTTCCGCGAACACGGGGTCGAGATTCCCTACCCGCAGCGCGCCGTGCGCATCGTCCACGAAAAATCGGCGGATTGACCGGGTTTTCCGGGTTTCCGCCGATCGCTCGGGGTTGATTCGTTCAGGTCAGCGGCAGCAGGCTGCGCTCGAAAGCCCGTGCGGCGCGTTCCTTGCGCCGCCGGGAAATGGCGCGGGTGGCGTGGAGAATGCGCTGGCCGAGGCGGTCGAGCTTGAGAAATTTGCTGGCCTTGCTCTTTGTCTTTTCCATGGTTTCTCCTTCTGCGGTTGGGTCGGTGGAATGACTTTAGCGGGCGACCGGCAAGCGGTCTGTTTCACTTCCTGGCATTCTTTGTAACGCTCGCTGACGGTGCTACCTGCACCGCTCAGCAACCGATGACCTTGAATTCGACCCGCCGCTCCAGCGTTGGGCGGGGACGCAGAAGCCGGGGCCACCGATTTCGATGTCTGGCCAGTTACCGGCGCCGGTGTTGCCGTAGCAGCAGGTGCCGCCTTTGCTCGTGGCATCGCGTCTGCTGACAGGGCCGCCTGCATGCGACAATCTCCATGACATGATTCGAGCAGGCGCTGGACGATGGTTACTAATCACCCTTCAAGGAACAGACCATGCTGATACTGTTGATTGGCCTGCTGCTCTTTCTCGCCACCCATTCCATTCGAATCGTCGCCGAAGGCTGGCGCGGCAGGCAGATCGCCCGGCTTGGCGAGAAACCCTGGAAAGGCTTGTACGCGCTGCTTTCCGCACTGGGGCTGGGGCTGACTGTCTGGGGTTTCGGGCTGGCCGGCGCTGAGGCCCAGTTTCTCTGGCATCCGCCGCGGTGGACCGGCCACCTGGCGGCTTTGCTGACGCTTCCCGCCTTCGTGCTGCTGGTCGCCGCCTATGTGCCCGGCAGCCGAATCAAGGCGGTGGTGGGCCATCCGATGATCCTGGGCGTGGCGATCTGGGCCTTCGCGCATCTCATCGCCAACGGTCGCACTCATGCCATGGTGCTGTTCGGCGCCTTCTTCATCTGGGCCGTCCTCGATTTTGCCGCCGCCCGGCGGCGCGAACCGACCGCTGAAGCGAAGGCTCGTTCTGGCACCGCGGCGCGCGATGCATTGGTGGTCATCATCGGTGCAGCCGCCTGGGCATTGTTCGCTGCCTACCTGCATGGCTGGCTGATCGGCGTGAGACCGTTTGGCTGATCTGTCGCGCCAGAAAATCTCAAAACCTGACCGGAGGCCCTTTCCAGTTGCCGTCAACGGGGGCGGCACGAGCGATCGCCTCGCTCGCCGTACGCCAGCCCTCGCAGGCATTGCGGCCCGGGCGGCGGCGCCAGTGGTTGAGTAATGCCTTGCAGCGCGCGTAGAAGCGGAAGAAGCGGAGCACCTTTTCGCGCTCCGCCGCGGTCAGCGGGGCGGTGCTGCAGACCAGTTTGTCGTCGCTCATGCCGCGGTCGGTCAAGGTCACCGCGCCCCAGGCCCTGATCCGAAGTCGCGTACCGAGGGGCAAACGCGGCCCGAGCACCAGCGCATCGAGCAGATCGCCTTCAAGCCCCAGATAATTCGGCACCGAGCCGTAGTTGAACGGACACGGCAGGGGCGAGATGAAATCGATGTGCCCGGTGGAGCCGCGTTTCAGGAAACAACCGCGTGGCACCTCGATTACCACCTCGACCACGGGTGACTCGTCCGCGGCCTCGTTGGTGGGGGCGGGGTGGCAGTTCTCGTCTTTCATGGTGCAAGCCTCCCGGGCCCAACCGCGAGACCCTTGCAGTTAATCGGCGCTAAAGCGTCTTCAAATACTCCACTAGCGCGTCCTTCTCCGCCGTCGACAACCCCGTGCCAAACTCGTGCCCCTGATTGCCGCCGCCCATGGTCGACGTGTCGAGTCGGGTGCCGACGCGTTTGGCTTCCGGCGAATCGCTGACGAAGCCGACTTTCGTCTGGTCATAAACGTCGTAGCCGCGCCAGAATAGTTTGGGGCGCTTGGCGGCTGGTTCGAGCAGGTCGCGCAGGGTGGGCACCGAGCCGTTGTGCAGGTAGGGCGCCTTGAGCCAGATGCCATCGAGGAAGGGGGCGACGTAGCCGATGAGGTCTTCTTCGACCAGGCCCTTGCGTTCCAGGCCCATCTCCTTGACGACCTGATTGGCCTTGATGGCGGCGCCCTTGTTCCAGGAGTCGAGCCGGCCACGGTCGGTGCCGACATCGGCCAGGGGGAGCGGTGTGCCGGTCTTTTCGCTGGCATGGCAGGCAGCGCAGTTGGCGTCAAATACCGTCATGCCGGCGGCGGCACGGGCTGCGTTGATCGGGAAGGGGTATTTGGGCGGCGGCAATGCGGAAAGGTAGTCCTGCAGCCATTTAACCTGGTCGAGAAAGTCGGCCTTGTTGGCGGGCGGGGCGCCGAGCACGCCGAGGGCGGAATCCATGATCACCGAGTAGGGGTCGTTGCTGTCGCCGGCGTAGTTCATCCGGTGGCCCTTTTCCCAGACGTATTTCTTGAGGTTCCATACCGAGGGCATGTCGGTCGGGCCGAAGGTGTCGTCCATCGGCGCCTTGATCATGAAGTACTTGGTCAGGTTCATCGCATCGTCGCGGCCGCGGCCCCATTCCGGGAAGTCCTTGCGGTAGATCCAGGCGAACTGCGCTTCGCGTTCGAGCAGGCGCTTCTTGGTGATCGGGATGATCAGGAAACGGTAGAGCAGCTGGTCGATCCAGTCCAGATGGGTTACCCGGTTGATCTCGGCCATCAGGATGTCGGCATTGAAACGGGGGTCCTTGGCGCAGTCGATGAGGTAGCGGAAGAAGCCTTCGACATTGGTCGTGTGGGCCGAGCCGCCGACGACGAAGACCGGGTTCGAGTCGATTTTCTCGCGATAGCTGGTGGTGTGGCAGACGGCGCAGTTGTTGGCGACGCGGGCGAAGCCGATGGTTTTCTTGGTGAAGCCGATCGGCAGTTCCTGGCCCTGTTCCCACGAAACGCCGAGTGAGGCGTAGCCGCCGGGGATGACCAGGCCGTCCTGGGTCAGCTTTTCCGGAAAGATCCGGGGCAGTACATAGAAAATCCAGTAGGGCACGCCGGCGTCGGTCTCGGCGCCGATCGAGCCGTACTTGAAGCGCATTTCCGGCGTCGCGGTCACCCAGTCGGGCTGCGGATACTGGCGGAAGCCGCGGTCGTAGCCGATCATGCCGCCGATGACGGCGACGGTGGCGAGGCCGAGTGCGGCGTATTTGAGCCAGGTCTTGCAGGAGCTGGAGCAGGTCATGATGGCGTGCCTCTCAGAATGTCTTGAGGAACTCGACGAGCGCGGCCTTTTCGCCGGCGCTCAGTTCGGTGCCGTAGGCCTTGCCCTCGTGGCCGCCGTTGCCGTTGCCGGGCAGGGCGGTGTCGAGGCGGAAGAATTTCTTGCCGCCGGCTTCGCTGATGTTCGAGACGAAACCGACTTTCACCGGGTCATAGACGTCGTTGCCGCGATAGAAGGCTTTCGGGCGCCGGGCGGCCGGTTCGAGTAGGTCGCGCAGGCTGGGCACCGAGCCGTTGTGCAGGTAGGGGGCGCGCAGCCAGAGGCCGTCGAGCGGCATGTTGGCGTAGCCGTGGGTCTTCTGGAAATGCGTGAAGCGCCACGGGTAGCCGGCGTAGAGCGTGGCCTGGTTCACGGCCAGGGTGTAGGTGTAGGAATCGAGGCGGCGGCGGTCGGTGCCGATTTTGGCCAGCGGCTCGACGGTGCCGACGTATTCGCCGCTGAAATCGCTGCCCGAGGCGCCGTGGCAGGCGGTGCAGTAGGTCTTGTAGAGCGGGGCACCCTGGGCCGCGAGGCCGCGGTCGATGGTGAAGTAGTCGGTGAAGGGCGGCGGGGCGGCATCCATGATCCACGCCTCGACGCGCTTGATGCGGGCGGTGTCGAGGGTCGGTGGCGTCGTCCCGGTACCAAAGGCGGCGCTCTTGTTGCGTTCCTCGACCGTGGTGTTGTTGCCGTCCCAGTGCAGCTGCATTTCCTTCGGCTCCTTGCGCTGCCGCTGTCGCCAGATCGAGGGGAAGTCGGCAGGGGCGTCGAATTCCCTGGGGTCGAGATGGGCCATCGGGAAATTGAAGATGACCTTGGCCGAATTGAAGGTGTCGACCCGGCCCGGCCCCCATTCCTGCTGCTTGAACACCCAGTCGAAACGCCCGGCCAGGGCCAGGACCCGGTCGCGCATGATGGCGATGGCGGCGGGATAGACCAGGTAGCGGTCGAGCAGGTCGAGGTCGCCGCCTTGGCGGGCGATCTCGGGCAGGATGTATTCCTTGGAAAATTTTGGGTCGGCGGCGCAGCGGAAGAAGAATTCCTCGAAACCCTTCATGTTGAAGGTCGCCGCCGGCATGCCGAGGACAATGTTCGGTGGCTGGTCGGCCGCGGTGCGCACGGTGCTGACGTGGCAGACGGCGCAATTGACGAAGACGCGGTCGATGCCCTGGTAGCGGCGCTTCGAGGTGCCGACCGGGAGGTCGCGCGGGCTGCCGTCGCGGTTCTTCTCGTAGACCATGCCGAGCGACTGGTAGCCCTTGCCCGGCAGGTATTGCGGGCAGACTTCGGGCAGGGCGCGCCAGATCCAGTAGGGGAAACCCATCTCGTGCTCGCCGCCAGTCGACCCGTACTTGAAGTGCTCGGTCGGGCTGGCGTAATCGACCGCTTCGTCGACGCTGAAACGACGGAGCAGGGCGAGACCGATCAGCCCGGGCAGGGCGACGGCGAGCAGGAAGAGCACGATGAAACGGCGTTTCCAGGGGCTGGGGCCGGGTGCGAGTTCCTTCTCCATGATGCTTCCCCTTCGTGGTCTGGGTTACGGTGCCGGCAGGCAGGGGCGCAAAGCCTCGTAGCCGCCGGCCAGCAGTTGGGACAATTGCACGGGCTGGCCGCTTTCGGCGCGCAGCCAGTCGCCGACCTGGGCCAGCAATGCTCGGCGGGCCGGGCTGGCCCGCCAGTGGGTTGAGTCGCTGGCGAAGGCCGGCAGCATGCTTTCCGGAGGCATCGGGGTCTTGGCGCGCTGTTCCGGCGCCAGATCGGCCATCGCCAGGCGGACGTAGAGGCGCGGCGCGCAGTGGCGCAGGCGGCCCGCCACCTGATCCGGACTGCCGCTCAGGAAGTTGGGCGGAAAGCTTTCGGCCGACTGGTGGCAGACGGCGCAATAGGGGTAGAAGGCCTGCAGGCCGGGTGCGGTCGGTGCGGGTGCCGGGCTGCCGGGCACGGCGGCCGGCACTTCCAGGCGGGGCGCCGGCAAGTCCGCGGCGGCGCGGCAACAGGGGGCCGGCAGCGGCTGGCCGAGTTGGCGGAAGAGGGCAGCGAGCAGGGCTTGCCGGGGAATCGGCGTGGCCGCGAACAGGCGGGCGCCTTCCGGATCTTCGACCAGGGCTGCCATCGCCTGTTCGATGGCGGCAAATTCCTCGCGGATTTCCACGACCAGGGTGCCGCCAGTGGCGTCACCGGCCGTCCGGCGCCAGCTCAGGCGGCTGATCGCATGGCCGGCGGCGGTCCGTGGCAGGCGACCGTCGAGACGGGGCAGGAATATCGTCTCGCCGCCAGCCGCTGGGCCGGCTGTTTCCAGTTCGAGCTGGCTCAGGGCGGTGCCATCGGGCAAGGCGAGGCGGGCCAGCCGGCCACCAATCGGCCGGCTGGTGCGGGTGGCCAGTTCGCCGGCCAGGGTCGGACCGCTGTCTCCCGGTGCCGGCGAACATTGGATGGACCAGCGCGAGGCCGGTGGATGGGCGGCGATCCGACAGGGGGCGCTGAGCCGCGTGGTCGGCATCGCGGCTTGCCGGGCGAGGGCCGCGGCGAGGCGTCGGCGATCGGGGGCGGCGATGAATTCGGCCAGACCGCCGACCAGGATGGCCATCGCCTCCGGTGCCGCGGCCTGCCAGATGGAACGGGGCGGGCGCGGCAGCAAGGGGTCGAAGCGGGCGGCGATGTCGCCAGATGCGACACCGGCGGGCGCGTCGTCGGGCCACTGGACAAGGTCCTGCAATGGATTGCGGTTGGGCAGGTCGGGATTGCCGAGCGCCAGGCCGTCCGGCCAGCGGCGACTGGCCTCGGCTCGCAGCCGCGCCGCGACGATCGGCTCGAAACGGGCATCGGGTGTCCACGCCTGGCCGTCGGACAGGGCGAGCTGCAGCGCGGCGGTGAACAGGCCGGCGCGGCAGCGGCGGGCCGGAGGGTCATCGCCGCCGCAGCCGTCGCGCCACAGCGTCTGGGTCAGCGCGAAGCCGTTGGCGCGTTCGCTGGCATTGTCGATGGCGTTGGGAATATCGATGCCGCGCTCGACCGGGATGCCGTAAAAGTGCCGGCTGTTGGCGGCGAGCCGGGCGGCGGTTTGGGCATTGGCATTGGTTTCGTCCCACAGGGCGCGCGAGAAGATCGGGGCGCCGTTCTGGTGGCAGGCGAAACACAGGCTGCGGTTGGCATAGACCACCTGCGCCCGGCCGCCGGCCCGGTAGTCCTTGACCAGCTGGAACTCGAAGCGGCCGGCCGCCTCGTTGTAGCTGATGATCTCGAGCACGGCGGATTTTTCCTGGTAGCCGATGTAGAGGCGGTCCTTGAGGAAGAGGGCGGCGGGCGAGGCCGGTTCGCCATCGACCGCGACCACGACGCGCGGGTAGGCAAAATAATCCGGGGCGGCGGCGCTGCGCTGCAGCGAGCGACCGAGCGGGATCAGGACGCGCTTGGCAGGCGGCAGGGGGCTTCCCGGATCGCGCGCCAGCTCGCCATCGAGGCGGGCGAGCAGGGCGGCGAAGGGGAAAGGCAGTTCGATCGTCGCCCGACCGTTGCGACTGACGGCAAATAGCTGATCGAACAGCGAGCGGCCAGCCGGCGGCAGGTTTTCGCCGGGGGCGGCCGGATCGACGACCCAGGCCGGGGGCCGGGCGAGGGTTTCAGCCGCTGCCGGCATGGCAGTGCCCAGCCCGCCGGCGAGGGTCAGCAGGTAGGCGAGGAGAGGCAAGCGCATGGCGGGCTCCCATTGCCGGCCTCTAGGGTTTGACCATGGCGACGGTGTGGGTCTGCGTGCCAGGCCAGCAGTCTTCCTGGACTTTGCCGGTCTTGACGAACTCTTGGCGCAGGCGCTCGTCGGTGGCCTTGTCATAGAGCGTGAAATTAAGTGCGAAACCACGATCCAGGTAGGCCCGGCCGAGATAGAGGCCGGGGCGGATCATGCGGATTTCGTCACGCACCTTGAGGCCGCGTCGACCGGCGAGATAGTCCGGGCTCTCCTGATAACCGGGGATTTCGTCGGTGAAAAAGTAGTCGATGATGATCGACTCGCGGCGGGCATCGAGCAGGCTCTGGCCGCAGTAGAGCTTGGCCGGGAACAGTAGCCAGGTTTCCTTGCCGTCGTAGTTCATCTTCTTCGGCTCGCCTTCGACCAGCCCGATCTTTTTGAGCACCGAGAGGTCTTCGATGCGGTTGCGCAGCACCCGTTCGTCGCGGAAGAAAACCTTGCCCCGCCATAGCGCTTCGCCGACATCCTCGATAACCAGGCCCTTGATGTGGAGCAGCGTGCCGGTAAAGCCGCCGACCAGTTCGGTCAGCCGGAATTTGCCGCTTTCGCCTCGCGGCAGCAGGATGCGGCCGTCGAAGGCGCCGTCCGGGATGGGGCCGGCAGCGAGGCGGCCGTAGAGCTGGTCGAGCTGTTCCTGATCCAATTTGGCCAGATAGTCTGGGGTGATCTTGGCTAGTTCGGCCGGCGGAATCGGGTATTTGTAATCGACCTGGGCGAGGTCCATCTTCGACTGGTAGCCCTTGTCGTAGGGTGCGTAGGCGATATTGGGCGGCTCCGGCTTGGAGCAGGCGACGAGGGTGGCGATGCTAGCGAGCGCAGCCAGGGCGCCCAGGGTGCGGATGTTTGCCATGATCTCCCCCTTGCTCACAGCGTGGCCAGGAAGGCGGTCAGCGCCTTCTTGTCGGCTTCGGAAAGGTCCTCGCCGAAGCGGTGGCCCTCGTTTTCGATTTCCTGCGTGCAGGTCTGGTAATTGGCACTGAGGAAATCGCGTTTCTCACGGAGGATGTCGACGAAGCGGGCCGGGCTCTTGAGGATGTCATCGGCCATCGCCTGCAGGGTTGCCAATTGATCCTTCTTGCCGGCGGCTTCCAGCTTGTCCGGGTGGCGCTTGGCGAGAAAGAGGTCGCCGACCAGTTGCTTGTGTTGCAGGCCGTTGAGGAACCCGGCGCTGGCCCCGGCCGGAATCCTGACCTGGCCGAAGCCGCCGAGCGGCTTCTCTGTCTTGCCGTCGAGCGGGCGGATGCCGACGTCGATAATCAGGTCGGCATTGGTCAGGGTGCGCTTGCTGCCCCGTTCCTTGGGGTTGAGCAGTTCGTGCATCGAGCGCTTGTAGAGCTCGAAGCGGCCTTCCACGGTCGGGTCGTAGCGCAGGCAGTCGGGTTGGGCGGCAAGCAGCTTGCCGTCGCGGTCGACGTAGCGGGCACGATGGAAATCGTTTTCCGGATTAGCCGGCTTGCCGCAGATTTCGGGACCGATGGCGTTGTTGTGCATGAAGGGCGCCGTCGCCCATACATTGACCAGCGAAATGTTGCGCAGGTAGCCGCGGCCGCCGTCCTTGAGCTCGGGCCGTTCGGGAATGTCGGCCACCGTTTGCTGCTTGCGTAGCGTGTCGGAGGCGTATTCCATGTAGAGGTGGCCGGCCTTGTGGTTGGAGTGCAGTGATCGGCAGCGGAAAGTGCCGACTTCGGTGACCGGCGTCGATTGCTCGTTACTCAGGAAGTCGGCGCGCACCTTGCGCGGGTGGGCGTCGTTGGGGCGGCGAAATCGCGGTTCTTGAAGGCGCCGCCGGTGCTTTCCGGGATGCTCGAATGGCAGCGCGCACAGTTGTCGGCAAAGACGGCCTGGCCGCGGCTGACGGCGCCGGCACCAAATTCCTTGTCGAGGTCGGCGGCGAGGTCGGCCAGCGCATAGCTGCCGGTCTTGCTCTTGGCGCGGGCAGCCTGCAGATTGGTTTCATCCGATTCGGCCGAAGCGAAGAAATCGAGCACGTTTTGCAGTCTGTCCTCGACGGCCCGGAAATTCGGGCAATCGCGCCGGCACTGACCCACATTGAACGAGGTCTGGCCGAAACCGCGCTGCTCGGGGTCCACCTGGCGCATGTCGGAGAAGTGATTGACCCAGCACTGCTCGGCGCATGAGCCAATATTGAAATAGACGCGCTGGATCGCCTCATGGGCGCCGGTCGAATCCTCGCCACCTTTCAGGATGTGATGGACGCCGGGCAGGGCGACCTTCTGGCCGCCGAGGAAAACGGTGGTCGTGTCGTCGTCGCGCGTGCTCTTCTGCCAGCACTTGCCGCTGCGGCCGGGTTCGCACCAGCATTTGTCCTCGTCCTTCTCGGCGTCGCAGGTGGTGGTCTTGCGCCATTTGTTGATCCTCTCGCCCTTGAATACCGGGCGCTGGGCGACGTTGATCAGGGCGTTGATGGTGCCGGGGTTGTTGATCTGGTCGTGCGAAATCGCCGAGGTGTCGGTGACGCCCGGCCGGGCGTGGGCGAACATCTGGTATTCGAGGGCGCTCTTCGGCATGCCGGAGCCGAGCAGTTCGGACATCCGGGTGTACTGGTTGCCGATCAGGCCCTTGATGTTTTCCCATTTGGGGTGCGCCGGGTCGGCCGGCGGATTGAGCGGGTCGAAGGCGATGTGGCAGGAGCCGCAGGTGGTGCCGATCAGGAAGGGGGGCTCGACCGAAGCGTCGGCCAGTTTGGAGACGCGCGTGTCGGATTCGATGCCGGTGGCAGCGGCCTTGGTTGCGTTGAATCCGGACCAGTTGGCATTGCCGCCATTGAGTGCCTGCCATTTGGCGGCGTCGAAGCGCGGGTTGGGGAACTTGCGCAGGCCCAGCGCCCCGGTCGAGGTGCCGAACTTGAGGTCGCAGGCCGAATGGCGCTGGTCGGCCTTGCCGCCCTGGCTGTGCGGGTCGTCCGGGTCGAGCGCGGCATCCTTGAGGCCGCAGGCCGGATCGACATAGCCCGGCTTGCCGACGTATTTGAGTAGCACGTCGTCGCCCGGGCACCAGTCGAAGCCATAGGTTTCATCGGCCGACTTGGCCGGGCAGTCGGGGTCGCCCGGCTTGCAGCAGGCCGGGTCGTTGATGATGCCCCAGGCCCAGAACCGGTCATCGCGCTGGTCAGCACGCAGGACGCGGAACCAGTCGACGAGCACGCCGATGCGTTGCTGGAAGGTGTAGGTGTGGAAGCGTTCGTTGCCGGCCGTGGCCTTGAACCAGATCAGGCGGCCGACGCACTCGGATTCGTTGAGTCCTTCACGGGCACAGGCCTCGTGGTAGGGGACGTCCTGATCGACCGCAGAAACTTCGGGGAGGGCTTGCCCGGCGGTGGAGTGGCGCTGGCTGGGGCATTTTCGGCGAAGGCGTCGCCGAAGTTGTGGTCTTGGTTCTGAAATATCCCGATGCCAGCGGCAAGGGTGACGAATGCCGCGATAGCGGCCAGCAGAGTACGTTTCATACGTTTTCTCCCGCATCAGCACCGATCATTCTCTGACTGCCTGGACTGCTCTTACAGGCTAAATGACATTGGCGATGTCGGGAAGTTCAAAAGCTGTCGCACCTGCCCCATATTTGGGCAGTGTCTTCTGCTTCGCGGATGGCGCTGCACGCCCCCGGTACGGGGGGCGGAAAGTCAGGCGTGGTTTGCCCAGGCTATACGGCAAGCCCGTTGTTTACGGTAATTGCGGTGCCTCAGGCTTGGCGGTTTTGGGCCAGAAAGTCTTCCAGTTGCGCGGCGGGTAGCGGGCGGCTGAATAGGAATCCCTGCATTTCGTCACAGC
This sequence comes from Dechloromonas sp. A34, assembly GCF_026261605.1. Taxonomy (NCBI): domain Bacteria; kingdom Pseudomonadati; phylum Pseudomonadota; class Betaproteobacteria; order Rhodocyclales; family Azonexaceae; genus Dechloromonas; species Dechloromonas sp. A34. The sequence goes on from NZ_CP102486.1 coordinate 1,484,504, forward strand.
CCAGGCTGAGCAATGCTTGTTTCTGGGCCTCGGTCTCGACCCCTTCGGCCAGCACGTGCAGGCCAAAACTGCGGGCGATGCCGAGAATGGCGTGGATGATCGAATTCGAGCCGTGACCGTTGCCGATGTCGCGCACGAACGACTGGTCGATCTTGAGACTGCTGATCGAGAAGCGACGAAGATAGTTGAGCGACGAATAGCGGGTGCCGAAATCGTCGATCGAGATCCGCATGCCGGTCCGCCGCAATTGGCGCACCTTGGCAATGATGGTTTCGGCGTCCTTCATTAGCAGGCTCTCGGTGATTTCGATCTCGATCGCTTCGGGCGGAATGCCATGGCTGTTGAGCGGCGTCGTGACGCGCTCGAACAGGTCGCCCCGTTCGAATTCGCGGGGCGAGAGGTTGATGCCCAGTTTCAGATCGACGAATCCCTGGCGCCGCAGTTCGGCCAGCCGGGCACAACCGGCATCGAGAACCCAGTTGCTGACTGCGACGATCATGCCGGATTCCTCGGCCAGCGGAATGAAGGCATCCGGGCCGATCAGGCCTTGGGTCGGGTGATTCCAGCGAATCAGGGCTTCGAAGCCGATCACCCGGTGTTGCGACAGGCTGATCTGGGGCTGGAAATGCAGCTCGAACTGGTCCCCCTGCTTGATGGCCTGGCGCAGGTCGTTTTCCAGCGAGATGCGCTCGATATGACAGGTGTTCATCGCCGGTTGAAACTCGACATAGCCGTTTTTTCCAGTCGACTTGGTCTGATACATCGCGATATCGGCATTGCGGATCAGCTCTTCCGGCGTCTTGCCATCATCCGGATAGACGGCGATTCCGATGCTGACGGTGGCGATGAAGTCGCGCTCGGCAACGGTGAATGGGCGCTTCAGTTCGCCCAGCATCTTCTTGGCGATGGTGACGACGTCCTCGGCGCAACTGATGTCGGGCAGCAGCACGGTGAATTCGTCGCCGCCCTGACGCGCCAGCGTATCGCCGGAGCGCAGGCACTGGCGGACGCGCAGGGCAAATTCCTTGAGCAGCTGGTCGCCTTCGGCGTGGCCATAGGTGTCGTTGATCAGCTTGAAGCGGTCGATGTCGAGGAACATCACGCCGAGGCGCTGGTGGCGTCGGGTGGCCTGGGTGATCGAGAGTTCGAGGCGGTCGAGGAATAGCGTGCGGTTGGGCAGGCCGGTGAGCAGGTCGTGGAAAGCCTGGAAGGCGATCATTTCCTCGGCCCGCTTGCGTTCGGTGATGTCGCGGGCGACGCCGGAGGTGCCGATGAAGTGTTGTTGCGGCGCCTCGCCGTCCAGCGCGTATATGCCCTGCGAACTGAGTATGGCGACGATCATCCGGTTTTCGAAATGGCGGACGCTGGTCTGCTTGTTCTTGAGCCGGACTTCGAAATTGGTCGTCGCCCGTTCGCCGATGCGGCGTTCGTTGAAGGCGTAATGCGCCTGCTCGATATCGTCTTCATGGACGATGACCGAATAGTGCTGGCCGATCAGCTCTTCGCGCGTGTAGCCGAGCAGCGACTCGACCCGGCCGTTGACGAAAATGAAGCGGCCATTGCAGTCGAGGGTGTAGATCAGGTCGGGCGATTGCTCGACCAGGAAACGGTGCAGGCGCTCGGATTGTTCGAGGCGGGCCGTCATCAGGGCGTGTTCCTGTTCGATCCGGCGCCGGCGCAAGGCGCGGTCCACGCTTTCGATCAGTTCGCTGGGATCGCCATGTTTGCGGATGAACTCGAAGGCCCCCCGGCGCAGGGCCTGGATCGCCGAGTCGATGGATTCGTCGGCGCTGAAGACGATGACCGAGGTCGCGATATGGTTGCGGGTCAGCCAGCCCATGATCTCGATGCCGCCGACATCGGGCAGCTTGAGGTCGAGGACGACGACGTCGATGTCGCGGCGATCAAGGCGGGTCAGCGCTTCCTTGCCGGAGCTGCAGTCCTCGATGCTGCGCCCGGAGCCGGCCAGCAGTTCGCGGTAGGCCGTCCGAAACCGGGGTTCGTCGTCGACGATCAGGATGCGCTGGGTCTGCACGATGTCCGGAATGGGCTTGACGGGGCTGATGCCTGAAGCTGAATTCATGTTGCGACGACTCCGTTGACTGACACGGGCAAGGCGCTGCTGGCTTCCGGATGCGGTGTGATTCCGGATGAAGGAGATTCAAGTTTGGGCAGGAGCAAGGCAATGCTGGTGCCCTTGCCGGCCCGGCTACGACAGGTGATCGGAATGCGCTGATGCCTGGCCAGGCTGCCGACGATCGCCAGGCCCATGCCGCGCGGCCCGGAGCCGCTGTCTTCCGGCGGCTGGTGGATCGAGCGCATGGCCGCATCGGACATCCCCGGGCCGTTGTCATCCATCCGAACCTGGACGTAGGGCGTGCCATCGTGGACGACGTGGTCGGTCAGGGAAATCTTGAATTGCTGACCAGCGACCAGGGCTTCCGAGGCATTTTTCCAGAGATTGAGCAGGATCTGCTTCAGGCTGTCCCGTTCGCAATTGACCCGCAGCGATTCGGCCGGCAGGGGCGCTTCGATGCGGATTCCACGAGCCTGAAACAGGGCGTCGCCGTAGAGCAGCAGCAGTTCATTGACCAGTTCGCCGGCATCCAGGCCGCTGGCCGGGGGCGGCTGCTGGGGAATTTCGCTCATCCGCCCGACGATGCTGGCGACGCGGTCGATTTCTTCGTTCAAGACTTCGAGTTCCTGCCGCAGGCCGGCTTCGGCAGGCAGTTTGCGATCGAGAATCCGCAGATAGCTCTTGATGATGCCCAGCGGATTGCCGGCTTCGTGAATCACCCGCCGCGCCTGTCGGTTGAAGCGGCTGGAGGCTTCCTTTTCGGCTTGCTGGCGATAGTCCTTGGCTTCCTGCAGGGCATCAAGGCTGATCGCCGCAATGCGGCCGAAATTGAGCAACCAAGGTAAACGTTTGGCAAGGCGGGAATACTGGGCCTGACTCAGGCCGCAAATCATGACGCCGGAAATCCGCTGGCGGCCGATCATCGGGATGCAGAGCAGGCCGCTGTTCCCCAGGGCGCGGGCGAACTGGATATCGATCAACGACCCTTGCGGGGTAGCCGCGGGATCGAAGGAGGTGAGTATCTTGTTCTGGATGGCCGCTGCCGCAACCAGCGAGCGATGGGCTTCGAGCGGGATATCGACCTGTCGGAAAAGCGCCGGCTGGTCGCCGATGGCCGCCCCGGAAAGCTTGCCTTCGGACGGGTTGTAAAGCAGAAAGGCCAGGCGGTTCAGATCGAACAGGATCCGGGCCGATTCCTTCAGCGAAAGCAGCACTTCGGCGTCGCTTTCAAGCGCGAACAAGTCCTGCTGCAAGGGCTGGAGCAGGGCCATGCCACTGATCATGGCGGACAGTTCGCTTTCGGCGGCGCTTGCCGGGGTTGCCGGCGGGGTGGCCGGCAGATTCTCCCAGGCATGGAGAGGGAAAAATTTTTCAGGCGGATGAAAACCGAGTGCCTCAGCAATCTGTCGGGTCTGCTGCTCGGCCTGCTGGCGCAGGCTGTCAAGGTCGGCAGCGGTGGCCGAGGCGGTCAACTGCTGGTGGAAGGCGACGAGTTCCGGTGCGATCTCTTCGTGTGACGCGATGGCGTGGGCTAGCCAGACGATCTGGGGAAGCGCAGCGGCGGTGACGATATCCTGCGGCAGGGCATGGTGGAAAAGGATGCCGTCCGCGAACGAGGAATCGAGCTGCCATTGTTCGGTCAGCCAGGTCCCGATTTCTCCGTGATGAACGCTAAAACGTGCCGATTCCGCCGCTTGTATTGCGTCCTCGTCGGCGGTGCTGGCCAGGAGCTGGGCGTAGGGCTCACCGAGGGCGGTGAGCAGAATGAGTTGTCCGACATCGTGGAGCAGGCCGGCCAGGTAGGCCTCGTCGGGGTGCGGGTGAGCGGCCGAGACAGCCAGGCTGCGCGAGAGCTCGGCGACGAGTAGTGAGTGCACCCAGAAACCGGAGATGTCGGCTTCGGAAACGCCGGAGTGGCGCTCGAACAGGCTTTGAATCGACAGGCAGGTGGCAATCGAACGGACCAGACGGGTGCCGAGCGCGATCAGGCAGCTGTCCAGACTTCTCAGTTCGGAGCCCCGCCGCAATGCCGGCGAGTTCGCAATGCTCAGGACCTTGGCGGACAGTCCCGGATCCTGTCTGACCAGGGTGGCCAGATCGCCCATCGTTGTCTGATCGTCATCGACCAGTTGCAGCAGGCGAAGCAGCAATTGCGGCGGCGATGGAATCCGTCCCGACTCGATCGCCTGGAGAATGGGCTCGGGCAGGTTATGCATGCTTTCCCCGGCACCGGCTGCCGGTGAGGGAATGAACAGGATTTTGCAATCCGCAAGCGAGATGCCGATGGCCCTGCACAGTCAGCTTCGTGTGAAACATAACTCCCTTCCCTTGGCGCGGAACGTCTTGGTTTTCAAGGCGTTGCCAGTCAGCAGCTCAATGCAAATTCATACTACTATGCTCAGGTAATCCTATCAATAACTAAAGTAATAGGTCTGAACTGCCGGGAGGGTGGTGTGGCCGGTCCGGCCAAGGGGGCGCTTTTCCCGATGGCAGTGCTGGCGGTTGACAAAAAAAGACCCCGCCACGAGGGCGGGGTAACAGGGAGGTCTCGAAAGGGGGGATTTCGAGAGGGAGGTAAATCGGTGATTCAGTCCTTGCGGCGACGTTTCAGCCAGTGGCGAGCGGCGAGAATCACGGCGCCGGCAGCCACTGCCACAACTGCCGCCTTGAGTGGCTCGGCCTGGCCGTCGGCTAGCCAATCAAAGCCCGCGACGCCGACAAAAACGCCAAGGCTTTCGCTGATCGGCAGATTGTCGGCAAAGGCCATTAGCGGCGCACCTGGCGGACCGGAATGGTGGCGAGTACGGGCTGCCGAACGACAATCATGCCGAACAGGTAGTGGCGCGCCAATTCCAAAAATTTCTCGATGCTCATTTCATTCATCCTCGTGTGCTCCTCTTGGTGGGATTGTCGTTGTTGTTCCATGGCTCGGATTCTAGAGAGCCGCCGCGACGCCGTCTGTTGGGCAAGCGTGGTGGAGCCGTAACGAGGATTGATGCTTGATGACGCTTTGTAACCGCGTCGCCCGCCGACTTACTGCTGGGCTTTCCAGGCGAGGGTGAAGCGCGCGCCGCCAAGTGGAGCGGCATTGGCAGTGGCCGTGCCGCCATGCAGTTCAAGGACGCGCCGGGCAATCGCCAGCCCCAGCCCGTAGCCCCCGGTGGCGCGGTCGCGCGAGCGGTCGAGGCGGGTGAAGGCCGAAAAGATGTGTTCCCGTTCCTCGGCAGGTATACCGATACCGTCGTCGTCGACGTGGATCATAATCCGGTTGTCGACCAATTCGGCGCTGACCAGAATCTGCTTGCTGGCGTATTTGAAGGCATTGCGCAGCAAGTTGCGCAGGGCGTAGGGCATGGCCTTGCGATCAAGATCAACCTTGAGGCCTTCCGGTAAGTGCGCGGTATCAACCGTAACGTTCAGCCGGCGACCAAGCAGGCGTACCGAATCGACCTCGTCGACCAGCCATTCGGAAAAGTGGACGCTGGACAGATGCGGCTCCGGTGCTTCGCGCTCGAAGCGGGCGTAGGTCAGGCTGGTATCGATCAGGTGATCGAGCTCGTCGAGATCGTCTTCCATCATCGCCCACAGACGCTGGCGTTCCTCACGCTCGTCGGTTTCGGTCAGCATTTCGAGGGCAAACCGCATGCGGGCGATTGGGGTGCGTAGCTCGTGCGAGATACCGCAGGCCAGTTCGCGGTGCGTGGCGAGGAGCTGCTGAATGCGCTCGGCCATGCTGTTCATGGTGTCGGAAAGCGAGGCGAAGAGTTGGCTGCGGGCTGGTGGCGAGCGTGCCTCGAAATCGCCGTCGCCGAGGTCGCGGGCGGTCTGGCGCAGGGTTTCGAGGTCACGCCAGACTGGGCGGACCCAGAACCAGAGCGCGATGCCGAAGATCAGGCCGGTCAGGCTCCAGGTCAGCAGGCGCAGACGCAGTTCAAGGGGAAGGCGGTCCTTTAACTCGGGGTTGCGGCTGGAGGTGAGAGGGCCGACAACGAGGACCTGGCTGCTGGTGCCCAGGCGGTGGTACATGATGTCGCCGTCGTGATCAATGGCGATGTCCCCGCCGTCGAGCTTGTCGACTTGCTTTGGGGTCAAGGTACGATCCAGCGTCATGCGCTCGACGATACCGAGGCGATAAGAAAATTTTTCGTCGAGTTCCTTGATTTTGCGTTGCCAGGTGCTGCGCGGCTGGCGGAATAGTTCGTCTTCGATCAATGTGATTGTGCCGCGCATGAAGCGACGGGCGTAATCATCGGTAATGCCGCGCTGCGCGGTGGATATGACGAAATCGGCGGTGAAGGCGATGGCGACGAAGGAGCCCATCGCCAACAGGTAAAAATTGAAAAACAGTTTGGAGAGGCTGTAACGCCCGCCCCGCCAGCGCGGCAGGGAGACCCGGAACAGCGAGCGGGCGAGGCCCTGGCTGCGCTCCTTGGCTTCAGTATTCCCGGGTGGGGAATCAGTTCCAGTCATGTTTACTGAACAGGTAACCTTTGCCGCGCACGGTTTTGATGCGGGTCGGATTGTCCGGGTCGTCGTTCAGTTTTTTGCGCAAACGGGAGATCCGGGCATCAATCGATCGATCCAGTCCATCAAAGCCGATGCCGCGCAATTCCTGGAGCAGGTCGTCGCGCGACAGTACATTGCCGGCATGCGAAGCGAGCAGCCATAACAGGTCGAATTCGGCGGTGGTCAGGTCGATGCTGTCACCACTTAGTGAGGCGGTGCGGGTGCCCTGACTGATCCGGAACTGCCCGAAGACCATGCCTTCCGAATCGTTGCCCAGGGCCTCGCCGGCGACCGGCAGGCGACGGAGCAGGGCTTTGATCCGGGCGAGCAGCACGCGCGGCTGGACCGGCTTGGCAATATAATCGTCGGCGCCCATTTCGAGACCGAGGATCTGGTCGAAGTCTTCGTCGCGGGCCGTCAGCATCAGGATCACGCCACGATATTGCGGTCGGACGCTGCGGCAGACTTCGAAGCCATCCTTGCCCGGCAACATGACGTCGAGAATGACCAGATCCGGCTGTTCGGCCAGAATGCGTGCCTCGGCGGTATCGCCGCGGGGTTCGATGCTGACGCTCAGGTCATTTTTGGTGAGGTATTCGGCGGTCAGTTCGGCCAGCCGTTCGTCGTCTTCGACAAGCAGGATGCGTGTGTTCATCCGGCAATCTTAACGGCAGGGTGAGCGATGGTCCACCGTGTTGCATCGGCGTGGCGGTATGGGCTGTTCTCGTTCGGCCGGCTTGGCCATGCCTTAGAATTCATCCCTGTCTGCAACGAACTCTTGAAAGTGTCGATATGTTTTTCTCGAAAGTGCCCCTACGGGTGTGGTTTGCTACCTTATCACTGGGCTGTTTTGGCTTGGTCGGCGTTGGCATGGAATTACAGAATCTGCTGCGACTGGCCCCTTGCCCGATGTGCATTTTTCAGCGCGTGCTTTACTTGGGGATCGGCGGACTGGCCTTGTTCGGCTTCCTGTTGCCGGTAGCCCGGCTGGTCTGGGCCGGCTTGATCGGCTTGCTAGCCCTGATCGGTGTTGGGGTCGCGGCTTACCAGACATGGATGCAGGCCTTTCCGGCCTTGGCGACGGAGTGTGGATATGCCGAACCGAATCTGATGGAACGCCTAGTCGACTGGCTCGGCATGCAATGGCCGTCGATGTTTCTGGCCACTGGGTTCTGCACGAGCCGGGACTGGGTTTTCCTTGGTTTGTCGATGGCCAACTGGTCCTTGCTGATATTCATCGGCATCGTCGGATATGCGGCACTGCTGTTTCTTCGGAAAAATTGAGAAACGGACACCGGAAAAAACAAAACCCGCCGAAAGGCGGGTTTGTCGAAAGCTGGAGGAGGCTGAATTACTTCAGCTTCACTTCCTTGTAAGCAACGTGCTTACGAGCCTTCGGGTCGTACTTGTTGAACTCCAGTTTTTCAGGCGTCGTACGCTTGTTCTTGGAGGTGGTATAGAAGTGTCCGGTACCAGCTGTAGATTCCAGCTTGATTTTTTCGCGACCGCCTTTAGCCATTTTACTTATCCTTCCTTAATCAGACTTCGCCGCGGGCGCGCAGATCGGCCAGCACGGTGTCGATGCCGTTCTTGTCGATAACACGCAGACCGGCGTTGGAAACGCGCAGACGGATGAAGCGGTTTTCGCTTTCAACCCAAAAGCGGCGGTACTGCAGGTTCGGCAGGAAGCGACGCTTCGTTCTATTGTTGGCATGGGAAACCTTGTTCCCAACCATCGGGGCTTTGCCCGTTACTTGGCAGACTCGCGCCATGATTGCTGCTCCAGAATTCGCTAGAAGAAAGCCCGTGAGTATAACCAAAACCGGCTGATGATTTCAAGTGGTTTGTTGTTTTTATAGCAGGCCTCGTTCTGCCAGGGAGAGCGGGGTGGCGTTGCCGGCCACGATGAAATGGTCGAGCAATTTGACATCGACCATAGCCAGAGCCTCTTTCAGGCTGCGCGTGAGCATTTCGTCGGCGCGCGACGGCTCGGCCAGGCCGGATGGATGATTATGGGCGAGGATGACCGCAGCGGCATTGTGTTCGAGGGCGGTTTTGACTACTTCTCGAGGGTAGACCGAGGTTTGGGTCAGTGTGCCGGTAAACAATTCATCAGCTTTCAGCAAGCGGTTCTGGGCGTCGAGCCAGAGTGCCATGAAGACTTCGTTCTTGCGCGTTGCCAGTTTGAGGCGCAACCAGTCGCGGACCTGACCTGGCGAGGTCAGCATGTCGCGGGCGGACATTTGCTGGGTCAGTGCCCTGCGTGCCAGTTCAAAACTGGCCTTAAGCTGGGCGGCCTTGGCTCGACCGATGCCGGAAACACTGGCCAGCTCGTCCAGCGACGCGTCGACTAGGGTACTCAGTCGGCCATCGAAGCGCAGCAACAGGTCGCGTGCCAGATCGACTGCGCTTTTGCCCCGGACACCGACTCTTAAATAGATGGCCAGCAATTCGGCGTCCGAGAGGGCGGTCGGTCCAAGTGCCAGCAATCGTTCCCGTGGTCGTTCGCTCTCTGGCCAGTCGCTGATCGCCATACTATTTCCGTTAGAATGGGGAAACACATATTCTAGCGTTAAGACAATGGAATTACAGGGAAAGCGTATCGTCCTCGGCGTCACCGGCGGGATTGCCGCCTACAAGGCCGCCGAACTGCTTCGTTTGCTGGCCAAGCAGGGGGCGGACGTTCAGGTGGCGATGACCGACGGGGCAACCCACTTCGTCACGACCACGACCTTTCAGGCGCTCTCCGGCAGGCCGGTATTTACCGACCAGTGGGATGGCCGGATGCCGAATGCCATGGCACATATCGACCTGTCGCGCCAGGCAGACCTGATTCTGGTTGCCCCTGCCTCGGCTGATTTCATGGCACGCGTGGTGCACGGGATGGCCGACGATCTGCTGGCGACCATGGTCCTGGCGCGCGATTGCCCCTTGCTGATTGCTCCGGCAATGAATCGCCAGATGTGGGAAAACCCCGCTACACAGCGCAATGTGCTCCAACTGCTGGCGGATGGCATAAAGATGCTTGGCCCGGCGAGTGGCGAGCAAGCCTGCGGTGAAGTTGGCGTCGGCCGGATGCTGGAACCGGAAGAGATTCTTGAGGAGGTGATCGCGTTCTTCTCGCCGAAGGTACTGGCCGGCAAACGGGTTTTGATTACGGCGGGGCCCACCTTCGAGGCCATCGACCCGGTGCGCGGAATTACCAATCGGTCTTCCGGACGCATGGGGTACGCCGTGGCCCGGGCGGCGCGACAGGCTGGGGCCGAGGTGACGCTGGTTTCCGGTCCGGTTGGGCTTGATGCGCCGCAAGGGGTCGAGCGCATCAATGTGCTGAGTGCGCTGGATATGCACGCGGCAGTAATGGCACGCGTCGCCGCGACGGACATTTTCATCGGCGTGGCAGCGGTGGCCGATTACCGGGTAGCCAATGCCGCCGAGCACAAATTGAAGAAGGATACCGGCGGTATTCCGCCGATCGAGCTGATCGAAAATCCGGATATCCTCGCCGAGGTGGCTGCCCTGGAAGGTGCCCCGTATTGCGTCGGCTTTGCGGCGGAGAGTCGTAATCTGGAGGCTTATGCCCAAGCCAAGCGGCGCAAGAAAAACATTCCGCTGATTGCCGGCAATCTGATTCAGGATGGCTTTGGTGGCGACGACAACCGGCTGGTCTTGTTTGATGATGCCGGTGTGCACCCGCTGCCCCCCGGACCCAAATCGGTGTTGTCGCGCCAGTTGATCGAGCATATCTCTGCGGCTGTTGGATAGCGCCCTAAAGTGGCCGCTCAGGCGTCGAACACCCTGACTCGATTGCGCTCGGCACGCTTGGCTGTTTACCACCACTCCGCATCGTCGCCTGAAGCAGCTGCAGCGGTTACGTGGGTTCGAGCCTGCAATGAAGTCCGAGTGTTATGTGTGCTGCGACGGTAAAAATTCGCAAACATCGTTGGACTGGCCAGGCGGTTTTCTTCGCAGTGGCCGACTTGGTTTCGGTATCAGTGCCGGGGCGGGGTGTTGCTAGACATGGCGCTCTGTTCTCTCCGTTCGACAAAGTATCCGTCAAGTGGGCAGACCCGGCTTGGTGGGCATTCATGTTCACGAGCGCACTCGGCCTGCGTTTCGTCGGTGAGAACCATTTCGCGGACCGTTTCACAACGGGCGATAGGGGAGTCGAAGATGGACATGGCAACCTCCGCTTGTTTGAGTACTAAATTCAACTGACTAATTCAGTCTAGTTGCGCGGGGTGGCAAAAGCCAAGAATACGCGGCGCAGATACTCTGATTTGATCTTTTTGTAGCATGCCCCTTTTTCTGACCTTGGGTCAGCGGGTACTATGTGCCTTTTTCCATACGGTACCGTCTGGAGAGCGCTGCCGAAATGTCTTGCGTTGCGCTTTTACAAGGAGAGTGGTTATGCAAATAAATGAAAAAGTATTTCTTGTGACCGGAGCAGGTTCTGGTCTGGGGGCCGCGACAGCGCGCGCTTTGGTTGAGGGCGGTGGGAGCGTTGTCCTGGCTGACCTCAATCGCGAGGCCGGTGAAAAGCTGGCCGCGGAACTTGGTTCGGCTGCCTGTTTTGTTGAAACTGATGTGGCCAGCGAGGCTTCTGCTGTCGATGCCATCCAGGCGGCGATTACAAGGTTCGGCGGGCTGCACGGACTGGTCAACTGCGCTGGTGTCGCGCCGGCTGAGAAAGTTGTCGGCAAGGATGGGCCGCATCGACTGGAAAGCTTCACCAAAGTCATCACTATTAATCTGGTCGGTACCTTTAATATGATCCGTCTGGCGGCTGAGGCGATGCTGAAAGGCGAGCCTGATGCTGGCGGCGAGCGGGGGGTAATTATCAATACGGCGTCGATCGCAGCTTATGAGGGGCAGCTCGGGCAGGCCGCCTATGCGGCGTCGAAGGGCGGGATTGTTGCGTTGACTCTGCCGGTGGCCCGGGAGCTGGCGCGTAGCGGAATTCGTTGTATGACCATTGCACCGGGCATCATGGAGACGCCGATGCTGCTTGGCATGCCACCCGAAGTCCAAGACTCGCTCAATAAAATGGTGCCGTTCCCTACCCGAATGGGCAAGCCGGCCGAATTCGCCGCGCTGGTCAAGCATATTGTCGAAAATGCCTATCTCAATGGTGAAGTAATCCGTCTCGACGGTGCCATCCGGATGGGCACCAAATAATCTATACTTCGGCTCCGCCATTGACCAAAAAGGCACTTCGGTGCCTTTTTTATTGCATGTCCGAAACTTCCTGTTATCACTGCGGCCAGCCGATTCCCGACGATGTCGATCTGTCGGTGAAAATTGCCGGGGATTCGCGTGCCATGTGCTGTTTTGGTTGCCAGGCTGTCGCGCAGTCAATCGTTGATAACGGCTTGCAGGATTATTACCGGAGTCGTGATGCCTTGCCGGAGTCCCCGCGCGAGGCAAAGCCGGCGATCCTGGATCAACTGGCAATGTTTGATCATGCTGACTTCCAGAAAAGTTTCGTCAAGAAACTCGGCGAGAACGAGCGAGAGGCTTCCCTGTTGTTGGAAGGAATCACCTGTTCTGCCTGTATCTGGTTGAATGAGCAGCATGTGGGCAAGCTCCCAGGGGTGACGGCGGTCGATATCAACTACGCGACCCGACGGGCGCGCGTACGCTGGGATGAGTCCCGAATCAGTCTCTCCGATATTCTCGGGGCGATTGCGGCCATTGGTTATCGCGCCTATCCCTATGACGCCTCCAAGAACGAGGAGCTTTCGCGCAAGGAACGGCGCGGCGCGCTGTGGCGGGTCTGGGTGGCGGGCTTCGGCATGATGCAGGTAATGATGTACGCCTTTCCGGTGTACATCGCCGACGGCGAAATGTCTGCCGATATCGAGAGTTTGATGCGCTGGGCCAGTCTCCTGCTGACCCTGCCGGTGGTCTTTTACTCGTCGGCACCATTTTTCCGTAGCGCCTGGCGCGATCTGAAATTACGTCGTGTCGGCATGGATGTGCCGGTCGCCCTCGGGATCGGTGCCGCCTTTGCGGCCAGTTGCTGGGCGACGCTGGTCCAGTCGGGAGAGGTCTATTTCGACTCGGTAACGATGTTCGTTTTTTTCCTGCTCGGTGGCCGCTTCCTGGAAATGACTGCGCGTCAGAAAGCATTGAGTGTGACCGAAGAGTTGGCCAAGTTGCTGCCCGCCTTTGCCCAGAAATTGCCCGGCTTTCCCTCTGACCGCAGCACCGAGCAGCGGGTCGTCGCGGACCTGCACCCGGGGGACTATGTCCTCGTGCGGGCCGGCGATATCGTGCCGGCGGATGGCCGGGTTATCGAGGGGATCAGTTGTGCCAACGAATCCTTGCTGACTGGTGAAAGTCGGCCAGTGGCAAAGTCGCCGGGTGATGCGGTGACTGGTGGTTCCGTCAATGCTGAAAGTCCACTGGTTGTCCAGGTTGAGCAGGTTGGTGAGGGAACGCGATTGTCGGCCATCATTAATCTGATGGAGCGGGCGGCAACAGAAAAGCCACGTATCGTCGAAGTGGCCGACCGTGTGGCGACCTACTTTGTTGCCGTGCTACTGGTCCTGGCTGTGCTAGTCGCTGTCGGCTGGTATTTTGTTGATCCCGGCAAGGCTTTGTGGATCACCGTGTCGGTCTTGGTCGTGACCTGCCCCTGCGCCCTTTCCTTGGCGACACCGATTGCGCTGACCGTTGCTGCTGGAGCGCTGGCCAAGGATGGCTTGCTGGTGACGCGGGGGCACGCGATTGAAACCCTGGCCCGGGCAACGCATTTTGTTTTCGATAAGACCGGCACTCTGACCACGGGGAGGATGCATCTGGTCGATATCGGTGTCGTCGGAGCCCTGGATCGAGAAGCTTGCCTGGCAATTGCCGCCGCCCTTGAGCAAAGTTCCGAGCATCCGGTGGCGAGTGCGCTGCGGCGGGCAGCCGGAGATACGTCTCCGGCGGCGATGGATGTCCTTGCCGAGCCCGGCCAGGGTATTGAGGGGGTGATCAACGATCAGCGTTATCGTATCGGTCAAGCCCCTTATGTGATGGGCTTGAGCCAGGTACCCCTGCCGGAGGCGGCAACTGACTGGCTGGAAAGTGGGGATACTGTCGTGCTCTTGGGTGATGCTGGCGGGGCTCTGGCGTTTTTCCGGATCGGCGATGAAATTCGCCCAGAGTCGAAGGCGCTCATTGCTGAGCTCAAGCATTGTGGGAAAAAGGTGCTCTTGTTGACCGGTGATGCGCCGGCTGTGGCTCACCGCGTGGCCCAGAAGCTGGGTATTGAAGAAATCCGGGCCGGCGTTACCCCGCAAGGCAAGCACGATTGCGTGACGGCGCTCCAGGCTGGCGGCGCGATCGTGGCGATGGTGGGTGACGGAGTTAACGACGCGCCAGTGTTAGCGCAGGCCCAAGTTTCGGTCGCCATGGGCGGCGGGGCGCAACTGGCCAGGACGCAGTCCGATTTTGTGTTGCTTTCGGAAAATCTTGACCATCTGCGTCACGGATTACGGCGTGCGGTCAGATCGCTACGGGTTATTCGTCAGAACCTCTGGTGGTCATTCGCCTATAATTTTGTTGCCTTGCCCCTCGCCATCACCGGCTATGTCACGCCATGGATGGCCGGAATAGGGATGTCGGCCAGTTCCTTGCTGGTCGTGCTCAACTCACTGCGTATCCAGCGCGTGGAGACTGATTAATGGAAAGCGTCTATCTTCTGATTCCGATTTCGGTTCTTCTGGTTTTCGGAATTGCCCTTGCTTTCTGGTGGTCGGTACGCAACGGTCAATTCGACGATTTGGAGGGACCGGCTTTCCGCCTCCTGATGGATGATGATCGGCCAAAAGTGCAGGCTGAAACCCCGGAAAACGATAAAACAGAGAAAGTTTGACCTGCGTCAACATATCGAAGCGATTCGGGCGGCAATATGCATGGCATGTGAAGCGTCGGCTTCACGAATATTCTCTGTTGGGGTTGGGGTGCGTTACGACGCACCCTTTTTTTGTCCACGCTCCGGCCGCTAGGCGGGAACTACGTCCTTCTGACTAATTCGACCTAGATATTCCGTGGGTTGATCTATGTCAAAACGCCCCGCCTGATCTAGAATACCATCCGCTTTCATGTGCCGCCTTGGGTTTAAGGGGGGTGGTCATTCAGTCTTTTCATTAACGAGAGGTGGGTTCATGTCTGGAACGCAAACCACATACAACGATAAGGTCGTACGGCAATTTGCCGTCATGACTGTCATCTGGGGCATCGTCGGTATGCTTGTCGGTGTCATCATCGCAGCCCAGCTGGTTTGGCCGGAATTAAATATCGGCCCCTGGCTGCACTTCGGACGTCTGCGTCCGTTGCACACCAACGCAGTTATTTTTGCGTTTGGTGGCTGTGCGTTGTTCGCAACATCTTATTGGTGCGTTCAGCGCACTTGCAGCACCCGTCTTTGGGGTGGTCCGCTAATTCCCTTCACGTTCTGGGGTTGGCAAATCGTCATTCTGTTGGCTGCAATCACGCTGCCGCTGGGTATTACCACTGGCAAGGAATACGCCGAACTGGAGTGGCCGATCGATATCCTGATCACGCTGGTCTGGGTTTCTTATGCGGTGGTTTTCTTTGGCACCATCGCCACCCGCAAGGTTGCCCACATTTATGTGGCAAACTGGTTCTTTGGCGCGATGATCATTGCTGTTGCCCTGCTGCACCTGGTTAACAGCTGTGAAATTCCGGTTGGCTTCCTGCGTTCCTACTCCTGCTACGCCGGTGTTCAGGATGCAATGATTCAGTGGTGGTACGGCCATAACGCAGTAGGCTTCTTCTTGACTGCGGGCTTTTTGGGCATGATGTACTACTTTGTGCCGAAGCAAGCGGGGCGTCCGGTCTACTCCTATCGTTTGTCCGTTGTCCACTTCTGGGCGCTGATCTTTACGTACATGTGGGCGGGGCCTCACCATCTGCACTACACCGCTCTGCCGGACTGGACCCAGTCTGTCGGTATGATTTTCTCCCTGATTCTGCTGGCTCCGTCCTGGGGGGGCATGATCAACGGCATCATGACCTTGTCCGGTGCCTGGCATAAGCTGCGCGATGATCCGATCCTGAAATTCCTGATCACCTCCCTGTCCTTCTACGGTATGTCTACCTTCGAAGGTCCGATGATGTCCATCAAGACCGTCAATGCTCTGTCGCATTACACGGACTGGACGGTCGGTCACGTGCACTCCGGTGCTCTGGGCTGGGTTGCCATGGTCTCGATCGGTTCCATGTATTACCTGTTGCCGCGCCTGTTTGGTAAGACCGAGATGTTCAGCGTCAAGTTGATGACGGTTCACTTCTGGGTTGCCACCATCGGTACCGTGCTGTACATCGCTTCCACCTGGATTTCCGGTGTGATGCAGGGCCTGATGTGGCGTGCAATCAATGCCGACGGCACCCTGGCTTACAGCTTCGTTGAAAGCGTCAAGGGCTCCTACCCGTTCTGGGCAATCCGCTGGCTGGGTGGCGTACTGTTCCTGTCCGGTATGCTGATCATGGCCTACAACATGTTCAAGACCATGGCTGGTGGCAACACCAAGGATGCGACGATCGTTGTTCCGGTCGCTCATCACGCCTGATTAGGGGGGAATAATAATGATCAAACACGAGCAAATTGAGAAGAACGTAGGCCTGCTCATCGTTCTCACGTTGTTTGTTGTCCTGTGGGGCGGTCTGCTGGAAATTGTTCCGCTCTTCTTCCAAAAATCAACGACAACGCCGGTTGAAGGTCTGAAAGCATATTCGGCTGAAGCGGTAGCCGGACGCGAAATCTATCTGCGTGAAGGTTGCTATAACTGCCATTCACAGATGATCCGTCCGTTCCGTGCTGAAACCGAGCGTTATGGCCATTACTCCGTCGCTGGCGAGTTTGTTTATGACCATCCGTTCCAATGGGGTTCCAAGCGAACGGGGCCGGATCTGCAGCGTGTCGGCGGCCGCTACTCTGACGAGTGGCAACGCGCTCACCTGATCAATCCGCGCGACGTGGTGCCGGAGTCCAACATGCCGGCTTTCGCTTTCCTGGCGAACACCAAGGCCAAGGACTCGGTTGCCGCCGACATCGAAGGCAAGATGGGGGCTTTGCGTACGTTGGCTAATCTACGTGGTCTGCCGACCTATTCCGATGCAGATATCAAGGGCGCCAAGGCTGCCATTGGTGACAAGACCGAACTTGATGTTCTGATTGTCTACCTGCAAGGCCTGGGTACGGCTCTGAAGACGACCAAGTAATAGCCATGGACATCAACGATCTGCGTTCGATGACGACGGTTCTCGGGTTGCTCTGTTTCCTGGGTATTGTCGGTTGGGCTTATGCCAAGGGCAGCAAGAAGGGGTTTGACGAGGCTGCCAACCTGCCGTTCGCAGAGCATGAAGATGAGGGTGCGACGCCCCGTGCATCGCACCCGCGCTGAAAAAAGGAAAGCAAATGAGCGATTTCGTTAGCGATTTTTGGAACCTGTACGTAGTGGTCATCGTAGTGGCAAGTATTCTTGCCTGCGTTGTGCTGCTGATTGTCCAGGGAAAAGCGACTTTCACGCCAGGCAAGACCATGGGTCACGTCTGGGATGAAACTCTGGAGGAGTACAACAATCCGATGCCACGTTGGTGGACTTGGATGTTCGTCATTACGGTGGTTTTTGCGTTTGTTTACCTCGCGCTTTACCCCGGTCTAGGCAATTTCAAGGGTGTGCTTGGCTGGACCTCCGGTGGGCAGCACAAGGCGGAAGTCGACAAGATGAATGCCACGGTCAAACCGCTGTTCGACAAGTATATGGCGATGGATCTCAAGGCTGTGGCTGGCGACAAGCAGGCCATGGAAATGGGCAAGCGCATGTACTTGACGTACTGCATGCAGTGCCATGGTGCGGATGCCCGCGGTGCCAAGGGCTTCCCGAACCTGACCGATTCCGACTGGTTGTACGGTGGCGAACCGGAGCAGATCAAACAGACCATCTCTGACGGCCGTATGGGGGTCATGCCGCCGCATGCCCAACTCGGCGCCGATACCATTAAGGATCTGGCAAACTTCGTCCGTTCGCTGTCTGGCCTGCCGAACGATTCCGTTCGTGCGGCCAAGGGCAAAGAGGCCTTTGCTTCTGCCGGATGTCTTGGCTGTCATGGGCCGGAAGGAACGGGTATGCATGCCGTTGGTGCTCCCAATCTGACTGATAAGGTTTGGCTGTATGGCTCGTCGGAAGCGACTATCACCGAGACGATCACCAATGGTCGTCAGAACAAGATGCCGGCCTGGAAGGAATTCCTTGGCGATGCCAAGGTTCATTTGTTGTCTGCCTATGTGCTCAGCCTGAGCCAAGGCGCCAAGTAATTGAAAAGGACGGGGCGGCTAGCCGCCCCGTTTTTCATTTCTAATCAGTGTTCACTGATCTGTATCAAAATTGCCTTGGCGTTCATCGTCTGGGATGTTGGCTAGTGCAATTTTGATACGGATACAGCTTTCATGAAACCCAACGAAAACATTCTTCAAGGCCAGTCGTCAGAAGAGGCCGCTGTTGTTTCTTTTTACGAGAAACACAAGAAGGTCTATATGCGTGACGTCAAAGGTTGGTGGAATACCTGGCGTTGGGTATTGGTCTGGGTAACCCAAATTCTTTTTTATGGCCTTCCCTGGCTTGAGTGGAATGGCCGCCAAGCGGTATTGCTCCACCTCGTTGAGAGAAAGTTTTACCTCTTTGGTCTGGTGTTGTGGCCGCAGGATGTTTTCTATCTTGCCTTGCTGCTGATCATCTCGGCTTACGCATTGTTCCTGTTTACCGCAGTTGCTGGCCGACTGTTCTGTGGTTATGCCTGTCCGCAGACGGTCTATACCGAAATTTTTATGTGGGTTGAGAGCCGACTCGAAGGGGATCGGGCTGCTCGCTTGAAGCTGGACGGCGGGCCGTTGACGGCTCGCAAAGCCACCATCAAGGGATTGAAGCATGCGATCTGGCTGATCTTGTCGCTGTGGACTGGATTTACGCTGGTAGCCTATTTCACACCGGTCGACGAACTATTGGCGGCGCTGCCCTTTGGCTTTTCCGGGTGGGAATTGTTCTGGACCTTCTTCTATGCAGGCTTCTGCTATATGCAGGCGGGGTTTTTGCGAGAGCAAGTCTGCAAGTATATGTGTCCGTACGCCAGGTTCCAGGGGGTAATGTTTGACCCAGATACTCTGATTATCACTTACGATCCAGAGCGCGGTGAGCCGCGCGGGGCCCGCAAAAAGGCGATAGATGCCAAGGCTGCCGGTCAGGGGGATTGCGTTGACTGTGGCTTGTGTGTTGTGGTCTGCCCAACCGGGATCGATATTCGCAAGGGGCAGCAATACGAGTGCATCGGCTGTGGTGCCTGCATCGATGCATGTGACCCGGTGATGGACAAAGTTGGCTTGTCCCGCGGGTTGATTCGGTACACCACTGAAAATGCACTGGCTAAGCATTTTTCGTCTGCCGATGTGCTTGGCCACATCCTGCGTCCGCGCATCATTTTGTATACGGTGATCCTGACCGCGATTACCATCGCCACAATCTGGTCGCTAGCGATTAGGGTTCCGCTCAAGGTCGATGTGATTCGCGACCGTTCAACGTTGGCGCGGGAGGTCGATGACGGTCGTATCGAAAATATCTACAACCTCAAGATCATGAATACAACCGAAGAGCCAAAGCGCTATGCGTTGTCGGTCGAGGGGATGGAAGGGATTGAAATTGTTGGTGAGCGTATTGTCGAAGTTGGCAGCGCTGAAAATTATGAAGTGACTGTCGTGGTTCGTGTCCCGCCGGATTCCGGCAAGAAGGGGGCGAACACGATATATTTTGATATCAAGGCCCAGAATCACGACAAGATCGCGGTTCTCGAGAAGGCCACTTTCCTGATGCCATGACATGAGTAATACGATGACCTTACGTAGTGAGAATCAACCTTGGTACAAGGAGCGCTGGCCGTGGTTTTTGATGGCTGGCCCAGCAATCGTTATCGTAGCGGGCTTTATTACGCTGTGGCTGGCAGTGGAAAGTAATGACGGCCTGGTGACAGACGATTATTACAAGCAGGGCTTGGCCGTCAATCAGCGTATGCATCGTGACCAGCAGGCGGCGAGCTTGGGTCTGCACGGCGACCTGATGCGTGCCGACCTCAATGTGCGGCTGATGCTCAGTGCTGACAGTGCGTCGAAGGTGCCGGAAGCTATTGTCCTGAAACTGGCACATCCGACGCGCTCCGGCCAAGATCAGGCGGTCCAGATGCATGCTGAGGGGCCTGGCTTCTATAGCGGGAAATTGTCCGCTGACATTTCCGGGCGTTGGCTTGTCTCGATTGAGGACCCAGAAGGACAGTGGCGGCTCCAGGGAGAGTGGCAGGCTGATTCAGTGGAACCGCTTCGTCTGTCGGCGAAAGTGGGAAAGTAGTTTTTATTCTGTTACTGGGAGGTAACATATGGCTTGGGAACTGTTGTTTAATAGCGATATTGGCCTGATGAGTCTTGCTGTTATCGTCGGTGTCTTGGTAATTGGTGCCGCCATGGGCAAGATGTATTCAGCCAAGATGGACGAAGAAAGCCGTAAGCTCGGCAAGTAGCCCGCTTCAGTCCGCTCTGCCCGTCTGGGTGGAAAACCCCCGTCCGGCAATGCCCTCGGGGGTTTTTTTAAGACCTGATGCGCGAACGCACTGCTTCGTGATGTGCTGTGGTCGCTCTTGGCTACATCGGTCGGCTATCGATATTGTGCTGCCGGTGGCAGAAGTGCTGCTTCGTGAAAAGAGTAATGACCACTTTTTCGATCGTTCAGATAGCGTTCCAGGCAGAGGGTGACGCTACGGAAAGATAGAGCTTGCCAGGGAATGTCTTTCTCACGGAAGAGTTCGACTTCCAGGCTTTCCTCGCCAGCTGAATAGGCTGGTGTGGCCAGCCGGCCACGATAAAAGAGATGGACTTGATTGATGTGGGCAATACTGATCATTGCAAAAGGAGCGTCAACGATGATCTGCGCCCCGGCCTCCTCTAGCGTTTCGCGGCAGGCTGCCTGGGTCGTGGTTTCGCCGTTTTCCATGAAGCCGGCGGGCAGCGTCCAGAAGCCGAGTTGGGGCTCGATGGCACGGCGGCAGAGCAGAATCTGTTCTTCATGTTCGACGACGCAGCCGACCACCAGCCGTGGATTCTCATAATGTATATGGCCGCAGGCTGTACATACGTGCCGAGGAAGGCTGTCGCCGGCCGGAACGGTCAAGGAAACGCCAGAGCCGCAGTGTATGCAGTAACGGATCACGGAATTTGCTGATTGGTTGAGATTTCTGCCCAGTTTAGCACTGCCAAGACTGTCTGAACTCTGGTAGGCATAAGTAATGGCACTTCTTTCTTTGCGCTCGGGTGATGCCTGTGGCTACAATAGCGAAGACCAATAAATACGCGCATCTGCGCCAGTCGAAGGCTGGCGCCCCAGGGGGCTTTGCATGTTTCTAATCGTCGGTTACGTAATCATTCTGGCTTCATCGCTGGGAACGTACGCTCTTCACGGCAACCTCCTCGCGCTCTGGGTGCCGACCGAGTACGTTGCGATTGTCGGCCTGACGATAGGCTACTTTGTCGGCGGCAACGACATCAAGATTATCAAGGCTACAGTCGCGGCCATCCCGGGTGTCCTCAAAGGCACGAAATACGACAAGGCCTACTATGTTGATACCTTGGCAATGCTCTTTGAGATTCTTGCCAAAGTGCGCAAGGAGGGGCTAATGTCAATCGAGGGCGACATCGAGAATCCGGAAGCCAGTCCAATTTTTAGCAAATATCCGAATCTGCTCCATGACCATCATGTCATCGAGTTCACTACGGACTATTTGCGCATGATGGTGGGGGGGAACCTCAATACCGTCGAAATTGAAAGCCTGATGGATGTCGAGCTGGAAACTCATCATCATGAAGCGGCGGAGCCTGGGCACGTGATCGCCAAGCTAGCCGGCGCGGTGCCGGCCTTTGGTATCGTGGTTGCGGTAATGGGCGTGGTCAACGTGATGGGCTCGGTCGGTTCTCCGCCGGCCGTGCTCGGCAAGATGATCGGCGGGGCGTTGGTCGGGACTTTTCTCGGTATCCTGATTTCCTATGGTTTTGTCGAGCCGATGGGCAATTTGCTTGAGCAGAAGGCGAAAGAGGGCGGAAAAGTCTATCAAATGATCAAGATGGTTTTGCTGGCTTCGATGTCGGGTTACGCTCCCCAGGTGGCTATCGAATTCGGCCGCAAGACACTTGATTCGCACGTTCGGCCGGGCTTTATCGAACTTGAGGACGAACTCAAGGCACGTCGAGGCAAGTAAGCCTTTGCCTTTTCCTGATTCGATACGATGAGCGACGACTCCACACGCCCCATAGTTATCAAGCGCAAGAAGGTAGTTGCCGGCGGCGCGCACGGCGGCGCCTGGAAAATCGCCTACGCCGACTTCGTGACGGCGATGATGGCCTTCTTCCTGCTGATGTGGCTGCTTGGCTCAACTGCCAAGGGAGATTTGCAGGGGATTGCCGAACATTTTCAGAACCCGCTCAAAGTCGCGATGAGCGGCGGCGCCGGATCCGGTGATGCGACCAGCGTCTTGCAGGGCGGGGGCAAGGATCTGACGCGGCAGTCCGGTCAGGTCAAGCAGGGTGATGTCGAAAAGAAGAAAACGACCTCTTTTTCCAAGGAGGCGCAGGCCGAGTTCCGCCGCAAGGAGCAAGAGCGACTGGAGGCCCTGAAAGCCGATATCGAGAAAATGATCGAACAGAGCCCGCAACTGGCCCAGTTCAAGAAACAGATGCTGCTCGACATTACCTCGGAGGGGCTGCGCATCCAGATCGTTGATGAACAAAACCGGCCGATGTTCGATTCTGGTGGTGCTGAGCTCAAGCCCTATACGCGGGAGATCCTGCGTCAGGTCGGCAAGGCGCTGAACGGCGTCAGCAATCGTATCAGTCTGGCTGGACACACCGATGCCGCGTCATTCAGCGGTGGCACCCAAGGATTCTCCAACTGGGAACTCTCGGCGAACCGGGCCAATGCCTCGCGGCGCGAACTGGTGGTGGGCGGAATGGACGACAGCAAGGTCTTGCGGGTGGTCGGATTGGCATCCACTGTCTTGTTCGACAAGAATGATCCCCTGAACTCGGTCAATCGCCGGATCAGTATCGTCGTCCTGAATAAGAAGACCGAGTCGGCGATTCTTCAGGAAGAGGGGCCTGAATCCGAGTTGTCGAGCGACGAGGCCGTGCCGGAGGGTTTGAAATTGCCCGGCAGCGGCAAAGGAACATCTGGGTAAGACCCGCCAGGGTCGCTTAATGAAGTGCTCGTGGCTGCTGTCGGGTATGCACCGTTGATTCCATCCCCTATGGTTTAGGAGGTGCGTTTGGCGCCGAGGCAACGTCTGTCGGGATACTGGTGGAAAATTGAGTGCCCCGGTCCCGGGGGTAACGGGTGATTCGTCGTACCGGCCACACCCGCGGTGATGTTGCGCTGCGCTGATTCAATAAATGAGGAAACCATGGTGAAAACCATTCTTGCTGTTGATGATTCTGCATCCATTCGTCAGATGGTGTCATTCACCCTGAAGAGTGCCGGCTATGAAGTCGTTGAGGCGGTTGATGGCATGGATGGCCTGGACAAAGCCAAGGCCCGTAGCATCAATCTCGTGCTGACCGATCAGAACATGCCGCGCATGGATGGCCTGACCCTGATCAAGAGCCTGCGCGCCATGGCGCAATATGCGTCGACCCCCATCCTGATGCTGACGACAGAGTCCTCCGACACCATGAAGTCCCAAGGGCGCGCTGCCGGGGCGACCGGCTGGCTGGTCAAACCCTTCGATCCGCAGAAACTGATTGAAGTCGTCCGCAAGGTCATCGGCTGAGCCGGGGCGACGGGCTGGCCTGCGTGCCGGCTGCATTCATTGCCCGCGGCATGCGGGTGGCGTGGCGCGCTGAGGGAATAGCATGGCTATCGATATGAGTCAGTTTTATCAGGTGTTCTTCGAGGAGTCGGCAGAACACCTGGCGGCAATGGAGGCGCTCCTGCTCGATCTGGATGTCGAGAATCCGGATGCCGAGCAGCTCAATGCCATTTTTCGCGCAGCTCACTCGATCAAGGGTAGCGCCGGCACTTTCGGCTTCAACGATCTGTCTGAAACGACACATATTCTGGAGAGCCTGCTCGATCGCATTCGCAAGCGGGAACTCGCTCTGCGCCCGGAGATGGTGGATGCCTTCCTCAAAGCTGGCGACGTGCTGCGTGAAATGCTGGAGGCCCACCAAGGACGGGGACAGGTTGATGCATGCGCCGTCGAGGCGGTTTGCTCCCGCTTGCGGCAGCTATCGGCCGAGGCTTCTACAGTTGAGGTTCCCGTGCCGCCCCCAGTACCGGGGCTGGAGGCAGTCCCGGCCAGTCTCGCATCGCACGTCATATCCGCGCTCGAGCCGGCCGGTCGGCTCGCCTACAGTATCGAATTCGTGCCGACCGAGGTTTCCGCCAGTGGTGATGGTGTCGTCAATCTGCTTGACGAACTCCGCGCTTGCGGTGAACTCGAGATCCTCGCCCAACCCGAGGGGGCGCCCACGAGGTGGGATTCTGGCAATTGCGCCTGACTACCGCGCTGGCGCAAGAGTCCTTCTCCGAGCAGATCGATTTTGTCGCCGAAAATGGCGCCTGGCGGGTTGCCGAAGACAAGTCGATCGAACTCAACGGCGGCCCTGTCTTCAGCTTTTCCGAAGATACTTCTGGCGGGCCGGGGGAGGATCGTGCTTACGGATTCTTTGCGCCGCTCGATGCGTTATCGGCGCCACAGGAAACATCGGCAGAGGATGAAGGTTTTGGATTTTTCGCGCCCTTGCCGGCCGCGAACCTGGCTGAGGAAAACAACGCCTACGGCTTTTTTGCGCCGCTCACGCCTCCTGCCGCAGTGGGTGCGGAACCCGCCGGCAACGTTGAGGGCGAGGCGCTGGCCACGGAGTCGGCCGAAAAACCGGCACCGGTGATATCGAGCGCGGGCCGTCAAGCAAAAACTGCGGGGCCAGCGGAATCCTCGATCCGGGTAGGAGTCGAGAAGGTCGATCAACTGATCAATCTGGTGGGGGAACTGGTCATCACCCAGGCCATGTTGTTGCAGACCGCAATGCAGATGCAGGAAAGCGCGCCCGAGCGGTTGATCAACGGATTAGTCCAGTTGGAACGGAACACCCGCGATTTGCAGGAATCGGTGATGTCGATCCGGATGATGCCGATTTCCTCTGTCTTTTCGCGTTTTCCGCGCGTGGTGCGAGATCTGTCTGGCAAACTGGGCAAGCAGGTCGAACTGAAAACCTCCGGCGAGACGACTGAGCTCGACAGGGGATTGATCGAGCGCATTGCCGATCCATTGACCCACTTGATCCGCAACAGTCTCGACCACGGGATCGAGTTGCCAGAAAAACGTGTGCAGGCTGGCAAGAGTCCGGCGGGTACGATCACGCTGAAGGCCTACCACCAAGGAGGCAATATCGTCATCGAGGTTGGTGATGACGGAGCTGGCTTGCCGCGCGACAAGATTCTGGCCAAGGCACGCGAACGCGGACTGGCCGTAGCGGAGCAGATGACTGACGCGGAGGTGTTCAACCTCATTTTCGAGGCTGGGTTCTCGACAGCGGACCAAGTTACCGACGTCTCCGGGCGTGGCGTCGGGATGGATGTGGTCCGCCGGAACATCCAGTCGATGGGCGGTCGCGTCGAGATCGAGTCGATGCTCGGCATCGGGACCCGGATGACCGTCCGCTTGCCGCTGACACTGGCTATCCTCGACGGCATGTCGGTCGCCGTGGGCGATCAGACCTACATTCTGCCCTTGGCTCACATTCTAGAATCGCTGCAGCCCCAGGCTGGCGAGATCAAGACGTTGGCCAATCAGGCGCAGGTCATCCAGGTTCGTGGCGAATACCTGCCGGTCGTTGTGCTGCATGAGATATTCAATCTCAAGTCGGCGGCGAACGATTTCGCTCAGGGCATCCTGGTCGTGATCGAAGCCGATGGTGCCAAGATCGCTCTCTTTGTCGATGCCCTGGTCGGGCAGCATCAGGTGGTGATCAAAAGCCTGGAGGCCAATTATCGACGGGTGCCGGGAGTATCCGGGGCGACCATCATGGGAGACGGCCAAGTGGCCCTGATACTCGACGTCTCCGCCCTGGCCGGGATGGCCCGATCGAACATGCAGAGAGCCGACTGACGGCCCAATGAGGAGCAAAAAATGGAAATGACGACACAGGGTAAGGCATTGGCCAGTGAGGGCGATCAGGTCGCCAGCGAATACTTGACGTTCACGCTGGGTGGCGAAGAGTATGCGATCGATATTCTCAAGGTGCAGGAGATTCGTGGCTACGAGCCACCGACCCTGATTGCCAACGCTCCGGCTTTCATCAAGGGAGTGATCAATCTGCGCGGGATCATCGTTCCGGTGGTCGACCTGCGCATCAAGTTCAATCTGGGCAAGATCGAATACACCCCCTTTACCGTGGTCGTCATTCTCAATGTCGCCGGGCGAGTGGTCGGGGCTGTTGTCGACGCCGTCACCGACGTTATTTCACTGACCCCGGCGCAGATTAGGCCGGCTCCGGATTTCTCCGGAAGCTTCGATACCAAGTACATCCTTGGCCTGGCCGCCCAGGACTCGCGCATGATGATCGTGACCGACATCGAACGCCTGATGACCAGCGCGGAGATGGAACTGATTGATTCAGCCAGCGAATAGTCGCTAGCAGCCTTAACCGGAAGACCTGAAATGTTAGATTTTCGGAACTACAAAATTGGTACCCGCCTGATTCTGACCACGGCCGGGGCGCTGGTCCTGGTGCTCCTTGTGGTCGCTATTGCCTTGTTCAGCCTGAACCAGATCGGTGACAAGGTCGAGCGGATCGTCAATGAAAACGCCGTGAATGCCGAGTTGGCGGTCGATATGCGCATGCGCAACCTGCTCATCGGCCAGCATGTGCGTACGGCGTTGGTGCAGGAAGAGATTGAACAGCAACTCGCAGAAAAGGCCCGAGTTGACGCCGATATGGCCAACTACCTCGCCGCTGAAAGACGGGTCGTCGAGAGCACCATTTCGCCGCGCGGCAAGGAAATCGTCGGTCGTATCCTGCCGGCCCGGCAGGCCGCGGAAGCGACGATCAAACAGCTTTTCGAGTTGATCAAGGCGGGCAATCATCCCGAGACCGAAAGGCTTTTTTTCGAGGATTTTCAGCCAAAACTCCAGGCCTGGTTTGATGCCGTCGGTGACTACGTCGAGCTTCAGCATGAGAACAGCAGTGCAGATCTCGCCGAAATAAGTGCCATCGAATCGAGCGTGCGAACCACCCTGCTGCTGCTGATGCTGGTCGCCGTGGCGGTGATGATTCCCTCCGGAGTCTGGGTGACCCGCCAGATAACCCGGCCATTGCAGGATGCCGTGAAGGTCGCCGAAGCAGTGGCGGCGGGCAACCTGGACAACCGGATCGATCGTTCCGGGGCGGACGAGTCGGCCCAACTGATGCTGGCCCTGGAGAAAATGCAGTCCGATCTCAAGCAGCGCACCGAGGCCGAGCACAAGGTCGCCGATGAGACGCTGCGCATCAAGGTGGCACTTGATTTCACCTCGACCAACGTCATGGTGGCGGACCCCGATGGCACCATTATCTACTGCAATGCCTCCATTCTCGGCATGATGCGCCGGGCTGAAGAGGACATCCGCACGGCGTTGCCCGGCTTCCGTGCCGATGCCATTCTCGATTCCGGTTTCGATCACTGCTACCAGACCCCGCTTCACCAGACCAGCCTGCTGGGGGAACTCCAACGCGCACAGCGGACCGAACTGAGCATCGGTGGCCGTCACTTCACCCTGGTTGCCAGCCCGATCGTCAATCAGGGCGGGGATCTTCTCGGTACGGTGGTCGAATGGCGTGACCGGACGTCAGAAGTCGAAATCGAGAGCGAAGTATCCGCAATCATCGATGCCGCGGTGGCTGGCGATTTCAATCGGCGCCTCGATGTCGCCAAGATGAGCGGATTTTTCAGACAAATTTCCACTGGCATCAACGAGTTGCTCGATGCCAATTCCCATGCCCTCAACGATGTTGGCGAGATGCTGGCGCGTCTCTCCCAAGGCAACCTGACGCAGAAGATCGACGCCAATTACCGCGGCATGCTCGGCAAGCTGCGCGACGATGCGAATGCGACGGTCGACCACCTAAAGGAAATTGTCTTCTCCATCAAAAGCGCCACCGAAGCGATCAGTACTGCGGCCAAGGAGATCGCGGCCGGCAACCAGGACCTCTCCGGACGGACGGAGGAGCAGGCCAGCAGCCTCGAAGAGACCGCTTCCAGCATGGAGCAGTTAACTGGCACCGTGAAGCAGAATGCCGACAGCTCGCGTCAGGCTTGCGACCTGGCAGGCAATGCCCAGCAGGTAGCGATCAAGGGCGGCGAAGTCGTCGGTCAGGTGGTGCAGACGATGAGCGCCATCCACCAGTCGAGTAGCCGGATTGCCGACATCATCGGCGTCATCGACGGCATCGCCTTCCAGACCAACATCCTGGCCTTGAATGCGGCGGTCGAAGCGGCGCGAGCCGGCGAACAGGGCCGTGGTTTTGCCGTGGTCGCCAGCGAGGTGCGCAATCTGGCGCAGCGCAGCGCGGCAGCCGCCAAGGAAATCAAGGGCTTGATCGAGGATTCGGTCAACAAGGTCGAGGTCGGCAACCGACTGGTCGACCAAGCAGGGCGGACCATGGCCGAGGTGGTATCGAGCATCCGGCGGGTGGCGACGATCATGACTGACATTTCTGATGCCAGCCGCGAACAGAGTGCCGGTATCGAGCAGGTGAGCCGGGCCGTCACCCAGATGGACGAGATGACCCAGCAGAATGCGGCGCTGGTCGAAGAGGCTGCTGCCGCAGCGGAAAGCCTGGAGGCGCAGGCGCGCGGCCTGGCCCGGAGCGTTGCGGTTTTTCGACTGCCGGGTGGCGTGCTGGTCGATCACCAGGAGAATCTGTCAGGTCTCGATATCGACGGCGCGATCCTGGCGCATGGCCGGTGGAAGCAGCGCCTGCTCGACTATGTGGCCGGTGGCGGTGAGTCGCTCGACCCAGCCGTCGTCGGCCGTGACGACCAATGTGCGCTCGGTTGCTGGATTCATGGCGATGGTCGCCAGTTGAGCGGAAGTATCCGCTATACCGAGCTCAAGGCCGAGCATGCAGGCTTCCATCGTAGTGCGGCGGAGGTCATTCGGGCGTATCTTGCGGGCGACGCCAGGGCAGCCCGGCAGCGGATTGCCGGTGAGTTTTCCGGGCGCTCGCAGCGCGTCATCGGCCTCCTCGAGGCCATCCGGCCTGGTGGAAAATCAGTGCTGGCGGCCAAGTTGGGGGTGCGCCCAGCGAAAAGACTGACGTCCGGCAACGTGCCTGCGCTCTCGGCGCCGCGCGATGACGAATGGTCCGAATTCTAATAATCAGGACACACTGACGGATTGCACACGATGCGAAATAACCAGCCGGCCAACCCTGTCGAAGTTGCTCTCGACGACCATGTCCTGGTCGTCTCGAAGACCGATCTCCTGGGGAACATTACGTATGTCAACCGGGACTTCGTCGAGATCAGCGGCTTTTCCGAGGCTGAGCTCCTGGGGCAGCCACACAGTGTCCTGCGCCATCCGGACATGCCGCTCGAGGTGTTCGAGGATATGTGGCGAGACCTGAAGGCGGGGCGGCCATGGGCGGGCATGATCAAGAACCGTTGCAAGAATGGCGATTACTATTGGGTGTGGAGCAACGCCACGCCGATCCGTGAAAGCGGGCAGGCCAGCGGCTATATATGGGTCCGCCGCAAAGCCTCCCCGCAGCAGATTCAGTGGGCAGAAGCCACCTATACTGCCTTCCGTGAAAAGCGTAGCGGCCGCAGCAAAATTCTGCATGGCGGGGTTGTCGCCGGCGGCTTGGCCGGGGCGATCAGGCAATGGCTCCTTAACGCCTCATCCTCACAGAAAATCGTGCTGGGAATGTTGGTGGGCTTGCTGCTGATCCTGGGGGGGCGGCCCGACTGCTCGGTGGCCATGTCGCGAATGCCCTGGATGTACAGGGTAGGCTGACGCTGAAACACGATATCGCCTTGATCCAGTCGATGGTGCAGACCAATCTTCATGGTCTGGCGCGGGAAGCGGTGCAGGTCAACCGCGGTTTCGAGATGAATTTTCCCGAAGGAATCACGCGCGAAGGCGATGATGAAGCACCAGTTCTGCGCCATGGCCACGGCGAAATCCTGAATGGGCAGTTCGACATTGTCGATCGATTTACAGCCAAGACCGGTGCGGTGGCCACGCTCTTCGTGCGCAAAGGGGCTGACTTGGTCCGGGTGGCGACCTCGCTCAAGAAAGAGAACGGCGAACGGGCGGTGGGCACCAGTTTGACCCGGGATCAACCAGCCTACGGCGCTCTGCTTTCCGGCAAGCCGTATATCGGTCAGGCTACTTTGTTCGGTCGTGCCTTCTATACCAGTTATACGCCGCTGCTCGCCCAGGATGGCCAAGTGCTTGGTGCCACCTTCATCGGGCTGGATATCTCGGCCGAGTTGGAGGCACTGAAGAAGGAAATCCGCTCCTTGAAGGTCGGCGATACCGGCTACTACTACGTGCTTGACGCGGCACCCGGCAAAAATTACGGGAATCTGATCGTTCATCCGGCCAAGGAGGGCAGCAACATTCTCGGGGCGAGAGATGTCGCAGGGCGCGAATTCATTCGCGAAATGCTGGAGCGCAAGGCGGGCGAGATGGTCTACCCATGGATGAATTCCGAACTGGGTGAGACCGTGCCACGCGAGAAAATCGTCGTCTTCGACACCCTGCCGGAAACACAATGGCTGATCGCCGGCGGCGCCTATCAGGATGAGTTTCATGGTTTGTCAGGCCAGATCGCACGTTATGTCCTGATTGGCGGCTTGTTCTTGGCCGCGATCTTGGTGGCGTTCGTGTACTGGCTGATTCGCAAGCTCTTCGTGCGGCCTTTGCAAGACAAGGTGATTCCGGTATTCCGCAGTCTTTCCGAGGGCCATTACGATAATTCGATCGATGTCATGGCCAACGACGAGGTCGGCCAGGTGCTGCAAGGGTTGCAGTCGATGCAGATCCAGCAGGGCTTCAATGTCGCCGAGAGCCAGCGAATTGCCAATGACAACCTGCGGATACGCAGCGCGCTCGACTGTGTTTCGGCCAATCTGCGGATTGCCGACGACGATGGCAAGGTGCTCTATGCCAACAAGGGCTTGCTCAACACGCTACGCCAGATCGAGCCGGAATTGCGCCAGCAACATCCGAACTTCTCGATCGACACCTTCATCGGTAGCAACATCGGCGCCTTCTATCCGGATCCGGAAGCCGCCCTTAAGGTCTTCCGCGAGATGCAGGGCACCCGCCAGTCCGAAATGAATATCGGCGGCCGGATCTACAACGTACTCACCAACCCTATCGTTAACGAGCGTGGGCAGCGTCTGGGTACCGTGGGGAATGGGTGGACCGGACGGCGGATCTGAATGCCCAGCGTTCCGTTGCCGAGTTGATCCGCCGCGCCTCGGCAGGCGATCTCGAGGCCCGGCTCGATACCACCGTACTCGAAGGTTTTTATCAGGAACTGGGCGTCGGCATCAATAGCCTTCTCGAAACCAGTGGCGCGGCGATCGGCGAGATCGCGGCCTTGCTTGAGCGCATCGCCGCCGGTGATCTGACGCAAACCATCAGCACGGAATATCAGGGTACCTTCGGCAAGCTCGGGAACGACGCCAATACTACGGTCGGCAAGTTACGCGATCTGGTCAGTGAAATTCAGCAGTCCGCTGAAACCATCAACACGGCGGCGCACGAAATCGCATCCGGCAATCAGGAACTGTCCAGCCGGACCGAGGAGCAGGCGGGCAGCCTCGAGGAAACGGCTTCCAGCATGGAGCAATTGACTGCAACGGTACGCCACAACGCCGACAATGCGCGCCAAGCCAATGCGTTGGCCGGCGAAGCCCGGCGGGTGGCCGAGCAGGGCGGCGAGGTCGTGGGGCAGGTGGTGCATACGATGAGTTCCATTCATCTGGCCAGCCGCAAGATCGCCGACATCATCGGGGTGATCGACGGCATCGCCTTTCAGACCAATATCCTGGCCCTCAATGCTGCCGTCGAGGCCGCCCGCGCCGGCGAGCAGGGGCGCGGCTTTGCCGTGGTCGCGACTGAAGTCCGTAATCTTGCCCAACGTAGCGCGCTGGCAGCCAAGGAAATCAAGGGGCTGATTGCCGATTCCGTCGACCGCGTCGAGGTCGGCAACCGCCTGGTCGATCAGGCGGGTAGAACGATGGAAGATGTCGTGGCAAGCATCACGCGGGTCGCCCATATCGTCACCGACATTTCTGAAGCCAGTCGCGAACAGAGTGCAGGGATCGAGCAGGTCAGCCTGGCGGTGACGCAGATGGATCAGGTGACGCAGCAGAATTCAGCGCTGGTTGAAGAGGCGGCTGCAGCTGCCGAGAGCCTTGAAGAGCAGGCCCGAAATCTGGCTGAGTTGATGACGGTATTCAAAGTTTCGGATGGACATGCGGATCGGCCGTGGCTTTCTGCCCCGGCGCAGGAGTCCGAGGCAGCAACGGCCAAGCGCCAACTTTCTGGTAAGGGGCCGACCACCTTGTCGACCTCGCTGGATGATGAATGGGAAGAGTTCTGAGTATGGTCAATTATTCCAAACCGGATTTTCCGGCCACCTTGTTGTCCCGGGAGTCCGGGGGGGCAAGGGAGTTCGTTTTTTCCA
Source organism: Dechloromonas sp. A34 (assembly GCF_026261605.1). NCBI lineage: Bacteria > Pseudomonadati > Pseudomonadota > Betaproteobacteria > Rhodocyclales > Azonexaceae > Dechloromonas > Dechloromonas sp. A34. Next base: position 1,516,870 of record NZ_CP102486.1, read on the forward strand.
CGGCTGATTTCGAGCGCGTGCGCAAACTGATCTATCAGCATGCTGGGATTTCCCTGTCGCCGGTCAAGCAGGACATGGTCTATTCCCGGCTGGCGCGTCGTCTGCGGGCGACCGGCAAGCACAGCTTTACCGAGTATCTCGATGCGCTGGAAAAGAACGGCGGCGATGAATGGGAGCGTTTCGTCAATTCGCTGACCACCAACCTGACGTCGTTCTTTCGCGAGCCCCACCACTTTCCCATATTCGCCGAGCACCTGCGCAAGATCGGTACCCGGCGTCCGATCCGGGTCTGGTGTTCCGCCGCGTCGACCGGCGAAGAACCCTATTCAATCGCGATTACGGTAGCCGAGACCTTCGGTACGCAAACCTCGCACGTCTCGATTATCGCTTCAGATCTCGATACCAATGTTCTGGAAACGGCGCGGCACGGGGTCTACCCGCTTGAGCGGGTCGAAAAGCTGTCGCCGGAACGCTTGCACCGATTCTTTCTGCGTGGGACCGGCAACCAGGAAGGCTATGTTTCGGTACGGCCCGAGTTGAAGTCAATGATCGAGTTCAAGCGGATTAATCTGCTCGACACCAGTTACACCGTCAAAGCGCCGCTCGACATCATCTTCTGTCGCAATGTGATGATCTATTTCGACAAGCCGACCCAGTACAAGATACTTTCCCGCTTCGCGCCGATGCTGCAGCCCGATGGCCTGATGCTGGCCGGTCATTCCGAAAGCTTTTTGCATGCAGCCGATCTTTTCAAGTCGCTGGGCAAGACAGTGTACGCGCTGGCCAAGGCCGGCTAAGGGAGCAGTGTGCGGCACGCCTACGACGAACATCTGGCCAGCAACCGGTATTACGACCGCAACTTCCTGTTGGATGCCGCGAAAATTCTGCCGGGCGAGTATTTTGTCTCGGACCAGGGCATGTTGTTGGTGACAGTTCTCGGCTCGTGCGTTGCCGCCTGCATCCGGGATACCGAGGCTGGCGTCGGCGGCATGAACCACTTCATGCTGCCCGACGATGGCGGTCGCGGGGCGGTCAGTGCGTCGGCCCGCTACGGCACCTACGCCATGGAGGTGCTGATCAACCATCTGCTCAAGCTGGGGGCGCGGCGCAACCGGCTGGAAGCCAAGGTGTTCGGCGGCGGAGCGGTGATGGCCACACTGTCGAGCAGCAATGTCGGGGTGCGCAATGCCGAGTTCGTCCTCGAGTATCTGAAGACCGAGAAAATTCCTGTGGTGGCCAAGGACTTGCTGGATTCATATCCGCGAAAAGTCTACTATTTCCCGGCCAACGGGCGGGTTTTGGTCAAGAAGCTGCACCGTGTACATAACGAGACTCTGTTCAGCCGCGAGCGCGACTACAAGGACCGTCTGGCGGGCAGCAAGGTGGAGGGCGATGTCGAACTGTTTGTTTGATGTGGGCGAACAACTAGAGTCGCGAGCTTGGCGAGATTATGACAAATAAAACACGAGTAATGGTCGTCGATGATTCGGCGCTGATGCGGGGTTGCTCTCCGAAATGATCAATAGCGCCACGGATCTCGAAGTGGTGGGAACTGCTCCGGATGCGGCGACGGCAAGGGAGATGATCAAGGCGTTGAACCCGGACGTGCTGACTCTCGATGTCCATATGCCGAAAATGGATGGCCTGGAGTTTCTCGACCGACTGATGCGTCTGCGACCGATGCCGGTGGTGATGGTTTCGTCATTTACTGAAGCCGGTTCGGATACCACACTGAAGGCGCTGGAGCTGGGTGCCGTTGATTTCATAGGGAAACCGCGCGCCGATGGTGCCAAGCGTATGGATGAATATACTGACGAACTGATCGACAAAATTCGCGCGGCCAAAGTGGCCCGCTTGCGGCGCCAGGCGATCAGTCGCTCCCCTCCGGGGCCAGCAGCAGTGCAGCCCGCTTTATCACCGCTGCCTGCGATGCGGAGTGCCAGCGGGAAAATCATCTTCGTCGGTGCGTCGACCGGCGGCACCGAAGCGATCAAGGATTTTCTGCTCGGCATTCCGGCCGATTGTCCGCCGATCCTCATCGTTCAGCATATGCCGGAGTCCTTCACCGCCTCGTTTGCGCGTCGCCTGGACGGCCTGTGTGCACCGCAGGTGCTCGAGGCCCAGGGCAATGAGAAGATCGAGCCGGGCAAAGTCTATCTCGCACCCGGCCACTCGCATTTGCAGATTCGTCGTGCGGCCGCGGGGTACGTGACCGAGTTGTTGGCGACCGAGCCGGTTAACCGCCATCGGCCATCGGTCGATGTTCTCTTCGATTCGGCGGCCAGTGTGGTGGGGCGACAGGCGATCGGCGTCATCCTGACCGGCATGGGCAAGGATGGCGCTCAAGGCATGTTGCGCATGCGGCAGGCAGGGGCCAAAACATTCGGGCAAGATGAGGCAAGCTGCGTGGTCTATGGCATGCCACGCGAGGCTTTTCTGGTGGGGGCGGTCGATGAGCAGGCGGCGCTGGACGATCTGGCGCGGCGAGTCCTGTTGGCGGCAACCAGATAGTGGCGAGGTTGGGTAGGTTCCCTATGGCTAAAGTATTAAACTAGGTCAAAGATCGAAATTCAGAGATTGGAAAATCGCATGCAAGCTAATGTCCTCAAGGAAGCCAACAAAACCGTGATCAAACTGAACGGCCGATTCGACTTCAATACGCATCGCGAGTTTCGGGCGGCTTACGAGCCATTGGTCAGCGATGCGGACACCCATGCGGTCATCGTTGATTTTTCCGGCGTTGACTATCTCGACAGTTCGGCGTTGGGCATGTTGTTGATGTTGCGCGATAAATTGGGCGGGGCCGGCAAGGAAGTGGCATTGACCGGGGTGCGCGGTAATGTCAAACAGGTACTTGATATTGCCAATTTTGGCAAGCTTTTCCCGATTTCCTGAGTTATTGGCTGACTTTGCGGTTGCCACGAATTGCCGCAGGCGCGCCATTCAGCGGCGTTGTGCGGTTTGTGGGCTGTTGAAAAACGTGTATTCTTGGCTTCGCTCGGTGCTATAACGAGAACAACAGGCCGAATGCGAATGCGAGGGGAATGAGATGTCTGAGTTGCTGAAGAATATTGATGCGCGTACCAAGCTTGCTGGAACCAACAAGCTGGAAATCCTGTTGTTTTTTCTTGGCGTGGATCAGCGAACCGGCCGTCGGGAAACATACGGCATCAATGTCTTCAAGGTCCGCGAGGTGATGCGGACGCCGGTGATTACCGCTGCGCCCGACATGCCGGCATCGGTCGAGGGGATGGTCAGCCTGCGCGGAGCGCTGGTGCCAGTGATTGATCTGGCCAAGTATTCGGGAATTTCCGCTGGAACGCCCCGGGAGATCATGATCGTCACCGAGTACAACGGCCATACCCAGGGCTTCCTTGTCGAGGGAGTCGACACCATCCTGCGTCTCGACTGGAGCAAGATGCGGGTTCCTCCTGAGATGTTGACGGCACAGACCGGCGGCTTGGTGACGGCGGTGACCGAGCTGGAAGATGGTCGCCTGGTGATGATGATGGACGTCGAGAAAGTGCTTTCCGAAACGACCAGCATCGACAACGAAATCATGTTTCGTGGCGTGGTTCCGCTGGATCGCCCGGACGCAACTGTTTTTTATTGTGACGATTCAAGTGTGGCGCGCAAACAGATCGAACGCACCCTGACTGTCATGGGGGTCAAGGGTGTCAGTGCTGTCAATGGTCGCAAGATGTGGGAAGAGATGGAAAAAGTCGCGACCTATGCCCAGTCCATCGGCAAGCTGCCGTCCGATATTATCAATCTGGTGCTGACGGATATCGAAATGCCGGAAATGGATGGCTACATCCTGACCAAACAAATCAAATCGGATCCACGGTTCAACGGGATTCCGGTCATCATGCATTCATCGCTTTCCGGGATGTCGAACCAGAAGCTAGGCCTTTCCGTCGGGGTCGATGAATATGTTCCCAAGTTCGAGCCGCAAAGACTGTCGGAAACCCTGGCACGTCGTCTTGGCGTGGAAAATGTGCCGGTCAAGGCTGCATAAGCAATAAGGGGGGGTCATGGATCTCGTCGAAAACAAGAATCTGCTCGATAGCGTCGATGCGCGTACCCGCCTGGCAGGCTCCAACAAAATGGAAATCCTGCTTTTTTCGCTGGGCACTCGCGAGATCTTCGGTATCAATGTGTTCAAGGTGCGTGAGGTTGGCCGGACGCCGCATATCACCAAGACGCCCAATATGCCGCGCGGCGTCGAGGGCTTGATTTCCCTGCGCGGAAACGTCATTCCAGTGCTTTCGCTTGCCCCTTTCATGCAGCTCGACGGCGTGCCGCCCGGCTTGGGCAAAACCATGATGGTGGCCGAGTATTCAAAGCGGACACTGGGGTTCCTGGTGCACGAGGTTGATCGCATCATTCGGGTGGACTGGGAGCGGGTCAAGGCGCCGGAAAGTGTCCTGTCCACGAATCAGGGGTTGATCACGGCCGTCATTGAGTTGGAAGGTGGCGGCCTGGTGTCCATTCTCGATGTCGAGCAGATTCTGGCCAACGCCTTTGGCGAAGCGATGATTGTCGACATCACGCCGGCGCGAGTCAGTCCGGATACCACCGTATTTTTTGTCGATGACTCGATCGTTGCCCGGCGCAAAATTGCCGAGGTTCTCGATAAACTCGGGGTGCGGCACAAGCATGCGACCAATGGCATGGAGGCCTGGACTCGTTTGCAGGGCATTGCCGCGCATGCGCTGCAGAGTGGAACCAATATCCGTGACGAGATTCGCCTGATCCTGGTCGACGCCGAAATGCCGGAAATGGATGGCTATGTGCTGACCAAGAATATCAAGCTGGATCCTCGCTTCGAGGGCGTGCCCGTCGTGATGCACTCTTCGCTCTCGTCGGAAGCCAATCGTGCCATGGGCAAGTCGGTGGGGGTGGATGCCTATGTTGCAAAATTTGATGCCGAGGCGCTGGCCGATACCTTGCGCCCGCTGATTGAACGATGAAAAGTAATAAAAACTTCGGAGTACCGCATGGCAGCTGATCCAAAAATGAGATTTCTGGTGGTGGATGATTTTTCCACCATGCGTCGCATTGTTCGCAATCTGCTCAAAGAACTTGGCTTCACCAATGTGGACGAAGCTGAGGACGGTGCCATCGCCCTCCAGAAACTGCAGGCCGGGGGTTTCGAGTTTGTCGTGACTGACTGGAATATGCCCAACATGGACGGTCTGACTTTGTTGCAGACCATCCGTGCAACGCCCAATCTTAAGCATTTGCCTGTCCTGATGATTACTGCCGAGGCCAAGAAGGAAAACATCATTGCCGCAGCCCAGGCCGGAGCCAGCGGCTATATCGTCAAGCCTTTCACGGCGGGAACCTTGTCGGAAAAACTCAACAAGATTTTCGAGAAAATGGGCCACGCCTAAGGTGGAATCATGACTGCAAATAACGATTCCAACGACCTCGAAGCCCTGTTCGACTCCATCGCAGCCGACTTTTCGCCGCCAGCGCCGACTCCCGTTGCTCCCAAGGCACCGGCCTCGGTCAGTGCTCCGTCGTCCGACGCCGATAGCGACGATTTACAGGCGCTGTTCGACAGCGTTGCGGCTGATGCGCAGGCTGCCACGGCGCAGGGCTCGGACGAGTCCGACACCGACTCGTCTACTGATGCCTGGCCACAGCAGGAAGTGGTGTTCAATCGTATCGGCCATATGGCCCGTGCGCTGCACGATACCCTCGGGCAGCTCGGGTACGACAAGGTGCTCGAAAAAACGGTATCGGCCCTGCCCGATGCCAAGGATCGCCTGGCCTATGTCGCCAACCTGACTGAGCAGGCAGCTTGCCGCGTGCTCAACGCCACCGATATTGCCAGTCCGCTGGTCGATGATATCGAAAACCGCTCGCGTGCACTCGGGGCTGGTTGGGACAAGGTATTTGCCAATCAAATGGGCCCGGAGGCATTCAAGCAATTGGCTACCGAAACCCGCGCCTTCCTGAATGAGCAGTTGCCGCAAAAGGCACAGGCCACGCACGCGCAACTGACCGAAATCATGATGGCGCAGGATTTTCAGGATCTGACTGGTCAGGTCATCAAGAAAATCGTTGCTTTGGCGCAGGAGCTGGAAGCTGGGCTGATGACCGTCCTCCTAGAGGTGGTGCCGGAAACCCGGCGGACCGACGAAGTGAATAGCCTGATGAATGGCCCGGTAGTGAATGCTGAAGGCCGCACCGACGTGGTGGTTAATCAGGAGCAGGTTGATGATTTGCTTGATAGCCTCGGTTTCTGAGGGGGAGCGAAAATGAGCGACTTTGCCGGAATGGAAGACCTACTGCAGGACTTTCTACAAGAGGCCTCCGATTTGCTGTCCGATGTGGACAACAAGCTGGTTGATCTTGAAAAGACGCCTGATGATCGCGGGCTGCTCAACGACATTTTTCGCGGGTTTCACACCGTCAAGGGAGGGGCCGGGTTTCTCAACGCCGCCGAACTCGTGACGCTGTGCCACCTCACCGAAAATCTGTTTGATCGCCTGCGCAATGGCGAATTGGAGCTGACTCCGGAGCTGATGGATATCATCATGGCGGCCACCAAAGGGGTGCGCGACATGTTTGGCGAGTTAGGCCAGATGGTGCTGCCGCAACCGGCGGATCCACAGGTTATCGCGGCGCTGAAGGGAGTTTTGAGCGGCGAGCCGCCGGCTGCTGTGGCGACTCCGGATTTGGGGGAGGGCGAGCCCGTTGCTTCGGTAGCGCAGGCGGCCACTGTGGCCTCGGGGGAGCCCGACTGGAATGTTTTGCACGCTACCTTGACTGGGGTCTCTACTGCTGCGGCGCAGGGCGAATTGATCACCAAGGCGGAAACCGAGACGCAGCAGGCCGTTGCGACAACGCTGGCGACGACGGCTGAGGGGGCAGCGGCCGCGGTTGCTGCCCAAGCGGGGGCGCCGTCGGCTTTTGGTCGGCGGGCAACTGACCGGCCGGGCGGGCAGCCCACCACGGCACGGCGCGCTGAAGAGCGCGGGGTCCGGGAAAACACAATACGGGTTGATACTTCACGCCTTGATCAGGTTTTGAACCTGTCGGGGGAAATTGGCCTGACCAAGAATCGACTGACCAGCTTGCGGGCCGATATCCTGGCCGGCAAGAACGATTCGGAAACGCTGCATGCACTCGATCAGGCGGTCAGCCAGCTCGACCTGCTGGTGTCCGATCTGCAGAATTCGGTAATGAAGACGCGGATGCAGCCGATTGGCCGGCTGTTCCAGAAATACCCGCGGATCGCTCGCGATCTGGCACGCCAGTTGGGCAAGGACGTTGAATTGGTGCTGGCTGGCGAGGAAACCGAAGTCGACAAGACGATGATCGAGGATCTCGCCGATCCGCTGATTCACCTGATTCGCAATGCAGTCGATCATGGTGTCGAAATGCCGCTCGAACGGCAGGCGGCAGGTAAGCCCCAGAAGAGCCTGGTGCGGTTGGAGGCGCGTCAGGAGGGGGATCATATCGTCCTGATCATTGCCGACGACGGCAAGGGTATGAGTGCCGAGCGCATCCGGGCTAAGGCGGTCGAGAAGGGTCTGATTTCCGAAGAGGAGGCCAATACTCTCGACGAACGGCAAAGTCTGAATTTGATTTTCCTGCCAGGGTTCTCGACCAAATCCCAGATTTCCGACGTTTCCGGGCGCGGAGTCGGGATGGATGTCGTCAAAACCAACATCCAGAAGCTCAACGGCTCGATCGAAATTCGCTCGGAGCCGGGCAAGGGATCGATCTTCATCATTTCCCTGCCGTTGACCCTGGCCATTCTGCCGGTGCTGCTGGTCCTGCTCGGCGATCAACCGTTCGCGTTGCCGCTGTCGCTGGTCCGGGAAATCCTGCCGATCGAGCAAAGCCGGATCCAGGAGGTCGGGGGTAAGGAGACCCTGGTCGTCCGCGGCGAGGTTTTGCCGGCCATCTCGCTGGCACGTATGCTGGGCTGGCCGCTGACGCAATATCCTGAATACGGCGTCTTCATGCAAACGGCCGAGCGCAGCTTCATTCTCGGCGTCGACAGCTTCGCTGGACGCGACGATGCGGTGATCAAGTCGCTTGAAGATTTCCGGCCGAAGGGAGTGGCGGGGGTGACCACGCTGTCGAACGGTCAGATTGTGTTGATTCTGGACATGAAAGAATTGCTGGCTGATCTCGGGCAGCATCCGGACATGGCTGCTGGTTTGCGGGCGCTCGACTTCGCCTGATTCCCGTTTTAGGTCAACGAGTTGAGAGGGGGCTTGCCCCCTCTTTTCTTTTTTGCAGGTTTACCATGTTGTCATGCGCTTGCAGCTGGCATCTGAGAAACCGGCTAAATAAACACACGTACCTCTTTAATTTTTCTAGTTTTTTCCTATAATAGCCTCATCGATACCTGATGACGGCTATGGCGGAAGAGAGCGACCTCGAGAAAACAGAAGAGCCTACTGGCCGCCGCCTAGAGCAGGCGCGCGAGAAGGGTCAGGTCCCCCATTCCCGCGAACTAGGTACTTTCCTGGTCCTGATCTCGGCCGGTGCCGCGTTCTGGATGATGGGCAGTTGGTTCATGCAGCGTTCCATGGCTATCACGCGCAAGGCCTTGTCGATTGAGCCCGAATTCATGCGCGAACCTTCTCTGATGTTGCCGCGCCTGGTGGAGATTTCCGGCGACGCCCTGCTTGCCTTCTCGCCCTTTTTTGCCTTGCTGCTCCTTGCCGCGGTGCTGCCGCCATTTTTCCTGAACGCCTTCGTGTTTTCAACGCAGGCGCTGACCCCCGATTTGAAGCGCCTGAATCCGCTGGCCGGCATCGGCCGGATGTTCTCCTGGGGAAGCCTGATGGAATTGGGCAAGGCGGTCCTCAAGGCCAGCCTGGTGGGTGGCGTTGCCATCCTGCTGATCTGGAAGGAGCGCGACGAGATCTTCGGCCTGCTGGCTGAGCCGCTCGAAGCCGGATTGGCGCATGCCGGGCAGCTGGTGACATTTTCTTTTCTGATGCTGGTCGCGACGCTGATCCTCGTTGTTGCAGCCGACGTGCCTTTCCAGCTCTGGCAGTACTTCGACAAGCTGAAAATGACCAAGGAAGAGGTCAAGCAGGAAATGAAGGAAATGATGGGCGACCCGCAGCTCAAGGGACGCATCCGTAGCCTGCAGATGCAGGCCGCCCGTAAGCGCATGATGGCGGCGGTGCCGCAGGCCGACGTGATCGTCACCAACCCGACGCACTATGCCGTGGCGCTGTCCTACAAGGCCGGAATGTCGGCACCCAAGGTGGTGGCCAAGGGAATGGGCGCGATTGCCCTGAAGATCCGAGAAGTCGGGATGGCGAACGCCGTACCGATCATGGAAGCGCCACCGCTGGCGCGGGCGCTGCACAAGCATGCCGACCTCGACCGCGAAATACCCGGCGCCCTCTATAACGCAGTTGCCGAAGTACTCGCCTACATCTATCAGCTGGCCAACTGGCGGCAGGCGGGCGGGGCCTATCCGACGCCCCCGCGTGAGTTGCCCGTGCCGCTAGAACTTGTGCCGGAGGCCGCATAAATGGCCGCCTCCTCACTCAGCATGCAGGGCATCCTCGGGCGTCTGACCGGCACGCAGATTGCTGCACCGGTACTGATCCTGATGATCCTGTCGATGATGGTCCTGCCCTTGCCGGCCTTCGTCCTGGATTTGTTTTTCACCTTCAACATCGCCATCTCGGTGCTCGTGCTGCTGGTCGCCGTCAATACTCAGAAAACTCTCGATTTCTCGGTGTTTCCCACCGTCTTGCTGGTGACGACCCTGATGCGGCTGTCGCTCAATGTCGCCTCGACCCGAGTCGTGATGCTCGAAGGCCACACCGGTCCGGATGCCGCCGGCAAAGTGATCGAGGCCTTCGGTCACTTCCTGGTCGGGGGTAATTTTGCGGTCGGGATCATCGTTTTCATAATTCTCGTCGTGATCAACTTCGTCGTGATCACCAAGGGTGCCGGGCGGGTTGCCGAAGTCGCCGCCCGCTTCACCCTCGATGCCATGCCCGGCAAGCAGATGGCCATCGATGCCGACCTCAATGCCGGGCTGATCGGTGAAGAGGACGCTCGTCGCCGTCGTTCCGAGATTTCCCGCGAAGCCGAGTTCTTTGGCTCGATGGATGGTGCTTCGAAGTTCGTGCGTGGCGACGCGATCGCCGGCATCGTCATCATGTTGCTCAATGTTGTCGGCGGCTTGATCGTCGGGGTCCTTCAGCACGACATGGCGATAGCCCAGGCCGCCAAGAACTACACCTTGCTGACCATTGGCGATGGCTTGGTGGCGCAGATCCCCGGCCTGATCATTTCGATTGCCGCCGGCATGGTCGTCACCCGGGTCTCCGATGATCGCGATATCGGCCAGCAGGTGGTGAGCCAGATGTTCGGCAACAGCAAGGCGATTGCCATTACCGCCGCGATCGTCGGCACCCTCGGTCTGATCCCGGGTATGCCGAACCTGGTCTTCCTGCTCCTGGCGTCGACCTTGGGCTGGCTGGCCTGGACGATGGCGAAGGCCGAACGGACGATCGTCGAAACACCGGTCAAAGTCGCGCCGGCACCGATGCAGGAAGCGGTCGAGGCCAGCTGGAGCGATGTCGCACCGCTCGATGTGCTTGGTCTGGAAGTGGGCTATCGCCTGATTCCACTGGTCGACAAGTCGCAGGATGGCGAGTTGCTGCGGCGTATCCGTGGGATTCGCAAGAAATTTGCCCAGGAAGTTGGCTTCCTGGTGTCGCCGGTCCATATCCGCGACAACCTCGAATTGAAGCCGAATGCCTACCGCATCCTGCTCAAGGGGGTCGAAGTCGGCACCGGCGAGGCTTTTGCCGGTCAGTTCCTGGCCATCAACCCGGGACGCGTTGCCGGAACGCTCAACGGTGCAGCGACCAAGGACCCGGCCTTCGGCCTGCCGGCGGTGTGGATCGATGCCGCCCAGCGCGAGCAGGCCCAGGCCTATGGCTACACTGTGGTCGATGCCTCGACTGTGGTCGCCACCCATCTCAATCACCTGATCCTGACGCACGCCGCCGAATTGCTGGGACGTCAGGAAGTGCAGCAACTGCTTGATCACCTGGCCAAGGACATGCCCAAGCTGGTCGAAGATCTGGTGCCCAAGGTGCTGCCCCTGGGCACGCTGCAAAAAGTTTTGCAGAACCTGCTCGACGAGGGCGTCCATATCCGTGATATGCGTACCGTCATCGAGACGGTGGCCGATCACGCCACACGTACCCAGAATGCCGACGAACTCACGACCCAGGTCCGCAATGCATTGGGCCGGGCGATTGTCCAGCAGATCTTCCCGGGTAATGCCGAAATGCAGGTCATGTCGCTCGATCCCACCCTGGAACGGCTGCTGGCTCAAGCCGTCAGCGGCGGATCGGATAACACCAGTTTCGAGCCCGGGCTGGCGGATACGCTGGTCCGCGAGACTGCGGCGGCGGCCCAACGACAGGAAGGCCTGGGGCTGCCCGCCGTCCTGCTCGTTCCGGCCAGCCTGCGCCTGCTGCTTTCCCGTTTCCTGCGCCGCACCGTGCCGCAACTGAAGGTGCTGGCCCATAACGAAGTTCCAGAAAATCGAATTATCAAGGTGACCTCGGTTATCGGAGGTAGAACATGAACGTCAGAAAATTCATCGCCGCCAATGCAAGGGACGCCTTGAGAAAAGTGAAGGAGACGCTCGGCAACGACGCGATCATCCTTTCCAATCGTGGCATTCCCGGAGGGGTCGAGATCATGGCGGTGGCCGCCCGTGACATGGCCATGATCGTGCCGACCCAGGTTGCTGATTCAGCCGCCGCCGAACGTCGTCCGTCGCCGCTGGAAGTCGAAGACGACTACCGGGTTTCGCTGAGTAGCGCTCGCGCCCAGGCCGCCCAGCCGATTCAGCGGCACGCCATCCCGCACACGGTGGTTACCCCGCAGCCCCGCCCGCCGATTCAACCGGCACCGGTGCCCGCCGCCCGCCCGCAGGGGTCGGTCAATGCCGGCATTCCGCGTACCGGATCGCTGCGCAACCTCGAGACGGCGCGTCCGCAGCAATCAACCGGCACCATGCCGCCCGCTGCCAATCCCGCCCGGCCACGCGCATGCAGGCTCCGGCCAGCCCGCCGCCGCGCCGGACCGAGGCCGATGTCGTGCCGATGGAAGTCATGGAAGAAATCCGTTCCCTGCGCAAGATGGTCGAACAGCATCTGGCCGGTTTTGCCTGGGGCGAGGCCTCGCGTTCGGAACCCGTGAAAACCGATGTCCTGCGGCAGATGCTGGATGCCGGGTTTTCGCCACAGTTCTCACGCGACCTGCTGACCGATCTGCCGGTCGAAATGGATGCTGTCCAGGCCATGGCCTGGGTCAAGGGAGCGGCCGACCGCGCCTTGTTCACCATCGGCAACGAGGGTGACATCGTCGATCGCGGTGGCGTCTATGCTCTGGTCGGTCCGACCGGGGTCGGCAAGACGACGACGACCGCCAAGCTGGCGGCGCGCTGCGTCCTGCGCCATGGTCCGAGCAAGGTCGCGTTGGTGACAACTGACGGTTACCGGATTGGTGCCCACGAACAATTGCGCATCTACGGCCGGATCCTGGGGGTTTCGGTCTATCTGGTGAAGGACGCAGTCGAACTGCGCCAAACCCTGAAAGAGCTGCAGCACAAGCACATGGTCCTGATCGACACGATGGGCATGAGCCAGAAGGACAAGCTGGTGCCGGAACTCACCGACATGCTGGCCGGTTGCGATGTGCAGCGCCTGTTGTTGCTCTCGTCCACCTCGCGCGGTGATACGCTTGACGACGTTGTGCGTGCCTATGAAGGTGACAATCTGGCCGGCTGTATCCTAACCAAGATCGACGAGGCGGCTACCCTGGCAACGCCGCTCGACGTCATCATGCGCCACGGCCTGAAGCTACATTACGTTTCCAACGGTCAGCGCGTCCCGGAAGACCTGCATCTGCCCAATCGCGGCTACCTGATGCACCGTGCCTTCAAGGATGTGCCGGAAAGCTCTCCGCACAAGCATACCGGTGTCGAGCCTGCGCTGATGATGGCCAATGCCGGCATGGTTTCGGTCGGAGGTCGTCGTGGCTGACTTCCGCGTTGACCAGGCGGCCGGACTGCGCCGCCTGCTCGGAGGTGGTCAGCAGTTGCAGGTGGTGACCTTCGTCGCCGGTTGCGAGGGGGTCGGGCGCAGCGTCGCGGTCGCCAACCTCGGTGTCGCACTGGCGCGTCTCGGCAAAGAGGTGCTGATCATCGACGAGCATGCCTCGCGCGACGACATTGCCTCATCGTTCGGCTTGGTTTCCCGCTACGACCTGCTCAATGTGGTGCAGCGCGAATTGGCCCTGTCGCAGGTTCTGCTTCAGCCGATGCAAGGCCTGCGCGTGCTGCCGGCCGCCAAGGCAGTTCGCAAACTGGGCCGTCTCTCCTTGCCGCAGCAGCAGACCCTGCTCGATGCGATGTCCGGTCTGGAGCGCCCGATCGACATCATTCTGGTCGATGCCTGCATGGCCCACCCCAACGGCTTCTCGCCTTTCGGTCTGGCCTCGCAGGAGGCCGTGGTCGTGCTGTCCGGCAATAGCGCCTCGATCACCGAGGCCTATTCGCTGATCAAGAAAGTCAGTCACGCCTTTGCGCGCAAGCACTTCCGCATTTTGGTGAACAAGGTGCGCAGTCAGCCGGATGCCCGTTCGATCTACGAAAATATCGCTCAGGTCGCAGCGCAGCGTGGTATCGCCCGTCTTGACTATGCTGGCGCCATTCCTCTCGACGAGTCCCTGCGTCAGTCCTTCCAGCTCGGTCGCCCGGTTCTGATCCAGGCGCCCGATTCCGCATCGGCCGCCGCCTTCCGCGATATCGCCTCCGATCTGCTCTACTGGCAGCGTGGCGAAGGCGAGACCGGCGGGGTCGAACATTTCATGCAGCAACTGCTACACTTGAGCCAACGCATAACCCCGAACGTACTACGAGCCTGATGTATACCGCTGCCGGGCAGCCAGACAGGGACCAGTTGGTTCAGCGCTTCGTACCGCTGGTGAAACGTATCGCCTATCATTTGATGGCGCGCCTGCCGGCAAGCGTACAGCTCGATGATCTGGTCCAGAACGGCATGATGGGCCTGCTCGATGCCATGGACCGTTATCAGGAAGGCTTCGGGGCGCAGTTTGAGACCTATGCTACCCAGCGCGTGCGGGGTGCCATGCTCGATGGCCTGCGGGAGAACGACTGGTTGCCGCGCAATCTGCGTCGCGAACTGCGTCGTATCGAAGGGGCGATCAACCAACTGGAGCACGAGCACGGCCGCGCCCCGTCGGAGCGCGAGCTCGCCGACGCCTTGGGCATGTCGCTGGCGGATTACCAGAAGACCCTCCAGGATGCGCGCGGCCATCAACTGGTCTACTTCGAAGATTTTGCCGGCGAAGGTGATGACGACTTTCTCGAGCGCCATTTCACCGACAACAAAGCCGATCCGGCCAATATTCTCGAAGACCGTAATCTCCGGGAGATGTTGGTAAAAGCCATCGGCCAGCTTCCGGACCGGGAAAAAATGATGATGGCGCTCTACTACGAACAGGATCTCAATCTGCGCGAAATCGGCGAGATCATGGAGGTCACCGAATCCCGGATCTGCCAGTTGCATAGTCAGGCGATCGCCCGCCTGCGTAGTCAGGTTCTTGGCGAACTGCCGGCGGTGAAGAAGCGGAGTAAGGAGAAGAAGCTTGGATAAGATCAGTCTGGCCGGCCTTGCTCTAGGCCTGATCGCCATCCTGGGCGGCCAGATTCTCGAGGGCGGGCATGTCGGCTCACTGGTTCAGCCAACCGCACTGCTCATCGTTCTCGGCGGGACCTTGGGTGCCGTCCTGTTGCAAAGCCCATTCCACGTCTTCAAGCGTGGTGTCTTAATGGCGAAATGGGTCTGGGTGCCGCCGGTCATCGAGCAAAAGCGGATGATCGACCAAATCCTGACCTGGAGCCAGCAGTCCCGTCGCGAAGGGCTGCTCGCCCTGGAGAACTACATTCCCGGCATCAAGGATGAATTCACTCGGAAAGGCTTGCAGCTCCTGGTCGACGGCGCCGATCCGGAGCGCATTCGGGAGCTCATGGAAGTTGAGATCGGCACTTTTGAAGACGAGTGGCGGCAGTCGGCAAAAATTTGGGATTCCGCCGGCGGGTATTCGCCGACGATCGGGATTCTGGGCGCGGTCATGGGGCTGATCCACGTCATGGAGAACCTTTCCGATCCGACCAAACTGGGGGCGGGCATTGCCGTGGCTTTCGTGGCGACCATTTATGGCGTCGGTCTTGCCAACCTCATCTACCTGCCGATCGCCGGCAAACTCAAGTATTACATTTCGCGGATGGTAGCCTCCCGTGAAATGCTGATCGATGGCCTGGTCGGCATCGCCCTGGGGGACAATCCGCGGATCATCGAGGGCCGCCTCAGGGGTTATCTGCTCTAATGGCCCGTCGCCGTCGCGAGGAAGAGCACGAAAACCACGAGCGCTGGCTGGTTTCCTACGCCGATTTCATTACATTGTTGTTTGCCTTCTTCGTCGTCATGTACGCCATTTCGTCGGTCAACGAGGGCAAGTACAAGGTGCTCTCCAATTCGCTGTCCAATGCGTTCACCAATACCACCGCCCAACCCGGCGGGCAGCCCATTGCCACCATTCAGGGGCGCCGCCGATTCCGCCGCGGCCGATTGCCAAGCCCGACAAATTGCCTGATCAGAAGAAGGTCGAGCAGCGCAAAAAAATGAAAAATATCGCCAGCGAGATCATGAATGCCTTGCAACCGCTGGTCGCCCAAGGCAAGGTGCGCCTGCTCGAAACCAGCCGCGGCGTGACCATCGAAATCAACGACAGCATCCTGTTTCAGCCTGGGCAGGCCAAGCTCCAGTCCGCGTCGGTCGGTGCGATGCTGGCGATCGCCCAGGTTCTGGCGGTTTCAGATTTTCCGATCACCATCGAGGGGCACACTGACAACATTCCGATCGCGACACCGCAGTTCCCCTCGAACTGGGAATTGTCGGCGATGCGGGCGACTACCGTACTTCGTCTGTTCAATGATGGGGGGGTTGGCGCCGAACGCCTGACGGCAATCGGCTACGGCGAAACGCGGCCGTTGGAAACCAATACGACCGTGGAAGGTCGGGCGCGCAATCGCCGGGTGAGTGTCCTGATCGATTCGAATCGGCCAGAGGAGCCGACCGAAATCGGGGGCATCGCGCCGCCGGGTTAAGCCGCTAGGCCCTCAGGCCGAGTCGACAATGCTGCTCCCGCTACTCGGCGCGGCCTGGCCATCACTGCCGTAGAGCAAATGTTGCGGGGGCTGGCGCGTCAGGATGCTCAGTGCTTCCTTGGTCTGTTGCAGGTGCATGTCCACCAGGCTGGCGTTTATTTGATGTAGTTCCTTGGCCTCGCTCGCCAGGGCGAGCAACTCCGTCCACCGGGCGGCAACCACGTGCTCGGCCGGATGCTCGGCCAACCAGCGCGTCATGGCGGCACGGGTGTTGTCGTCGCCGCTGCCACCCAGCGCCGAGCGCCGTTCGTCTTCCAGGGCGTTGAGTTGGATGACCAGTTCCGCCTTGGCGGCTCCGGTCTCCGGCAGGGCGGAAGCGTCGCCCTGCTTGAGCGCTTCTTGCTCGTTCTTCAGGAGCGCCACAAAGCGCGAAATCAGTTCAACTTCCCGCTTGGTAATCGCTGCAACTGTCGTCATCAGGCTTGGCGATTGCCGCTGATATTCACCAGGTCGCGCGCCGACTCGATCAGGCGGTCAGCGATGGCTTCCGGATTGATCTTGAAGCGACCTTCCGAAATGGCCTGCTTGATTTCCTGAATGCGCGCCGAGTTGATCGGCGGTTTCTCGCTCCCCTGCAGGCTGCCGGCCAGTTGACTCAGACTGACCGCTTCCGCCGTCGTCGCGGCCGGGGCTGGCTGGGCGGCGGGCGCCTTGGGGGCCAGGCTCGGGGTCGTTGGCTTGTATGAACTGTCGATCTTCATGATGGTCATCTCAAAACTTTAGGGCTTGAACTGATTATCGGCTGCAACGGGAGAAACTTTAATCTAATAAGATATTTCAACGCTGCCATCGGCGCGGGCCATACCGCTGACGGTTTGGCCGGAGTTAAGCCGGATTTGTGCCATCTGGCCTTCGGCAGCGTTGTTCATTGCCTTGCCTTCGCCGCTTACGGCAAATCCCGGACCTTTCGAGATGACGCGAACCGACTGCCCCTGACGAACAACCAGGGGGGCGAGCAACTGATCGCTGCGCAGCGGCTGGCCGGCGCCCAGTGAATTGCGCAGGACCTTGCCGATGGCGTTCTGCGGGTCTGTCACGACTCCGGTTGGCAGGCTGGACATGTCGCCGGAGAGCGTTGCCAGATCGGTCTCTTGAACGGACTGGCCGGCAGACAGCGCGCGCGCGGTCGTGACGTAATTGCCGGTGACGGCAATTTGTACCGGCACCAGGACATTCCAGATATTCGGCCCGAGGCAGCGGACGCCGACATGGGTCTTGCCACTCAGGCGAGCCCCCGGTGGCAGATAGGCTTCGTGGGCGGAACAGGCCGGGAGTCGGCTGAGATTGAGACTGCCCATGGTGATCTTCACTTTGCCGGGGAGGCCTTGCGTTTGCAGGCGAACAAAGCGCTCGGCGGTGTCGAGCACGATATCCGCTTCGGCCGCCAGGGTTGGTGCGGCAAGGATGGCGATAAGGATGATCAGGAGATTGCGAGGCAGCATCCGGCTATTTTGCCTGATCGATGAATGTCGTGGGGGCTTCGTCCGGCAAGTTTTGCCGAGCCGGAGCCTCTGGGTTTGCCGAAAATCGCCGGCAAACCCAGACAATTGGCTGTGGCATGGACTGTGCTTTTATTCCATCGAATCTTTGGAGCGAATGATGGCAAGCCTTGAACAGCACGTTTCCGTATTAAGCCAGGCCCTGAATCTGCGGACCCAGCGCCATCAGGTGCTGGCCTCCAATATCGCCAATGCCGATACCCCGCATTTCAAAGCGCGCGATTTCGACTTCGAGGCCGCCATGCAGCAGGCGATGAGTGGTCGAAAAGGCGTCGGCGAGGTCAATCTGGCGACCACCTCGGCCGGGCACCTCCAGGGTAGTGGCAACAGCGGTCCGGCCATCCTCAAGTTCCGGACGGAAACCCAGTCGGCGGTCGATGGTAATACGGTGGACATGGATGTCGAGCGGACCCAGATCACTGAGAACGCCATGCAGTACCAGATTCTTACCCAACTGATCAGCGATAAGTTCCGCGGCGTACGCAGCGCGCTCGCCTCGACCAATAGCTAAGGAGCCATGAATGAGCCTGTTCAACGTCTTCCAGGTTTCATCCAGCGCCATGACGGCGCAGTCGATGCGCCTCAACACCGTGGCTTCCAACCTGGCCAACGCGGACAGCATCGTTTCGTCCGACGGCAAGCCGTACCGCTCGAAACAGGTCGTCTTTGAGGCGACGCCGATGGGCAATGCCGGCGAGATGTCGAAAGGCGTCCGCGTCCGGCAGATCGTCGAGGACGCGGCCCCTCCCCGGATGGTCTATGACCCAAAGAATCCGGCGGCCGACGAAAAAGGTTACGTCGCCTTTTCTAATGTCAATGTGGTCGAGGAAATGACCAACATGATTTCCGCCTCGCGTTCGTACCAGACCAACGTCGAGGTCATGAATACCGCCAAGACCATGATGCTGCGAACCTTGCAGATCGGCCAGGGCTGAACTTAACCGGAGGCAATGATGGCCAATGTAAACAATACGGCAGCAACCAGTTCAGCGGATCTGTTCGCGGCAATCGGTGGCGGCAGCAGCACCAAGTCCACCACCAGTACCACGGCCGACATGGAGAACCGCTTCCTGACCTTGCTGATGACCCAGATCAAGAATCAGGACCCGCTCAATCCCCTCGACAACGCCCAGGTGACGACCCAACTGGCACAACTGAATACGGTCAACGGCATCGAGAAGCTGAATTCGACCTTGAGCACGCTGCTCGACGGCTATAACGAAGCCCAGGCTATGCAGGCGGCCGGCATCATCGGCAAAAATGTGATGGTGGCCGGCAATAATTTGCCGCTGGCCGGCGGTCAGGCGGTTGGTGGCGCTTCGCTCGAGAGTAAGGCGGACAAGGTTACGCTGACCATCAAGGATGCCAGCGGCAAGCTGGTCCAGACTGAGGAACTGGGCGCCAAGGATGCAGGCACCTTCTACTTCGGTTGGGATGGCAAGGATACCGCTGGCAATGTGATGAAGGACGGCAATTACACCTTCACGGTCGAGGCAACGGCGGCCGGCAAGAAAGTGAACGCCTCGGCCATGCAGATTGGCACGGTTTCTGCTGTTGTTAGAAGCAGTAACGGATTCCTCCTTGATCTGGGCGCGTTTGGCGATGTCGCCTTCAAGGATGTGCAGCAAATTCTCTGAATGGAGTAAAAAATGGCATTCCAGCAAGCATTGAGCGGTCTCAATTCCTCTTCCAAGGCGATTGACGCGACCAGCCACAATATAGCGAACTCCAGTACCGTCGGCTTCAAGGCCTCGACCGCCCACTTCGGTGATGTCTATGCGGCATCTCTGGCCGGAGCCGGGGCCAGCCAGATCGGTATCGGCGTCAATCTCGCCGCCGTTCAGCAGCAATTCACCCAAGGCAACATCACCTCGACCAACAATCCGCTGGATATCTCGATCAACGGTGCCGGCTTCTACCGCATGGATCAGAACGGGGCGACGACCTATACCCGCAACGGTCAGTTCCATCTCGACAAGAACGGCTTCATCATCAACGATCAGGCCATGCAGCTGACCGGCTATCCGGCCCAGGCCGGCATCATCGTGCCCACGACGCCGCAGCCCTTGCAGATTTCGGCATCGGACCTCGCGCCGCAGGCGACCGGTCTCAATGCCAGCAGCACTTTCAACGGGATCAAGGCCAATCTGAACTTCGACTCGCGGTCGACCGTGCCCGCCTCGCCCTGGGTCAATGGCGGGGCTGCCGGCAGCGTGGGGGCCTACACCCCCGATCCGCAGACCTATAACTACTCCACGGCCTTGTCGATCTACGACACGCTGGGCAATGCCCACACCATGACCTATTACTTCCGCAAGACGGCAGCTGCTGGTCAGTGGGAGGTTTACGCGAATGTCGACGGGACGACCAACCAGAACATTACCCCTGGCGGTGGCCCGATGGGCACCCTGACATTCGGGACAACTGGTGCGATCACCGCCGGCAACCCGATGAACGTCTCGGTGAACATGCTCGGCATCATGCAGAGTCTGGGCCAGCCCGCAGGCAATGGCGCCCAGGCCGTGCAAGCCTTTCCGGTCGACTTCACCGGGACGACTCAATTCGGCAGCGCCTTCGGCACCAACCGCCTGGAACAGGACGGCTACGCGGCCGGGCATCTGGTCGGGCTTTCGGTCGGCTCGGACGGCATCATCCAGGGGCGCTACAGCAACGGTCAGACCTTTGCCCAGGGCCAGATCGTGCTGGCCAATTTCACCAACCCGAATGGCCTGCAGGCGCTGGGCAACAACCAGTGGAGCGAGAGTTCGAGTTCCGGGGCGCCTTTGGTCGGCGCGCCCAATACCTCCAGTCTGGGCGTCCTCTCCTCATCGACGGTGGAAGAGTCGAATGTCGACCTGACCGCCGAACTGGTCAACCTGATCACCCAGCAGCGCAACTACCAGGCCAATGCGCAGTCGATCAAGACCCAGGACCAAGTGATGCAGACCCTGGTCAATCTGCGTTAATCGACCGACTGAGCCGCTGACATGGATCGTCTGATCTACACCGCAATGACCGGCGCCAAGCATGTCTTCATGCAGCAGGCCGGTACCGCGAACAATCTGGCCAACGCCAGCACGATCGGCTTCAAGGCCCAGGAGCACCGCTTCCGGGCCGTGCCGGTGCTTGGCGAAGGCATGCCCACGCGGGCCTTCGTGGTCGATGCTTCAGTCAGCGACGTAATGAATGAAGGCCCGCTGATGTTCACCGGGCGCAACCTTGATGTCGCGGTCAACGGCAGGGGCTGGATCGCCGTACAGTTGCCCGATGGCAGCGAGGCCTACACGCGTGCCGGTAGTCTGGATGTCGATGTCACCGGCTTGTTGCAAACCAAGAGCGGTCACACGGTGGCCGGCGATGGCGGTCCGATCAACATCCCGCCCGATAACGTCATCGAGATCGCACCGGACGGCACGGTTTCCGTCGTGCCATCTTTCGGTACCCCCAACAACGCCAACGCGATTGGCCGGATCAAGCTGGTCGATCCCCCGGAAACCGACTTGGTGCGCGGTGCCGACGGCCTGTTCCGGCTGCGCGACGGGCAGGCCGCACCGGCCGAGGAACGCGTCAAGCTGGCCTCCGGGACGCTTGAAGGCAGCAACGTCAATGTGACGGATGCCATGGTCAATCTGATCAGCCTGGCCCGTCAGTTCGAGATGCAGATCAAGATGCTGCAGACCGCCGATACCAATGCCCAGCGCGCCGACCAGTTGCTGTCGCTGAACGCCTGATAGGACATAAATCATGATCCGTTCCCTATGGATTGCTCGCACCGGCCTCGATGCCCAGCAGACCCAGCTCGACGTCATCGCCAACAACCTGGCCAACGTCAGCACCAATGGCTTCAAACGCTCGCGGGCGGTATTCGAGGATCTGCTTTACCAGACGCTCCGCCAGCCCGGCGCCCAGTCGTCGCAACAGACGCAGATACCGACCGGCCTGCAACTGGGGACCGGCGCCCGGCCAGTGTCGACGGCGCGCATCTTCACCCAGGGCAATATTCAGAAGACCGACAACGCGCTCGATGTCGCCGTCCAGGGCAATGGCTTTTTCCAGATACTGCTGCCTGACGGAACGACGGGCTATACGCGCGACGGTTCCTTCCAGAAGGATAACCAGGGACAGATCGTGACGTCGGACGGTTATCCCCTGTCACCGAATATCACGATCCCGGCAGACGCGCTGTCGGTTTCGATTGGTAGCGATGGTACGGTGTCCGTTACCCAGCCGGGCAATGCGGCCACGACCCAGATCGGCAGCATCCAACTGGCTACCTTCATCAATCCGGCCGGCCTGCAAAGCATGGGCCAGAACCTGTACCTGGAAACCGCGGCTAGCGGCACGCCGACCCCGAACACCCCGGGAACCAACGGTGCCGGCAATGTCAATCAGGGTTACGTCGAAACCTCCAACGTCAATGTGGCGGAGGAACTGGTGACCATGATCCAGACCCAGCGCGCCTACGAACTGAATTCCAAGGTGATTTCGACATCAGATGCCATGCTCGGCCGCCTGACCCAGCTCTGAGGTAAAGCCATGAAACGTCTTGTCCTGCTCAGCCTGGTGGTGACTGCGGGCTGCACGACGGTACCGCCGACCAACATCCATCAGCCGATGTCGGCCCGCCCGGCGCCGCGCTACGAGAGCACGCTGGCCAATGGTTCGATCTATCAGGCGGCGAGCAGTCGGCCGCTGTTCGAAGACCGGCGGGCGCGCTACGTCGGCGACACGATTACCGTGACCATCACCGAAAACACCACGGCCTCGGCCAAGTCGAACAACAAGCTCGACAAGTCGAATGTCGGCAAGGCGTCGGTCGGTGCGCTATCGGTCTTGCCGGGGCAGAGCCTGCTCGGCCTCGACTACAACACCTCCAGTTCGAATGCCTTCAGCGGCAAGGGCGAGGCGGCCAACAACAACGTCTTCACCGGCAGCATCACGGCGACCGTGATCGATGTCCTGCCCAACGGCAATCTGCTGGTTTCCGGCGAGAAACAGTTGGCCATCGGCCACGAACAGGAGTTCGTGCGGATCTCCGGGGTGATCAATCCGAGCTTTGTCGATGCCAGCAATACCGTGGCTTCATCGAAGATCGCCGACGCCCGTATCGAGTACAAATCGGCCGGGCAGATCAGCGAAGGCCAGATCATGGGCTGGCTGGCACGCTTCTTCCTTAATGTGATGCCATTCTAGGAAAGTTCTCGCGGAGGCGCATCATGATTACCAACAGCGGCAAATGGTACCGGCAGGCGGCAATTGTGGCCGCTTGTCTGCTGCCGCTTTGCAGCCAGCCAGCGCTGGCCGAGCGCATCAAGGACCTGGCCAGCATCCAGGGGGTGCGTAACAACCAGCTGATTGGTTACGGCATCGTGGTCGGCCTCGACAATACCGGCGACCAGACGACCCAGACCCCGTTTACCACCCAGGCGATCGGCAACATGCTGTCGCAGATGGGGGTCAACCTGACCACCGAGCAGTCGCAGAAACTGCAGTTGAAGAATGTGGCGGCGGTGATGATCACCGCCAATCTGCCGGCCTTCGCCAAGCCCGGCCAGCCGATCGACGTCACCGTCTCGTCGATGGGCAATGCCAAGAGCCTGCGGGGTGGCACCCTGTTGTTGTCGCAGCTGAAGGGCGCTGACGGGCAGGTCTATGCCATGGCCCAGGGTAACGTCCTGGTCGGTGGTGCCGGCGCCTCGGCGGGCGGCTCCAAGGTCACTGTCAACCATTTGTCGGCGGGCCGGATTCCCAGCGGAGCGACAGTCGAACGCGCCGTTCCCACCGCCGTTGGGCAAGGCGGCTATGTCTTTTACGAACTGGCCGATAGCGATTTCGGTACGGCCCAGGTCGTTGTCGATGCCATCAACCGGAGCATGGGGCCGGGCACGGCGCAGGCGGTGGATGGCCGGCGGGTTGCCGTCCGGGCGCCAGAAGAGATGGATGCGCGGGTCGCTTTCCTGGGGCGGGTCGACAATCTGGATGTCAAGCGGGGCGCTGGCCTGGCCAAGGTGGTGGTCAATCCGCGTACCGGTTCGGTGGTGATGAATCAGAAAGTCACCCTCGAAGCCTGTGCGGTCGCTCACGGCAGCCTTTCGGTGGTAGTCGAAGGGGCGCAACCCCGGTTTGGGCAGAATGCCGACATTCAGGTCAAGCAAGACAACGGCAGCCTGATGAACATCAAGGCCGGGGCCAACCTCTCCGACGTGGTCAAGGCGCTGAATGCGCTGGGTGCCAACCCGCTTGATCTGCTCGCCATCCTGCAGGCGATGAAAGCTGCCGGCGCGTTGCGCGCCGAGCTCGAAATCATCTGAGGTCCGGCCATGTCGATCAAAATTCAGGACCTCCCGAATCGCGCAGCGTTCGATGTCAAATCGGCGCAGGATTTGCGCACCCAGTTCGCGAAGGATCCACAGCAGGGGCTGAAGGCGGCGGCGCAGCAATTCGAGACCATGTTTCTGCAAATGGTCATGAAGAGCATGCGCGATTCGGTACCCCAGGATGGCTTGCTCAACAGCGAGCAGTCGCGTTTCTATACCGGTCTGCTCGATCAGCAAATGGCCCAGAATCTGGCGACCAGCGGCAAGGGTGTCGGTTTTGCCCGGCTGATCGAACAGCAACTGGGGCGAACGGTCACCAGCCCCGGCGAACTGTCGGCACCGGCTGAAGCGGCAAACACTGCCGGCAACGCCTTGCCGCTGTCCACCTCGGATGGCCGTCATCTGCAATACCGGACCGTGCTGAACAACCTCCCCACTTCGGCCTCCTATGGCGCGCCAGCGGCCGCCCCAGCTGCCAGCAATGGCGACGTGCCGGCCACGAGCAAGGATTTCGTCAATCGGGTCTGGCCGCACGCGGTCGAAGCGTCGCGCTCGACCGGCATCCCGCCGCAGTTCCTGGTCGCCCATTCGGCCCTGGAGAGCGGCTGGGGCAAGAACGAGCTCCGCCGGGCCGATGGCTCGAGCAGCCACAACCTGTTCGGTATCAAGGCCGGAAAGAACTGGTCTGGACAGACGGTTGAGGCGACGACCACCGAGTATGTCGACGGCAAGCCGCAGCAGGTGGTCGAGCGGTTCCGCGCCTATGCCTCGTATGAAGAGGGTTTTCGCGATTACGCCAATCTGCTGCGCGGCAACTCGCGCTATAGCGATGTGATCGGCTCCCAGGATGGCACGGAGTTTGCGAGACGTTTGCAACAGGCGGGTTATGCCACGGATCCGATGTATGCAGACAAACTCTCGCGCATCATCAATGGCCCGACCCTGCGGCAAGCACTGATCGGTTGATCGTCCTAAACTTTTGGGGCAATCGGTCGTTAACCTCAATGAGGTGAATGATGAGCACAGGGATTTTCAGCGTCGGCATCAGCGGTATCGCAGCAGCCCAATTGGGCTTGCTGACGACCGAGCACAATGTCGTCAATGCCAGTACGCCGGGTTATACCCGCCAGCGTACCGTCCAGGCGACCAATCTGGCGGTCAATACCGGGGCCGGGTCTATCGGGCAGGGCGTCCATGTGCAGACGATCGAGCGGCTGTACGATCGTTTTCTGACTGGCCAAGTGACCTCCGCACAGTCTTCATTGAGCGAGATCGAGGCTTACTACACCGAAATCAAGCAAATCGACAATCTGCTGGCCGATCCGAGTGCCGGCCTGAGTCCGGCCTTGCAGGATTTCTTCAGTGGTGTTCAGCAGGTCGCGTCCAATCCTTCGCTGCTTTCCGCTCGGCAGTCGATGATCTCGTCGGCACAGACACTGGTCTCACGGTTTCAGTCGATCGATGCGCGACTCAGCGATCTGACCAGCGAAGTCAATGGGAAAATCCAGGATGCGGTCAGTTCGGTCAATTCCTACGCGACCCAGATCGCCGATCTGAACCAGCGCATCCTGGTTTCCGAGTCGTCCTACGGGCAGCCGGCCAACGATCTGCTAGATCAGCGCGACCAGCTGATCAACGACCTGAACAAGCTGATCAAGGTGTCGACAACGACCAACAGTGATGGCGGTTTCAACGTTTTCATCGGCTCCGGGCAGCAACTGGTGGTCGGTAACATCGCGATGCGAATGAGCTCGACGATGTCGAGTGCCGATCCCGAGAAAATGGTAGTTGGCCTGGAAACGGCAAACGGGGGCGTTCAGGAGCTGCCAGAGCGCTTGATCGTCGGTGGCGAGCTTGGCGGCTTGGTGAAATTCAGATCCGAGTCGCTGGACCGGGCGACCAACGAGCTGGGGCGGCTTGCCGCTTCAGTCGCCTTGACCTTCAATGCCCAGCATGCCTTGGGACAGGATCTGTTGGGACAGGCCAACGGCGATGCCGGCTTTAATGCCGACTTCTTTTCCGTTGGCTTGCTGAAACCTGAAGTCAGCGCCAACGCCAACAACGACAACACCGGTACGCCCGTGATTCAGGCCGCCTTCGCACCGCCGACCTACGGGCCGGAAGTCAATAACGGCAATTTCTTTACGAAGCTGACGACCAGCGATTATCAGCTGGCCAACACGGCGACCGGTTATACCTTGACCCGCTTGAGCGATAACAAGCAATGGGGGCCGTCCGCCCTAGGCGCTCTGTCGACCACGATACAAAGCGAGGAAGGCTTCTCGATCTCGCTTTCCGGCGCCGATGCAGTCGGCAATCGCTATCTGATTCGGCCGACCGAGAGTGCAGCAAAAAATCTGGCGATCAATCCGGTGGTTGCCGCCGACACCCGCATGGTCGCCGCAGCCACACCTTTTCGGACGAGTGCTGCGGGGAGCAATACCGGATCCGGCATTATTTCGAGCGGTACTGGCGTTCCAGGATTCAACACCAGTCTGCTGCCGGCGGCGGGGATCACCATTAGCTATGCTTCGGCGACCACACAGCTGTCCCTTGCCGGGGTGACGGCCGGGCAAACCATCACCTACAAGCCGCCCGGAGCGGCCGAGGTGTCGGTAGTCGCGCCGGCGACGATTCCTTATACGCAGGGGATGGCAGTCGCCGTCTCCGGCATGAGTTTCGTGATCAGTGGGGTGCCGGGTAACGGCGATACATTCAAGCTCGAGCGAAACACGGCGGCGACCAGCGATGGCCGCAATGCCCTGGCTATAGGCAAGTTGCAAACCCAGAATACGGTGGCCGGCGGCAGCGCAACCTTCCAGACGGCTTATGCGGAATTGGTGGCCAATAACGGAGTCAAAACCCGGGAACTCAAGGTCACCGGCGAGGCGCAGCAGGCGGTGCTCGATCAGGCACAAGCCAATCGCGATGCGCTTTCCGGTGTCAATCTCGACGAGGAAGCGGCCAACATGATCCGTTTTCAGCAGGCCTATCAGGCTTCGGCAAAGCTGCTCGAAGTGGGCAAGACCCTGTTCGACACCATACTTCAGATCAGCTGAAGGAGAATAACGTGAGAGTTAGTACTGCGCAGATTTTCGATTCCGGCACCCGCGGCATTGGCCGCAATCAGTCCGATCTCTTCAAGTTGCAGAATCAGATGGCGACTGGACGCAAGGTGCTGACCCCGGAGGATGATCCGATTGCTTCGGCTCAGGCGTTGGTCTTGACCCAGTCAAAAGAGGTTTCGTCGCAATACCTGAAGAATCAGGGTGATGCCAAGGGAAAGCTAGGTACGGTTGACGCACAGTTGAGCTCCCTGACCGACCTGCTGCAGAACGTGCGGGAAAGGGTCGTCCAGGCTGGGAACACGACCTTGACCAATACCGATCGCAGCCATATCGCACAGGAGCTGGAAGCCCGTTTTTCGGAATTGATGGGTATTGCCAATGCCCAGGATGGCGCCGGGAGTTATCTGTTCTCCGGCTACCAGGGGGCAGTCAAGCCGTTTTCGTTGAGCAATGCTGGCGCCACCTACGTCGGCGACGACGGGCAGCGCCTGCTGCAGGTTGAGGGCTCGCGGCAGATTCCCACCAATATTTCGGGACGGCAACTGTTTGAATCGATTCGTAGCGGCAACGGAACCTTCACGACGGCAACCGGCGGCAATACGGGTGGTGGCATCAATCAGGGAACTGCCCTTATTGATCAGGGCAGTGTCAATAACCAGAGCCTGTGGAGTCAGGCGCTGGTCAACGGTTATGGTGATGTCGAGATACGTTTCTCAGTGAATGCCGGGGTTACACAATACGAGCTTTACGATGCGTCGTCGAATACCTTGATTAGTGCCGCGCCCACGGATTTCGTCCCGGGCCAGACGATTTCCTTGCAGAAGACCACCGCGCCGGCTCAGGATTTCGGCGTGTCGGTTACTCTCCAGGGCAGCCCGGCTGCCGGCGACCGCTTCATGGTGGCGCCAAGCGCCAGCCAGAGCGTCTTTACGACCTTGCGCAATACCATCAACACCCTGAAGCAGGGTATAAATAGTGTGGGCTCTGGCAACAGCACAACCGAGTTCGTCAATGATCTGGGCGGAAATTTGCTGAATATCGATCAGGCACTGGAAAATATCACCGGGATGCGCGCCACCGTGGGCAGCCATCTGAAAGAGCTTGATTCGCTGGGCAGCGCCGGTGAGGATTTGCAGCTTCAATACGCCGCGTCGCTTTCCAATCTCCAGGACCTGGATTACGCCAAGGCGATTACCGACATGGCCAGAAAGCAGCTACAGCTCGAAGCCGCCCAGCTTTCCTTCAAGCAGATCAGCCAGCTCAGCCTGTTCAGCATCCTATGAAAGCAGCGCCTCTCCTGATCGCCTCTGCTGTTGCTCTCTCCGGTTGCAGCACAGCCGGGTCGACTGCCTCTCCCCTGATTCCCGACAAAGCGATTCAGCTGACTGCAAAAACTTCGGTATCGCTGTCGACATTGGCGACGGTGGCGGTTATCGCGGCAGCGATTTATATCGTTTACGATCCGCTTGCCCCCAATTGGGAAATCGAGGAGTCCAGACTCAACGAGAGTACCTACCGGTTTTCGCTGAAAATGAAGCGTTATCATACTGGTGGCGCCGGGGAGTCGATTCAGATACTGAAGCGCCGGGCCAGCCAGCTTCAGTACGAACAGGGCTTTGGCAGCTATCAGATTCTTGAATACACCGAAGGCATCGAGTCGCAAACCATCGGCGCACGTCGTATGGCCGAAGGCGTTGTCAAGCTGGTGCAGCCCCAGCAGGCGGACTCGTTCCTGCAGAACTAGTGCCAGCCTCTGGCTCTGTGGTACTAGCCTTACTTGCCGGAGACCGCGAAGCCGAGCATTGCGCTCATCGCGATCTCGAATACTCCCTGAATCGGCGTCGCCAGGTAATTCATACTGATCGCCAGGACTACGAAGCCGCCGATCAGCGTCAGCGGGAAACCGAGCGCAAAGATGTTAAGTTGCGGTGCAGCGCGAGTCAGGACCGCCAGGGCAACGTTGGTGATCATCAGGGCGACGACGATCGGTAGTGCCAGCAGTAGACCGGCCGAGAATATTTTGCCCCCCAGTTCCGCAAGATTTAGCCAGGAGCCATTGCCTAACGGGGTCGGGCTGACCGGAATAGCCGAGAAGCTCTGGGCCAGCGTGGCGAAGTAGAGCAGGTGGCCGTTCATGGATAGAAAGAGCAACAGGGCGATCAAATTCACCAATTCGGCAATCACCGGCGTTTGCGATGCGCTGAGCGGATCGTAAAAGGTGGCGAATCCGAGCCCCATCTGAAATCCAATGAACTCACCCGCCAGATCGAAGGCCGCGAACACGATGCGGGCGGCAAAACCCATGCCGATGCCAATCAACATTTGCTGGAACATGATCCACAGCCCGCCGAGGGAGGCCGGGGCAACCGATGGCATGTCCGGGAGTCCGGGGGCCAGTGCTACGGTGATGGCGAGGGCGAGGATCAGGCGGGTTTGGCGCGGAGCCCCGGCCGTACTCCACAGCGGTGCCGAGGCGACGAAAGCCAGGATGCGAGCGAGCGGAAAGATGAAGGCGACGATCCAGGCATCGATCTGGGTGGATTCGATGCTCAGCATGTCAGCCGATCAATTGCGGAATGCTTCCGAACAGGCGCTGGATGTAATCGACCAGGTACTGAAGCATCCAGGGGCCGACCAGTAGCAGCACGATGAACATCGCAACCAGTTTGGGAACGAATTGCAGCGTCGATTCGTTGATCTGGGTGGCGGCCTGAAAGATACTGATGATCAGGCCAACGACCAGCGCCGTCAGCAAAATGGGGGCAGAGATGATCAAGGTCACCTCGATTGCCTGGCGGCCAATTTCCATGACGGTACCCGGCGTCATGGCGAGAAGCTCTGGACCAGCGAGCCGATGACCAGATGCCAGCCATCGACGAGGACGAAGAGCATCAACTTGAAGGGCAGAGCGACCATCACCGGGGACATCATCATCATGCCCATCGACATCAGCAGGCTGGCTACCACCATGTCGATCACCAGAAAGGGAATGAACAGGATGAAACCGATCTGGAAGGCTGTTTTCAGTTCGCTGATCACGAAGGCCGGGACCAGGATGCGAAGCGGGATGTCGTCGGGCTTTTCGAGCTTGTCGATTTTGGCGATGCCGGCAAAGAGCGCGAGGTCGGATTCGCGGGTCTGCTTGAGCATGAAGCCGCGCATCGGCACAGCGGCGCGCTCCGCTGCCTGCAAGATGTTGATCTTGTTTTCGGAGAGCGGCAGATAGGCTTCGCTATAAACCCTTTCGAGCACCGGACTCATGACGAAAAAAGTCAGAAACAGCGCGAGGCCGACCAGAACCTGATTCGGCGGCGAAGTCTGCGTGCCTAGGGCGTGCCTGAGCAGGGAGAGGACGATGATGATGCGGGTAAATCCGGTCATCATCAGCACGGCGGCCGGGATGAAGGTTAGCGCCGTCATCAGCACCAGCGTCTGGATGGTCAGCGAATAGGTGGTGCCGCCACCGGCCGCCGGGCTGCTGGTAATGGCTGGCAGGCCGCCGGCTCCCTGGGCAAGGGCCAACCCCGCCGGCAGCAGCAGGGCGACGACGGCAAGCAGCCACCTAATCATTTTTGCGGCGCTCGGCAATGCCCTGCAGCCATTGCGTAAACGGCTTCTCCGCCGAGCTTGGCAGGCCGTCAGCAGGAATGGCCGCACCTTTTTCCAGCCGGTGCAGCGTGCGGATCTGTCCGGGAACGATGCCGATGACCAGCCATTCGTCGCCGACCTCCAGGAGGACGATGCGTTCGCGGGGGCCGAGGGCAACCCCGCCGACAATCTTCATTCCGCCCTGGCCGAAGCCCTTGCCCCGGAGACCTTTCTGGCCAGCCAGGCCGTACCGATTAGCAGGGCCACGATCAGGGCCAGGGCCAGCGCCGCCTGGACGTAGGTGCCTGTAGACACTGTCGGGGCAGCCGTTTCGGCGGCGTCGGCAGCAAAAGGTATGAGCAGGGAGAGAAAGCGTAGCAAGCGTGAAGCCCGTGGCATCTGGTAGTCAGGGCGATATCTTAAAGCAAACTTGCCGGGGCGTTTAGCGATTGAGTTTTCGCATCCGCTCGGATGGCGTGATGATGTCGGTCAGGCGAATGCCGAACTTGTCGTTGACGACAACTACTTCGCCCTGGGCGATCAGGGTGCCGTTGACCAGAACATCCATCGGTTCGCCGGCCATGGCATCGAGTTCGACCACCGAGCCGTGTGCCAGCTGGAGCAGGTTCTTGATTGTGATCTTGGTACGGCCGAGTTCAACGGTAATCTGGACCGGGATGTCCAGAATCATGTCGAGCTCGTTCATCATGCCGGCATTGCCCGCATGACCGCCGAACGAGGGGAAGATGTCCGCCGGCTGGGCAGCCTCGGTGATCGTCGAATCGGTGACGGCCTGCTCGGCCATCGCGGCCGCCCAGTCATCCTCACTGATCTGTCCATCGTCCTCGGCGATCGGGTTTTCCACATTTTCCATTTCGTCAGCCATTTTTTTCTCCCATCGCCAGCTCGGGGGCTGGTGCGTCGGGCGATGATGCGACAAATCGCTCGACTTTCAGTGCATATTGACCGTTCTGCTGGCCGTAGGAACATTCCATCAACGGTACGTTGTCGACCAGGGCTTCGATATGCTCAGGGATATGGAACGGAATGACATCGCCCGCCTTGAGTTTGAGTATCTGCCCGAGCGTGATTTTACCGGAACCCAGGTGGGCAACGATTTCGACTTCGGCACCTTGAAGCTGTTTGCGCAGGGTGCCGATCCAGCGTTTGTCGGAAGATAGCTGGTCGCTTTGCATCGTGCTGTAAAGCAAGTCGCGGATCGGCTCCAGCATCGAGTAGGGGAAGCAGATGTGCATGTCGGCCGTCGCCCCGCCGAACTCCAGCGTGAAGGTCGTCGACACGACGATTTCTGACGGCGTCGCGATATTGGCAAACTGGGAATTCATCTCCGAGCGCACGTACTCGAAATTGATGTCGTGTACCGGCTTCCATGATTTGCTGTATTCGGCGAAGACGACGTTGAGCAGGCCCTGAATGATCCGTTGTTCGGTTGCCGTGAAATCACGGCCTTCGACCCGGGTATGGAAGCGACCATCGCCGCCGAACATGTTGTCCACTACCAGAAAAACAAGGTTGGGGTCGAATACGAACAATGCTGTGCCGCGCAGGGGTTTGGCAATCACCAGGTTCAGGTTGGTCGGGACGACCAGATTGCGGATAAATTCGCTGTACTTTTGCACACGGATCGGACCCACCGAGATTTCGGCGTTTCGATGCATGTAATTGAACAGGCCGATCCGGAGATAGCGGGCAAAGCGTTCGTTGACCAGTTCCAGCGTCGGCATTCGCCCACGCACGATACGTTCCTGCGTACCAATGTTGTACGCACGAATCCCCCCGCCGTCACCATCGCCTGCATCAGGCTCGTCGGCTTCGCCGGTGACGCCCTTGAGTAGAGCGTCAACCTCGTCCTGGGAAAGAAAGTCGCCTGCCATGGCTCCTTACTGGATGATGAACGATGTGAATAGAACAGACTTGACCGGACCCTCGGCGTGAATGACTTCACCCTTCTTGTTTTTCTCCGGTGGTTCGGCGACGTTGTTGATTTCTGCCTTCAGCTGTTCGGCAAGGCGCTCCTTGCCTTCCTTCGGCAATAGTTCCGAGGCCTTCTTGGAAGACAGCAGCAAGGTGATGTTGTTGCGAATCTTCGGCATCAGGGACTTCAGCATCGGCTCCGAGGCGACATCCTCAATTTCCAGCGAAAGCATGACCTGGAGGTACTGATCGCCGGTTTCCGGAACAAGATTGACTGTGAAGGCATCAAGGTTGATGAAAACTGGCGCGACATGCGCCTCCTTTTTCTTGTCCTTCTTTTTCGTCTTGGCCGTTTCGGCGGTGACTTCCTCGTCGTCCTCCGCAGGTTCGCTCTTGCTGAGCAGCATGAAGGCGGCGCCACCACCGGCAAGCACGACAACGAGCACGGCCGCCAGAATGATGATCAGCAGTTTTTTGCTTTTTTTCGGGGTTCTACCCCTTCCTCTGCTGGCTTGGCGTCTTTTGCCATGTTATTTCCTCTTTAGACGATCCCTGGTTTGGTCAGGCAAACAAGTCAACCATGCCGCGCCCCCGGTGTATAACCGCGCTGCCAGCTATGTTTGCCGCTTTCTCATTGGCCGGAAGTATAGCGTTTTCGTTTGCTGAGCGGTTCCCGTTCGCGCCTTGGAAGGCATGCTCCTGATTCTGTTGGGACAGATTGGCGCCGACGTTGGACTGGCCGAGATTGATGCCTGCGGAGGAAAGCATTTCTTTTAGTTGCGGTAGGGCGCTTTCGATGGCCTGTCTGACTTCGGCGTGAGGCGAGGCAAAAGCCAGCGTGGCTTGGTCGCCACTCAGATTCAGCGTGATCTGGATCGGGCCCAGTTGCGGCGGGTTGATGTTGATTTGTGCCGATTGTTGATCGTTTTTGGCCATCCAGACGACCTTGTCGCCAAACTGCTTTGGCCAAGCGTTTTCATTCAGATGGGCGGCAATGCCGGGGGGGGCGAGGTGGCGCCTGCGTCCTGCAGCGGACGTCCGCTGGCCAGGCCGCCTGTCGGGTTGGATAGTGTGGTGGGCGAGTTTTCCAGAGGGGACGCTTCGGCGGCAATATTTGCCGCTTCGTTTGGCAGAAGTCGATTGAAGCTCTTCGTAATATTGCCGGCCAGGGCCAATTTTTCAGATGCCTTGGTGGTATCGGCGATGCCGGTTTTGCCCTGCTCGCGAACGTCCGGTAGCTCTCGGATGCCCTTGTCGCCAACCGCCGGCTGTGTCCCAAGTACCCCCTTTGCCGTCTTCTCCGCCAGGGGATCGATTACCCCTGTGCTGCGGATTACCATTTCCGGTGCTTGTTGTGCATTGCCAATCAGTGCGGCAATCTCGGCGGGATCGACCGCTGACGGCTGATCGTCAAGTTCGGTGGTCATCAGGGGCGCCTCAGCGCTTGCCGTTGGGAGTAGGTTCTTGAGCTCCCCGGAGAGCAGTGCGGCAAAGTCGCCGGGAATGCCTTCCGCGCCTGTCGCGGCGGTCGAGGGCGCCGATGCCACGGTAGCAGTGGCGCTGGCGGAGCCTGTGGAAACGACGCTAATACCCATTGCTATTCCTTGAGGGGCAGTTGTTCTGCCAAGGAATAAGCAATGTCTGTGCCGGAGCCGGTTTTTAGTTTTCCGGGTTGTCCTTAATGCTGAATTTTCGGGTGGAGAACTCGTCCTGCAGTTTTTGTTCCTGCTTGTTTTCCCGATAACGTTCCCGCGCATCGTGGCGTTGCGACAAGGTGTCAATCGCCTTGAGCTGCTTGTTCTGGGCTTGCCACTGGGTCTGTCCGGCCTTGGTGCTGCGCTCCGAGGTCTCGACGGCGATGCGCTGCTGAGTGATTGCTTCGTCGATGCGACCGAGAAAATCCTGATAGTTGCGCAGGATCAGGCGGGTGATGCCCTGAGCCGTCGCGTCGCGCATCCGCTGGGCGTATTCCTCGCGGTACTGCTCAAGCATCTGCAGGCGGCTGCGCTGGCTCTGCTCGGCGGCTATCAGCTGGCCCAGCTTGCGCGTTGCCTCGTCGGCACGGGTCTGCATGATTTCAAGCAGCGGCTGCAGGGAAAAGGCTTGGGTCATCCGTTATCAGAACAGTGATTTGAGGGCATGCAGACTGGCCGCGAAGTCCGATTGTTCGGAGAGTTGCTGTTGCAGAAAGCTCTCCATCCGGGGATAGAGTCCGATCGCCTGATCGAGCACCGGGTCGGAACCAGGTACGTAGGCGCCCACCGAAATCAAGTCGCGGGAGCGCTGGTAGCGGGCGAACAATACCTTGAATTTGCGGATCTGGTCCATATGCGGTGCATCAATCAGATTGACCATGGCCCGGCTGATCGACTGTTCGATGTCGATGGCCGGGTAATGCCCGGCATCGGCCAGGGTGCGTGAAAGCACGATGTGGCCGTCGAGAATCGCCCGGGCGGAGTCGGCAATCGGGTCCTGCTGATCATCGCCTTCGGCCAGGACGGTGTAGAAGGCAGTGATCGAGCCGCCACCTTCCTGGCCGTTGCCGGCCCGTTCGACGAGTTGGGGCAGACGGGCGAAGACCGATGGTGGATAGCCACGGGTTGCCGGCGGCTCGCCGATAGCGAGCGCGATTTCGCGCTGGGCCATGGCGTAGCGGGTCAGGGAATCCATGATCAGCAGAACCTGCTTGCCCTGGTCACGGAAATATTCGGCGATCGTGGTGGCGTAGGCTGCTCCCTGCAGGCGCATCAACGGCCCGGTGTCGGCCGGGGCGGCAACCACGACGGCGCGCCGCATGCCTTCTTCGCCGAGGATCTGTTCAATGAATTCCTTGACTTCGCGGCCCCGTTCCCCGATCAGTCCGACGACGATGACCTCGGCTTCGGTATAACGGGCCATCATGCCGAGCAGCACCGACTTGCCGACCCCGGAGCCGGCGAACAGTCCCATCCGCTGGCCTCGGCCCACCGTCAAGAGGCCATTGATGGCACGAATGCCGACATCCAGGGGCTGATCGATCGCGGCCCGCAGCATCGGATTGATTGGTCGGCTTTGCAGAGGGCGCGTGTGGTTTGCCAACAGCGGACCTTTGGCGTCGAGCGGGCGCCCCAGGCCATCGAGCACCCGGCCTAGCAATTCGTCGCCGACCGGACCCTGCTTGACCCGATCGATAGCTCGCCGACGAAACGGCGTCGGGCCGTCGATCCTCGGCTCGGGGCTGGGCGCTTCGAAGGCCACCACGCGTGAGCCGGGAGCCAGGCCGTAGAGATCGTCGGAGGGCATCAGGTAGAGCTTTTCGCCGGCGAAACCGACGACTTCGGCCTCGACCGGGGCGCCACTTTGCGGAAAGATGCGGCAGGAACTGCCGAGCGGTAGTTTGAGCCCGGCCGCCTCCATGACCAGGCCATTGATGCGGGTCAGGCGGCCGACTGCCCACAACGGTTGGGCATTGCCAACGGCCATCCGGCAGTTTTGCAGGAAGGTATTCCAGCGCGCCGTGTGCATCGGCTGTGGCGGAGTCAGGGGGTCAGCCATTCCCGGGGCTCGGTGCCGATGGCCTCGAGGACGCGCTTCCAACGCGTCTCGATGGTCGCATCGATCTCACTGGCGCCGGCCTCGAGCAGGCAGCCGCCGGGGGAGATTGCGCTGTCTTCGACGATCTGCGTGCCAGTCTGGGCGAATTCCTCGCCGAGCAGGCTGCGGACATGTCCGGCATCCCCCGGGTTGAGCCGGAGAACGATATGGGCGTGGTGGAGCGGGAGGGTAGTCACGGCTTCCCGGATGATCGGTAACAGCATATCGGCCTTCGCGGCGATCATGCCGCGGGTCAGTTGCGCTGCCACTTCCAGTGCCAAAGATAGCAACTCGTCGGCAACCGACTGATCGATTCCATCGAGTGCCAGTTTCAGATTGCTGATCAGGGTATTAAAGCGTTGCGCATCCTGCAAGGCACTTTCCCGTGCCTGTTGCTCGCCGGCTATCTTTCCTTCAGCAAAGCCGGCGGCGTACCCGGCGGCATGGGCTGCTTCATGGATGCGTTCGATATCCTCGACGGTAGGCAGCGTGACGGTATTCTCGACCGTGGCCGTGGCCGTGGCCTGGGCTGGCTGTTCCGGGACCGGCTCCGCGACGGTCGGTGCCGGGGCTACGGGGGTGCGGCGGGCTTCTTGTCGAAGGAGCCGGCTTGCCAGCGCTGGAAATTGGCGAGTTCTTCCTTGGGAATAATCACGAGATGGTGCCCCGGGCCTTAAATCATTTGCTCGCCGCCGGCGCCACCGAGCACGATCTGGCCTTCGTCGGCCAGGCGGCGGACGATCTTGAGGATTTCCTTCTGCTCGGCTTCGACTTCGGAGAGGCGGACCGGGCCCTTGGACTCGAGGTCTTCGCGCAGCATTTCGGCGGCGCGTTGCGACATGTTCTTGAAGATCTTTTCGCGCAGATCGGGCGAGGCGCCCTTGAGGGCGAGAATCAGCGAGTCCGACTGAACTTCGCGCAGGATGAGCTGGATCGAGCGGTCGTCGATATCCATCAGGTTCTCGAAAACGAACATTTCGTCGAGAATCTTCTGGGCCAGATCGGGGTCGTACTCGCGAATGGCGTCGACCACCGAGGTCTCGTTGGCGGTGCCGATAAAGTTGAGGATTTCGGCCACCGTCCGCACACCGCCCATGGCGGTCCGCTTGACGCTGGCCGAGCCGGACAGGATGCGCATCATTGCTTCATTCAGTTCGCGCAGGGCAGCCGGCTGGATGCCCTCCAGGGTTGCAATGCGCAGGACGACGTCGTTGCGCAGGCGCTCGGTGAAATGGTTGAGGATTTCACTGGCCTGGTCGTGCTCGAGGTGCACCAGGATGGTGGCGATGATCTGCGGGTGTTCGTTGCGGATCAGATCGGCAACGGTCGGTGCATCCATCCACTTCAGACCCTCGATTCCCGAGGTTTCGCCGCCTTGCAGGATGCGCGAAATCAGGTTGGAGGCCTTGTCGTCGCCCAGAGCCTTGGTCAACACCGAGCGGATGTAGTTGTCGGTGTCGACGTGGACGGCCGAGTGCTCCTCGGCGATCTTGTGGAATTCGTCGAGGACGCTTTCCACCTTGGTTCGCGGTACCGATTTCAGCGTTGCCATGGCGTGACCAAGTTTCTGGACTTCGCGTGGCCCGAGGTGCTTCAAAACCTCGGAGGCCTGGTCCTCACCGAGTGCAATGAGCAGCGTTGCCGCCTTTTCCAGGCCTTCTTCAGGATTAGCCGGCATTGGCACCTATCCAGTCCTTGATGATGTTGGCTACCGCCTTCGGATCGGCCTGGGCAATATCCCGCGCCTTCTGAACCTTGACGGCGTAATGATCGATACGGACCTCGGTGGCGCCTTCTTCGCCTTCCTCGCCGATCGTCGGGCCGCCGAAAAGGCCGCCACCGCCTTCGGCCTGGCCTTCGTGCTCCGCCCTGCCGTGTGGCGGGAACATGGTCTTCAGCGACGGCTGGATCACCTTGAAATAGAGCAGGGCGATGATCGCGGCGATGATCAGGTACTTGATCAGGTCTTTGAGGTAGGAAACGTTCTCTGGATCCTTCCACAGCGGAAGCTCGCTTTCGCTGCGGTCTACTGCCGTAAACGGCGCATTGGCTACCGAAATCGTATCGCCCCGTTCTTTATTAAAACCCATGGCCTCGCGGACCAGGTCGTTGATCTGCTTCATTTCCGCTTCGGCAAGCGGCTTGGTGATCGGCTTGCCATCCTTGGCGACATCCTTACGATGATTGACGACGACGGCGGCCGAGAGGCGGCGAATGTCGCCGATCGCTTGCTTGGTGTGGCGGATCGTCTTGTCGACTTCGTAATTGATGGTGGCGTTCTTGCTGGTACTGATCGGCTGGCCGGCCGCATTGAGCGGGGCGGTGATTCCGCCGACATCGATCTTGCCCTGGATGTCGCCGGGCTTTCCCTGTTGGCCGGGTTGTCCCGGTGTGGTGCCGGTGGCCGGCGAGGTTAGGGGGGCGGTGGCTGGGACCGGCGGCTGGTTGGTCAGGGCGCCGGGAACACCGCCGGCTGCCTGGTTGACGCTCGCCGTTTCGTTGTTTTGCCGGCTGCGGACGGTGGTGCTTTCCGGGGTGCCGTTCGGACGATAGCTTTCCGCCGTTTGCTCACTTTGCGAGAAATCGAGGTCGGCGGCGACCTGAACCTTGAAATTTTCAGCGCCCAGCATGGGTTTGAGAATTTCCTCAATGCGCCGGATGATGCCGCCCTCGATTTCGCGCACGTATTTGACTTGCGTCGGATCCAGGCCGGCTTCGGTGAGCTTGCTCTTGAGTTGGGAGAGCAGTGATCCATTCTGGTCGATCACCGTGACATTGGCCATCGGCAATTGCGGGACGCTCGATGAGATCAGGTGGGCAATACCGGCAATCTGGCTGTTGTCGAGTGCTCGACCGGGATACAGATTGAGCATGACCGAGGCGGTCGGTTTCTGTTCCTCGCGGACAAAGACCGAGGGTTTGGGTATGGCCAGGTGTACGCGGGCCGCCTGAACTGCACCGATGGACTGGATGGTGCGCGCCAATTCACCTTCGAGTCCGCGCTGATAGTTGACCTGTTCGGCAAACTGGCTGGTGCCGAATTTCTGGTTCTCCATCAGTTCGAAGCCGACCATGCCCCGCGGGGCAAGCCTTGAGAGGCCAGCTTCAGGCGAACTTCGTGGACGCGCTCGGCCGGGACCAGCAGGGCGCCGCTATCACTGAAACGGTGGGGAACGTTCTGGGCTTCGAGGATGGCGACAATGGCGCCGCCGTCTTTTTCCGTCAGATTGGAAAACAGCACTTTGTAGTCGGGCTGGCGGCTCCACAAAATGGAACCGACGATGACGGCCACGAGGGCCGCCAAAGCCACCATGAAAATGATTTTCTGCTGGTCACCGAGCCGGTTGAACGCCTCGCGCAGACGCTCCACGGGATTCGCGCCCGGTGCGGTTCCTGCCGTGGTTTCAGTCGTTGCTGCCATCAATGCCTGGTTAAATTGCGGTGAAACAGAAGAAGAATCAATAGAGAAGCCAAATTTTCCTAGAAATATTCTACTATTACCCGCGCCTAAGTCACCTTATCTTTTTCGATGTCCGCCCTGCCGGCAAGCCCTCCTGTAACTGATTCCGAAGCCAAAGCCGCCGAATTGCAGCGGGCCTTTGCCATGTTCAATCAGGTTTCGGCCGAGCTAACGCAAGCCTATGAAGCTTTGCAGGCGCGGGTGGCTTCTCTGACCGAAGAACTGGCCATTGCCAATGGTGAACTGCGGCGGCAGTTCGAGGAAAAGGAGGCGCTCTCCGAGCGCCTCTCTTCGCTGCTCGATGCGCTGCCGGCCGGTGTGGTGCTGCTCGACTCCTCTGCTAGCGTGGTGGCAGCCAATCCCGCCGCGATGGCCATGTTCGGTGCCGACATGGTCGGGCGGCATTGGGGCGATGTCGCTCGGGCTTGTCTGGAGCCGACCCTGACGGTGGGCGAATGGCTGCTCGGCGAGGGGCGGGTGTCGATTGCCGAGAGCCTGCTCGCCTCGGCTGGTGGCAAGATCCTGCTAATTCACGATGTGACGACAGCACACCGAATGAAAGCGGAGCTCGAACGCAATCAGCGATTGGCCGCGATGGGCGAGATGGCGGCGTCGCTGGCTCATCAGTTGCGTACCCCGCTGGCAGCGGCGCTGCTCCATACCTCGAACCTCGGGCGGCCCGGGGTGCCGGACGAGGTGCGCGCCCGCTTTTCCGAAAAGGCGAGTGGACAGTTGCGCCGCCTGGAGCGCCTGATCCAGGATGTTTTGCTCTTTGCCCGCGGTGAAAGCATCGGGCGCGACGTCATGGCGGCTGGTGAGTTATTGGCTGAAACGGCGCAAACCATGGAGCCGCTGATGCGCGAGCACGGCCTTGAGTTTGTCGTGGTCGATGCGTGCGAAGGGGCTGAAATCGTCGGCAGCCGCAAGGCCTTGTTCGGGGCGCTGGTGAATCTGCTGGAAAATGCCCTGCAGGCGACGCCGGCGGGCGGCAAAATTTGCCTCACCGGCAATCGGCGCGGCGATTTGCTGGCGATTGCCGTACGCGACAGTGGCCCCGGCATTACCCGGGAAACCCAGGCGCGAATATTTGAGCCGTTTTTTACCACCAAGGGTCAGGGCACCGGGCTCGGGTTGGCGATTGCCCTTGGTGTGGCACGTGCCCATGGTGGCGCGATAGAGCTGTTTTCGGAACCCGGCGTTGGTGCCGAGTTTGTCATGACACTGCCGATCGGTTTGGCAGAGAGCGGAATGGAAGAGCATGGCTGAACATAGCTTGCCGATACTGGTAGTCGAGGACGATGCCAGCCTGCGTGAGGCGATCGGCGATACGCTGGAACTGGCGGGGCGACCCTATGTCGCGGTCGATGGCGGCGAAGCGGCGCTCAAGGTATTGAATGAGCAGGCATTTTCAATCGTCGTTAGCGATGTGCGGATGATGCCGATGGATGGCATAAGCTTGCTCAAGGAAATTCGTACCCGCCTGCCGCATTTGCCGGTGGTACTGATGACGGCCTATGCCGAAGTCGACAAGGCGGTCGACGCCATGCGCGCGGGGGCCTGTGATTTCCTGTTGAAGCCGTTCGAACCACAGGCGCTGCTCGCCCATATCAACAAGTACGAATTGCCGGAAACCGGCGAGTCGGCTGGTGTGGTGGCCATCGATCCGGCCAGCCGAGAACTATTCGCGATTGCCCAACGTGTGGCGCAGACTGATGCCACGGTCTTGCTGACCGGGGAGTCTGGGGTCGGCAAGGAAGTCGTGGCTCGTTTCATCCATCGCCATTCGGCGCGCAAGAACGGTCCATTCGTCGCTATCAACTGTGCGGCGATACCCGATAGCCTGCTTGAAGCCACCTTGTTCGGCTATGAAAAGGGTGCCTTTACCGGCGCCCAACAGGCGCAGGCCGGCAAGTTCGAACAAGCCCAGGACGGCACGCTGCTGCTCGACGAGGTGACGGAAATGCCAATGAGCCTGCAGGCCAAGCTATTGCGCGTCTTGCAGGAGCGGGAAGTCGAGCGGGTGGGCGGCAAGAAGCCGGTGCCGCTGAATATCCGGATCATTGCCACCTCTAATCGCGAGATGGCCGAGGCCGTGGCTAAAGGGGTATTCCGCGAAGATCTCTATTACCGCCTCAATGTATTCCCGGTGGAAATTCCCGCCTTGCGTCAGCGGCGCGAGGACATCGTCCCGATTGCCCGGCATTTTGCCGTCGACCACGGCGGCCGCTTGGGGCGTTCTGGTGTTTCGCTGTCACCGGCGGCAGAGGCGGTCATGGTGGCCCACGACTGGCCGGGCAATGTGCGGGAGCTGGAAAACGTCATCCAGCGCGCCTTGATTCTTTCGACCGGGGCGACTATCGGTCCCGAGCACCTGCATTTGGCACCGCGTCCTGGCTTCGCCACCGCGCCGCAAACGGCGGCGCGCGGCGAGGTGTCTGCCACAACGCTGCCAGCGGAAGCTGAAAAAAGAGCCGATAATATGAAGGATCTGGAGCGCGAACATATTCTGCGTACGCTGGCCGAGGTCGGCGGATCGCGCAAGCTGGCGATTGAACGACTGGGGATTTCGGAGCGGACGTTGCGCTACAAGTTGCAGCAGTACCGGGACGAAGGGCATTTCAAGGATTGATTCTGGCCTGGAAATTGCATGTAAATGCCCAAGGTTTAAGGAGTGGAAAATGGATACCCAAGGGATCGAACAAATGTTGAGCGTGCTGCGCACTACGGCCGCGCAGGCTTCCGGCAAAACGGCGGAAAGTGCGCCGGTCGCTGGCGCGCCCGATTTCGCTCAGGTTCTGAAGAGTTCGATAGACAAGGTTAACAGCACGCAGCAGCAGGCGGATCAGATGGCCACCCAGCTTGCGGCTGGGGACACCAGCCAGAATTTGCATGAAGTGATGATCGCCCTGCAGACGGCGAGCGTGTCCTTCCAGGAAATGGTTCAGGTCCGTAACAAGCTGGTTACTGCCTATCAGGACGTAATGAACATCCAGGTCTAGTGCCAGCCTTTGCCGGTGTGGTACTAGTCGGCCAGACCGGAGTCGCGGGCTTTGCGCTCGCGTTCGATGCGCGTGATGTAGCGCTCGATAAAAGCCAGTCGGGTGCCGGGCAGACTGACGAATTCGCAGCCGATGCGCAGGCTGTGCTGGCCGTTGCGGTCAGAGATTTCCACCGTCTTGCGGACGCGCAAATTCACCTGAATGACACCCTCGCCGGGAATATCCAGTCGGCACTGTTGAAACAGGGTGTCGCGGGCAAATTGCCCGGCGCTTTCGGTCGGTCCGATCAGACATACGCCACCGCCGCTGATGTCAGATAACGTTAGTTCAAAGGTCTCGAGCCCTCCGTTCGCCTCTCCGATCGCCAGCTTGCAAAGGATGGGGCTGGCCAGCGGCGGTTCGAGACGAAAAAATTCGCGGCGCTGCAGACGCAGTATGCTGGGCGGGATGGGGGCCGAGAGGACGCTCTGGCCCTGATGGATCGCGGTGACTAGGGGCGAGAGGCGGAGTTGTATCTTGACCCGGTCGAGATTGGTGACCAGTGTGATTTGGCGAGCAGCTTGAGCGTCGGTATTGCTCTCGCTGCCGTTCGACGGATCCAGGAAAAAGCTATCGTTAGCCTCGTCGATACCGACAATCGAGGTCAGGAAGAATTGGTGGCCGCCATCGATATAGGCGGTCAGAATGCAGCGCCGCTTGGCCAGCAGATTGAGATAAAAATTAACCTCACGCGGGTTGCTCAGCAGGAACTGGCCAAATACTTCAGGGTGATCGATTTCGAAGTCCGGGATGGGCAGATCGTCAGCGGTTGCGGACATACCAATGGGCCTTGATGGGAATTCGGGCATCTTAAACCATCATCGAGCGGACGAGCCGGGTTTCCGGCGTGGGTGTCAGATCGGTGGCGGGATGGCGCTTTCGCCGTGTTCGAGGCGATACAGCCATGCCAGGAGCTCCGCTACCGCCATGTACAGTTGGGGCGGGATATTCTCGTCGATGTTGACCTGGGTCAGCAGGGCAACCAGTTCAGGCGATTCGTGGACATAGACCCCGTGCTCCTTGGCGCGAGAGATGATCTGCTCGGCGATCAGACCTTTTCCTCGGGCGACGACCCGGGGGGCGGCATCGGTCTGGCTATAGGCGAGGGCAATCGCCTCGCGGGTCGGGTCACTCGGCGGCTTCGCCATGCTGGACGACCAAATTGGTTAAATTCAGGCCGGCAGCATCGAACTGCCGGCGCAA
This sequence comes from Dechloromonas sp. A34, assembly GCF_026261605.1. NCBI lineage: Bacteria > Pseudomonadati > Pseudomonadota > Betaproteobacteria > Rhodocyclales > Azonexaceae > Dechloromonas > Dechloromonas sp. A34. The sequence continues at coordinate 1,560,830 of NZ_CP102486.1, forward strand.
TTGTTGAGCGCCATCGCGCAGACTGGCCTCGCTGGTATCCGAGTCGGCGGTCAGTGTGATGCTGACCTCGCCGCCTGCCCGCAGGTTGAGCGCGACATCGATATCGCCCAGCAAGGGGAGGGACAGTTTGAGGCGAGTCTGCCAGCGCTGGGCTTCTTGATCGCCGGACGAGGGTGAGTTATCTAGATCTTCGCCAATTTCCCAGCGCATCTGCTGCCCGGGCCAGACTTGCCCTTGCCAGGCGAAATTCTGGGTGGCCAAGCCATCCAGTTGCTGGTGTACGAGGGGGGCCAGTTCTCGCGGAACCGGATTGCCGCTGGCGGCTTCGCTACGCGCAGCGGCCGCCGGGTTGATCGCCAATGCGTCAGCGTTGGCTGCGCCCGAGGACTTTGCGCTAGCTGCGTCGCCGGTGACCTGGGTCTGAAGGGTGGAAAGCTTGCCCTGCGGTTCATTTTTCAAGGCATCGGTCGGCAGTTCGCCGGCCACCCAGCGCGCCTGATGCGCCTCATAGAACATGCCGCTCTGGGTCAGCGCCTGTTTCAATATCGGGGCCAGATCGGCGGCCGTTTTCGGCATCGATTCGACGAGCGGCTGGCTGCCATTGAGCGGGGCGGGCGGGGCGCGCTTGCCTTCGCCATCGATGCCGCCCATTAGGTCGCCGATCATCTTGCCAGTGGGGCTGAGGGTAGTGGCGACCGATTCCTGGCCGGGCTTGGCGGTGTTATCGGAGCGGTTGGCCACGAAGGCCAGCGTCAGCTTGCCGTCGCTTTCGGTGACCTCCAGTTCCAGCGTATCGCCGGCCTTCGCCGAGAACGGCAGGGCCAGGGTGACGTCGCGCTGGGCAACCACGGCGCGATAGCTGCCGTTGGGCAACAAGGCCTGAATCTCAGCGAGGATGCGCTGGCCGGGAACGAGATTGCTGAGCACATCAGCAATCTTCTGGCTCGAAGCAACCGGCTGGGTCTGGGCGTTGGTCGCGGCTTGCTGGTCCGGCAGCACCAGCCGCAGGCTGCTGGCAACGTCAGGCGGAAGCATGCGGGTTACTTAGCGCGCCGGCGTCAGGCGTGAGAGCAGCGTTGCCGCCTGTTCCCGCCATGGCGTCACGTACTCGAGGATTTCGCGGTCGCAGGCCTGGATCTGCCGGATGGCGGTAGCAACGGCCGTGCTGTCCGCTGGTGACAGCGCGGGCAGTCGGGCTGGTAGCTTGGCCAGCAGAGAAGCCCGAAGGGCTTCGGTTGCGGCCAGTGATTCCCACTCCTGCTGCCGGGCCTGTTCAAGCATTCGCTGCGAAAGTTCAAGCAGCGTCGTATAGCTGGCCAGCAGGCTCATGGTTCAGGCAGCCGCTTGTTCGTTGGGGGCGATCTGGGCCCAGGCTTCGCGCAAGCTCGTCAAGAGTTCGGAAACCTCATCAAGTGCGGCAACGCTATTTTTCAGGTTGGCAAATAACAGGCGCTGAGTCATGTACTCATACAGAGCGGCCAGACGTTCAGCGAGGTCGCCGCCTGATTCCATATCAAGGCTTGCCTGTAAGCCGTTCGAAACCAAGTCGATGGCTTTTGAAATGGCTGCTCCTTTTTGGGGAATCTGGCCTGCTTCCATATGAATCCGTGCCAGTGAAACTGCTGCAATCGCGCCATCAAATAACATCAAGATGAGGCGGTGCGGATCAGCAGTCTCAACGGCGGCATCGACGCTGACTTTGGCGTAACTCTCTGCGGGGCTGCGCATCATGCCAAACATTGTCTGTTTCCCTTTTAGTTCGAAGACGCGCCTGGCAGGTTGGCCAGTTGCTGGGTGAGGTAATTGCTTGTCTTATTCATGTTGGCGACCAGGCTATCCAATGCTGAAAATTGTTTGCGGTAGCGAGACTCAACCTGAGCCAGGCGATCAAGCAACGCCGATTGTCGTTTGCCCAAGTCCTTGATCAGGCGGTTGGCACTGTCAGTCGCTGCCGTAATGTTGCCTGAGGTGCCAACCAGCCCTTCCAGCCCGTTCTTGAAGGCAGTTCCGACGGTGGAGACAAGATTGGTTACGCCTGCGTAGTCAGCCTCGACAGCCTTGCTTAGTTTCGTCGAATCCAATTTCAGCGTGCCGTCTTTTTCTAGCGAAACGCCAATATCCGATAGGGTTTGATAAGCGGAGGTTCCCCCTGCAGCGGTCTGTAGAAAACTACGTACCTGTCCTTGTGCTCCGCGTAGTGCGCTATCGCCTTGGAGGGCGCCAGCCTTTTTTGTTGTGGCGTCATAGAGACCAAGGTCTTTCATCAACTTTGTCGCATCGTTGTAAGCTTTGACAAAGCTGTTGATCGTAGTGGTTAGGGCGGTCGTGCTGTCCTTCGTTACAGTCAGATTTGTGGGCGTGCCAACATTAGTCTTGAGCAAGCTTAGCGTGACGCCATCCAGAACGCCGCTCACCGTATTGGAACTACTCGTCGCCGCAATGCCGTTTAGCTTGAAAGCGGCATCTGCCGCTGATTGACCGCCATTGGCTGCAGCTTGGGAAAGTGTTCCCGAACCCGCGCCGGCAGGATCGAAGTCCAGCCCACCGACGCCGGAAAGTTTCATTACATTGGCAGTGCCGGTTTTGTTACTCGACAGTACTAGCTGTTGGCCATTTGTTCCATTAACAATCGTGGCACTGACACGTCCGTCAGTGGCTGCTGCATTGATAGCGTCGCGTACGTTTTCCAGTGTGGCGCCAGCGGCAACCGTTACGTTCAATTCGCGCGCGCCGTCTGCGGTGAATGCCAGTGCCGGACTGGTTCCCGTTAAGGCACCTAACTCAATTTTAAGAGTGCCCCCCGCTGCCAGGCCAGCTGTCAGGGCAGCTTTGCCGGCGATATCGGTATTGTCGGGGCTGGTCAGGCGATGCGACTGGGCGAGTGCGCTGACTTCAAGGCTGTAATTGCCGGCAACTGCGCCTGTTGATACAGAGGCAGTGGCGATGGAGGTGTCAGCAACACTGGCTTTGAAGGCGGCGTATTTGTTTGCTGCAGTTTGACCCGTCGACGGGATAAATCCTTGGGCAGACGTCTGCAACGAGGATAAGGCACCCTTCAGGGAACCTAGCGCCGAAATCCGTGCCTGGAAGGAGGCCTCCTTCTTCTGCAGGGCAAGCAACGGTTGCTGCTCGGCCTGCATCAAATTGGTGAGCAATCCGTTTAGATCAAGTCCTGAGCCAATACCGAGAGAAGAGACGGCCATGATGGGCCTCCTTGTTGAATCCTGAAACCTAGTTTACGCCTTTTGCTGGACCAGCAAACCCTTCATCTTGTCGATGGCCTTGGCGATTGACAGCATATCCTCTGAAGGAAATTGACGGATAACTTCCTTGGTTGCCACGTCAATAACCTTGACGATGGTCTTGCCCGTGTCGTCATCCAGATTGAACTGGATAGCGTTGTTTATGGGCTTCAGAAAATCATTGACTTGCTTGACGGCGTCCTCGAGTTCCTGGCGGTTCGCTTCAGTTTTCTGTGTCTGTGTGACCGATTGTGCGGTTTGTACGGAGGCTGCGCTGCTAATCTGGGTGGCATGCGCTTGGCGAACCTCTGCAGTAGACGCTTGCACAGCGACAGGTCGGGGTGTAGTCCCCGGCGCGGCGCTGCTATTGATTGAAGAGATGTTCATTGCCAACTCCTTGTTTCATGGGCGAAGGGCGCGGGGCGTTTCCGCCACCGCGCCCGGTTCGTCAAGGCCAGGGGTAGCCTGGCCCGGTTCAGGATTAGCCGCGCAGCAGGGACAGCACGTTCTGCGGTAGCGCGTTGGCTTGAGCCAGCATGGCCGTGCCCGCCTGTTGCAGAATCTGCGAACGGCTCAGGTTGGCGGTTTCGGAGGCGAAGTCAGCATCCTGGATACGGCTGCGGGAGGCAGACAGGTTTTCCGAAGTGGCTTGCAGGTTGGAAACGGTACTCTCGAAGCGGGACTGCAGAGCACCGAAGGCGGCCCGTTGACTATTCACTGTGGCAAGTGCCGCATCAGCAATCTTCAGGGCTTTGGTCGCACCATCGACCGTGGAAACGTCAATCGTGGCAACGTCATTCAGTGTGGCAGCACCGTTCGCAACCAAGGGCGTCGTGGTCGTGGCCTGGATGGAATATCCTCGTTCCGAACTGAACTCCAGATAGCCGGTAGCGTTTCCATTGGCGCCGGCGCCGGCAACGGTCAGCGCGGTTGTGCTGAAATCGGCATTGACTGCGTCATACGAAGACATATCGAAAGTATCGCCAACTGCAGCGGCGTTGTTTTCGATGTCGATATTAGCGCCGGATTCGTTGATCAGTACGATGCCATCCGACGTGTCATTCAGTTTTGCGGTGATTCCGGTTTTGGACGACGCATTGTTGAACGCGGTGACGGCTTCAGCAAGCCCGGCCGCCGTGTTGGCCGATACGGAAAACACAACGTTGGCAGCCGTGGCGTTGTCACCTTTTACCGCCAGCGAAAAACTGTCTACCGTGAAGGCATCAAGCTGAACCTGGTTGCGGGCGCTGGCCGTCACGCCTGTACTCGTCGTCTGGGCGTTTACTTTTGCTGCCGCTGTTGCTGCGGTGTCGCCAGTGACCAACGTTATAGTTTTCGTTTCCAGACCGGCGATGTCAAACGATCCGGCCAGGTCTTCAGCCGTGGCGGCGGCGTCAATCGCCTCAGAGGTTTTCAGTTGGGCACCGTAGTTATTTGTGCGGAAATTGCCGGTGGTCGCCGTGATGGTCTGGTTGGCATTGGCGCCGACCTGGAAGGTGGAGGAACCGAAGGAGCCATCCAGCAGCTTCTGGCCGTTGAATTCGGTGGTGTTCGCGACGCGGTCGAGTTCGGAGAGCAGTTGGCCAACTTCGGACTGGATCGCTTTGCGGTCGCTGGCGGAATTGGAGGCATTGGCGGACTGAACGGCCAGCTCACGTACGCGCTGAAGGATGTCACCGGACGAAGACAGGGCGCCTTCAGCGGTTTGCGACAGGGAGATGCCGTCGTTGGCATTGCGGACGGCCTGGTTGAGGCCCCTGATTTGGGAAGTCATGCGGTTCGAGATGGACAAGCCAGCGGCGTCGTCTTTCGCGCTGTTGATCCGCAGGCCGGTGGACAAGCGTTGCAGGGAAGTGGCGAGCGACGATTGCGAAGTATTCAGGTTGCGCTGAGCATTCAGGGATGCAACGTTGGTGTTGATTGTTTGTGCCATTTTGAATCTCCTTGGAACAGTTTGTCTGTTGGCCAACGTTTGGCGCCGGCCGCTTTAAACCTGGATGGAGCAATCAATTTGTTCCACCGTTGAATCAATTTACGGAGCGCCTGATGGAAACTTTAGGGCCGACTGGAATTATTTTGAGATAGCGGTCGGCGATGGTCAAAGAGCGGGTTGAACACGGTTCTTGCCGGTCTGCTTGGCTTGGTACATGGCTTCGTCGGCCCGCTTGATCACTGTGGCTTGGGTGTCCAACTGCTGCATCTGGGTTACCCCAGCACTGAAGGTGATCAGTATTTTCTCATTGGCATGCAAAAAGAACTTCTTGGTGAGTTCGCGTTGCAGGCGGGTGAGGGCGATGACCGCATCGTCGAGCGAGGTTTCCGGGAGCAGGATGATGAACTCCTCGCCGCCGTAACGGGCCACGGTGTCCTGCGGGCGGAGTGTTTCGCGACAGACGGTGGCGAGATGGATCAGGGCCTGATCGCCGATGTCGTGGCCGAGCGCGTCATTCAGCTTCTTGAAATTGTCGACGTCGAGCAGGCCGACGCAAAGCAGCGTGTCGTGCCGCTTGGAGCGGGCAATTTCCTTGTTGAAAATGTCCTCCAGCCCGCGCCGGTTGAGGACGCCAGTCAACTGGTCGTGGCGAACCAGGTCGCTGGTGGTTTCGAGTTCCTTTTCGAGCTCGCGGATGCGGGCTTCCGATTCCTGGACCTTCTGCTGGGTCAATTTCAGTTCGTCGCGCGAACGTTGCGTGTTGATCTGAACGGTGCGCGTTTCGCGCATGACCTCGCCGAGAACGTCTTCCAGTTCGGAAATGTCCTTGGCCGAACTGATCTTGCCGGCGCAGGCCTCGATCTTGTCATGATAGACGGAAGTGACCTCGGCGAAGTCGGCGAGATGGTCGACGAAGCCCGCCAGCATCTGCTTGATCGTGTCCCTGGCTTCGGACAGGCTGGCCTTGAGCTGGGCTTGCTTGAACAGCACTTCCTTCAGGCGTCGCTCGGCATCGTCAAGGGCGCGCTGGGATAGCGGTTTGTCGATGATGTCGCGGACCACTTCGATCTGGCCGTGCAGCCAGCGGTCGTCGAGAACCAGTTCGGTAATGTTGCCAACCAGCAGGCGGAGCAGGTTAAGCAGGCTACTGCGCAGTTCGGCCTGATCTTCGGCGAGCAATTCGAGCTTGAAGGCAAAGCGCTTCAGGCGGACGAGGAACTCCTGCAATTGCTCGGTGCTGGCAGCAGTGCGAATGTCTTTGGCCAGCGTCTTGGCATCGTTCGAAAGTTGCGGGCTTTCCAGCAACTGGGTGGCGATCGCGGTCTCGAGCGTGAAAGCGAAAAGCTGGCGCAATTCCGGCAGGAGATCAGCGGGAGCGAGAGGTGAAGGTCGGGAAGCGACTGTTTCGTTCGCCGTCGATTCAATGCTGCTTGAAGTCGCCTCGCCTTCCTTGCCGCTTCCCCAAGAACGGAGCAGGCCCTGCAGGCGGTTGTACAAGGTCTCCGGATTCCCTCCGCTACTGGTCAAAACGTGTTCCAGGGATTCGCGTTTGCGCGCTGCAGTGAGGCCGATGTGTTTGGCGTCCCATTGCCGGAGAAGGTCAGCGATCAGGTCTGGCCAGGCAAGTTTCTGGGTGACGGTTAAGGCGCTGATGAATTCGACCAGACGGTTCTGATAATCCTCCCAGTTTGCTGTCTTGACCGCTTCGTCGAGATTTCGCGCCAGACGCAACTGCTCGGGGGTGGCTTTGGGCAAGGCCGCGGCCAGCGAGCGGAGCTGTTTTTCCGGAAAAGCCTCGGTAGCCGGTTTGACGCCCGATATTTCCTGATACAGCGTCAAATAATTGTCGGGGGTTGGCGGAATCCGGCGAACGGCCAGCAACCGTAGGGTTTCGCGGGCGATTTCAAACGGGTTGGAGAGTTTCGTCATTTTGAAAGTCGGGGGATCACGCTATAATCTCGCCCCGCGCTTCTTGCCCCCGTAGCATGAAGGTCGTGCAGTTGATTTGTAATCATCAGGTAGCGGTTCGATTCCGTTCGGGGGCACCAGCCAGATCAAACAGTTAAGCCATTCTGCGGAGTGGCTTTTTTGTTTTCCGGGGTCTGCGTCGCCGCGCTGTAGCCAGTTTCCATCAATGCCTCCGCTTGTTGCTATCGAGTAGTTGCGAAATGATAACCGGCGTCAGCTCGCCGCTAAAAAGGAATTGCAGCGGTAAGCTTGGTCGCCGCTAAAAAATCTCTCTTTGCCCCCTTCTTGGCTATTGCAAAGTTGCGCTGGGAATTTATAATGCGCGGCCTTTTCCTCGATAGCTCAGTCGGTAGAGCGCCGGACTGTTAATCCGTAGGTCCCTGGTTCGAGCCCAGGTCGGGGAGCCAAAAAGCGGCAGTAGCTCAGTTGGTAGAGCGCAACCTTGCCAAGGTTGAGGTCGAGAGTTCGAGACTCTTCTGCCGCTCCAGAATTCCTGGAGCCCGGGCCTGTTTCAGGTCCTCGCCTTCCGCCACGCCTCAAGGTCGACGCGCGCGATGAAGGTTTCCCGGCGGTTGATATTCCCCGGGAGCTGCTTGCCTTCCCATTGCTCGGTCGCCCATCGCTTGACGCTGGCATGCAACTGGCCATGTTCGATGGCCAGGGCCAAGCTGACCTCGAATTCATGGATGGTCGAGGTGTCAGTCGACAGCAGTTGCGCCGCTTCATGTAGCGAAAGCATGGCTTTCTGATCAGCTTGCCGGATGTCCATGATTCACCTCCCTCTGTTACAGTTTGTCTTGTGCCCTGCTCTTTGACCGGCCCGGGGCGCACCCGTTCGCGCATCTTGCCCTGACGGATCGTTGCTGGGAGCTGATTTTCGGACACGGAAAGGGTCGTGCTGAATTTGCCTCGACTGCAATCGCAATAATCTACTCGCGACCTCGCCGGGTTGCCGGTATGTTCGCTAGCGTACAGAAGCACCTCCGGGAATCGTGGATGATGGCTACATTTTGCCCCGCGCGACTATCGTGCTCAGAACCCGTCCCTCACCAACTCTCTGCTGTTGCCGCGCGCGTCTGGCCCACCGAGTGATTGGTAAAACTCTTGTACCGGTTTATCTGTGGCAGGGAGTTTTAGGCTTTGACATGGCCATTGGTTTGGCCTGAAATAACACGACAGAAAACAGGATTTTCACGATGAAACTATTTCTGGTTCGTCAGCCACAGCGGGTGTCAGCACGACTATGCGCCACGGTGGCGGGATCGCCATGGCAAACGGTGCGACTCGGCGGCGAGCCAACAATGTCATCGCATGCGGCGGGGAGGAGCGGTCATGGGGACGAGTGAGGGCGCACTGGCCGTCCTTTGCGCCGATATCGCGCGCAGTGCCCGACTGGCGCCGGAACTCGAACACTCGGAAGCGCTGTACACGGTTCAGCGGTGTGAGAAACGTATCCGGCGTGCGGTTGAAAGCCATGGCGGTCGGCTGGTCGAGCGCTCCGGCAATAAGCTGATGGCATTCTTCGCCAATGATGCAGAAGCCTTGCAGTCGGCCATCGAGATGCAGCACCGGATCGCGGAGTTGCCGCCGCATTCCGGGCACCCCATGGGCGTTCGGGTCGGCGTGTGTACAGGACATCTGGTCAGGGAGCAATGCTATTTCCCCGGGGCAGGTGAAAATCCCGCGGCCAGCCTGTCTGCCGTCGCCACGCCCGGACATATCTTGCTCAGCGTGCCGAAGCGGGCGACCCTCTTTCCCTGGTTGCAACTGGCGGCGAACAGCGTGCCCGACCTGCTGCTCAATTGCGGCCAGCGCCGACTGGGTGTTTTTCAGCTGGACGGCCAACAGCCTGCCCCGATTGCCTTGCGCCTGGCGCTTGCCGAGCCCGGCGACGGCGCCGGCCGGCTTTGCGTGCGGCACAACAACGTAGAAATGGTGCTCGACGAGACCCAACCGCTGACCCGTATCGGCCGTCATCCTGACTGCGATCTGGTCATCCGCGACGCCCGTTGTTCGCGTGATCACGGCACGATAGAGCGCCGCCTCGACCGCTTCGTCTTCGTCGATCGCAGCACGAACGGCACTTTCATCAGCCTTGAAGGCAAGGCAGAAGTTCATATCCATCGCCGGGAGTTGGCGTTGATTGGTCGCGGCGTGCTCAGCCTGGGGGCGCCGGCCTCGGCCAGCGGGGTGGAACAGGTGCATTTCGAGAGCGTCGGATTGTTGCGTTGACCGGGCAAACAATTGGCGAGCGCGGGCCGGCTGGCCGGGAATGAAGGTCTGACCGGTGTGTGCTATCGTACAGATGGTACCGGCGAGAAAAACGACAATCCGCTGATAACCACAGGGTTCGGCAGATCGCCGGGCCGGTGCTGGCAGCATATCTTTTGCGCAAGCCCACGGTTGATTTCTGGAGCAGATCATGTCCAATCCTTTATCAGCTTTCACCATCAAGAGCCATCAACAAACCGCTCGTCGCGCCCTGGCCCGTTCGCTTCTGGCCGTCGCCGCCGCCTTCCTCTGCACGTCGCTACCAGCTGCGGACATCGACGACAATGCCAAATCCAACGTGGTCAGCGCCCCGCAAGCCCAGATTCCCTGGATGAGCGGCGGAATCGGCGACGAGGCGCGTGACGAAATGCGTAAGGCGGCCACCGCCTATAATGTCCAAGTCATTTTCAGCGACCGCCAGGGCAGCTATCTGGCCAACATTCCGTTTGCCGTCACTGGACGTAATGGCAAGGAAGTCGTGGCTGGCGTCAGCGAGGGACCACTCCTTTACATCAAGTTGCCGCCGGGGAGCTATCGACTTTCCGCGCAGATCGACGGCGCCTGGCAACACAAGCAAATCCAGGCCGGGACGACCGGTCGTCCGGTCAGGACGTCGTTTGTCAGCCGGGGAGAATGATGCCGGCAGCGACTTGATCGCTGAATCACGCCAAACACAGTGGAGGGGTCGTGGCGGAATACCGCTTGCAGTCGGTGTGGCGCATCGCAGCGCCTCTCGAAGACGTCTATGCGGCCGTCCACGATTCCATGTATTGGCCAGACTGGTGGCCGGGGGCAGAACAGGTTGAGGCACTGGCTGACGGTGAGCCGGACGGTGTCGATAGTGTTCGGCGCTACGCTTGGCGGGGGGCGTTGCCTTATCGCCTGGTTGTCGAGGTGCGCGTCACCCGCATCGAAGCGCTGGTAGCGATTGACGGCAGCGCAAGCGGCGATCTCGATGGCGTTGGCCGCTGGCGTTTTTCGCGTGAAGGTCCGGTCAGTATCGTTGCCTTCGAGTGGCACGTGCGCACGACCCGCTGGTGGATGAACCTGATCGCCCCGTTCGCCCATTCGGTATTCGTCCGCAATCATGCACTGATCATGGCGCAGGGCGGGGCGGGGCTGGCCCAGCGGCTGGTGGCACCGTTGCTTGGGAAGGATACGGTCGATCTGCTGGCTGACGCGCCGGCGCTGCTGCCCGCGGGTAGGCGGATCGACCTGGCGATGGCCGGGGTCGTTGGCATTGCCGCTGGCGTGATCGCCACTGTGGCGCAACTCGTCTTGTGGTGGCTGGCGAATGTCCCGGTTGCCGAAACCCTGTTACGTGACACCCGCCTGACCGCTGCGCTGCTTATGGGGCCCGCCGTGCTGCCGCCACCGACGACGCTGCAGTGGGACATCCTGCTGGTCGCCACGCTGATTCATTTTGCCCTCTCCATCGCCTACGCGATCATCCCGGCCCAATTGGCCGGGCGTCTGCCGATCGGGCCACTGCTGCTGATTGGGGGCCTGTACGGGCTGGCGATCTACGCCGTCAACCTGTATGGCTTCACGCTGCTCTTTCCCTGGTTTGTCGTAGCCCGCGACTGGGTGACCCTGCTCACCCACCTGGTCTTTGGGGTGACCCTTTTTGGCGGATGCCGCCTGTTCCAGCGAAGCCATGATTCGTTTTGATCGTCGCCTTTGGCAGAGCTTCAAAACCATCGCCGCCCCTTATTGGTCGGGGGACGAGAGGCGGCAGGCCAGGTGGCTGCTCGTCCTGCTCGTGCTCCTGCTGCTGGGACAGACGGGGTTTGCCGTGCTCTTCAACGACCAGACTGGCGAGTTCACTTCGGCGCTGGCCGCCAAGGATGCCGACCGCTTCTGGCTGTCGATGGAAAAGTGCGTTGCCATCCTGATCTTCGGCGTACTGGTCCATGCTTCCTATTACTATGTCCGGGACAAGCTCGGGCTGCACTGGCGGCGTTGGCTGACCCGGCGCTTTCTCGGCGACTACTTCAGCAATCGGGCATATTACGAGCTGAATGCCAGTGTCGAGATCGACAACCCGGATCAGCGCGTTGCCGAAGACATCAACACCTTCTGCCAGAAGTCGCTGCAGTTCCTGCTCGTGCTGGTCGGCTCGCTGTTGCAGCTGATCGCTTTCTCCGGCGTCCTGTGGTCGATTTCGAAGGAGCTGGTCGCCTTTCTGATCATCTATGCCGTGGTCGGCACCGTCGTCACCATCGTCGTCTTCGGCAAGATCCTGATCGGCCTGAATTTCTACCAGCTAAAGCGCGAAGCCAATTTCCGCTTCAGCCTCGTGCGCATCCGCGAGAACGCTGAAGCCATCGCTTTCTATCGTGGCGAGGCCCAGGAGTCGCAGCAGGTTGCCCGCTACTTCAACGAGGCTTTCGAGAATTTCAACAAGCTGATCAAGGTCCAGCTGCGGCTGAACCTGTTTCAGTATGGCTACAGTTTCCTGACTATCATCCTGCCCAGTGCGATCATCGCCGGACGGGTGATCTCCGGCGAACTCGAGGTCGGGCGGGCGATTCAGGCAGCCGGTGCCTTTGCGGCGATTCTCAGCGCCCTGACCGTGATCGTCGACAACTTCGACAGCGTCAGCAAGTTTGCCGCCGGCATCGATCGCCTTGATAGTTTTGCCAAGGTCCTGGCCGGGAAGGGTGAGGGCCAGCCGGACGCAGCGCCGCGCATCACCTTTGTGACCGGACCCGATCTCGCCATCGAGAACCTGACCTTGCAAACCCCGAACTGCGAACGAACCCTGGTTCGGGACTTGTCGCTGCTGGTGGAGCCGGGGCAGGGCGTGATGATCGTCGGGGCCAGCGGTTGCGGGAAGAGTTCCTTGCTACGCGCCATGGCCGGCCTGTGGCGCTCCGGTAGCGGCCGCATCATTGCGCCGGCCGATGGTGAAATGCTGTTCCTGCCCCAACGCCCCTACATGCGCCAGGGCTCTCTGCGCAGCCAGCTGCTGTATCCGCAACAGGAGGGGGCGGTCAGCGACGAGGCTTTGCTCAGCCTGCTCGACAGCGTCAACCTGCCGCAGACTGCCGCCCGGTTTGGCGGGCTGGATGCCGAACTGGACTGGTCCAAGGTGCTCTCGGTCGGCGAACAGCAGCGCGTCGCCTTCGCCCGTGTGCTACTCCAGGCGCCGCGCTACGCCATGCTCGACGAAGCGACCAGCGCCCTGGACATCGCCAACGAACTCAGTCTCTACCGCCTGCTGACCGATACCGGCACGACGCTGATCAGCGTCGGCCACCGACCGGCCATCCTCCAATACCACCCGCAGGTGCTGGAAATCATCGGCGATGGTACGTGGCGGCTCTATGCCGCGGAGAGCTATCGCTTCAATCAGTAGTTCGCGTCACGTTTCTTCCGACCGGACAGACAGCAACCGCAGGTATCCTTGCCGCCGATAGCGATTGTGAATCGCGGCAAACCGAGGATATCCGGCGATGGATGACAAGGCACGACTGGGCCAGGAATGGCTTTCCCTGCACGACCATAGTGAGCAGTACGAAAAGCATGCGCTGCTCATCAAGCTGACCTGCCTAGCGCTGTGCGTTGGCGGACTGGCGGCGAAACTGCCGGTCGGCTGGCTCGGCGCATTGGTCGTGCTGTGCTGGATGCAGGAAGGCATCCTGAAAACCGGCCAGGTACGCCTGGTGGAACGCCTGTTGCGTCTCGAAGCCGTGCTTCGGCAGGCGGCGCCACCCGACGCGCTGGCCATGCAGTTGTACTCGGCGTGGTCGGCCGCCCGGCCGGGGTGGATCGGCCTGCTGCGCGAGTATGCTGTCAATGCTGCCCGGCCGACCGTGGCCTTTCCCTACCTGCCGATACTCTTGCTTGGTTTGCTCACCAGCCTGATCACGGCATGAGGTCCGGCTTCAGAGGATGAAGTGGGTGTTGATGAAGTTCGACTTGTTGCCGAGCACGATGGCATCGAGCAGCTTCTTTGAGGCCTCGGTCTGCTTGGCGGCGACCATGGTGCGGATCGAGAAGGCGCGCAGGGCGTCATGGACGGATAGCGTGCCCTCGGCCGAATCCTTGCGGCCGACGAAGGGGAAGACGTCCGGCCCGCGCTGGCACTGGCAGTTGATATTGACCCGGCAGACCTGATTGACCAGGGTATCGACCAGCGAGGCGATCTGCTCGGGATTGCTGCCGAAGATGGCAACCTGCTGGCCATGGTCGGAAGTGATCACGTAGTCGAGCGGCGTCTCGATGTCCTCGAACGTGGCGACCGGAATGATCGGGCCGAACTGCTCCTCGCGATAAAGCTTCATGCCCGCGCTGACCGGGAACAGCACGGCCGGGTAGAACAGGGTCTCGGCCATGGTGCCGCCGCCGGGGTTGATTACCCTGGCGCCCTTGCTTTGGGCATCGGCGATGCATTCGTTCATGTAGCTGACCATCGCCATGTCGGGCAGCGGCGTCAGCATGACGCCGGGCTCCCACGGCATGCCGATGGCCAGTTTGCCGACTTCCTCGCAGAAGCGGCGCAGGAACTGCTCGGCGATCGACTGGTGCACCAGGATCATCTTGATCGCCGTGCAGCGCTGGCCGTTGAAGGAAAGGGCGCCGGTAATGCATTCCTTGACCGTCAGTTCGATGTCCGCATCGGCCATGATGATCGCCGCGTTCTTGGCGCCGAGGCCGAGGATGGCGCGCAGGCGGTTGGTCTTCGGGTGCGACTTTTTCAGTTGGTCGGCCACCTCGCTCGAACCAATCAGCGCCAACACATTGACCTTGCCTGAGGCCATGATGTGCGGCACGACGACGTGGCCCTGACCATAGACGATGTTGATGACGCCGGGCGGAAATGCGCTGCGAAAGGCCTCCAGCATCGGGTAGTAAAGCAGCACGCCGAAGCGCGGCGGCTTGAAGAGCACGACATTGCCCATGATCAGCGCCGGGATCAGCGTGCTGAAGGTCTCGTTCATCGGGTAGTTGTACGGCCCCATGCACAGCGCGATGCCGACCGGCGAGCGGCGGATCTGGGCGATCGTGCCATCGACGATCTCGAAGCGCGAATTGCTGTTGTCGAGCCGCTTCAGTTCCTCGACGGTGGCGCGGATGTAGTCGATGGTACGGTCGAATTCCTTCTGCGAGTCGGCCAGGCTCTTGCCGATTTCCCACATGATCAGGTTCACGATCTCGCGGCGGCGGGCGACGATCTGGTTGGTGAAGTTGCCGACGCAGGCGATGCGCTCGGCGACCGACAGGTTTGGCCAGCTGCCGCGGCCGTGATCGTAGGCAGCGACCGCTGCGGCCAAGGCGGCATCGGCCTCGGCAGTACCGGTCACCGGGACGCTGCCGAGTTCGACATGGGCCAGGCGGCCATCGCTTCGTTTAATGCAGACTGGCGAATATACGGCGCGCGTTTCCCCTTTCCAGATGCGCATTTCGCCGTTGATCAGGATGGCGCGCTGATGGATCGGCGCCAGGATGCGGCAATCGGCGGGAATCTGCTCTTCGCGCGGAAACAGGGCGCTCAGTTGGGCGACGGTTTTCACAATCAGTAACGGTTCGGGTCGTTCGGACGTCGGTCCATGCGATTCGGCACGCCATCGTTGTCGCGGTCGCGATCGACGCGGTTCGGTACGCCATCTCGGTCGCGGTCGCCGCGGTGTCCACCGTCCCGGTGCGGGGTGTCATAGACAACACAACCCGAGAGGAGAGTGCTCAAGGCAATCAGTAATACTGCCAGTTTTCTCATGTCAGTTCCTCGGCGGTTAAGGTGAAGAGGGCGGAATTTCTAATTTCCGGCAACGGGCCGGTCGGATGCTGCGGGGCAGCCCCAGGGGCGCGCTTTTTAGTTAGGCCGCGTTTGATGACTAATAGTTTCGCTACCGGGTATTTGATCGCGGCCATGCCACCATTTCGTTGAGCTTGCCCGGGGCGGGTCTCTTGTTGGTTACTCACAGAGACTGAGTGGCGATGACAAGCCGTCCGGCGGGGTGGTGCGGAACAACCTCGACTATTACAATCCGGTGACGGACGTGGCGAACTAGGTGCCGAATTTGTAGCTGCGGGCGGCGCCCATCAGCATTGGATGCGCGATAAACTCAACCAGCACACCAACACATCCACGAGCACGGCGCCGAGAGGCCGCCAATGCGCGACTGGAAATGGCCGGAGAACAAGGCTTGAAGAAAAATCCCCTGCTCGCGCTCAAGGCGCGCGGGCAACACGCCTGGCTCGATAACCTGTCGCGGACCTTGCTCCGGGAGGGCACGCTGCAACGCCTGATGGAAGAGGACGGCATCGACGGCGTCACCTCGAATCCCGCCATTTTCCAGAAAGCGTTGACCGGCAGTTCGTTCTATGCCGAGGATATAGCCCGCCTGCGCACGTCCGGTCTCGACCCCGAGGCGCGTTACGAGGCGCTGGTGATTCCCGATATCCAGGCCGCCTGCGACATTCTGTGGCCGGCCTATGTCGCCAGTGCGGGCGATACCGGCTACGCCAGCCTGGAAGTCTCACCCTTGCTGGCGCATGACGCGGTTGGCACTGAAGCAGCTGCCTTGAGACTGCGCCAGTCGGTTGGGCGCGACAACCTGCTGGTCAAGGTGCCGGGCACGCCAGCCGGCGTGCAGGCCTTTGAGAACCTGACGGCGCTCGGCGTGCGGGTCAATGTGACGCTGCTCTTCTCGCTCGCCCAGTATGAGGCAGTGGCCCAAGCCTATTTGCGCGGGGCGCAGCGCTGGCTGGCCGAGGGCGGCAGTGCCGCGCAGTTGCGCTCGGTGGCGAGCGTCTTCCTGAGCCGCGTCGATACGCTGGTGGACCGGCGGCTCGAAGTCATCGGCACGCCGTTGGCCCGGGTGCTCCGCGGGCGGAGCGGCGTTGCTCTGGCCAAGCGCTGCTACCAACGCTATCTCGAACTCTTCCACGGCCCGACCTATGCCGCGTTGGCCGAGGCCGGCGTGCGACCACAGACGCCACTTTGGGCAAGTACCGGTAGCAAAAATGCGGCTTACAGCGATGTTCTCTATGTCGAGGCGCTGATCGGTCCGGAAACCATCAACACGCTGCCCGACGCGACCCTGGCCGCCTTCCACGAACATGGTCACGCCCTGGACCTGCTGGTCGAAGGCGCCAACAAAGCGCATTACCATATCGTGGCACTCGCCGGACAGGGCATTGAGTTGAATGAAGTCGGCGAAGCCCTGCAGATCGAGGGCGTACGCCTGTTCGTCGAGGCCTACGAAGAAATCTTGAGCAGCGTTTAGAGCGTTATAGAAGCGACAGCGGAGGTTTTGACTTCCGCTTTTCTCTCCGGGGCCGGCCGTGCCACCAAAATTCCTGGGCCGATACATTGTCAATGGCTCCTCAGCGCCGCTTGTTGCAAGTCCCGACATATTTAATCTAGGTCGCCGTTCGCTATAGGCTGACATTCAGGCAGTGACCTGGAATGGCCAAGATGAGAACAAGGGGACTCTAGTGCAAATTAGAAAGATACTGACTGTAGCGTGTACCGTTGCCGCATGTTTTCTGGGGGCGATGGCATTCGCGCAGAACCGGACTATCACCGTCGCATCGACGACCTCTACCGAGCAATCCGGACTATTCGGCTACATCCTGCCGCTCTTCGAGAAAGAGACTGGTGTGAAGGTACGGGTAGTCGCCCTCGGTACCGGACAGGCGCTGGATATTGCCCGCCGCGGCGATGCTGATGTCGCTTTCGTCCACGACAAGGCGGCGGAAGAGAAATTTGTCGCCGAAGGCTTTGGCGTCGAGCGCCGCGAGGTCATGTATAACGACTTCGTTTTGGTCGGACCCAAGGGCGATCCGGCCAAGGTGGCAGGCAAGGGCATCCTCGAGGGTTTGCGACGGATTGCTGCCATCGATGCTGTGGCTCGCTCAGCCTTCATTTCCCGTGGCGACAAGAGCGGCACACATGCCGCCGAACTTCGCTACTGGAAGATGGCGGGGCTCGATCTGGACAAGATCAAGGGGGCTTGGTACCGCGATACCGGCTCCGGCATGGGGCCGGCGCTGAATATGGCCTCCTCTGCCAACGCCTACGTCCTTGCCGATCGTGGCACCTGGCTGTCGTTCAAGAATCGCGGCGACCTGGTGATTCTTGTCGAGGGCGATAGCCGTCTGTTCAATCAGTACGGCGTGATATTGGTCAATCCGCTCAAACATCCGCAAATCAATCGGGAAGATGGTCAGCGCTTCGTCGAATGGCTGATTTCCGCTTCCGGCCAAAAAGCGATTGCCGAATACAAGATCGGCGGCGAGCAGTTGTTTTTCCCGAATGCTAAACGATAAGCGCAAATCAATGGGCGGATGCTTCCATCCGTAAGGACGAAGTCACGAATTCTGCCGTGTGTCTAACATCCGCCCTCCATTATTAGTGACTGCCGTACCTCACGGAAATTCCTGGGTTTTTGCCATCCCCGACTCGTTTGGATCTTGCCAGTTGTTAGTGATCCCGTTCGGGGCGTCAGGCTCTCATTCAGCCTTTTCGCCATAGCCCAGCCTTTGGGACAGGGCTGCCGCTGCGGACAGCATCGCCTTGGCAACGGGACTGTCCCATTCGGCGTTGAATTCCCCCATCGAACCCAGCGCTGTTATCGAGGCAACCATGCTGCCTGTGTGGTCGTAAACCGGGGCGCTGAATCCGTTGATGCCGGGGGTCAGGCTGCCAGTCGCGCGCGATATGCCGTGGGCGCGGATGTCGGTTAGCGTCTTTTCTAGTTGACGCCGGACCGTTGTAATAGCGACCTTGCTTTCGTCGGCTGCTTCGTGCAACTCCTCGTCGAGCATCTTCTTGAGGAAGGGCGACCGGTAAAAAGCCGAAAAAGCCCGCCCTGTAGCGGACTTGGAGAGCGATAGTACCGTGCCCGGGCGCAGGGTGATGGTTACCGGCGAGCCCGAGTCGACGATACGGACGATAGTGGCTCCGTGATTTCCCCAGACGGCTAGCGCCACGGTTTCCTGAATTTCTTCGCAGAGTGCTTCGAGAATCGGTCCGGACAGACGCACCGGGTCGAGTCGCCCCAGCCCCGAAAGCCCTAGTTCCAGCGCGTAGGCGCCAAGGTCGTAGCGGCCGCTACTGGAATCCTGTTCGACAATCCCAATTCTCAGGAAACTGACCATGTAGCGATGTGCCTTGGCTGCCGGCATTCCGGCGCCCTTGGCAATGTCGCGCAACATCATGGGGCGATTGGTCGCCGCCAGGACCCGCAACAGACGAAAGCCCACTTCGATGGATTGAATCCCCTGTCGATCACTTGCAACTTTGGTAACCATAACGGGCCGCCTGGATGAAAACCAATATTCTATTCATCTATGACGCCGCTGAGCGCGCCGAATATAATGCCGCAGCAAATATACAGGGAGGGTGTATGCGTTCAGTGTTAGTGGCGAATCCAAAAGGCGGGGCCGGCAAAACCACTCTGGCAACCAATTTGTCAGGCTACTTTGCCAATCAGGGAAAGAAAACCACGTTGTGCGATCTTGATCGCCAGCAATCGGCGCTCCGCTGGATGGCTTTTCGCGACCCGGCATTGCCGCCGGTGACAGGGTACTTTGCTGGTAACCAGATCGTGCTCAACCTGCCCCGCGAGGCCGACTGGGTTGTCGTGGATGCGCCGGCTGGCTTGCAGGGCTACAAGCTTACTGATTACTTGCGAGCAGTAGACAAAGTTGTCGTGCCGCTGGTGCCGTCGATATTTGACATGGCGGCTACCGAAGATTTTCTCAATTCGATGCGTAACGAAATACGTGGGCAGCGTTCCAAAGTCGGGATCGTCGCCATGCGTGTCGATCCGCGGACCAAGGCGGCAAGCATGCTGGAAGAGTTCCTCAAGCATTTCGATATTCCTATCGTTGCTTATCTCCGCAACACCCAGAACTACGTCAATGTGGCTGCCGCTGGTGCAACGGTCTTTGATCCGCCACGGGCGAAGCATCGTCGGGATGTCGACCAGTGGGCGACGCTCGTCGATTGGTTGGGAAGTAAATAGTCTTTCGAACAGATTGTTGTTGACACCCCGTGGGAGCGTCTGGATAATGCGCCCCTCTGACGGACGCGGGGTGGAGCAGCTGGCAGCTCGTCGGGCTCATAACCCGAAGGTCGCAGGTTCAAGTCCTGCCCCCGCAACCAACAAAATTTAACGCTTGGTAATTGCTAGGCGTTTTGTTTTTGTGAAGTTGGAAGTTGTTGTTGTAAGAGAAGAAGTTGGGTGTAAAAGCTTGACGAGATGTTGGAAGTGATTCATAATCTCGCTTCTCTGCTGCTGACGGATTTAACGAGACGGCGCGGCGAGTGATCTTTAACAATTTGAACAACCGATAGGTGTGGGTGCCTTGATGCTAGCGATGCAAATCGCAAAAAAGTATTAAAGGCAATCACACGGATGGAGAGATCCATCGAGGTAGAAGTTAAATTCTACCGTCAGTGAATTGTGAGTATTAGTTGGATTGAACTGAAGAGTTTGATCCTGGCTCAGATTGAACGCTGGCGGCATGCCTTACACATGCAAGTCGAACGGCAGCGGACCTTCGGGTGCCGGCGAGTGGCGAACGGGTGAGTAATGTATCGGAACGTACCTTTCAGTGGGGGATAACGTAGCGAAAGTTACGCTAATACCGCATATTCTGTGAGCAGGAAAGCAGGGGATCGCAAGACCTTGCGCTGATTGAGCGGCCGATATCAGATTAGCTAGTTGGTGAGGTAAAGGCTCACCAAGGCGACGATCTGTAGCGGGTCTGAGAGGATGATCCGCCACACTGGAACTGAGACACGGTCCAGACTCCTACGGGAGGCAGCAGTGGGGAATTTTGGACAATGGGGGCAACCCTGATCCAGCCATGCCGCGTGAGTGAAGAAGGCCTTCGGGTTGTAAAGCTCTTTCGGCCGGGAAGAAATCGCATGGGTTAATACCCTGTGCGGATGACGGTACCGGCATAAGAAGCACCGGCTAACTACGTGCCAGCAGCCGCGGTAATACGTAGGGTGCGAGCGTTAATCGGAATTACTGGGCGTAAAGCGTGCGCAGGCGGTTTTTTAAGACAGGCGTGAAATCCCCGGGCTCAACCTGGGAACTGCGCTTGTGACTGGAAGGCTAGAGTACGGCAGAGGGGGGTGGAATTCCACGTGTAGCAGTGAAATGCGTAGAGATGTGGAGGAACACCAATGGCGAAGGCAGCCCCCTGGGTCGATACTGACGCTCATGCACGAAAGCGTGGGTAGCAAACAGGATTAGATACCCTGGTAGTCCACGCCCTAAACGATGTCAACTAGGTGTTGGGAGGGTAAAACCTTTTAGTACCGGAGCTAACGCGTGAAGTTGACCGCCTGGGGAGTACGGCCGCAAGGTTAAAACTCAAAGGAATTGACGGGGACCCGCACAAGCGGTGGATGATGTGGATTAATTCGATGCAACGCGAAAAACCTTACCTACCCTTGACATGTCCAGGAGCCTGAAGAGATTTGGGTGTGCCCGAAAGGGAACTGGAACACAGGTGCTGCATGGCTGTCGTCAGCTCGTGTCGTGAGATGTTGGGTTAAGTCCCGCAACGAGCGCAACCCTTGTCGTTAATTGCCATCATTTAGTTGGGCACTTTAACGAGACTGCCGGTGACAAACCGGAGGAAGGTGGGGATGACGTCAAGTCCTCATGGCCCTTATGGGTAGGGCTTCACACGTCATACAATGGTCGGTACAGAGGGTTGCCAAGCCGCGAGGTGGAGCCAATCCCAGAAAGCCGATCGTAGTCCGGATCGTAGGCTGCAACTCGCCTGCGTGAAGTCGGAATCGCTAGTAATCGCGGATCAGCATGTCGCGGTGAATACGTTCCCGGGTCTTGTACACACCGCCCGTCACACCATGGGAGCGGGTTCCGCCAGAAGTAGGTAGCCTAACCGCAAGGGGGGCGCTTACCACGGCGGGGTTCGTGACTGGGGTGAAGTCGTAACAAGGTAGCCGTAGGGGAACCTGCGGCTGGATCACCTCCTTTCTAGAGAAAGCATCTCTGGCACCCACAACCTATCGGTTGTTCAAAGAGTAGCAAACAGACGAGGGTCTGTAGCTCAGTCGGTTAGAGCACCGTCTTGATAAGGCGGGGTCGTTGGTTCGATTCCAACCAGACCCACCACGTCACAAACGGGGATTAGCTCAGCTGGGAGAGCACCTGCTTTGCAAGCAGGGGGTCAACGGTTCGATCCCGTTATCCTCCACCAGAATCTAAAGATAAGCTGATTGTTTATCTTTAGCTTTTGAGGAATCAATTGCTACGCTCTTTAACAAAACGGAAGAAGGTTGTGTTGCAGCGCTGATGAGGCGTTGGCAACACGTTGTGATTGCATCTGTCTTCATTTCTTTGCCGGAATGAGACAGCACAAATATGAGTTTGCCTGTAGCCACTCTCTTAGGAGAGTACAAGGTTATAGGATCAAGCGACTAAGTGCATGTGGTGGATGCCTTGGCGATCACAGGCGATGAAGGACGTGCAAGCCTGCGAAAAGCGGGGGGGAGCTGGCAATGAAGCTTTGATCCCCCGATGTCCGAATGGGGAAACCCACTCAGCAATGAGTATCCCACACTGAATACATAGGTGTGGGAGGCGAACCCGGTGAACTGAAACATCTAAGTAGCCGGAGGAAAATAAATCAACCGAGATTCCCCAAGTAGTGGCGAGCGAACGGGGAGCAGCCTGCTAGTGATAGCGGAGACGTTAATGGAACGGAATGGAAAGTCCGGCCGTAGTGGGTGATAGCCCCGTACATGAAAACGACTCTGTGGTACTAAGTTAGCGAAAAGTAGGGCGGGGCACGTGAAACCTTGTCTGAACATGGGGGGACCATCCTCCAAGGCTAAATACTCGTGATCGACCGATAGTGAACTAGTACCGTGAGGGAAAGGCGAAAAGAACCCCGGGAGGGGAGTGAAATAGATCCTGAAACCGCATGCATACAAACAGTGGGAGCCGACTTGTTCGGTGACTGCGTACCTTTTGTATAATGGGTCAGCGACTTACGTTGTGTTGCGAGCTTAACCGAATAGGGGAGGCGTAGCGAAAGCGAGTCTGATAAGGGCGTTTAGTAGCACGGCGTAGACCCGAAACCGGATGATCTATCCATGGCCAGGATGAAGGTGCCGTAACAGGTACTGGAGGTCCGAACCCACTAATGTTGAAAAATTAGGGGATGAGCTGTGGATAGGGGTGAAAGGCTAAACAAATCCGGAAATAGCTGGTTCTCCCCGAAAACTATTTAGGTAGTGCCTCATGTATCACTTGCGGGGGTAAAGCACTGTTATGGCTAGGGGGTCATCGCGACTTACCAAACCATGGCAAACTCTGAATACCGCAAAGTGCGAGCATGGGAGACAGACAGTGGGTGCTAACGTCCATTGTCAAGAGGGAAACAACCCAGACCGCCAGCTAAGGTCCCCAAGACACAGTTAAGTGGGAAACGAAGTGGGAAGGCATAGACAGCTAGGAAGTTGGCTTAGAAGCAGCCATCCTTTAAAGAAAGCGTAATAGCTCACTAGTCGAGTCGTCCTGCGCGGAAGATGTAACGGGGCTCAAACTGTGCACCGAAGCTGCGGATATCCGTAAGGATATGGTAGGGGAGCGTTCTGTAGGTCTGTGAAGGTGTCTTGTAAAGGATGCTGGAGATATCAGAAGTGCGAATGCTGACATGAGTAGCGATAAAGGGAGTGAAAAGCTCCCTCGCCGAAAGCCCAAGGTTTCCTACGCAACGTTCATCGGCGTAGGGTGAGTCGGCCCCTAAGGCGAGGCAGAAATGCGTAGTCGATGGGAAACAGGTCAATATTCCTGTACCGATTCTAGATGCGATGTGGGGACGGAGAAGGTTAGGTCAGCCATCTGTTGGAATAGGTGGTTTAAGCGTGTAGGCGTGCCCCTTAGGCAAATCCGGGGGGCTAAGCTGAGGCGTGATGACGAGGCACTACGGTGCTGAAGTGATTGATACCAAGCTTCCAGGAAAAGCCACTAAGCTTCAGTCTAGAATTGACCGTACCGCAAACCGACACAGGTGGGCAGGATGAAAATTCTAAGGCGCTTGAGAGAACTCAGGAGAAGGAACTCGGCAAATTAACACCGTAACTTCGGGAGAAGGTGTGCCCCGGTAGGTTGTAGAGCCTCGCGCTCGAAGGCCGATGGGGTTGCAGTGAAATGGTGGCTGCGACTGTTTAATAAAAACACAGCACTCTGCAAACACGAAAGTGGACGTATAGGGTGTGACGCCTGCCCGGTGCCGGAAGGTTAATTGATGGGGTGCAAGCTCTTGATCGAAGCCCCGGTAAACGGCGGCCGTAACTATAACGGTCCTAAGGTAGCGAAATTCCTTGTCGGGTAAGTTCCGACCTGCACGAATGGCGTAACGATGGCCACACTGTCTCCTCCTGAGACTCAGCGAAGTTGAAATGTTTGTGAAGATGCAATCTCCCCGCGGCAAGACGGAAAGACCCCATGAACCTTTACTGTAGCTTTGCATTGGACTTTGAATCGGTCTGTGTAGGATAGGTGGGAGGCTGTGAAACCGGGACGCTAGTTTCGGTGGAGCCAACCTTGAAATACCACCCTGATTTATTTGAGGTTCTAACCTTGATCCGTGAATCCGGATCGGGGACCGTGCATGGTGGGCAGTTTGACTGGGGCGGTCTCCTCCCAAAAGGTAACGGAGGAGTACGAAGGTACGCTTAGGACGGTCGGACATCGTCCATAAAGTGCAATGGCAAAAGCGTGCTTGACTGCGAGACCCACAAGTCGAGCAGGTGCGAAAGCAGGTCATAGTGATCCGGTGGTTCTGTATGGAAGGGCCATCGCTCAACGGATAAAAGGTACTCTGGGGATAACAGGCTGATACCGCCCAAGAGTTCATATCGACGGCGGTGTTTGGCACCTCGATGTCGGCTCATCTCATCCTGGGGCTGTAGCCGGTCCCAAGGGTATGGCTGTTCGCCATTTAAAGAGGTACGTGAGCTGGGTTTAAAACGTCGTGAGACAGTTTGGTCCCTATCTGCCGTGGGCGCTGGAAATTTGAAGGGGGCTGCTCCTAGTACGAGAGGACCGGAGTGGACGAACCTCTGGTGTACCGGTTATGACGCCAGTCGTATCGCCGGGTAGCTATGTTCGGAAGAGATAAACGCTGAAAGCATCTAAGCGTGAAACTCGCCTTAAGATGAGATTTCCCGGAGTCTTGAACTCCTTAAAGGGTCGTCGAAGACCACGACGTTGATAGGTCAGGTGTGGAAGCGCAGTAATGCGTTAAGCTAACTGATACTAATTGCCCGTACGGCTTGATCCTATAACCTTGTAATACACTGCAAACTCATAATCGCAGTCACAACAAACAACCTTCTATCCCCGTTTTGCGTTTGGCGCGGTTACTCGCGACAAACATACAAGTTACGTCTGGCGGACATAGCCTTCTGGTACCACCCCTTCCCTTCCCGAACAGGACCGTGAAACAGTTGAGCGCCAATGATAGTGAGCTTCCGCTCGCGAAAGTAGGTCACCGCCAGACTCCCCATACAAACCCCCTTCAGCTCCAACTGAAGGGGGTTTCTGCGTCTACGGCTCCAGAGGCTTTCATCGCAAAATCGGACTTCGAGCTCCTCGCGCGCTATGTTAGAATTCGAAGTGGCGGGTCTCCCCGCATTGCAAGATGGTGAATCTGGTCAGGTCCGGAAGGAAGCAGCCACAGCCATTTACTGCAAGTGCCGGGGGTTAGGCTCGCCACTTTCATTTTCTGCTTTGATGTGGGGCGCATGAGTTATCAGGTTCTTGCCCGCAAGTGGCGGCCGCGAAATTTTTCTACGCTCGTTGGCCAGGAGCACGTTGTTCGTGCCTTGACCCACGCCCTGTCAGAGCAGCGCCTGCATCATGCCTATCTGTTTACGGGTACCCGTGGGGTCGGCAAGACGACGATTGCCCGCATTCTCGCGAAATCGTTGAATTGCGAAGGGGGTATTACAGCGACCCCATGCGGCACATGCTCGGCCTGTCAGGAGATCGATGGTGGACGTTTCGTCGATCTGCTCGAGGTTGATGCGGCGACCAATACCCGTGTCGACGAAATGCGTCAGCTACTCGAGAATGCTGTGTATGCGCCGACCCGCGGCCGTTTTAAGGTCTATGTGATCGACGAAGTACACATGCTTTCTAACTCGGCATTCAATGCCATGTTGAAGACTTTGGAAGAGCCGCCGGAGCATGTGAAATTCATTCTGGCGACAACCGATCCGCAGAAAATTCCGGTCACGGTGTTGTCGCGTTGCCTGCAATTTAATCTCAAGCAAATGCCGGCTGGCGCCATTTCCGGCCATCTTGCCCATATTCTGCAGGCAGAGGGCATTCCCTTCGAGGCGCCCGCTCTTGGGCTGATTTCCCGCTCCGCTTCGGGCAGTATGCGCGATGCCCTCTCTTTGCTCGATCAGGCGATCGCACATGGTGCCGGACGGGTTGAGGAAGCCCAGCTTCGTAGCATGCTGGGAACCGTTGATCAGGATTATCTGTTTGCTGTCCTTGAGGCGCTTATAGAGGGAGATGCGCCGGCTTTGCTGCAGATTGCTGCTGATCTCGCTATGCGCAGCCTATCCTTCTCGGCTGCCTTGCAGGAGCTGGGGGCGCTTCTGACCCGTTTGCAGATCGCTCAGTGCGTGCCGTCGGCTATTGAAGAAGACGATCCGGAGCGCGTGCGTTTGCTGCGCCTGGCCGCAGGATTCTCTCCCGAGTTCATCCAGTTGGCCTATCAGATTTCAGTGATTGGCAGAAATGAGCTATCGGTTGCGCCGGACGAGTATTCCGGCTTTGTCATGACGTTGCTCAGGCTGCATGCCTTTCGCCCCAGTTCGGTAGCCGATTTCGTGGCGGCAGTGACGCCGCGCGCGAAGTCCATTGCTCAAGTCGCGGCGAAGCCTCCCGAGACGCCCTCGGCGCAGCCAAAGTCATCAGCCGTTTCTGCAACGCCCGTATCGATACCAGGGGGCCAGAATCTGGACTGGCATCAGATCGTTTCCGCTCTCCCGTTGTCCGGTCTGGCGAGGACTCTGGCCCAGCATTGCGAATTGCGTCTGATCAGCGAGACGGAGTGTTGCCTGCGGTTGGCGCCGGTGCATGCTCATCTACAGATGAAACCGAGTCCGGAGCGATTGCAGCAGGCATTGGGCGACTATTTTGGGCGGCCGTTGCAGCTCAAAATCGAGGTGGGCACCAATGAAACGGATACACCGGCGGTGGCTGCTGGCCGTGAGAGACAGGAGCGCCAGGAGCAGGCGATTGCTTCGATTGAACAGGATAGCTTTGTACGTGATGTGATTGAGTCGTTTGATGCATCACTGGTTGAATCTTCTATTAAACCGATAGCGTGACGGAGAAATCGAAATGATGAAGGGCGGTCTGGGAGGCCTGATGAAACAGGCGCAGATGATGCAGGAAAACATGAAAAAGGCGCAGGAGCAGTTGGCTCAGCTTGAGGTAGAGGGGCTGGCCGGGGCTGGAATGGTCAAGGTGGTGATGACCTGTGCTCATGACGTGCGTCGTGTCAGTATCGACCCATCGGTGATGGATGATCGCGAAATGCTGGAAGACCTGGTTGCCGCTGCGGTGAATGATGCTGTGCGGCGCGGCGCAGCCCTTAGTCAGGAGAAAATGGCCGGCTTCACGTCCGGTCTGAATTTGCCCCGGGCTTCAAGCTGCCCTTCTAAGGTGAATCCCTCCGGTCTTGAGGCCCTGATCGAAGCGTTGCGCTGCTTGCCCGGAATCGGGCCGAAGTCGGCGCAGCGAATTGCCTACCACCTTTTGCAGCATGACCGGAGCGGCGCCCTGCGACTCGGTGATGCCGTGCAGCACGCTTTGCAGACGATTCGCCATTGTCAGCGCTGCAATACCTTTACCGAAGCTGAAGTCTGCGAACGCTGCGCTTCGCCGCGGCGCGACCCCTCTCTGCTTTGCGTTGTCGAGACACCCGTCGATCTGAACATGATGGAGCAGACACGGGCTTACCAGGGGCTCTATTACGTTCTGATGGGACGGATATCGCCCCTGGACGGCATCGGGCCGAAGGAACTTGGTCTCGAACAGTTGATGGCACGGGCACTGGATGGCGTGGTGAAGGAAGTGATTCTGGCGACCAACTACACCAATGAAGGGGAAGCCACAGCTCACTATGTCACGGCGATGCTCAAGTCTAAGGGCATCACAGTGACCAGGATCGCCCGTGGCGTACCCGTTGGCGGCGAACTCGAATATGTCGATAGCGGTACGCTGGCGCAGGCTTTGCGCGAGCGTAAATCGTGTTCAGCTTGATCACAGCTTTGATCCCGGGGGCGGTTGGCGTATAATTTAGCGTTTATTTTTAATCCCATCCAATTCCTTTAGGGGTCAGCGTTATGAGCAATCAAGGAAAAATGGACTGCGGGCGGCGGCGTTTGATCGTCGCAACTGCAGCCGTGGGCGGAGTGGGCGCAGTTGCTGCGCTCGTGCCGTTCGTATCCAGCTTGCTTCCTTCCGAACGTGCCAAGGCAGCAGGCGCTCCGGTAGAAGTCGATATCAGCAAGCTCGAGCCGGGTCAGATGATGACCGTCGAGTGGCGTGGCAAGCCGGTGTGGATCATCAATCGCACCAAAGACATGCTGGATACTCTCCCCAAGCTCGCCGACATGGTCGCCGACCCGAAGTCTGACAAGAACCAGCAACCGGACTACGCGAAGAACGATACCCGTTCGGTCAAGCCCGAAATCATGGTCGTCGTCGGTATCTGCACCCACCTCGGCTGCTCGCCGTCGTCCAAGTTCAAGGCCGGTGCCGAAGAAGGCATGCCGGGCGATTGGCTGGGCGGCTTCCTGTGTCCTTGCCATGGTTCGACCTTCGACTTTGCCGGCCGTGTTTACAAGGCAAAGCCTGCCCCGACCAATCTCGAAGTGCCGCCGCACGTGTATCTCGCCGATACCCGTATCTTGATCGGCGAAGACAAGAAGGGAGCATAAGAAATGGCTGCTGGCAATTTCGATAAATACAAGTCCGACGGTTCCCTCGCCGGCAATGCGCTGGAGTGGCTTGACGCCCGTTTCCCGGCTACCTCGATGTGGAAGGGTCACCTTTCCGAATACTACGCCCCGAAGAACTTCAACTTCTGGTACTTCTTCGGTTCCCTGGCGCTGCTCGTGCTGGTCATCCAGATCGTTACCGGCATCTTCCTGGTCATGCACTACAAGCCGGATGCCGCTTTGAATGCAGCGGGCGTACCGATCGCATTCGCCTCCGTCGAATACATCATGCGCGACGTGCCAGGTGGCTGGCTGATTCGCTACATGCACTCGACCGGTGCTTCGGCCTTCTTCATCGTGGTTTATCTCCACATGTTCCGCGGCCTGATCTACGGTTCCTACCGCAAGCCGCGCGAACTGACCTGGCTGTTTGGCGTCGGCATCTTCCTTGTGCTGATGGGCGAAGCCTTCTTCGGCTATCTGCTGCCGTGGGGCCAGATGTCGTACTGGGGCGCCCAGGTTATCGTGAACCTGTTCTCAGCTATCCCGGTGATCGGCAATGACCTGTCGCTGATCATCCGCGGCGACTTCGTCGTCGGCGATGCGACCCTGAACCGCTTCTTCTCCTTCCACGTCATCGCCTTCCCGCTGGTGCTGCTCGGTCTCGTTGCCGCCCACGTGCTGGCGCTGCACGAAACCGGTTCGAACAATCCGGACGGCGTCGAGATCAAGGCCAACAAGGACGAGAACGGCATTCCGCGCGACGGCATTCCGTTCCACCCGTACTACACGGTCAAGGACATCGTCGGTGTCGTCGTCTTCCTGATGGTGTTCTCCGCCGTGATGTTCTTCGCGCCGGAAGGTGGTGGTTACTTCCTGGAAACGCCGAACTTCTATCCGGCCGATCCGCTGAAGACCCCGCCGCACATCGCGCCGGTCTGGTATTTCACGCCGTACTACTCCATCCTGCGGGCCATGGTCTGGAACTTCTTCGGTCTCGATGCCAAGTTCTGGGGTGTGGTGGCGATGGGCGCGTCTGTGGTGATTTTTGCCGCACTGCCTTGGTTGGATCGTAGCCCGGTGAAGTCGATCCGCTATCGCGGTCCGATCACCAAGGCCATGATCACCATCTTCGTGATCTGCTTCTTCATCCTCGGTTACCTCGGCACGCTGTCGCCGTCCCCGATGGGCGAAATCATTTCCCAGATCTGCACGGTGTTTTACTTCGGCTTCTTCCTCGGCATGCCCTGGTGGTCCCGGATGGACAAGTTCAAGCCGGTTCCTGAACGCGTGACGATGAAGAAGTGAGGATGCAAAAAATGAAAAAATTTCTGATCGCATTGCTCTTCGCCCCGCTGATGGCTTTTGCCAGCGGCAGCGCCGTCCACCTCGACAAGTGGCCGGGCTCCGTTGGTGACAAGCCGGCATTGCAAAATGGTGCCAAGCTGTTCGTCAATTACTGCCTGAACTGTCACGGTGCGTCCTACCTGCGGTACAAGAACCTGCTGGATCTCGGGCTGACCGAGCAGCAGGTCAAGGAAAACCTGATGTTCACCTCCGACAAAATCGGGGAGTTGATGCGGGTTGCAGCGCGTCACGACGAGCAGAAGCAGTGGTTCGGCGCAACGCCGCCGGATCTGACCATTGTTGCCCGGGCTCGCGGTGAAGCTGGCAATGCCGGAGCCGGTGCCGACTGGCTCTACACCTACCTGCGTTCCTTCTATCGCGATGCCAATCGTCCGACGGGCTGGAACAACGTGGTATTCGAGAACGTTGGCATGCCGCATATCCTGTACGGACTGCAAGGCCAGCAAGTGCTGAATCACGAAACGCACAAGCTGGAACTGGCCGTCCCGGGCTCGATGCCGCCGGCCGAATTCGACAAGGCGGTTTCCGATCTGGTCGGCTTCATGGTCTGGATGGGCGAGCCGCAGCAGGAATATCGCCGTACTCTGGGCTGGTTCGTTCTGGCCTTCCTGGCAGTTCTCTTTGTTGTCGCTTACGCGCTCAAGAAGGAATACTGGAAAGACATTCACTGATCCCTCCCGGATCAGCTAACGGCATCGCGGGTTTGGCTCTGGCCAGCCCCCGATGCCGAATCTCATTTTGAGGGTTACCACAAATGATGAACCTCTACTCGGGCACCACCTGTCCTTTTAGCCATCGCTGCCGCATCGTCCTGTTCGAAAAGGGCATGGATTTCCAGGTGATCGATGTCGACATGTTCAACAAGCCGGAAGAAATGGCTGCGATCAATCCGCACAATCGCGTGCCGGTGCTGGTCGAGCGCGATCTGGTCCTGTTCGAACCCAACATCATCAACGAATACATCGACGAGCGCTTCCCGCATCCGCAACTGATGCCGGCCGACCCGATCATGCGCGCCCGCGCCCGCCAGTTGCTGGTCGGCATGGAACGCGAAATCTTTTCCTTCATGGAAGTGATCGAGAAGAACGGCAAGACGGCCGACAAGGCCCGTCAGGAAATCCGCGCCCGTCTGACCGAGATCATCCCGATCTTCAACAAGCAGAAGTTCATGCTGGGTGACGAATTCTCGATGCTCGACGTGGCCATAGCGCCGCTGCTCTGGCGTCTGGACCACTATGGCATCGATCTCGGTAAGGCCGCGGCGCCGCTGATGAAGTACGCCGAGCGGATTTTCAGCCGTCAGGGCTTCATTGACGCGCTGACGCCCTCCGAAAAGGCGATGCGCAAGTAAGGCATGGAACTTCCGTCCACCAAGCCTTACCTGCTGCGTGCCATCTGGGAATGGTGCTGCGACAACGGATTTACGCCGTATATCGCAGTCCAGGTCGATGCACGTACCGTCGTTCCGCGCGAGTTCGTCAAGGACGGCCAGATCGTGCTCAATATCGGGCAGGATGCGACCAACAAGCTGAATATCGGGAACGATCTGATCGAGTTTCAAGGGCGGTTTGGCGGCGTCGCCCGTCAATTGTCGGTTCCGGTCGGGCAGGTTTCGGCGATTTACTCGCGCGAAAATGGCGCCGGCATGGCTTTCGAGATCGGTGAGGAAACTGCTTCTTCCGACATCGAACTTCCCGATGACGCAGCGGAAGGCGATTCCGACGAGCCGCCACCCGAGCCGCCGCGTCCCGAAGGAGGGCGGCCCAAGCTGCAACGCATCAAATAGGGACGAAGGCTGCGCTTGATGCACCAAAACGGGGAGATTTCATTCTGAAATCTCCCGTTTTTCGTACAAGCCCATGATTTTCCTGCTTGGCATGGCTGTTGCTCAAGGAGGCCAGAAGGAAAATTATGAAAACTGAAGTCAAATCCACCTGTTGCTATTGCGGCGTCGGCTGCGGTGTCCTGATCGAAACCGAGAACGGCAAGATCAGCGGCGTCCGCGGCGACCCAGAACACCCAGCCAACTACGGCCGCTTGTGCACCAAAGGCGCGACGCTGCATCTGACCGCCGACCCGAGCTATCGCCTGCATTATCCGGAGCGGCGCGCCGTGCGTGGACAACCGGGGCAGCGCGTGAGCTGGGATACGGCGCTCGACGAAGCCGCAGAGCGTTTTGCCGAAACCATCCGCCAGCATGGCGCGGATTCGGTCGCCTTCTACATTTCCGGCCAGCTGATGACCGAGGACTACTATGTCTTCAACAAGCTCGCCAAGGGGCTGATCGGCACCAACAATGTCGACACCAACTCGCGGCTCTGCATGTCCTCGGCCGTCGCCGGCTACAAGCAGACGCTCGGGGCCGATGCGCCGCCGTGCAGTTATGCCGACATCGGCCAGGCCGGAGTGATCTTCATCGCCGGAGCCAATCCCGCCGTCGCGCACCCGATCGTCTTCCGCTACGTCGAAGATGCGAAGGCGGCCAATCCCAACCTCAAGATCATCGTCGCCGATCCGCGGCGCAGCGAAAGCGCGGAACTGGCCGACCTTCACCTGCCGATCAAGCCCGGTTCGGATATCGCGCTGTTCAACGGCATGCTGCATATCCTGATTGCCGAAGGCTTGATCGATCAGGACTGGATCGATGCCCACACCACCGGCTTCGCGGCGCTGGCTGCGGTCGTCAGGAACTACACGCCGGCGGTGGTCGCCGATCTGTGCGGCATTCCGGCCGCCGATATAGTCCAGGCGGCGCGCTGGTTCGGCAGCAACGGACCGGCGCTGTCGCTTTATTGCCAGGGGCTCAACCAGTCGGCCCATGGCACGCACAACAACGCCGGAATCATCCAGCTGCATCTGGCCACCGGCCAGATCGGCAAGCCCGGCGCCGGGCCGTTCTCGCTGACCGGCCAGCCCAATGCCATGGGCGGCCGCGAAGTCGGCGGCCTCTCGAACCTGCTCTCGGCTCACCGCGATCTGGCCAACCCGGAGCATCGTGCCGAAGTGGCGCGTCTCTGGGGCATCCCGTCGGTGCCGGAAAAGCCGGGAAAATCGGCGGTCGAACTGTTCAAGAGCCTGAAGTCCGGCGAGATCAAGGCGGTATGGATCGCCTGTACCAACCCGGCGCAGTCGATGCCCAACCAGGCCGAAATTCGGGCGGCCCTGCAGAACGCCGACTATGTCGTGTTGCAGGAAGCCTATGGCAACACCGACACTGCTGATTACGCTGACCTGCTGCTACCAGCCAGCGCCTGGGGCGAAAAGCACGGCACGGTGACCAATTCCGAACGCCGCATCATGCGCGTGCAATCCGCTGCCGCGGCACCCGGCGAAGCCCGCCATGACTGGGAAATCGTCGTCGACTTCGCCCGCCGCTTGGGCAACAAACTTCAGAACCCGAGCGTCGGCCAGTTGTTCCCCTATGCTGACGCCGAGTCCATCTTCAACGAACACCGCGAAAGCACGCGCGGGCGCGATCTCGACATCACTGGCCTGAGCTACGCATTGCTTGAAGCCGATGGCCCGCAGCAATGGCCATATCCGACCGGTGCCGCGGGCGGCAAGCAACGCCTCTACGAGGATGGCCAGTTCCCGACGGCCAATGGCAAGGCCCGCTTCGTGGTCATCGAGCACCAGCCAACCGCCGAAGTTACCGATGCCGACTTCCCGATCAGCCTGCTCAGTGGCCGCATGCGCGACCAATGGCATGGCATGAGCCGGACCGGCACCGTGCCGCGCCTCTTCAACCTGGAAGATGAGCCTTTGCTCGCCCTGCATCCTTGCGACATGCGTCACCGCGGTCTGAACGATGGCGATCTGGCCCGGGTCAGCAATCCGCGTGGCGAAATGATCGTCCGCATCGCCGAGCGCCCCGGTTTGCGCAAGGGCCGGGCCTGGATGCCGATGCACTGGGGCAGCCAGTTCATGAACACGCCGGGCGCCAACGCATTGGCCTGCGATGCCATCGACGCCTACTCGAAGCAGCCGGAGTTGAAGCATGCGGCCGTCCAGATCGCCAAACTCGACTTGCCTTATCCGCTCGCCGTGATTCGCCGCTGCACTAGACAGGGCGAGGCCCTGGAACTGTTGCAGCGGGCGCGGGCCAGCCTGGCCGACTATCCCTATGCCACGGTCAGCCTCTATGGCCGTCAGTCGCCGCTGGTCGTGCTGCGCGCTGCGACGGCAAAAGCCATCCCGGAAACCGCGATCGCCGATATCGACCGCCTGTTCGGCCTCGATGGTGAGGAAGGCGCGATCGTCTATCTCGATGCCAAGCGCCAGGTCAGCAAGAAGGCCATTGCTCAGAATGGCCGCCTGCTCGGCGTTCGCCTGGCCGGCGAGACGCTGGCCCAAGTCTGGCTCAAACAGGCGATGGCCGAAGACGAACTCGATGCCAGCCTGATCCGCTTCGCCCTGGCGCCGACCGCCAAGCCGCCGGTCGGTGTCGTGTCGCGCAACATCATTTGCAAGTGTGCCGATGTCAGCGACGTCCAGATCCATGCCGAACTGGCGCAAGGCGCCGGCTTGCCGCAACTACAGGAAAAGCTGAAGTGCGGCACCTTCTGCGGCTCCTGCGTTCCGGAAATCAAGCGACTGGCCGCCGAATACGTGCCCAAACAAGCTGCGGCCTGAACGCGGCGGGAGGAGACCATGAGTTACGCACAATTCATCAAGGAAATCGGCCGCGGTGCCGAAGGGGCGCGCGATCTGCCGCTCGACGACGCCCGCCAGCTCTATGCTGCGATGCTCGACGGTGGCGTGCCTGATCTCGAGCTGGGCGCCATCATTCTCGGGCTGCGGGTCAAGGGCGAGTCGCTCGATGAAATGCTCGGCTTTCTGAGCGCCGTCGATGAGCGCACCAACCGGCTCGACATGCCGCACGGCAGGGTCCGGCCGGTGGTCTTGCCAAGCTACAACGGCGCCCGCAAGGAAGCCAATCTGACGCCGCTGTTGGCGCTTCTGCTCCAGCGTTTCGGCGTCCCGGTGCTGGTTCATGGCCTACTCGAAGGTTTCGGCCGGATCACCACCGGCCTGATTTTCCGCGAACTCGGCATCATGCCGCTGACGTCGAGTACCCAAGCCCAGATCACGCTGGAAGAAAAAGGGCTGGCCTTCCTGCCCCTGACCGCACTCTGCCCGGGTATCCACAACCTGCTCGGCTTGCGCAGCCGTCTGGGCGTGCGTAATAGCGCGCACAGCCTGGTCAAGCTGATCAATCCCTTCGATGGCGATGCCGTCCTGGTCGCGCCGGCGACCCACCCCGAGTTCATCGAACTGATGCGCAACCTCCTGCTCAATCGCGGCCAGCGTGCAGTGCTGCTGCGCGGCACCGAAGGCGAGCCCTTCGCCAACCCCAAGCGCCGGCCGCGCCTCGAGTACGTGCATGACGGCGTGGTCGATGTCCTGTTCGAAGCCGAGCACGAAAGCCTGCGCACCCTGCCCAATCTGCCGGAGGCCAACGATGCGGCGAGTACCGCCAAGTGGATCCGGCGCATCCTCGACAAGCAGCTGCCGCTGCCCAAACCGATCGCCAACCAGCTTGCCTGCTGCCTCTACGCCAGCGGCTATGCCGAAGATTTCAACCAGGCCAAGGCCATTGTCGCTGTCGAAGCCACCGGGCTGCTGATGGGCGGCAACTGAAACGAAATTTGCACCGCCTTGGTTATGGATGCCCGGATTTGGTGCGCTCAAGCCACCCTTGGTAGCATCGAATCAATAAAAATCAGATAGTTAAGTTGCTGGCACGCCAATTGCACTAGGTAAGCCAGTACAGCGAATCAACCGCCAACGGAGGCGGTTCGATGGCAACGATGTCATGCGCTGAAGTCAGATTTTGCACCCCAGGGTGCGCGCAACGTTGGAGCCAAAAATGAGCAAACCTCGTCTCGTCCTGATCGGCAACGGCATGGCCGGTGTCCGTACCGTCGAAGAACTGCTGAAGATCAAGCCGGATCACTACGACATCACGATCTTCGGCGCCGAACCCCACCCGAACTACAACCGCATCCTGCTTTCCCCGGTCCTCGCTGGCGAAATGACCATTTCCGAAATCGTCCTCAACGAACTGGAGTGGTACAAGGAAAAGGGCATCAAGCTGCATACCGGCAAACAGATCGCCAAGATCGACCGCGTCAAGCGCAAGGTCATCGCCGATGATGGCACCGAGGAAGAATACGACCGCCTGCTGATCGCCACCGGATCGACCCCCTTCATGCTGCCGATTCCCGGCAACGACCTGCCTGGCGTCATCGGTTACCGCGACATTAAGGACACCGACGAAATGATTGAAGCCGCCCGCCTGCACAAGCACGCGGTGGTGATCGGCGGCGGCCTGCTCGGCCTCGAAGCCGCCAACGGCCTCAAGCTGCGCGGTATGGACGTTACCGTCGTGCATCTCGGCCCCTGGCTGCTCGAACGCCAGTTGGACGAAGTGGCCGGCAAGATGCTGCAGAAGTCGCTGGAAGACAAGGGCCTGAAATTCCTGCTCCAGAAACAGACCGAAATGCTGGTCCAGGGCGAGAGCGGCCGTGTCGCCGCCGTGCGTTTCAAGGACGGCATGCAGATTCCGGCCGACCTCGTCGTCATGGCCGCCGGCATCCGCCCCAACTACGCGCTGGCCGAATCTTCCGGCATCTACTGCAACCGCGGCATCGTGGTCAACGACACCATGCAGACCTACGACCCCAAGGTCTATGCGGTCGGCGAATGCGTCAGCCATCGCGGCATCGCCTACGGCCTGGTCGCGCCACTCTTCGAGCAGGCCAAGGTCGCCGCCAACCACCTGGCCAACTACGGCATCGGCCGCTACACCGGCTCGGTGACCTCGACCAAGCTCAAGGTCACCGGCATCGACCTCTTCTCGGCCGGCAACTACATGGGCGGCGAGGGCACCGAGGAAATCCTGCTTAACGACCCGCACGGCGGCGTCTACAAGAAGCTGGTGATCAAGGACAACAAGCTGGTCGGCGGCGTCATGTACGGCGACACGGCCGACGGCCCGTGGTACTTCCAGCTCTTGAAGGACGGCCGCGACATCCACGATATCCGCGACCAGCTGATCTTCGGCCAGTCCCTGGTCGGCGACGTCGGCCATGCCGGCAACAGCAAGGCCGCGCTGATGGCCGACAGCGCCGAAGTCTGCGGCTGCAACGGCGTCTCCAAAGGCTCCATCGTCAAGGCGATCAAGGAAAAAGGCCTCTTCACACTGGACGAGGTCAAGAAGCACACCAAGGCGGCCTCCTCCTGCGGTTCCTGTTCCGGCCTGGTCGAGCAGATCCTCGCCTCGACCATCGGCGGCGCCTACACCCCGGCCGCTTCCGACAAGAAGCCGGTCTGCGCCTGCACCGAGCAGTCGCACAAGCAGGTCCGCGAAGCCATCCGCGACCAGCACCTGATCAACAAGGAAGCCGTCTTCAAGGCGCTCGAATGGAAGACCCCGAACGGCTGCGACAAGTGCCGGCCGGCGGTGAACTACTACCTGATCTCGACCTGGCCGCATGAAGCCAAGGACGATCCGCAGTCGCGCTTCATCAACGAACGCGCCCACGCCAACATCCAGAAGGACGGCACCTACTCGGTCGTGCCGCGCATGTGGGGCGGCCTGACCAACCCCAAGGAACTGCGCGCCATCGCCGATGCCGCCGAGAAGTACAACGTGCCGACGGTGAAAGTCACCGGCGGTCAGCGTATCGACCTGCTCGGCGTCAAGAAGGAAGACCTGCCGGCCATGTGGGCCGACCTCAACGCCGCCGGCATGGTTTCCGGCCACGCCTACGGCAAGTCGATCCGCACCGTGAAGACCTGCGTCGGCATGGAACACTGCCGCTTCGGCACGCAGCTGGCGATGTCGATGGGCGTCAAGCTGGAAAAGATGCTGTTCGACATGTACGCCCCGCACAAGGTCAAGCTCGCCGTCTCCGGTTGCCCGCGCAACTGCGCCGAAGCCGGCATCAAGGACGTCGGCATCATCGGCGTCGATTCCGGCTACGAGATCTACATTGCCGGCAACGGCGGCATCAAGACCGAGGTCGCCCAGTTCCTGTGCAAGGTGACCTCGGACGAGGACGTCATGGAGTATTCCGGCGCCTTCCTGCAGCTTTACCGTCTCGAAGGCTGGTATCTGGAGCGCACTTGCCACTGGCTGGAACGCGTCGGCATGGATTACGTCAAGGGCAAGATCGTCGAGGACGAAGAGGGCCGCAAGGCGCTCTACGCCGCGCTGCTCGATTCGCTGAAGGACGCCAAGGATCCCTGGGCCACCTCGCGCGAGCCGCAGGCGATCAAGCAGTTCGAGCCGATCTCGATCTAAGACACGAATTCAAGGAACCCAAAATGAGCGACTGGAAACTGATCTGCAAACTCGAAGACATCCCCCAACTCGGCTCGCGCGTCGTCCGCCGGGCCACGGGGGGCGACATCGCGGTCTTCCGCAATGCCGAGGATGAAGTCTTCGCCCTGCACGACAAGTGTCCGCACAAGAGCGGGCCGCTGTCGCAGGGCATCGTCCATGGCCGCAAGGTCACCTGCCCGCTGCACGGTTGGAACATCGGCCTCGAGGACGGCCATGCCGTCGCGCCGGACGTCGGCTCCTGCAGCAAGTTCGAAGTGAAAGTGGAGGGCGGCGAGGTCTTCCTCTCGGTCTGAGCGGTGTTCTTTTAACACAAGCAAAGATAGGTCGGACGACCCAACGGGCGTCCGGCATTTCCATGGGTGGAGGCCGCTTCCATGGCTTCAGAGTGGGTAGGGACGTCAGGCAACATCATGACGACGATGCCCGGCAGCCGGGCCGGGGTATTTTCTGTGCGCAAGCGTACCGAAGGGATGGTCGGCGGCGGGTAGTCTGGAATTGTCCCAAGCCCCAAGGAGAAACAGATGGACACAGCCACCTTCAGCCCAACACCGGAAAACGCCCAGCCCACCTGGAAATGCGAGGACTACAAAGGCAAGCAAATGCATGTCTGCACGCAACGCCGCATCCATGACAACGCAAGCCTAGCCGGACACGGCGAGCAATGGACCTTCAGGGTCAAGATAACCGACCAGAGCAACAACCCGATACCCTACAAGAGCGCCAGCGCCACGTCGGACCCCGAACTCTTCTACACCACGCAAGCCATTGCAGAAGACATGGGCTCCCTGAGAGGCCGCGAATTGATTGACGGGGTGTGAAAGCCCTTACTCCGGAATTTCGGCCTCGACCAGTTGCGCCAGCAATACCAGCGACTCCTGCCAGCCCAGATAACAGGCCTCGGCCGGAACGACCTCCGGGATGCCCCGCTGCACGATGTTCAATTCCACGCCGCAAAAAACCGGCCGGATCGAAATCGTCGTCTCCATTTCCCCCGGCAGGTTGGGGTCGTCGAAGGAGTCCGTGTGGCGGATGCGCTCGTTGGGCACCAGCTCCAGATACTTCCCGCCAAAAGAATGGCTGTGGCCGGTCGAAAAGTTGGTGAATGACATCTTGTAAGTCCCGCCCACGGTGGCATCCAGATGATGAACCTTGCCCGTGAAACCATGCGGCGGCAGCCATTTCACCATGGCCTCGGCATCGAGAAATGCCCGATAAACCCGGTCGGGCGTCGCCCGCAGCACTCGATGTAAGGTGACAGTATTGGTGGCCATAAGCATTACCCCTTTCGCTGTTCGGTTTGAAGTGGCGTCAATTGAGCCGGCAGAGCCGGCCGATCATTCTCTTGGGCGTCTGGTGGCGGCTAAGGTTCAAGGGGGTTTGTGCTGTCTTTTGGAATGCTGAAAGCATGGGGCATTTGGCGACCTGAACTGACACAGCGATGTTCGCCAATGCAATGACGCAGATAGCTAGAACCGTGAGTGCAAATGGCGAGGCCAATCTGTATGCCTAACGACGAAGGTCAGCGGCAGGCGGACAGCACAGCTGGCCGACTGTCCGCTGGAGCGGATTGTTAGGGCCGGGGGCTACTACGTTCAGCAAGGCGAAATACCTCCATACCAATTTCCCGCAACTCTAAGACCCGTTCTGCTTGACTCTCGGCATAGCCCATTTGATGACTTTGCAGACAATTCACTGCTTCGTAGGCTAATAAGAGAAATTGGACAAAAAAGTCCCCCATGTTGCGAAAGAGTACCTTCGGCAGCATGGGCTGTTCTTTGCGGATTTTCAGCTGATGGTTGTCTATCAGGTGGCCCATGGAGTGTTCGCTGAACGAGCTATGCGACGCGTGGCTGTTCAGGTGCTCTCGAAACTCCTGAAAAGGTCCGGAAATGAGTCGGGCTATTTTCCCGGCGGACGGGAGTTTATTAGCTAATGCCTGCTGTACGCGGCTCGGGTCCAACCGAAAATAGGTAAGTAATTCATGGAACTCAATAAACGGCCTCATCAAAGCACCCGCTTCTTGCCCTAGGCCGTCCAAGATCAGACCATAAATACCAAGAGCATGGTTGCGGGCTTTTGTTAGGGACAGACCGCAAACACGGCAGAATTCGTCGCTTGCTGCCTTGTTGTCAAAGAGTTCTATGCATTCATCGATTACGACAAACAAGTCTTCGATTGCCTTGGCCTGTGGAGCGAATTCCCTGACGAGCAGTTGTAGTGCGCTATTTCTTGTGGCCCAGAGTTCCATTGGTAGGTCCTAACTAGTAGTAGACGACAAAATGTCGCCTAATTCGGCGACATGTCCGATAAGCTGGACTACAGGACAGTTGGAGTTGATTGTGCTGCAATGCTTCTGGTTGAATTGCTGCATGTTTTTCCTTGTGTTCTTGCGACAAACTGGACATGTTCGTTTTGTCGGTGCTAGTCAGTTTTCGCGGCGGCTATTAGCTCGATAGCATACTCCTGGCGCGCCTGACGGCGGGTGGCCTCGCCCCTTGCCGACAAACGCCGCCGCACCAGAAATGCTGCACCGCAATGGCGTGGCATGCCTTGTTTTGGTGCGAATTCACGCTGGCGTTCGAGCTGGAACGTCAATAAATCAAGGTCTTGCCGTCCTGGCGCGCAGCTTGCTATGTAAGGTCATCACAGCGATTTATCCGCCAACGGGGGCGGTTCCATGACAACGACGTCATGCGCTGAAACAGGCAACCCCCCCTTAACGACCGTTGCGACGGTCCACCCGGAAAATCGACCACCATGGACAAGAAATCCTTCCTGCAGGCCGGCCATACGCCGACGCTGCTCGCTGCCTTCCTTTATTTCGACCTCGCCTTCATGGTCTGGGTCATCCTCGGCCCGCTCGGGGTCGGCATCGCCAAGGACCTCGGCCTGTCGCATGCCGAGAAGGGCATGATGGTTGCCACCCCGGTGCTGGCCGGCGCGCTGCTGCGCATCATCATGGGCATCCTGGTCGACCGCCTGTCGCCGAAGAAGGCGGCGATCATCGGTCAGGTCATCGTGATTGCCGCCATGGCCTACGCCTGGCAGGTCGGCGTCCATTCCTACGCTGAAGTGCTGATCCTCGGCCTCTTCCTCGGCGTCGCCGGCGCTTCCTTCGCCGCCGCCTTGCCGCTCGCTTCGCGCTGGTATCCGGCCGAGCACCAGGGCACGGCAATGGGCATCGCCGGCGCCGGCAACTCCGGCACCGCCCTGGCCGCGCTGTTCGCCCGGGCCTGGCCGCCGCCTTCGGGTGGACCAACGTCTTCGGCATCGTGCTCATTCCGCTGATCCTCGTCCTGATTGCCTTCTGTTTCATGGCCAAGGATGCGCCGGATGCGCCGCCGCCCAAGACCTTCGCCGAATACCTGAAGGTCCTCAAGGACAAGGACGCCTGGTGGTTCATGTTCTTCTACTCGGTTACCTTCGGCGGCTTCGTCGGCCTGGCTTCCTCGCTGGTCATCTACTTCAACACCCAGTACGGCCTTGACCCCAAGATGGCCGGTTTCTTCACCGCCGGCTGCGTCTTCGCCGGTTCGCTGGTCCGCCCGATTGGCGGCAACGTCGCCGACCGTATCGGCGGCGTCAAGTCGCTGACCGTGATGTACATCTTCGCCGCCATCTTCCTGGCCATCGTCGGCATCGGCCTGCCCGAAGCCTGGATGGCGCTGGCCGTCTTCGTCGGCGCCATGCTCGCCCTGGGCATGGGCAACGGCGCGGTCTTTCAGCTCGTGCCGCAGCGCTTCAAGAAGGAAATCGGCGTGATGACCGGCCTGGTCGGCATGGCCGGCGGCGTCGGTGGCTTCTACCTGGCCTCCAGCCTCGGCTACTCGCGCCAGCTGACCGGTAGCTACCAACTGGGTTTCATGATCTTCGCTGGCCTCGCCGTGCTCGCCCTGGTCGGCCTGACCGGCGTCAAGACCCGGTGGCGCACGACCTGGGGCGCCAGCCACCTGACCGCCGCCAAGATCTGATCGGGGATTCCATGAAGCGCAGAGACTTCCTGCTGCTTTCCCTGGGGGCCGCCCTGGCCGCCCCGGGCGGGCCCTCGAAGCCGCCAAGCCGAGCATCAGCCTGGGGGCGGCGATCAACAAGGCTGGCCGCCAGCGCATGCTGTCGCAACGGCTGGCCAAGGCCTACGCCATGCAGGTGGTCGGCGTCATGCCGGACAAGGCGGCCGGCCTGCTCGATCAGTCGCGCGGCTTGTTCGAGGCGCAATTGGGCGAGTTGAAAACCCTGGTCCCCAACGAGGCAGTGCACGGTGCTCTGGGTGATCTCGACTACGCCTGGACTGGCTATCGCGCCGCGCTGAACGCCCCGCGGACGCCGGAAAGCACCCGGCTGGTACTGGTCGAGTCGGAGAAGACCCTGCGCGCCGCGCATGCCCTGACCGGCCTCTACGAGAAGCAGGCGGCGAGCAGCGCCGGGCGCCTGGTCAATCTGTCGGGGCGCCAGCGCATGCTGTCGCAACGCATGGCCAAGTGCTTCATGTTCCAGCAGTCCGGCGTTGCGGCCGATGGCCTGCGCGGCGAGATGGAAGCGGCACGCCGCGATTTCGTCGCAGCGCTGGCCGAACTCAATGCGGCCCCGGAAAACTCTGCCGAGATTCGCACCGAACTTGGGCTGGCCAATATGCAGTGGATGTTCTTCGAGCAGGCCATGAACGGCCGCGAGCCGAACCGGGACATCGCCGTGCGCAACGTGGCGACGACCAGCGAACGCATCCTCGAAGTCATGGACAGTCTGACTGGGCGTTACGAGAAGCTGGTACGCGGCTAGGGGCGAGGTACCATGCAGCCCATGGAAAGCACCCGCAAATCCGCCCTCCGGCTGGCCATCGGCCACGCCTCGCTGACCGGCCCGCGCGAACGCAACGAGGATTATTGCGGCGTCGCCACGCCGGAAGGCCTGGAGCTCGAGAACAAGGGCGTACTGGCCGCCGTCGCCGACGGTATCGGTGGCCACAAGGGCGGGCGCGAGGCGGCCGAATACACGGTGCGCGGCCTGCTCGCCGACTATTTTGCGACGCCCGACACCTGGGGCGTGCCGCGCGCCATCGAGACGGTGACCACGGCGCTCAACCGCTGGGTCATCGCCGAAGCCGGCCGCAACGCCGAACTGTCCGGCATGGCGACGACGCTCTCGGCCGTGGTTTTGCGCGGCCGCCGTTATTACACGGCGCATATCGGCGACAGCCGCATCTACCTTCTGCAGGAAGGGCGCTTCGAGCGCCTGACCGTCGACCACACCTGGGAACACCCGGAACTCAACAATGTACTGTCGCGCGCCATCGGCCTCGACCCGCGCGTGCTGATGGATTTCGGCGATGGCGAACTGGCTGTCGACGACCGTTTCCTGCTGGTCTCCGATGGTGTCTGGGGCGTCTTGCCCGATGCGCTGATCGCCGAGGTCCTGCTCGACCATCCCGAACCGCAGGGCGCCGCGGCAGCGCTGACCAGCCTGGCGCTGGCCCAGGGCGGCCACGACAATGCCACGGCGGTCGTCGTCGATGTCCTGGCATTGCCGCCGGCCGGCCTGCGCGACAGCCTGGAAAGCGCCGCCGGCCTGCCGCTGCCGCATCGCCTCAAACCCGGCCAGGAGATTGACGGCCTGATCGTCGAGGAGGTGCTACACGATGCCCGCGAGACCTTGCTTTACCGCGTGCGCAATCCGCGCAACGGCCAGCAGTTGGTGCTCAAGACCCTGCAGCCAACGATGGCCGGTGATGTCGAAGCGACCGCCGCCCTGCTCATGGAGGAGTGGCGCAGCCGGCGGGTCGTCTCGCCCTTCTTCCCCCAGATCGTGCCGGCCGAAGGACGCAGCGGCCTCTATTACCTGATGACCTGGCATGCCGGCGCCAGCCTGCAGGCGCGGCTGGCTTCCGGGCAACACTTTCCGGTTGGCGAGGTGGTGCACCTCGGTGGCGCGCTGCTCAAGGCGATCGCTACGCTGCACCGCCTCGACATCATTCACCGCGACGTCAAGACCGACAACATCCACCTCGGCCAGGACGGCGTGCTGCGCCTGCTCGACCTCGGCGTCGCGATCAGCCTCGGCGAACTCAAACCCGGCGAGGTGCCCGGCCCGGCCGGCACGCCGTCCTACATGGCCCCCGAACTCCATGCCGGCGCCGCGCCGACGCCCGGCTTCGACCTCTACGCCGCCGGCGTCACGCTCTACCACCTGCTGACCCGCAAGTATCCCTACGGCGAGATTGAACCCTTCCAGAAACCGAAATTCGGCGAGCCGGAACGGCCGACCCGCTGGCGCCCGGAAATCCCCGGCTGGCTGGAGAACGTCCTGCTCAAGGCGGTCGCTCGTGACGCCAATGAGCGTTTCGAGACCGCCGAGGAATTCCTGCTCGCCTTGGAACGCGGCGCCAGCCGCCCGCTCCAGGCGCCGCCCCGCCAGCCGCTGGCGCAACGCAATCCGTTGCTGACCTGGAAGATCATCGCCGCCGTCTCGCTGGCCCTCAACCTGCTGCTGTTGATTGGGCTGTTCGCTTAGAGGCGCAAACAAATGCACCTGGCGTCGTTGTTGCCGCCTTTTTGTACGACTCGTACTGCCTTCGGCGGCACACAGAGCCAGGGCCGCTTCGCTTCATTCTGTTAGTACTTCTTACCCTGTCTGATGGCGACTAGGTTTTGTGGCTCGCCAGCAAGTTCAGTCGAGCGGGATCTATCGCGCTCTTTGCCG
This sequence comes from Dechloromonas sp. A34, assembly GCF_026261605.1. Classification (NCBI taxonomy): domain Bacteria; kingdom Pseudomonadati; phylum Pseudomonadota; class Betaproteobacteria; order Rhodocyclales; family Azonexaceae; genus Dechloromonas; species Dechloromonas sp. A34. Next base: position 1,605,628 of record NZ_CP102486.1, read on the forward strand.
GTCAATCCTAAGCCAGCGCAGCGTTGCAAAGGCCACCGGCAGGTAAGATGGCGGCTCTTCCGAGGCTGACTGGCGTCGGATTTTTGATTCAATAAACGGAAAATTTGCCATGTCGACTGCTCTTATTCTCTTTGCCCACGGCGCCCGTGACCCGGAATGGGCAAACCCGATGCGTCGCGTCCAGGCGGCCATTCGCCAGCGGATGCTCGGCGTGCCGGTCGAACTGGCCTTTCTCGAATTCATCGCCCCGGCCTTGCCGGACTGCGCGGCGCAACTGGTCGAACAGGGGGCGCGAAAGATCGTCGTCTTGCCGATGTTCATCGCCCGCGGCGGGCATTTGAAGAAGGAAGTGCCGGAGATGATGGCGACCCTGCGTTCGACCTATTCCGATGTCGAGTTCGTGCTTGGCGGCGTGATCGGGGAGAACGAAAGCGTGGTTCAGGCGATGGCCGAAGCGGCACTCCAGATGGCTGGTTCGGAGCTTGCTTAGTATTCATCATGCTGACCGTACTCGTTATCGATGAATCCCGTACCCGGGCCGGAGAAATCTGCGCCGGGCTGGCGCTCGCCGGTTATCAGGTGGCGGCCATCCTGGCCGGCTCGGAAAACCTGACCGCCGAAGTCGAGAAACTCCAGCCCGACGTGATCCTGATCGATACCGACAGCCCGAGCCGTGACACGCTGGAAAACCTGGCCGCCATGAACAAGAACATGCCGCGTCCGGTCGTCATCTTTACCCAGGAAGACGGCCAGGCCACCATCCGCGATGCCGTCAAGGCGGGTGTTTCCGCCTATATCGTCGATGGTCTCGATCCCAAGCGCATCAAGCCGATCGTCGAAGTGGCACGCGCCCGCTTCGAGGACACGCAGGCCCTGCGTCGCGAGCTGGAAGAAACCTCGAAGAAGCTGACCGACCGCAAGCTGGTCGACCAGGCCAAGGGCGTGCTCATGAAAGCGCGTGGCCTCGATGAGGATGCGGCGTATCACGCCATGCGCAAGCTGGCGATGGAGCGGGGCCAGACGATGGCCAAAGTGGCGCGCGACGTCATCGATATGGCGCGGGTGCTGCTCTAAAGCTGTGCGGCGGCGGTGCTTGCTGCACTGCAATAGTGCGTAGCCCCTAGCCTGGGCGGCAGCGAAACAAAAATCCAAGTTGTTGAAAATAAACTAGTTATTAATAACTAGTACTAAATAACTAGTGCTGGCACGGCCATTGCAATAGTCCTTTCAAACGCACGGTCAATGGCGGCCGGGCAAGAGTCGAGCGCAAGCCGATTCACTGGACAAGGGCGTCCATCCCAGCTGCCGACCGGCGGCCGGGATGTGACGCCCATTTTGTTTTTTCGATTCTCGCAATCAAGGAGCAAGCAATGGAAGACATTAAACCGGCAGCGGAAGGCACGTTGGAATCATCGCCATCCTTTTCTCGTCGTGATTTCGTTTCAGCCGCATTGGGAGCCTCTCTGATGGCCATGGTACCCCCCGGCGTTCGCAGCGGTGCCTGGGCCGCTGGTTCGGACGCCCCCGAAAAGAAGGAAGTCCGCATCGGCTTCATCCCGCTCACCGATTGCGCCTCCGTCGTGATGGCCGCGGTCAACAAGTTCGATGAAAAATACGGCATCAAGATCATCCCGACCAAGGAAGCCTCCTGGGCCTCGGTGCGTGACAAGCTGGTCAACGGCGAACTCGATTGCGCCCATGTGCTGTATGGCCTGATCTACGGCGTGCAACTGGGCATCGGCGGGCCGAAGAAGGACATGAACGTGTTGATGAACCTGAACCACAACGGTCAGGCGATCACGCTTTCCAACCAGTTGAAGGACAAGGGCGCCATCGACGGCCCGAGCCTGGCCAAGCTGATTGCCAAGAAGGAGCGCGAATACACCTTCGCCCAGACCTTCCCGACCGGCACCCACGCCATGTGGCTGTACTACTGGCTGGCGGCGCAGGGTATCAACCCGCTCAAGGACGTCAAGACGATCACCGTGCCGCCCCCGCAGATGGTCGCCAACATGCGCGTCGGCAACATGGACGGCTACTGTGTCGGCGAGCCCTGGAACAACCGCGCTATCATGGACAACATCGGCTTCACGGCGACGACGACCCAGGATATCTGGACCGATCATCCGGAAAAGGTGCTCGGCACCACCGCCGAATGGGTGCAGAAGAACCCGAACACGGCGCGTGCCGTGGTCGCCGCGATTCTGGATGCCGGCAAGTGGATCGATGCCTCGATTGCCAACAAGCAGAAGACGGCCGAAACCATCGCCCAGAAGTCCTACGTCAATACCGATACCGAAGTCATCGTCGCCCGCATGCTTGGCCGCTACCAAAACGGCTTGGGCAAGAGCTGGGACGACAAGAACTGCATGAAGTTCTTCAACGAGGGCACGGTCAATTTCCCGTACCTGACGGACGGCATGTGGTTCATGACCCAGCACAAGCGCTGGGGCCTGTTGAAGAGCCATCCGGACTATCTGGCCATCGCCAAGCAGGTCAACCGGGTCGACATCTACAAGCAGGCCGCTACCGCCGCCGGCGTAGCCCTGCCGAAGAGCGACATGCGCAGCCACAAGCTGATCGACGGGGTGGTCTGGGACGGCAAGGATCCGGCCAAATACGCCGATTCCTTCAAGGTCAAGGCATAACGCACTGAACTGGTGTCGTTCCCGGCCCGGCCGGGAACGCAGGGCTCCGAGGAGAGAAAAATGAGCGCAATCACGATAGACGGTGCATTTGGCCGTGACAAGCCGGCCGCAGGCGCCCCGCACGAAGTGCCGCTGGGGCAGGGTAGCAGCAGCCAGCCGGCGGCAGTCGCCGTCGAACCGGCCAAGGAAAAGACAATGGAAAAAGCCACAACCCCGTCAGGCGCCGAAACCGGCACGCCGTTCGCCGAAAGACTGGGCGCTCTCGGTAGCGCTGTTCTGCCACCGCTGCTCGGCATGGTGATACTGATCGGCATCTGGTACATCGCCACCCTGAAGGGCGGCAGCATTCCCGGACCGGTCAAGACCTGGGATGCGGCCAGGCTGCTCTTTGCCGATCCTTTTTATAGCAACGGCCCGAATGACCAGGGTATTGGCTGGAATGTGCTGTCCTCGCTGCAGCGGGTCGGCATCGGCTTCGGCTTCGCGGCGCTGGTCGGCATTCCGCTCGGCTTCATTCTCGGCCGTTCGGCCTTCCTGGCGGCGATGGTCAATCCGATCATCAGTCTGCTGCGTCCGGTCTCGCCGCTGGCCTGGTTGCCGATCGGCCTGCTCGTCTTCCAGAAGGCTGACCCGGCGGCGACCTACACCATCTTCATCTGCTCGATCTGGCCGATGATCATGAACACCGCCCAGGGCGTGCAGCGCGTGCCGCAGGATTACCTGAACGTCGCCCGCGTGCTCGCCCTGTCGGAGTGGAAGGTCGTCACCAAGATCCTCTTCCCGGCGGTGCTGCCCTACATGCTGACCGGCATTCGCTTGTCGATCGGTACCGCCTGGCTGGTCATTGTCGCCGCTGAAATGCTGACCGGCGGCGTCGGTATCGGTTTCTGGGTGTGGGACGAATGGAACAACCTGAAGGTGGAGCACATCATCATCGCCATCTTCGTCATCGGCATCGTCGGCCTGATTCTCGAGCAGGCGCTGATCCTGCTGGCCAAGAAGCTGACCAAAGAATCGTCCTAAGGAGCGCAGATCATGGAAAAGTTCGTACAAATCGAATCGGTGGTACAAACCTTCGATACCAAGAAGGGCAAGTTCGTCGCCCTGCGCGGCATCGACCTGACCATCCGTAAAGGCGAGTTCGTCGCCCTGATCGGCCACTCCGGCTGCGGCAAATCGACCCTGCTCAACCTGATCGCCGGGCTGACCAAGCCGAGTACCGGCGTGCTGCTCTGCGACGGTCGCGAGATCGGCGGCCCCGGCCCGGAACGCGCGGTGGTCTTCCAGAACCACAGCCTGCTGCCCTGGCTGACCTGCTTCGAGAACGTCTATCTCGCCGTCGAGCGCGTTTTCGGCCAGAAGGAGGGCAAGGCGAAGCTGAAGGAACGCACCGCCGCCGCGATCAATCTGGTCGGCCTCGATCACGCCAGCAGCAAGTACCCCCACGAAATCTCGGGCGGCATGAAGCAGCGCGTCGGCATCGCCCGCGCCCTCTCCATGCAACCCAAGGTGCTGCTGATGGATGAGCCCTTCGGGGCGCTCGATGCGCTTACTCGCGCCAAGCTGCAGGATGAGTTGATGAGGATCTGCGATGCCACCAAGGCGACCGCCGTCATGGTTACCCACGATGTTGACGAGGCCGTGCTGCTCTCCGATCGCATCGTGATGATGACCAACGGCCCGGCGGCGACGATCGGCGAAATCCTCGAAGTCAATCTGCCGCGGCCCCGTCAGCGCCTGACCCTGGCCCATGATCCGGTCTATATGGAATGCCGGGCCAAGGTGCTGGAGTTCCTCTACGAGAAACAGGCCCATGTCGAAAAAGTTGCCGCCTGACCCTTTGTAATCTCTCAGGTCGCTGGGTGCTCTCTCTCCAAAAGCGACATTTGCCCGCCGGTTCCGATCGGTGGGTTTTTTTGTCTTGATCCAGGTCATTGGCTTTTTTGCCGCCGCAAGGCTAAGGTTTGGCCTTTGATTCAGGATCGGATTCGATGTTCACCAACCCGGGCAAGCTCTCGCGAAAGATCGTCGGTACGCTGATTGTCTTCCTGCTGGTAGCGACCACGGCCATCGGCCTGACCCTGCTCATTTCCTGGCAACTTGAAGGGGTGGCGGCGGCCATCAACGATGCTGGCAGCCAGCGCATGCGCAGCTACCGCATTGCGCATCTGATGTCGCGTAGTCTCGATGCTCCTGGCTCGGCGCAGACCGAAAACCTGAGCGCCGAGGTCCAGCGCTTCAACAAGGTCTTGCTCGACTTGCAACGGGGCGACCCGGCCCGGCCGCTCGCCGCGCCACGCAACGGCGAGGTACAGCGCTTGCTGGTCGACGTCGAGCAGTCCTGGCGTGGCAAGATCCAGCCCTTGGTCGAGCAGTATCTGGCGGCCGGCGGCGCACCGCGGCAAGCCGCGCTCGACCGCTTCAACGGTGAACTCGAACCCTTTGTCGGGCGCATCAACGACCTGGTGCTGGCCATGGAACGGGGCTACGCCCGCGATACCGTCATGCTGCGCACCGTGCAGGGCCTGCTGGTGTTGTTGGCGGTGCTCGGCACCATCATCCTGATCCGCTTCTTTCTCAAGCTGGTCATCCGGCCGGTCGGTATCCTGCACGACGGCATGCAACGGATGATCGACAACGATCTCGGCGTCCGCCTGCCGCTTGCCAGTAATGACGAGATCGGCGGACTGGGGCGCGGTTTCAATCAGATGGCCGAGCATCTGCAGACGGTCTACAGCACGCTGGAAGACCGCGTCGCGGCCGAGACCCGTAGCCTGGCCGAACGCAACCGCGAACTCGGCATTCTTTATGAAGTGACGTCACTGCTCGCCGATCCGGTACCGGTCGATGCCCTGTGCCAGGCCTTTCTCGATTGCATCAAGTCGGCGCTGGGCGCCGATGCCGGGGCGGTACGTCTGTATATGCCCGATTCCCAGAAGCTCTACCTGGTCACCCATGAGGGCCTGTCGGAAGCCTTCCTGGCCCGCGAGCGCGAACTCAATTGCGGCGAATGCCTGTGTGGTGAAGTGATCCAGAGCGGCATGCCGGCGGTGTTCAACACGATCAACCCGCCCAAGGGCATGAAACTGGGTAGTTGCATCCGCGAGGGTTTCGCCACGGCAACGGCTTTCAGTATCGTCCATGGTAAGCAGCGGCTGGGGGTCTATAACCTCTACTATCTGAATCCCCATCCGATTTCCGAACAGGAAAAGCATCTGCTGGAAACCCTGGGCCAGCACCTTGGCGTTGCGGTCGAGAACCAGCGGCTGAAGTCCCGGGAGATGGAACTGGCGGTTTCCGAAGAGCGGAATCTGCTGGCTCAGGAATTGCACGACTCGATTGCCCAGGGCCTGGCCTTCCTGAATATCCAGGTCCAGTTGCTGCAGGATTCCCTGAACAAGAACCGCCTTGAAGAGGCGCAGCAGGCGGCCGGCGAAATCCGCAATGGCGTGCAGGAAAGCTACGACGACGTCCGCGAGCTGCTGGTGCATTTCCGGACGCGGGTCATCCAGTCCGACCTCGAGTCGGCCATCACCTCGGCGCTGGAGAAGTTCGAGGGCCAGACCGGGATTACCACTTCCTTCGAGCAGATCGGGGGCGGCGCCCCGCTGGCGCCGACCGACGAGACCCAGATCATGCACATCGTCCAGGAGTCGCTCTCGAATATCCGCAAGCACGCCAAGGCCAGCCATGTGCACCTGACGCTGCGGCGAAATCGCGGCGTCACTGAAATCGAGGTGCGCGACGACGGCGCCGGTTTCGATACGGTCAATGAGCCGAAAACCCAATCCGATCGCCATGTCGGCCTGAAGATCATGCGCGAGCGGGCGCATCGGGTCGGGGGCGAATGCCGGGTCACATCAAAGATTGGCGAGGGCACCTGCGTTACGCTGCGCTTGCCCAAGCAAAACAGAGAGGCAGTTTGAAATGAACGAAAAAATCCGGGTCTTGCTGGTCGATGACCACACCTTGTTCCGCAGCGGCATCAAATCGCTGTTGCAGCGCAACGACGACTTCGAGGTGGTCGGTGAAGCCGGCGACGGGCTGGAAGGCATCAAGCGCGCCCGTTCGCTGAAACCCGATGTCGTGCTGCTCGACCTGCACATGCCGGGCGTCTCCGGCCTTGAGGCGGTCAAAGTGATGGCCGAGGAAATTCCTGAAGTTCATGTCCTGATGCTGACCGTCTCCGAAGATGCCCAGGACCTGATGGATGCCCTGCGCGCCGGGGCAAGCGGTTACCTGCTGAAGAATATCGAGACCGACATGCTGGTCGATGCCATCCGGCGGGCGGCGCAGGGCGATTCGGTCGTCTCGCAGCAGATGACCGCCAAGCTGATCCAGGGCGTGCGCACGCCGCCCAAGGCGGATTCGGCGATTATCGAGCGCGACCGGTTTTCTCCGCGCGAACGCGACATCCTGGCCGCGCTGGCCCAGGGGGAAAGCAACAAGGAAATTGCCCGCAAGCTCGATCTGGCCGAGAGTACAGTCAAGATTCATGTGCAGAATATCTTCAAGAAACTGCACATGAGCAGCCGGGTCCAGGTGGCGCTCTATGCCGTCGAACACGGTTTTGGCCTGACCAAGAGCGCCTAGGCGGGGCGGCTTGCGTTGTCAGGTCACGGCAACTGGCGGGCGCATAAAAAAGGCCCCGCCATATAGGCAAAGGCCAGAGTCGGCTTTGCGCCGGCTATTCCTCGAGGGGAGAGGAAAAAATCAGTGCGCCGGGATGGGGTGGGTGCGTTGCAGATGCTGATAAGTTATAGCCAGATCATGCACATGTTCGTAACGGCCGGTTTCAATCGCATGCTGCATGTTTTCGATAATCATCGAATGCAGCCGACAAACGCCTTCCGGCGAGCAGAGAAGTTGTTCGCTCAATTCTGCGGCTACCGTCACGGGAATATGTTCATGTTCCGCAATGGCCTCGATTTCACCGCGTTCGAGATCGCAATAATCAATAACGTCCTGAAAAGAAAGCATACGCTCCTCCTAAGATAGGCCAGAAGATAATGGCAGGTCGACGACCCCTGTTCGTTATCGTTGTTCTATCCGCCTTGTCGTTTTTATCGGTGGAGGACTATTTTGATTTATAGCCCTATCGCGCCGGCAATACAAGGTGAAAAACCGGAGCTAAATGCGCAGGCGGCTATCCGGCAGCGGGTGGGCCAGTTGCAGGCGAGCGATCATCGGAGCGAGGTCGAGGCCGGTCTCCTTTTTGAGGGCGAGCGCCTGTTCGCGCATCTCGGCCAACGAGACATCGACCGCTTCGCCGCCGCTGGCAAAGGCAATCGTGTTGCCGCTGTCGCAGGACGGGAATACGGCGACCCGATTGTCGAAAGCCGCCTTGATCCGCTCGACACTGCCCTCGAAGCCCTTGTTGCGGCCGAGCAGATTGGCGCCGAAAAGTCCGCGCTCGCTCAACCGGCTACGGCAGGCCTGGTAGAAAGGCAGGGTGTCGAGCGCGCCGGCTCGGGCTTCGGGGTCGAAGCCATCGGCCAGGATGTAGTCGAACTTCCGCTCGCCGCTCAGCATGTAGTCGGCACCGCAACCGATCACCACTTCCAGCCGGCGTGGGTCGTCCGGCAGCTTGAAGTACTGGCGGGCGATGAACTCGACCTGCGGATTGATTTCGACGACGGTGATGCGGCAGGCCGGGAGGTGACGGTAGATGAACTTGGCCAGCGACCCGGCGCCCAGCCCGATGAGCAGGGCATGGCGCGGCCACTGTTTGGCCGGACGCAAGAGCAGGCCGGCCATCATTTCCCGGGTATAAGCCAGCTCCAGCGACCACGGGCGGGCGATGCGCATGGCGCCTTGTATCCAGTCCGAACCAAAGTGGAGATTGCGGACCCCGTTTTCCTCGCTGATGTCGACGGAATGCCGGGGGAGGTGGCGCATTTTTTCATGGTTTGGCTCAAGCGGCGGGGGAGGCGGCGGCTGGTGCCCCAGGTGGAATCGAACTGTAGGTGATATGGTCTGTGGCTTCGTTGATTATCGGTCTGTCGTTTTTTAAAGTGCCAACAGAAATACCAACAGAAAAAATTTCGTTGGTCGAATGGTAGCTTATCTGGAGGCTCTGTTGCCGGTGTGGATGTCGATCCGTATCTATCATTAACAGTGACGGCAAAGCCCTAGATACGATCTAAGCATCGTCCATTCGAGTCGCACCGGACTTCATACAGTATTGCGACGAATGCTGTATATCAATACAGTATTCGAATGCTATTTGCCGTCGTTCAAACCCACCACCGAGGAACCCGCCTATCTCGTGAAGAGATCCGCGCTGCTGAGCCAATTATCGGCCAGCTAGTCATCAGCGACTGGCTAGAAGGCAATGCCGCAGGCCGGGCGATTCGCGTGGCGAACTTGAAGCATCCGACGACCAGCTACTGCCCCAATCTGCTCAGCCCGATCTTCGATCCGCAGATCGTCAAAATGACCACCCAAGGCTTTCTGCTGCTTGGGACCCAGATTCGCTGCGATGAACAGCTCAAGCCGGTTGAGACACTCCAGGGTTGGTGGGTACGGTTTTCCACCTAGACACAACTACAGCAAACAGATCACCGACTGATGCCGTTAGAATATGACTAAGTCGTGACCTGATTGTTCCAATGAGGGTCTGTCCAATTCATCACAGGAAAAATAAATGCGATCAAGTCACCCGATGCACGTTCATTTGTACAAGGTCTCACGATCAGAAACGCTCCCGTTGCTTGAAACCGTGATCCAGAACGTTGCAGGGGTTCCACTCGAGCAGCGACTCCGTCAGGTTACTACTCGGCCAATTCGTATGGACGACCCAATGGCTCCAGACGACAAGTTCAAGGGTGTATGGCGTCTCTCCTTTCTCAAGTTTCGATCCGAAGGTCCAGGACGGGCGAGCCCTAGCACCGTGGCCGAAAGCATCCCCCTTGCCGAAGGTGAATCATTTTCCGAGGATACCGCAGCGATTTTCGACCCGGAGAGCAAGGCGCTCGTTGTCCAGTACAACCACTATGGCCCGAGGGCATCGGCAATCGAGGATTACTTCACCGTCTGGACTGGCGTGCAGCAAGCGAAGTATTCCTTTCTGCTGCAGATCAACCAAGCCGCCCAAGCAAGATTACGTAACAAGAAATTATTCACCCGCCTGAATTTCCGTGTTGCTCCAGATCGGATTTCAGAACACTGGAAGAACGCGAACGTTTCCCTTGCCGATGCGCTCAAATGTACTGCGGACATTGGCGAGGGTGATTGGATCTCGGTTGAAATCAGCATGGACCGGCGAGACCACAATCGTTCGCTCGATATTTTCGACAAGATTCAGGCGTTCGTTGGCCTTGCAGATGAGCCGCGTGATGTTGTCTCGCACTTGGAAATCTCAGGCCGGGACGACATCGGCGAAGCTGTGGACCCGGTTAATCTCATCAATGAGCGTGTTCAAAAATCCTACCGAGATCTACCGCTTGACGAAGGCCGAAGGATCCCGATGGAGGTCCGATGGAACTGCTTGTACGATGCCTACTCCACTTGGAAGCAATCTGGTCTGATCTGATGCAGCGAAGTCTCAGTTTCGAGCGTATTTACCCAATCCTACTTGCCGCCAGCTCGGCAATCGCGGCTTGGTTATTGGATTTTGCGCTCCCAACAGATGCAACTAAAGAGTTGCTGGCAGCAACTATCAGTTTTGGTGCAATCCTCGCTGGCTTCATCGGTACCGCCAAATCGATACTGATGGCCCTGCCTGCAGCGCTGCTTACCAAGCTGCGCACAAGCACGTACATGGATGACTTGGCAGGGTATCTCTCCACCGCACTAACCGGGAGCCTGATTACCAGCGCCTTAAGCGTTGTCGGATTCTTTTCGCTGCCCGAGTTTTTCAAGCACTGGTACCCTGCATTGTGGCTTGGCTCGCTCGTGTACGCGGGGATTTCTTTCTGGCGTGCTAGCAGAATCATGGTTCTGCTTCTCAAGATAGACCCATCAAAAATATAAGCTCGACTTGTCCATTGCCTCTCGGCACATTATGTCGTTAGAGTTTTGAGCCTTCCATCTATTTCACGGCGGTACTCATGAAAAGCAGCCGCATACTTCTTTCTCTGTTCGCCTTGGTGGCGTCATCTGCAAAGGCCCAAGTTACCCAGGAGCAGGTGTACCGGTGCCTGATGAACGTCACTGCCCAATCAATGCTGAGCCCGCAACAGGAAGCACACCTCAAAGTTGTCTGCTACGAAGGAACGCGGGGCATGGCCGACGATTGCGAACGAAGCGTCACAGCAACAATGCGGTTGCCATCGCAGACTGAACAGCACTACAAGGCACAGTGCCGTCGAGTCAGTCCGAATTAATCTGCTCTAGCCTTCAGGCCCGCCCTCGATTAGTTCCACCGGAGGAGGCGCCAATAGCTCCGTAGCCTCTTTCGTATTCCCCCGCAACCACTGGTCGACGTAGGCCGTCTCGATCACGACAACGCTTCGCTTGTCCTGCTGATCGAGCGCCAGCTTCGGATCGGGCTTGTGCATCCGGTTCATGATCGGGTGATCGTCGGCATTCACCGTCAGCATCGTGTAGCTCTCGACCACCTCGCCGGTTGCGTGATCGATCCAGGTATTCCACAGGCCGGCTAGCCCCCACGGCTGTCCATCCAGGCGCCGGAATCGCCACCAGACATTCTTCCCCGTATCCCAGCACGGTTCGTCGAACGACAGCGCCGGGATGATGCAGCGCTGGCCATTGCGCCAGGCATCGCGGAATGTCGGCTTGGCCGCCGCTTCTTCTGAGCGGCAGTTGCACGTCGAGTATTTCAGGACGGGCGTTTGCGACCAAGACGGAACAAGGCCCCAAGTGCCGACGACCAGATCCAGCGCATCGGACTGACCGAGGCGAAGGAATGGCCCTAAAGCCCGGGGGAAAACCTCCTTGGCCCACTTCGGTTGATTGTGGCGGCCGATGTGCCACATGAACTCAATCTCGGCCTGCTCGGGTGGGATGTAACGGGTGCACATAAGTAGAGGCTACGCCAAATGGGACGAACCGGCGCAATGCGGATCGGCGCCGTAGTAATGCCCTTGGAGCAAGTTTCGGAGCACCAGTTCTGTCTATATCTCTAACGATGGCGGTTGCCGCCTGTGCCTCTGCTTGGGCTTGGAAACCTGGGCTTCTGTGTTGGAGCGAGGTGCGATCAACAATCCATTTTGGCCACGGCCTGCGGTCTGCCTCTCAATCTCAGAACGCAGGTAGTCGGTCAATTTTTCCTGCATAAACACCCAGCGCCTGCCAATCTTTGCACCAGGGATAGTTCCGGCGGCAGTCAGTTCTCGCAAGGTAAATGGGCTCATTTGAAGATACGCCGCAGCGGCTTTAAGGTCGAATGATTGGAACGGAGTAGCCCTTTCACGCGGGTTCGATGAATGAAAATCAGACACGCCTATCTGTCCATCACCCTGGCAGCAAAGACGGACGAACCGTGAAATCATCGCTGCAAGGGATTCAGATATTTTTCCGGCTATGAGCCTATCAACGCTTCCTGCGCCAAAGGATTTGGTTTCTCCGTTGGCATCCGCAACCACGCCAACCACGGCACAGCCGGCTTCTATTGCTGTGTTCGCAATTGCAGCTGAAATTTCTGCAAGATGCATGATTCGCTTACTCCTGTCTCTCTACTGGCTGGCGGAGATGCACGAAGTCACCCCCGCCAGCCCATATCAATGCGTGCGCCCGATCCGGTTCAAAGCTGTAACGATATCCTCTGAAATCGGGCACACCACCGGATCGACGGCTTCTAAGTAGTCTTGAGCCGCAACGATTTCGGCCGCTGCTTTGTCGAGAAGGCAAAACACATCGCTGTCAGATGATTCGACAACTCTCATCGCACTTGAAATTAATGCCAGTGCATCTGCGAGTTGGTTGAATGAAACGTATGAAGCTTCACTGACAGCTGTAGAATTTTGAATAGCCATGATGGACTCCTTGATAGTCGATTGTGGTCAGAGGCCCGGCCAGTGTTCCCGCACTGCCGGGCTTCGTTTTTGCGTTGGGCGCACCATTACTTTACAAAAATTCAGGCCAATTGAAAAGAAAATAATATTTAAAATCAATTGATTAACGTTTGGTAATCAAATTCAATCATTCCGCAGCAGTGGCTACGGAATACGGGCCTTGACCATTGATCCATGGCCGCACAACTGCGGCAACTGGAGGAAAAAAATGGTTACCTACTCGTTTATGCCCATTCCGGAAGTTGAGCGGGCAACCGGTTTCGGGAAGTCGAAAATCTACGACAGCCTGAATCCGGAATCGGATGGCTACGACCCGGATTTCCCGAATCCCGTTGTTCTTTCCAAACGCTGTGTCCGCTGGCGTAGCGACGAAATTCAAGCTTGGTTGGACAAGAAATCCGCAGCAAGTCGTGATGCTGGCAGGGTTGAGCGCAAGACGCAGGCGAAGGCGGCTGCTCGGGTTTCCGTAGCCAAGCGCAAGGCGACGGCTACTGAACTCGCCGGCCAGGCGTAGGAGGCGCAATGAACACGCTTCCTCCGCGCTGGCGCTTGCACCAGGCGGTACTGACCATTCGTGGCACTACAGGCGAGTTCCGCCGCTGCGCCATCCTCAATTTTTGCGCCGTCGCCTTGGCTGTTCTGAGGAGATAGCCGATGTCGGTCAAAACGATGGGCCGTGTGTGGGAGTTCAGCCAGCACGGCGGTACTGAACTGCTGATGTTGCTGGCTATGGCCGATTTCAGCGATGACGATGGGCGTTCCTATCCGTCGGTCACGACGTTGGCGAAAAAATGCCGGATGAAGCCGCGCAATTGCCGCTATCTGCTGCGCGCCCTGGAGGACTCCGGGGAGTTGTCCATTGTGCCGAACGCAGGTCCTCGCGGCGCGAACCTTTACCGCATCAATCTGGACGTGTTGGGGATGCAACACAGTGCAGGGGTGCAAAGCCTTGCAGGGGTGCAACACAGTGCCGCCACCCCTGCACAGGATTGCCACAAACCCCTGCAACGTATTGCAGCCAAACCGTTAGTGAACCATCAGGAACCGTCAGAGGGGAAAAAGCGCCGCTCTCGTTCGGCGGAAAAAACTTTTGCTGAGTGGATCGATGATGTTCGCGCATCTGGCGAAAAGCCGATTTCTGACTACCTGACGGTTTGGAGCTACTGCGAAAGCATCGGCCTGCCAACTGAGTTTGTTGAACTGGCATGGCTGAAGTTTCGCGACCGTTATTCGAGTGATGAGAGCTACAAGGCGAAAAAGTACGCTGACTGGCGCAGGACGTTCCTCAATGCGGTGAAGGAGAACTGGTTCAGGCTTTGGTATCGGAATGGCGATGCTTTCCTGCTGACCACTGCCGGCCAGCAGGCCGAACTGGAAACGCGGGGTGCTGAATGAATGCACTCAACGTGACCTCGATGTTCAGCGCCGAAGCTGAGCAGTCGGTTATCGGCGGCCTGCTGCTTCACCCTGCATCCTTCGACCTGATCGGCGACGTATTGGCCGAGAGCGATTTTTACATCGAGGCACACCGCCTGATTTATCGCCAGATCGCGCTGATGTTGCATCAGGGGCGTCCGGTCGATGCTGTAACGGTTGCCGATGAACTCGACACGGCCGGCGAGTCGGAGCGCTCGGGTGGGTTGGTCTACTTGGGTGAGATTGCCAGCAGCACGCCGGGCGCAGCGAACATCAGGCGCTATGCCGAACTCGTCCGCGACAAGAGCCTGCGGCGTGACCTGCTGGCAGCATCGGCTGAGGTTGCCGACCTTGCACGTCAGGCAGGCCCGGAAACGGCGGCGCAACGAATTGAGGCTGCCCAGGAAAGGTTGATTGCACTTTCGGCGAAGCAACGGGCTCTGCGCGAGCCGGAAGAAATCGGCGCCTCGTTGCCTCGCATGCTTGAGGCTATCGAGCGGCGCCGGGAGCGTAACGGCCAGGTTGCTGGCTTGCGTACGGGATTCGCCGACCTCGACCGGATCACGAATGGCCTTCACCAGGGCGATCTGATCATCATTGCAGGCCGCCCTTCCATGGGCAAAAGCTGCCTGGCACTGAACATCGCCGAGAACGTTGCCATGGATGCAGGCTCTGCGCTGATCTTTTCGTTGGAAATGTCGGCGGATCAACTTTCCGAACGGTCGACCGCAAGCGTCGGCGGTATTTCGCTGTCAGCGATTCGCTCCGGCGAACTCACCGAAGATGATGACGCGCGGCTGTCGTTCGCCTTGGGCAAGTTGCACAAAGCCAAGCTGATCATCGACGACACGACTACACCGACGATTGCACAGATGCGTGCCAGGGCACGCCGCGTGCAGCGCAAGTTCGGTCTCGATCTGCTCGTCGTCGATTACATCCAGTTGATTGGATCTACCGACTTCAGAAAAGCGGGAAATCGCAATGAGGAAATCGGGCAGATCACGCGAGGCTTGAAGCTGTTGGCCCGCGAACTGGGGGTGCCGGTGATTGCCTTGTCGCAACTGTCCCGCGACGTGGAAAAGCGCCCCGACAAGCGCCCGATGATGTCCGACTTGCGCGAATCCGGCGCCATTGAACAAGACGCGGACCTAATTCTGATGGCGTACCGCGACGAGTACTACAACCCGACCGGACCATTCAAAGGGTTGGCCGAAATCCTGATCCGCAAGCACCGCCAGGGCGAACTGGGCGATGTTCGCCTCGCCTTTCAGGGCGAGTTCGCACGCTTCCGGAATGTCACTTCTGATGCTTGGGATAGCGCGATGCGGGCAGCCAGAGAGGCATCACAGGCGGCAAAGCCGATGGCAAGGCGCCGGATTGCTGACGACTGATTTTCAACAAGGAGAAGCAAATGACTGATGCAGAACTGAAGCAACAACCCCGTTCCGTCCGCGAGGAGTTCGAGCGGATCAAGAACAGCGAACTTGACCACGACCCGCAACTTACCGCCTTGAACGCTCAGTTGATCGAAGCCAGGGCAGAACTGTGCAGCGCGCAGGGATCGCACGACGAGGTTAGGGGCTGTATCCAATGGCTTCCGAGCGCTATCGCCAGCGCCGAAAGCAAAATCGAGGAAATTAAGGGGCTGCGGGTGTCGGCAATTGCTGCGGCATTGATTGCCAAAACGGAAGACAGGCCGGCCCCGGACTTTTCCGCCGACGATGAACTTCTCGCCCAATTGAAGGCTGCCGAACTTTTCCTGGAACGCCTTCAGCTTTCCGCGCATGGCCTTGATCAGAAGGAAAAACAGGCACGCCGCACAGCGGAACTGGCGGGCAATCCCTGCTCTGCCCTTGAAGAGCGCATCAACGAACGTTGCGACCAATTGCGGCTGGCCGAGGCCCGGCGCCGCCACGGCTTTGCCTAAAAGGAGAATCATCATGCTTGATCAGATCCAACCCGGCCCCTTGACCCGTATCGCCATGCAATCGCAGCCGCAGGTGAGTGGCGGAGACTCCATCAAACCGTCGGTGCGTAATCCGATGAGTGCGGCAATTCAAGACGGACATTCCACGACCGATCCCGATACCGATGGCCGCCGTTCGTACAGCCCTACGTATGGTTCGGCCTTCAACGCCCCTCTTCCCGGACCGAAAACCCCGGCAGTCGGTAATCCGCTGGCCGCAGCGAAACCGGCCCCGGCATCCAGAGTCCCGAACGCTGGCAGCACCATTACCGTCGAATCGGCGGCGGCAGCGGCCGGCAACCCGCTGGCTGCTTCGCCTCCCTTGGTATCGGCTGGCCGCAGCGAAAGTGCGCTGCAAAACCCCATGGCGCCAATCGCCAGGGAAGCGATTGCTGGCGGCGTTGTTGATGACTCCGCATCGGCCTTGCGCGATCAGCAATCTGGCGGCCGGAGCGTGAAGGAGATTTACGACAACATGGTTCGCCTGCGCCTGAATTCCGACCTCAACGACCCGACAATCACTGACCCGGCCGTTCGTGAGAATGCCGCCAAGGCGCTTGCAACCATGGGAAACCCCATGGATCAGGCGATCAAGGGACAGCAACTGCAGAGCGGGCAGTTGAACAACGCCAAGGATCAAAAGATCGCCGCGTTGCAACAACAATACCTTGCTGAAGCCGACCCGGAGAAACAGGCTGCGCTGGGCGAGCAAATTCGCGTAATCACTGGGAAAAGCAGAAGCGACCCCGGCGAGCGCCTGACCCTGCCACAGACCCGCAGCAACTTTGAAATCGACGCCGCACGCGAGCGCATTGCCGGTTTGAGTGCGCAGGAAATCCAACGGCGTACTGCCAAGACGACCAATACCGGCCGTGAAAATCCCGATTTCGACCCTCTGCTGGAGCGTGCCGTAACCTTGGCCAATCGCCGCAAGTATGGCGCCGACGATCATTTCGACCAGCGGCAACAGGCGCAGCAGGCCACCGGCCAGGCTGGCGATGCGATGACCCGCTTCAAGGCCGACAAGGCGATGGCTGGTCACTCCCTGGGCAAACTGACGAACCAGGGTGTGGAGGTCTTCGACAGCACCGGCAATCTGATCGGCCACTACCGCTAAGGGGCGCATCATGGGATTCGTCGCACTCAATCAGAATGAGCAGCCGCAGGGCGGATTCGTTCCGCTGGCTGATCCGTCGCAGGCTAGCGGCTTTACGCCGCTGAATCCGGGTCAGCCGTCCATGCTGAAAACGATCGCTTTGGAAAATCCGCTGACGGCCATTGCCGAAACTGGCTTGAATCTGGCCAGTCAGGCGGTGGCCCTTCCTGTGGCCGGACTTGCCGGTATCGGTGCCGAAGTTGGCAACGCCCTGGGCATGACCGAACGGAAGGGGGCGGATGTCGTCCATGGTGTGAGCGAGGCGCTTACCTACCAACCGCGTGGCGAAATGGGCAAGGCTGCAACTGAGTTGGCGACCCTGCCCTTCCAGAAACTGGCCGAGGCCGGGCAAGCCGTGGGCGGCAAGGTGCTGGATACCACTGGCAGCCCGTTGGCGGCAACCGTGGTCGACACCGCAATCAACGCGCTCCCCATGGCAATCGACCCTGCTATTCGCGCAGGCAAAGCGCGTATCTCGGGAAAGTCGGAGATGGGACTGGAAGGTATCGGCAGCGACGCGCAGGCAACGAACGGAGCGTCGGCAGCGGCAGAGGTTGCGCAATCGGCAGAAAACACCGCCATGCGTGTTTCTGGCGATCCGGCCCAACGTGGGTTTCATCCGTTGAAGGAGGTCAGTGATGGGCGCGATTTCAGCAACGCACCGTCGGGAGTACGCGGCTTGGAAGGGGGCGATACGAATGTGTACCAATCCCAAGGACAAGAGTTTTCGATGGTACGGCGGGAGAGGGGTAGCGTTCTGCCCTCAGTGGATGAACAGTTTCGAGACCTTTCTGAGGGACGTTGGGCCGAAGCCGACCAAGGGGCGTCTGTGGTTGGGGCGCCTGGACGTGAACGGGAACTACGAGGCGGGGAACGTGGCATGGATGCCGTACCGGCGACAAATCAGGCATCGCCGGTCCAGTCATTTGCTGCTGACGGTGAACGAAACGTTCCTGTCGCTGGAGGAGGTCGGGGCAACATTCGGGATACCGGGGAAAACCTTGCGCGACCGGATGGTGGTTCTGAACCTTGGGATGGAGCATTCGCTGCGCCCCGGAAAACTGCCGTTCAAGAAACCGCGCTTGTTGACCTTCAACGGGGAGACGCTACCGCTGCAGGATTGGGCGGGGAGAATCGGGGTGGCCAGCACAACCCTGAAGGAGCGCATCCGGAGCGGAATGCCGCTGGAACGAGCGCTGGAATCGGGGGATTTGAGGCTGCGAAAGGATTCCAGCCCCTGAATGCCGAAGTCCAGCCGATGGCCGGCAAGGTGCAGAACAGTTGGGCGCCGGGTGCGAACTATGCGCCGCTTATCGATGATGCCCGCAGCCCGGCCGGCGCCGCCAGTGTGGCCGACTTGCCCGACCCGATCCGGCGCGAGTCCATCATCAAGGATTTCACCAAGGCACTCAACAGCACGATTTATGAGGGGCGGGTGAAGGGCAAGAACCGCTTGGGTTTCTTCCGTCCTGGCGTTGAGGAGGTGCGCATCAAGCGGCTCAACGATATCGAAGTGGCCAGCCATGAAATGGCGCACTTGATTGACCATCGCGTTCCTGAACTGTCCAAGGCGATGAGGGCCGACAAGGCGCTGACGGAGGAACTGCGCAGCGTCAGCTATGATCGGAGCAATGTCGCCGAAGGTTTCGCCGAGGGCATGCGCTTGTGGATGACCCAGCCGGAAACCCTGCAAGCCAGGGCGCCGAAGGTGGCGGCCTTCCTTGATGACTTCGCCGCCAAGCATGCCTACGGCCCGGCTCTGCGCAAAGCACAGGCCGACATGACCGGCTGGTTTAGCCAGGATTCGCTCAATCGCGCCCGCTCCAAGATCGGCCAGGAAAAGCCGTTGGCCGAGTTCTTCGACCGTGCTTTCGACAAGTTCCGGCAATCGACAGTGGATGATTTGCACGGCATCTACCAGATGGAGCGGGACATGACCGGCGGCAAGATCATTGCCGGCGGCGCCTACGAAACCGCCCGGCTGTCGCGTGCATCGGCCTCGATTGCGGATGGGGCGATCCGCTTTGGCTACCCCGTCAAGAAGGCTGACCGCTCATTCACCTACGCCGGCAAGGGCTTGGAGGAAATCTTGCGCCCTGTCTCGGCCAGCCTAGATGATGCCTTGCTGTACTTCGTCGGCCGCTCGGCCCGCGAGTTGATGCAGCAGGGCCGGGAGCATCTGTTCACCAAGGCTGAAATCAACGGCATGCTGAAGCTGCGCACCCCTGAATTCGACCAGGCTTTCAGGGACTATCAAGCGTGGAACAAGGGCGTTCTCGACTTTGCCGAGGCGCAAGGCGTGCTGAACCCGGAAACGCGGAAGCTTTGGAAACGCACCGAATACCTGCCGTTTCATCGTGTGCAGCAGCCGGGCGGCTTGAAGGGGAAGCCGGGCGATTGGGCCGGCGTGAAGGCATTGACCGGCGGCACTGACAATATCCGCGATGTCCTGGGCAACATGATCGGCAATGCCGCGCAGTTGATTGATGTGGCTGTGAAGAACGCGGCTCGTCTGAAGGTTGCCGAGATGGCCAGTCGCCCCGGTGGCGCCAAGTTCATGGTCAAGATCGACGCTGAATCGCGGCCGGTGAAGGTTTCCGGTAGCCAGGTCATGGATGAAATGTTGAAGCGCTACGGCATTGCAATTGACGGTCAGCCGCCGGCCTTCTTCGAGTTCTTCCTAAGCGGCCAGCCGCCGGCCGGGGGCAACGTGGTTGCCGTGCTGAAGGGAGGGAAGCCCGTTTGGTACGAAGTCGGCGACCCGATTCTGTACCGTGCGCTGTCGTCACTCGACCGGGCGCCCATGCACTGGCTGACGCAATGGCTCGGCATGCCCAAACGCATCGGCCAAGCAACAATCACCCTGACGCCAGATTTCATGGTGGCGAACATTGCCCGCGATACGATCATGGGGGCCGTGATGTCCCGGTCAGGATTCCGGCCGGTTCTGGATTCGCTTCACGGGATGCGCCTGCGTCTGAAGCGCGATCCACTGTACAAAGAGTACATCGCCAACGGTGGCGGGCTGTCGAGCCTGTATCTCGATGAGCACCATTTGCGCACGAAGCTGGAGAAGTTCTACAGCAGGCAGGGGGTTGATTACCGCACGGTGCTGGATACGCCCGAGAAGCTGCTGAACGCTGTGGAAACGTTAGCTGACGCCTTCGAAATGTCCACGCGCCTCGGCGAATACAAGCGGGCCATCAATGCCGGCGAGCATCCGCGCCATGCTGCGTTCCAGGGGCGCGAGGTTTCGACTGATTTCGCCATGAAGGGCGATAGCAAGGCGCTTGGCTTCATGTACGACACGGTGATGTTCCTCCGGCCTGCAGTCGTTTCCATGGATCGCCTTTATCGGGGCATTGCCCACGATCCAAACCGGGCGGCCATCGGTATCAAGACGGGTATGGTCGCCCTGTCGTCGGTCGGGCTGTACCTGCTGAACCGGGACGATCCGCGTTATGCCGATCTGCCGGATTGGGACAAGGATACTCACTGGCATTTCTTTGTGGGCGATCAGCACTTCCGTTATCCGAAGATTTGGGAAATCGGCGCCGTGGCATCGCTGGCTGAGCGCACCGTGGAACGCCTGAATGAAACCGACCCGGCCGGACTGGGTAAGGACTTCGCTCGCATCGTTGGCAACACCTTCAGCCTCAACCTGATGCCGCAGGTCCTGGCGCCGATCTACGAGCAGGGCGCCAACAAGAACAGTTTCACGAAGGCACCCATCGAGACGCCGGGCATGGAGAACGTGCAGCCGTTCATGCGGGCCAAGCCGAACACCAGCGAGACGATGCGGGCGCTCGGCATGGCAACCAGCAATCTGCCGGAATCGTTGCAAGTGAATCCGGTACGCACTGAAGCGCTGCTGAGGGGCTACCTGAACACCTGGGCGGCCTACGGCCTGATGCTGACCGACAAGGCATTTTTCGATGATGCCGGCCCGGCCATGCGCACCGATGAACTGCCTGTGGTCCGCCGTTTCTACGCTCAGGAGCCGGCCAAGCACACGAAGTTCGAAACGAAGTTTTACGACATGCTCGGGGAAGCCAAGCGCCTGCAAGGCACGCTCAAGGAGTTGGACCGGCAGGGGCGGCCGGAGATCGCCGACGAGAAGGAAAAGGGGCCGCTTGCTGGGGAGGCCAAGGCGCTGGAACGGGCGCAACTGAATATCCGGAAGGTCAATGCCGAGATGATGAAAACGCACCGTGACAAGTCGCTGACGCCCACCGAAAAGCGTCAGCGGATCGATGAACTGATTGCTGAGAAGAATCTGCTGCTGAAGGCAACCGTCAAGGATGCTGAGGCTGCGCAGAAGGGGAGAGCGAACCATGGATGAGAAGAAAGTCGCTGTCTTGGAAAACGAGAAAATGGCCCTTCATCCGGTCATTTCCAGCGCAAGTACCGCCCGCATTTACTCTGCGGATGCATTTGGCGAACTTGATCTTGGGGATTGCGCAGTCGTCATCCTGAAGCAAGCTGCTGAGGTGGCAAAGGGTAACTTAGCAAGCCTTGAGGAAATGCTGCTTGGGCAGGCGGTCGCGCTCAATGCCATGTTCGCTGAATTCGCCAGAAAGGCGGCCGTTACTCAACGCGCCACCAATGCCGAGTTGTATATCCGTACTGCACTGAAGGCGCAGGCACAGAGCCGGGCGACATTGCAGACCCTGGCCGAAATCAAAAATCCACGACCGGTGGCGTTTGTGAAGCAGCAAAACATTGCTCACGGGCATCAGCAGGTGAACAACGGGGAATCACCTTCGCCCGCGCACGCGGGAGAATTCAAATCCGGGCAAAACGAACTTTTGGAGGGCAATCATGGCGAACGGCTGGACACCGGAACGCCGGGCGAGGCAATCGATGCTGATCCGGCAATGGCAACCGTGGAAAAAATCGACGGGGCCGCGCACGGCTGAGGGGCTGGCCAAGTCTTCACGGAATGCCGAAAAAGGCGGGGAATGGCGGGAGTTGCGGGATCTCGTGAAGGAGTTGAACCAACTGCTACGCGAGCAGCGGGAAGGGCTTGAGCGGGTTCGGCCATGAGTGACGGAGAAACTTCGGATGTGACCATTTCGTGAATGGCTTGGCTTTTAGTCTTGCAAAGGTAGATCCGGTGGCGACGAAGCATCCGGCATTGGTCTGTGAAGCCTATGACAGTCGACGCCCTGATCGACAGCTTGCGGGATGACATAGACAACGCTGATAATGACGAAAATATGCAAACTGCCGAATTTGTAAAGGCCTACAAGGATAATCTTGCCGAACGTGCGCGAATTTCCCGTTCACACTTTGCCGTTCTCGGAGAAACTAGAGCCCGCTGCCCAAGCTTGACCCGCTTACTGGGTATCTGCCGCCCGGGCACTTTGGCAAATCCTGCCAAATTACCTACGTTGAGACGACGTTTATCGACGAAAGTACCGATCAGGAAAGCGATCACGCACACTGATTGATGTCGACGACATGACAATTTAACAATAAGAACCTATAATTTTTATATGTTATGAGCGAACCGCCCACCAAGTCCGTAGTCAACATGACCAAGGACGAGCTCTTTCAGCATGTCAGAAAGATTGCTAGGAATAGTGTCAATGTCAGGCTGTCCAAGCACACCAGATGGGAACGCATGGGCCCGCGTCGCATTACCGAGGCTGAAATATCGGAAATTGTGACAATGGGTTCCATGCCCAGGCAGCCCGAACCAGGACGATTCTTCGGCGAAATGAACTGCAGGTTTGAAAAACGAGATATCGATGGCATCAAGCTCGGCGTAGAGGTCAGCGTCAAAGACGACCGACCCCACCTGCTTGTCATCACTGTTATAAGGTGCTCATCATGAACACATCAGTAAGACGCCCCTTCGAAGATGGTCGCCTGACGGGCGTCTTCCTCGAAAACGGCTATGAGGTCGATACCGATCCGGACTACGGCGAGTGCGTGGGCTATCACGATATCAACCAGCTGACCCGCCAGATCGGCGTTGCCTTGTCGATGCGGCCTGGCTGCCTACGCGGCCACGAGTTCCAATATATCCGCAAAGCCATGGGTATCCCGCGCGCCGAAATTGGCCGTTTGTTCGGCCGTACTGAACTGACGATCGCCAATTGGGAATCCAAGAACAAAGTGCCGCTAGAAGCCAGCGTCTTGTTAAAACAAAAGTGCCTGACCGATTTTGGCTACCCCGCCTCTGCGCCTGGTGCGCTCACCCAACTTGGCATCGCTGAATTCAGCGATGAACCTATCGTCATGACGTTTGATGCCACCAATAAAGCCTGGACATCCAATCTCCACCCGAACGACGGCGATAACGCTACGCAGGTTGACGTTTGGATCGAACAGCAAGCCAGCCTGGCGACGCGCTATTTCGTGCAATGCACCCCAGCCCACAAAAGCGTTTCGCAAATCAAAGATTACTTGACTGCCGTTAATGTGCTTCGATGGCCCGGTGAGGGACAAGTCACCATAGCGTGCAACGAATCAGAGTTGATCGATGCGAGCAAGGCACTGACTAACGAATGGTGGTCAGTAAACAAATTCCCGGAAATCGGAACGCTGCGACTGGACTATCTCAAATCCTTCTCTGGCCACAAAACGCATTCGGCGAAGACAACCATACACGGCAAGCACTACGCCAAGAATTAGCCTGCAAACCATGAAAATACAGATCAAATACGAAGATCACTCTTTTCCGGTAATTCAGGTCATAGCGAACCCTGATTTTCCTAAACTCGCAGAGAACACCGAATCAGAAAAAGCTGAATCGGGCGCCGACGTCCATATCAATTCATCAATGAACGTTAGCAATACAGGTGAAGGAAATGCGCGCTATTTGTGCGAGCTGCGTATCAACGTCGACCGCAAGGAAAGCCCAAAGGCCCCATACTTCATCGAAATGCTCAGTCTCTGCTACCTGCAGATCGAGACTAGCGGCCAGATTAAGGACTTGGAACGCCTAGCCGCCGATGCGGCGCACCGGATGTTGTATCCCGCTATCCGAGAAATGATTCTGAATCTAACCGCCCGCCAGCCTTGGGGGAAGTTTTCCATTGGCCTCTCGACACTTAATTCTGAGCCGGCTGAGCAAGCGAGCAATACTCAACCCCAGAGAAAACGGATTCGCACTAGCAAAGCGGCAAAGTAAAATTAGTCACAGCAGACAACATAAAACCCGCCCGATGGCGGGTTTTTTATTACTATGGCGTATTCCAATATCAAAGATATAGGCCATGGAGAATGCATACGATCCGGAAGACCCTCGCTTACTTCGAATCCATGCTGATCGGATTATCAAGCGAGATATCGACCAGCTGCTTGGTATTTGCGAATTTGCATTGCAAGATGGACACATCGACCAAACTGAAGCGCACTCGATCCTGAGCTGGCTACACAATCACCGCTTGAGCATTGACACTTGGCCCGCCAGCGTTCTCTATGATCGTCTGCGGTACATGCTGGCCGATGGCCACTTGGACGAAGACGAGCAACGTGATCTGTTGACGCTGATCATGAACATTGCCAGCCCACGTAGTAGCGCTGGCAATGTGGTCCCGACCGCCCTGCCGCTCAATACGCCAGCACCTCCGGTAACAATCGAAGGCCACAGCTTCTGCTTTACCGGAGTATTCGACTTTGGCAAACGTGCCGACTGCCACGGAGCAATCGAACAACGTGGCGGCATTCCCGCGGGCAGCATTACGAAGAAACTGCACTACTTGGTGATCGGCAATATCGGTTCGGACGTCTGGAGGCACAGCAGTTTCGGCTCCAAAATCGCCAAGGCAGTCGACTACCGGGAAGCCGGTGCCCCATTGGCAATTATTTCCGAGAGCTATTGGGCGGCGCGGTTGCGATAACCCCCCCCGTGCGACGTCGAGAGGTGGCTGCAGGGGGGCGCAGAAATTGCCTCGTTACTGGGCGCGCCGGCTGTCATACTCATTGGGGGCGGCCGCTGCCTTAACCCATCTTTGCTTCCGCGAGCTTATTCCGCCAGGTTCCGTGTTCTAAAAATATGCCGACCAGGGCCCAAGGTCATGTAGCAGTTTGGCAGCAGGCGAAGGATACTTCTGTCTGGTGCCGTAACTTGCCCGCGGGAACCCAAGTGCTGATTCATTGCGGCCAAGTGCGTTGGTTACGCGCCGTCTCGAATCTCCATTTTCAGTTTTCCGACAATGTTCTTGAACTGCTCGTAGGTCATAGGCGTAAATTCTTCGAGATTCGCATCTTCGTTGTTGGCATCGCAATACGAACCACACAATTCATTTTTCTCAATGCGGGCATCGCACTTGAAAACTCTGTCATTGAAATCGAAGGTGTAGGCTGTTGCCCGGCCAGCCGCACGCCATAAATCGTGGGTATCTTTCTGGCCTGTGCTTATATTTCGCAAATCATCGAGAATAATTTGCTTGATGAATGATCGTTGAGGGCTTCTGGATTGAGAGGCCGCAGCGCTGTTCCGTTTTCCTACCCGGCCAGCCTTCAGCGTGTGAACCATGTTCAGCAGAACAATGACGGCCTCCGGGGAATCTCCTTGCTCGGTCATGCTGAGTGCGGCCAACCCTGATTTGTAGAGGCCGTATTGTTCTATGACTTCCCGCACAGCCGGTTGCTTGGTGGCAAATCCAAACAGAAAACCATTGGCAATTCCCAATGATTCCGGGGGCACCAAACGGTGCATGGGGTTTTCCAGAATTCTCGGCGGTACTGTGCAGGCCGGTATGTTGGATTCAGCAACGAAAGGCTGTGCAGCCTCGCGGACGGCCTGAATCAACGCATGCATTTTCTTCCGGTTGCTGGTAAATGGCGACGTGTGTGCTAGCAGCGTCAAAGCACTTGCTGCGGTGCAATCGGCGTATATGGCCAGAAAATGGCTTTGCTGTGACGTGTTCATTACTTTGTCAATCAGCCTTTCTTTGCCATGAACGGCACTACTTTCGTGTCGTGTTCCAACGCTTGCAGGTGGTTGGCCCAAGCCTGCATCATCTTCCGGCGCTCTGGAAGGTATTCGGCCTGATGTGAGTAGGCGCCAAAGGTTGCACCGCGCCGCTCACGGTGGGCCAGTTGCTTGTCGATAACATGGGCCGGCCAGCCTAGCTCAAGTAGTGCGCTAGTTGCCGTTGCCCGCATGCCGTGGGCTGTTACCGGGAAACCAAGGCCTTTCTGGATCGCCATACGCAAGGTGTTCTCACTCATGCCGGCTTCGCCGGGGCGCCCAAGGCATGGGAACAGAAATTTGTAGCCCCCAGTCAGCGGGTGCAGTTCTTCCAGAATGGCTATGGCTTGATCGCTGAGGGGGACGATGTGTTCTTCCTTCATCTTCATGCCTCGGCCTGCGCCCTTGATGCGCTCTGCCGGTATGCGCCACTCCTTGGCCTCGGTGTCGAACTCTGACCACATGGCCCAATTCAATTCACCGGGGCGAACGAATGTGTGCAGAAGGAGCCGCAGGGCTAGGCGAGTCCGGTAATCGACTCGCTTGGACGCATCGTCAATTGTGCGAAGGAAGGTGGGTAGCTGCGAAATCGGCAGGCTGGCCAGATGCTTTTCCTTCGCCGGCCGAAGAACTTCGCCGCTACGCAGTTCGGCGGCAGGGTTGATCTTCACTTTTCCATGCTGGATTGCGTAGCGAAAGACTGCATCGATCCATGCGCGAACCCGCCGTGCCGTCTCGCCGTTGCCCTTTCTGTCGATTGGCAGGATCACGGCCAGGATATGCGCAGGCTCTACGCTCTCAATGGGCAGGGCGCCGATTTTCGGGAACACGTAGGTTTCCAGTGCGGCGATGGTCTTATTTGCAGTCTTCTTGGCCAGCCCGCTTTCACGGTTCTCGTGCCACTCCCTGGCGATGGCGTCAAAGGTGTTGGCTGCTGACAGCTTAGCGGTCAGTTTCTCGACCTTCCGTTGGTGGCCTGGGTCAATATTCAGGTCGAGCAGCGCCTTGGCATCGTCGCGCCGCTTCCGTGCTTCCTTGAGTCCGATAGTGGGGTAAACGCCGTGGGCGAGGGTCTTCTGCTTGCCGGCAAAACGGTAGGCCTGACGCCAGTACTTAGAACCATCGGGTTTGACCTCGACATACAGGCCGCCGGAGTCAGATACTCGGTAGGCCTTGGCTTGACCCTTGAGTCCTGAAATTGCCTTATCTGTCAGCATGTTACCCCCGCGTTGTTGGTATCTGATTTGCCGGGTGTGTTGGTATCTGTTTCCATGCCAACAGATATACCAACAAAAAATCCGGCTTCAAGACAACTAAAACGAACTGCTATGGAGGCAGTATAGACAAAAAACCCCGCATTTACGCGGGGTTTGGAACCTTGAAGAACTCTGCCGGAAAACGTATTGGCGCCCCCAGGTGGAATCGAACCACCAATTCGCCCTTAGGAGGGGCGTGTTATATCCATTTAACTATGGAGGCGAGCTGCATTTGACGGCAGGCGCGAATTGTACCGGGGTGCGCGGGCCTTGTGATAGATTCCCGGCCACTAAAACCATCACCGAGCGCCCATTTTTCCCTCATGCCGTACCTCAAACTCTCTGCTGCCTGTCTTGCCTACGGCCACGTGCCGCTTCTCGATCACGCCGATTTCCTGCTCGACCCGGGCGAGCGGGTTGCCCTGATCGGCCGCAACGGTACCGGCAAGTCGTCGATGCTGGCGGCGATGGCGGCCGGTACCGGCCGCGGCAAGCTCGATGATGGCGAGGTCTGGGTGCAGCCTGGTATCCGCGTCGGCTATGTGCCGCAGGAGCCGCCCTTCGACCCCGAGTTGTCGGTGTTCGAGGCCGTGGTCTCGGGCATGGGCGAGGCTTCGAAGCTGCTCGCCGCCTACCATGAGGTATCGCATCAGATGGCCGACGGTACGGGCGATCACGAGGCGCTGCTGGCCCGCATGGAAACCTTGCAGCACGAACTAGAAGCGAGCGGAGCCTGGGCTTGCGAAGCGCAGGCCGAGAAGGTCATCGACCGTTTCGGGCTGGACCCCGACGCCCGCGTCGGCAGCCTGTCCGGCGGCCAGAAGAAGCGCTTGGCCCTGGCTCAGGCCCTGGCGGTGGCACCCGAGGTGCTGCTCCTCGACGAGCCGACCAACCATCTCGATATCGCGGCCATCGAATGGCTGGAGACCATGCTGATCGAGAGCAATGTCTGCCTGTTTTTCATTACCCACGACCGTTCTTTTCTCGACCGCGTATGTACCCGCATCGTAGAGCTGGATCGCGGCAAACTGGCTAGTTTCCCCGGCAGCTTCAAGGAATACCAGTTACGCAAGGAGGCCTTGCTGCATGAAGAAGGGCTGGCCAATGCCCGCGCCGACAAGCTGCTCAAGGAAGAGGAGGTCTGGATCCGGAAGGGCGTCGAGGCGCGGCGGACGCGCGCGGTGTTCCGCGTCCAGCGCCTGGACAAGCTGCGGGCCGAACGCCAGGCGCGGCGCGAGCGGATGGGCAAGGTCAATCTGCAACTCGATGCCGGCGACAAGAGTGGCAAGCTGGTTGCCGAACTGGAGCATGTCGGCAAGTCCTTCGGGCAGCGGGTCATCGTCCGCGATTTCTCGATACGCATCCAGCGCGGCGACAAGATCGGCCTGATCGGGCCCAACGGCGCCGGTAAGACGACGCTGCTGCGGATGATCCTCGGCGAGTTGAAGCCCGACGCGGGCACGGTCCGCCTGGGCACCAAGATCGACGTCGCTTATTTCGACCAGTTCCGGACCCAGTTGAACCCGGATTCCACATTGATCGACGTCATCTCGCCAGGTTCGGATTTCGTCGAGATCGGCGGTGCGCGCAAGCATGTGATCGGTTACCTGGAGGATTTCCTGTTCGCTCCCGAACGCGCCCGTTCGCCGGTCAGTTCGCTCTCCGGCGGCGAGCGCAACCGCCTGCTGCTGGCCCGCCTGTTTGCCAAGCCGGCCAATGTGCTGGTGCTCGACGAGCCGACCAACGACCTCGATATCGAAACCCTCGAACTGCTCGAGGAACTGCTGGCCAACTATGATGGGACGCTGTTCCTGGTCAGTCACGACCGGACCTTTCTCGACAACGTGGTGACCCAGACCATCGCGGCCGAAGGTGATGGCCTGTGGCGCGAATACGCAGGTGGCTACAGCGATTGGGCGGCGTATCAGGCGAGCCGCGCGAAAGAGGCGATGAAGCTCAAGGCCGAGGCGAAACCGGTGGCGAAGGCCGCCGAGGCGACGAAGGCCAAGGGCGACAAGCTGTCCTGGAAAGAGCAGAAGGAACTCGAGACGCTACCCGAGAAAGTCGCTGCGCTCGAAAGTGAGCAGGGGAGGCTGAGTAAACGCCTCGAAGACCCGGCGATTTACCAGACCGATGCCCAGGGGGCGCAGGATGCGGCGGCGCGCCTGGCGGCCATCGACGACGAGTTGATGGTCTTGCTCGAACGTTGGGAAATACTGGAGGCGCGCGCCGCCGGTTCCGCCTGAGCTGCGGCGCTCGGCGCGGCGGGGCTAGTCGTCCTCGGCCTCGCGGGCCGGCATTGGCTCCAGGCCGAGGCGCTGGCGCACGGCTTCCGGGGTGATGTTGAGCAGATGGCCGATGTCCCGGTAATCGTCGGGTAGCGCCGGGTCCTCCCAGCCGTGCGACGAGTGCCGGGCCAGGCGAACGGCCAGGGCGACGTTCTGGACCCGCGGGTTGGCGGCGTTGGCATCGTCGAGCAGGCGCAGCAGCAGGTCCGGCAGGTGCCAGATCCGGCACAGTTCCGGCTGAATGTCCTGAAACGTGAAACCGATGGTTTGGGTCTGGGCGTCGACGCTGCGCATGGTCGGCTGGGCCAGTTGCTGGGCGCGAATATCCAGCCCCAGCTTCGGCGCGAAACACCAGACCAGGATTTCCGTAAGGTCGTGGAGCAGGGCGGCGATGCGCACTTCTTCCATATTGATGTCGTGGCGCCAGATCGCCCAGTCCTGGGCATAGTCGGCGGCGCGCTGGGCGCGGCGGATGACTTGCAGGACGCCGAGCAGGGCATGCGGGTCTTCCCCCTTCAGCATGCCTTCGACGGTGGGCAGATCTTCGAAGCGCCGGAAAAATGGATTCATGCCGGCCATCAGGACGGCGCTGGCAATGGTCGTGATGTCGTGCTGCAGGGCGCGGCCGCGCATCGGCTGGATGAAGGCCAGCACGCGCACCGTCATGATCGGATCCTGGAGGATGAGGTGGGCCAGTTCCCGGGTGTCGACGCGCTCTATATCCTCACGCATTTCGTCGAGCCGGCGCTTGGTGACGCGGAGCACGGGCAGGCTGTTGTTGCTGAAGAGCAGGGCCCAGGCGTCGATATCTGGCAGCGGGTGGTCGAGCATGTTTTTTGTTGTCCTCGAAAATGTGCGCCTTCCAACGCCGCGAGTTTAAGGGGCGCTGCCTTGCCGGGCAAGGTTCCTCGCATGCGATAATGCCGCCAAATCATACGTTTCGGGCTGGTTATGCGCTACAAGATCGTTCCTGTTACTCCATTCGAACAGAACTGCACCATTTTCTGGTGTGAAAAAACCAAACAGGCGGCGGTCATCGATCCGGGTGGCGATCTCGATCGGGTTCGGCAGGCGCTGGAGGCCGAAGGCCTGACGCTGGCCTGCATCCTGGTGACTCATGGCCATATCGATCACGCCGGCGCAGTGGCCACGCTTGCCGGACAGACCGGCGTACCGGTCGAGGGGCCGCACGAAGACGACCGTTTCTGGATCGACGGCATGGCTCAGCAGGGCAAGATGTTCGGTTTCGCCAATGGTCAGAGCTTCACGCCGACGCGCTGGCTGAAGGGTGGTGACAAGGTCCGTTTTGGCGAGGTCGAACTCGATGTGCTGCATTGCCCCGGCCACACGCCAGGCCATGTGGTCTTTTTCCATCCGCCAAGCCAGTTGGCACAGGTCGGCGATGTGCTTTTCCAGGGCTCGATCGGTCGCACCGATTTTCCCAAGGGCGATCACGAAACATTGATCGGTTCGATCAAGGAGCAGCTCTTTCCGCTCGGCGATGCGGTGGCATTCATCCCGGGCCATGGCCCGATGTCGACGTTTGGCGAAGAGCGGAAGTACAACCCCTTTCTGAGCGGGCGCTTCGGCTGATCGGGCAAGCGGCTGATTGTGCCGCGAGCCCCGTCTGACCATTAAGCGTTCGGGCGAATTTTTGCGGCCCAGCTAAATGCTTCCAACTGGGCGTCAAGATGGTCACTGCTCAGCACTTCAAGCTCGCACAGGCGTTGAGCAGCATTTCCCAGGTCACGTCCTTCGGCCGCTTCGATGGCCAGCAGCAAGCGGCCGAGCACTCCGCCATGGTCGGCCAGCGCCGAGCGCACAAGGTCGGAAAGCGGCAGCTGCTGGAGAATTTCCGTCATCGACATGTTGAGCAGGACATTGAGCAACGAGAAGGCGCCGATCATGAAGGCGGCATCAGCCAGGTTCTCGACTTGCGGTTGCGGTTTCAGCTGGGGGGCGAGCAGTTCGAGCAGGTGACCGCGGGCGGCGGCCTTCTGGAGCAGTGGGTTGGGTTGATTGCCATTGTTCGGATCGGCATAGACCAGTAGTTGCAGCCAGCGCTGCAACTGGCGTCGTCCGAGCAGGTTGATGGCCTGGGAAAAACTGGTAATCGGGGTACGCGGCGCGATCGCCGCCGAATTGACCAGGCGCAGCAGGCTGTAGGAAAGCTTGGGTTCCTGGCGGAAAATTGCTTCGAGGGAGCCAGTGTCGGCATCTTCGGCAATCAGGGCGAGCAGTTCTAGGAGTTTGATTCGGGTGGTGTCGGCCTTGGTGCTCGGTGCGCGCCGGGAAAGCAGGAACTCGCCGGTCGCCAGGGTGCAGGCGTTGTCGAGCAGCCACTGGCGATCAGCATGGCTATGAATATCGGTCGCAACCAGGATGGTGCGGCTGCATAGGCCGAGTAAGGCAAAGGGCGGCAGGCAACGGGCGTGGCT
Organism: Dechloromonas sp. A34; assembly: GCF_026261605.1. Lineage (NCBI taxonomy): Bacteria > Pseudomonadati > Pseudomonadota > Betaproteobacteria > Rhodocyclales > Azonexaceae > Dechloromonas > Dechloromonas sp. A34. The sequence goes on from NZ_CP102486.1 coordinate 1,637,702, forward strand.
GGCACTGAGCAGCAGATAGTCCCAGGTTCCGGTTGCCGGTAGCTTGCAGTCGGGTGCGGCGCTTAGCCCGATCTTGCGGTTGGCCTGGCGCAGGCTGGTCTCAAACAGCTGCAATGTTTCGGCATCAGTGGCGGCGGGCCGGGCCGGGAAAATGACGACGGTGCGCTCATCCAGTCGGGATTTGGCGCTCGCTTCTGGGATTGCAGGGATCAACCATGGCAGGCGATGGTCGAATTCATCCAGCTTGTCCGCATCTTTCAACCGGCGCAGAGGGTCGGGGCTGGTTTTTCCGGGAGCGAACTCGACGCTGAAACCCGACCAAGCATCGTCCGCGCCGAGCAGCGGGTGTATGAAGAGAAAATCAGAAGAGGGCATTGCAGACTTTCCAGACTATTTCACATGATGTTAGCAAAGTAGCAGGGGGGGCGTCTTGGGGCGACAGAATTTTTAGTGGATTTCCCGCTTGGGCTGCGACTGTGGCAACTGGATGAATCGGTGTGAGTATTGTTGGTCTGGCGCGGCAAACGTTTAGGGTAAAATACGCGCCGACCTAGAAAACGAGCTGTCCATGAAAACAAGTTTCCTCGACTTCGAGCAGTCCATCGCTGATCTCGAAGCCAAGATCGAAGAGCTGCGCTTTGTTCAGGATGATTCCGCCGTCGATATCTCGGAAGAAATCGAACGTCTGGAAAAAAAGAGCGGTCAGCTGACCAAGGATATCTACGCCAAGCTCTCGCCCTGGCAGATTTCTCAGGTGGCCCGCCATCCGCAGCGGCCCTACACTCTGGATTACCTGTCGCTGATCTTCACCGATTTCGAAGAGTTGCACGGTGACCGCGCCTTTGCCGACGACCACGCGATTGTCGGTGGCTTGGCCCGCTTCAATGGCCAGCCGGTGATGGTGATCGGTCACCAGAAGGGGCGCGATACCAAGGAAAAAATCTACCGCAACTTCGGCATGCCGCGCCCGGAAGGTTATCGCAAGGCACTGCGCCTGATGAAGCTGGCCGAGAAGTTCGGCCTGCCGGTGATGACCTTCGTTGATACGCCGGGCGCTTATCCCGGCATCGATGCCGAAGAGCGCGGCCAGTCCGAGGCGATCGGCCGCAATCTCTACGTGATGGCCGAGCTCAAGGTGCCAGTGATCGTCACCATCATCGGCGAAGGTGGTTCGGGCGGTGCGCTGGCGATTGCCGTCGGCGATGTCGTGCAGATGCTGCAATATTCGACCTACTCGGTGATCTCGCCGGAAGGCTGTGCCTCGATCCTCTGGAAGAGTGCCGAAAAGGCCCCGGAAGCTGCGGAAACCATGGGGATCACGGCGCAGCGCCTGAAGACGCTGGGCTTGATCGACAAGATCGTCAATGAGCCCCTGGGCGGCGCCCACCGCGATCACGCGGCAATGGCACAGAGCCTGAAGAAGGCCCTGCAGGATGCGCTCAAGCAATTCTCCGGGCAGTCGGCCAGCGAGCTGGTGGCGACCCGTTACGAGCGGCTGATGAGCTATGGCCGCTTCAAGGAACAGGCTGTCAGCTGATCTCGGCGAGCGGGTCGGCGCTTTCCTGGCCACCCGCCTGGCGCTGCATGAGCGCCTTTGCGTCGCTCTTTCCGGCGGCTGCGATTCGGTCGTTCTGACCCATGTTCTGAGCCGGCTCCCGCTTGCCGGTCGTCTCTCCGCCATTCATGTCCATCATGGCCTGTCGCCCAACGCCGACGCCTGGGCTGATTTCTGTGCCCGCTATTGTCGGGATCTGAGTATTCCTTTGAACGTGCGCCGGGTCACGGTCGGCCTGGGGGCCGGAGAGGGCCTCGAGGCGGCAGCCCGTCGGGCGCGTTATGCCGCCTTTGCCGACGGTGCTGCCGGTTGCCTGCTGCTCGCCCAGCATCGGGGCGATCAGGCCGAAACATTGCTCCACAATCTGCTGCGTGGGACTGGCGTCACCGGTGCCGCCGCGATGCCGGGTGAGCGTCGGTTCGGTGGCTTGCGCCTGATCCGGCCGCTGCTCGATGTCTCCCGCTCCGAGATTGAGTCTTATGCACGTCAGCATGGTCTGGCATGGGTCGAGGATGAAAGCAATGGCGATCTTTCTCTGACTCGCAATTTCCTCCGCCACCAAGCGCTAGGTCTGTTGAGCGAACGTTTTCCTGCAGCCGAATCGGCGCTGGCGCAGGGCGCCGCCAACTTCGCCGAGGCTGCCGCCTTACTGGACGAGCTTGCTGAACTGGATTGGACTCGGGCCCGTGAAGGCGATGCGGTACGGCTCGTCGTCTTGCGCCAACTGTCTATGCCGCGGCTGAAAAATTTGTTGCGCCATCGGCTGCGGAAACTCGGCTGGCGAGTACCGGTAGCCGCGCGGCTCGACGAATTTGCCCGGCAATTGCAGACCGCGGCGCCGGATCGCCATCCGGAACTACTCTTGCCGGAGGGCACGATGCGTGCCGGGCGTGGTTTGCTGCGCTGGTTGTCGGAAAAATAACAAACAGTTACCAAGCGCCTTTCCGCTCTGAATGGCCATCAGTTACAATCGCCCGATTACTTATTCTCATAAACAGGCCATGATTACCGGATCCATTGTCGCCATCGTTACGCCCATGCATGAGGATGGCAGCCTCGATTTGAATTCCCTGCGCAAGCTCGTCGATTTTCATGTTAGCGAAGGTACCGATGCCATCGTGGTCGTCGGTACCACCGGCGAATCGCCGACGGTCAATGTTGATGAACATTGCGAACTGATCAAAGTGACGGTCGACCATGCGGCTGGCCGCATTCCGGTCATCGCCGGCACCGGAGCCAATTCGACAGCGGAAGCGATCGAACTGACAGAATTCGCCAAGAAGGCGGGCGCTGATCTGGCGCTCTCCGTCGTGCCCTATTACAACAAGCCGACGCAGGAAGGCCTCTATCGCCACTTCAAGACGATTGCCGAAGCCGTCGAATTGCCGGTGCTGCTCTACAACGTACCGGGACGCACCGTTGCCGACATGAGCAACGACACCATCCTGCGCCTGGCCCAAGTGTCCGGCATCGTCGGTGTCAAGGATGCGACCGGCAACCTGGACCGAGCTAGCGACCTGATTGCCCGCGCTCCGAAGGAATTCGCGCTCTATAGCGGAGACGACATGACCTGTGTCGCTTCGATCCTGCTCGGCTTCCACGGCAATATTTCTGTGACCGCCAACGTTGCGCCGCGCCTGATGCACGAGATGTGCGTCGCCGCTGCTGCCGGCGATGTCGCCAAGGCGCGGGAAATTCATTTCAAGCTGCTCGGTCTGCACCGCGACCTGTTCTGCGAAGCCAACCCGATTCCGGTCAAGTGGGCAGTCGAACAACTGGGTCTGATGCCGGGTGGCATCAGACTACCCTTGACCCGTTTGGCAGAAGCCAATCAGGGTCGCGTACTGGCCGCCATGCGCCAGGCTGGCGTGATCGCCTGACGGAGATAGAGAATGAATCGTCGGCTTTCCGGCCTTACGCTTTCCCTGCTGGCCATCGCAATGGCGGGGTGCAGCATTTTTCCTGATTCGCGCAAGATCGAGTACAAGTCGGCGGGCAAGGTGCCCACTCTCGAAGTTCCGCCGGACCTATCGCAAGTTGCCAAGGATGATCGTTTTTTGGTTCCCGACGCAGATGGCAAGGGCAGCGCGACATTCTCGGCTTATAGCGCCGATCGTACCCCGGCAGCGCAGGCAAAAAATGCGACAGTCCTGCCTGAGATCGATAAGGTTCGTGTCGAGCGTTCGGGTAATCAACGCTGGCTTGTGGTTGCCGTTCCGGCCGATAAACTGTGGGATACGGTCAAGGATTTCTGGCAGGAAACCGGTTTTATCATCAATGTCGAGCGCCCCGATGCTGGTGTGATGGAAACCGACTGGGCGGAGAATCGCGCCAAGATTCCGGACGACATTATTCGCAACACCATCGGCAAACTGCTCGACTCGCTCTATTCGACAGGGGAGCGCGACAAGTTCCGGACCCGTTTCGAGGCTGGCAGCGAGCCGGGCACCACCGATGTTTTCATCAGCCACCGCGGAATGGAAGAGGTCTACACCTCTTCGGCCAAGGATGACACACGCTGGCAGCCCCGTCCGCCCGATCCGGAGTTGGAAGCTGAAATGTTGCGGCGCCTGATGGTGCGTCTGGGTTCGGAGGAGAAGCGTGCCGAAGCGTCGCTGGCCAACGTCAAAGCCGAACCCCGCGCCAAGCTGGCCAAGGCAGACGACGGTTCCGGCACCCTCGAAGTTTACGAACGGTTCGACCGGACCTGGCGCCGGGTAGGTTTGGCGCTGGATCGTGTCGGCTTTACCGTGGAAGACCGGGACCGTTCGCGCGGGCTGTATTTTGTCCGCTATGTCGATCCCGAAGTCGATAACCGCAAGAAGGACGATGGCTTGATGTCCAAGCTTGCCTTCTGGCGGAGTTCGGAAGCATCGGCAAGTTCCAAGGTGCAGTATCGCATTCACGTCAGTGATGCCGGTCAGCAGAGTGTGGTTCAGGTGCTTTCCAGCGAAGGCGGTACCGACAAGTCGGATACCGCCAAGAAGATTCTCGGACTGCTCCTCCAGCAGTTGCAGTGATACGGTTCGCCTCGCTCGGCAGCGGCAGTGCGGGTAACTCGCTGCTGGTCGAGAGTGGCGACACCTGCCTGATGCTCGATTGCGGGTTCGGGTTGCGGGAAACCGTGGCCCGGCTTGCCCGACTTAGGCGTCAGCCGGCCGATTTGACCGGCGTCCTTGTCACTCACGAGCATGGCGATCACCTTGGCGGTGCTTGTCGACTCGCCCGGAAATTCTCGCTTCCAGTCTGGATGACTCATGGCACCTGGTGCGCAGCTCGTGAGCCCAATGCCGGACTGGATCTCCATGTAATCGACAGCAGTTGTCCGCTGGTTATTGGCCGGCTCGAGGTGCAGCCTTTTCCTGTTCCGCATGACGCGCGCGAGCCGGTCCAATACGTGTTTTCGGATTCGGCGCATCGTCTGGGGGTGCTGACCGACATTGGCGAAATCACGCCACATGTTCGTGACGTTTTGTCAGGCTGCGACGGTTTGGTTCTCGAGTGCAACCATGATGCTGCAATGTTGGCTGCATCGTCCTATCCACTTGCGGTGAAACGACGCATTGCCGGTCGTTTAGGTCATCTCGAAAATTCTGCGGCAGCCAACCTGCTCAGCCAGATTGATTGTTCCCGCCTGCAACATCTGGTTGCAGCTCACCTTAGCGAGCGCAACAACCTGCCGAAACTGGCGGTTGGTGCCTTAGCGCGGGTCTTGGGGTGCGCCGAGAGTTGGGTCGGTGTGGCTACGCCAGATTCGGGGTTCGACTGGCGGCAGATTGTATGAGTTGGAAAGAAATAAAAAAACGGGGCCGAAGCCCCGTTTTTGCGATGCAAGAAGATTACTTCTTTTCCTCAGTGGCCGGAGCAGCAGCCGGGGCCGGGGCAGCTTCGGCCGGCTTGGCAGCGTCAGCGGCCGGAGCCGGAGCGGCTTCAGCGGGCTTGGCGGCTTCAGGGGCCGGGGCGGCGGCAGGAGCCGGAGCAGCAACCGGAGCCGGGGCTTCCTTCTTGCCGCAAGCGGTCAGGGCAACAGCAAGCAGGGCAGCAACGAGTAGAGACTTATTCATGGGGTTTCCTTATCGACAAGTACCAGCAAAAGCCAAAAATTTTCGGAGATCAGAACTGCCTGATCAGCGCGCGATTATAGCAACGTTTTGGTTGTTTTGGCACCGAATGCTGCGCTGCGGCATGGCGATTGCGTATCAAAGACCTAGCGTGGAGCTGCTAATGGACTCGCCGCCCTCAGAAAGTATTTCCGCAAAGCGGATCAGGTAAGGCCTGACTTCATCGGCTTCATCGATCAGGAGTTTGCTTCTTGCTTGGTCGTGGTCGAAACGAATCAGCGCATGTCTGTCATCAACGAGAATCATGCTGTCACGCAGATGCGCAAGCTGCTCGGATGTTTGCTGGGCCAGCAGACGGTGGCTGTATGTTGTCAGCAAGTTGTTGAGCAAGGGATGCACCTTGCGCAGAGCCGTTGCATCGCGTACGGCTATTTGCAGAGCATCCTGCTCTGGGCCTTGCAGTACGCGTTTCAACGCATCCAGGCGGGAAGGCGTTTCCAGCTTGAGTTGGCCGATATCCTGGTCATAGATTTGGATTTTTCGACAGGCCAAGCCCAGCAGGCGGTCGATCGCCACCTGATAGTCACTCCAGGATGTAATCAATTCACGAGCCATAGCGCTTAGTGTAACCGATTGATAGAATTCGTGCTTTTTCGGAGCTGACCGTGCCGATCGGGATCATCGAATCGCTGGATCACGAAGCGAGGGGTATCACCCGCCTCGAAGGCAAGACTGTATTTGTCGATAGCGCCCTGCCCGGGGAGACCGTTGAATATGCCAGCTTTCGGCGAAAACCGAGCTACGAGTTGGCACATCTGGTTGCTGTTCTAAAGCCTTCGACGGCACGGGTGATTCCGCGTTGTGTGCATTACGGCGTTTGCGGCGGCTGCGCCATGCAGCATATGGAGCCATCGGCTCAGGTCGCAGCCAAGCAACGGGTGCTGGAAGACAGCCTTTGGCATATCGGGCGCGTTCGACCGGAGACCATTTTGCCGCCGATTCACGGCGCGCCCTGGGGATATCGGCATCGGGCGCGGCTCGCTGTACGTAAGGTGGCAAAAAAAGGTGGGGTGCTGGTCGGTTTTCATGAGCGGCGCAGTAGCTACATCACCGACATGCGGGGATGCGATGTATTGCCGCCGCATGTTTCGGCATTGCTCGTGCCTTTGCGCGAATTGTTCGCTGTGCTGTCGGTCGCCGAGCGCTTGCCGCAGGTAGAAATCGCTGTTGGCGAGAAATGTACTGCTCTGCTTCTGCGTATCCTGGAGCCGCTGAATGCTCGCGACGAACAACTTCTGCGCGATTTTGCCGATCGCCACGATATCGTGTTCTATCTGCAACCGAAAGGACCGGATACAGCTTATCGTTTCTATCCGGTGCCAGGGCCGCGCCTGTCGTACACCTTGCCCGAGTTTGATCTTGAGCTGGATTTTCGGCCAACCGATTTCACCCAGGTCAATCATGCGGTCAATCGCCTGCTCGTCCGCCGGGCATTGCGTTTGCTCGACCCGCAAGCCGGCGAACGCATCGCCGACATGTTCTGCGGCCTCGGCAACTTCACCCTGCCGATTGCCCGTTCCGGCGCCACCGTGGTTGGTATCGAGGGTAGCGAAGCGCTGGTTCGGCGCGGGCGCGAAAGCGCAACTGAAAATGGTTTGGACGGCAATGTCGCGTTCGGTGTCGCCAATCTGTTCGAATGTACCGAGGCGTCGCTGGTCGCACTGGGGCGCTTCGACAAGATGCTGATCGATCCTCCACGCGAAGGTGCGCTTGAGCTCGTCAAGGCGTTGGGCGAGGATGCACCGCGCCGCATCGTCTACGTCTCCTGCAATCCGGCAACGCTGGCCCGCGATGCGGCCGTTCTGGTGTCGGACAAGGGTTACCGCTTTGTTGCGGCCGGAGCGGTCAACATGTTCCCGCATACGGCGCATGTCGAGTCGATCGCCGTATTCGAACGGCCATGAAAAAGGGCGGCCGTGGCCGCCCTTGTCGATTCCGTCGGGAACGGCTTAGTCGCGATCGCCCGTGAAGGCCATGATCAGGTGCAGCAGACTGACGAATACATTGTAGATGTCGAGATAGACCGCCAGAGTCGCGCTGACATAATTGGTTTCGCCACCTTGCATGATGCGGCTGATGTCATACAGGATGTAGGCCGAAAAGATCATCACGGCGGCGGCCGAAATGGCCAGCGCGAGCGCCGGAATCTGGAAGAAGATGTTAGCGAGGGCGGCGAGCAGGATGACGATCATGCCGACGAACAGGAACTTGCCCATGTTGCTGAAGTCACGCTTGCTGACGCTGGCAATACTGGCCATCGTGAAGAAGACTGCGCCGGTGCCGGCGGCCGCCATCGCAATCATCGAGCTGCCATTGGAAAAACCGAGGGCGACTTGCAGGATGCGGGAGAGCATCAGGCCCATGAAGAACGTAAAGCCGAGCAGCAGGCCAACCCCCAAGGCGCTGTTCTTGTTCTTCTCGATTCCGTACATGAAGCCCCAGGCGACGCCGAGGAAAAGCATGAATGCAATAAAGGGGCTGCCGGCCAGGAAGCTGAACTGCAGCTGGATGCCGACCAATGCGCCGATAACCGTCGGCACCATGCTCAAGGCGAGCAGCATGTAGGTGTTGCGGAGAACGCGGTTCTGTTGCAGAGCAAGGCCGGATGAGCCTTGATTGATTGTCTCGAAGTGGGTGTTCATGCGGGAAGCTCCCTTTCTGTGGATTGCTCAGCCGGTAAGACTAGCGGAGTCGGGTAGAAGTTTCAATAATTGCCTACTGAATCAGTCGGATATTCTCCGCGGCCTTTATGCTATCATGCGCGCCGTCTGGGGTCTGTGGCAGAGCGGTTGAATGCACCGGTCTTGAAAACCGGCGTGGAGAAATCCATCGTGAGTTCGAATCTCACCGGACCCGCCAGATACCAACGACAAAAGCGCCTACCCGGGCGCTTTTTTTCTGCCCGTCGGTTGGAGAACGCCTTCCCGTAAGCGTTTCCAGCCCTGCACATATTTTGTGCAGGACCAAAAGACGCTGACGAATCAGCTTTGTGCGAAGCTTGCCAAGCGCTAACCCACAAGCTTATCCACAGATTTCGGGGGTAACTGGCGGATGATGGCTTTTGTGGCCATTCACGGGTTTCCTGTAGCGTGACTACAGATCGTCAGAGTCTAATTTTGCTATTGGTCTGACATTGGTGGGGTTGAGAAAAGTAGAAAAATGACCGGAAACCATTCTTGTTGCCAATTTTTAGTCGAGAAATCTTACATATTGTTTGTGATTTGTGAATTTCGGCAATTCGCAAAAATTCAAAAAACGTTCTGAATCAATTGTATGGTGTGTATTTCGGGTGGCTGGCGTACTTGTTGCTGATAAGGCTTGCGCGTCATGTGCCCGGCGCAAGCAGCGTTATCCCAATCGAGGTCAAGCCATGAAATTTCTCTTACTCCCTTTGCTGACGGCGGTGGCCTTGTCCGTTTTTGCACCCTGGGCGCAGGCGGGAACTGTCACGGTCACATTTGCCGGCACGGTCAGTGGCTATTGGTCACTACCGATTGTCGAGGATGATTTTCCGATTGGCACTTCAGTTGGAATGACCCTAGTTTATGGCGACGGGTTTATCGGTCTGCCGGCATCTCAGCTTTATCTGGGGATGAGTACAACGGCAAGTGGAACCCTGACACTCGGCTCCTCCAGTTACATGCTCAACGCCATGGAACTGACGTCCTATAGCTTTGGCTCCACTCTTGATGATCCTGCGCCAATTATGAGTTTTCATGTGACTGGTACGGGCCCGGCTACGGACGAAAATGAGCCGTTCTCAGGGCTAATGTTCTCGATATTCAACAGCAATCCTCAGGGAGGCGCCCCCCTTGTCGGCTTTGGGAACGTGAATTGGATGGTCGCAGATAACGGCTACCTGTTTGCATCGGGTAGTTCGAGCTATGTTCAGATCGAGAATCCGATTCCGGAACCGTCTTCCTTGTTGTTAACCCTGGCGGGGCTGGCGTTGTTGAGGCGGCGCTTCCCTAGAACTTGAAAATCGGCGCGGGGAAACCCCTCGTGCTTCGAATCACACCGGACCCACCAGATACCAAAGACATAAGCGCCAATTCTGGCGCTTTTTTTGTGCCCATCGATTGGAAAAGGCCTTCCTGCAAGCGTTTTCAGCATTGCATATATTTTGTGCAGGACCAAAAAACGCTGATGAATCAGCTTTGTGCGAAGCTTGCCAAGCGCTAACCCACAAGCTTATCCACAGATTTCGGGGGTAACTGTTGGCGCAGAGCCGGAGTCTGTTCGGAAAATTGTTATACTGTAAAAATGAACAGCATTCGTCGAATTGCCCACCTCGATATGGATGCCTTTTTCGCATCAGTCGAATTGCTGCGTTACCCGGAACTGCGCGGGCAGCCGGTGGTGGTTGGCGGACGTAATGTCCATCGGCCGTTGGAGCAGGTCGATGGCAGCCGGTGTTTTGCGCGTCTGCGTGATTATGTCGGTCGTGGCGTGATCACCACGTCGACCTACGAGGCCAGGGCTCTTGGCGTGCATTCGGGGATGGGGCTGATGAAGGCGGCGCGACTCGCGCCCGATGCCATTCTTCTGCCCGCCAATTTCGATGCTTATCGTGACTGCTCGCGCCGTTTCAAGGATGCGGTAGCGACAATTGCGCCGCAGATCGAGGACCGGGGTATTGATGAGATCTATATTGATCTCAGCGACTTGGCGGAAGAGACCGAATCGCTGGCGCTACGGATCAAACAAGCCGTATTTGAAGCTACAGGGCTGACCTGTTCGATTGGCATTACCCCAAACAAGCTGCTCTCGAAAATCTGTTCGGATCTGGACAAGCCGGATGGTCTCACCATCCTCGGCATGGACGAGGTTCCGAACCGGATCTGGCCGCTGCCCGCCAGGAAAATCAACGGGATCGGCCCCAAGGGCACGGAGCGGCTGAGCCGACTCGGTATCCATACAATCGGCGAACTGGCGGCGACCCCGGTGGAATTTCTGGTCCGCCAGTTTGGCCGGACTACCGGCGCTTGGCTGCACCGGATCGCGCATGGCATTGATGAGCGGCAACTGCTGGCCGATTCGGCGCCCAAGTCGATCAGCCGCGAAAGCACCTTCGAGCGCGATTTGCATGCCAGGCAGGACAGGAATGAGTTGTCGGAGATTTTCACGTCCTTGTGCGTGCGCGTGGCGGATGACCTGAAGCGGAAAGGTTATACCAGCCGAACCATCGGCATCAAGCTGCGCTACGCCGATTTCCACTCAGTGACCAGGGATGTCACGTTACCCGTTGAAGTGAGTGAGGCGGAGGAGATTCGCAAGGCGGCAGGGGAGTGTCTGAAACGCGTTCCCTTGGCACAGAAAATCAGGTTGCTCGGTGTGCGGGCCGGCGGTTTAATTCCTTGCAATCAAGCCAAGCTTGAGGTTTGCCCGGTGCAGGCGGAATTGCCGTTTTAGTCTGCCCAGGATGGTTTAGGTGTGCGGGCGAGGGGAGCAAGTGGTGAAAATTAAAATATTTTTTGCATTTGGTGCGCAACGCATAGCCCTGTCCTCTGGTCAAATGAAGTAGCAAGATGAATGGTCGGGTCGGCTTCACCGGCCGGGCTTGGCTGTCAGGCCGGTGAATTTGCTTTGCTTGTCCTGCTTCGAATTGCTGCTCGCGATCGCTTGATTGTTTCTCGTTGCCATCGAGTTTTAAGCCCGTTGGGCGGGAGGTGCCATGTGAACCTGTTCAACAGAATCCCCGGCTTCGTGGTGACGCCGCCGGGAATGGAGCGCCGGGTGCTGGCCCTGCTGCCGAAGGCGCTGGTCGTAGGCAGCCTGCTGCTTGCCCTGCCATCATTGGTGATACGCCTGTTGGTGAACGATGCGTTGGAATTGGGCACGTCGACACTAGTGTCTACGGTCGACATCTATGGCATCAGCCTACTGCTCCTGCATTGGGCCGTGGTGATCACCGTGGCCATCGCGGCCTTCATTGTCATGGTCATGAAAGGCCCGGCCTATGTGGCCGATCCTTACCCGTTGATTGAAACCGATGAACCCAGCCCCTCAAAGCTGCAGGAAGTCCCCGACCTCGACTGATCTCGCCATGGTGTCGGCGTAGCCCAGATCGATCAAGGCTCTGGTGTAGGGCTGTTCGAATAGCAGGTAGCTAGTAAGTGCGCCACCGTGGCGGTTCATCGCGCCGACGCCGCGCAGCAAACCCCGGACCGCCCAAGGCAAAGCTCTGGCATGTTCGGCCGCGATGCGATCCAGCCGGTCGGAGGGGGCGATGACTAATGTCTTGATGGGGCGGAGCGGGATGCCCGTATGCTGGCGAATCTCCGGCGGTATTGCCGAAAGCGTCTGGTTGATGCGCTGCATGCGTTCGATATCGACGGCGAGGCCGTCGAGAAAGATACTGGAGAGGGCGTGACCGGCAATCTGGGCGAGCGAGGGGTGCATGTCGACGCGTTGTCGATCCTGATGTTCGTTCTTCCGGCTGGCGCCGATTATCAATACCCGCTCGGCGCCAAGGTGGATGGCTGGGGAGATCGGTGCCAGCTGGCGCATCGAGCCATCGCCAAAGTACTCGCGGTGAATCCGGGTGGCGGGAAAAATGAAGGGGATCGCGCTTGAGGCGAGCAGGTGATTGACGCCAATCCGCGAGCGAATGCCCATGCGTTGGACCCGGCGCCAGGGCTGGGCTGACGGGTGCGCCTGGAAGAAGCTGATGCTTTCTCCCGATTCGTAGCCGGAGGCAGAAATGCTGACGGCGTGCAGTACGCCTTTATTGATCGAGCGCTCGATGCCTTTAAAGTCGAGGTGGCGGGTGAGCAGGTCATGGAGCGGCGAGTTGTCGAGCAGCGAGCGCGGCGGGTTGCGGGTTAGCCAGCCGAGGGCCAGCAGCGACATCCAGCGGACGCCAGAGAGACCGATGCCAAGCGCGTCGGCGCGATAGATGTCGCCCGCGTGCATGTTGCGCCAGACGCTGGCCAGGATGGCGACCGCCTTGCCGAAGTTGTCGGCCAGGCAGGCAATACCTGCCGCGTTGATGGCCCCGGCCGATGTTCCGCAGAGGATGGGGAAAGGATTATGGTGGCGGTTTGTCGACAGCTTGGAAACTGCGGCCAGAACGCCGACCTGGTACGCGGCGCGGGCTCCGCCGCCAGTCAGGATCAGCGCGGTCCGGGGCGATTGTTGACGAGCGGCGCTGTCCATGTCGATGGTGCGTTCAGCTGGCGAAGGCCAAACCTGCGCCCGGTGGTCGATGCGATCCCATGTCCCCTCCTGTTGGCATCGGAACCGATGCTATTGCTTTATTGGAGCAGTATAGGGAGAACTGAAGTTCTGCTCAATCGAGGCGGGAGCGAACGGCATCGGCCCAGCAGTTGGGCGTTTCGTAGAGGCGAACCTGTTCGAGTTGTAAATGGTTGCCATAGGTGTCGCGATAAACCGCATCGAGTCGTTCGAACGCGATTCGCGCCAGGTTTTCGGCGGTCGGCACCCGGTCGAGGATGACCGTTTTATGGTCGGGCAGCGCGTTCAGGAAATCGACAATGGCCGTGTCGCCGGCGAAGGCAAGAAAAGCATGGTCCCAGGCATCGACCAGATGGTTCTTGGCCAGATCTTTGACCTGTGAAAAATCCATCACCATGCCGTTGGCGGCGTCGCCGGCCTTGTCGATGATGCCGCCGGACAGCGTGATTTCGATGACGTAGCGGTGCCCGTGCAGATGGCGGCACTGGCTTTTGTGGTCCGGGATGCGGTGCCCGGCATCGAATTCGAGACGGCGGGTGATAAACATGGGTATGAGGCTCAACAATGCGGTCGCGGATTATACAATGCACCATGCTCACCACCGATGATCACCGCCGCGACAGCGCCGGCCTGCGCTATGTTTATCCGGTCATTTCCCGGCGCGCCGGCGGGGTGTCGATCGGCATCAACCTCAATACCAACAATGCCTGCAACTGGGCCTGCGTCTATTGTCAGGTCGAGAGCCTGACCCGTGGCGGACCGTCACCGATCGATCTCGATCTGCTGGAAAGAGAACTGGCCGGCTTTCTTGAAGATGCACTGCATGGTGACTTCATGCAGCGCCAGGTGCCGCCGGAAGCCCGGCGGCTGATGGATGTCGCCTTCTCGGGCAACGGCGAGCCGACCAGTGCGTCGGAGTTTGCTGAAGCGGTCGAGCGGGTCGGGAATGTCCTGCGGCATTTCGGGCAACTGAGCAACCTGGTCGTGCGCTTGATCACTAATGGCAGCTTGATGCATCGCCCTGAAGTTCAGGCCGGTATCCGCCAACTCGGCCAACTGGGTGGCGAGGTCTGGTTCAAGATCGACCGTGCCGAGGCGGGCGATATTGCCGAGATCAACGGCGTTCCGCTGTCGCCGGAAAAAATGGCCCGCCATCTCGACATTTGCGCTCGTCTGGCGCCAACCTGGATACAAACCTGCTGGTTTGCGCTGGATGGTGAGGTTCCCTCGGTCACGGCCAGGGATGCCTACTGCCAATTATTAAAGCCGTTGGCCAGCCGGCTTGCCGGCATTCACCTCTATGGCCTGGCGCGACCGTCGATGCAGCCGGCGGCGCCACGTCTTGGCCGCCTGTCGGCTGACGACCTGGCCGCTTTCGCAAAAGAAGTGCATGAAAAAACGGGCATCCGGGTAACAATCTCCCCGTAATGCCCGTTGCTGAGGTCGACGGCCTTGTCAGGCCGTTGTTCAGGCTGCTTTCTTGGTCCGGCTGCGGGCCGACTTCTTCAACGACTTGAAAAGTTCCGGTTCCTGCGACTTCAGGTACTCGATGACATCCCAGTCTTCACGCTTGATGGTCTTGATGTCGATCTGTTCAACGTGCACCAGGCGCAGCAGTTCGCGCACCGGTTTCGGCATGTTGCGGCCGCTCTCGTAACGGGAGCCGCCGCTCTGGGTCACGCCCAGAGTCGACCAGAATTGTTGTTGGTTGAGGCCAAGTTTGCGACGGATCTCACGAGCGTCGATTTTTTCGATGGTTTTGACAGAGGTCATATCCAATCTCCATACGCTAGTGTTGTAGGCTTACCCAAGTATCCTAGCGACTTATTACTTAGGTAATATAACTAAGTGTATAGATGCTTATGACGTTTCGCAAGTGCATATGCCATATTTTTTTTGACATTGGCGTTTGAAAATGATTCGATTTGGCGCCTGTTTACCTGCCTGGTGCTGGCCCCTGGCTTTCTGTCCGCCCTTCCCGAAAACGACTCGATGCTCTAAGATCGATTCGCTCAAACGAAATTCTTAGCCGGGGAGACTTCAATGCAGGTGCGCGAGATCATTCAACTCAAGGGTGGAACGCTCTATACGGCGACGCCGGGGCAACTGCTGGCTTCGGCTATCGATACCATGGCCGATCTCGATGTCGGGTCGCTGGTTGTGATTCAGGACGGCAAGTTGGCCGGTATGCTGACCTTTCGCGAAGTGCTGAAGGCCATGAAGCAACACGATTCCTGTCCGGTTGGCGTGACCGTCGGCGACGTCATGGTCAAGGATCCGGTGACGGCTTTCCCGGACATGGAGGCCAACGACCTGCGCCGTCTGATGATCGAAAAACACTCGCGCTATTTGCCGGTCCTCGAAGGCAACACGCTTCTGGGTGTGATTTCCTTCCTCGATGTCGCAAAGGCCGTACTCGAAGAACAGAGCTTCGAGAACCGGATGTTGAAGAGCTATATCAAGAACTGGCCGGACGAACCGCAGGCCTGAACTTTCCGGCTCGATGGCGGGGCAGCTTCGGCTGCCTTTTTTGTTGCCGGAGAGGGCTCCTGCCTGGCATGGTAAACTCCTTGTTCCACTTCCGAGCCTCGCTTCCCATGTCCGGCAATACTTTTGGCACCCTGTTTACTGTCACTTCCTTCGGCGAATCGCATGGCCCGGCCATCGGTTGCGTAGTCGATGGTTGCCCCCCGGGACTGGCGCTCTGCGAGGCCGATATCCAGGCCGAACTGGACCGCCGCAAACCCGGTACTTCGCGCCATGTGACACAGCGGCGCGAACCGGACACGGTTGAAATTCTGTCCGGCGTTTTCGAAGGCAAGACGACCGGTACACCGATTGCGCTGCTGATCCGCAACCAGGACCAGCGCAGCAAGGACTATGGCAATATCGCTGATACCTTCCGCCCCGGCCACGCCGACTACACCTACACCCACAAATACGGCTTTCGCGACTATCGCGGTGGTGGCCGTTCCTCGGCCCGTGAGACGGCGGTTCGCGTCGCTGCCGGGGCGATTGCCCGCAAGTGGCTGAACGAGCGCTACGGCGTGACAATCCGCGGCTGGATGAGCGCGCTCGGCCCGATCGAGATTCCTTTCGTTTCGGCCGACGACATCGATGGCAACGCTTTTTTTGCGCCCAACGCCGGCCTCGTGCCGGAATTGGAAAGCTACATGGACGGCCTGCGCAAGTCGCTGGATTCGGTCGGGGCGAAGATCACGGTCAGCGCGACCGGCGTGCCGCCGGGCTGGGGCGAGCCGGTGTACGATCGGCTGGATGCCGAGATCGCTTACGCCATGATGGGCATCAACGCCGTCAAGGGGGTCGAGATCGGTGCTGGCTTCGCCTCGGTGGCCCAGCGGGGCAGCGAACATGGCGACGAGATGACGCCGCGGGGTTTTCTGAGTAACCACGCCGGGGGTGTCCTCGGTGGCATTTCCACAGGCCAGGACATCGTCGTCAATATGGCGATCAAGCCGACCTCGTCGATTGCCCAGCCGCGGCGCTCGATCGACAGCCAGGGGCAGGCTATCGAAGTGGCGACCGAAGGGCGGCACGACCCCTGCGTCGGCATTCGCGCGACGCCGATTGCCGAAGCCATGCTGGCCCTGGTACTGATTGATCACGCCCTGCGGCATCGGGCGCAGTGTGGCGACGTGTCATGCCAGACGCCGCGGATTCCGGGGAAAGTCGCGTAAGATTCAGGCTTGTCGGCCGCTTTGCCAGCGGCAAAATCGAAAGAGGGAGCCCACATGCAAGTTGATCATCATGACCTCCATCAGGAGTTTCCAGAGATGAAGGATGCAATCGAAATCCTGAAGGCCGGCAATGCGCATTTCGCCAATCTGTTCGCGAGCTACACCCGGCTGACCGGCCGGGTCGAGGATCTGGAAGAGCAGGATATGCCAGTAGCCGATTTCACCATCGAAGACATGAAGAAGCAGCGGGTCAAGCTCAAGGACGAGCTTTATCACCTGCTGCTGGCGTTCCGCGCCGGCCAGCAATCGGCAAGGGCCTGATCGAGGCCTTTGTCCGTAACGGCATCCGGTAAAATTGCCGGATGCACGTTTTGCCTTACTGGCGCCTCTCTGGCTATTACTTTTTCTACTTCGCCTTTATCGGCGCCTTTTCGCCCTATTTTGGGCTTTATCTCCAATCCCTGGATTTCTCGGCTTGGGACATCGGCCTGCTGATGTCGCAGATGCAGTTGATGCGCCTCTTCGGTCCCAATCTCTGGGGCTGGCTGGCCGATCATTTTGGTCGCCGCATGGCGATCATCCGGCTGGCGGGGGTGATTGCCCTGGCCGGGTTCACGGCCTTCTTCTGGCTCGACAAACTTCCTGCCATGCTGGTTGCCATGGCGGTGCTGGCCTTCTTCTGGAGTGCCGCCCTGCCGCTGGTCGAAACCTTGACATTTGACCACCTGCGGGAGGATCGGGGGCGTTACAGCCGCGTTCGCCTGTGGGGGTCGATCGGCTTCATCGTAGCTGTTATGGGGACCGGTGCGGTGCTTGATCTGGCGCCGCCGGTCGCTGTCCTCTGGGTGTGCTGGGGAATTCTGGTCGGCATTCTTGTTCTAGCCACCGTGCTGCCGGAGGTTCCGTCAGTGCATCATGCCCAGGCGACCCAGCCGATTGGGCAGATCCTTCGTCAGCCGCGGGTCGCAGCATTGATGGCGGCCTGCTTTTCGATGTCGGCGGCGCACGGCGCCTTTTATGTCTTCTACTCGATTCATCTGGCCGGCCATGGCTACAGCAAGACCGAAGTCGGCGCACTGTGGTCGCTGGGCGTGCTTGCTGAAATTGCCGTGTTCATGCTGATGGCGAGACTGTCACGGCGTTTTTCGTTGCGCAGCATTCTGCTGGCCTGTTTCGCGGCGGCAATCCTGCGCTTTCTGCTGATGGGCTGGGGAGTCGAGTCGGTGGCCGTCATGGTAGTGGTTCAACTGCTGCATGGGCTGACTTTTGGTGCCTATCACGCCTCGGCCATCGCGGCGGTCAATGACTGGTTCCCCGGTCGGGCACAGGGCCGGGGGCAGGCGCTCTATTCCAGCTTGTCGTTTGGGGCGGGCGGTTTGCTTGGCGCGCTGATCAGCGGGCTGACTTGGGATGATTGGGGGGCGGGCTGGACGTTTGCGCTGAGTTCCAGCTTTGCATTTGCCGGCTGGTTGCTGGTCTGGCGCTGGGTGCGCGAGGGCTCAGCGGCCGACATTTCCGATCTCAAAAAAACGTCCGATCCTGTGCCATAATCCGAGGCTTTCTGGCCTATTTGAAGCGTTTCATGGCGAAGACACTTTACGACAAACTTTGGGAGAATCACGTGGTCCATCAGGAAGCTGATGGCACGGCGCTCCTTTATATCGATCGTCACCTCGTGCACGAAGTGACCAGCCCGCAGGCCTTCGAGGGACTCAAGCTGGCCGGGCGCAAGCCGTGGCGCGTTTCCTCCATTGTCTCGACACCGGACCACAATACGCCGACCGACCACTGGGACGAGGGCATCAAGGATCCCATTTCGCGGCAACAGGTCGAGACGCTCGACGCCAATATCCGCGAAGTCGGCGCGCTCGCCTATTTCCCGTTCAAGGATCCGCGCATGGGCATTCTCCATGTCGTCGGTCCGGAAAACGGCGCGACGCTGCCCGGCATGACCGTGGTCTGCGGTGATTCGCACACCTCGACGCACGGCGCCTTCGCCTGCCTGGCGCACGGCATCGGCACCTCGGAAGTCGAGCATGTGCTGGCTACCCAGTGCCTGCTGCAGAAGAAGTCTAAGACCATGCTGATCGCCGTCGATGGCAAGCTCGGCAAGGGCGTCACGGCCAAGGATGTGGCGCTGGCCATCATCGGCAACATCGGCACGGCCGGCGGCACCGGCTACGCCATCGAATTCGGCGGCAGCGCCATTCGCGGCCTGTCGATGGAAGGTCGCATGACGCTGTGCAACATGGCCATCGAAGGCGGCGCCCGCATGGGCTTCGTGGCGGTCGACGACACCACGATCAATTACCTGAAGGGCCGCCCTTCTCGCCGAAAGGCGAGGTCTGGGACCAGGCTGTCGCCTACTGGCGCACCCTGCACTCCGACGCCGGCGCGCAGTTCGACCGTGTCGTGACGCTGAAGGCGGAAGATATTCAGCCGCAGGTTACCTGGGGAACCTCTCCGGAAATGGTTGTCGCGGTCGGTGCCGTCGTGCCCGATCCGGCCAAGCAGACCGATCCGGTCAAACGCGAAGGCATGGAGCGCGCGCTGCAGTACATGGGCCTCAACCCGAATACGCCGATCACGAGCATCGCGGTGGACAAGGTATTCATCGGTTCCTGTACCAATTCCCGCATCGAGGATCTGCGCGAGGCGGCTTCAGTCCTGAAGGGCCGCCACGTCGCCGCCAACATCAAACTGGCCCTGGCCGTGCCGGGTTCCGGCCTGGTCAAGCGCCAGGCCGAAGCCGAGGGGCTGGACAAGGTCTTCGTCGCCGCCGGCTTCGAGTGGCGGGAGCCGGGTTGTTCGATGTGTCTGGCGATGAATGCCGACCGTCTGGAACCGGGCGAGCGCTGCGCCTCGACGTCGAATCGCAATTTCGAAGGTCGTCAGGGTCCGGGCGGCCGTACGCATCTGGTCAGCCCGGCGATGGCGGCGGCGGCGGCGATTGCCGGGCGCTTTGCGGACGTCCGTGACGTTCTGTAAGGCCATGACTGCCGTGCGTTGCGCCCTGCTGGTGCTGTTTCCCCTGGTCTTCGTGGGGTGCAACACGGCGCAGGGAGTCAAGAAAGATGTCGCGATCGGTGCCGAAAAGACCGGTGAAGCCCTGCACAAAGGGGGCGAGGCGGTTGGTGGTGCACTGAATAAGACCGGTGAAGTGGTCGGCGGAGCCCTCAAGAAGAGCGGCGAAGCGGTACAGAAGGTGGTGGATTAATGGAAAAATTTGTTCGTCTGGAAGGTCTGGTTGCTCCCCTCGATCGTAACAACGTCGATACCGATGCGATCATTCCCAAGCAGTTCCTCAAGTCGATCAAGCGTTCCGGCTTCGGCCCGAACGCCTTCGACGAATGGCGATACATGGATGTCGGTCAGCCGGGGCAGGATGCTTCGCAGCGGCCGAAGAATCCGAAATTTGTGCTCAATTTGCCACGCTATCAGGGCGCCCAGGTATTGCTGACCCGGGCCAACTTTGGTTGCGGCAGTTCGCGCGAACATGCGCCGTGGGCGCTGCTCGATTTCGGTTTCAAGGCAATCATTGCCGAGTCGTTCGCCGATATCTTCTTCAACAACTGCTACAAGAACGGCATCGTGCCTATCATGCTGCCGGCCGCCGAAGTGGAAGCACTGTTTCAGCAGGTTGAGGCGACTCCGGGTTACAAGCTGACGGTCGATCTGCAGGCGCAAGCCGTGATTCGCCCGGATGGCTACGGCATCGCCTTCCAGATAGATCCTTTCCGCAAGGAGTGTCTGATCAATGGCTGGGATGACATCGGCCTGACCCTGCGCCACGCTGAGAAGATCCGCGAGTTTGAAGACAAGCGTCGTATCAACCAGCCCTGGCTGTTTGCGTAACAAGGAATGATTATGAAGATTTGTGTTCTGCCGGGTGACGGCATCGGTCCCGAAATTACCGCTCAGGCGGTGCGCGTGTTGAATGCTCTCGATCTCAAGTTCGAGATGGAAGAGGCGCTGCTCGGCGGCTGTGCGGTCGATGCCACCGACAACCCCTATCCGGAAGCGACCCAGAAGCTGGCGCGCGAAGCCGATGCCATATTGCTGGGCGCCGTCGGCGGTCCGCAGTGGGATACGCTGCCCCGCGAAAAACGCCCGGAGCGCGGCCTGCTCGGCATTCGCAAGGACCTTAACCTGTTCGCCAATCTGCGTCCGGCAATTCTGTACCCGGAACTTGCCAATGCCTCGACGTTGAAGCCGGAAGTCGTCGCCGGCCTGGATATCCTGATCGTCCGCGAACTGACCGGCGATATTTACTTCGGGCAGCCGCGCGGCATCCGCGAGGAAAATGGCGAGCGCGTCGGCTTCAACACCATGGTCTATAGTGAGTCGGAAATCCGCCGCATCGGCCATGTCGCGTTCCAGGCTGCGCAGAAACGCAACCGGAAATTGTGCTCGGTCGACAAGATGAACGTGCTCGAGTGCACCCAACTCTGGCGCGACGTGATGATCGAGACTAGCAAGGATTACCCGGATGTCGAGCTCAGCCACATGCTGGTCGACAACGCCGCGATGCAACTGGTCAAAGCGCCGAAGCAATTCGATGTGATGGTCACCGGCAACATATTCGGCGACATCCTGTCCGACGAAGCGTCGATGCTGACCGGCTCGATCGGCATGCTGCCGTCGGCCTCGCTCGACGACAAGAACAAGGGCCTCTACGAGCCGTCGCACGGTTCGGCGCCGGATATCGCCGGCAAGGGCGTGGCCAATCCGCTAGCTACCATCCTGTCGGCTGCAATGATGTTGCGTTACACCTTCGGCCTCGAAGAGCAGGCACTGCGCGTCGAAAATGCGGTCAAAAAGGTTTTGGCACAGGGCTATCGCACCGGCGACATCTACGAGCGCGGCACCAACAAGGTCGGGACTAAGGAAATGGGCGATGCCGTGCTGGCGGCGCTGGCGTAAACCGAACCTCACGTTCGTGCGTTAAATACAGGTTCTATTCGGAGAGTAAGTCATGAAGAAGGTTGGTCTGGTCGGTTGGCGTGGCATGGTTGGTTCCGTGCTGATGCAGCGCATGGTCGAAGAGGGCGATTTCGCCCATATCGATCCGGTGTATTTCTCTACCTCCGCCGCTGGCGGCAAGGCTCCGGTGTTCGGCGGCAAGGAAGCTTCACTGCCGTTGCAGGATGCGTCCAACATCGATGCCCTGAAGGCCTGCGAGATCATCATCACCTGCCAAGGCGGTGACTACACCAAGGAAGTCTTTGGCAAGCTGCGTGCTACCGGCTGGAGCGGCCACTGGATCGACGCCGCTTCCTCGCTGCGCATGGCCGAAGACGCGGTGATCATTCTCGACCCGGTTAACATGCACGTGATCAAGGACGCGCTCGCCAAGGGCGGCAAGAACTGGATCGGCGGCAACTGCACGGTATCGCTGATGCTGATGGGCCTTGGCGGCCTGTTCCAAAACGACCTGATCGAATGGGCGACCTCGATGACTTATCAGGCGGCTTCCGGTGCCGGCGCGCAGAACATGCGCGAGCTGATTGCCCAGATGGGCGCCATCCACTCGTCGGTCGCCGACCTGCTGGCCGACCCGGCTTCAGCCATTCTCGACATCGACCGCAAGGTCGCCGAGACCATTCGCTCCGATGCTTTCCCGAAGAAGAATTTCCGCAACACGCCGCTCGCCGGTTCGCTGATTCCGTGGATCGACGTGCCCTACGAGAACGGCCAGTCCAAGGAAGAGTGGAAGGGCGGTGCCGAATGCAACAAGATCCTCGGCAAGCCGGCTTTCCGTTCCGCCGGTTCGATCCCCATCGATGGTCTGTGTGTGCGTATCGGTGCCATGCGCTGCCACAGCCAGGCGCTGACCATCAAGCTGAAAAAGGACGTGCCGCTCGATGAAATCAGCGACATGCTGGCCAAAGCCAATCCGTGGGCCAAGGTCGTGCCGAACGATCGTGAAATCTCCGAGCGCGAACTGACGCCGGCTGCAGTGACCGGCACGCTGACCGTGCCGGTTGGTCGTCTGCACAAGATGGCGATGGGGCCGGAGTACTTGGCTGCCTTCACCTGCGGCGACCAGTTGCTGTGGGGGGCTGCCGAGCCGCTGCGCCGCATGTTGCGCATCCTGCTCGATGCCTGATTGTTGATTTATTACGGAAAACGGGCTGCGGCCCCGTTTTTTATTTGTTGGGAATATGCAAAAAGTCAGGCATGAGAAGAGGGTTTAGCTTGCATTGCTAAGTCCATGATGTTAATTTGAAAGTCCCAAAATCGACGCTCAGGGTTTCGCTGTGAACGAAACGAATTGCTCCAAATTCAAGAAGCGTGCAGCCGCACTCGCGGTGGCATCTTGTCTTTCTTTCGCACCATGGGTTGCTGAGGCTGCCGGCCTCGGAAAACTCACCGTGTTATCGGGCCTCGGGCAGCCTTTGCGGGCAGAACTTGAGCTCGGTGCCAATCGCGACGAACTGGCCGGCATGACGGCGCGCCTGGCACCGCAGGATGCCTTCCGGCAGGCTGGTATCGACTTTGCCAGCAGTTTGCTCGATCTGCGTTTTTCTATTGAAAAACGCGCCAACGGACAGGCTGTGGTCAAGGTGACGTCGGCTAAACCGGTCAATGAGCCTTTCCTCGACTTTCTCGTCGAGCTGAACTGGCCGGCCGGCCGCCTTGTTCGCGAATATACATTCCTGCTCGACCCCCCGATATGGCCACCAGGCAGCCGGTGCGCTCAATCGCCGATGCGAAGGTGGTCGAAACTGTCCAAGGAGGTGGCATGCAGGCCGAGCGCCCGGCGGCTGTTAGAGCTGCCCCGCGTGCAAAAGTGCCGGCAGATGCGCCGAAGCCAGACTCAACCGGGACGAGAGTTGTTCAGCCGGGTGACACCCTGCGCAAGATTGCCGTTGAGACTCAGCATAATGGCGTTTCTTTGGAACAAATGCTGATTGGTCTGCTGCGGAAAAATCCTGAAGCTTTCGCAGGCAACAATATCAATCGCCTGAAATCCGGGGCCATCCTGGGGATTCCGGAAAAAGCGGAGGTCGAGGCGGTCAGTCCGGCTGAAGCGAAAAAAGTTTATGTTGCTCAGGCTGCTGACTGGAGCGCTTATCGCCAGAAACTGGCGACTACGACAGCCAAAGGGCCGGCCAAGGAAGAGGTGGTCAGCCAATCAAGTTCAGGCAAGATCACTGCTCGGGTCGAGGAAAAGGTGGTGCCCGCTGAGCAGGC
This sequence comes from Dechloromonas sp. A34, assembly GCF_026261605.1. NCBI lineage: Bacteria > Pseudomonadati > Pseudomonadota > Betaproteobacteria > Rhodocyclales > Azonexaceae > Dechloromonas > Dechloromonas sp. A34. The sequence goes on from NZ_CP102486.1 coordinate 1,661,470, forward strand.
CAAGGATCAGGTCAAGGTCTCGCGCACCGAACTGGCTGCCGGCGCTGCTGCTAGCAAGGCGACGGCCGATGCCGAGGCGGAGCGGATTGCCAAGGACAAGTCGCTCAAAGAAGCGCAGGAGCGCTTGGCGATGCTTGAAAAGAATGTCAATGAGTTGCAGAAACTCGTTGAAATGAAAAATCAGAAGCTTGCTGAACTGCAACAGCAGACGGCTGCCAAGAAAGACGAAGCCAAGCCGGTCGAAGCGCCCAAACCCGCGGTCGCACCGCCTGTTGCCGAACTGCCTAAGGTTGCTGAAGCCGTCAAGCCCGCCGAGTTGCCCAAGCCGCCGGAAGAGGTAAAGCCAGCCGTAGTAGATAAGCCAATCGAGGTGCCCAAGCCGGTTGCGCCGCCGAAGCCTGCCGTCCAGCCAGTGCCCGAGCCGGAACCCGAGGTCAGCCTGTTTGACGATCCGTTGCCGCTTGCCGCTGGTGGTGGCATTCTGGCGCTTCTGGTCGGTTACCTGCTATTCAAGCGTCGGCGTGATCGTTATGCCTCAGTCGAGACTACAGCCGCGCCAGGGCCCTCCAGCCTTGGTCCGAATTCGGTCTTCCGCATGACCGGCGGGCAGAGCGTCGATACGGGCAATACGCCACCGCAAACCGGTGATTTCAGTCAGACCGGACCGGGAACCATCGATACCGACGAAGTCGATCCGGTTGCAGAAGCCGATGTTTACATGGCGTATGGCCGCGATACACAGGCCGAGGAAATCCTGCTAGAGGCATTGCAGAAGGATCCGCAGCGCCTTGCCATTCATGCCAAGTTGCTGGAGATTTATGCCAACCGGCGCAGCCTGAAGCAATTCGAGACGCTGGCTAGCGAACTGTATGCGCAAACCGGAGGTGTTGGCACCGAATGGGAAAAAGTCGCTGCCCTTGGCGCCGGTCTCGATCCCAAAAATCCGCTTTATTCTGGAGCCTCCGGGCGGGCACCAGCCCCGGCCTTCGATCCCGACGCAACGATGATTGTCGCAGCGGGGACGATAGCTGCGGCAACATTGGCCATGCCCGGAGAGGCTGTTCAAATTGCCGAAACTGCAGTTGCCGAGGAGACGCCCGAAACGGCTGGTGAATTCGAGCGGGAGACGCAGGTTATGCCGGAACCGACTGACATCCAGCCTGACCTCACGGAACCCGTGGTCGCCGCGGATGACATGGATGTTATGAGTCTTGATTTCGATCTCGGCTCGCCGGCCCTTGCACCCGAAGCTATTGTCGAAGATCAGCCCGCGGTCGCCGATGAGCCGTATGCGGATACGTTAGTCATTGCTGATGGCGGTGATGCACTCGATTTTGACTTGGGAGGCGAAACCCAGACTACCCCAGTTACCGTGCCGTCAGCTGTTGAACCGCTGATGCCGGAAAACCTGAGCGGCGATTTTGACCTGACCGTGGACGACAGTCCGCTACCGGAAGAGTTGGTCGATGATGCTCATGACTTCTCGCTTGAAGGCACATTGGTGATGCATTCGGGTCTTGAACATGAGCTGGAGTCGGTGGCTAGCACCTATATCGGCGGTGAGGCGGTGCCCGAGGTTCCGGCAGCCGAGCCAGCACAAGAAGATGTAGCAATGGTCGATTTCGATCTGGATATGGACTCGCCAGCAACACAGACCTTGGTCAATTCGATCGCTGATGTCAGCGAGACTGAACCTGTTCCTTCTATTGAGGTTGCGGAGGAAGTAACCGCTGTCGACAGTACGCATCTGGAAAATACCGTAGTCAACACGGGGGTGCTGGGTGCCGATTCGCTCGAGTTCGATGTCAATCTGACCGATTCGGTGTTTCTGGGACAGCCGATGATCAATCCGGAATTCGATATCGGCTCGATCAATCTCGATCTCGGTGCAGAGCCGCCGCCGGCAGCTCCCTCGCCGGTAATTGAGCAAGCCACCGAAGTGTCAGCGGCAGGGCCTGAAGTCGCCAATGAAGAGCCCGTCCGTGATTCTCATTGGGAAGAAGTCAATACCAAGCTCGATCTGGCCAAAGCCTATGAGGAAATGGGCGATCTCGAAGGGGCGCGCGAGCTGCTCCAGGAAGTGCTCGGCGAAGGCTCGTCTGATCTGGTTGAGCAGGCGCGTGCGATACTTGGCCGAATAGGCGAGTAAAATCACAGGCTTGTGATCGGCACATGGCCCCGCAAGGGGCTGTGTGCATTTTGGGGCCTGATTTTGCATCCATCTACTGCGTTAATCGCCTGGCTGGCCGCCGTGTTGGCCATGCAGTTTGTCGGCTATGTCGGACTCGCGATCATGGCGCTTGTCGTTATGTTTTCGCCGTTCTCGGTAACCCGTTCCTGGTGTTTCAATATTTATCGCGCTCGCTGGCTGCTGTTCACCCTTTGGTTGATCCTCTCGTACAACACGCCGGGTGAGGCCGTGATGGGGGCGCTCTGGGCACCGACCTACGAAGGTGTCGCCGACGCCAATCTGCAGGCGGCACGTCTGGTGCTGATGCTGGGCTTTCTGGCGTGGCTCTCCGTTCGCCTCGGTCGCGACGGGCTGGTCAGCGCGCTGTGGGGAGTTTTGCAGCCCTTGCAGGTGCTGGGTGTCGATACCCGGCGACTGGTTATCCGGCTCTCGCTGGTCCTGGCCAATCTGCAAACGCCCCAAGAAAAAGGCAGCTGGCGGCGGATGATGGCGGCCGATGCACCGCTTAGGGACGGTCCGAACATGGTGCATGTCGTCTTGCCGCAGTGGGCCACTATCGACTCCTTGATCGTCGGGGTGGCCACTACGTTCCTGATTGGAGCTATCGTTCTGTGAGAATAGCCTTGGGTGTCGAGTACTGCGGTAGCACATTTCATGGCTGGCAGAGTCAGCCGCAGGGCAATACCGTGCAGGATGTCCTTGAATCGGCCTTGCATGCAATTGCCGGTCAGCCGATCGGCGTGATTTGTGCCGGGCGGACCGATGCCGGCGTCCATGCCAGTCACCAGGTCGTCCATTTCGATGCCCCGGTCGAGCGTCCCTTGACGGCCTGGGTACGCGGCGTCAATTCGAATCTGCCGGAAGGTGTCGCCGTGCGTTGGGTGCAGCCGGTCGGCGACGAGTTCCATGCCCGCTTCAGCGCGCGTGGCCGGCGCTATCGCTACCTGCTTCTCAACCGGCCGCAGCGTCTGGGGCTGTGGCATGGTCGGGCCGGCTGGTTCCATTTGCCACTCGATCTGACCGCCATGCAGGCGGCGGCGGCGCGCCTGCCCGGGGAGCACAATTTCTCGGCTTTCCGTGCCGCCGGCTGTCAGGCCAAGACGCCGGTCAAGACAATGTGGCGGGCCGAAATCCGGCAGCAGGGCAATCTGATCGTCTTCGATTTCGAGGCCAGCGCTTTCTTGCATCACATGGTGCGCAATCTGGTCGGTAGCCTGGTCTACATCGGCAAGGGGGCGCAGGCCCCGGGCTGGATCGACGAGTTGCTGCAGGCCCGGGATCGCAAACTGGCGGCGCCGACCTTTTCGCCGGACGGCCTCTATTTTCGCGGGCCGATCTACGAAGCGCACTGGGGTTTGCCCGACCCGGACGACGATTTTCTCGATGGGGTGTTGAAGTGACCAGAATTAAGATCTGCGGCCTGACCCGCGAAGCTGATGTCGATGCTGCCGTGGCGGCCGGGGCCGACGCAATCGGTTTCGTCTTCTATCCGCCCAGCCCGCGCTATGTGACACCGCAGCGGGCGGCCGAACTGGCACAGCGGATTCCGCCGTTCGTGGACGTCGTCGGGCTGTTCGTGAACGAGTCACCGGAAAGCGTGATGGCGGCCTGTGCAACCTTGCCGCTTAACGTTCTGCAGTTTCATGGCGATGAGGATGCCGCCTATTGCCGGCAGTTTGCGCGCCCCTATCTGCGGGCGGCACGGGTGAGGCCGGGTTTCGATCTGGTAGAATTCGCCCGCTCGTTTCCGGACGCCCGGGGGCTGTTGCTCGATGCCTTTGTCGAGGGTTACGGCGGCGGTGGCCATGTCTTCGACTGGACGCTAATTCCACCCGGATTGCCCGGCTATCTGGTGCTCTCCGGTGGACTGAACGCGGACAATGTTGGTGCGGCAATCAAGCAGGTCCGACCGGTTGCGGTCGACGTTTCTTCCGGTGTCGAAATGGGCAAGGGCATCAAGGATCACTCGAAAATCGCTGCCTTCGTGGCGGCCGTACGGAAAGCCGATGAGTCAATATAACTTCCCCGACGCCAAGGGCCATTTTGGTCCCTACGGTGGTGTCTTCGTCGCCGAGACGCTGTTCGGCGCGCTTGATGAACTGAAGGCCGCCTATGCCGCCGCGCAGGCTGACCCGGCCTTTCGCGCCGAGTACGACTACGAGCTCAAGCATTTCGTTGGTCGTCCGTCGCCGATCTATCACGCCAAGCGCTGGTCCGACCTGCTCGGCGGCGCCCAGATTTACCTGAAGCGTGAAGACCTCAACCACACCGGCGCCCACAAGGTAAACAACTGCATCGGCCAGGCCATGCTCGCCAAGCGCATGGGCAAACCGCGCGTTATCGCCGAAACCGGCGCCGGCCAGCACGGCGTGGCGACGGCAACAGTCGCCGCCCGCTACGGCATGGAATGCGTGGTCTACATGGGCAGCGAAGACGTCCGCCGTCAGGCCGCCAACGTCTATCGCATGAAGCTGCTCGGCGCCACCGTCATACCGGTCGAGTCCGGCTCGAAGACGCTGAAGGATGCACTCAACGAGGCGATGCGCGACTGGGTGACCAACATCCACAACACCTTCTACATCATCGGCACGGTGGCCGGGCCGCATCCCTACCCGATGCTGGTCCGTGATTTCCAGAAGATCATCGGCGAGGAATGCCTGACCCAGATGCCGGAAATGGCCGGTCGCCAGCCGGATGCGGTGATTGCCGCAGTCGGCGGCGGTTCCAACGCGATGGGTATCTTCTACCCCTACATCAACGTCGAGGGCGTCCGCCTTATCGGCGTCGAGGCGGCGGGCGAGGGCATCGCGACTGGCCATCACGCCGCCTCGCTGACCGCCGGCGTGCCTGGCGTGCTGCACGGCAACCGCACCTATCTGCTGCAGGATGAAGACGGTCAGATCATCGAAACCCATTCGATCTCAGCCGGCCTGGACTATCCGGGCGTCGGTCCGGAACACGCCTGGCTGAAGGATCTCGGTCGTGCCGAATACGTGCCGATCAACGATGCTGAAGCGCTCGAGGCCTTTCATAACCTGTGCCGCCTCGAAGGCATCATCCCGGCGCTCGAATCCAGTCATGCGCTGGCCTACGCCGCCAAACTGGCGCCGACGCTGGCCAAGGACAAGATTCTGCTGGTTAACCTCTCCGGCCGGGGTGACAAGGACATGCATACCGTGGCCGAAAAATCCGGGATCGTCTTCTGATGTCGCGCATTCAAACCGCTTTCCAGCGCCTCCAGGGCGAAGGCCGCAAGGCGCTGATTCCCTTCATCACCGCCGGCGACCCAGATGCCGACCTGACGGTCCCGCTGATGCAGGCGCTGGTCGCGGCCGGGCCGACGTCATCGAGCTCGGCGTGCCGTTTTCCGACCCGATGGCCGACGGCCCCACCATTCAGCGCGCTTCCGAGCGTGCATTGGCGCGCGGCATGACGCTGCGCAAGGTGTTGCAACTGGTCTCCCGCTTCCGCACGCTCGACGACAAGACGCCCGTGGTCCTCATGGGCTACGCCAATCCGATCGAGGCCATGGGCCTGGAACGCTTTGCCGAGAAGGCTGCGCAGTCGGGGGTCGATGGCGTGCTGGTCGTCGACTATCCGCCGGAAGAGGCGGAAAGCTTTGGGGCAGCGATGAAGGCGCACGGCATGGATCCAATTTTCCTGCTCGCCCCGACTTCGACCGCCGAGCGCATTGAGCAGGTTGCGGCTATCGCCAGCGGCTACGTCTATTACGTTTCGCTGGCCGGGGTGACCGGTTCCGGCGCCTTGAATGTTGAGGCGGTCGCCGAGCGTCTGCCGTTGATCCGCGAAAAGACTGGCCTGCCGGTCGGTGTCGGCTTTGGTATTCGCGATGCCGCGACGGCGTCACGGATCGCCGCCTTTGCCGATGCGGTGGTGGTCGGTAGCCGGATTATTGAAGAAATTGAAAAATCCACGGTCGAAACCGCCTGTGCCAATGTTAAGGCTCTGGTTGCGGATATTCGTCGTGGGGTGGATGAGGTAAGAAAATGAGTTGGTTGACCAAACTGCTGCCCCCAAGATCAAGCGTGAACAGGGTGTCCAGCGCCGCGGCGCGTTGCCCGAAGGCCTGTGGAGCAAATGCCCGTCCTGCGAGGCGGTGCTCTATGCCACCGACCTCGAGAACAACCTCCAGGTCTGTCCCAAGTGCGGCCACCACAATCGTCTGAATTCTCGTCAGCGGCTCGATCTGCTGCTCGATGCCGAGGGCCGTTTCGAGATCGGGGCCGAAGTGCTGCCGGTCGATAGCCTGAAGTTTAAGGACAGCAAACGCTACCCGGATCGCCTTATGGAAGCCAACCAGTCGAGCGGTGAAAGCGATTCGCTGGTCGTCCTGCAAGGGGCAATCAAGACCATGCCGGTGGTGGCGGCGGCCTTCGAGTTCGACTTCATGGGCGGCTCAATGGGCTCGGTGCTCGGCGAACGTTTTGTGCGGGGCGTCGATGCGGCGATCGAGCAGAAAATGCCTTTCATCTGCATCACCGCTTCCGGCGGCGCGCGCATGCAGGAAGGACTGTTCTCCCTGATGCAGATGGCGAAGACGACGGCATCACTGACCAAGCTGTCAGCTGCCGGCCTGCCCTTCATCTCGATCCTCACCGATCCGACCATGGGCGGCGTCTCCGCCTCCTTCGCCTTCGTCGGCGACGTGGTGATCGCCGAGCCCAAGGCCCTGATCGGCTTTGCCGGTCCGCGCGTTATCGAGCAGACCGTGCGCGAGACCTTGCCGGAAGGCTTCCAGCGCTCCGAATTCATCATGGAGAAAGGCGCCATCGACATGATCGTCGATCGTCGCCAACTGCGCGACCAGGTGGCCCGCGTGCTGGCCCTGCTGCAAAAACTGCCGGCCGCAGCTTGAGGTCTCTCGAAGACTGGCTGACCCACCTCGAGGGCCTGCATCCGAAGGGTCAGGCCGGTATCGAGTTGGGCCTCGATCGGATCCGCAAGGTCAAGACAGCGCTGGGCCAGGTCCAGCATTGCCCGGTGATCGTCGTCGGTGGTACCAATGGCAAGGGCTCGACCTGTGCCTATCTGGAAAGCATCATCGGCCATGCCGGCTACAAGGTCGGCTGCTACACCTCGCCGCACCTGCTGGCTTACAACGAACGCGTCCGGCTCAATGGCCGCCCGGTCGACGATGCCGCCCTGTGCGCGGCTTTCGCCCGGGTCGAGGCGGCGCGCCAGCAGGCCGGCGATATCGCACTGACCTACTTCGAATTCGGCACGCTGGCCGCCTGGGAGGTGTTCTCCGCCACCGGGGTCGAGGCGGCCATCCTCGAGGTCGGACTGGGCGGACGGCTGGATGCGGTCAATGCCTATGAGCCGGACGTAGCCATCGTCACCACGGTGGCGCTCGATCACACCGACTGGCTGGGAGCCGATCGCGAGAGCATCGGCTTCGAGAAGGCAGGCATTTTCCGGACGGGGCGGCCGGCCCTGTGTGCCGACCCGAATCCGCCGCAGCGCTTGCTCGACCACGCCGCTGCCATTGGCGCCGATCTGCGCCTGATCGGTCGCGATTTCGGCTTCGAACGGCCGGCCGCGGAAACCGGCGAGAACCGCCTGCAATGGCGCTGGTGGTGCCGTTCCGGCGACAAACTGATCAAGCGCGCCCTGGCCTATCCCGGCCTGCGCGGACCGACCCAGCTCTACAATGCGGCTGTCGCCCTAGCTGCGCTCGAAGCGCTCGGCGATCGTTTGCCGGTGACTATGCAGGCGATTCGCCCGGGGCTGATCGAGACCGAACTGGCCGGGCGTTTCCAGGTCGTTCCGGGCAAGCCGGCCATCGTGCTCGATGTCGGCCACAACCCGCAGGCGATCAAGGTGCTGGCCGACAACCTGTCGGGTATGGGCTTTTTCGATCGCACCTACGCCGTGGTCGGCATGTTGAACGACAAAGATATCGTGGGCGCGCTGTTGCCGATGAAGGGCAAAATCGATTTCTGGCATGTCGCTACCTTGAGCGGTCCGCGCGGGACATCGGCGGATTTCCTGGCCTCCGTTATCACCAGCGCCGGCCTGGGCGGCGAGATCATCTGCCATGCTTCGCCGGCGGCCGCCATGCAGGCAGCCAAGGGGGCGGCTGCCGAAAGTGATAGAATCCTGGCCTTTGGTTCGTTCTACACGGTGGCCGGAGCGCTCGAAACGCTGCGGAAGAAGCCCTAGTTTATGGAAGACAACGACGCCCAGTTGCAACTCAAGAAGCGCGCTCGCCGCCGGCTGGTGGGGGCGGTCGCCTTCGTTTCCGTGGTCGCCGTCGTGCTGCCTACGGTGATGGATCACGAGCCGCGCCAAGCGGTTCAGGATGTCGAAATCCGCATTCCGGGCCAGGACGAAAAACCGTTTGCCCCCAAGTTTGCTGTTTCACCGGTCGAGAAGTCGGTCGAAAAGCCGGCCGACGCGGCCGTCGCCAAACCGGCAGCGGATGTATCGGAAGCCAAACCGGTCGCTCAGCCGACGGCGCGGGTTGCCGAGCCGACCAAGGATAAGCCGGCCGACAAGCCCGTCGTTAAATCTGAAAAGACACCCGAAAAGCCTGCTCCCAAGCCGGCCGACAAAGCCGCGGAAAAGCCGGTGGCCAAGGAGGGGGATGCCAAACGGGCCGCCGCCATCCTCGCCGGGCAAGCCGCCGAGGCCAAGCCAGCCGCGAAATCCGGCGAATTTTTGGTGCTGATTGGGGCATTTTCCAACGAAGCCAATGTCAAAAACCTGAAGGCCAAGTTGAGCGAGCAGGGTATCAAGACGTTTAGCGAGCCGCTCGATACGCCGCAAGGCAAGAAAACCCGGGTCCGGGCCGGACCTTTTGCCAGCCGCGAGGCGGCCGACAAGGCCTTGGAAAAAATGCAGCGGATTGGCGTCTCCGGGGTTGTGTCGGCAAAGTAATGACGGTTTTTGATTATGTCGTGATCGGTGTCGTCGGCGTGTCTTTGCTCTTCGGGCTGTGGCGGGGTGTCGTTGGCGAGATCATCGCCTTGCTCGCCTGGTTGCTCGGGGTGTTGGCAGCCATCGAGTTCGGCGGTCAGGTCGGGCAGATGCTGTTCCCGGGAATTGGCGACCCCTCGGTGCGCATGCTGGCCGGTTGTGTAACGATATTTGTCGGCGTGCTGGTCATTATGGCGCTGATCGGTCTGGTGGTTCGGCGGATGGTCAAGGCCCTTGGCCTGAGTATCTCGGACCGCCTGTTGGGTATGGTATTTGGCTTGGTGCGCGGGGTTCTCGTCATCATGGTGCTGGTCGCGTTGGGTGGCATGACGGCGGCCCCGAAGCAGCCTTGGTGGCGGGATGCAACGCTCGCACCGCCGTTGGAAACAGCAGTTCTGGTCGCCAAGCAATGGCTGCCGGGCGATTTGGCAAAACGAATTCGATTCAGCTAGGCAGGAAAAGACTATGTGCGGGATTCTCGGTGTAGTGGCGACATCTCCGGTTAACCAGTTGCTTTATGACGGCCTGATGGTGCTCCAGCATCGTGGTCAGGATGCGGCCGGGATCGCAACGGCCGAAGGTAATACCTTCAATTTGCATAAGGGGCCCGGTCTGGTGCGCGATGTCTTCCGCACCCGCAACATGCGCGCGCTGCCCGGCAACTGGGGGATCGGCCATGTCCGCTACCCGACCGCCGGCTCGGCCTACAACTTCGCTGAAGCCCAGCCGTTCTATGTTAATTCGCCGTTCGGCATCGTCCTCGGCCACAATGGCAATCTGACCAATGCCGAGCAGTTGAAGGGCGAGATGTTTCGCCTGGACCGCCGCCACATCAACACCAATTCCGACTCCGAAGTCCTGCTCAACGTGCTGGCCCACGAACTGCAGTCGGCTTCGCATGGCTACGAACTCGATGTGGACAGTATCTTTCAGGCGGTAGCCGGCGTGCACCGCCGCTGCCGCGGCGCCTATGCCGTGGTCGCACTGATTGCCGGCTACGGTCTGCTTGCCTTCCGTGATCCGAACGGCATTCGCCCGCTGGTCTATGGCAAGAACGAAACGCCGGAGGGTACTGAATACCTGGTTTCCTCGGAGTCCGTGGCGCTCGATACCCTGGGCTTTGAAATGGTTCGTGACGTCGAGCCCGGCGAGGCGGTTTTCGTCAGCCTGGATCACCAGCTTTACAGCCGCCAGTGTGCCCAGCAGCCGACCTACGCACCCTGTATTTTCGAGTATGTCTATCTGGCCCGTCCGGATTCCGTGATCGATGGTGTTTCCGTCTACGAAGCCCGTCTGGCGATGGGCGAGTTTCTCGCCGAGAAGGTCAAGAAAAACATTCCGGTCGACGAGATCGATGTCGTGATCCCGATTCCCGACTCCAGCCGTCCTTCGGCCATGCAACTGGCCCAGGTGCTCGGCATCCCGTTCCGCGAAGGCTTCGTCAAAAACCGCTATGTCGGCCGTACCTTCATCATGCCCGGCCAGTCGATGCGCCGGAAATCGGTGCGCCAGAAGCTCAACACGGTCGGCCAGGAATTCAAGGGCAAGCGCGTGTTGCTGGTTGACGACTCCATCGTGCGTGGAACGACCAGCCGCGAGATTGTCGAAATGGCCCGCGCCGCCGGTGCGGTCAAGGTCTATTTCGCTTCCGCAGCGCCACCGGTGCGTTTCCCCAATGTGTACGGCATCGACATGCCGACCCGGGCAGAACTGATCGCCACCGGGCGCAGCGATGCCGGCATCGCCGAGGAAATCGGCGCCGATGCGCTGGTCTATCAGGATCTCGACGCCCTCAAGCAGTCCGTGACCTCGATCCGCGCCGATCTGACGGTATTTGACGCTTCCTGTTTCGATGGCTGCTACATTACCGGCGACATCGACGAGTATTACCTCGATGCCGTCGAGGGCAAGCGCGGCGGCAAGGCCGGCAAGAGCGACGAAGACGGCGACGGCAAGGCCTCGCAACAACTGGTGCTGCAACTGGCTTCCGAGGCGCAGGACTGATGGAAGAGTTCGACCAAGCGCGGCCCGACTATCGCCTGGAGACGCTGGCCGTTCGTGCCGGGCAGGAGCGCAGCCAGTTCGGCGAGCATTCCGAAGCCCTGTACCTGACCTCCAGCTTCGTTTTCAAGAGCGCCGCGCAGGCAGCCAAGCGTTTCTCCGGTGAGGAGGAGGGTAACGTCTACGCCCGCTTCTCCAACCCGACCGTGACCATGTTCGAGGAACGCCTCGCCGCGCTGGAAGGCGCCGAGGATTGTGTCGCCACGGCCAGCGGCATGGCAGCGATCATGGCGCTTTGTCTAGCCCATCTGAAGCAGGGCGATCACATCGTCGCTTCGAACAGCCTGTTCGGCGCCACCGTGCAGTTGTTCAACAATATCCTGTCGCGTACCGGCATCACGACGACCTTTGTTTCCCATACCGACCCCTCGGCCTGGGAAGCGGCGATCCGTCCCGAAACCAAACTCTTCTTCCTCGAGACGCCGTCCAATCCGCTGACCGAAATCGCCGATATCCGGACCTTGAGCGCCATCGCCCATGCCCGGGGCATCCTGGTCGCGGTCGACAACTGTTTCTGTTCGCCCATCCTGCAACGCCCGCTCGAGTTGGGCGCCGACCTGGTCGTCCATTCGGCCACCAAGTACCTCGACGGTCAGGGCCGCGTGCTGGGCGGCGCGGTCTGCGGCCCGAAGCAGCTGACCGAAGAAGTTTTCAAGTACCTGCGCACCGCCGGCCCGACCCTGTCGGCCTTCAATGCCTGGGTGCTGCTCAAGGGCCTGGAAACGCTGAAGATCCGGATCGAAGCGCAGGCAGCCAATGCGGCAAGACTGGCGAGCTGGCTCGAAGCGCATCCCAAGGTGGCGCGCGTCTTCTATCCGGGATTGCCCTCGCATCCGCAATATGAGCTCGCCAAGACCCAGCAGAAGAGCGGCGGCGCGATCGTCTCCTTCGAAGTCAAGGGCGCTCGCGACCAAGCCTGGCAGGTCGTCGACAACTGCCGTCTGCTATCCATTACCGCCAATCTCGGCGATACCAAGACCACCATTACCCACCCCGCCTCCACCACGCATGGCCGCATCTCTCCCGAAGCCCGGGCTGCGGCCGGCATCAGCGAGGGTCTGCTGCGCATCGCAGTCGGCCTCGAAGCGGTGGAGGATCTTCAGGCCGATCTCGAACGCGGCCTTTCCTTGATTTGAAGCTGTAGTTTCATTGCAGAGGCGCAGGGAATCGATTTCCTCCGCGCACTTCGCCCTCGTCGCAACGCTGCGGCGAGGACTTTCTGAAAGACTCCCATGCAATTCACCGATCTCGGCCTCAAGGCCGAACTCCTGCGCGCCGTCAGCGAGCAGGGCTACGACACGCCGACCCCGATCCAGCAAAAGGCGATTCCCGCCGTGATGGCCGGCCATGACCTGATGGCTTCGGCGCAGACCGGCACCGGCAAGACCGCTGGTTTCACGCTACCCATCCTGCATCGGCTGTGTAGCGGTCCGAACGACCGCCTGACCCGCGTTGCCAAGACGCCGCGCGTCCTGGTCCTGACCCCGACCCGCGAACTGGCCATCCAGGTCGAGGAGAGCGTCCGTACCTACGGCAAGCATCTACCGATCAACTCGCTGGCCGTCTTCGGCGGCGTCGGCATCAACCCGCAGATCGCTAACCTGCGGCGTGGTGTCGATGTCCTGGTGGCGACGCCGGGTCGCCTGCTCGACCATGTCCAGCAGCGCACGGTAGATCTCTCGAAAATCGAGATCTTCGTCCTCGACGAAGCTGACCGCATGCTCGACATGGGTTTCATCCGCGACATCCGCAAGATCATCGCACTGCTGCCCAAACAGCGGCAGAACCTGATGTTCTCGGCCACCTTCTCGCCGGATATCCGCGAACTGGCCAGCGGCCTGCTCAACAATCCGGTTTCGGTCGATGTCGCCACCCGCAACACGGCAGCCGAAACCGTCACCCAGCGTGTCATCGAAACCAATCGCGAGCAGAAGAAAGAATTGCTCTGCCACCTCTTCGCGACGCGCGGCTGGCATCAGGTCCTGGTCTTCGCCCGCACCAAGCATGGCGCCGACGCCTTGGCCAAGACGCTGGAAAAATCCGGCATCAAGTCGGCGGCCCTGCATGGCGACAAATCGCAGGGGGCTCGCACCCGGGCGCTGACCGATTTCAAGGACGGCAAGCTGGTCGCGCTGGTCGCCACCGACATCGCGGCGCGTGGGCTGGATATCGATGCCTTGCCCTTTGTGATCAATTTCGAACTGCCCAATATCGCCGAAGACTATGTGCACCGTATCGGCCGCACCGGCCGGGCCGGCATGGAAGGCGAGGCGATCTCGCTGGTCTGCCACGACGAGCGCGGTAGCCTGCGCGACATCGAACGGCTGATCAAGCGCGATCTGGAGCGCGAAGTCGTCGCCGGTTTCGAACCCTCGGCCCATGCCGCACCGCGTCCGGTCCAGCCGCCGCGCGGTGCCCGCAAGCCGCAACAGCCGGGGCGGCCACAGGGACAGAAAGCGCCGCAAAAGCCGGGCGGGCCGCAGCAGCATCGCAGTGGCGCCCGCCATCGCTAATTGAATCGTGGTTCACGCACCTCACGGGTTCTTCCCGCGGGGTGCGCCAGCAGAAACCAAAAATTAGCTCCCAATCGCCAGAGTGCTGGCTTGTCGCGCCTCTAAAAAACGTCTACTGTGTAAACTGTTGCCATAATTTCATACTGTTAGCGCAGTTTCTTAAGGTTTTTTGGAGGTTGGGATGCCCCCCCCGCAGAAAGTCCGTCTCGGAGATTTGCTGATCCAGCAAGGTTTGCTGACCGACGAGCAGCTCAAGCTGTCGCTCGATGAGCAGAAGCGTACCGGGCGCAAACTCGGGCGGGTTTTCGTCGAAAGCGGCTATGTCACGGAAGAGGGTATCTCGCAGGCGCTGGCCCGGCAGTTGCGCATCCCCTTCATCGACCTCAAGAGCTTCACCCCCAAACCCGAGCTGATCAAGCTCCTGCCGGAAGCGCCGGCCCGCCGTTTCCGGGCGCTGGTCCTCGATCGGTTGCCGGATGGTCGCCTGCAGGTCGGCATGTCCGATCCGACCGACCTTCAGGCTTATGACGAGATCAGCCGCCTGGTGAAATGCGAGATCGATCTCGCCGTGCTCACCGAAAGCCAGTTGCTGGCCATGGTCGACCGGGTCTATCACCGTGGCGAGCAGATCACCGGGTTGGCCAAGGAACTGACCGCCGAACTCGGCGATATTCCCATCGAATTCGGCGATCTGCTCGGCCTGACGCCGGGTGCTGAGGATGCGCCGGTCGTCAAGTTGCTGCAGACCGTGTTCGAAGAAGCGATGCGCCTGCGCGCCTCGGACATTCACTTCGAACCGCAGGAAAAAGGCTTGCGCATCCGCTTCCGCATCGACGGTGTGCTGCATATCCAGACCGAGGCCGATGCCAAGATCGCCTCCGCCGTTGCGCTGCGCCTGAAGCTGATGTCCGGTCTCGACATCTCGGAAAAACGCCTGCCCCAGGATGGCCGCTTCAACATCAAGGTCCGCACCAGTCCGGTCGATGTCCGGATCTCGACGCTGCCGACCCAGTATGGCGAGTCGGTCGTCATGCGCTTGCTCAACCAGAATACCGGACTGCTCGGGCTGGACAAGACGGGCATGCCAGAACGCGTGCTCGAGCGCTTCCGCCATTCGCTGAAGCGGCCGAGCGGCATGGTGCTGGTTACCGGGCCGACCGGTTCCGGCAAGACGACGACGCTTTACGCCGCGCTCAACGAACTGAACAGCCCGGAAAAGAAGGTCATTACCGTCGAGGACCCGGTCGAGTACCGCCTTCCCGGCCTGAATCAGGTCCAGGTCCATGAAAAGATCGACCTCTCGTTTTCGCGCGTGCTGCGCACCGTGCTGCGGCAGGATCCGGACATCGTGCTGATCGGCGAAATGCGCGACCAGGAGACCGCCGAGATCGGCATGCGGGCCGCGATGACCGGTCACCTTGTGCTCTCCACCCTGCATACCAACGACGCGATTTCAACGCCGATCCGCCTGCTCGACATGGGCGTTCCTCGCTACATGGTGGCCCTGTCGGTGCATATGGTCATTGCCCAGCGGCTGGTTCGCGTGATCTGCGCCAACTGTCGCGAAGCTCACGTCCCGACGCCGGCCGAACATGAGTGGCTGCGTTACGAACTGGGCGCCGAGGTCGATCGGCACACCTACCAGCACGGTCGCGGTTGTGCCCATTGCGGCAACAACGGCTATCAGGGGCGGACCGGCGTCTATGAGTTTCTCGAAATGAACGATGCCGTGGTCGAGGCCATCAATCATGACGATCCCGGTGAGTTCATGCGTGTCGCCCGCCAGCAGATGGCTGGCGACACACTGCGCCGCGATGCCGTGCGCCTGGTCCTGGCCGGGACGACGACCGTTGCCGAAGCCATGCGCATCAGCAATCAGTACGAGGAATAAGGGCGCGTGGCCAATTTCGCCTACACCGGCCGCGATGCCGGCGGCAAACTGATCGAAGGGGTGGTCGACGGCACCTCGGCCGGCGGTGTGGCAGACATCCTGCAGGGGCGCGGCGTCACGCCGCTGAGCATCAAGGAAACGCGGGCCGGCCGGTCGGCCGATATCAACCTGAACCTGTCGTTCTTCAAGCCCAAGGTCGAGCATGTCGATGTGCTGCTCTTCTCGCGGCAGATCCATACCCTGCTCAAGGCCGGCGTGCCGATCATGCGCGCCTTGGGTGGCCTGCAGGATTCAGCGACCAACCCGGCAATGAAGGCGGTGATCGCCGACGTCAAGGAGAGCCTGGAGGCCGGGCGCGAACTGTCGGTCTCGCTGGCCCGCCATCCCAAGGTCTTCGGCTCCTTCTACATCTCGATGGTGCGGGTCGGCGAAGCGACTGGCCTGCTCGACGAAATCTTCCTGCGCCTCTTCGACCACATGGAGTTCGAGCGCTACATGCGCGAACAGGTCAAGTCGGCCCTGCGCTACCCGATGTTCGTCGTGCTCGCCATGGCGGCCGCCATCGTCGTCGTCAATCTGTTCGTGATCCCGGCCTTTGCCAAGGTCTTTGCCGGTTTCGGCGCGGAGTTGCCGCTGATGACGCGCATTTTGCTCGGCTTCTCCAACTTCATGATCACTTGGTGGTCGGCCATGCTGGTCGGCCTGGTCGTTGCCATCTTTGCCTTCCGCGCCTGGGTCGGTACCCGGAGCGGGCAAATGCAATGGGAAGCCTTGACCCTGCGTTTCCCGATCGCCGGGAAAATCGTCAGCAAGGCCGCCATGGCCCGTTTTTCCCGCAGTTTCGCCTTGAGCATGCGGAGCGGGGTGCCGGTCATGCAGGCCCTGACCAATGCGGCGCAGACCGTAGACAACAGCTACATCGCGGCCAAGATCGAGAGCATGCGCGATACGGTCGAACGCGGCGAAAGCGTGCTGCGTGCCGCCATTGCCTCGCGCTTTTTTACGCCAGTGGTGCTGCAGATGATCTCGGTCGGCGAAGAGTCGGGCGCGCTCGACGACATGCTGGATGAAGTCGGCCAGATGTATCAGCGTGAAGTCGAGTATGAATTGAAGACCCTGGGCCAGCAGATCGAACCGATCCTGATCGTCTGCCTGGGTGCCCTGGTGCTGGTGCTCGCACTCGGCATCTTCCTGCCGATGTGGGACCTCGGCAAGGTAGCGGTCAAGCGATGAGATGGCGATGCGACGTTATTACGAATTCGCCGTGGTCGTCATTCTGCTCAGCATCCTGGCCTTGCTCCTGATGCAATCCCTGGGGCGGACCAGGAGCGATATGGAGGAAGCAGGTGTCCAGGTCGAGGCGGCGGTAATGCGGACTGAATTGATGGAGGTGCTGGCGCATCGGGAAACCTTTGGCGGGGTGTTACCGGCGACCGACAACCCGGTCGAATGGGTCACCAGCAAGCCTAGGAACTATCGGGGGAAGTCGATGAAATACCCGATGAGAAGGCGGTCTGGTATTTCGACCGCCGTGCCGGTGAACTGGTTTATCGCTATGAGGATGGACGGCGGGCGCGTTTTCGCCTGAGCCGGGAAGCGGGACCGAGCACTGCCCGGGGCGTGATTGCCGGTGTCGGGCTGCTCCGAATTGATGATAAGCCGGAATAGGCCTTGAGAAAGAAGGGGTATATGACTAAAGTAACAGGCTTGTCAGCCAATAACGAAAATATGGAAAAACGAGACAAGGCTTTGGGGGGCAACGCCAGTCGGGCTTCACGCTGATCGAACTGATCGTCGTCGTGATCATCCTGGGCATATTGGCCGCCGTCGCCTTGCCGCGCTTCATCAACCTCCAGCGCGATGCTCGCATCGCCAAGCTGCAGGCAGCGCGAGGCAGCGTTTCGGCCGGTTCGGCGCTGGTACATGCCACCACGCTGTCGCGCAGCGGCGTCGCCGATGCCAATAATTGCGTCACCAGCGGCATTGCTGCCAACAACAACAGCGGGGCGACGGGCACCGTCTGTACCGAGAACGGCCTGATCTTCATGGTCTTCGGTTATCCGCAAGTCACCGCCTTCGGTGGCAACCCGGGCATCCTGGCGATGGCCGGCCTGACCGGCATCTACAACCCGACCCAGGCCCAACTCGAGGCCGAGGGCTACACCTACACCGCGACCGGCGGGGTGGCAACCTTCGGGGTCGTCGGCGCGACTGATCCCACAACCTGTTTCTTTACCTATACCCAGCCGGTCGCAGCCAATACCGCCGCAATGATTAGCGGGCTGACTCTTGCCGGGTGCTGATTTTCAAATTGAGGAGCAACAAATGAAAACGATGCAAAAAGGTTTTACGCTGATCGAACTGATCGTCGTGATCGTCATTCTCGGCATCCTGGCCGCAACGGCGTTACCGAAATTTATCGACCTTAGCTCGGACGCGCGGCAGGGTGTATTGAATGCTGTTGGCGCCTCGATGCGGGGTGTGAACACCATGGTCTATGGAAAGGCAGCAGCGCAGGGGAAGTTGGGTCCTGCTGAGACGGTGACGATTAACGGTGCGGCCGTCAGCACCGTCTGTGGCTATCTGGCGACCGGGGCGATGACGGGACAACTTGACCTGAATCCGGCATCGGATTTCACCGTTACCGCGGCGACCGGCGTCGTTGCCCACGCCAAGGCGCCGACAGTGGCCAACTGTAGCGTCACCTATACTCAGCCGCCGCTCTCTGCGACCAGTACGTGCGATGCTGCCAGCATTCCGGCGTATGCCTCTGTTGTCACTGGTTGCTAAACCGCAAGCCAGCCAGCGTGGCCTGGAACCAGGGGGCCGCCTGGCTGTACTGAACCTGTTAAATCCGGGCGCCAGCCCGGGTTTTTCGATGAGTATCGGGAAAATCAAGCCGCGGCGTTGCCGCGGTTTTACCATCGTCGAGCTGATCGTGGTGATCACTATTGCCGGCATCCTGGCGGCTTTTGTCGTTCCCAAGTGGCGGGGCGGTACTGGCTTTGAAGAGCGCGGTTATCGCGATCAGGTAGCCGCCGCCCTGCGCTATGCGCAGAAGTCGGCCATCGCGGCGCGGCGGACGGTATGCGCCAATTTCACGACGACGCCCAGTGTGTTGAGCGTGCAGATTTCAAGCGCCCAGGGGGCGGCCAATTGCGCGGTTGGCGGACCTCTGCTCGGGCCGGATGACCAGAACCTGATACTTGCCGCGACGTCGCCCGCCGCTTTTGCGGCGGCACCGGCCAGTGTGGTCTTCGATGCGGCAGGCCGGCCGAATGCGGCGGCCATCATCAGTTTCGCCGGCCTGCCGGGTACGCTGGATGTGATCGTCGAGGCCGAGACTGGTTATGTCCATTGATATCGCCCTGCGGCAGCGGGGTGTGACGCTCGTCGAACTGATCGTTTTCATCGTCATCGTCAGTGTCGGCGTGGTCGGGCTTATCTCGGTGATTAGTCCGATGGTGCGTACCAGTGCCGACCCGATGGTGACCAAACAGTTGGCCGCCATTGCCGAATCACTGCTCAACGAAGCAATCCACCAGCCTTACACCTGGTGTGATCCGGACGATACGGCGGCGACCACGGCCCAGTCCTACGCCGATTGCGCCAATCCCCAGAATACGCTCAAGGAAGTCCCGGCTGGTGGCGAGGTCCGTGGCGGTACGCCCCCCGGCACCGGCTTGGACAATGTGGCCGACTATGGGAGCGTTGTCGGCGTCAATAACATCGGCGATGCTGCCGGCAACAATGCAATGGCCGGCTATAAAGCCGATATTGTGGTCGCCCATGCCGGAAAGGCGCTGCTCGGGGCGGCAGCTGACGACACGGCGGCCCTCAGCGTCACCGTCACGGTGACCCGCAATGGCGAGACGTTCTCGCTCACTGGCTACCGTTTTCGCTATGCGCCGCGCATCTGATTTTCGCCCCTTGGGCATCGCGCGCGGCTTCACGCTGGTCGAGATGATCATCGCCATCGTCATCACCGGTATCCTGGTGGCCATGGTCTCGATGTTCGGGCGTCGCCAGATCGATTCCTATCTCGATATCGCCAACCGGGCCGAATTGTCCGATGCGGCCGACACCGCCTTGCGCCGCATCTCCCGCGACCTGCAATCGGCCCTGCCGAACAGCCTTCGCAATGATTCCGCCAATTTTCTGGAATTCGTGCCGATCCTGGATGCCGGCCGCTATCGGGCCGATATCGGCGGCGGGGCCGGCGACGACCCGCTGGAATTTGGCAACAACTCCGACGGCAGTTTCGATGTCTTCGGGCCGCCGGTGACGATCGGGGCCGGCGAGCAACTGGTCATCTTCAACCTCGGGCAGGACGGCTCGGATGTCTATGCCGGCACCAGTCGCCGCAGCGCGACAGCGGGTGCCAACCTGACCAAGGTGACTTTCGCCCCGGCCGGAACACAGTTTCCGCTGGCGTCGCCGCAAAACCGCTTCCAGATCGTCGGTACGCCGGTGACCTACGAGTGCGCCGCCGACGTTGCCAATCCAGCCAACGGCCGGCTTGTCCGGCATTGGGGCTACGGTTGGGCGCAGCCGCCGGCCCTTGGCGCCGGTGCACAGTCGGCGGTACTGGTCGGCAATGTCGCAGCCTGTTCGTTCAGCTATGTATCGGGTGTCCTGCAACGTAACGGAATGGTGGTGATCCGCCTGACCCTGACCCGCAACGATGAATCAGTCGACCTGCTGCATCAGGTCGATGTGTTGAATACGCCATGAGACGCTGCGGCCGGACGCTTCCCGATCGACTGCAGCGCGGCGTTTCACTGATCGCGGCAATCTTCCTGCTGCTCCTGATGGCGGGGCTGGCGGCTTTCATGGCCAGCATCCTGATGGCAACGCATGTCAACTTTGCGGCAGACATTGGCGGTTCGCGGGCCTACCAGGCGGCGCGGGCCGGTGTCGAGTGGGGCATGTTCCAGCTCGACTCCAATGCTGCTACGGCCGGCCTGCCCAACTGCCCGGCTTCCCCCGCCAGCATCAATACCATTCCCGGTCATAGCATCGAGGTGACTTGCCAGGCCTTTCCCGACGCTGCGACCTGGTATCAGGAGGGTGGCAAGCGGATTCGGATCTTCAGGCTGGTTTCGACAGCGACCGCCCTTGGCGTTCGGGCTCCAGGAATCGAGCGGCAAGTTGTCGTGACCATCGAGAAATGCCGTGACACAGCAATTACGACAGCGCCCTATGACTGTTAATGCAGCTTCCGGGGCGGGAGGAAACCCATGCGCCTAATCGAAGTGTTGAAAAATTCCCGTGCCCATTTGTTTGCGGTTGCGCTGCTCCTCATGCCGACGGCGGTTTTGGCTGGCATGACAATAAGCTCGGCGACGGTAAATGGCGGCGTAACGACCACGGTTGTGCCGGGTGCGACGATTGCCGCGACACTTCAAGTGGCGCTCGCTGGCAACGGCGACAAATGGGGTTCTGTCTCCTGGGTAATTGGCAGCTCGCCGGCAGTCTGCGACTCATCAGTGGATTTTGACGGTCCTGGAACCTATAGCCACACCTTCGATATGGTGGCGCCGGCGACGGCGGGGACTTATGACGTCAGATTCATCGCCTACAAGAATGGAAACTGTTCGGGAAATACTAATGACTCGCGGAGCCTGCCATCAGGGGTTATCGTTTCTCCCGCACCGGCTGCTTGTGCTCAACCAGCGAATACCCCCAGCGGATTGACGCTGACTTGCCAGTGCGACAGCTTTGGTCGCAGCGCGCTGAACCCTTCGCCAATTTTTACCAGTAGCAACTGGACCGTGTCGACCAGCGACAGCACGGGCGTCGTTCCTTACATCAATCCGTCCACCGGCTTCCTGCGCTTGACCGAAAAAACCGGCAACAACGCCAAGGCTGCGACTGCTCCCGGATTCTTTCCGGCTGCCGGCAATTACATTTCAGTCGAATTCAAGCACTACGCCTACAACGGCAGTGGCGCTGACGGTATCGCCGTGACGCTTTCCGACTACTCGGTGCCGGCGGTTCCCGGCGGTTTTGGTGGTTCGCTCGGCTACGCCCAGAGAAGCGGAATCAGTGGCTTTGCCGGCGGCTGGATTGGTGTGGCGATTGACGAATTCGGAAATTATTCCAATCCCACCGAGGGGCGGGTCGGTGGCATCGGATTGGTTCAGGACGGGGTTGCTGTTCGTGGATCGGGTTCGGGCACCAGCGGCTATCCTTATCTCAGCGGCACCCCAAGTTTCATCTCGCCAAGAGTCGACAATGCCGGTTCGACCTCGCCCGCCTATGGCCACTACTATCAGATCATTGTCGATGCCCGGAATACGGTTGCCGGCCAAACCTGGGTGGCGGTCAATCGCGACACGAGCGGAACGGGCGGCAGTTATGCCCCGCTGGTTGCCTCTTTCGATGCCTATGCGGCGGCGGCCAATGCGGGCTACACCCAGGCGGTCGTGCCGGCCAACTGGCAGTTGTCATTCACCGGCTCGACCGGCGGCTCGACCAATATTCACGAACTCGACGAGGTGAGGATCTGTGCCCAGTATTACGTGCCGCCGGATGGCGGTGTGGCGGGTGGGTTCAGTGCCATTGACGATGCCTATTCCAGCACTGTGCAGAATTTCCTCTCGGGCCATATCTACACCAAGCTGGTCGCTACGGCATTCAAGCTCAAGGTGGCTGCGCTTGCCAACAGCCAGATCCAGACGACATACGCGGCCAGCGGTACGAAAAACGTCACTATCAAGCTGGTAGACAATAGCGATGGGCAGTGCGGCACCGATGCGACTCGCGCAACGGCATGTGCCACAACGGCGTGTAACGGCAAGCCGGCGGTGGCTGGCGGCAGCCAGACGCTGGCATTCTCTTCCACCGACAAGGGGGTCAAGACAACCGGCAATTTCACGCTGAATTCGGCTTATCCCAATCTGGTGGCCGTGATGACCGAAGGTGCGGTGACCGCATGTTCGGTCGATACATTCGCCGTCCGGCCAAGCAAATTCATGAGTGTCAGTTCGTCGGCAACGAATGCGGCCCTGACCGGGACGCCAAAATTCAAAGCCGGTACCGACAGCTTTACCCTCTCCGCCACGGCCAACGCAGGTGGCTACACCGGAACACCGAAAATCAATGCCGCGGCGATGGCGGCGAGTGGCGTGGGCTGGACGGTCGGCGCCTTAATGCCAACGACCTT
The DNA here is from genome assembly GCF_026261605.1 of Dechloromonas sp. A34. Taxonomy (NCBI): domain Bacteria; kingdom Pseudomonadati; phylum Pseudomonadota; class Betaproteobacteria; order Rhodocyclales; family Azonexaceae; genus Dechloromonas; species Dechloromonas sp. A34. Next base: position 1,684,233 of record NZ_CP102486.1, read on the forward strand.
CCCGAATGCGATATCCGGCGCCTCGACATCGGTCGCCACCGGCTATTTCAAGTATGGCGAAGTCGGCAATTTCCGTTTTCTGGGCTTTGACCCGGCGACCAATGTCGCCTCGGCACGCGGGATCTATGACGACGACTGGGTGACGGTCGACAGCGTAGCGACCAAGAACGATTGCGTGGCGAACAGCTATGCCAATACCAAGGATGGCAGCGGCAAATACGGCTGCCTCTTCGGCTTGCAGGACACCGGAGCTTCGGGGCCGAACTCCGACCTCTTCGGGCGCTTCGTGCCGGATCGCTTCGTCTATCTCGGTGGCGGCCTAACGCCTTTTTGCAGTAGTGCCTCGCCGTTCACCTACATGGGGCAGCCAGGTCTGGGCGTGGCTTATCGCCTTCAGGCCGTCAACGGGGGAGGGGTAGTGACCACCAACTATTCGCAGGCACTTGGCTATCCGGTCGCCAACCCGGTGCTGGTTGCCGAAGATCAGGCCGCCACCAACCAGGGCTGCGATCTGGCCAGCCGGATAAGCGGGGTACCGGCCGGTCAATGGTCGGCTGGTGTCTACGCGGTCAATGACGCCAATGCCAATAACGTGCCGGATACCGCCAGCGCGACCTTCTCGCGGCCCACGACACCCGTGGCGCTGACGTCGGCCACTTGTGCGGCCAACCGGGCGAGTGCCGGCGGACCGTTCTGGTTGCTCGACATCGGGGTTTCGATGAGCGACAGCGATGCCGGTGCTGCGTTGATCGCACCGGACATGGATGCCGCAACCGGTGGGACATGCTCAACCTGTACGGCACGAAAAATTGGCGCCACCGGATTTGCCTACGGTCGCCTATGGCTCAATAACGCCTATGGTTCCGAAATGCTGCCGCTGCCGCTGCCGGTGCATGCGCAGTACTGGGGGGCTTCAGGATGGCAAAAAAACACGGCGGATAGTTGTACGGCGCTGACCCAGCCAACGCGGCAGGATACGGGAAATGGTGGTTTGAAGTTTTATGCCCCACCCGATATGCCGAGAAATGCCTTGGCGCCTGGCGAGGTGGTATCCCAGATGGGCGGCTCGACCAGTGCCAGTGTGACGCTACTCGCCGGCGATGCGCGGCTGCTGTTACGTAGCCCGGGTTCCGCCACCCAAGGTCCAGGGAACGGAAATTTCGGTTATCTGGATGTAATCGGCAGCAAGTTGTTTCCATCCGCCTGGTTACCATCCTCTGGAAATGCCCGCGCCTGCTTCGGCGCATGCGGCCCGCGCTCGCCCGTGATCTATTTGCGGGAAAGCTACTAGTTTTAAGAAAAAACCATTGAAAAATAATGTGTTACTGGATATCCTTGCGAAAAAACATGAGGTACAGGGGCGATGTGGCCGAAGTTTGCGGCGAAATATGACGAGGGGTGGTTGGCAGTCGTCCGTCAGGGGGATCGCCTGGATCTTGCCCATGTCATTCGCGCCGTCGGCAAGTCCCCGGAAATCCGGCTCTGCGACTCGTTCCGGATCGAGAAGGACGAGGCCGATGCCTTGTCCCGACTGGCTCAGAGCCGCAGTCTGAAACGCTATCGTTGTGCCAGCTTGCTCGACGAGCGCGATTACCGTATCGTGCAGGTCGAGGCGCCCAACGTGCCGGCTGCGGAGCGCCTGCAGGCGACGCGCTGGCGCCTCAAGGATCAACTCGATTTCGCGGCCGAGAGCGCCGCCCTGGCCGTTGCCGAGATACCGACCGAAGGCAACCGGCAGGCCAATGTTTTTGCGGTGGCCGCGCCGGCCGAGGTGATCGGCGAGCGCATGGCGCTTTTTCAGGAAGCCAAGGTGCCCCTGGAGGCGATCGACATTCCCGAAATGGCGGTGCGCAACGTGGCGGCCCTGTTCGAGGAAGAGAATCGCGGCCTGGCCTTCCTGGCGCTAAGCGAAGGCAATGGTCTGCTGACCATCACCTATCGCGGCGAGCTCTACCTGTCGCGGCGCATCGAACTCTCCTCGGCGGTGCTGGCCGGGGCCGACGATGAAAAGCGCGGCCAGTTGCTGGAGCGCCTGGCGCTGGAACTGCAACGCACGCTGGATAATTTCGATCGCCAGTACGGCTTTATTTCGGTATCCCGCCTGCTGGTCGCTTCCGATCACGATTGTGTCGGAATGGTTGCGGCGCTGGCCGGCAATCTCTATCTGCCGGTACAGGCGGTCGATCTCGCCCCGGTGCTCGATTTCACGGCGTTGCCCGAACTGCGCTCGCTCGAACGCCAGGGGCAAAGCCTGCTGGCGATCGGTGCCGCCTTGAGGACGGCGCCATGAGCAGGAAGCAGGGGCCCCGCGCAGCGGGGATGCGACCGCCCGCGAATGTCGCCCACCGCCGACCCACAGTGGCCAGGAGACCGATGGCCGGCAAGGAAGCGGCGCCATGAGCCAGCAGATCAACCTGTTGCTCCCCGAGCTGCGCCCGCGTTTCGACTGGCTGGGCTTGCCGGTCGTCGCCTCGGCGGCGCTTGCCGGCCTGCTGCTGGTCGCCGCTCTTGGGTCTTACGCGGTCTGGCAGGCCAACCGCCTGCAGGCGCGGGATGGCGAGCTGGGCAGCCGCTTGCTCGCCTTGCAAGGCCAGGTCCAGGCCCAGGCCAAGGCCCTCGCAGGTCGCCAGGGCGACCCCGCGCTGCCCGGAGAAATCGCGGCGACCCGTCTGGCGGTCAGTCAGCGGCGGGAGGTGATGGCGGTGATCGAGCAGGGAGCCACCGGCGACGCGCCGGGTTACACCGCGCTTTTGCAGGGTTTCTCGCGCCAAGTCGCCGCCGGCGTCTGGCTGGTCGGCTTTTCCTTTGCCGGCAAGGATGTCGAAATTCGTGGCCGACTGACCGATCCGGGCCTGTTGCCGCCCTACATCAGCCGACTCAACGACGAGCCGGCCTTTGCCGGCCGGCGTTTTGCCCGGCTCGACATGAAGGGGGTCGATCCGGCCGCCGATGTGCGCGATGGCGCCCCGGCCACGGCCAAACCCCAGGTGCCCGGCCGCTATACCGAATTTGCCCTGCGTTCCGAGCAGCTACCGGCCGGCGAGGGGCGCCCATGAGTGCTCCACTCCCGGGTTGGGCTAAGCTGAAGGAGCGTTATGGCGCGCTGCAGCCCCGCGAACGCGGCCTGGTGGCGGCCGCCCTGATCCTCGGGCCGCTGCTGATCGGCTATTCCCTGGTCGTCGACCCGCGAACGGCCGCGATTCGCCGCCTGGAGCAGAGCATCGTTCGCCAGAGTGCTTCGGTCAGCGAGATGGAGGCCCAGATTGCCACCTTGCAGCAGCAGTTGCAGATCGATCCGGATGCCGGCCGCAAGGCGGAACTGACGGCACTGATCGCCGAGCGCGACGGGCTGGATGGGCAGTTGAAACAATTCGGCAGTGCCCTGGTCCGTCCGGAGCAGATGAATGCCCTGCTCGAAGGTTTGCTGAACCGGCATGCCGGTCTGCGCCTGCTCAGCCTGAAAACGCTGGCGCCGCAGAGCATCCTGGGTCAGAAGCCTGCCGAAGGCGACAAGAAGCCGGTCGAACGCAGTTTCGATCTTTACCGGCATGGTGTCGAAATCCGCCTCGAAGGCCGCTATGGTGACCTGCAGGCCTATCTCGAGCAGCTCGAAAAGCTGCCGCAACGCCTGCTCTGGGGCAGCTTGAGCTATCGGGTGGTCGACCACCCGCGGGCTGAAATGACCCTCACAGTCTATACCTTGAGCCCGGAGCGGACATGGCTGGCCTTGTGAGACTGTTCGTGGTCGCCGCATTAGCCCTGGCGGCGCCGACTTTCGCCGAGGCCGATGATCCGACGCGGCCGCCGGCCGCCTGGTCAGCCCCGGCCGATGACGGTTCGTCCGCGGCGAACGATGCCGGCGGCCTGCGCTTGCAGTCGGTCAAGTTGCCGCAGCGCGGCAAGGCGGTCGCCGTCATCGGCGGCAAGACCGTGGTGGTCGGCGAGCGCATCGGCGATGCGACGCTGATCCGGCTCAGCGAGCGCGAGGCCGTGTTACAGGGGGCGGATGGGGTGACCCATCTTTACCTGACGCCGGATGTGGAAAAACAGATGATCGTTACGCCCAAATCCCGCAAGGCAGGGAAAACCGGGCAAATGAAGGATGTGCCATGAGCAAGATGTGGATCGCTGCCTTGTCGGGGCTCGCGCTGGCTGGCTGCAGCAACCAGTACGCCCAGCGGGGCGAGGCTTTCGACCGCATAGACCAGCAACTCGCCGCGGCGTCGGCCAGCAAGGCGAAACCGGCGTCGGCCGATATCGTCGGCCAGGCCATGGTGCCTCCGCTGCAACTGGAACAGCCGGTCGCGCCCAAGGCGGAAGCGCGCTTCAACCTGGCGGTGAATAACGCACCGGCAACCCAGGTCCTGACCGCACTGGTCTCCGGCACCCCGTACAGCATGGTCTTTCCGCCAGAACTGTCGGGGACGGTCAGCCTCAACCTGAAGAACATCACGGTGCGCGAGGCGCTCGACACCTTGCGCGACGTCTATGGCTACGACTACCGCGTTCAGGGCAATCGCATCTACGTCCAACCGAATACCATCCAGACGCGGATTTTCAAGATCAACTACCTGGCCAACCGCCGCCAGGGCAGCAGCGACATGCGGGTGACCGGCAGTTCGCCTTCGACCTCAGGTCCGACGACGAGCGGCAGTTCGGCCACCGGGCAGGCGGTGAACAACCCGGCTGGCGGCCCGGGGGGCAACCAGGGACAGCGTGCGAATGACAGCGCCCGTGTCCAGACCACCTCGGACTACGATTTCTGGAAGGATCTCGGGGCCGCGCTGAAAACCATCATCGGCGATGCCGATGGGCGCAACGTCATCGTCAACCCGGCTTCCGGTGTTGTGCTGATCAAGGCCATGCCGGGCGATCTGCGCTCGGTCGAGGAATATCTGAAGGCGACGCAACTGGTGGTCGAGCGTCAGGTCATGCTGGAAGCCAAGATCCTCGAGGTTTCGCTCAATGACTCGTTCCAGACCGGTATCAACTGGAGCAAGTTCGGTGGCCTGACCAATCACTTCGGCCTGGGGATCGTCGCCCCCGGCGCCAACCTGAGCGTCACCGGCAATCTGGTCGGCAGTGCGGTCGGTATTCCTTCCTCCACCGGTTCGACCACCACCGGATTCGCCCCGAATGCGGCCGGTACCCTGGTGACCAGTGGCGGCCGGGGATTCTTCGGACTCGCTTTCCAGTCCAGCAATTTCGCCGCACTGCTTTCCTTCCTCGAAGGCCAGGGCGATGTGCAGGTGCTGTCCAGCCCGCGCATCGCGACGACCAATAACCAGAAGGCCGTGCTCAAGGTCGGGACCGACGATTACTTCGTTACCGGCATCAGCACCAACACGACGACCAGCGCCTCGGGCAACGTCGTGACCCCGAACATCACGCTGCAGCCCTTCTTCTCCGGCATCGCCCTCGACGTGACGCCGCAGATCGACGAGGGCGGCAACATCATTTTGCATGTCCATCCCTCGGTCAGTGTCGTCGAGGAAAAGACCAAGAACGTCAATCTTGGCGACCTCGGCACCTTCACGCTGCCGCTCGCCTCGAGCAGCATCAACGAGACCGACAGTATCGTCCGCGTCCAGGACGGCAGCATCGTCGCCATCGGCGGCCTGATGAGCCAGGAGCAGTCGACCAGCCGTAACGGTCTGCCCGGGATCAGCGGCGTGCCCGGACTGGGCCTGTTGTTCGGCCAGAAATCCGGAGCCAATCGCAAGCGCGAACTGGTGATCCTGATGCGCTCGACGATCATCCACGGCGACGAATCCTGGCGCGAAGCGGCGGCTGAAAGCCAGAGCCGCCTGCAAGGGCTCGATCCGCGCAGCCAGCGCAGCGTCGGCTGGCAATAGCCAGCGGCGCAGGGAAAGGGGCACGCCGTTTGTATCTCGACCATTTCGGCCTGAGCGAACTGCCGTTCGGCATTACCCCAGATACCAGCTTCACGGTCATCACGCGCAGCCATCAGGAGGCGCTCAATACGCTGCTCGTCGCCTTGGGCAGCGGCGAAGGTTTTATCAAGATCACCGGCGAGGTCGGCACCGGCAAGACCCTGCTTTGCCGCCGTCTGCTGCAGGCGCTGCCGACGGGCAGCGTTTCGGCCTACCTGCCCAATCCCTATCTCGCGCCGCGCACGCTGCAACTGGCGCTGGCCGAGGAGCTCGGCCTCGCGGTCAGCGGCGACAGCGACGACTATCACCTGCTACAAAGCATCAACCGGGCGCTCATGGAACACGCCGCAGCCGGCCGCCAGGTCGTCGTCTGCATCGACGAGGCGCAGGCCATGCCGTTGGAGACGCTGGAGTCGCTGCGCCTCCTCTCCAACCTCGAGACCGAGAAGCGCAAGCTGCTGCAGATCATCCTGTTCGGCCAGCCGGAACTCGACCGCAAACTGGCCGAGCCTTCGGTGCGCCAATTGCTGCAACGCATCGCCTTCCATTACCGGCTGCACGGCCTTGATCGCCAGGAGGTGGCCAACTATCTGGCGCACCGGCTGCGCGTCGCCGGCTACCGCGGCGAGGGCGTCTTCGGGCCGCGCGCCGTGCGCAGCCTGCACCGGGCCAGCCGCGGCACACCGCGCCTGCTCAATATCCTCGCCCACAAGGCGCTGCTTGCGGTGTATGGCGAGGGCCGACACAGCGTCCGTCTCGGCCATGTCCGGCAGGCGGCGGCCGATACCGAAGGTGCCGATCGGCCGGGGTGGTGGTGAGATGAGCCTGATCAACGACATGCTGCGCAATCTCGAGGCCAAACGTCCCGACGATCTGGCCAGGCAGAACCTGCAAAGCGAAATCCGTTCGCTGCCGCCGGCCGCCACGCCGCGCCTGCGCCTGGGGCCAGTGCTCGCGCTGAGCAGCCTGCTGGCGCTCGCTCTCGGTGGCGCGGTGCTGCACCTCGATAGTCAACTGTTGCCGCTGCTCGGCATTGTCGAAACGCCGCCGCCAGCGGTCGCCGCGGTGCCGGCCCCGGTGGTGCTGCAACCTGCTGTTCCAGTCTTGACGCCGACCCCACCCGAGCTCCAGCCGGCCCCGGTCGCCGACGATCTGAAGCTGGCTCAGGGCTTGAGCGTACTGCCGATGCCGGCCGCGCCGGTGCTACCGGTGCCCGACCCAGTGGCGCCGCCGCGTGAGGTAAAACCGGAGGCGCCGCCGGCGAAGAGCGAAACGGCAGCAATCAAGGTGGCCGCGACTACTTACGCCGGGCCGGTCTCGATCGAGAAAAGCCCGGTCCTGGCGACGCCGCGCGACCGTGCCGATGCCGAATATCGCAAGGCGGAAACCACTCAGGCGACCGGGCGCAGCGGCGAGGCGACGGAAGCTCTGCGCGCCGCGCTGAAACATGACGCCGGCCATGTCCCGGCGCGCCAGGCCTTGCTTCGGCAGTTGCTCGACCAGCGCCGGTTCGAGGAGGCGATGAGCATGCTCCAGGAAGGCCTCGACCTGCAACCGATGCAGACCGGCTGGGCGATGTCTCTGGCCCGCCTGCAACTGGAACGCGGCGATGTGACGGCGGCCGACCGCACGCTGGGCCGCTCGCAGGACTATGGCGAAACTAATGCCGACTATGCTGCTTTCCAGGGCCATCTGAAGACCAGGCTCGGGGCGCATCGGCTGGCGGTCGCCCACTACCAGCGCGCCGCCCGCCTGTCGCCCGGCGAAGGGCGTTGGTGGCTGGGCCTCGGTCTGGCCCAGGAGGCCGATGGCAAGGCCGCCGAGAGCAAGGAGGCGCTGCGCCGGGCGCTGGCGAGCGCGACCCTGTCCGGCGAACTGACGGCGGTAGCCGAGCAGCATCTGCGCTAAGCAACGCTGACCAAATGCCCCGGCGCTTGCCGCCTTGCCGTACTGCTCGTGCTATCTTCGGCGACGTCATATCAGCACTCGCTGTTTTTGACCAAGGTTCAAGACGGCGCCGGGAAAATCCCGACAATGGGCCAGTCTTTCAGGAGCTTATCGTGCGTATCTGGATCTTGCCTTTCCTCGCTTTCCTGTTTTTGTTGAACCCGGCCCGGGCCCAGACCGGGGCTGGCGAACTGCCCATCCACCAACTGGCGCGCGAGGGCAGCGGGGCCGAGATCAGTAGTCTGCTCAAGGCCGATCCGGCGGCGCGCGACCAGCGCACCGCCCTCGGTTCGACGCCGCTGCATCTCGCCGCGATGAACCCGGATCGCAGCGCGATGGCCGCGCTGCTGGCCGCCGGGGCCGATCCCAATGCCCGTGACGGCGAGGGTTCGACGCCGATCCACATGGCGGCCTACGCCAGTCGGGCCGCGCATGCCCGCCAACTGCTCGAGGCCGGGGCCGATCCGCTGCTCAAGAACAACCAGGGACGCGATGCGACGGCGATGGCGCGCAAGGTCAAGGCCGACGAGGCGGCCGGCGTCATTTCGCTGTGGCTGCTCAAGGGCTGCAAGGCTGGCAAGCCATGCTGAAACGCCTAGCCCTGCTGGCGCTGTTGCTGACCACCTTTCACGCCGGCGCCGAGGAAAGCCTGCCGCCGCTCACGCTCTACACGCCGACCGTCTGCCTGGCCTGCATCGATTACGCCGAACATCTGCGCGCCGCCGGCTTTACCGTGACCGTCACGGCGACTGACAACATGGCGGCGGTCAAACGCCGCCTGAAAGTACCGAAACATCTGGCCGCCGAGCCGAGCGCGATGGTCGCCGGCTATTTCGTCGAGGGCCACGTGCCGGCCGACGACATCAAGGAGTTGCTGCGCGAGAAGCGCAAGGCACGCGGCTTGGCCGTACCCGGCCTGCCGCTCGGGGCCCCGGGCCGCGAATATTCCAATCCGACCTGTGATACCGCCTGCACTGTGCTCGATGGCGACACCGGTACGGGCCGGGTGCGCCGCGAACTCTATGAGACGCTGCTCGTCAAGCCGGACGGCGACACCTCGATCTACGCCCGGCACTAGTGCCAGCCTTCGCTTTTGTGGCATTAATGCCAGCCTTTGAATTTGTGGCATCGGGCGGTGTCAGAGCAGCGCCGCCGGGCCGAACAGCTCTTCGTGGCGGGCGTTGAGCCAGGCATCGTCCTCACCCTGCGGATTGTTTTCCCGGGTCTGGCTCATGCTTTGGACTAGGACCCCGTCGCCGCGCACCCGGTAGCGGGTGTCGATGCGGGTGAACTGGGCTGGCGCCAGGTTCAGGTAGGCGAAGCAGGTGCTTTCCGGCAGTGCCGGTTCCGGTGCCTTGCCATCCAGTCGGCCGAGAATCTCGGTGGCGGCGATCTGCCCCATGCGGCTGGCCAGTTGTCCGGTTTTCGGATAGTGGCCGAACAGCGGCGACACTGCGCCGACGCTGTCGCCGATCACGAAAATCCGCTCGTCGCCGGCCAGGCCAAAATGCCGCGGATCGACCGCCGCCCAGGTGCTGTCCCGGCCGCTCAGTCCGGCCTGGCGGCAGAGCGGGGCGGCCGTCTGTGGCGGCATGATGATGGCGTCCGCGAAGCGGATCTCGTCGATGTCCAGCGTCGCGACCCGGCGGTAGGGGTCGAGTTGGCGCAGCCGGGTGTTGGGCAGGTAGGTGACCTGGTCGCGGAAGAATTCGCCGAACACCCGCTGATAGCCGGGCCATGGCGCATTCGGCTCGACCAGTGTGAGATGGGCCTTGAGACCGCGCGACTTGATGCTCTGGGCGATGATCATCGCCCGTTCATAGGGCGCTGGCGGGCAACGGTAGGGGGCGAACGGGATGGTCATCAGGAACTCGCCGCCGGCGAATTCGCCGAGTTTGCGTTGCAGCGTCGCCAGCTCGCTGCCGGCGGTATAGGCGCTCGGGAAAAGCTGGCGGGTCTCGCGGGCCGCTGCCTGGTCGCCATCGAACAGTGCCGCATCGTCTTCGCCGATGCCGGCCGAGACGACCAGCCAGTCGTAGGGGAAAGATCCGGCCGTGGTGATGACCTGGCGCTGTGCGCGCTCGATGGCGAGGACCTCGGCCTGCACGAAGTGGTAGTCGAGGGCCGCGGCGGCTGCCCGATAGTCCTGGTGCAGGCGGCGCCCGTCGTCGAGGCCGGCCAGCCAGCGGTTGCCCAGCGCCTGCGACACGAAGGCCGCCTGGCGCTCGACAAGCAGCACCTCGCAGCGTTTGGCCAGGTGCCTGGCGGCGGCCAGTCCGCCCCAGCCGCCGCCGATGACGATGGCCCGCGGGCGAGCCGGGGTGGCGCGGATGGCCGGCGCACAGAGCGTGCATCCGGTGGCGAGCAGGAACTGGCGGCGGGTGAGCGACATGGGCCTAGCTTAGAGCCTCGCGCCCGGACCGGAAATGATCGAAAGCAATTTATCCGGCCGGAAATTCGGCTTGAGAGCACCTTTCGCCTGCCGGCAAGGCCCCGTGGCTGTAGCCGGCCGCGCTTTCCGGGGTTATCCTTGACGGGCTGTCTGTTGTCCAATCCGGGGCCGCGAATCTCATCCGGCCAATCGTCGCCCGTCGAACCCTAGCGAACCATGAATCCACAAGATAATTCCGTCGTCTTCGGCACTGAAGACATTCTGCGCAGTCTGTGCAATTCGGTGACCAAGGTATTGAGCATCGCCACCCACAGCCAGATTCGCTATTCCGGCATGGTTCAGCGCATCACCAAGACCTGCCTGAAACCGGACATCGGCTGTTTCGTGCTCTTCGACGGCGGCTTCTCCGGGCTCGTCGTCACCAACTTCTCGGCCCAGGCAGCCATGGAACTCTACGAGAGCTACATGCTGAACATGGGCATGGCGAAGAGCGAACTGGCCGGCTCACATACCTCGGACGAGGTCAGCAACGTGATGGGCGAACTGATGAACCAGATCGTCGGCGACTTTACCAGCAAGGTGGCGCGCGAACTGCAGACCCATATCACCCAGAACCAGCCCAAGATGCTGGCGCTGAACAAGCAGGTCATGCTCAGCGTGGACACCAATCTCGACCAGCCCGAATCGCGCCGGGTGACCTTCTTCACCGGCCGCAACAATATTTTCTATCTCGAGCTGGCGATCGACCGCACCGAGTTTATCAAGCTCAACGATTTCGAAACCAGCGAAGTCACCGATCCCGACGAGTTGATCGCCCAGGCCAATGCGGCGCCGGCCGTTGCCTCAACCCAGCCGGAAAGCGCCAGCGAGCAGGACGAATTCCTGCGTTCCCTCGGCATGTAAGCCTGGCTGGAAAGCCCTAGCGGGCTGGCAGTCTGGCCAGCTGGCGGTCATGCCAGGTGGCCAAGAGGCTGATCGCCAGGCCGGCGCCGAGCAGGGCCATGAACATGTCGGATTGGGTGTCCCAGACATCGCCCTGGGTGCCGAGAAATTCATCGGCGCCCTGGCCCATCCACAGCGCGGCAGCCCATTCGATCATTTCGTAGACGGCACTGATCGCCAGCGCGATACAGACGCAGAGGAAGGCGGTCATCCGCCGGCCATTGACGTGGGCGCCGCGGATCAGGATTTCGCGGGCGGCCAGGGCCGGGACGAAACCCTGCATGAAGTGCCCGATCTTGTCGTAGGGATTGCGTGCCGTGCCAAGCAGGTCCTGCAGCCAGAAGCCGAACGGGACGCGGGCGTAGGTGTAGGCGCCACCGCCGATCAGGACCAGGGCATGGGCGGCGATCAGCACCGTCAGTAGCGTGGTCAGCGGGTAGCTGCGACGCGTGGCGACCAGCAGGGGCAGGGCGATCAGCACCGGGGCGACTTCCATGAGCCAGGTCAGGCGGTCGAAGGGGGCGAGGCCGGAGACGATCAGCGCCGCGACGATGAGCCCGGCGAGTGCGGCGTTGAGCGTATCCCGGCTGTCCATCTCAGCCTTCGTTGCGGATCAGGGCGAGCAGTTCCTCGCCGTAATGTTCGATCTTGGCGCTGCCCATGCCGGTGATGCCGGCCAGCAGGCCATGGCTGACCGGGCGCACTTCGGCCAGTTCGCGCAGGGTCTTGTCGTGCAGGATGACGTAGGCCGGCACCCCCTGTTCGCGGGCGGTATCGCCGCGCCATTTGCGTAGCAACTGGAACAGCGCTTCGTCGGCCGGCGCCAGGTCGCTGACCACGGTGCTGCTGCTGCGCGACGGCGTCGCCTTGCGTTTGGCCGGCCGGCGCAATTGGACCTGGCGTTGGCCTTTGAGGACTTCGCGCGCGGCGTCGGTCAGTTGCAGGGCGCCGTGCTCGGCCATGTCGACATGGACCAGGCCGGCGGCGGCCAGCTGGCGGAAGACGCTCTTCCAGGCGTGGTCGTCGAGTTCCGAACCGACGCCGAAGGTCGGCAACTGGTCGTGGTTCCACTGCTTGACCTTGTCGGTCGCCTTGCCGCGCAGGAGGTCGGTCAGGTGGCTGACGCCGAAGCGCATGCCGGTACGGAAGATGGCCGACAGCGCTTTCTGCGCGGCCAGCGTGCCGTCCCACAGTTCCGGCGGGTCCTGGCAGACGTCGCAATTGCCGCAGGTCTGGCGTTCCTCGCCGAAATAATTCAACAGCACCTGGCGCCGGCAGCGCGGCGCTTCGCAATAGGCGAGCAGGGCGGTCAGGCGTTGCGACTCGAGGATCTTCTGGCCCTCGCCGGCGCCCGATTCGGCGATCCGCGAATGCTGCAGCGCGACGTCCTGCATGCCATAGGCCATCCAGGCTTCGGAGGGCTCGCCGTCACGGCCGGCGCGGCCGGTTTCCTGGTAGTAGGCCTCGATGCTCTTCGGCAGGTCGAGGTGGGCGACGAAGCGGACGTCCGGCTTGTCGATGCCCATGCCGAAGGCGATCGTAGCGCACATGACCAGGCCTTCCTCGCGCAGGAAGCGACGCTGGTTGGCGGCGCGCTCCGGGGCGGGCAGGCCGGCATGGTAGGGCAGGGCCGGATAGCCCTGGGCCGACAGCCACTCGGCCGTTTCCTCGACCTTCTTGCGCGACAGGCAATAGACGATGCCGGCCTGGCCCTTGCGGCCGGCCAGGAAGCCGAGCAACTGCTTCTTGGCATTGTCCTTTTCGACCACGGTGTAGCGGATGTTCGGGCGGTCGAAGCTGGACAGGAAAACGCGGGCTTCGCCGAGGCCGAGCCGGGTCAGGATTTCGTTGCGCGTCGCCTGGTCGGCGGTGGCGGTCAGCGCGATGCGCGGCACTTGCGGGTAGCGCTGATGCAGAGCGCTGAGCTGCAGGTATTCCGGGCGGAAATCATGGCCCCATTGCGAGACGCAGTGCGCCTCATCGATCGCGAACAGGGCGAGCTTGCCGGCTTCGGACAGGGCGTCGAGCATGGCCAGCGTGCGATCGAGCAGCAGGCGTTCGGGGGCGATATAGACGAGGTCGAGATTGCCGCTGAAGATGGCCTGCTCGACCGCCTGGGCTTCGCGCCAGTCGAGCGTCGAATTCAGGCAGGCGGCCTTGACGCCGAGTTGGATCATCGCGTCCACCTGGTCCTGCATCAGCGCGATCAGCGGCGAGACGACGACAGCACAGCCCGGGCGAAGCAGGGCGGGAATCTGATAGCAGAGGCTCTTGCCGCCGCCGGTCGGCATCAGCACCAGGGCATCGCCGCCGCCGGCGACGTGGCCGATGATCTCGGCCTGGGCACCGCGGAAGGCGGGATAGCCGAAGATATCGCGCAGCAGGCCGAGGGCCTTGGTGTCGGTCGTCACGGGTTCAGGCCTGTGCTTCGGGCAGGATGGCTTCGCGATAGAGCACGTCGCCGTCCCAGACCAGGGCTTCGCCGCGGTCTTCGTGCCAGTCGGCGAGCACCCAGCGTTCGACGTGGATGCCGTCGACGATGTGGTCGTGCCGGGCCGGCCGGTGGGTATGGCCGTGGATGAAGGTGGCGTAGCCGTGTTCGCGCAGGAATTCGTCGGTGGCGACCAGTTCGAGGTCGCTGTAGGGATCGTCCTTGCCGCGCTGACTGGCCTCGCTGACTTCGCGCATGTGGGTGGCGATGGCCCGGCGTTCGGCCAGCGGCTTGGCGAGCAGGGCGGCCTGCCACTCGGGATTGCGGACTTGGGCACGGAAGGCCATGTAGGCGGTGTCGTCAAGACACAGCGCGTCGCCGTGCGCGAGCACGAACTGCCATTCCGGTGTGGACAGGACGTAGGGATCGCCGATCAGCTTGACGCCGCTTGCCGCAGCAAAGCCGGGGCCAAGCAGGAAGTCGCGGTTGCCGTGCTGGAGGCTGATGCGCAGGCCGGCATCGGACGCGGCGCGCAGTGCGGCGACGATGCCGGCGTGGTAGGGCTCGTCGATATCGTCATCGCCAACCCAGGCTTCGAACAGATCGCCGAGGATGAACAGTTCCTCCGCCTCCCGGGCGCGCCCGGCGAGAAAGCCAAGGAACAAACAAGTCGCCCCGGGTGACCGGGGCGACAGGTGCAGATCGGAAATGAACAGGATCAAACGATTTCGGCCTTCTCGATGATCACGTCCTCGGCCGGCACGTCCTGATGGAAGCCCTTGTTGCCGGTCTTGACGGCGCGGATCTTGTCGACGACGTCCATGCCTTCGACCACTTCGCCGAACACGCAATAGCCCCAGCCCTGGCCGGACGGCGACTTGAAGTCGAGGAAGTCGTTGTCGACGGTGTTGATGAAGAACTGGGCAGTGGCCGAGTGCGGGTCATTGGTGCGGGCCATGGCGATGCTGCCGCGCTTGTTCTTCAGGCCGTTGGCGGCCTCGTTCTCGATCGGGGCCTGGCACGGCTTCTGGTTCATGCCCGGCTCCATGCCGCCACCCTGGATCATGAAGTTCTTGATGACGCGGTGGAAAATGGTGTTGTCGTAATGGCCGGCCTCGACGTAGGCGAGAAAGTTGGCGACCGTCTTCGGGGCCTTCTCGGCGTCTAGGTTCAGAGTGATGACACCGTGGTTGGTGGTGAGCTTGATCATGGGGGAGTCCTTATTTTTCGGAAATGATTTTGACGCTCTGGATGACCACGGGGGTCGTCGGAACGTCTTGGTAATAGCCAGCGTTGCCGGTCGGCACCTTGGCAATCTTGTCGACCACGTCCATGCCCTGGGTCACCTTGCCGAAGACGGTGTAGCCCCAGCCGCGCGGATCGGCGGAGGTGCGGTGGTTCAGGAAGTCGTTGTCCTTGAGGTTGATGAAGAACTGGACGCGGGCCGAATGCGGATCTTGGGTGCGCGCCATGGCGACGGTGCCGCGGTCGTTCTCCATGCCGTTGGTGGCTTCGTTCTGCAGGGCCGGGGTCAGTACCTTCTTCTCTTCCATGGCCGTGCTGAAACCGCCACCCTGGATCATGAAGCCGTTGATCACGCGATGGAAAATGGTCGACTCATAAAAGCCGTGCTTGGCGTTGTAGAGGAAGATCTCGACGGTCTTCGGTGCCTTCTCTGGGAACAGTTCCAGCGTGATCTTGCCCAGGTTGGTCGTCATTTCGACGGTCGGGGCGGCCCACACGGCCAGCGACGCCAGCAGGCCGGCGGCCAGGGCGGAGATATTTTTCAGCATCAGGCACTTCCTTCGTAAATGATTTTCCACTTGCCATCTTCACGCAGCCAGTACTGGCGCTTCTTCATCTGATTGTTCAGATTGTTGCTGCGGTAGTCCTGGTCGAAGGTGACGACGACGATTTCTTCCTTGCCGGGATTGCGGAATACGGACAGGTTGTCGAGCTTGACCTTGATCCATTCCTTGCTGGCGTTGAGTTGTTTCTTCTGGGTCGCGAACGCTTCGTAATCCTGGTCGCTGGACTTGAAGCGCTTCGAGTAATGCTTCAGGTAGCGCTCGGCGTTCCGGCTTTCCCAGTCGGTGCGCCAGGTGTCGATCGCGTGGTTCAGTTCGTCACGCTCCTTGACCCAGTCGTCAAGCGACAGCCATTCGACGGAGTTGCTGATGATCACGGGAGTCAGGCCGACCTGCAGGTTCTTGGCGACGGCGTCGAGATCCTGGTTGGTCAGCACGACGCAGCCATCCGAGGCGTTCGGTGGTCGGGCGAAGGTGTCCGACGGCGTGCCGTGCAGCCAGATGCCGCTACCACCGCGCCCTTGCTGGCGGTCCCATTCGTTCGGGTAGTTGATCGGGAAGGCGCCGCTGCCGTAGAGGTCGGTCAGCTTCTGGCGGGGCAGGTTGGCGGTCACGTGATAGACGCCGACCGGAGTTTTCTTGTCGCCTTCGACCAGCTTTTCGGCACCCAGCTTGCCGTGGGTGATGTAGTAGTCGGCAACGAAGCGCGGCCGGCCGCCATGAGACTTGTCGTTTTCATAGACATAGAGGCGCGAGCGCTTGGTGTCGACGACGATGGCGAAGCGCTGGTCGGGCTGCATCTGCAGCAGGTAGCGCGGCACGAAGCTGGCTTCCGGCTTTTCGCGGTAGCCCTTGAGGCGGACGATAGCCTCCGCCCTCAGGTCGGCGACCTTGTCTGCCGGTGCGTCGCTGAGCGCCCCGAAAGTCTGGATCGGATGGGCGCGGGCGAGCAGCAGGTCGCCCTTGATCAGGTTGGCCAAGCGGTAATTCGGGTGTTGGCGAAGCAAGTTCTCAGTCAGTTGCAGCGCATTGTGCAGTCGATTTTCTTCAATTTCCTTGAAGATCCCGGCTAGTTGGGCTTCCGGACCAGAATCCGAAGTCGTTGCCGGGAGCAGGCCATTGGCCTTGGTCGAGATTTCGGCCGGCAGCGAAAGCGTCGATGACAAGGTCAGCGACGGGTGCGGTGAGATATCTTCCGGCTTCGAGGACTGCCACTGATAGACCAGAAAGCCGCCGACCAGGCAGCTCGCCAGTCCGAGAATGAGGTACTTGCGGCTTGCCATCAGCGCGCGTTTTCTTCCTTGATAAGCCATTTGTTATTGGAGCGGACCAGAACCAGCGTCTTGAGCGTCGAACTGCTCAGACCGGGCGCCGTGTAGTGTTGGCGGAACTTAGCCGTGGCCTTGTCGCCATTGATCGCAATCTGGGGCTCGTCAACGGTCACCGAAATCTTGCCCGCCTTGCCGGCGATGCGGTCTTCGCGCTCGGTTTCCCAGGCCTTGCGGCTGATGCCCTTGGGGGTGTTGAAATCGGAGGCATAGGCGGCCAGGTAGGCCTTCATGTCCTTGCGCGACCAGGCGCTGGCCCAGGCCGAGATGGCCTTGGCGACGTCGTCGCTGGCGCCATCCGCTTTGGCGGGCGCAGGCGTTGGTGCTGCGGCCGGCGTCGGCTTGGCTTCGGCGATCTTGGCCGGGGCGGTCGAGGCGGCGCCCGGCGTCGAGGTGACGACGCTGGCAGTCGGGGCGACGACCGGTTTGACGGTGGCGGCCGGGGCGGCGGCGACCGGAGCGGGTGCCGGTGGGGGCGGCTTGACGTTACCCTTGCCGGAAGTGGTGATCAGATCGCGAATCAGGGCCAGCTTGTTCTGGGTGGCGGCGTTGGAATTGTCCAGTTGCAGCGCCTTGTCGTAGGCCTGGCTGGCCAGCTTGGCATAGACGTCACCGAGGTTTTCGTAGGCGATGGCGTAGGAGGGATGAGTCCTTATGGCCATTTCGAGCGCCGTGCGCGCCTTGTCGTATTGTTTCTGCTGGGCGTAGAGCACGGCCAGGTTGTTATAGGGCTCGGGCAGCTCCGGGTAGTCTTCGGAGAGCTTGGTGAAGACGGCGATGGCCTCGGCCGGCTTGTTCATTTCGGTGAAAATCAGACCCTTCAGGAAGCGGCCCTGGGCATCCTTGGGGCGGCTGCTCAGGTAGGCATCTACCTTTTCCAGCGCCTGCGGGTACTGGCCCTGCTTGATCAGGCGCTGGACTTCCGGCAGGTTGTCGGCAAACGCTGGCACGGCGAAGCCGATGGCCAGGCCGATAGCCAGTGCACGCAGCGTCTTGAGCTGCTGAAAACGGGGCTGGGACAGGGATTTGATGGTCATCGCTATGCTATAATTTTCGAGGTTGTACAATCCTTCGATTCTACCAAAAACGCCGGTGATTCCATAGGTTTAAGCGTTCCGGCGACGCCACGGATTCATTCCCGCATGCTCAAAATCTACAATTCCCTGAAGCGCGAAAAGCAGGTTTTCGCCCCGATCGAAGCCAACAAGGTTCGCATGTATGTCTGCGGGATGACGGTGTACGACTACTGCCACCTCGGTCATGCCCGGGTGATGGTCGTTTTCGACATGGTCTATCGCTGGCTGAAGGCCTCCGGGTACGACGTGACCTATGTCCGCAACATCACCGACATCGACGATAAGATCATCCGGCGCGCCGCGGAAAATGGCGAAACGATCCAGCAACTGACCAATCGTTTCATCGCCTACATGCACGAGGACGCCGATGCGCTGGGCGTGCTTCGCCCGGATCACGAGCCGCGGGCGACCGAATACGTGCCGGAAATGCTCGATCTGATCGGCAAGCTGGAGAGCAATGGCCTGGCCTACCACGCCGCCGACGGCGACGTGAATTACGCGGTGCGCAAGTTCGATGGCTACGGCAAGCTGTCCGGCAAGTCGCTCGACGACCTGCGGGCCGGTGAGCGGGTCGAGGTCGATTCGGCCAAGCAGGATCCGCTCGATTTCGTGCTCTGGAAACATGCCAAGCCGGGCGAGCCGGCTTGGGAATCGCCGTGGGGCGAGGGCCGTCCGGGCTGGCACATCGAATGTTCGGCGATGAGTTCGAAGCTGCTCGGCCAGCATTTCGACATCCATGGTGGCGGCCAGGACCTGCAGTTCCCGCACCACGAGAATGAAATCGCCCAGTCCGAAGGCGCCAACTGCTGCACCTTCGTCAATTACTGGATGCACAACGGTTTCGTCCGCGTCGACAACGAGAAGATGTCGAAGTCGCTGGGCAATTTCTTCACCATTCGCACCGTGCTCGAACAATACGACGCCGAGGTGATCCGCTTCTTCATCCTGCGGGCCCATTACCGCAGCGCGCTGAACTACTCGGATGCCCACCTCGACGATGCCAAGCGCAGCCTCGATGGTCTTTATTTCGCGCTGCGCGATGTGCCGCCGGCCAAGATCGCTATCGACTGGAACAATGATTTCGCCGCCCGTTTCGCAGCCGCGCTGAATGAGGATTTCGATTCGCATGGTGCGATTGCCGTGCTCTTCGAACTGGCCGGCGAAGTGAACCGCCAGCGTAGTGCCGAACTGTCTGGTCTGCTCAAGGCGCTGGGCGGCGTGATCGGCTTGCTCGAACGCGAACCGATGGCCTACCTGCGCGCCAATGCGGGAAATGGCGGGGGGCTGGACGAGGCGGTCATCGAGCAGTTGATCGCTGACCGTGCCGCAGCCAAGAAAGCCAGAAATTTTGCCGAGGCCGATCGCATTCGCGACGAACTGAAGGCCGGCGGCATCGTGCTCGACGACAGTGCCCAGGGAACTAGCTGGCGTCGGGCCTGATTCCTGATGACCAAAATGAAAACGGCCCGCGCAGGGCCGTTTTTTCATGGGACGCCGGGGTTTAGCGTAGTACCTTGCCGCCCGGACCAATGACGGTTAGTTCGACGAAACGCGAGCCGACTCGGCTGGCTGGCGTGTAGTTGACGCGGTAGCCACCGAAGTCGACGCCGCCCATGCTTTCCAGGGCGCTGACCAGCTTGTCGCGGCTGAGATCCTTGCCGGCGCGCTTCAGGCCTTCGACCATGGTCCGGGCCATCAGGTAGGCTTCCATGCCGTAGTACGAGTAGCTGCCCGGCTTGGCGACCAGCTTCTGGTATTCGCGGACGGCCGGTGCCGAATCGTTCCAGGGATAAGGTGCGACTTGGGAAATACCGATGCCGCGCGCTTCGGGGCCGAGTTCCTGGACCAATTGCTCGGTGCCGACCGGCGACAGGGTCATGAACATCGGGTTCTGTCCGGATTTCTTCATGGCCTTGACGAAGGCGGCGGTCGGCTTGTACAGCGTGACCATGATCACCGCCTGCGGATTGGCCTTGGCGATCGGTTCCAGCGCTTTGCTGACATCGACGGAGTTGCGTTCGACGGTGCCGACCGCCGATGGTGCTAGGTTGTGCTTCTTCAGGGCCGTCGTGATGCCTTCCAGACCCGATTTTCCGAAGCCGTCATTTTGGTAAAACACGGCAATGCTTTTCAGGCCGAGCGAGACCAGTTGATTGACGATGGTGTCCGTTTCGTCGGCGTAGCTGGCGCGGACATTGAACATGTAGCGCGAATTCGGGTTGCCGGAGATTGGCTCACGCAACGTCGCGGCGCCAGAGATGGTGCCGACCAGTGGCACCTTGGCTGGGCCGAAGACGGTATTCATGGCTTCGGTCGTCGGGCTCGAGCCGTAGTAGGAGAGGAGCGCGAAGGCGTTTTTCTCCTTGAGCAGGGTCTTGGTGTTGGCCACCGTGCGCTCGGTTTCGTAACCGTCATCGAGGGCGACCAATTCGAGTTTGCGGCCGTTGACCCCGCCGTTCTTGTTCAGCTGCTCGAAATAGTTCTGGATCGTCTGGCGCATGTCCAGGCCATAAGCGGCATTCGGGCCGGAGAAAGGGGCTGACATGCCAATGGTGATCGAAGTATCGGTGACGCCGGGATCAGCCGCACAATTGAGTGCTGAAAAGGCAAGTGTTCCGATTGCGGCGAGCCGCTTCAGGCGTTGCATTGGTAGTCTCCCCAATCATGATTATTCGATGATTCTAGCAGTCGAATGAAGCTTGGGGGCGGCTTGATCATACTTTAGTGATAGATCGTTAGGGGCCTGTCAGCGGGGGGGGCTGCCGAAATAAAACAATCCCGGTCAGGCAATGACTATTGCCTGACCGGGATTGCCGGGATGGAATCGATGGCCGGGTTCAGGCAATCGATTCGCCAAGGATTAATTCACTTTGTTGCTTTAAGCGGAGGTGTCTGCCTCACTCGCCGAAGAAATCCTTGACCTTGTCCATCCACGACTTGGCGCGGGGATTGTGTTTCGCGCCACTGTCGCGGCTGGATTCCTCCAGTTCGCGCAGCAATTCCTTCTGGCGGTCGGTCAGGTTGATCGGCGTCTCCACCACAACATGGCACATCAGGTCGCCATGGGTGTGGCTACGGACGCCCTTGATACCCTTGCCACGCAGGCGGAAAACCCGTCCCGACTGAGTTTCGCCGGGGATCTTGATGCCGGCGGCACCATCCAGCGTCGGAATCTCGATTTCGCCACCGAGGGCGGCCGTGGTGAAGGAAATCGGCATTTCGCAATGCAGGTCGTTGTGGTCGCGGGTGAATACCGCATGCGGCTTGAGGTGAATCTGGACGTAGAGGTCGCCCGGCGGGCCACCATTGACGCCATGTTCGCCTTCGCCGGCCAGCCGGATGCGATCGCCCTCGTCGACCCCAGCCGGAATCTTCACCGCCAGCGTCTTGTGTTGCTTGATGCGCCCCGCACCGCCGCAGCTCTTGCAGGGATCGGCAATGAAGCGACCGGTGCCGTGACACTTGTGGCAGGTCTGCTGGATCGAGAAAAAGCCCTGTTGCAGGCGGACCTGGCCGGAACCGTTACAGGTCGGGCAGGTTTTCGGCTGGGTGCCGGCCTTGGCGCCGGTGCCATGACACGGTTCGCAGACTTCCATGGTCGGAATGCGAATCTTGGTTTCCGTACCGTGAGCCGCCTGTTCGAGCGTGATTTCCAGGTTATAGCGCAGGTCGGCGCCGCGGTAGATATTGGAGCGGCCTCCACCACCGCCGCCACCGGCGCGGCCGCCGAAGATCTCGTCGAATATGCCGCCGAAGGCGTCGGAGAACCCGCCGCCGCCAAAACCGCCACCGCCCATGCCGGACTGCGGATCGATGCCGGCGTGGCCGTACTGGTCGTAGGCAGCGCGTTTCTGGCCGTCCGACAGGATCTCGTAGGCTTCCTTGGCTTCCTTGAATTTCTCCTCGGCCGCCGGATTGTCCGGGTTGCGGTCGGGGTGGTGCTTCATGGCCAGCTTGCGATAGGCCTTCTTGATTTCGTCTTCGCTGGCGTCGCGATTGACGCCGAGAATTTCGTAAAAGTCGCGTTTTGACATGTTTCCTACCCGTCAAGTGACAAAGGCACCGTGCCTCCGGGGAGTTCCCGGCGGCGCGGTGCCATAAGGCATGGTCAGATTATTTCTTGTCCTTGACCTCGGTGAACTCGGCATCCACCACGTCGCCTTCGTCCTTCTTGGCTTGCTGCTCGCCTCCCGGTGCGGCACCGCCAGCGGCGCCTTCAGCCTGCTGCTGGGCATACATCTTTTCACCCAGTTTCTGGGCAGCGGCGGCCAAGGCTTCGGTCTTGGCGGTGATGACTTCCTTGTCACCCTCGCGCAGCACGTCCTCGACATCCTTGATGGCGGCTTCGATGGTGGCCTTTTCGGCCGCATCGAGCTTGTCGCCATATTCGGTCAGCGATTTCTTGACCATGTGCACCATGCCGTCGGCTTGGTTGCGGGCATCGGCCAGTTCGTGCACCTTCTTGTCGTCTTCTGCGTGCAGTTCGGCATCCTTGACCATGGCCTGGATTTCGGCTTCGGACAAACCGGAGTTGGCCTTGATGGTGATCTTGTTTTCCTTGCCGGTCGCCTTGTCCTTGGCAGTCACGTGCATGATGCCGTTGGCGTCGATGTCGAAGATGACTTCGATCTGCGGCATGCCGCGCGGCGACGGCGGGATGCCTTCCAGGTTGAACTGACCGAGGCTCTTGTTGCCGGAAGCGACTTCCCGCTCACCCTGCAGGACGTGGATGGTCACGGCGGACTGGTTGTCGTCGGCGGTCGAGAAGACTTGGCTGGCCTTGGTCGGGATCGTCGTGTTCTTCTGGATCAGCTTGGTCATGATGCCGCCCAGGGTTTCAATGCCGAGCGAGAGCGGGGTGACGTCGAGCAGGAGCACGTCCTTGACTTCGCCCTGCAGCACGCCGCCCTGAATGGCAGCGCCGACGGCGACCGCTTCATCCGGATTGACGTCCTTGCGCGGCTCCTTGCCGAAGATTTCCTTGACCTTCTCCTGGACCTTGGGCATGCGCGACTGGCCGCCGACCAGGATGATGTCGTCGATGTCGCTGATCTTGCAGCCGGCATCCTTCAGCGCGGTGACGCAAGGCGCCATGGTGCGCTCGATCAGTTCATCGACCAGCGATTCGAACTTGGCACGGGTGATCTTCAGTGCCAGGTGCTTCGGGCCGGAAGCGTCGGCGGTGATGTAGGGCAGGTTGATTTCGGTCTGCTGGCTGGAAGACAGTTCGATCTTGGCCTTTTCGGCGGCTTCCTTGAGGCGCTGCAGGGCCAGCACGTCAGCCTTCAGATTGACGCCGGATTCCTTCTTGAACTCGTCGATGATGTAGTCGATCAGGCGCTGGTCGAAGTCTTCGCCACCGAGGAAGGTGTCGCCGTTGGTGGCCAGCACTTCGAACTGCTTTTCGCCATCGACATCGGCGATTTCGATGATCGAGATGTCGAAGGTGCCGCCGCCGAGGTCATAGACGGCGATCTTGCGATCCTTGCCCGGGGCCTTGTCCATGCCGAAGGCAAGGGCGGCTGCGGTCGGTTCGTTGATGATGCGCTTGACTTCGAGGCCGGCGATGCGGCCGGCGTCCTTGGTGGCCTGGCGCTGGCTGTCGTTGAAGTAGGCCGGCACGGTGATGACGGCTTCGGTGACTTCTTCGCCGAGGTAGTCTTCGGCGGTTTTCTTCATCTTGCGCAGTACTTCGGCGGACACCTGTGGCGGGGCGATCTTCTTGTCGCGCACCTGGACCCAGGCGTCGCCGTTGTCGGCCTTGACGATCTTGTAGGGCATCAGGGAGATGTCCTTCTGGACTTCCTTCTCCTCGAAGCGACGGCCGATCAGACGCTTGACGGCGTACAGCGTGTTCATCGGGTTGGTCACGGCCTGGCGCTTGGCCGGGGCGCCGGAAAGAATCTCGCCATCTTCGGCGTAACCGATAACGGACGGCGTGGTGCGCGCGCCTTCGGAGTTTTCGATGACCTTCGGCTGGCCGCCTTCCATGATGGCGACGCAGCTGTTGGTGGTGCCCAGGTCAATACCAATGATCTTGCCCATGTTATTTCCTTTACTGAATGCGAATGAATTTGTGATGTTCAGGAGTTGGGGGCGGCGCCCCGAATTTCAAGACTTCGGCTTGGCGACCATGACCAGGGCAGGGCGCAGTGTGCGCTCGGCGATCAGGTAGCCCTTCTGCAACACGGTGACGACAGTGTTGGCTTCCTGCTCCGAATCCACCATGCCGATCGCCTGATGCTTGTGCGGATCGAATTTTTCGCCGAGCGGATTGACTTCGACCAGGGCGTTCTTTTCGAAGGCGGACACCAACTGCTTCAGCGTCAGTTCGACGCCGGACTTGAAGCTGTCGACGGTTTGTTCCGGCACTGCCAGGGCTGCTTCCAGGCTGTCCTTGACGGCCAGCAGTTCGCCGGCGAATTTCTCGACCGCAAACTTGTGGGCTTTGGAAATGTCATCCTGGGCACGGCGGCGGATATTTTCGCCTTCGGCCTTGGCGCGCAGCCAGGCGTCGTAGTGTTCGGCGGCCTTCAGCTCGAGGGAGCGGAACTGTTCCTCAATGCTGGGCAGTGTGTCGGTGTGCTCTTCAGCTACTGCTTCGGCAACGGGTTCGGTGATAGCTTCGGTTCCCAGCAAAGGATCCTGGGGGGGTTCGGGGTTGGACATAGGCGCGTTCTCCAAAAAAACTGCTTTATTACTTTGGGGGTGTTTATCCGGTTTCAAGAGGCCTGGCGAAAATTCTTGGCCCTCAAAACGCATGCGGCCCCGGGCTGCTGCGTGCTACGATAATTCGATGAGTTTCTCCAGCCGTTCATGATGGAAACAATTGGCAAATATCGAGTAATCCGAGAACTGGGCAAGGGGGCGACCGCCACGGTCTACCTCTGCGACGATCCGGATGCCAGCCGTCAGGTCGCCGTCAAGGTGATCCGTTTCGGGCAGGATTGCGCCGCTATGTCGCGACGCATGCGCAAGTTGTTCCAGAACGAAGGCATGGTTTCGAAGCGGCTGGATCATCCGAACATCGTGCGGGTCTATGACGCCGTGGTCGAAGATGAGTTCGCCTATCTCGCCATGGAGTACGTCGACGGGTTCGGCCTCGAGCAGCACTGCCGGATCGACAAGCTGCTGCCTATGCACCGGGTGATCGGTATCATCTTCAAGTGCTGCATGGCGCTCGACAGCGCTTACCGGCAGGGCATCATCCACCGCGACATCAAGCCGGCCAACATCATGGTGGCGGCCAACGACGAGGCGAAGATCGCCGATTTCGGCCTTGCCCTGAACATGAACAAGGATCTCGACCGCGACTCGACCTTCATCATGGGGGTTGGCTCGCCGGCCTACATGTCGCCCGAACAGATCAAGGGTTATCCGCTCAACCAGAAGACTGATCTGTATTCACTTGGTGTCGTGCTCTTTCAGCTATTGACCGGCCGCCTGCCGTTCCGGGCCGCCAACCAGGCAACGTTGGTCTACCGCATCATCAATACCGACGCCCCGGCGGTTACCGCGCTCAACCCGAATCTGCCGGAAGGGCTGAACGCCATCATCCGGCGGGCGCTGGAAAAAGATTTGTACAGTCGCTACCGGAATGGCGCCGAGTTCGCCAAAGACCTCTCGGCGGTGCGCTATCAGATCCTCGAAGAGGACGAGACGGCGCAGGATACCCGGCACTTCGAGTTGCTGCGCAAGCTCGATTTTTTTACCGAGTTCGAGAATATCGAGCTCTGGGAGGTCTTGCGGGTTGCGGTCTGGCGCGAGGTTTCGCCCAATGTCGCAGTCATTTGCGAAGGCGACCGCAACAAGTTGTTCGGGATCATCATTACCGGTTGTGTCGAGGTCTCCATCGACGGCAAGGCGCTATGTCGCCTTGGGCCCGGCGAACCGATCGGTGAGGTGGCTTTCATGCATCCGACCAGCGATCAACGTCACGCCACTGTGGTCACGCTAGAGCCAACACTGTTCCTGGAAATCAATGCTGCCGCCCTGGCACTGTCGTCGGAGGAGTTGCTGGAGCGCATGCGCAATGTATTGTTGGCGCGGCTGATCCGCCGCCTGCGGGAGGTCAACAAGATTGCCGCGGCTCTTGGGCAGCCGGCGGTTCAGATGGCTAGCGGCTCGCTGAGCGGATATACGCGTTCCCGCCCAGGGGGCGGTCTCGACCTCGAACTGACGCCGATGTGAAAACCGCCTCGTTCAGAGGCGGTTTTGGTTTTGCCGTCAGCGATCCAGCTAGACCTTGAAGCGGCCAACCATGGCCGCGAGGCCTTCGGCCAGGCGTTTCAGGTCGTGTGCCGCGCCGGCCGTCTGTTCAACGGTGCCGGTGTTGTCGCGCGCCATGCCGGCAATCGCTTCGATACTGGCCTCGACCTTGACCGAGACGCGGCGTTGTTGCTCGGTGGCCGAGGCGATGCTGTCCAGGCCATGATCGACTTCGGTGACCGAGCCGTTGGTTGCCAGCAGCACGCTTGATACCGTCGCCACGGCTGACTGGCTGCTTTCCAGGTGATGCAGGCCGGCTTCGATGCTGCGCCGGACGGCTACCGACTGAGCGCTCAGATTGGCGGTAATGGCATCGATCTCGCTTGCCGAACGGGAGGATTTCTCGGCCAGTTTGCGCACTTCGTCGGCGACCACGGCGAAACCACGACCCTGCTCGCCGGCCCGGGCGGCCTCGATGGCGGCATTGAGGGCGAGCAGGTTGGTCTGCTCGGCAATATCCTTGACCTCGCGGGTCATCTGGGTGATCGCATCGGTGTTGCGGACAAAGTCGTTGACCGAGGTCGCCATTTCCTTGACGGCGTGCTCGACGACGTCCATTTCGCCGAGCAGCAGCGTGAGATTACGGCTACCCTCGTTGGCTCGGGCCAGGCTTTCCTGCGACTGGTGTTGAACGTTTTCGGCACTATGCGCAATCGATGTAATGCTGGCCGCCAGTTCCTCGACCGCGGTGGCCGCTTCGATCGACTTTTCGTTCTGCAGGTGCGAGCTCTGCGAGACGCGGTCGGCGATGTCGGAGAGCGCCGCAACCCGGGACGAAACCTGGCTGGCGGAGTCGCGTACCTGGCGCACAAGTTGGTTGAAGTTTTCCATCATTTCGTTGAAGACCAGCGCTGACTGGCCGACTTCGTCCTGCCCCTTGATCGGCAGTCGGCGCGTCAGGTCGCCTTCGCCGCTCGCGATGTCGCGCAGTCCCTTGCGCAGCTCTTCGAGGGGGGCGGTTACAAAGTGATGGGTCAGCAGATAGATGATGACCAGCAGAGCGCCTAGCGCCGCAATTGCGACGCCGCCGATTTTCAGGCGGAAGGCGGAAACCTCGGCTTCCACGGAGTCGAGGGAAACCTTCATGCTGACGACACCGAGTACCGTACCCTCTGGAACTTGATGGCACATGATGCAGTCTTTGCCGAGGTAGTTCTTGGATGCCTTGGTCGGATTGATCACCTGCAGGTAGGAGCTGTCGCTGCTCGTCTCGACCTTCATGTAAGACTGTCCGCTGCTCATCACCTGCTGTTCGAGCGGCGTCAACTGGCGGCCACCCTTGGTGTCCGGCCCGAATATCTTGACGACGGCGTCGCTGCGTGCGACATGCAGATCCTTGATGATCGACAGTTGCTTGATCTGGTCGAGAAAGACCTCGCGCTGGCCGACGGTGCCGGTCAGCATCATGCCGGTCAGGCCGGCCATGGTCATTTCGTGGATGCTTTGCGAGAAGTCCTGCGCCTGGCGGATGGCCGTATCCCGATTAACTTGGGATGTCCAGATGATGGCTCCTGCCCAGATGACGGCCAGAATCAGCCAGATGGCGGCGGTCAAGCGCACCCAGATTTTCAAATCGGCAAAGCGCGGCATTTCATCTCCCTAGTAGCTGCCGCCGATGGTTGTTATTAGGCGGTCAGGTCAATTTGTTGAATTGTGCCAGCCGCGCCGTCTTCCTGCAAAAATATACCGGATGAGCGGATCTGTCCGAGAAGCCCATTGTCATTGGCTTTGAGGTCGAATGGCGTATTGATGCTGCTCAGCGCGATGGCACCGACGCCAGCTGCGGCCAGCGACTGGAGCTTGTCCTGACCACTATCGCGGGTCCAGATCTGAAGTTTGTTGAAGGCGGCATCGTTTTCGTCGATCCAGCCATTATGGTCGTCGTCGAGTTTTGCCAGTTCGCCGAAACCGTTGTTGGTACTCGGCCCGAACAGTTCGCTACCGTTATTGACCTTGCCATCCTGATTGCGGTCGAAGACCAGGAAGCCACTGCCGGGGGCGACGAAGTTGATCTGCTCCTTGTCACCGTCCGAATTCAGGTCGAAGGCAAAGCGCTGTTCGGTTAGCTGGGCGGCGGTGCCGGAAAAGTTGAGGACCAGCGGGTCAGTCTTGCGTGCCGCATCGCCAACACGCAGGCTGACGTTGCTTTCCTCGTAGTAGGAGCGCGACATCGACAGTTCGAGTGAGAAGCTGATTTCTCGACCATCCGCCGTCCTGACCGTACCGCTTGCCGAAAAACTGGTTTGTTCGATTTCGGTGTAGGACTCGTGATAGTCGTACTCGATGCCATAACCAGCGGCGGCAGGAGTGCTCTGTGCCGCAACCTGGCTGGTACTGGCGGATGCCTGGTCAATGCGCGCCTGCAGTTCCGTCGCGTCAAAAACCTTGATCTCTTTGCCGAAGAAATACGCCAGCATGGAGCGGATCAGCATTGTCTTCGGATCGCCGTCCACTGCTGCATCCTGGGCTTCCTTGATCGAATCCGCCGATTGCGCCGCCCGGCCGGCATCGGAAATGCTGACCCGGTCGCCCGCCGAACCTCGGCCGCGGAATGCCTCGTCGGCAAAGTCGGGGCGCTGCTGGCCGACCCACATCTTCAGCGATTCCTTGACCTCATGGCGTTGCAGACTGGCGTGCGTGGAGGCCATGTCGAGATTGGCACTGGCGATTTTCATGGTGGCCTCCGCGTAAGGCGTTTTGACGCCTTGTTAACGGCTGGTCACCAGCAAAGTTAAATTTATTTTAGATGTGGCTGGATCCAGCGCTTGAGCGTGCCGAGGTCGAGTGCACCGCTTTGCCGGGCGATTTCCCGGCCATCCTTGAAAATGGCCAGGGTCGGAATGCTGCGGATATTGAAACGGGCAGCCAATTGCTGTTCCGCTTCGGTATCGAGCTTGGCCAGCCTGACCCGCGGCTCGAGATCGATGGCCGCCTGGTGGAAATTGGGCGCCATCGTTCGGCAGGGGCCGCACCACGGCGCCCAGAAATCGACGACCACCGGCAGGTCGTTGCGCCCGATCTGGCGTTCGAAATTGGCGGCCGTCAGTTCCAGCGGTTCGCCGACGAACAGCGCCTGACTGCATTGCCCACACTTCGGGCTTTCATTCAAACGGGCATTGGGCAGGCGGTTGACTGCATTGCAGTGCGGACAGACGACGTGCAGGCTTTCACTCATGGCGAACCCCAAATATTAGGTTGTTCTGATGTTTGTGCTGCCGGCGGAATTTCAAGTCCGGGCGCCCCATTTCAAGGCTTCCCGCACCGTAAGCTCAAGTGCGTTGGGGTCGGCGGGCGTCCGGGTCGGCCAGCCGGCCAAGTGGCTTTCGACCATATCGGCCAGCGCCTTGATCCAGGCATCGTCCTCGTTGAGCGCCGGGATGTAGTGATATTCCTTGCCGCCGGCTGTCAGAAAGTCGTCGCGGCCTTCCTGGGCGATTTCCTCGAGTGTTTCCAGACAGTCGGCGACGAAGCCCGGGCAGATCACGTCGACCCGCCGAACCCTCTTCTTCCCCCATTCATGCAGCGTCGGGGCGGTATAGGGCTGCAGCCATTCGGCCTTGCCGAAGCGCGACTGGAAACAGATCTGGTAGCGGTCGGCGCCGAGATTCAGGCGCTCGGCCAGCAGGCGGCCGGTCTTGTGGCATTCGCAGAAATAGGGGTCGCCGAGGTCCAGGCTGCGCTTGGGTAGGCCGTGGAAGCTGATCAACAGGCGGTCGTCGTTGCCCAGTGCGCCGACTTTCTGCCAGTGCCGGCGCACCGATTGTTCGAGCGCGGCCAGGTAGCCATCGTCGTCGTGGAAATTGCGGACGAAGCGCATTTCCGGCTGGTTGCGCAATTGCAGCAGCCATTTGGCCGCTTCATCGACGACGGTGGCGGTGGTACTCGACGAGTAGTGCGGGTACATCGGCACAAGCAGGATGCGGCTGGCGCCGGCGGCCTTCAGGCGCCCGAGTACCTCCGGGACCGAGGGCGAACCGTAGCGCATCGCTAAGGTCACGGTGACCTGATGACCACGCTGGCCAAGCAACCCCTTGAGCAGCTTCGCCTGGCGTTCGGTATGGACGCGCAGCGGCGAACCTTCGGGCAGCCATACGCTGGCGTACTTGGCGGCCGATTTCTTGGGGCGGACGTTGAGGATGATGCCGTTGAGGATCAGCCACCAGATCGGCTTGGGAATCTCGACGACGCGCGGATCGGATAGAAATTCACGCAGATAGCGCTTCAGGGCCGGTGCAGTCGGTGCCTCCGGGGTGCCCAGGTTGACCAGCACGATGGCGGTGGACGAGGGTGTGCCATGCCGGTACGGCGGTTCGGGCAGAAAGCGGGGCATTTATTTTTCCGGGTTGTAGGAGAGGGCGCTGGACAGCAGGCGGGCGGTGATGTCGACAATCGGGATCACCCGTTCATAGGCCATGCGGGTCGGTCCGATGACGCCGACCGAACCGACGATCTGGCCATCGACAGAATAGGGGGCGGTAATGACGCTGCATTCGTCGAGGGTGGCGATGCCGGATTCGCCGCCGATGAAGATGCGCACCCCCTCGGCCCGGTGGGAAACGTCGAGCAGGCCCATCAGGCTCGAGCGTTGCTCAAAGAGATCGAACAGTTCGCGCAGGCGTTTCATGTTCGACGACAGTTCTTCGACGTCGAGCAGGTTCCGTTCGCCGGAAATCACATAGGGCGTCGCATTTTCGGTCAGTGCGGCATCGCCAGCGGCCAGTGCCTGTTCCATTAGCGGTTTGATGTCTTCGCGCAGCTGCATGATTTCGCTGGCCAGGCGCTGCCGTATCTGCTCGAAATCGAGGCCGGCAAAATTCTGCGTCAGATAATTCGCGGCGCTGACCAGTTCGGAGGGCGAGTAGGCCTTGTCGGTATTCAGGATGCGGTTCTGCACATCGCCATCGGTGGTGACGATAATCAGCAGGATGCGCTTTTCCGACAGGCTGAGAAATTCGATCTGGCGAATGCGACTGCTTGCCCGGCGCGGCGCGATGACGACGCCGGCGAAGTGAGTCAGGCTGGATAGCAGTTGCGAGGCGCTGGAAATGATCTGGTTCGACGGCCGACCTTGCAAGGCCTCTTCCATGGCACCCATCTGGCGGGCTTCGAGCGTTTGCACGGTGAGCAGGCTGTCGACGAACAGCCGATAGCCGCGCGCCGTCGGGATGCGCCCGGCCGAGGTGTGCGGGCTGGCGACAAAGCCGGCTTCCTCGAGATCGGCCATCACGTTGCGGATGGTGGCCGGCGACAGATCGAGGCCGGAAAACTTGGACAGGGCACGCGAGCCGACCGGCTGACCATCCGCGATGTAATGTTCAACCAGCGCTTTGAGAAGGGTGCGTGAGCGTTCGTCCAGCATGGCAGGGCATTGTACAAAAATCCGCGGGCGGCGCGGCAACGCAATTTTTATGCAAGAATTCGGGACATGAACAGAGGCTTCGCTTCCCATCGCTCACCGAAGACCATCGCCCTGGTCGGCAAATACCATAGCCCGGAAATTGCCGAGTCCTTGCGTCGTCTGGCCGAATACCTGCACGAGCGGGGTATTTCGGTCTTCATCGAACGGGAGACCGCCGAGCATATCGGGCGCATCGTCGATCTGGCGCGCTGGGTGACCTGCGGCTTCAACGACATCGGGGCTCATGCCGATCTCGCCATCGTGCTCGGTGGCGACGGCACCATGCTCAACGCGGCGCGCCGTCTGGCCCGCTATTGCGTGCCGCTGGTCGGGGTCAATCAGGGGCGGCTCGGCTTCATGACCGACATTGCCCGCGACGACATGCTGACCTGCATGGACGATCTGCTCGATGGCCGTTTCATCGAGGAAACGCGGATGCTGCTCTCGGCCGAGGTGCTTCGCGACGGCAAGGAAATCGCCACCAATCTGGCGCTCAACGATGTCGTCGTCGACAAGGGGGCGATCGGCCGGATGATCGAGTTCGAACTCTTCATCGACGGCGAATTCATCTACAACCTTCGTTCGGACGGCCTGATCGTCTCGACGCCGACCGGGTCTACCGCCTACTCGATGTCGGCCGGTGGCCCGATTACGCATCCGACCCTGGGCGGTATCGGGCTCGTGCCGCTCTGCCCGCATGCCCTGACCAACCGGCCGATCATCGTCAATGACAGCGCCGACATCGAACTGCGCATCGCCAATGCCGACGACCCGCGCGTGCACTTCGACGGCCAGGTGACGCTCGACCTCGAGCGCGACGATTGCGTCCGCCTGCGCCGTTCCGAATACGCCATCTGCTTCCTGCATCCGCCGGGTTACAGCTATTTCGCCATGCTCCGCCAGAAGCTCCAGTGGAGTGAACGGCCCAAAGGTCCCTGATGTTGCGTCACCTGACCATCCGCGATTTCGTCATTGTCGACCGGCTGGAGCTGGAGTTTGCCACCGGTTTCGGCGCCCTGACCGGGGAAACCGGTGCCGGCAAGTCGATCCTGATTGATGCCTTGGCCCTGGCCCTCGGCGAGCGGGCCGATGCCGGCGTCGTGCGTTCTGGCTGCGACAAGGCGGAAGTTGCGGCCACCTTCGAGGTCGCCGCCCTGCCGCAGGTCGGCGAATGGTTGGCCGCCAACGATCTCGAAGGCGACGGCGAATTGCTGCTGCGCCGCGTGGTCGATGCCGGCGGTCGTTCGCGGGCCTATATCAACGGCTCACCGGCGACGGTTCAGCAATTACGCGAAGTCAGCGACTGGCTGGTCGATATCCACGGCCAGCATGCCCATCAATCCTTGCTGCGCGCCGATGCCCAGCGCCAATTGCTCGACGCCCATGCCGGCCTTGGCGGGCAGGCTGCTCAGGTGGCGGCGGCCTTCCGCGCCTGGCGGGAGGTCGAGGCTTTGTTGCGTACGGCCAGCGAAGGCGCGGATGCGCTGGTGCGCGAGCGTGAACAGCTGGAATGGCAGGTCCGCGAGCTGGAAACGCTGGCCTTCTCGGCCGACGAATGGGCCGGGCTGGAAGTCGAGCATCGTCGTTTAGGACATGCCACCAGTTTGATCGAGGGGGCGCAGTTCGCGCTGGCCGTGCTGGCCGACGACGACGCGGCCTGCGAGCGGCAGATCGATAGCGTTGGCGCACGGCTCGATTCGCTGTCCGAGTACGATCCGGCCTTGCAGGAAGTCGCGGCGCTGGTGCAATCGGTGCAGGCCGAACTCTCCGAAGCGGTATCGACGCTGCGCCGCTATACCGACCGGGTAGACCTCGATCCGGCGCGCCTCGGTGAAATCGACCGCCGGATGGAAGCTGTGCTCGGCGCCGCCCGCAAGTATCGGATGCAGCCGGACGGCTTGCCTGAACTGCTCAAAGGCTGGCAGCAACGGCTGGCGGTGCTCGATGCCTCGACCGATCTGGCCGCCCTCGAAACCCGGGTTGCCGCCGCCCGCGACGATTACATGACTAAGGCGCAGGCGCTTTCGGCCGGGCGTCGACAGACGGCAGAGGCGATGGGCCTGGCGGTCAGCGAAATCATGCGCCAGTTGGCGCTGTCCTCCGGGCGCTTCGAAATCGCCCTGCTGCCCGCCGAGAATGGTGCCGTCTACGGCCTGGAGCAGGTCGAATTCCGTATTGCTGGCCTGGCCGGCAACGAGGCCAAGCCGCTGTCCAAGGTCGCCTCCGGCGGCGAATTGTCGCGGATCAGCCTGGCCATCCAGGTGCTGACCTCGCGCTCGGCCAGCGTACCGACGCTGATCTTCGACGAAGTGGATGTCGGCATCGGCGGTGGTGTTGCCGAAATCGTCGGTCGCCTGCTCAACGAACTGGGAAGCGAACGCCAGGTGTTGTGCGTGACGCATTTGCCGCAAGTGGCGGCGCAGGCCGACTGGCAGTGGCAGGTCAGCAAGGCGACGCGCGATGGTGCGACGCTGAGCTCGATCCGGCCGCTCGATCAGGATGGCCGTGTCCGGGAAGTTGCTCGCATGCTGGGCGGCGTCGATATCACCGAGATAACCCTGCAGCATGCCGGCGAGTTGCTGGGGTCAAGAAGCAAAAAAGTCAAAAATCAGGCGTCCAGCCCACTATAGTCAGAGCGGGCTTCCATTGTTGACGGGTCATGATCGGGGCGGTCGGCAGCAACTCCTCTGTTTCTTATTCCGCGGCGCAGAGCAATGCTTTGACGCCCGAGCAGCAGCGCCAGGTCGCGGCGCTCCGGGTAACCGATCGCCAGGTCAAATCGCACGAGCAGGCCCACATGGCGGCCGGAGCGGGACTGGTTCGGGGCGGTAGTTACGAGTATCAGTCCGGGCCCGACAACAAGCGCTATGCCGTTGCCGGCGAGGTTTCGATCGATGTTTCGCCGGGCCGAACGCCGGATGAAACGATCGCCAGGGCCCAGCAGATCAGGGCCGCCGCGCTGGCGCCGGCCGATCCGTCAACGCAGGACCGGCGGGTTGCGGCTACGGCCGGGCAGATGGAAATGCAGGCGCGCGCTGAAATGGCGCAGCAGCCCGATGATGTGTCGGCGAGCGAGGAGCCGGTCAACAGTGCAATTGCCGCCTACCGACAGATAGCCGCGGCACAACCGGGATCAAGCAGTTTTCAGGCGCAGGCCTAAAGCAGGCGGGAAAGTGCGTAGGCTGCCAGCGCCAGGAAGAACAGGCCGCTGATGCGATGAATCCAGAGCAGCGGCAGCTTGTGCAAGAACTTGCGGCCGGCCATGACGCCGAGGATCGAAGTGCAACTCAGGGCCAGCGTGGCGCCCAGCCAGACGGCAGCCATTTCGGTCGTGCTGCCCATGCCAGCTACCGCAATCTGCGTCTTGTCACCAAATTCGGCCAGGAAAATCAGCAGGAAGGTCGTGGCGAAAATGCCGTGGCCGGGCTTTTCCTCGACATCTTCGTCCTCGTCTTCTTCCTGGTAGCGCAAGGCACTGACGCCGAAAACGGCAAACAGCAGCGCCACGGCCACCGTCACTACCCACTCTGGTAGCCAGGCGGCGACTGCGGCTCCGAACAAGACGGCCAGCAGATTGAGAACGGCAAAAGCGGCAATGGCGCCGAGTACGACCGGCAAACCGCGATGACGGGCGGCCAGCGTCATGCAGACGAGCTGGCTCTTGTCACCGAATTCGGCCAGGGCAATCAGCAAAAAAGTGGCACCTGCCGAGGAGAACCAGTTCCCCAGCGCCACGGAAGTTAGATTAGACATCGAAAAACAGCGGCTCAGACTTTGCGGTCCGGGTTGTCGCGATGCGGGCAATCTGTCTTCAGGCACTGGGCGTAGAGATAGAGCGCGTGATCCTGAATGGCGAAACCACGTTCCTTGGCGATGGCATTCTGTCGCTTTTCGATTTCTGGATCGTAGAACTCCTCGACCCGGCCGCAGTCGATGCAGACCAAGTGGTCGTGGTGCTTGCCGCGGTTGATCTCGAATACCGCCTTGCCCGATTCGAAGAAATGGCGTTCAAGCAGTCCGGCCTGTTCGAACTGGGTGAGCACGCGATAGACGGTGGCTAGGCCGATATCCATGTGTTCCGCGATCAGCATGCGATAGACGTCTTCGGCAGTCATGTGCCGGAGGGTGCTCTTCTCGAAAAGCTCAAGAATTTTCAGGCGCGGAAAGGTGGCTTTCAGGCCCATGTTCTTGAGGCTTTGGGGGTCGCTCATATGCTGTAATTCCAGGGAGTGTTGGCGCAGGCCGATTGGGGATTTCGGGTATGATATACCGCTTCAAAGCCGTTTGAGAAACTCCGGAATCCCGCATGCTCCGCACCCGCCCATTGTTTTTTGCAGCCATTTTTACGCTGCTGGCCGCTTGTTCGACCAAGCCGAGCTTCATTAACGAATACAAGATCGATGTCCAGCAGGGCAATGTGCTGAGCCAGGAAATGGTGGCTCAACTCAAACCCGGCCAAACGCGTGACCAGGTGCGTTTTCTGCTCGGTACGCCGCTGATTGCGGATATGTTTCATCTGCAGCGCTGGGACTACGTCTATCGCTACCAGAATGGCCGGACTGGCCAGGTTGAGGTCCGCAGGTTTGCTGTTTTCTTCAATTCCGACGGCCGCCTGGAGCGCGTGAACGGGGATGTTGCGGTCGCCGATACCGGCGAATTGAACATGCCGACCGCCAGAAGCCGTCTGGTCGACCTCGGGACCTTGTCGGGCGAGGCGGCCGACAAGCCGCTGCCGCCGCGCGAGGAACCGGGTTACTTCCGCCGTTTCATGGACATGTTGGGGTTTTAGGCTATGAGCAAGACACGCATTGGCATCGTCGGTGCCAGCGGCCGCATGGGTCGCATGTTGATCGAGGCTGTGCTCAAGGATGAGCAGGTCGTGCTCGGGGGGGCTTTTGATCAGCCGGGTAGCCCGGCGATCGGCAAATCCGCCGGCGAACTGGTTGGTCTGGCCGCAGATGTTTTGGTTTCCGATGATCTGGTCGGCGGACTGAAAGGAATCGACTGCCTGATCGACTTCACGCGCCCGCAGGGAACCTTGCACCATCTCGAGCTCTGCCGCCAGGCCGGGGTCGGCATCATCATCGGGACCACCGGTTTCGAGGCGGAGGGCAAAGCAGCGATCACCGCCGCCGCCCAGGATATTCCCGTCGTCTTCGCGCCGAACATGGCGGTCGGCGTCAATCTGGTCTTCAAGCTGCTCGATACCGCAGCCCGCATCCTGAATCAGGGTTACGACATCGAAATCGTCGAGGCCCACCATCGCATGAAGATCGACGCGCCGTCCGGGACGGCCCTGCGCATGGGCGAGGTGGTGGCCAACGCCCTGGAGCGCGACCTCAAGGAATGCGCGGTCTATGGCCGCGAAGGCGTGACCGGTGAACGCGACCCGTCGACCATCGGTTTTGCCACGGTCCGGGGCGGTGATATCGTCGGCGACCACACCGTGATGTTCTGCGGCCTCGGTGAACGCGTCGAAGTGACCCACAAGGCGAGCAGCCGGATGCCTTACGCCCTGGGTAGCCTGCGCGCAGCCCGCTTCATCGCCGGTCGCCAGAGCGGTCTGTTCGACATGCAGGACGTCCTCGGCCTGCGCTAGAGGCCATGAAATCCCGCCTGCTGACTCGTCAACTTCAGGAAGTTTTTGGTGGCGATGGCGAGCCGCAGTTCAGGCAGTTGGTCGAGGCGGCTCGCGCCGCCCAGCAAACGGAACTGGTCCAGGGGCTGGAGAAGTTGCTGGGTCAGGTCGATTCGGCTTATGGCGCTTATGTCGGCCTGAACAACTGGCAGGGCATGCTGTCGGGCGATGCCCTGGCGGACTGGAATCTGCGTAGCGGGACCATCGAATCCGGTCGGCATTGGAAAGAGATGCTCGGCTATGGCTCCGATGAGCTGGACAATACGATTGCCCACTGGCAGCGGCTGGTTCATCCGGAAGATCTGCGGGCGCTCCTGGCGCGCATGGCGGCCCAGGCGCAGAGCAAGGAACATTATTTTCAGGCCGAGTGCCGGCTCAAGGCGCGCGACGGCCAGTGGCGATGGTTCCTGCTGCGCGGCGCGGTGGCGGCATGCGATGCCGACGGCGAGCCGCTCCGCCTGTTGCTCTTGCAGCGCGATATCAGTGAGGTCAAGGCCGTCGAGGCGGCGCTGATTTCCGCAAAGGAGGCGGCCGAGGCTGCCAACAAGGCGCGTGGCGCCTTCCTCGCCAACATGAGCCACGAGATTCGGACGCCGATGAACGGCATCATCGGGATGACCGAACTGGCGCTCGATACCGAGCTCGATGCCGAGCAGCGGCATTATCTGAAGACCGTCAAGTCCTCGGCCGAGGCGTTGCTGACGATCGTCAACGACATCCTCGATTTCTCCAAGATCGAGGCCGGTAAGGTCCGCTTCGAGAGCATTCCCTTTTTGATCCACGATGCCTTGCTGGAGTCGATTCGGGTGCTTGCCGTCAGCGCCCACAAAAAAAGCCTGGAGCTGATCGCCGATATCCGGCCGGAGGTGCCGCAACGGGTGGTCGGCGATCCGACACGTTTGCGTCAGGTGATCATCAATCTGGTCGGTAATGCCATCAAGTTCACGGAACGGGGCGAGGTTGCGCTTGAGGTGGTCGTCGATCAACAGACCGACGGCTCGGTCTTTCTTCGTTTCTCGATCCGGGATACCGGGATCGGTATCCCGCCTGAAAAGCAGCAGGCAATTTTCGAGGCATTTTCACAAGCCGATGTGTCGACAACTCGGCGTTTTGGTGGCACGGGCCTCGGCCTGGCGATCAGCGCGCGTCTGGTGCAATTGATGGATGGCCGGATCTGGCTGGAGAGCGCGCCAGGGGTCGGGTCCGTATTCCACTTCACGATCAGGTTTGGCACCGATTCCGAGATTCGCCCGCGGCCAGTGCCTGACGCCAGATTTCGTGGTCGCCGCGCGCTGGTCATCGAAGACAACGCCACGGCTGGGCAGGGGCTGGTTGAAATGCTGGAACGGCTCGGTGTCCAGACGGCACTGGTCGCCGATGGCGGGGCCGCGGAGGCTGCCATCGAGCGGACTCGCGCAGTCGACTTCTCTTATGACTATATTTTTGTCGATGCCAAAATGGATGCCCCGGCCGGCTTTGCGCTCGCCGAAGGGTGGCGTAACGGTGCGCGGGGCGAGCGTCTGGTCGTCATGCTGACGACGGAGAATCAGCGACAGGATCTCGCCCGTCTGCGCGAAATTGGCGTCTCGGCCCATCTAGTCAAACCAATCGGGGCTGATGATCTGGCCGATGCGCTGGGATTGGCGGAGGGGGGCGACGTGGGCGGGCTGAGTCTCGCGCCGTTCGACCTTGATGTACAGCAACCGGATTCGGGGCGGAATTTGCGGATCCTGCTGGTCGAGGACAATCCGGTGAATCAGGAACTCGCCGTGCGCCTTCTGGAACGCAGTTCTCATCATGTCGTGGTGGCCAACAATGGCGCGGAGGCTGTTGAGCTGTTCGACAGTGGCCAATTCGACGTCATTCTGATGGGTATGCAGATGCCCGTGATGGGGGGTATCGAGGCTACCGAGGCCATCCGCTCGCGCGAAATGCGGCGCAGTTGGGTGGTGTCCAGCGAGTTTCGACAGGTCTACATCATCGCGATGACGGCCAATGTCATGGCTAGTGATCGAGAGCGGTGTCTGGAAGCCGGGATGAACGATTATCTGGCCAAGCCGCTACGGCCGGAGCAGCTCTGTGCGGCGCTGGCGCGCTCCTGCGAGGCATCCGGGGGTGGCCAGCTGCTGGATGCCGACTTGTCGCCGCTCCCGGCAGGGGGGGCGGCTCGATCTGAAGGCGGCGCTGCACAACATTGGCGATGTCGAACTTTTCGCGACGATGGCCAGCATGCTGCTCGCGGAGTGGGGCGATCACCTCAATCGGCTAAATCAGGCGCTGGCCGCGGCTGATTCCCAAGCGTTGCGAATCCACGCCCACACCCTAAAAAGTCTGCTCGCGATGTTTCATGCAGAACTGGCCAGGCGTCAGGCGATGGCGCTCGAGAATGCGGCCATGGTGGAGGGGCGGGTTGACTGGCCGGCCTGTCAGCGTCTGTATGGCGAGCTGGCGGACGAGATGGAGCGGATTCACCCGCTCCTGAAGCAGTTTGTCGATACCCGTGTAATCCCTTGAATTTGCCTGAAAAGCTAGTTTTCGGCTAGAATAGGAAGGTTAAAAAAGCACAAGCGGGGAGGCGCAAGCCTTCCCGCTTGGCACATGAACAAGCAGAAAATACTAGGAGAGCCGGTCGTGTCGTTGCTGCCCTCATTTACCCCCGCCATTCTCGCCCTCGCCGACGGAACGGTATTCAAGGGCCAATCCATCGGCGCAGATGGTGTTACCAGTGGCGAGGTGGTGTTCAACACCGCCATGTCCGGCTATCAGGAAATCCTCACCGATCCATCCTATTGCCGGCAAATCGTCACCTTGACCTATCCGCATATCGGCAACACCGGTTGCAATGCGGAAGATTTTGAATCCAATGCCAATTACGCCGCCGGGTTGGTCATTCGTGACCTGCCGCTGGTCGCCTCCAACTGGCGGGCCCAGGAAGACCTTTCGCCCTACCTGAAAAAGCATGGCATCGTTGCCATCGCCGGCATCGATACGCGCAAGCTGACCCGCATCCTGCGCGAAAAGGGTGCCCAGGCTGGTTGCATCCTGGCTGGCGAGATCGATGAGTCCAAAGCGCTGGCCATGGCGCGTGCCTTCCCCGGCTTGGCCGGGATGGACTTGGCCAAGGTGGTTTCCGCTACGGAAAGCTATCCCTGGACCGAAGGTGAATGGACGCTGGACGGCTACGAAAAAGGGCCGGAAGCGCGCTTCCATGTTGTGGCCTACGATTTCGGCGTCAAGCGCAATATCCTGCGCATGCTCGTCGAGCGCGGCTGCAAGCTGACGGTCGTCCCGGCCCAGACGCCGGCCGCCGATGTGCTGGCGATGAAGCCGGACGGCATCTTTCTCTCCAACGGCCCGGCGATCCGGAGCCCTGCGACTACGCCATTGCCGCCATTCGTGAATTTCTCGAGCGGGGCGTGCCGACTTTCGGCATCTGTCTCGGCCACCAGTTGCTGGCGCTGGCTTCCGGCGCCAAGACGGCCAAGATGAAGTTCGGCCACCACGGCGCCAATCACCCGGTCAAGGACCTGGACAGTGGCCAGGTGTTGATTACCAGCCAGAACCACGGGTTTGCCGCCGATATCGATTCCCTGCCGGCCAATCTGCGGGCGACGCACGTCTCGCTGTTCGACGGCTCGCTGCAAGGGATTGCCCGCACCGACGTGCCGGCCTTCTCCTTCCAGGGGCAC
Source organism: Dechloromonas sp. A34 (assembly GCF_026261605.1). Classification (NCBI taxonomy): domain Bacteria; kingdom Pseudomonadati; phylum Pseudomonadota; class Betaproteobacteria; order Rhodocyclales; family Azonexaceae; genus Dechloromonas; species Dechloromonas sp. A34. The sequence goes on from NZ_CP102486.1 coordinate 1,725,044, forward strand.
CCGGAAGCCAGCCCGGGGCCGCATGACGTGGCCTACCTGTTCGACCGCTTCCTCGATCTGATGGCGCGCGGCTCGACTGCACTAGATAACGCAAAACAAGCGGCGAAATAAGCGAGAAACATATGCCGAAACGTACAGATATTAAGAGTGTTTTGATTATTGGCGCCGGCCCGATCATCATCGGTCAGGCTTGCGAATTCGACTACTCTGGCGCCCAGGCCTGCAAGGCACTGCGCGAAGAGGGTTACAAGGTCATTCTGGTCAACTCCAACCCGGCGACGATCATGACCGACCCGGAAATGGCCGACGTTACCTATATCGAGCCGATCACCTGGCAGGTCGTCGCCAAGATCATCGAAAAGGAACGTCCGGATGCGCTGCTGCCGACCATGGGCGGTCAGACCGCGCTGAACTGCGCGCTTGATCTCGACCGCGAAGGCGTGCTGGAGAAGTTCAAGGTCGAACTGATCGGTGCTTCCAAGGAAGCCATTGACAAGGCCGAAGACCGCCAGAAGTTCAAGGATGCGATGACCAAGATTGGTCTCGGTTCTGCTCGTTCAGCCACCGCCCACAGCATGGAAGAGGCCTATCAAGTCCAGGCTGCGATCGGTTTTCCGACCATCATCCGGCCCTCTTTCACGCTGGGTGGCACCGGCGGCGGCATCGCCTACAACATGGAAGAGTTCGAGACCATCTGCAAGCGCGGCCTGGAAGCCTCGCCGACCAACGAGCTGCTGATCGAAGAATCGCTGCTCGGCTGGAAGGAGTACGAGATGGAAGTGGTCCGCGACAAGGCGGACAACTGCATCATCATCTGCTCGATCGAGAATCTTGATCCGATGGGCGTGCATACCGGCGACTCGATCACTGTCGCCCCGGCCCAGACGCTGACCGACAAGGAATACCAGATCCTGCGCAACGCCTCGATCGCCGTGCTGCGCGAAATTGGTGTCGATACCGGCGGTTCCAACGTGCAGTTCTCGATCAACCCGAAGGACGGACGGATGATCGTCATCGAGATGAATCCGCGCGTCTCGCGTTCGTCGGCGCTGGCCTCCAAGGCGACCGGCTTCCCGATCGCCAAGATCGCTGCCAAGCTGGCCGTCGGCTATACGCTCGATGAACTGGCCAACGACATCACTGGTGGCAAGACCCCGGCCTCCTTCGAGCCGTCGATCGACTACGTCGTCACCAAGGTGCCGCGTTTCGCCTTCGAGAAATTCCCGCAGGCCGATTCCACCTTGACGACGCAGATGAAGTCGGTCGGCGAAGTCATGGCCATCGGCCGCACTTTCCAGGAATCGCTGCAGAAGGCTCTCCGGGGCCTTGAGGTCGGCGTCGATGGCTTCAACCTGAAATCGGTCGATCCGGAAACCATCGACGAGCAACTCGCCCGGCCGACGCCGGATCGCCTGTGGTACGTCGCCGATGCCTTCGGCGTCGGCATGTCGGTCGAAAAAGTGTTCGAGCTGACCAAGATTGATCCGTGGTTCCTGGTGCAGATCAAGGAGATCGTCGATCTCGAACTGAAAGTGGAAAAACGCGATCTGGGGTCGTTGACTGCTGAAGAACTGCGTTACCTGAAGCGCAAGGGCTTTGCCGACCGTCGGCTGGCCTATCTGCTGAAGACCACCGAAACCGAATTCCGCGCCCGTCGCCATGAACTGAACGTCCGCCCGGTGTACAAGCGGGTCGACACCTGCGCCGCCGAATTTTCGACCGGTACCGCCTATATGTACTCGACCTACGAGGACGAGTGCGAGGCCAATCCGACCGACAAGAAGAAGATCATGGTGCTGGGCGGCGGTCCGAACCGCATCGGCCAGGGCATCGAGTTCGACTACTGCTGCGTGCATGCCGCGATGGCGATGCGCGAAGACGGTTACGAAACGATCATGGTCAACTGCAATCCGGAAACCGTGTCTACTGACTACGACACCTCCGATCGCCTGTACTTCGAGCCGCTGACGCTGGAAGATGTGCTGGAAATCGTCGCCATCGAGAAGCCGGTCGGCGTCATCGTCCAGTACGGCGGCCAGACCCCGCTCAAACTCGCCCTGGCCCTCGAAGCCAACGGTGTGCCGATCATCGGCACGACGCCGGAATCGATTGACATCGCCGAAGACCGCGAGCGCTTCCAGAAGCTGTTGCACGAACTCGGCCTGAAGCAGCCGCCGAACCGTACGGCCCGTACCGAAGAAGACGCCCTGCGTCTGGCGCAGGAAATCGGTTATCCGCTGGTAGTCCGTCCGTCCTACGTGTTGGGTGGCCGGGCCATGGAAATCGTCCATGAGCAGAAGGATCTCGAGCGTTACATGCGCGAAGCAGTCAAGGTTTCCCATGATTCGCCGGTGCTCCTTGACCGCTTCCTGAACGATGCCGTCGAGTGCGACGTCGATGCCCTGTCCGATGGTGAGGAAGTCATCATTGGCGGCGTCATGGAACACATCGAGCAGGCCGGCGTGCACTCCGGCGACTCGGCCTGCTCGTTGCCGCCTTATTCACTGTCGCCCGCTGTCCAGGATGAACTGCGTCGGCAGACCAAGCTGATGGCCAAGGCGCTGAACGTTTGCGGTCTGATGAACGTACAGTTCGCCATCAAGGACAACGACGTCTACGTGCTCGAAGTCAATCCGCGTGCTTCGCGCACCGTGCCGTTCGTCTCCAAGGCCACCGGCCTGCAACTGGCGAAGATTGCTGCCCGTTGTATGTCCGGGCGCAGCCTGAAGGACCAGGGCGTGACCAAGGAAGTGATCCCGCCGTATTACTCGGTCAAGGAAGCCGTCTTCCCCTTCGTCAAGTTCCCCGGCGTCGATACCATTCTTGGCCCGGAAATGAAGTCGACCGGCGAAGTGATGGGGGTCGGCACCACCTTTGCCGAAGCTTTCGTCAAGTCGCAACTGGCCGCCAGCGTCAAGTTGCCGACCTCCGGCAAGGTCTTCCTGTCGGTCAAGGACAGCGACAAGGCTAAGGCCATCGAAATTGCCCGTCACCTGCATGAAGTCGGTTTCCATCTCGTAGCCACGCGCGGAACGGCGCATGCCATCGCCGCGGCCGGGCTACCGGTACAGTCGGTCAACAAGGTAACCGAGGGGCGTCCGCATATTGTCGACATGATCAAAAACAACGAAATTTCGCTGATCATCAACACGGTGGAAGAAAAGCGTCAGGCGATTGGCGACTCGCGGTCGATCCGGACTTCCGGCCTGCAGGCGCGGGTCACGATGTACACGACGATCTGGGGCGCAGAAGCTGCCGCTGAAGGTATTCGCAATCGTGGCGAGTTGCACGTTTATTCGATCCAGGCGCTGCACGAGCAACTTCACTGAGACTAACCTGAACCGCCGGGCTGCCCTTTACGGGCGCCGGCGGTTTGCTTTTGCTGGAAGAAATTATGAGTAAAGTCCCGTTGACCGTAGCCGGTGCCGAAAAACTCCGCGAAGAGTTGCATCGCCTGAAGACCATCGAGCGTCCGAGCGTCATTGCGGCAATTGCCGAAGCGCGCTCGCACGGCGATCTCTCGGAGAACGCCGAGTACGACGCGGCCAAGGAGCGCCAGGGCTTTGTTGAAGGGCGAATCCAGGAGGTCGAGGGCAAGCTGTCGAATGCGCAGATCATCGATCCCAAGCTGCTCGATGCCGACGGACGCTGTGTCTTTGGCGCCACGGTCGATATCGAGGATCAGGATACCGGCGATGCCGTGACTTATCAGATCGTCGGCGAGGATGAGGCCGATATCAAGAACCGCAAGCTGTCGGTTGCTTCGCCGATGGCCCGGGCGCTGATCGGAAAATACGCCGGTGACATTGCCCAGGTGCTGGCTCCCGGCGGTATTCGGGAATACGAAATCATCGATGTCCGCTACGAATAGGCCGCGATGAGAAAGCTGTCCGAGGCCCTCTATCTGCTCACCATCACTTTGTGGGTGGGCGGGCTGTGGGCTATCGGATACATCGTCGCTCCCGTTCTGTTTTCCAGTCTGACCGATCGGCAAACGGCCGGCATGGTGGCCGGAAAGCTGTTTGCGTTGATCGGCTGGGTTGGCCTGGGTAGCGCGACCTACCTGACTGTTTTCCTATTGCTCCGTCGCGGTGGCGGGATTTTCAGGTGTGCGGTGTTCTGGCTGGTTGTGGTGATGGCCTTGCTGACCGCCGCCAGCCAGTTTGGCATTCAGCCCCTGATGGCACAACTGAAAGCCGATGCCTTGCCGCGCGAGGTGATGGAAAGCGTGTTGCGCGACCGATTCGCCGCGTGGCACGGATTTTCCAGCATCCTCTATCTGGTCCAGAGCATGTTGGGATTGTGGCTGGTGGTCTGGGCCGGCAAAGGACTGAAATAATCAGCCCTGGAAACTGCGCTTGGTTGTCTTGCTCGGGGCGGAGGCTGGGCGGCGCGGCCTAGTTTTCGGGCTTGGGGACGTGGCTGGCGCCGTATTCTCAAGCGGGGCGGGGCGGTAAATCACCAGCAGTTTGCCGATATGTTGAACGTCGGCAGCGCCGAGTTTGGAACAGATTTGTTCAAGATAGGCGACGCGGTTCTCACGGCTGTCGCCATAAACGCGTATCTTGATCAGTTCGTGAGCGTTGAGATTGACCTCGATTTCCTTGAGTACGGCCTCGGTGAGGCCGTTTTCGGCAATCGAGACGACAGGATTCAGGTTGTGGGCACGGGCGCGCAGTTCGCGGCGCTCGACAGACGATAATTGCAGCATAGTAAACCTTTCAAAAACGGCATTTTACCGAATGAGCAGAACCAGGACCAGCAAAGCGTGGATGCGGGAGCATGTAAATGACCCGTATGTCCAGCTCGCCAAGAAAGAGGGTTGGCGTTCGCGTGCCGCTTTCAAACTGATGGAGATCGACGACAAGGACAAGTTGCTGCGGCGCGGCGAGGTCGTTGTCGACCTCGGTGCCACCCCGGGAGGGTGGTCACAGGTCGCGGCGAAGCGGGTCGGCGATGGCGGCTTGGTATTTGCACTCGACTTGCTGGAGATGGAGCCCCTGCATGGCGTCGAATTCATTCAGGGCGATTTCCGTGAGGATGATGTGCTGAGAACCCTGGAAGAAAAGCTGAATGGCCGTCACGTTGGGCTTGTAATGTCCGACATGGCCCCCAATATGTCCGGTGTACCGCTTGTTGACCAGGCCAGAATCATGTACCTGGCGGAACTGGGACTGGAGTTTTCCAAGGTGCACCTGAAACCGGATGGCGCTTTTCTGGTCAAAGTTTTTCAAGGAACGGATTACGAGACGTTTCTCCGTTCGATGCGCGAAGTGTTCAAGACAGTCGTGGTTCGCAAACCGGATGCCTCTCGTGATCGGAGCGCCGAGCTTTATTTGCTCGGGCGTGTTTTGCGTTGAAACTTATGTATAGAATGGTGCTTTTGTCGCTCGGCGCTGTAGAAGGAGAGCAAGCTTGAACAACATGTTCAAAAACCTCGCAATCTGGCTGGTCATCGGTCTCGTGCTGATGACCGTGTTCAATCAGTTCAACACCCGCCAGGTCGCGCAAGGCTCGGTCGAGTACTCGCAATTCATCGAAGAGGTCAAGCAGGGGCGCATCAACAAGGTCGTCATGGAAGGTCGTACCCTGAAGGCGACGACTACCGACGGCAAGCGCATCACCACCTATTCGCCGCCTGATCTCTGGCTGGTTTCCGACCTTCTGAAGAGCGGTGTCAAGATCGAGGCCAAGCCGGAAGAAGAGCAATCCTTCCTGATGAGCATCTTCGTCAGCTGGTTCCCGATGCTGCTGCTGATCGGCGTCTGGGTGTTCTTCATGCGCCAGATGCAGGGTGGCGGCAAGGGCGGGGCCTTCTCGTTCGGCAAGTCGCGCGCCCGAATGACCGACGAAGCACAGAATGTCGTTACTTTTGCCGATGTCGCCGGTTGCGACGAAGCGAAAGAGGAGGTCCAGGAGATTGTCGATTTCCTGCGCGATCCTTCCAAGTTCCAGAAGCTTGGTGGCCGCATTCCCAAGGGCGTGCTGATGGTCGGCAACCCGGGTACCGGTAAGACGCTGCTCGCCAAGGCGATCGCCGGCGAAGCCAAGGTGCCGTTCTTTAGCATCTCCGGTTCCGATTTCGTCGAAATGTTTGTCGGCGTCGGCGCTGCCCGCGTTCGCGACATGTTCGAGAATGCCAAGAAGCACGCGCCATGCATCATCTTCATCGACGAAATCGATGCCGTCGGCCGCCATCGCGGTGCCGGCTTGGGTGGCGGCAATGACGAGCGTGAACAGACCCTGAACCAGTTGCTGGTCGAAATGGATGGTTTCGAAGGCCACTCCGGCATCATCGTGATTGCCGCGACCAACCGTCCGGACATCCTCGATCCGGCGCTGCTGCGTCCGGGGCGCTTCGACCGTCAGGTGGTCGTGCCGCTGCCGGATATTCGCGGCCGCGAGGAAATCCTCAAGGTTCATATGCGCAAGGTGCCGATTTCCGGTGACGTCAAAGCCGACATCATCGCCCGTGGTACCCCTGGCTTCTCTGGCGCCGATCTGGCCAACCTAGTCAATGAGGCGGCCTTGTTTGCGGCACGTACCAACAAGCGCCTGGTCGATATGGATGACTTCGAGAAGGCCAAGGACAAGATCATGATGGGTGCCGAGCGCCGCAGCATGGTCATGAGCGAGGACGAGAAGCTGAATACGGCCTACCACGAGTCGGGCCATGCTGTCGTCGCTAAGCTGGTGCCGAAGTCCGACCCGGTGCACAAGGTCACCATCATTCCGCGTGGTCGTGCTCTGGGCCTGACCATGCAGTTGCCGGAAGAGGATCGTTATGCCTACGACCGGCAATACCTGATGAGCCGCATTGCCGTGCTTTTCGGCGGGCGGATTGCCGAAGAGTTGTTCATGAACCAGATGACGACCGGTGCCTCGAATGACTTCGAGCGGGCGACGGCGATGGCGCGTGATATGGTGACCCGCTACGGGATGTCGGATCTTGGCGTCATGGTCTACGGCGAGAACGATGGTGAGGTTTTCCTCGGTCGTTCGGTGACTCAGCACAAGAATGTTTCCGAAGCGACGATGCAGAAGGTCGATGCCGAAATCCGTCGCATCATCGACGAACAGTACGCGCTGGCCCGCAATCTTCTCGAAGAGCACCGCGACAAGGTGGAGGCGATGACCAAGGCGCTGCTCGAATGGGAAACCATTGATGCCGAGCAGATTGACGACATTATGGAAGGCAAGCCGCCGCGTCCGCCCAAGCCGTCGCAGAGCAAGCCGCGAGCGTCCACGCCGAGCGATACGCCAGGAGCCGAGCCGACCGCGGCGGCCACGGCCTGATCCATTTGACCGATTAAAGGCCGGGAGCTTTCTCCCGGCCTTTTGCTTTTATCTCCATGACAAATATTCGTTGCGGCTCGTTTCTGCTCCCTCTGGATCGCCCACTCGTGATGGGTATCGTCAATCTGACCCCTGATTCGTTTTCCGGCGACGGCCTGGTGGGCGATGTCGAACGGGCCATTCTTCACGCCCGGCAGCAATACGAGGCTGGGTCGGATATTCTCGATATTGGTGCCGAGTCGTCGCGTCCGGGGGCAATTCCAACACCGGAAGACGAAGAGTTGCGCCGCTTGTTGCCGGTCCTCAAGGAAATTACGACCTGGGGGATTCCCGTCTCGGTCGATACCTACAAGCCCGCCGTAATGCGTGCCGCTTTGGCGGCGGGGGCGGCGATGATCAACGACATCACTGGGATGGTTCGTCCGGAAGCGGTTGCGGCAGTGGCTGCCAGCGATTGTGCAGTCTGTGTCATGCACATGCAGGGTGATCCGGACACCATGCAGCAAGCCCCGGCATATCGGGATGTCGTCGGCGAAGTGCGCAATTTCCTGATGGCTGCAGTCGTGCGTTGTCGTCAGGCGGGAATTGAAGACCAGCGTCTGGTTCTTGATCCCGGCTTTGGTTTCGGCAAGAGCCTTGAACACAACTTGGCGCTGTTTCGGGCTTTGGGTGCGACTGGCTGCGACGGGCTTCCGATCCTTGTCGGGGTGTCGCGCAAGTCGATGTTAGGAGCGATTACCGGCCGTCCCGTTGATCAACGTCTGGTGGCCAGTGTGGCTGCCGCGCTGATGGCAGCGCAAAAAGGTGCAAAAATATTGCGGGTGCATGATGTTGCCGCGACCAGGGATGCTTTGGCTGTCTGGTCGGCAATCGAACAGGGAGAAAATAATGAGTAGGAAGTACTTTGGAACCGACGGTGTGCGCGGGCGGGTCGGCCAATCGCCGATAACGCCGGATTTTGTCATGCGGCTGGGCTACGCTGCCGGCAAGGTCCTGCTGGGGCAAAGCAAAATGCCGAGCGGCGTCCGCCCGGAGGTGTTGATCGGCAAGGATACGAGGCTCTCCGGTTACATGCTGGAATCGGCCCTTGAGGCTGGGTTTTCGGCGGCCGGGGTTGATGTCTGCCTGGTCGGTCCGCTGCCGACGCCGGCGGTGGCTTATCTGACCCGGGCGTTGCGGCTGCAGGCGGGGATTGTGATTTCTGCCTCGCACAACCCGTATTACGATAACGGCATCAAGTTCTTCTCGGCGCAAGGGACCAAGTTGGCCGATGATGTCGAGCATGCCATCGAGGAGGGTATCGACCAGCCCATGGTTTGTGTTCCGGCGGCCGATCTCGGGCGGGTCAGGCGGATCGAGGATGCACGCGGCCGCTACATCGAATTCTGCAAGAGCACCTTCCCCAACGATCTCGATCTGCGCGGCCTGAAAATCGTCGTCGATTGCGCGCATGGGGCTGCGTATCACACGGCGCCCAATGTATTTCATGAACTGGGGCGGATATCGTGACCATTGGCGTCCAGCCGAATGGACTGAATATCAATGACGGTTTCGGAGCTACGGCGCCGCGTGCGCTGTGCGAGGCCGTTCTGGCCCACCGGGCGGACCTCGGCGTGGCGCTGGACGGTGATGCCGACCGGATCCAGATGGTCGATGCCGAGGGTAATCTCTATGATGGCGACCAACTCCTTTTTGCCATCGTGAAGAGTCGGGCGCGAACTGCGCCGGTCAAGGGAGTAGCTGGCACGCTGATGACCAATCTCGCGCTGGAACACGCTCTGGGCAAGCTGGGGGTGGCTTTTGGTCGGGCTGCGGTCGGCGATCGCTATGTCGTCGAAATGATGAACGAAAAAGGCTGGCTGTATGGCGGCGAGAACTCCGGTCATATTCTGGCTCTTGATCGGCATACCACGGGGGACGGAACGGTGGCCGCCCTTCAGGTGTTGGCGGCATTGCGGGAAAGTGGCGGTGATTTGAGGACCTTGCTCGGTAGTCTGGTGCTTTATCCGCAAAAACTGGTCAATGTGGCGATCAACAAGGCATTCCCCTGGAAGGATGATCCGCGTATCGCCAAGGCTCTTGCCGAGGTTGAAACGCGCATGGCGGGCCGCGGCAGGGTGTTGTTGCGCGCCTCGGGAACCGAGCCTTTGTTGCGCGTCATGGTCGAGGGCGAGGACGCCGTCGAGGTGGCAGAGGCTGCCGAGCACCTCGCTGCGGTGGTGCGCAACGCGGCCCAGTAAATCCTGATTTGTTAGGGAATATTGACCGGCGGACCTCTCGGTCGCTATAATCGACGGGTTTTTCGCCAACCGAAACCGCCAAGCTCATGCGTAAAAAGCTAGTCGCAGGAAACTGGAAGATGCACGGTAGTCTCCGGCAGAATGCGATCTTGCTGGAAAGTGTCAAGGCCGGGGTTGGCGACATCAAATGCGAGGTCGTCGTCTGTTGCCCCTATCCTTATATGGGGCAATTGCAGGCGGTTCTCTCCGGGTCAGGCGTGGCCTGGGGGGCGCAGTCGGTGAGCGAGTATGTGGCGGGTGCCTATACCGGAGAGGTGGCGGCGTCGATGTTGCTGGAATTCGGATGTCGATATGTATTGGTTGGCCATTCCGAAAGGCGCAGCCTGTTTGGTGAAACTGATGGCGTGGTGGCTGCTAAGTTCGAGGCGGCGCAACGGGCGGGGTTGATTCCCGTGCTCTGTGTCGGCGAAACGCTGAGCGAGCGTGAAGCAGGGGCGACGGGCGAGGTTGTGTCGCGGCAGTTGGCCGCCGTGCTTGAGCGAGTCGGGGTGGTGGCATTGAAGGATGCGGCGCTGGCTTATGAGCCGGTATGGGCGATTGGCACTGGAGTGACTGCGTCACCGGCGCAGGCGCAGGAGGTCCATGCGGCGATTCGCCAGCAAGTGGCCGGGCTGAGCGCGGAGGTGGCAGGTGGTTTGCGTATTCTGTATGGCGGTAGTGTCAAGCCTCAGAATGCAGAGGAATTGTTTGCGCAGCCTGATATCGATGGTGGTTTGATCGGTGGGGCGGCGCTGGTTGCAGATGATTTTCTGGCAATTTGCCGTGCGGCAAGTTGATAGGCGAAAAAAATGAACTGGTTTTTCTCGGTTGTTCTGACGGTCCATATTCTGGTTGCCTTGGCGATTATCGGCCTGGTGCTGATGCAGCATGGCAAGGGGGCGGATATGGGGGCGGCTTTCGGTAGTGGTGCTTCCGGCAGTCTGTTCGGCGCCACGGGGTCGGCCAACTTTCTCAGTCGGACGACTGGTGTTCTGGCGGCCGTGTTTTTTGTAACCAGTCTGACGCTGGCTTATGTGGCATCAAACAAGCCAAAAACGACTGGCAGTGTGATGCAGGAAACGGTACAATCGCAGCCTGTTTCGCAGCCCGCTTCCGGCGGTGGCGGATCTCCTGTGCAGCCTGCTGATGCGGCTTCCAGGGCTAAAGATATTCCGAAGTAAAGCAAGGTGACCCGCCCGGCAATGTCCCTCGCCGGGCGGGTCAAAAAAGTAGTGCCGACGTGGTGAAATTGGTAGACACGCTATCTTGAGGGGGTAGTGGCGCAAGCTGTGCGAGTTCGAGTCTCGCCGTCGGCACCAATAATTGGGGCAGTGACCATAGGGTCAGCTGTTTCGTACAAGAAACTGAAAATTGGCGGCGGATCATGGAAAACTACTTTCCTATCCTGATGTTCGTCCTGGTGGGCGTCGCGGTTGGCGTCCTGCCGGTTGCGATGGGTTTCATGCTTGCTCCCAACAGGCCGGATCCCGAAAAGCTCTCTCCTTATGAGTGCGGCTTTGAGGCATTTGAAGATGCGCGCATGAAGTTCGATGTGCGCTATTACCTGATTGCCATTCTTTTCATTCTGTTTGACCTGGAAATTGCGTTCCTCTTCCCGTGGGCGACGATTTTCAAGGACATCGTGGCGACCGAATCGATCAAGCTGTTCGGATTTGTCGAGATGCTCGTCTTCGTTGCCATCCTGGTTATCGGGTATGTCTATGCCTGGGCCAAGGGTGCGCTAGAGTGGGAATAAAGCATGGCTATTGAAGGCATTCTCCAGGAAGGTTTTGTCACCACCACGGCTGACAAGCTGATCAACTACATGCGAACCGGTTCAATGTGGCCGATGACCTTCGGTCTGGCCTGTTGCGCGGTGGAAATGATTCACGCCGGGGTCTCGCGTTACGACCTCGATCGTTTCGGTGTCGTTTTTCGCGGCAGTCCGCGGCAGTCCGATGTGATGATCGTGGCGGGAACGCTGACCAACAAGATGGCGCCGGCCTTGCGCAAGGTATATGACCAGATGGCCGAGCCGCGTTGGGTGATTTCCATGGGCTCCTGTGCCAATGGTGGTGGCTATTACCACTACTCCTACTCCGTGGTGCGCGGCTGTGACCGCATCGTGCCGGTCGATATCTATGTTCCGGGGTGCCCGCCGACGGCGGAGGCGCTCATCTACGGCATTATCCAGTTGCAGAACAAGATTCGTCGTACCAATACCATCGCTCGTTAATTGCCAAGGCTGATTCGATATGTCTGCCAAGCTGGAAACGCTTAGCCAAAATCTAGAGAAGCACTTTGGTGACAAGCTCAAGTCGCTCAAGCTTGCTTTGGGTGAAGTAACCATTGAAGTCGGTGCTGCTGACTATCTGGCGGTAATGACTGCGCTGCGGGATGAGGCGGATCTTCATTTTGAAGAGCTGATCGATCTCTGTGGTGTCGATTACTCGACCTACGGTGAAGGTGCCTGGCAGGGGCGGCGCTTCGCGGCGGTTTCTCATCTGCTTTCGATCGAGCATAACTGGCGCCTGCGCGTCCGGGTCTTCGCCGAGGATGATGAATTTCCCTCCGTCGATTCAGTAACCGGCATCTGGAAAAGTGTTAATTGGTTCGAGCGCGAAGCGTTCGACCTGTACGGCATCGCTTTCGTCGGTCACGATGACTTGCGGCGGATTCTGACCGATTACGGCTTTATCGGCCATCCGTTCCGCAAGGACTTCCCGATCTCCGGTCATGTCGAAATGCGATATGACCCCGATCAGGCCCGTGTGATTTACCAGCCGGTAACCATCGAGCCGCGCGAAAACACCCCGCGCATTCTGCGCGAAGACACCTACGGGGATCCGGCACATGGCTGATATCCGCAATTTCACTCTTAACTTTGGCCCTCAGCACCCGGCAGCGCACGGTGTGCTGCGGCTGGTGCTTGAGTTGGACGGCGAAGTCGTCCAGCGCGCCGATCCGCACATCGGGCTGCTGCATCGGGCAACCGAAAAACTGGCCGAAACCCGGACCTGGGTGCAGTCGGTGCCCTACATGGATCGTCTTGACTACGTTTCCATGATGTGCAACGAGCACGCCTACTGCCTGGCTACCGAAAAGTTGCTGGGTATCGAGGTGCCGGAGCGCGGCAAGTACATTCGCACGATGTTCGACGAAGTAACCCGTATCCTCAACCACCTGTTGTGGATCGGCTGCCACGCGCTCGACGTTGGTGCGATGACCATGGCGCTCTATACCTTCCGCGAGCGCGAAGATTTGATGGATGTCTACGAGGCGGTCTCGGGGGCTCGCTTGCACGCCGCCTACTATCGTCCGGGCGGCGTTTATCGCGATCTGCCCGACCGCATGGCGCAGTATCGTGAATCCACCTGGACCAGCGCCAAGAAGGCCAAGGAGTTAAATGAAAACCGAAGCGGTTCGGTGCTCGATTTCCTCGAGGACTTCACCAACCGCTTCCCGACCTACCACAGCGAATATCACACCTTGCTGACCGATAACCGGATCTGGAAGCAGCGTCTGGTCAATGTTGGCGTCGTGACCCCCGAGCGCGCCCTGCAAATGGGCTTCACCGGTGCGATGTTGCGCGGCTCCGGTATCGCTTGGGATCTGCGCAAGAAGCAGCCGTACGCCGCCTACGACAAGGTCGACTTCGATGTGCCGGTCGGCGTTAATGGCGACAGTTATGATCGCTATCTGGTGCGCATGGAAGAGATGCTCCAGTCCAACCGGATCATCAAGCAGTGTATCGCCTGGCTGCGCAAGAATCCCGGGCCGGTGATTACCGAAAACCACAAGGTGGCGCCGCCGCCGCGTGAGGACATGAAGACCAACATGGAAGAGCTGATTCACCACTTCAAGCTCTTTACTGAAGGCATTCATGTTCCGGCGGGCGAGGCATATGCCGCTGTCGAGCATCCGAAGGGCGAATTCGGTATCTATTTCGTTTCCGATGGTGCCAACAAGCCTTATCGCATGAAGATTCGTGCCCCGGGCTATGTCCACCTGGCCGGCATGGACGAAATGTCCAGAGGCCACATGATTGCCGACGTCGTTACGATTATCGGTTCCCAAGATATTGTTTTTGGCGAGATTGACCGCTGATGTTTTCCGCTGAAACCCTAGAGAAATTTGCCCGCGAGGTCGCCAAATACCCCGCCGATCAGAAACAGTCGGCGGTAATGGCCTGTCTGGCGCACACCCAGGAAGAAAAGGGCTGGTTACCTCCCGAGGCGATCGAAGCCGTAGCCAACTATCTCGGCATGGCGCCCATGGCAGCCTACGAGGTGGCTTCCTTTTACAACATGTACGACCTCAAGCCGGTCGGCAAGTACAAGATCACGGTCTGTACCAACCTGCCCTGCGCGCTTTCCGGCGGCTACCATGCCGGCGAATACGTTCAGAAAAAGCTCGGCATCGGTTACGGCGAAACGACGGCCGACGGCAAGTTCACCCTGAAAGAGGGCGAATGCATGGGGGCCTGCGGCGACGCACCGGTTTTCATCGTCAATAACCGTTCGATGTGCAGTCACATGCATCCGGAGCAGATCGACCAGCTGCTTGAGGAGTGCAAATAATGGCCATGCTCGGTTCGATCAACGGTGTCCTGATGGAAGGCCTGGATGGCGACAATACCTGGCACCTGAAGGATTATGTTGCGCGTGGCGGTTACGCCCAGCTGAAACGCATCCTGGACAGCAAGATGACCCAGGAAGATGTCATCAGCGAAGTCAAGAAATCCGTGCTCCGTGGTCGTGGTGGCGCCGGCTTCCCGACCGGCTTGAAGTGGTCCTTCATGCCGCGCTCCTTCCCGGGCGACAAATACGTCGTTTGCAATACCGACGAAGGCGAGCCGGGTACCTTCAAAGACCGCGACATCATGCGCTACAACCCGCATGCGGTCATTGAGGGTATGGCGATTGCGGCTTACGCGATGGGTGCAAACCGCGGTTACAACTACGTGCACGGCGAAGTCTGGCAGGAGTACAAGCGTTTCGAGGAAGCGCTGGACGAAGCCCGTGCTGCCGGATTTATCGGCCAGAATATTCAAGGTTCAGGGTTCAATTTCGAACTCTTCGCGCATCACGGCTACGGCGCCTATATCTGTGGCGAAGAGACCTCGCTGCTCGAGTCGATCGAGGGCAAGAAGGGGCAGCCGCGCTTCAAGCCGCCTTTCCCCGCTTCCTTCGGTTTGTACGGCAAGCCGACGACGATCAACAACACCGAAACCTTTGCCGCCATTCCCTTCATTCTGAAGATGGGTGGCGAAGAGTTCCTGAACCTCGGCAAGCCGAACAATGGTGGAACCAAGCTGTTCTCGGTTTCGGGCCATGTCAATCGTCCGGGCAACTACGAAATTCCTCTCGGTACGCCGTTTGCCACCTTGCTTGAAATGTGTGGTGGCATGCGCGGCGGCCGCAAGTTGAAAGCCGTGATTCCCGGCGGTTCGTCGGCACCGGTCATGCCGGGCGAAGTCATCATGGATTGCACCATGGATTACGACTCGATCAGCAAGGGCGGTTCGATGCTGGGTTCGGGTGCCGTCATCGTGATGGATGAAACGGTCTGCATGGTTAAGGCGCTGGAGCGCCTGTCCTTCTTCTACCATGAAGAATCCTGTGGCCAATGCACACCCTGTCGCGAAGGTACGGCCTGGATGTACAAGGTCGTTCATCGCATCGAAAACGGTCAGGGCAAGCCGGAAGACATCGACCTGCTGAACAGCGTACTGGGCAATATCGCCGGTCGCACGATTTGTGCGCTCGGTGACGCAGCAGCCTTCCCGGTGCAAAGCTTCCTGAAGCATTTCGGTAGCGAGTTCGAATACCACATCGAACACAAGACCTGTCTGGTTCCCAAGGATGTGCAGTGGGCGGGCAGTGGTTTCCACAAGGTTCAGGCCTGAGCGAAACCTTCCAAGCGATAGATACGAAAGAACTGGCTACAAGGTAGCGACATGCTAGAAATCGAGATCGACGGCAAAAAAGCGCAAGTGCCTGACGGCAGCACGGTGATGGACGCCGCGCAGCAGGTTGGGGTTTACATTCCGCATTTTTGTTACCACAAGAAACTTTCGATTGCCGCCAACTGCCGCATGTGTCTGGTGCAGGTGGAAAAGGCTCCGAAACCGTTGCCGGCTTGTGCAACACCGGTGACCAACGGCATGAAGGTCTTTACCCATTCCGAGCTGGCGGTCAAGGCGCAGAAGGGGGTCATGGAGTTCCTGCTGATCAATCACCCGCTGGATTGTCCGATCTGTGATCAGGGCGGCGAGTGCCAGTTGCAGGATATGTCCGTCGGCTACGGTCCGATGAAGAGCCGTTATACCGAAGAAAAGCACGTCGTCTTCCACAAGAACGTCGGACCGCTGATCTCCATGGAAGAGATGAGCCGCTGCATTCACTGCACGCGCTGCGTCCGCTTCGGCCAGGAAATTGGCGGCATCATGGAACTCGGCATGGCGAATCGGAACATGCATTCCGAAATCACCACCTTCCTTGGTCGCACGGTTGATTCCGAATTGTCGGGCAACATGATCGACATGTGCCCGGTTGGTGAGCTGACTTCCAAACCGTTCCGCTACACCGCCCGCTCGTGGGAGTTGCAGCGTCGCAAATCGATCAGCCCGCATGATTCGGTCGGCGCCAACCTGACCGTCCAGGTAAAGCACGACAGCGTGATGCGTGTTCTGCCGCGCGAAAATGAAGCGGTCAACGAGTGCTGGATTTCCGACAAGGAACGTTTCTCCTATCAGGCGCTGAATTCCGATGAGCGACTGACCAAGCCGATGGTCAAGCAAGGTGGTGAATGGCGCGAGGTGGACTGGAATGTCGCGCTCGACTACGTCGCCCATGGTCTCAAGGATGTCACCCGCGAACATGGTGGCGATTCGCTGGCAGCGTTGGCCTCTCCGGCTTCGACGCTGGAAGAACTTTTCCTGCTGCGCAAGGTTTGCAAGGGACTGGGCAGCGGTAACATCGATTTCCGGCCCCGGCAGAGCGATTTCGGCACGGACGGCAAACGTGGCGGTACGCCGTGGCTTGGTCTTCGTCTGGCAGAGATCAAAGATCTCGATGCCGCACTGGTCGTCGGATCGTTCCTGCGCAAGGATCATCCGCTGATTGCCCAGCGTCTGCGTCAGGCTGCTAAGAAGTACACCAAGGTCAGCCTGATTTCGGTTGCCGGCGATGATCAACTGATCAAGCTGCATACCAATCTGACCGTTTCGCCAGCCTTGTTGGCCGAAACGCTGGCTGCGGTGCTCAAGGGCGCTGCCGAACTTAAGGGCGTTGCTGCGCCGAGCGGGTTGGAGAGTGTTTCGGTTTCCGCCGGAGCCAAGGATATTGCACAGAGCCTGGTCGAAGGCGAGAAGCGCGCCATTTTCCTCGGAAATGTGGCAACCCAGTCGCCGCAAGCTACCCAACTCCATGCCTTGGCTCTTGAGTTGGGCAAGCTGACCGGTGCTACCGTCGGTTTCCTCGGCGAAGCTGCCAACGTGGTTGGCGGTTACGTGGCCGGGGCCGTTCCGGGCAACGGCAATGCCCGCCAGATTTTCGAACAGCCGCGCAAGGCCTATCTCCTGATGGGTATCGAGCCGGAGTTCGATTGTGCCAACCCGCAACTAGCACTTGCTGCACTTAAACAAGCTAGTTTGGTGGTGTACCTCTCCTCCTTCAAGCATGCTCCGGCACTCGAGTATGCTGATGTAATGCTGCCAATCGCGCCTTACACCGAAACCGCCGGTACTTTCATCAACACCGAAGGCCGCGTGCAAAGCTTTAACGGCGTGGTCAAGCCCCGTGGCGAGACCCGTCCCGCCTGGAAGATTTTGCGCGTGCTGGGCAATGTTCTGAATCTCGATGGTTTCGCCTATGAAAGCAGTGAAGCGGTTCGCGATGAGGTGCTGGGCAAGGGCGTCGAATTCGTCGCCGGCCTCTCCAACGATTTGAATGGCCTCGCCATCGAACTGCCGCAAGCGGTCGAAGGTATGCAGCGGATCGCTGACGTGCCGATCAATTTTGCCGACGCGCAGGCGCGCCATGCTCCGGCGTTGCAGCAGACCACCGATTCGGTGGCTCCGTCGGCCCGTATCAACGAACAGACCCTGGCGCAACTTGGTATCGCTGCCGGGTCTCAAGTCAGGATCAAGCAAGGGCAAGGTGAAGCGTCGCTGGTCGCCAAGGCTGACAACTCGATTCCGGTCGGTTGTGTTCGGGTTTCTGCCGCTCATGCCAGCACTGGCAACCTGGGCGACATGTTTGGCCTGATTTCCGTGGAGCGTGCATAAATGGACGCACTGATGAATTTCGGACTGGGGATTTTTGGCGGCGCTTGGCCGGCCGTCTGGACCCTGATCAAGATCGTTCTGATTGTCGCTCCGCTGATGCTGGGCGTGGCTTACCTGACGCTTGCCGAGCGCAAGGTGATCGGTTTCATGCAGGTCCGCATCGGTCCCAACCGGGTCGGACCGTGGGGCCTGATCCAGCCGATCGCCGACGGTCTCAAGCTGTTGCTCAAGGAAATCGTGGTTCCGAGCAGTGCCAGCAAGGGCATTTTCATTATTGCCCCGATGCTGGCGATTGCCCCGGCCCTAGCCGCCTGGGCGGTGGTTCCCTTCACCGACACGCTGGTGCTGGCCAACATTGATGCCAGTCTGCTCTACATCATGGCGATTACCTCGATGGGGGTATATGGCGTCATCCTGTCGGGCTGGGCCTCCAATTCGAAATATGCCTTCCTCGGCGCGATGCGTTCCGCTGCCCAGATGGTGTCTTACGAAATTGCCATGGGTTTTTCGCTGATCTGCGTGCTGATGGTCTCCAACAGCCTGAATCTTGTCGAAATCGTCAATGCCCAGAACACCGGAAGTTTCGCCGGTTACGGCCTGACCTTCTTGTCCTGGAATTGGCTGCCCTTGTTCCCGATGTTCATCGTCTATCTGATCTCGGGTACTGCCGAACTGAATCGCGCACCGTTCGACGTCGCCGAAGGCGAGTCGGAAATTGTTGCCGGTTTCCACGTCGAATATTCGGGCATGGCATTCGCGCTGTTCTTCCTGGCCGAATACGCCAACATGATTCTGGTCGCCACCCTGACTTCGATCCTGTTCCTCGGTGGCTGGCTGTCGCCGGTCGGCTTCCTGCCGGATGGCATCGTCTGGCTGTTTGCCAAGATGTCCTGCATCCTCTTCCTGTATCTCTGGTTCCGTGCCACCTTCCCGCGTTATCGCTACGACCAGCTGATGCGTCTGGGCTGGAAAGTGTTTGTGCCGATTTGTCTGATTTGGCTTTTCGTAGTGGGGGTCTGGATGATGTCCCCGCTGAATATCTGGAAGTGAGGAGAGACTGATGGGTTCGATGAAGGAAATCTTCAACAGCCTGCTCCTCAAGGAGCTGTTGAAAGGGATGGCGGTAACCGGCAAGTATTTCTTTGCCCGCAAGATTACCGTCCAGTATCCCGAAGAAAAAACACCGCAGAGCTTCCGCTTCCGCGGGCTGCACGCCCTGCGTCGCTACCCCAATGGCGAAGAGCGTTGCATCGCCTGCAAGCTGTGCGAAGCGATCTGCCCGGCCCTGGCCATCACCATCGAGACCGAGCCGCGTGACGACGGTTCGCGGCGGACGACGCGCTACGACATCGATCTGACCAAGTGCATTTTCTGCGGTTTCTGCGAAGAGGCGTGCCCGGTGGATGCCATCGTCGAAACCCGCATCTTCGAATATCACGGCGAAAAGCGGGGTGATCTCTATTACACCAAGCAGATGCTGCTGGCCAATGGTGACCGGTACGAGGCGCAGATTGCCGAAGATCGCGCCCTTGACGCCCCTTACCGATAACAGGTACTCGCGATGGATTTTCAAACCCTGGTCTTCTTTTTCCTGTCAGCGATCCTGATCGTTGCCAGCCTGCGCGTGATTACCGCGCGCAACCCGGTGCATGCCGCATTGAATCTGATTCTCGCCTTCTTCACCTGCGGCGGTATCTGGGCTCTGCTGCAAGCCGAGTTTT
Source organism: Dechloromonas sp. A34 (assembly GCF_026261605.1). Taxonomy (NCBI): domain Bacteria; kingdom Pseudomonadati; phylum Pseudomonadota; class Betaproteobacteria; order Rhodocyclales; family Azonexaceae; genus Dechloromonas; species Dechloromonas sp. A34. Next base: position 1,744,630 of record NZ_CP102486.1, read on the forward strand.
TGGCGATTGCCATTATTCTGGTTTACGTCGGCGCGGTGATGGTGCTCTTCCTCTTCGTCGTGATGATGCTTGACATCAACATGGACCGAATTCGTGAGGGCTTTTGGAACTACCTGCCGCTGGGGGCCGTCCTCGGCCTGCTGATGGTTCTGGAAATGGGCCTCGTTCTCGGCGCCAAGTATTTCCAGGTGCCCGCCGCAGAAGCCATTACGCCGGCTGGCGTGTCGAACACCAAAGCCATTGGCGCGCTGATGTTCAGCGACTATGTCTATCCGTTCGAACTGGCCTCCATCGTGCTGCTCGTCGGCATGATCGCGGCCATCGTTCTGACTTACCGCGGTCCGAAGAAATCCAAGTACACCAATCCGAACGAGCAGGTCTTCGTCAAGGCGAAGGATCGTATCCGCGTCCTGCAAATGCCGGTTGAAAAAGACTGAACCCCGGGGTGCCAATGCTTACTCTTTCCCTTTCGCATTTCCTGATTCTGGGCGCGATTCTCTTCGCGATCAGCGTGGTCGGCATCTTCCTCAACCGGAAGAACCTGATCGTGTTGCTGATGGCCATCGAGTTGATGCTTCTCGCGGTCAACATGAATTTCGTGGCGTTTTCCCACTACCTCCAGGACTTGTCCGGCCAGATTTTCGTCTTCTTCATCCTGACGGTTGCCGCTGCTGAGTCGGCAATCGGTCTGGCCATTCTGATCGTGCTGTTCCGCAACCTCAAGAGCATCCATGTGGATGACCTGGGCAGCCTGAAGGGTTAAACATGGAAATGCAAAAACTCTACCTGCTCGTACCGCTGGCTCCGCTGTTCGGGGCCATCGTTGCCGGTCTCTTTTGCCGGGTTATTCCGCGCTGGGTTGCCCATACTGCGACGATCGCCGGTGTCGCTGTCGCCTTCATCGCGTCCTTGGTCATTTTTCAGGACGTTCAGGCCGGCCATACCTTCAACGGTACGGTTTACACCTGGCTGACCAGCGGCGACTACCGCTTCGAGGTCGGCTTCCTGATCGATACGCTGACCACGACCATGATGCTGGTGGTGACCTTCGTCTCCCTGATGGTGCATATCTACACCATCGGCTACATGCAGGAAGACCCCGGCTACAACCGCTTCTTCAGCTACATCTCGTTGTTCACCTTCTCCATGCTGATGCTGGTGATGAGCAACAACTTCATGCAGCTGTTCTTCGGCTGGGAAGCCGTCGGTCTGGTCTCCTACCTGCTGATCGGTTTCTGGTACACCCGGCCGACCGCCATCTTCGCCAACATGAAGGCCTTTCTGGTCAATCGCGTCGGCGACTTCGGCTTCATCCTCGGCATCGGCCTGATCTTGGCCCATTTCGGCAGCCTCGACTACGCCACGGTGTTCAACAAGGCGAAGGACTTCTCCGATACCACCATCAACATCTGGGGTACCGCCGACTGGTCGCTGATGACTGTCACCTGTATCTGCCTGTTCATCGGTGCCATGGGCAAATCGGCCCAGGTTCCGCTGCATGTCTGGCTGCCCGACTCGATGGAAGGCCCGACCCCGATCTCTGCCCTGATTCACGCGGCGACCATGGTGACCGCCGGCATCTTCATGGTGTCGCGCATGTCGCCGCTGTTCGAGTTGTCGACCACGGCGCTGTCCTTCGTCATCGTGATCGGTGCCATCACCGCGTTGTTCATGGGCTTTCTCGGCATCATCCAGAATGACATCAAACGCGTCGTCGCTTACTCGACGCTGTCGCAGCTCGGTTACATGACCGTGGCGCTAGGTGCTTCGGCTTACTCGGTGGCGATCTTCCACCTGATGACGCACGCCTTCTTCAAGGCTCTGCTGTTCCTCGCCGCCGGCTCGGTGATCATCGGTATGCACCACGATCAGGACATCCGCAACATGGGCGGCCTGCGCAAGTACATGCCGATTACCTGGATCACCTCGCTGGTCGGTTCGCTGGCCCTGATCGGTACGCCTTTCCTGTCCGGTTTCTACTCCAAGGACTCGATCATCGAAGCGGTTGGCCTGTCCCATATCCCGGGTGCCGGTTTTGCCTACTTCGCGGTGCTGGCCGGTGTCTTTGTCACCGCCTTCTACTCGTTCCGCATGTATTTCCTGGTCTTCCACGGCGAAGAGCGGTTCGGCAAGGCGCATGACGCCGAACATCACGACCACGCTGGCGATCACGACGACGAAGAAGTCGCCGCCGATCACCACCACGGTCTGGCGCCGGGTCAGAAGCCGCACGAAACCCCCTGGGTTGTCTGGTTGCCGTTGGTGCTGCTGGCTATCCCGTCGGTCGCCATCGGTTTCATCGCCATCGGCCCGATGCTCTTCGGCGACTACTTCAATATCGTAATTCCGGGTACGGAAGGCATTCCGGTCATCTTCATCGACCACCATGCCCACCCGGCCATGGAGCATCTGAAGGAAGAGTTTCACGGCGCGACCGCCATGGGCATCCATTCCCTGACCACGCTGCCGTTCATCCTGGCGCTGGCCGGTGTGGTGTTGTCGTGGTTCTTCTACATGAAGCGTCCGGACATTCCGGCCGCCATTCAGCGTCGCTTCTCCGCCATCCATACGCTGCTCGAAAACAAGTACTACTTCGACAAGTTCAATGATGTCGTCTTCGCCGGCGGTGCGCGCCTGCTGGGCAAGGCACTTTGGCGCGGCGGCGATGTGGCCGTTATCGATGGGGTTATCGTCGATGGCTCCGCAAAACTCGTGAAATGGATTTCATCAATCACCCGTTTGTTCCAGACGGGCTACGTCTATCACTACGCTTTCACCATGATCATTGGCGTCTTTGTGCTGATGACCCTGTGGATCAACCGCGCTTAGCGTGAATAGTTCGCAGAAAAGCAAGGAATAACATGTCGACTTACCCGCTGCTATCTTTCGCCATCTGGATTCCGATCGTTGCCGGTCTGGTGGTACTCGCCATCGGCTCCGAACGGAATGCGCCACTGGCAAGGATGCTTGCCCTGTTTGGCGCGATCGCCGGCTTTCTCGTCACCATCCCGCTGTGGACTGGTTTTGATATCGCCAATGGCGGCATGCAGTTCGTTGAACTGAAGAGCTGGATTCCCCGCTTCAACCTGAACTATCACCTCGGCGTTGACGGCATTTCGATGCTGTTCGTGATTCTGAACGCCTTCATCACCATCATCGTCGTCGCCGCCGGATGGGAAGTCATCAAGGAGAAGGTGGCGCAATACAATGCCGCTTTCCTGATCATGTCCGGCCTGATGAATGGTATCTTCACCTCGCTCGACGGCGTGCTGTTCTACGTCTACTTTGAAGCCTCGCTGATCCCGCTCTACCTGATCATCGGCGTCTGGGGCGGTCCGAACCGGGTGTACGCGGCTTTCAAGTTCTTCCTCTACACGCTGTTCGGCTCGCTGCTCCTGCTGCTCTCCCTGATGTATCTGTTCATCAATTCCGGCGGTAGTTTCTCGATCCTCGAATGGCACAAGCTGCCGATCGAGCTGGGCCCGCAGATCTGGTTGTTCCTGGCATTCCTGATTGCCTTCGCCGTCAAGGTGCCGATGTGGCCGGTGCATACCTGGTTGCCGGACGCCCACGTCGAAGCGCCGACCGGCGGTTCCATCGTGCTGGCAGCGATTGCGCTGAAACTCGGGGCCTACGGTTTCCTGCGGTTCTCCCTGCCAATTGCTCCGGATGCCTCGCACGAACTCTCCGGCCTGGTGGTTGCGCTGTCGCTGATTGCGGTCGTCTATATCGGTTTCGTCGCCCTGGTTCAGTCCGACATGAAAAAGCTGGTGGCCTATTCCTCGATTGCCCACATGGGTTTCGTGACGCTGGGTTTCTTCATGTTCAGCGCCATGGGTATCGAAGGCGCTCTGGTTCAGATGGTTTCGCACGGTTTCGTCTCGGGCGCAATGTTCTTCTGTATCGGCGTCATGTATGATCGTGTCCATAGCCGCCAGATCGCCGATTACGGCGGTGTGGTCAACACCATGCCGAAGTTTGCCGCCCTGTTCATGCTGTTCACCATGGCCAATTCGGGCCTGCCGGCAACCTCCGGCTTCGTTGGCGAATTCATGGTTATTCTCGGTGCCGTCAAATACAACTTCTGGGTTGCCTTCGCTGCCGCCAGCGCGATGATCATCGGTGCTGCCTATTCGCTCTGGATGTACAAGCGGGTGATCTTCGGCGACGTTGCCAACCATCACGTCGCCGAACTATCCGACATCAACAAGCGCGAGTTCGCCATTCTCGGCGTGCTCGCCCTCTGTACCCTTTGGATGGGCCTGTACCCGCAGCCCTTCACCGAAGTCATGCACGCCTCGGTCAACGACCTGCTGCGTCACGTTGCCATCAGCAAGATTCAATAAACGGTAGCCGACATGTTCGACAATTTCGTTGTCCCCGATCTCCTGCCCGCCGCCCCGGAAATTTTCCTGGCGGTGATGGCCCTCGCCATTCTGATGATCGATCTCCTGGTGAAGGATAGTCGGCGCACTGTTACCTTCGTCCTGACCCAGTTGACGCTGATCGGCTGTGCCGCCATTCAGTTCTCGACCAGCACGGGAGACATCGTTTATACCTTCAGCAACATGTTCGTCGATGATCTGATGTCGGATCTGCTGAAGTTGTTCCTCTATATGACCATGGTCATCGTGATGTTCTACTCGCGGGCCTATGTCATCGACCGTGAGGCGATGAACAAGGGGGAATACTACGTTCTTGCCCTGTTCGCGACCCTGGGCATGATGGTGATGATTTCGGCCAATCATTTCCTCACCATCTACATCGGTCTCGAACTGCTCTCTTTGTCGCTTTACGCCATGGTCGCGATGAACCGCGATTCGCTGGCCTCCACCGAAGCGGCGATGAAGTATTTCGTGCTCGGCGCGCTGGCCTCCGGTCTGCTGCTCTACGGCATGTCGATGATCTACGGCGCCACCGGCACCCTCGAAATCACCGGTGTCGCCGAGCGTCTCTACGGCGGCGATGTGAACAAGTCGGTTCTGGTCTTCGGCCTGGTCTTCCTGGTCTCCGGTCTGGCTTTCAAACTGGGTGTCGTTCCGTTCCACATGTGGATTCCCGACGTCTATCACGGTGCGCCGACCTCGGTCACCCTGCTCATCGGTTCCGCACCGAAGCTGGCCGCCTTCGCCATCGTCATGCGTCTGCTGGTCAATGGCCTGATCACCATGGCTGCGGACTGGCAGGCAATGCTGATCATCCTTTCGGTCCTCTCGATGGCCATTGGAAACTTGGCGGCCATCGCCCAGACCAACCTGAAGCGCATGCTGGCTTATTCGGCAATTTCGCACATGGGCTTCATGCTGCTCGGCATCACCACCGGCGTCGTCAGTGGCGATGCTCGCTATGCCCTGAATGCCTACAGTTCGGCGATGTTCTACGTGATCGCCTACGTGCTGATGAGCCTCGGTACCTTCGGCATGATCCTGATGATGGCCCGTTCCGGTTTCGAAGCCGAGAATATCGATGACTTCAAGGGTTTGAACAAGCGCAGCCCGTGGTTCGCCGGCATCATGCTGATGTTGATGTTCTCGATGGCCGGCGTCCCGTTCTTCATCGGTTTCTTCGCCAAGTTCTCGGTGTTGCAGGCGGTCATCGCCGCCGGTTACATCTGGCTGGCCATTGTCGCCGTGCTCTTCTCGCTGATCGGTACCTTCTACTACCTGCGGGTCGTCAAGGTGATGTACTTCGATGCGCCGACCGACGATACCCCGCTGACCGCCGGCATGGACATGCGTATCCTGATTTCCGCCAACGGCTTGGCAGTCGCGGCGCTTGGTATCTTCCCACAGGTCATCATGTCGCTCTGCGCCTACGCACTGCTGCGTTCGCTCTGACAACGGCTTGATCCTTTGTTCGCAACGCCCCGCTGGTCGGGGCGTTGCTGTTTTTGGAGACTGAAATGAGCCACGATGAGCACCTGATCGAATCGGAAATTTCCAGTGAAACCGTCTTCAAGGGCGTCTTGCTCGAGGTCCGCAAGGACTTCGTCGAACTTCCGAATGGCAAGGAATCGATCCGCGAATACATCGTGCACCCCGGCGCCGTGGTCATCCTGGCCTTCCTCGACAATGGCAATCTGCTCTTCGAACGACAGTTCCGCTATCCGTTACGCCGGGTCTTCCTTGAACTGCCGGCCGGAAAGATTGATCATGGCGAGGCCACGATTGACACGGCCCGCCGCGAACTACAGGAAGAAACGGGATATACGGCGCGCGAATGGGAATATCTGGGAATGATGCACCCCTGCATTGGTTACTCCGACGAGCGCATTGAAGTCTTTGCTGCGCGGGGCCTGCATCTTTCCGGGGAGAAACAGCTAGACCACAACGAGTTTCTCGACGTGCTCGAGCTCTCGCCCGAAGCTGCCCGGCAGGCCGTCTGGAGCGGCCAGATAACCGATGCCAAGACGATTGCAGCATTGTTCTGGCTTGACCGGCCCTGATCTGGAAGAAAAGTTGTTTGTTTGTGACGCCATAGTAGATCGCCCTGACTAGCCGGAACGGCGGTGGTGGGCACTTCATTCGCCCGCTCGGTAATCCGTCCTGCCCTCCGCATTTCGAATGCCATAGCAGCCGGGCAGCGATCCCGGATGCCGTGAATCAGTCATGGCTATTTCGACGAAGTCCCATAAAATGTCAGTCTGCGCGCCAAAATCGTTCCCCGGCCAATGTCTCGACTCAAACTTCCGCGCCTGCTCGCCCTCCTGGCGTTTATTCTCGCCGGCCTTCCCGTACAGGCCGAGGTAGCATCCCCGAGCTCCATTCGAGTCGTTCTCGACGACAATTACCCGCCATATTCCTTCCGCGCGGCGAATGGCCAGGTCCAGGGTATTCTCAAGGAACTGTGGGCCCTGTGGGCGCAGCGTACCGGCATCGCGGTGGACTTCCAGCCGATGGAGTGGGGCAAGGCGCGGGCTACGATGGAAAGCGGCCAGGCCGACGTCATCGACACTATTTTCGCGACCGAAGAGCGTCAGAAGATTTACGAGTTTTCGCGTCCCTACGCCGCCATCGAAGTCTCCTTGATGTTCCACGAGAGCATTAGCGGCATTGCCGATGCCACTTCGGCCAAGGGTTTCACGATTGGCGTCAAGGAAGGCGATGCCTGCATCGACTACCTGAGCGCCCAGGGCATCACTGATTTCAGGCGTTTTCCAAGCTACGAGGCGCAGGTCAAGGCTGCCGTGACCAACGATATTCGTGTCCTGTGCATCGACAAGCCACCAGCCTATTACTTCTTTAACCGCGAAGGCAAGGCCGACCAGTTTCGGCATTCACCGCCGCTTTATATCGGCCAATTCCACTGGGCCGTGGCCAAGGGTCGGCTCGACCTGATGCAGGTCGTCGAGGCGGGATTCGCCAGGATTTCCGCGGCTGAACGGCAGGCCATCGAAGAGCGCTGGCTTGGCGAACGACTGACCGGGAATCCGTGGGCCCGCTATGCCCGCGCCCTGGGCTATGGCCTGCTCGCCCTGAGCCTAGTGGTCGCCACCCTATTCCTCTGGGGCCGGACGCTGCGGCGCCAGGTTGCGGCGCGGACTGTCGAGTTGACGACGACGATGACTTCCCTGCGCAAGACCGAGGAGCGTTTCCGCACGCTGTTCGAGCAGGCCAATGACGCCATCTTGATCATGCAGGGGGCCACGGTACTCGATTGCAACCGCCGGGCCGAGATTCTGTACGGACAGTCTCGCGAACAGTTGATCGGCGCCTCGGCGATGGCTGCCGCGTCGCCGCAGGCCGACGGCCGGACATCGGCCGAGGTTTTGGGGAGGGTGATCAGTCGCGCCCAGGCTGGTGATCCGGTGGTTTTCGAATGGCGCAACCGGCGCCCCGATGGCTCGCTGCTCGACGTCGAGGTCAGTCTCAGCCGCATCGACTATGGCGGCGAGGAGTGCCTGCAAGCCATCGTTCGCGATATCACCGAGCGCAAGCAAAAGGATGACCGGATCAAGGAATTGCTTGCCGAGCAGCGCCTGATCTTCGACAACGTCCACGTCGGCATCCTGCTCTTACAGCAGCGCAAGATACTGAAGTGCAACCAGCGCCTCGCTGACATGTTCGGTTTCGCCGGTCCGGCGGCAATCGAAGGCAACACCACGCAGCTCTTTTACTGTTCGGAAGAGCAGTTCAAGGCGGCCGGCGACGTCGGTTATTCGCAGCTGGCGCGCGACGGTTTTGCCAATTTCGAATTGGAGATGCGGCACCGGGATGGCAGCCGCATCTGGGTCATCCAGACCGGCCGGCCGCTCGATCCGGAGGCCGTTCTCGACGGTGCCTCGATCTGGGTCTATACCGACATCACCGAGCGCAAGCAGGCCGATATCGCCCTGCGCCAATCGAAACAGGTGTTTGCGGCCGCCCTCGAATCGTGCCCGATCGCTGCCTCGATCGCGACCACGGCGGATGGCCGTTTCATCGAGGCCAACGCCAAATACGAGCGCGATTTCGGGTGGACGCGGGCCGATCTGATCGGCAGGACCTCCCAGGAGATCGGGCTGTGGCCGGATTTCGCCGAGCGCGAGTCGTGGATCGCAGCGATGGGGCGCGACGGCCGCCTGGTCGACTACGAAACCGTCTGGGCGAACCGCATTGGCGAACATCGGAACGTCAGCCTGGCCAGCGAGTTGATCGAACTGGATGGCCAATCCTGCATCCTCGCCTACATCACCGACATCACCGCCCGTAAGCGCGCCGAGGCCGACCTACGGATCGCCGCCGCCGCCTTCGAGTCGCAGGAGGGGATGATGATCACCGATGCTCAGTGCAAAATCCTGCGGGTCAATCAGGCCTTTACCGAAAGCACCGGCTACACGGTGGCCGAAGTGGTCGGCCAGTCGCCCCGCATGCTCAAGTCCGGGCGCCATGACGCAGAGTTCTATCGCTTGATGTGGGATTCGATTGGTCGGACCGGCACCTGGCAGGGCGAGATCTGGGATCGCCGCAAGGACGGCGAGATCTTTCCGAAGTGGCTGACCATTTCGGCAGTCAAGGATGAGGCCGGTATCGTCACCCATTACGTCGCCACCCACTTCGATATCACCGAACGCAAGAAAGCCGAGGAGAAGATCCAGGCCCTGGCCTTCAACGACCAGCTGACTGGCCTCGCCAATCGCTTCAGCCTCAACGAACGCCTGACCCGGGCGCTGGCGCTGGCCGGCCGCGGTGGCAAGACAGTGGCCCTGCTGATGATCGATCTCGACAATTTCAAGACCATCAACGACACGCTCGGCCACCAGATCGGCGACCACCTGCTGATGGAGGTCGCCCGTCGTCTCGCCGCCGCCGTGCGCCAGAGCGACCTGGTCGCCCGCCTGGGCGGCGACGAGTTCATTGTCGTCCTCGCCGACATCGATTCCCCGGCTGATGCTGCCCACGTTGCCGACAAGATACTGACAGTGCTGGCAGCGCCCTACGTGCTCGATGGCAACGAGCTGCGCACTAACGCCAGCATCGGGATCTGCCTCTTCCCGGACGATGCCGCCGAGAGCCAGGACCTGATCAAGAAGGCCGACGTTGCGATGTACCACGCGAAATCCAGGGGGCGGGGCAATTACCAGTTCTTCAAGGACGAAATCCAGCAGGCCGCTGTCAGGCGCCTCGGCATCGAGTCCGACCTGCGCAAGGCCATCGTCCAGCAGCAGTTCCTACTCCACTACCAGCCCCAGCTCGACCTGCGCAGCGGCCGGTTGGTCGGCGTTGAGGCGCTGATCCGCTGGCAGCATCCGGAGCGCGGCCTGGTCTCACCGATGGATTTCATTCCGATCGCCGAGGAAACCGGCCTCATCCTGCCGATCGGTGATTGGGTACTCGAACAGGCCTGTCGGCAACTGGCAGTCTGGCAAAGCCGTGGCATCGAACACATCAGAATGTCGGTGAACCTGACCGCCAGCCAGTTCCTCAACCGCGAGTTGCCGGCGCGCATCCGGGCACTGCTTGGCCAATACGGCGTGGCGACCAGCATGCTCAATCTCGAAGTCACCGAATCGATGTCGATGGCCTCCCCGGAGCAGACCATCGCCTCGATGACCGAACTGACCGAATGCGGCCTGTCGCTGTCGATCGACGATTTCGGTACAGGCTATTCTTCGCTGGCTTATCTCAAGCTGTTCCCGGTCAGCACGCTGAAGATCGATCGCTCCTTCGTCAAGGACATCGAAACTGACAGCAACGACGCCGATATCTGCGACGTCACTGTCCTGCTCGCCCACAAACTGGGGCTGGATGTCGTCGCCGAGGGCGTCGAGACCGAAGCGCAACTCCAGTATCTGCGCTCCATCGGTTGCGAGAAGATTCAGGGCTATCTGATCAGCAAGCCGCTCCCGGCCGAAGAGGCCGAGCGCTTCATTGTCGACCATGCGCCGCTGCGCGGTTTTGGGACGGTCGAATTGTGGCTGGGGCAGTGATGCTGGCGCTTTCGGGCGCCACGTTCCATAAACAAAAGCCCGGCACTTGAAGCCACCCGTCCCGGCGCCAGCACCGTCACAAAACCATCATCAGGGCTTAACACCCGATCGCTATTCTGGCCCTTCGAACGTCGTTGCTCGAACGGAACCAAGCATCGTCAACGGCGTCCAACAAGGCACCTCAACAAAGTCGGAGACAAGATGGAAAATGCATCATTCGGACATCGGCAACACGAGCGGCAACAGCAACAGCAGCAGCCCCAGCAAAGTGCATTTTATTCGGTGAATGCCGGTGTGGCGGGAAAGGTGGCGAAAGCGGATCATCCCCGGAACACTTGGCAGTTGAAGGCCATGGCCCAGGCGCGCAAGCAGTCGGGTAGCAAGCTCTAACGGCTCCAGTTGAATTCAAGCCGGATTTGCTTTCGGCCGGCGGTAGCGGAATGCCCGGCATTCCACCCACTTCTATCCCCAGCAGTACTCGCCCGCGGATTGCGGCGCGATCGCCCAAATTTGAGGCCAGAGAACTGACTGGCCGCGTTCAGCGCCAGGATGATCAGCCCGGCATCAAGCGAACCGACCGCCACGCCCTGGGCCGGGTTTCAGGCAGGGCGCCCGGCCCAGCGTTCGCTGCCCTGGCGGACGACTTCTTCCAACGAGCCTTCGCGGGCAAAGCTGTCGCGGACTTCGCGGGCGCCGTTGCGGCCTTGCAGGACTTCCGTGCGCAGAAGGTTGAGCGCCTCGGTCGAGCCGAGGTCGTAGGCATGCATCTCGATGCGCGCCATGGTGTGCAGGATGTCGTCGCGGATGATCCGCTGCTCGGCGCTGCCGGGCACCACCAGCGTGCCGTCGTAGCCGAAGCGGCAGGCCTGGAAGCGGTTGAAGGTATAGACCAGGTAATCGTCCTCGCTCGGCTCGACCGGCTTTTCCTCGAGCAGGTAGCGGGCCAGGGCCTGGGCGTAGGCGGCGATCTGCGCGGCGCGCTCGACGGTCAGCGGCGTATCCATGACGCGAAGTTCGATGGTGCCGAATTCCGGTTTGGGGCGGATGTCCCAGTAGAAATCCTTCATGCTCTTGACGACGCCGGTGGCGATCATCTTGCGGTAATAGCTCGCGAAGTCGTCCCAGCCCAGGACGAAAGGCGCCCGCCCGCTGAGCGGGAAGGCGAAGACCGAATTGAGCCGCGCCGACTGGAAGCCGGTGTCGAAGCCCTGGACGAAGGGCGAGGCAGCCGATAGCGCGATCAGGTGCGGGATGTAGCGGTTAAAGGCGTGGAGCAGCCAGAGCGCCTTGTCCGGACAGGCGCAGCCGATATGCACGTGCTGCCCGAAAATGGTGAATTGCTTGGCCAGGTAGCCGTAGAGCTGCGACAGATGATGGAAGCGCGGCGCATCGAAAATCGCCTGCTTGCCCCAGTGCTGGAACGGGTGGGTGCCGCCGCCGGAGAGCAGGATGCCGAGGCGGTCGGCCTGATGCACCAGTTCGTTGCGAATCTGGCGCAACTGGGTCACGGCATCGTCGTAGTCCTGGCAGATGTCGGTCGACAGCTCGATCATCGAATCGGTGATCTCCGGTTTGACGTCGCCCGGATGCTGGCGCCCGGCCATCTCGCGCAGCAGGTCGGGGGCGGCGCCGATCAGGTCGTAATCCTGGCCGCCGACGATCTGCAGTTCCAGTTCGATGCCCAGGGTCAGCGGCGCTGATTGGGAGAATGCCGGCAGTTCGTTTTCGGTCTCTTCATTCACGGCGTTCTCCGCTCCATTTCAGGCACAGCGCGACGATGACCGGGCCGGCCAGTTCCATGATGGCGGCGGCGCTCATCGCGACCGGCATCAGCGTGCCCTGCAGTTCTGGGTAGATTTGCCCGAGGTCGGCGGCGGCCACCATCACCGGCCCGGCCGCTGGCGACAGGGCGAGGCCCAACAACAGGCCCTGGCGCCAGCTGATGCCGGACGGGCGGGCGAGCAGCAAGACGCCACCCAGCTTGGCCAGGCTGCGCGCTGCGATCAGGGCGAGGGCGAGCAGGCCGCCGGTGAGCAGATGTTCGATCTTGATCTGCATGCCGACCACCAGAAACAGCATGACCACCAGCACGCCGCCGACCGAGCCGAAATGGCGCGGAAAGACCCAGGCCCGGGTGGTGCCGTTGCGCAGCACGAGGCCGGCGAACAGCATGCACAGCGTCACCGGCAGGCGCAGCGCCTCGATCAGGCCAATGGTCATCAGCACCAGGCCAAGCAAGACGATGGAAGCGTATTCGTCGCGCAACTTGAGCCACCGATCGAGCCGGCTGATCGCCTCGGCCAGCAGCTTGCCAACGATCAGGCCGCCGCCGAGCAGATAGAGCGGGTGGGTGATCGCCATCACCCAGTCGCCGCGGTAGTGCTGGTGCAGGGCGCCCATCGCCAGATGGACGGTGACCACGGCGTAGATGGTGTTGAGTGCCGTCAACACCAGCAGGCGGGTGCTGACCTGGCCCTGGGCATTGCTCTCGGCGACGACGCGCATGATCACGGCAGGCGAGCTGGACATGCCGATGGCGCCGAGCAGGATGGCTGGCCCGATGGCCAGGCCGAGATAGCGGCTGAGCGCGAAGACGGCGCCAAACGCGGCCAGCGATTCGCAGAGGCTGGTTACCAGCAGCCAGCGGTTGTGCTGCAGCCAGCGCAGATCGACCCGGCTGCCCAGTTCGAGCAGCAGAATCCCTAGGGCGACATCGAGCCCCCAACGCAACCATTCGCTGTGCTCGGCGACCAGCGGATCACCGGCCAGCGCGGCGACCAGCATGCCGACCACCGGGTAGGCCGTGATGCGCGGCAGGCCGAGGTGATGACGCACCAGTTCGCCGGCCAGCGCGGCGCCGACGATTGCCAGCGCGATCCACAGCAGCGGGCTCAGGGCGAGCGGCCAGTCGGGCAGGAAAAAGACCGACGGCGTCATCGCGGAAGTTTCCCGGGTTGGCGCCGTGTATCGTCCATGGCGTGGTGAAGCCGGGCGCGGAATGCGCTGTTCTTCATGTTTCCTCCCACTATCCAGATTGGAATGCTTGACCGTGGCGCAGGCCGCTCGGGCGATTGCGCCAGGAATGTCGATGCAGCGGTTTGCCCGGGCGGGCACCAGTGTCGATCCGGCCGCCTGGGCGATATGGCAATTGCCTAGAAAGGACCGGCAGCCTAACACGCGCTAGGTATGAGATGAAATTGCCGGATGAGTTCCGCTGAATCCGGCGTCGCCCATCAAGGCCGGCAGCTGGCGCTGCTTCCTACTTCGACAGGTTGCGCATGGCCCGTTCCAGGCCGTCGATAGTCAGCGGGAACATGCGTTTGCCGGTCAGTTGCTGGATCAGTTGAATCGACGGCGTGTAGCTCCAGTGTTCCTCGGGCAGCGGGGTGAGCCAGGCGGCGTGCGGCCAGGTCTTGAGCAGGCGTTCGAGCCAGACGGCACCGGCTTCCTCGTTCCAGTGCTCGACACTGCCGCCGGGGCGGGCGATTTCGTAAGGGCTCATGCTGGCGTCGCCGACGAAGACCAGCTTGTAGTCGGGGCCGTAGGTGTGGATGACGTCCCAGGTTGACAGTTTTTCGTCGTAGCGGCGGCGATTGTCCTTCCAGACGCCTTCATAGACGCAGTTGTGGAAATAGAAGTGTTCGAGGTGCTTGAACTCGGCGCGCGCTGCCGAGAACAGTTCCTCGCAGGCCTGGATGTGGTCGTCCATCGAGCCGCCGATATCGAGGAAGAGCAGCACCTTGACTGCGTTGTGGCGTTCCGGCCGCAGATGCAGGTCGAGCCAGCCGCCATTCCTCGCCGTGCCGGCGATGGTGCCGTCGAGGTCGAGTTCGGTCGGGGCACCTAGGCGGGCAAAACGGCGCAGGCGGCGCAGGGCGACCTTGATGTTGCGCACGCCGAGGTCGAGCGAGTCGTCGAGGTTACGGAATTCGCGCTGCTCCCAAACCTTGATCGCCGTGCGATTGCCGACCGAGTCGCCGCCGATGCGCACGCCTTCCGGGTTGTAGCCGCCGTGGCCGTAGGGCGAGGTGCCGGCGGTGCCGATCCACTTGCTGCCCCCGGCATGGCGTTCCTTCTGCTCGGCCAGGCGCTGCTTCAACTGTTCGAAAACCTTCTCGTAGCCGAGCTTCTGCAACTTCAGGCGATCGGCTTCCGAGAGATGACGGCGGGCCGCCAGTTCCAGCCATTCCTCGGGCACCTCGGGGGCGAAGCCAGGCAGGGCCTCGACGCCGTGAAAATACTCGCCGAAGGCGCGGTCGAAACGGTCGTAGAGCGCCTCGTCCTTGACCAGCAGGGTGCGCGATAGCAGGTAGAAATCGTCCAGGCTGCCGCTGACCAGCCGCGCCTCGAGCGCTTCGAGCAGGGCCAGCAGCTCGTTGGTCGACACCGGGAGCTGGCGCGCCTTGAGGTGCAGGAAGAAATCGACCAGCATGCCCTAGCTCTTGCGGCGGTTCATGAAAGCCAGGCGCTCGAAGAGATGGACGTCCTGCTCGTTCTTGAGCAGGGCGCCGTGCAGCGGCGGAATGGCGTCCTTGGCTTCCTTGGCGCGCAGGGCTTCCGGCGGAATATCTTCGGCCAGGAGCAGTTTCAGCCAGTCGATCAGTTCGCTGGTCGATGGCTTCTTCTTCAGACCGGGCACCTCGCGCAGATCGAAGAAGACCTCCAGCGCTTCCTTGAGTAGATCGTGCTTGAGTACTGGAAAGTGCACGGCGACGATCCGTTTCATCGTCTCCCGGTCCGGGAACTTGATGTAGTGGAAGAAGCAGCGGCGCAGGAAGGCATCCGGCAGTTCCTTCTCGTTGTTCGAGGTGATGATGATCAGCGGCCGGTGCTTGGCCTTGATCGTGCGCTGCAGCTCGTAGCAGTGGAATTCCATGCGGTCGAGTTCGCGCAGCAGATCGTTGGGGAATTCGATGTCGGCCTTGTCGATCTCGTCGATCAGCACCACCGAAGGTTCGTCGCACTCGAAGGCCTGCCACAGTACGCCATGCACGATGTAGTGCGAAATGTCCTCGACGCGCGGATCGCCCAACTGCGAATCGCGCAGGCGGGACACCGCGTCATATTCGTAGAGGCCCTGCTGGGCCTTGGTCGTCGATTTGATGTGCCACTGGAAGAGCGGCATGCCGAGCGCGCCGGCCACTTCCTCGGCGAGCAGCGTCTTGCCGGTGCCCGGCTCGCCCTTGATCAGAAGCGGGCGTTGCAGGGCGATGGCGGCATTGACCGCCAGCGTCAGGTCGCGGGTGGCGACGTAGGTTTCGGTACCTTCGAATTTCATGGGGGACTCACCAGGGAGAAAGCCGGATCGCCTTGCGGGGCGGCTTGCGTTACGGGTTGTGTGGCGGCAATGATAAGGCTGACCGGCGCCGGAATTGGACAGCCGTACTTTAATCAGCGACGTGATGCGGAAAAAGCGGCAATTTTCTGGCAATTCGGTATCGTGACTACGCTTGGTGCGCCCGCAGCGCCGCTAAGTTCCGCGTCGGCGGCATCTTCAACATTTGTCTATGGAACACTTCGTAATGCAACCGGAACGCCAGCGCCTCATCCGTACATTGTTCGACGAATACATCGAGATGTACGCCGCGCGTGACGATCGCCTGACCACCCGCTTCAGCCAGAATTTCAGCGGCTACGCCGGCAGCAGCGACCAGCTCGTCACCGACCGGGAAGAGTGGATCAGGATCACCCGACTCGATTTCGCCCAGGTGCCCGAGCGCATCCGGATCGAAATGCTGGACCTCGCGCTGCAGGAGCTCACTGACGATGTCGTCGCGGCCACCGCTTTCTTTCACATTCACCTGCCGCTCCCCGAGCATGTCCTGGCGCACGAGACGGCGCGTCTGGTGTTGGTCTTCCGGCGCGAAGGCAGCGACTGGATGATTGCGCACAGCGGCATCTCGATCCCCTTCGGCCTGGCCCGGGAAGGCGAGGTGTACCCGATGACCCGCCTGCAGGAACGCAATCGCGAACTGGAGGTGCTGGTCGAAGAGCGCACCCGTGATCTGAAAATAGCCAACGACGCGCTTGATGCCCACCGCAATCATCTGGAAACCGAGGTCCAGCAGCGTACGGCCGCCCTTTCCATCGCCAAGGAGGCGGCAGAAGCTGCCAATCGTGCCAAAAGCATCTTTCTGGGCACGGTGAGCCACGAATTGCGCACACCGATGAATGCCATCATGGGGATGACTTCGGTCGCCCGGGGCCAGGCGACCGACCCGACGCTGATCCGTCGCCTGACGGTGATCGACCGCGCCTCGCATCACCTGCTTGCCGTGATCAACGACATTCTCGACATCTCGAAGCTTGAAGCCGAGCGTCTGACCCTGGAATGCAAGGATTTCCGGCTGGACGATATTCTGCAAAAAATCACTGGTCAGCTCGGCCATCAGGCCGAGGCCAAGGGCCTGCAACTGGTGGTCGACGAGGCGCCGGAAATCGGCGACTTGGCGCTGCAGGGCGATCCGCTGCGCCTGGAGCAGATACTGCTCAACCTGGCCGACAATGCCGTCAAATTTACCGATCGCGGGACGATCAGTTTGCGCTCCCGGCTGACCGAGCTTGACCCGAACGGCGTCCGCTTGAATTTCGAGGTGCAAGACAGCGGCATCGGGATCGCCGAAAAGGACCTCAAACGTCTTTTCTCCCTCTTTGAACAGGCCGACGGTTCGACGACCCGCAAGTACGGTGGCACCGGCCTTGGCTTGGTGATCAGCAAGCGCCTGGCGCAGTTGATGGGCGGCGACATCTCGGTGGTCAGCGAACCCGGCGTCGGCAGCACCTTCACGCTGAACGTTCGCCTGAACCGGGCGCTTGGCAACTGAGCAGCGTCGACTACGCGTTTGCCCGGTGACCGAGGTTACATACCAATAGCTGGCGACTGGCCACAATCCATCGCGTCGCCCACCTTGAGGCGACGACAGCCCCTAACCCCGATGGAGAAAATCATGTCACTGACCACCGCCAAATTTGTCCGCACCGCAATTCTCGCGCTGACCACCGCCACCCTGTCGCTGGCCGTCGTTGCCGCCGATGCTCCGAAATCCCTCTACGACCGCCTGGGCGGCAAACCGGCGCTCAATGCCGTGGTCGGCGAATTGTGGACGCAGGTTGCCGCCGACGCCCGGATCAATGGCCGGTTTGCCCACACCAAGCCGGAAGTCTTCGGCGCCCAGCTAGTCGATTTCCTGTGCGTGACCAGCGGTGGCCCCTGCAAGTACTCGGGCGCCGACATGAAGAGCGCCCACACCGGCATGAAGCTGAGCGAACTGGAGTTCAACGCCCTGGCCGAAGATACCGTCAAGGCGCTCGACAAATTCAATGTGCCCGCTACCGAAAAAGGCGAAGTCATGACCCTGCTCGGCAGCCTGAAGGGCGACGTCATCAACCGCTAAGGCGGTTCGCCAGGTGGTGGGCTGGAGATCGGCCCGCCACCGTTCCGAATCAGAACCCGCATCCCGTTCGCCATGAAGAAAATATTCAGAATCGTTTTGTCCATTGTCGCCCTGCTGTTCGCCTCGCAGGCTCCGGCCCTGACCGACCGTGCCCATCTCGAGAAATGGTGCACCCACGGTTCGCAGGTCGCGGCAGGGCGTTGCATCGGTTACCTGCTGGCGGCCGAGGATGCCTTGTCGACGGCAGAAGTCGAGGGTGTAAGGGCCTGCGTGCCGCGCGACGTCACCCTGCAACAGCTGCATCAGGCGCTGATCGAATGGCTGGCTACCCATCCCGATGCCGCGGGGGAGACGGCGCTCGGCCTGGTCGCGCGGGCCTACGCCGAGCGTTTTCCCTGCGGGAAATGACAGGTAGCCCGCTCGGCGGCTACTACTTCCTTCTGGCGGGCCAGTGCCGTCAGAGGCCGCAAGAAAAGCATCCCTGAAACGGAAAACGCCCCAGAAATACGGGGCGTTTTGTTTTGCATGGGGTCCGGCGCTGTCTTAGCCGCCGTTTCTCGATGTCAGCCGGTTACCTGGAAATGCTCGACCAGCCCCCTCAACTCAAGCGCGGTCTTCGCCGTATCGGAGGCCTTGGCTGCGACTTGGGAGACGCTTTCTCCGGTTTGCTCGGCGGCCCGTGAAATGTTGTCCATCGAGCACGCGGTCTGCTGCGCAACCTTGCTTTGCTCCGCCGTCGAGTTGGCTATGTCGTCGGCCAGGCGCGACAGTTCTCCGGCGGCGTCGAGGATGCGGGCAAAGGATTCGTGCAGTTGCCCGGTCTGGCTGGCGCTTTGCTCGACGTCGGTGCTGACCGTGCTCATCGCGCTGACTGCCGCCTCTGCCTTGGTCTGGATCGAATGCACCATTTGATTGATGTCGGCCGTACTGTGCGCCGTCCGTTCGGCGAGCTTGCGTACCTCGTCGGCCACCACCGCAAAGCCCCGTCCGCTTTCCCCGGCCCGCGCTGCCTCGATTGCCGCGTTGAGTGCCAGCAGGTTGGTCTGGTCGGCAATTTCCTTGATCACCGAGGTCATCTCGTTGATCCGTTCGATCTCGGCCGACAACTCACCAACGGCATTGCTGGACGCCGTCGCGGCCTGCAGCGCACGCTGCGTCGTCGCCGCATTCTTGTCCACCTCGGCGGCGCTGTCATGGGCGATCTGGCGCGTCCGTTGCGAGGCGTCGGCGATCTCCTGCGTCCGCTTGGAGACTTCGGAAACCGAAACGGTCAGCTCCTGCATGCCCGCGCTGATCTGCATCACGCTTTCCGTCTGGCGGTCTACGACATCGTGTACGGTCTGCGTTTCAGCCGACAGCGAATCGGAGGTCTCGGACAAACGCCGCGATGCCTGGCGGACCGAAGCCAGTGTCCGGTTCAGTGCCTTGACCGCGGTATTGACCGAGGCCGCCATGTCGCCGATCTCGTCCTTCGAAGAAACCTCGACATGGACGGTCAGGTCGCCACCGGCAACGCGTTCGAGTACGCCCCGCACTGCTTCAGCCGGACGGGAGATCGAGCGCACGATGACCACCGCACCGATCAGCATTGTGGCCACTGCCGCGGCAAACACGCCGGTCACCAGCCAGTTCAAACGTTCGCCGAGCTGGGCGCTGGCCTCGTAGGTCCGGCGCATCGCCGTGTTTTCGAGTTCGATCAACTTGCCCAGGGGCTTCTGGAGCTTGCTGATGATGGCCGGCCATTCGTCCTCGACCAGGGCGGCCAGGGCATCCTGATCATCGGCGTCGTAAAGACGGTCGATGCGATCGAAGAGGGCGGGCAAGGTGGCAATCTGCTGGTCGATGGCCTGGATCAGCTCGATCTCCTCCGGCGAGTTCCCCTTGTTGGCGTTCGTGAAAATTTTCCAGTGTTCGGGAATCCGGGCACGGTTGTCCTTCAGATGGATACGTGACCCGGCACGTGGCAATTGTCCGACCGACACCGCGAGGACCCGGAAACGGATCTCGCTCATGATGCTGTCGATTTCCTGGACCGAGATCAGCGGCTGGACCGAGTGCTCGTACACATCGGTCAGCGCGCCGTGCGACGCCCGATTGCTGTAGATGTTGACACTCACGAAGAGGAGCATGATCAACAGCGCACCAATCGTCGCTGCATATAGTTTGGTGCTAAGCGTGATTCTCATCGGTGTCCTTCATGGCACTGAATGGCAAATGGCCGAATCCGCGGACTCGGCCATTCAGGTTGAGCCGTGACGGCGCAATTATTCGATCGGGTAGCCCTTGGCCTTCCATTCCGGGAAGCCGCCGCGGAACCAATGAATCTTGGTGTAGCCCGCCTTGATCGACATGGTCGCGGCCTTGAAACTCTTCCAGCAGTCGCCGGCATTGCAGTACAGGACGACCGGAGCTTTCTTGTCAGCCGGCATCTGGCTGAGGTCGAACTTGTCCTGGGAGGGATCGAAGTCGACCGCCTTAGCGCTCTTTTCCTTGTACGGAATGTTCTTCGCACCCTTGATGTGGCCTTCGGAATATTCCGCGGCAACCCGGGCGTCGATCACCGGCACGCCCTTGTCCATCAGTTGTTTGACCTGATCAGCGGAAACCAGCGTCGTGCCCGACAAGGTCGCCGGCGTTTCGGCGGCCTGTGCCAGACCAGCCAGCCCCAGGAAAACCATGGCAGCGGTTGCCTTGGCAAGAATACGGGTGAACTTCATAACTCCCTCCGGATACGTATTATTGGAAATGGACATGCCCGCGGTTGATAGCCAGATTCGTGCCACAAAGGAAATCGGCAAATAAATGCGGTTTTTGACATAAACATAAGAAAATCATCAAATTCTATTCCTGGTTGTGGGAATTATGCTTTATGAATGTCAATATCGGGAATCGCTGGTTCGCTGCCAACGGGGAGTGATTTATGGTTTCTCTCTTTGCGGCCAAATCTCTTCGACCGCTTTAAGTTGCTTGGCCATGGGGCGACGCTTTGTGGACTATGATGGTCTGACGAGGTACGGAGGTGAGGATCATGCCGACGAGACTACTGGCCGCGGTGATTGGTTTGGTGCTTGGAGTGTCCACATGCTCCGTTGCGCATGCCCAGGTAGACAAAGTCCTTGTCCATGTCGTCAGCTGGGTTCTGCAGAAACAAATCGATGAACTGGAGAAGGCGAACGATCCGAACCGGGACCTGCGCGAGTACAACGCCGGGGACAAATACGACGCTCGTGACCAGTACGCTCCCCGTGAGCAGCCAAAATATCAGGAGCCACCGGCCTACCGCGGCTACGGCAATGAACCCAATGCTGGCCGCCCCGAGAGCAACCAAACCGTTGGGCCGGCCACGCAATAGGGGGGCTTGCATAGCCACTTTTGAATTGTGGGTCGAACACTCCGGTCGCGCGAAAAGCCTCTCCCAAACGAAAAACGCCCCGAAAAATCGGGGCGTTTTGTTTGGGGCCGGGTGCTGCCTTAGCCGCAGCTACCCACTGCCCCGCAGGCGGTACAGAAGTCGCAGCCGTCCTTGCGGATCATCGTGTGGTTGCCGCATTCGCTGCACAGCTTGCCCTGGGTCGGGTGCACCTTGTTACTGCTGCTGTCTTCCGGCGCTTCGAGTATGCCCATCTGCTGCAGCGGGAAGCCGGCTTCGTCGAGGATGCCGAGCATGGCGTAGCGGTGAATGATCAGCTGGGCGATGTAGGCGACAGTCGACGGGTAGGTCTGCTGCTTGCGGGAGCCCGGGACGAAGGCCATGAAGTCGCCGAACGGCTCGGAGTAGTCGAGCAGCTTGCGCAGCTTCATGCCGATCCAGGCCGGATCGAGGACGCGCATGTCGAGCGACAGGAGCTTGGAGAGGCCGTCGAGGGCGCGCGGGTAGTTGCCGGAGAGCCACATCGAGTAGGGGCGGGTGACGCCGTCGGGCAGGGTGATTTCCTTGAGGCCGAGGACAAAATCTTCGCCGGTCGAGGCGTTATTGACGTCCACCGTCCAGGACAGCGTGCCGTCGGTGCCGGTCTTCGGCTCCTTGGTGCTGAACAGGGCATCCTTCACCGGGGTCGGGCCTTCGTGCTTGAAGGCGCCGAGCTGCTCGCAGCGCCAGCGGATAACCTGGGCCATGGCGGAGACCACCGAGGGCAGGCGCTTGCGCTCGCCATGCGGCGGCATCTGCATGTCGAAGGCGTCGCCCGGGGTCTTGGCCAAGGCATCGAGCTTCATTTCCAGCCAGCCGTGGTCGTTGGCACGCATGTCCATGGACAGCGTCTTGGCAACGGCGCCCAGGCCGCGCGGTTCGGCCGGGCCGTTGGCCCAGACTTCGAACGGCCAGGCCCGGCCTTCCGGTTCGACGTGGCCGACGAAGAGGGCGAACTTGCCGATCGGCGAGTCGACCATGTAGGTCCAGCACAGGTTGCCTTCCGGCAGGTTCGGGCGGCCCGGCCAGCGCAGGCTGGCGAGCACCGGGGCCGGCAGGTTCTTGATCGACAGGCGGCGGTTGGCGTCGGAGACGAAATCCTGCGGCGACTTGGCGGCGTCGGCGGCGGCAGCCTCGGCCGTGCTCGGCTCGGGGGTGACGGAGAGTACGGAGCCGAGGATGCTGTTCGGGCGGTAGGTGGCCAGACCCTTGAGGCCGGATTTCCAGGCGCTCATGTAGAGATCCTGGAAGTCTTCGTAGGGGTAGTCGCCCGGCACGTTGACCGTCTTCGAGATGGCGGTGTCGATGTGCGGCGCGACGGCGGCGACCATGTCCTTGTGGGCGGCAGCCGAGATTTCCAGGGCCGTGACGAAGTATTCCGGCAGCTTGCTGACATCGCCGCCGAGGTGCTTGTAGAGGCGCCAGGCGTAGTCCTCGACCGAGTACTCTTTCAGCGTGCCGTCCGGCATGCGCTTCTTGCGGCTGTAGGTCCAGGAGAACGGCGGTTCGATGCCGTTCGAGGCGTTGTCGGCAAAGGCCAGCGAAATGGTGCCGGTCGGCGCGATCGACAGCAGGTGCGAGTTACGCAGGCCGTGCTTGCGGATTTCGGCCTTGACGTCAGCCGGCAGGCGGGAGGCGAAATTACCGCCGGAGAGGTAGAGCTCGGCGTTGAACAGCGGGAAGGCGCCGCGCTCCTTGGCCATTTCGACCGAGTACAGATAGGCGGCATCGCGCATCTGCTCGGTGATCCGGGTAGCCATGGCGCGGGCTTCCGGTTTGTCGTAACGCAGGCGCAGCATAGCCAGCGCATCGCCGAGGCCGGTGAAGCCGAGGCCGACGCGGCGCTTGTTGGCGGCTTCTTCCTGCTGGCGCTCGAGCGGCCAGTGGGTGGCGTCGAGTACGTTGTCGAGCATGCGGGTCGAGACGCGGCAGACTTCGGCGAATTCGTCGAAATCGAAACTGGCCTGCTCGGAGAAGGGGTGACGGACAAACAGGGTCAGGTTGATCGAACCCAGGCAGCAGCAGCCGTAGGGCGGCAGCGGCTGTTCGGCGCAGGGATTGGTGGCCTCGATGACTTCGCAGTAATTGAGGTTGTTGTCCTTGTTCATGCGGTCGAGGAACAGGATGCCCGGCTCGGCGTGGTCGTAGGTGGATTTCATCACCTGGTCCCAGAGGTCGCGGGCGCGCACCTTGCGGTACACCCACAGGCCGTCCTCGCGCTGGTAGGCGCCGGAGGACTTCATTTCGCCGTTCGGCTCGGCGCGGTGGGTCAGTTCGACATCGGTGTCGGCATCGACGGCTTCCATGAAGGCGTCGGTGACGCCGATGGAAATGTTGAAGTTGGAGAGGTCGCCTTTGTCCTTGGCGTGGATGAAGACTTCGATATCCGGGTGGTCGCAACGCAGCACACCCATCTGGGCGCCACGGCGGGCGCCGGCGGATTCGACGGTTTCGCACGAGCGGTCGAAGACGCGCATGTACGACACCGGGCCGGAAGCGCGCGACTGGGTACCCTTGACGCGGGCGCCTTGCGGACGGATGGACGAAAAATCGTAGCCGACGCCGCCACCGCGACGCATCGTTTCAGCGGCCTGGGCCAGCGCGGTATAGATGCCGGGACGGCCGTCGGTATTTTCGACGATGGAGTCGCCAACCGGCTGCACGAAGCAGTTGATCAGCGTCGCCTGAAGGTCGGTGCCGGCGGCGGAGTTGATCCGGCCGGCCGGGATGAAGCCGTTTTCCTGGGCCCACAGGAAGCGGTTTTCCCAGTGCGCGCGATCCTTCTCCTGCTCTACCTGAGCCAGTGCCCAGGCGACGCGTTTGCGCACGTCGTGGACGCTGGTTTCCTTACCCTTGGCGTATTTTTCGATCAGGACTTCGCCGGAAATCTCCTGCTCTTGCAGGGGGGCGAATTCGGGGGGGCGGGAATGTCGGTCAGCGAGAGTTGTTCGGCTACTGGGCTCATTTTTTGCTCCTCGGCATGGCTTCGTTAATTGGGCTTGTTAGTTTTTGAATGAGCAGCAATCTACTAGATATAGTAGGTCAATGCAATCCGTTGACTAGATACGGGATTTTGTGCCGGCCGTGAAACCGTTTTGTCATATCGCAAAAAAGCCCCGAAAAAACAAAGCCCCGGCACCTTCCGGGGCCGGGGCTGTAAGACAAAATATTTTTCTTAAAGTGCCAGCAGGGTCTGCGCGTGGTGCGCCATCATCCACTCTTCGTTGGTCGGAATGACCAGCACGTCGACGCTGCTGTTGCCAGCCGAAATCTGCAGGTCGTGGCGGGCGTTGGCCTCGGGATTGAGGCGGATGCCCAGCCATTCCGATTGCAGGCAGACGCGGCGGCGGACTTCGGCGGCGTGCTCGCCGATGCCGCCGGTGAATACCAGGGCATCGAGGCCGCCGGCCGCGGCGGCCAGCGAGCCAAGTTCGCGGGCGATGCGGTAACAGAAGAGGTCGACCGCTTCCTGGGCTTCCGGCTTGTCGCTGGCGAGCAGGGTGCGCATGTCCTGGCTGAGGCCGGAAACGCCGAGCAGGCCGGATTCCTTGTAGAGCATCTTGGTCATGTCCTTGACCGAGAGATTCTTGGTTTCCATCAGGTGCAGGATCACACCGGGGTCGAGGTTGCCGCAGCGGGTGCCCATGACCAGGCCGTCGATGGTCGAGAAGCCGAGCGTCGTGGCGACGCACTTGCGATTGACCATGGCCGCCATGCTGGCGCCGTTGCCGAGGTGGGCGACGACGACGCGACCGCTGGCGCGGCCGGAATGCTGGGGCAGGGCGCGGGCGATAAATTCGTAGGACAGGCCGTGAAAGCCGTAGCGCTTGATGCCTTCGGCGGTGATGCTGCGCGGCAGGCCGAAGGTCTGGGCGACGCCCGGCTGGCTGCGGTGGAAGGCGGTGTCGAAGCAGGCGACTTGCGGAATGCTGGGCAGCAGGGCCTGGAGGGCGATGATGCCGGCGACGTTGTGCGGTTGGTGCAGCGGGGCGAGCGGCACGAAGCTGGTCAGGTGGCCGAGCACGGTGTCGTCGATGATGGTCGGCTGCGAATAGCGTTCGCCGCCATGGACGACGCGATGGCCGACGGCGACGATGGTCCAGTTGGCGTGGCTGGCGGTGAACCACTTGAGCAGGGCATCGAAGGACTGGGCGTGGCTGACCTGCTGGCCGTCCAGCATCTGGTCGGCGATGCGTTCGCCGGCACGGTTCTTGGCCACCATCTTGGTGGCGTCGGTGCCGATGCCGTCGATCTGCCCGGAGACTTCGGCTTCCGGCGAGATTGGGTGGGCGAGGGAGAAGAGGGCGAATTTGATCGACGACGATCCGGCGTTGATCGTCAGGATGCCTTGTTTCATGTCAGACGTTTCCATTTTTGCGGTTGGCGTGGGCGACGAGTGCGGCGATGACGCATGACGCGGTGCGGGTTTCAGCCGAATCGGCGCGGCTGGTGAGGACGATGGGTACCCGGGTGCCGAGAACGATGCCGGCGGTCAGGGCGTTGGCGAGGTATTCGAGCTGCTTGGCGACCATGTTGCCGGATTCGAGATCGGGCACGACGAGAATCTCGGCATGGCCGGCCACCGCCGACTTGATGCCCTTGGTCTTGGCGGCGACGATCGAGACGGCGTTGTCGAATGCCAGCGGGCCATCGAGGATGCCGCCGCGGATCTGGCCGCGGTCGGCCATCTTGCACAGGGCGGCGGCGTCGAGCGTGGACTGGATTTTGGGGTTGACCGTCTCGACGGCGGAAAGGATCGCCACCTTGGGTTCGGGAATGCCGATGATGTGGGCGAGGTCGATGGCGTTCTGGATGATGTCGACCTTGTCTTCCAGGGTCGGCGCGATGTTGATCGCGGCGTCGGTGATCATCAGCGGCCGGTGGTAGGTCGGCACGTCCATCAGGAAGACGTGGCTGATCCGGCGCGAGGTGCGCAGGCCATTGGCGCGCGAAACGACTTCGCCCATCAGTTCGTCGGTATGCAGGCTGCCCTTCATCAGGGCCTCGGCATCGCCGGTGCGGACCAGGGAAACGGCAATCGCCGCCGAATCGTGGCTGTGGGCGGCATTGACGATGCGGATGCCGTGCAGGTCGATGCCGAATTCTTCGGCAACGGCGCGGATCTTGTTCTCCGGGCCGACCAGGATCGGCTCGATGATCCCGGCCTGGAAGGCGATCACCGGCCCGCGCAGCGATTCCCGGTCGCAGGGGTGGGCGACCGCGGTCGGGATCGGCTCCAGACCTTTGACGCGGTTCAGCATCTGGGTATAGCGCTCGTACTTGTCGTCGATGCGCACTTCCGGCATATGGACGACCTGGAGGTGCGAGACCTTTTCGGCCGGCGCCAGCACCTCGGCCGTGCCGCGCACGACCTGCAGGCCTTCCTGGTTGGTGCACACGCAGTCGAAGACGACATGCTTGTTGTGGTCGAATTTCTGCTTGGCGGTGACCGTGACGGTGATGATGTCGCCGATGGTGACCGGCCGCGCGAAGTGCAGTCCCTGGTCGACCAGGATCGTGCCAGGGCCGGGAAACTGGGTGCCGAGCACCGTCGAGATCAGCGAACCGCTCCACATGCCGTGGGCGATGACTTCGCGGAACATGCCGCTTTCCGAAAATGCCGGATCGACCACCGAGGGATTGAAGTCGCCGGTCAGGATGGCGAACAGCTTGACGTCTTCGGGCATCAGCGTCCGGGTCAGGCTGGACGAGTCGCCGATGCGGATTTCGTCGTAGGTCTTGTTGATCAGGTAACGCTCTTCGCTGGTCTCACGCATGATCGGTTTCTCCCTGGAGGACATGAAGCGGGCAGTGCAATGACGATACGGTCAGTATAGAGTGCTGCGTCGCAGCAAACAACGCGACTTGATTTCGTTCGGTATGGCAATTCAAGGGTATTTCACCCGTGGGTGTTTCGATGTGCACGCGCAGCATGCGAGAACGTTTCCTGGGTTGTGACGGGGTCAGGAAAAACGCAGCATGGCCCGCCGGTCTTCGGCCGTGGTTTTGACCGGAATCTCGATATCCAGCTCGGGATGCAGTTGCGACAGCCGGTCGATCACCCAGTCGTTGGCCTCGTAGGTGAATTCGCGGGCGGTCAGCGGCGCCCCGGAGCAGGCCTCGACGAAGAGCGCGACGGCCGCCGAGCGGCTGACCCCGTACTCGCAATGGACCATCATCGAAATCTTGAAGGGTGCATCGTGCAGTTCTTTGACGAAATGGTCGATGCGGCGCGCCATCGTCAGGTCGAACAGCCCGGGGGCGCTGGCAGGTACTCGTCGGCCGGCACCGCGTCGTAGAAGGAGAGGCGCAAGACATGTCGGAAGGCCGGGTTGAGCCGCGCCTCGGGCGTGCCCGGGTCGGTGATCGAGATGATGGCCATGTACGGATTGCCGGCCAGGGATTCGGCGAGTTCGCGCGACGCGAAGTGAACTTGGGTGATGGTCATGATCCGGCAGTGCCGTGAGGTGCAGCGGGCGGCTGGCCCGACAGAAGAGGCGTGGTGAGGCAGGTCATTCCATGAATACGGGGTCGGAGAAAACCAGCGTGCCATCCTTGCGCATCATCAGGTTGTCGGCCTTGATCAGGTCGGGCAGGGCACCGTACTCGCCGGAGAAATCCTCCAGCGCCTTCAGCGACTGCTGCACGGTGTCGGTCCAGCCCATCGGCGTGACCACCAGATGGTGCAGGGCGATGCGCCCCATGTCCTGGGCCAGGTTGCGCCACATCAGGCAGGCGTCGAAATAGGAGGTCGAGATCTTGGTCGCGACCTCGACGGCGTCACCGGTGCCGGGCAGCGGATAAAGCTTTTCGACCTCGACGATATGGAAGGGAAAGCCGCGGCTGGAGCGCCCGACGGTGCCGTGGTCGGCATAGACCACCGGGAAATGCCGGCCGGTCGGCCGGTCGGGGGCGGTGTAGTAGGCGTAGTCGGTAGGCGAGGAGAGCAGTTTGAAGACATGTTCCTGGCCGTCGACGACATCGCCGTCGAGGACGATGGTGTTCTCGCCGCGCCCGATTTCCGGCCTGCCGTTGAGCAGCGGGTGGTCGGGTACCGGGTCGGTGATGATGGTGCCGCAGTTGTCCATGGCTTATTCCGCGGGTTTTCCTGATCGGGAGCATACCGCAAGGGCCCGGCTGGGCCGGGCCCTTGCAGAGCGGTCGGGGCGGATGGTCAGGCGACGATGTGGGCGCCGCCGTCCACGTAGATCGTCTGGCCGGTCATGCCGGAAGAGCCCGGCGTGCACAGGAAGGCGGTCAGCGCGCCGACTTCCTCGATGGTCACGGTACGGCCGAGCGGCGCCTTGGCGGCATCGTTTTCGAGCAGCGTATTGAAATTGGCGATGCCGGAGGCGGCGCGGGTCATGATCGGGCCGGGCGACACGGCGAAGACGCGGATGCCCTTGGGGCCGAGGTCGTAGGCCATATAGCGGACGGCCGATTCGAGCGCCGCCTTGATGATGCCCATTACGCCGTAGTTGCGGACGACGCGCTCGGCGCCGAGGTAGGACATGGTGATCAACGAACCGCCGTGCGCCATCAGCGGCTCCAGGGCCTTGGCCATGCGCAGGAAGCTGTGGCAGGAGACGTTCATCGCCGAGTCGAAGCCTTCTTCGGTGGTGTCGATGACACGACCGTGCAGGTCGTCGGCATTGCAGAACGCCATCGAGTGCACGGCGAAGTCGATCTCGCCGAAGGTTTCGCCGCACTTGGCGATGACGCTTTCCAGGCTGCCTTCTTCGGCGACGTCAAGCTTGACGAACAGCTTGGCGCCCAGGGCTTCGGCCAGCGGCTGGGTATATTTGGCGGTCTTGTCGTTCTGGTAGGTCAGGGCGATTTCGCCGCCCAGCGCGACGATTGCCTTGGCGACAGCGTAGGCAATCGACTTGTCGTTGGCGATGCCGGTGATCAGGCCTTTTTTGCCAGCCAGCGGCAACAGGGCGCCGGTCTGTGTCGGCGTGAGTTGTTCGGTAATTGTGTTCATGCTGTTCTTCCTTACAAAAGTTGGTTGCCGATGTTGATGCGATGCACCATTTTGGACCGACAACTGTGCATTAACAGGCGCTAATGCATGCTGTGCTGCAGCAATATTGTTGCACATTCTGGTTACCGGTTGGCGACAAGCTGGCCCCCGGTTGACCTGTCGCAAGAAATTGCAGGGTTTCGGTGCTACGCTTGTTTTCGTCATAAGTGAATGTCCGGAGGTTCTCGTGGCCCTGAACGATATGCATGCCGAAGCCGTAGCGGGGATTGTCGACCGCGTCGTCACCCGTTATCGGCGCGATCCCACCTGTATGCTGCAGATCCTGCGCGAAGTGCAGGAAGCCTGCGACTGGATTCCGCCGGAAGCCGTCGACCGCATGCAGGCGACGCTGGGCGTGCCGCGCACCAAGATAGAAGGGGTGGCCGGCTTCTATTCATTTCTCTACACCCAGCCGCGCGGCAAATACCGCATCCTTTTTTCCGACAACATCACCGATCGCATGGCGGGCAACCTGGCGCTCATGGAGCGCTTGTGCAGCAACCTGTGGATCGAGCCGGGCAAGGTTTCGGAAGACGGTCTGGTCAGCGTCGACAAGACCTCCTGCACCGGTATGTGCGACCAGGGGCCGGCCCTGCTGGTCAATAACTACGCGGTGACCCGGCTGAGCGCCGAGCGCATCGATGAAATCGCCGAGCTGGTGCGTAACAAGGTGCCGGTTGCCGAGTGGCCGGCCGACTATTTCAAGGTCGAAGACAATATCCGCAAGCCGGACATCATGCTCGCTTCGCAGATGTCGCCGGGCGATGCCCTGCGCGCAGCGCGCGAGCGGGTGCCGAGCGACGGCCTGATGGCCTCCAATATGCGCTCCTGGCGCGAAGGCCTGCCCTCCGGACTCGGCGGCCCGGCCGCCATGCTCGACGAGATCAAGCGCGCCAACCTGCGCGGCCGGGGCGGTGCCGGCTTCACCACCGGCCTGAAGTGGGAGGCATGCCGCAATGCACCGCTCAAGCCGGGGCAGCAGCGCTTCGTCGTCTGCAACGCTGACGAAGGCGAACCGGGCACCTTCAAGGACCGCGTGCTGCTCACTTCCTACGCCGACCTGGTGTTCGAGGGCATGACCGTGGCTGCCTACGCGATCGGCGCCCGGCGTGGTTTCCTCTACCTGCGCGGCGAATACCGGCACCTGCTCGAGCCGCTCAATGCGGTGCTCGAGCGGCGGCGCCAGGACAAGCTGCTGGGGACCGACATCATCGGCATTCCGGGCGGTGATTTCGATATTGAAATCCACCTCGGGGCCGGTGCCTACGTCTGCGGCGAGGAATCGGCGCTGATCGAGTCGCTCGAAGGCAAGCGCGGCACGCCGCGCAACCGGCCGCCGTTCCCGGTGACCAACGGTTATCTCGACCAGCCGACTATCGTCAATAACGTCGAAACCTTCGCCGCGGCGGCGCTGATCGCGTTGAAGGGCGGGGAGTGGTACGCCGCGATCGGCACCAAGCTGTCGGCCGGCACCAAGATTCTTTCAGTTTCCGGCGACTGCGAGCGGCCGGGGCTTTATGAGTATCCCTTCGGCGTCAGCATTCAGCAGGTGCTCGACGATTGCGGTGCCAAGGACACGCAGGCGGTGCAGGTCAGTGGCCCGTCCGGGGTCTGCGTTTCACCCGACGAGTTCGACCGCGTCATTGGTTTCGAGGATATTCCGACGGCCGGCGCCTTCACCATTTTCGACAACAGCCGCGATATGTTCGAGGTGGCCCGCAATTACGTGCATTTCTTCCAGCACGAAAGCTGCGGTTTTTGCACGCCGTGCCGGGTCGGCACCTCGCTCTTGAAAAACCTGATGGACAAACTGCACAACGGTTGCGGCTCACCCTACGACTTCACCGAAATCGAGAAGCTCAACCAGTTGCTGCAATCGATGAGTCACTGCGGTCTCGGGCATACGGCCTGCAATCCAGTGCTCGATACCATCGCCAAGTTTCGCCCGGCCTATGAGAAGCACATGGTGCAGCAGGATTTCGCGCCGGCCTTCGATCTCGACCGGGCACTCGCTTCAGCACGCCAGATGACCGGCCGCGACGACGCGGCCGCCCACATCATCAAGGAAGAATTCGGCGAGGAGAATTCCCTATGAGCCAGACCTTTACTCTCGACGGCAAGACCATTCCCTTCGAGGATGGCCAGACCATCATGCAGGCCGCGACCAAGGCCGGGGTTTTCATTCCACACCTCTGTTATCACCCGGAATTCAAGCCGCACGGTTCATGCAAGCTGTGCACCGTCAAGGCCAACGGCCGGCAGACGGCTTCCTGCACGATGCGGGCGATGGCCGGCATGGTGGTCGAAAGCGATACCGAGGAAATCAACGCCGAACGCCGGGCACTGACCCAGATGCTGTTCGTCGAGGGTAATCATTTCTGCCCCTCGTGCGAGCAGAGCGGCAACTGCCAGTTGCAGGCCACGGCCTACCACCTGGGCATGATGTCGCCGCACTTCGACCACTTCTTCCCGAACCGGGCGGTCGATGCCTCGCACCCCGAGGTGCTGCTCGACTTCAACCGCTGCATTCTCTGTTCGCTGTGCGTGCGGGCCAGCCGCGACGTCGACGGCAAGAACGTCTTTGCCTTGTCCGGCCGTGGCATCAAGACCCATCTGATCGTCAATGCCAAGTCCGGCAAGCTGGCCGACACTGACTTCGCGCTCGACGACAAGGCGGCGCAGGTCTGCCCGGTCGGTGTCATCCTCAAGAAGCGGCGGGGCTTTGCCGTGCCGATCGGCGAACGCACTTACGACAAGCAGCCGATTGGCGAAACCGTGGAGGGGCGCTGAGATGACTGCTCCCAAGAAAAAGCTGAAAGTAGCGACGACTTCGCTGGCCGGCTGCTTCGGTTGCCACATGTCTTTCCTCGATATCGACGAACGGCTGTTCACGCTGCTCGAACACATCGAGTTCGACCGCTCGCCGCTGACCGACATCAAAACCTGTAGTCCGGACTGCGATCTCGGCATCATTGAAGGCGGCCTGTGCAATGCCGAGAACGTCCATGTCCTGCGCGAGTTCCGCAAGAACTGCAAGATCCTGATCGCCATCGGCGCCTGCGCCATCAACGGCGGCCTGCCGGCTCAGCGCAATCATCTGCAACTGACAACCATCCTTGAAGAGGTTTATCACACCAGCCCGGGCTGAACAACGGCATGATCCCGAACGACCCCGAACTGCCGCTGCCGCTCAACAAGGTGCACCCGATCCACGAAGTGGTGAAGGTCGATTTCTTCATCCCGGGCTGCCCGCCCTCGGGCGACGCGATCTGGAAGGTGCTGACCGACCTGCTGGCCGGCCGCGAGCCGACGCTGGAGCACGGCCTGATGCACTACGATTAACCGAGGTAGAACAATGACCTACAACCTTGAAACTGCCGAATATCCCGAAAAGTTGCGCCGGGTGGCGATCGATCCCGTCTCCCGCGTCGAGGGCCACGGCAAGGTCACCATCCTGCTCGATGAGCACAACAAGGTGCACCAGGTGCGCCTGCACATCGTCGAGTTCCGCGGCTTCGAAAAATTCATCCAGGGCCGACCCTACTGGGAGGTCCCGGTCATGGTCCAGCGCCTGTGCGGCATCTGCCCGGTGTCGCACCACCTTGCCGCCTCCAAGGCGCTCGATGTCATCGTCGGCGCCAAGAAGCTGACCCCGGCTGCCGAGAAACTGCGCCGCCTGATGCATTACGGCCAGATGTTGCAGTCGCATGCGCTGCACTTCTTCCATCTCTGCTCGCCTGATCTGCTGTTCGGTTTCGACAGCGACGTGACCAAGCGCAACATCGTCGGCGTCGCCGCCGCCCACCCGGAAATCGCCAAGCGTGGTGTGCTGCTCAGGAAGTTCGGCCAGGAGGTCATTCGCGTCACCGCCGGCAAGCGGGTGCATGGCACGGGGGCGGTTCCCGGCGGGATGAACAAGTCCCTGACCGTGGCCGAGCGCGACCTGCTGCTGAAGGACATCTACACCATGGTCGCCTGGGCGCGCGACGCGGTGCACCTGATCCAGAAGGTGCACACCCAGGACCCGGGGCTCTACAACAGCTTCGGCATCTTCCGCTCCAATTTCATGTCGATCGTCGGCCACAACGGCGATCTCGACTTCTATCACGGCACGCTGCGCGCCCGCGACGACAACGGCAAACTGATTTTCGACGGCGTCGATTACCAGCAGTACGACAAGTACATCGAAGAGGAAGTGAAGCCCTGGAGCTACATGAAGTTCCCGTTCTTCAAGGCCCAGGGTAAGGAGCACGGCTGGTACAAGGTCGGCCCGCTGGCCCGGGTGCAGAATTGCGACCAGATCTCGACGCCGTTTGCCGAGCACGAACGCAAGGAATTCGTCGACTATGCTGGCGGCACGCCGATGCACGCGCCGCTCGCCTACCACTGGACGCGGATGATCGAGATGCTGCACGCCGCCGAGGTGATCAAGGATCTGCTGCATGACGACGACCTGCTCAGCAACGACCTGATGGTCGAGGGCGAACGCCAGATGGAAGGCGTCGGCGTCATCGAAGCACCGCGCGGCACCTTGTTCCATCATTACCGGGTCGACGAGAACGACCTGATCACGATGGCCAACCTGATCGTGTCGACCACCAACAACAACCAGGCGATGAACGAGGCCGTGCGCCATGTCGCCCGCCGTTACCTGCAGGGCCGGGAAGTGACCGAGGGCCTGCTCAACCACATCGAGGTCGCGATCCGCGCCTTCGACCCCTGCCTGTCCTGTGCCACCCATGCGCTGGGCAAGATGCCGCTCGAAGTCGAGCTGGTCGATGTCGAAGGCCAGCGGGTTCATTCCCTGAGCCGTTCGTGAACGCAGCGGTTGTCGTCTTCGCCGTCGGTAATCCCAGCCGCGGCGACGACGCCATCGGGCCGCTGTTGCTCGAGCGGCTGGGTGGTTGGCTGGATGACGAGGGGCTGGCCGGGCAATTCGAACTGATCGAGGATTTCCAGCTGCAGATCGAGCACGCCCTCGATCTGGGCGGGCGCCGGCTGGCCCTGTTCATCGATGCCGGCGCCGGCACCCCGGGACCCTACACCTTCCGGCGCATCGCACCGGCTACCGGCATCGCCCACACCACGCACGAACTGCCACCGGAGGCGGTGCTCCAGGTCTATCGCCAAACCGAAGGCGCCGAGCCACCGCCGGCCTTCGTGCTCTGCGTGCGCGGTGAGCAATTCGAGCTCGGCGAGCCGTTGACGGCTGCAGCTACTGCCGGCCTCGAAGGCGCCTGGCAACTGTTGACCGAACTCTGCCGGAAATCCGTACTGACGGAATGGGAGCGGGCAGCGCTGGCTTAGGCGGTCGCCCGGCGCTACTGGCAGCGGCTCGGTCGGGGTTTGGCGCCTCTGATGAAAAAGCGCTCGGCAAGCGGCTCTTGGGCATTCAGACGCTGGCGGACAGAATTCACGGAGCCTATAATCGGATCAGCTAATGACTGATTGGTCAGTAAATGATCGGGGGCCTTATGAACCGTTCTCGTCTTGGTAAAACGCTGGTTTTTGCCCTTTTGGCTGTGTCAGCCGCCGGCCTCGGCTACATCCTTTATCAGCAGCGTCCGGCTGGCTTGCCGAGTGGTTTTGCCTCGGGCAACGGGCGGCTGGAGGCCATCGAGGTCGATGTCGCGACCAAGATTTCCGGCCGCCTGAGTGCTGTCCTGTCGCGCGAAGGCGACATGGTCGCAGCCGGCGACGTCGTGGCCAGGCTGGATGCCGACGATCTGCGCGCCCAACTGCGGATGGCCGAAGCACAGGTCGAGCAGGGCCAGCGGGCGCTCGATCAGACGCGGGCCGGCGTGCGCAAG
Organism: Dechloromonas sp. A34; assembly: GCF_026261605.1. Taxonomy (NCBI): domain Bacteria; kingdom Pseudomonadati; phylum Pseudomonadota; class Betaproteobacteria; order Rhodocyclales; family Azonexaceae; genus Dechloromonas; species Dechloromonas sp. A34. Next base: position 1,779,674 of record NZ_CP102486.1, read on the forward strand.
TCGGCGAGCGACGTGAAGCTGGCCGGCAAAAGCCTGAAGCGCTCGGAAGATCTGGTCGGCCGGGGTTTTATCAGCCGCAGCAAGCTGGATACCGACCAGACCGGCATGGATGGCGCGCAGGCCGGCCTGGCCCAGGCGCAAAGCCGGGTCGGCGAGGCTGATGCCGCAGTGGCCGCCGCCGAGGCCAGGGTCGAAAGCTTCAAGGTGAACTTGAACGACACCGCGCTCCGGGCGCCGATCGGCGGTCGGGTGCTTTACCGGCTGGCCGAGCCGGGCGAGGTTCTGGGGGCTGGCGGCAAGGCGCTGACCCTGCTCGATCTGTCCGATATGTACATGACGATTTACCTGCCGACCGAGAAGGCCGGGCAGGTGGCGCTCAACAGCGAGGCCCGCCTCCTGCTCGATGCCCTGCCCGGGCAGGTGATTCCGGCCAGCGTCAGCTTCGTGGCCGCAAAGGCGCAATTCACGCCGCGCGAAGTCGAAACCCGAAGCGAGCGCGAGAAGCTGATGTTCCGTCTCAAGGTCAAGGCCGATCCGGCCTGGCTGGCAGCACACCGCGATCTGGCCAAGGGCGGCATGCCGGGCGTCGCCTATGTCCGGTTCGATGCCAAGGCAGCCTGGCCGGCCAACCTGCAGGTCGACGGAAAGTAGGAGGCATGGGCCGCGCGCCGGTCGCCCGCTTGTCCGGCGTCAGTCATCGCTACGGCAACGTGATGGCGCTGGAGGCGGTCGATATCGCCTTGCCGGCCGGCTGCATGGTCGGCCTGATCGGACCGGACGGCGTCGGCAAATCCTCGCTGTTGGCCTTGGTCTCGGGCGCACGGCAGATTCAGGCGGGCAAGGTGGAGGTGTTGGGCGGCAACATCGGCGAGCGTCGTTTCCGCGCCTCGGTGCAGCCGCGCATCGCTTACATGCCGCAGGGGCTGGGCAAGAACCTCTATCCGACGCTGTCGGTATTCGAGAATGTCGATTTCTTCGGTCGCCTGTTTGGACAGGGGCGGCGCGAACGCGCCCAGCGCATCGCCGAACTGCTGGACAGCACTGGCCTGGCGCCGTTCCGCGAACGGCCGGCTGCCAAGCTGTCGGGGGCATGAAGCAGAAGCTCGGCCTGTGCTGCGCCCTGATCCACGATCCCGACCTGCTGATTCTCGACGAACCGACGACCGGCGTCGATCCGCTGTCGCGCCGCCAGTTCTGGGAGTTGATCGACACCATCCGTGCCCGCCGGCCGGGAATGAGCGTGCTGGTGGCAACGGCTTACATGGAAGAGGCCGAGCGTTTCGATTGGCTGGTAGCGATGGACGACGGTCGAGTGATCGGCCACGGCACGCCGGCCGAGCTGCGGGCGCAGACCGGGCAGGCGACCCTCGATGGCGCCTTCATCGAATTGCTGCCGCTAGCCCGCCGCCAGGCACACCACGCGCTGGTCATCCCGCCCCGGGTCGGCGACGGGGGCGTTTGTGCCATTGAGGCCGAAGGGCTGTCGCAGCGTTTCGGCGACTTCACGGCGGTGGACCGCGTCAGTTTTCGCATCGAGGCCGGCGAGATCTTCGGCTTTCTCGGCTCAAACGGCTGCGGCAAGACGACGACGATGAAAATGCTGACCGGCCTTCTGCCGCCGACCGAGGGCACGGCGAAGCTATTCGGCAAGGCGATCGATGCCCGCGACCTCGAAACGCGCAAGCAGGTCGGCTACATGTCGCAGTCCTTCTCGCTGTATGGCGAGCTGACGGTGCTGCAGAACCTCGATCTGCACGCCCGCCTCTTCCACCTCGCGGAGGCTCGGCGCGAGCAGCGCATTGCCTTGCTGATGCAGCGTTTCGGGCTGGCCGAATACGCCGGCCAGGCGGCGGCCGACCTGCCGCTCGGCATCCGCCAGCGCCTCTCGCTGGCCGTGGCCGTGGTCCATGAGCCGAGGCTGTTGATCCTCGACGAGCCGACCTCCGGCGTCGACCCGGTGGCACGCGACGAATTCTGGGCCTTGCTGGTCGAACTGTCGCGCCTGCAGGGCGTCACCATCTTCATTTCGACCCACTTCATGAATGAGGCCGAGCGCTGCGACCGCATCTCGCTGATGCATGCCGGCAAGGTGCTGGCCAGTGACACGCCGGCCGGGCTGTGCGCGGCGCGCGGCGAGCCGACGCTGGAGGCGGCCTTCATCAGCTATCTGGAGGAGGCGACCGGGGTGGCGAAGAGTGGGCCCGCCGTCGTTCCCGACACGGTGGCCGGGAATACGGCTGCGTCGCCAGCCCTGCCCATCCGCTCGCCCGCCTTCAGCCTGCGCCGCCTGCTCGGCTATGCCTACCGCGAGGCGCTCGAACTACGGCGCGATGCCATCCGCCTGGCCTTCGCGCTGCTCGGCTCGGTGGTCATGATGTTCGTGCTCGGCCATGGCTTGTCCTTCGATGTCGAAGGGCTGCGCTTCGCCGTGCTCGATCGCGATCAGACCCCGGAAAGCCGCGACTACATCGCCAACGTTGCCGGCTCGCGGTATTTCGTCCAGCGCCCGGCGTTGGTCGACGATGCCGATCTCGACTGCCGCATGAAGAGCGGCGAGGTGTCGCTGGCCATCGACATTCCAGAAGGTTATGGCCGTGACCTGCGGCGTGGGCGCAAGCCGGAAGTCGGCGTCTGGGTCGATGGCGCCATGCCGTATCGCGGCGAGACGATACGTGGCTACATGGATGGCTTGCACCGCGATTACGTGCGCCAGATGATGCGTGAGGCGACCGGCAGCTACCCGGCCAAGGTGCTGGAGATCGAATCGCGTTATCGCTACAACCAGGATTTCAAGAGTGTTTACGCCATGGTGCCGGCCGTCATCCCGCTGCTCCTGCTGCTCATCCCGGCCATCCTGATGGCGCTCGGCGTGGTCCGCGAAAAAGAGCTCGGCTCGATTACCAACCTGTACGTCACGCCGGTGACGCGGCTCGAATTCCTGATCGGCAAGCAGTTGCCTTACATCGCCGTCTGCATGGCCAGCTATCTGCTGATGATGGGCGAGGCGGTCTTCGTCTTCGGTGTGCAGGTCAAGGGCAGCTTCGCCGCGATGACGCTGGGCGCCTTGCTCTATGTCACGGCGACTACCGGCCTCGGCCTGCTGATGTCCACCTTCACCAAGACGCAGATTGCGGCGCTGTTCGGCACGGCCATCGTGACCATGTTGCCGACCATCCAGTTCTCCGGCCTGACGACGCCGGTCGAGGCCCTGGAGGGGGCGGGGTACTGGATTGGCCAGGGCTATCCGGCGACCTATTTCATCCTGATCTGCCGCGGCGCCTTTACCAAGGGCCTGGGTTTTGCCGACTTGTGGCAGTCGCTGCTGGCGCTGGCCGCCTTCATTCCTCTGCTCACGGTGGCCAGCGTGGTCTTGCTCAAGAAGCAGGAGAAGTAGCATGGCCGGCTTTTCCCTGAGCAACATCTTCCGCCTCGGCCTCAAGGAGTTGCGCAGCCTGGCCGCCGACAAGGTGCTGCTCGGGCTGATCGTCTGGGCCTTCTCGGGCGCCATCTACGAGGCGGCGACGGGAAGCTCGCAGCAGCTCAACAACGCCCCGGTCGCCATCGTCGATGAAGACAGTTCGCCGCTCTCGGCCCGGCTGGCCGGCGCACTCTATCCGCCGTACTTTCGTCGCCCGGAGTTGATCGGCCTGGAACAGGTCGACGATGCGATGAACCGGAATTTGTACTCTTTCGTGCTGGTCATCCCCAGCCATTTCCAGCGTGATGTGAGCGCCGGCCGGCGCCCGGAAATCCAGCTTAACATCGACGCCACGGTGATCAGCCAGGCCTTCATCGGCGCCAGTTACATCAACAACATCGCCAGCGGCGAGGTCGGCGAATTCCTGACCGGACGTCGCGCCGACGAGGACACGCCGATCCGCCTGACCGCCCGCGCCCGTTTCAATCCGAATTTGACCGGCCTGTGGTTCGGCGGCGTCATGGAGGCGATCAACAACGTCACCATGCTGACCATCATCCTGGTCGGCGCCGCCTTCATCCGCGAACGCGAGCACGGCACCATCGAGCACCTGCTGGTCATGCCGCTGCGGCCGTTCGAGATCATGATGGCGAAAATCTGGGCGAACGGGCTGGCCGTACTGATTGGCGTCGCTTTTGCGTTGCTCGTCATGGTCAAGCAGGTTCTGCAGGTGCCGATAGCCGGGTCGGTGGGGCTCTTTCTGGCGGCGGCGGTGTTCTACCTGTTCTCTGCAGCGTCGATTGGCATCTTTCTCGGCACACTGGCGCGCTCAATGCCGCAACTCGGCCTGCTCATCATTATCACCATCGTGCCGCTGCAACTGCTGTCCGGCGGGGTGACGCCACAGGAGAGCATGCCGGCGGCGATCCAGAACATCATGGCGGCAACGCCGACCACCTATTTCGTCCGTCTGGCCCAGGGCATTCTCTATCGCGGGGCGGGGCTGGAAGTCATTTGGCCCGATCTGCTCGGGATGACGGCAGTCGGGGGCTGTTTCTTCGCGATTGCGCTGTTCCGCTTCCGCCGGGCGGTGACGCAGACGCAAGTCTGAAGCATCCGGGAAAATGTTGATGTGCATCATGGGCCAATCTGCGATCGGTGCTCAAGATGACGCCGGAAGCCAGCCCTCCCGGCGGCGTTCCAGATCGACATGATGACCCTCAAAGCAGTATTCGCGGCGGCCGTGGCCGCCGTCTTTTTGTCCCCGGTGCAGGCGGTCGAACCGGCTGCCAGCCGCTACGAGACCCTGGCACTACTGGCGGAGGCCGAACGGGGCGCGGCCATCGGGGCAACGATCGAGGTCGATATCGATCTGGCGGCCAGTTCAGGCTACAGCGTGGCGCTGGTCGGCGAGCGGGCCGAGGTCCGCTACCGGATGGCCTTCAACCAGATTGCCGAAGGCTGGAGCTGGAGGCCGGAGGCCGATCCGGCGCGCGAAGATTATTACCGCTTCAAGTTCCTGCCCTTGCAGTCGGTGGCCGTCGAGCGCGGCGAGTATGCGCACGAGGACAAGATCGGCAGCGTGCAACAGATGAAGATCAGTTGGCGCTACGACTACTTCCTGGCCTTCGCCAATCTCTACGATTTCTATCCCCGCGGCGTCGATGACGAGGCCGGTTTCAGCGCCGATCTGCCGGCTACCGTCGCCGACCACCTCGGCCTGCGGGCGCGAGCCCACCTGATCGAGCCGGTGATCAGCGAGAGCACGACGTTCTGGAAGGCGACCTACGGCAAGCCGATCGACTTCACGCTGAAGAAACGTTATCTGGTCGGCGTTCTGGACGAGATCGATTTCGTGGACCTGGAGAGCGGCGCTATCCTCTGCCGCATCAGGCCGGGTGCCGGGCATTGCTCGGCAGGCGGGGCGAGCGGTCAGCGATAGACCAGCACCGGCACCTTGGAGTGGGTCAGCACCTTGTTGGTTTCGCTGCCGAGCAGGAAGCCGCTGATGCCGCGCCGGCCGTGCGAGGCCATGAAGATCAGGTCGGCCCCGGACTTTTCGGCGGCTTCGATGATCGCCTCGTAGGGGATGTCGCTGGTCGCAGAGGTCGTGTTGCATTCGACACCGGCTGCGGCGCACAGGGCCTGGACCTCGCCGAGGTATTGGGCGGCCTGCTGGTCAGCCAGTTCGGCGAATTTTTCCGGGGTGGTCGGGTCGATCAGCGCGCCCTCGCCGAAATAGGCGATCGGATATTCGGGTTTGGCGAAGAAGACGGTAACGCGGGCGCCGGTTTCCTTGGCAAAGGAGACTGCTCGTTGGGCTGTGGCCTGCGAAAGTTCGGAACCGTCGGTCGGGACGAGAATATGCTTGAACATGGTCTACCTCCTGAAACTGTCTGCTGGCGTTGCATTCCGCCGTCTTGAGGATCATGCTACGCCAAGTCAGGAGGATTTCAAACATGCGTCTGGGTTTTCTCGGAGCGGCCGGCGAGGTGACCGGTTCCTGTACTTTGGTGGAATCGGGCGACACCCGTTTTCTCGTCGATTGCGGCATGTTCCAGGGCGGTCCGGAGGCACGGGCAAAGAACCTGCGGGCCCTGAATTTCGGTTTCGACGTGCGGCAGATCGATTTTGTGCTGCTTACCCATGCCCATATCGACCATTCCGGCCTCTTGCCGCGCCTGTCCATGCTCGGCTACAAGGGACCGATCTATGCCACGCCAGCGACCATCGACCTGCTCGAAGTACTGCTGCCGGACAGCGCCCATATCCAGGAGAAGGAGGCCGAATGGCAATTGCGCCACCGGCATCGGCGCGGCAAGGACGAGCGCGGGATTCCGGCGCCGCTTTATACCGTGGCTCAGGCCCTGGCGAGCCTCCAGTTGCTGCGTCCGGTTTCCTTTGGCGTCAGCCTGGCGCCGGCCGACAACGTCAAGGTGCAGTTCCACGACGCCGGCCATATTCTCGGCTCGGCGTGGCTGGAAATCGCCGTCAGCGGGGAAGGCAGGCCGCGCAAGCTGGTCTTTTCCGGCGATCTCGGCATGCCCGACCGGCCGGTGTTGCGCAATCCGGAAAAGCCACCGGCCGAGGCCGATGTCCTGGTTGTCGAATCGACTTATGGCGACCGCACGCATCGCTCGTTGCAGGAAACCGAGGACGAGATCGTCGATGCCTTCGAGCGGACGCGTGCCGCCGGTGGCAACCTGATCATCCCCGCCTTCGCGGTCGGCCGGACTCAGGAAATCATCTACCTGCTGGCCGATCTGGTCCGCCGCAAGCGCCTGTTTCCGCTCAAGGTCTATGTCGATTCGCCGATGGCCAATGCGGCAACGCGCATCACGCTGGCCCATCCCGAGCTGCTCGATGCCGAAACGCGTGAGCTGATCGCCTGGCAACAGAAACATCCGGACAAGATGAAGCTCGAATTTGTCGCCGATGTCGAACGTTCCAAGGCGCTCAACGAGATCCGCAGTGGTGCCGTGATCATCTCGGCCAGTGGCATGTGCGAAGCCGGACGGATCAAGTATCACCTGCGCGAGAACCTGCCGCGCAGCGAGTGCAGCGTGCTGATCGCCGGTTTCCAGGCGGCCGGTACGCTCGGTCGACGCCTGGTGGACGGGGCGCGGCTGGTCAATATCTTCAGCCAGCCAGTGCCAGTCCGGGCACGCATTTACACGGTCGGTGGTCTTTCGGCGCATGCCGACCAGGCCGCCTTGCTTGACTGGCTGGGTGGATTTCACTCGGCACCCGGGACTTGCTTTGTCGTGCATGGCGAAGCCGGGGCATCGGCCAACTTCACGCAGGCGATCAACGAGCGCTTTGGCTGGCCAGATGTGCGTTTGCCGACCCCCGGCGAGTCCTTCGCGCGGTAAGATGACAGCAGAAACTTAGCTACGAGGTAATCCAGATGTCCGGTAATCCGTCAGCAAAAAGCAGTGGCCTCGATATGCGAACGCAGAGTCCGCTCGAGACCCTCGGCAATTCACTGGGTAAGGCGATCGACCCGTATGGTGTGACGTCTTCCCTTCTCAATGCACAAATGGCCTGGATACTGCACCCGCAGGAATTGTCGCGGGCGATCCATGCCCTCTCCGGCGATCTGTTCGAGTTGCAGTCGCATGTAATGCGGCGGGCGGTAGGCATTCCCTCGTCCGACGTCATCGCGCCCAATGCCGACGATGCGCGTTTCGCCGACCCGATCTGGACCGATTCGGCGAGCTGGGACATCATCAAGGAGTGGTATCTGGCCTTCACCCACCGGCTCGAAGATATGCTTTTCGAGACCCCGGGGCTGTCGGACAAGGAACGCCGGCGCTCCGCCTTCTGGCTGCGCAATTGGCTGAACATGGTGGCGCCGACCAATTTCTTCTGGCTCAACCCGGCCGCCATGCAGCGCTTTGTCGATACCAAGGGCGAGAGCCTGAAGCAGGGCTGGGAAAACTTCCAGCGCGACGTCGAAGCCAAGAACATCCTGATGGTCGAGCCCGATGCCTTCGTCGTCGGCAAGGATCTGGCGACGACGCCGGGCAAGGTAGTGTTCCGCAATCGCCTGCTCGAAGTGATCCACTACGCCCCGACCACCGAGCAGGTGCGGGCGATGCCGATCGTCATCACCACGCCGTGGATCAACAAGTTCTACATCCTCGACCTGACGGCCCGCAAGAGCCTGGTCAAGTATCTGACCGACCAGGGGTTTTCGGTGTTCATCACGAGCTGGAAGAACCCGGGCGAGGATCTGGCCGAGGTCAGGCTCGACGACTACCTGCTCGAAGGCGTCAGCGAGGCGGTGCGTGTCGCCTGCGAATTCTGCAAGGTGCCCAAGGTCCATCTGGTTGGCTACTGCATCGGTGGCACGCTGGTCAGTACCTACATGGCCTGGGCCACCAAGCGCTTCGGGGCCGACCAGATGCCGGTGGCGCACTGGACGCTGTTTACGACGCTGACCGACTTCGCGCATCCAGGCGATATCGACGTCTTCATCGACGAGGCCTGCATCGGGGCACTCGAAGAGTCGATGGCCAAGAAGGGCTATCTCGACGGCAGCGAAATGGCCTCGTCCTTCCGCCTGCTGCGCTCGAACAGCCTGATCTGGAATTACTGGGTCAGCAGCTATTTGCTCGGCGAGCCGTTGCCGGCCTTCGATGTCCTGTTCTGGAACATGGATTCGACGCGCATGCCGCAGGCCATGCATTCCTACTACCTGCGCGAGATGTACCTGCACAACAACCTGATCAAGCGCGACAAGCTGACCATTGCCGGCGAATCGATCGACCTCGACCTGATTACCCAGCCGCTCTACGTGGTGACCGCCGAAGACGACCACATCGCGCCGTGGAAGCAGTGCTACCGTATCCGCAAGCAGATCAACGTCAATGCGCCGGTGCGCTTTGTGCTGTCCACGTCCGGCCACATCCTCGGCATCGTCAATCCGCCGGCCAAGCCGCCCAAGCGGGCCTACTGGATCGCCGAACCCGAGCGCAATGAACATTGGGAGCACTGGTTCGATCGTGCCGAGAAAAAGCCCGGGACCTGGTGGGAGGACTGGACGCTGTGGCTCGGTGATCGTACCGGCGACCTGGTCGAAGCCTATCCGGCCAGCAATCGCAAGTTCCCGGCGCTGTGCGATGCGCCCGGCACCTATGTCCTCGAAAAGTAGGCCGCAGCGCGTGAACCGAAGCAAAGCCGGACGATGAGCGCCAGCCTGTTCCCCCTGGCGACCGGCCGGCCGCCGGCGGGGGTCGATCTGCTGCGTATCGTGCGCATCAACGAGCAGATCAAGCGCGTTGTCGGCGTTTCCTTCAAGATCAACATCATGGCTCTCAACGCCATTTTTCTCGCCAAGCGGGCCGGTACCGCGGCGCGGGGATTTGGCGTGCTCTCCAACGAACTGCGGGTGTTTTCGCAAGACCTGCGGACCTGCATGGAATCGCTGACCCGCCTGATCCATGCCTGCGTCAACGAGGTTTCCGTGGTACTGCAGAATAATCGGCAGATGCGCCTGCTCGGCAAGGCGGCCGAACTGGCACCGCGGCAACCGGCCCTGATCGCCGTGCGCCAGCGTCGTAGCCGGGCCGATGAGGAACATGCGCAGCAGCTCGGCCGTTTGCGCCGGCAACTCAAGCGCGCGCTGGAAGATGCCTTCCAGATGGTTGAGCTGGGCGGTGTCCTGGCCAAGTCGGCCAAGATCGAGGCGGCTTACGGGCAGAGCCATGCCGCTGCGCTGTCTCAGGTTTCCGGCGAGTTCGACGAGGTCGTCGAGGAAATCCGCGCGGCGCTCGAATCACTGCGCCGTTCGCCATTTTTTGCCGGTAGCTGATACTCAAAGAAAGAATTCGTGAAGACTACCAAGACCATTTTTCAGGACGGCGGCCACAAATGGGTTGCCATCGTCCGCGACCCGGAAAAACCGAACTACCTGATCGATACCAACGAGTATCTGGTGGCCTATGGCGACCAGGGCTTGCTGCTCGATCCCGGCGGTGCAGAAATCTTTCCGGCGGTATTTTCGGCCCTCTCGGCCGAGTTCGATCCCTCGGCATTGGCCGGCATCTTCGCCTCGCACCAGGATCCGGACACGGTTTCGTCACTGGCGTTGTGGCTGGAATTCAATCCGGCCATGCGCTGCTACGTCAGTTGGCTGTGGAGTGGCTTCATACCGCACTTCGGTGGTACCGCTGAGACCCTGGTCGCCATTCCCGACGAGGGTATGGACATCGCGCTGGCCGGCCTGATCCTGAAAGCCGTGCCCGCCCACTACCTGCATTCCTCGGGTAACTTCCACCTCTATGACAAGGTCGCCAAAATCCTGTTCTCCGGCGATGTCGGGGCGGCGCTGCTGCCACCCGGCCAGGATGGCCTGTTCGTCGAGAATTTCGATGCCCATATCCGCCACGCCGAAGCCTTCCACAAGCGTTGGATGGGTTCCAACGAGGCCAAGCGCCGCTGGTGCGAGCGCGTCGCACATCTCGATATCGACATGCTTTGCCCGCAGCATGGGGCGATCTACCGCGGGGCCGACGTCCAGCGTTTCATCAACTGGTTTGACGAAATCCAGGTCGGCGGTGTGGTCAACGCCTGATTTGTCGAGAATTGATTGGGGTCAAGGTTCGGCCGCTCGGGTGCCCCGAGAATTGCCCCATCCCCAGCAGCGAGTGAGCCATGACCACCATCCGCAGTTTCATGACCAACGACCATCGCCATTGCGATGATCTCTTTGCCGAAGCCGAGCAGGCCATGGCCAAAAACAATCTGGAGGCTGCCCGTGCCGCCTTCGGCCACTTCCGGACAGCCGTGCTGGCCCACTTCGACTGCGAGGAGAAGACGCTGTTTCCGACCTTCGAAGCGAAGACCGGCATGAGCATGGGGCCGACCCAGGTCATGCGCCTCGAGCACGAACAGATGCGCGCCCTGCTCGACGATGCCGCCGAAGCCCTGAACGCCGGCAGCGCCGACGACTATCTCGGGCAGGCCGATACCCTGCTGATCATGATGCAGCAGCACAACATGAAAGAAGAAAACATCCTCTACCCGATGTGCGACCAGCATCTGGCGGCCGAACTGCCGGACGTGCTCGCCCATCTCGAAACGGAACTTGCCGAATCATGACCCACGCCAAAACCCCACACGTCGTCGATGCCCGCTACATGGAGCCGCCCGAGCCCTTCACCCGAACCATGGAAATGCTCGATACCCTCCAGGAAGGCGAAAAAATGCTGCTGCTGCTGTTTCGCGAGCCGCATCCACTGTACAAGGTGCTGCGCCAGAACGGACATCACTACGAGACCGAATTGCAGCCCGACGGCACCTTCGAGATCCTGATCTCGCGCTAACTCCCTCCGATGCAGGCCATGCTGTCCTTCGAGAAGGCCCCGCCGCTGGCGGCACCGCTGCGCTTCTTCCTGACCGCGCCGCTGTTCATCGTGCTGGCCGGCCTGCTCATTGCCTACGAGGGGCCGGCACTGTTCTCCTCGCGCTGGATGCCCGGCACGCTGGCAGCGACCCATCTATTGACCATTGGCTTCATGCTGCAGGTCATGCTCGGGGCGCTGATCCAGATCCTGCCCGTCGTTGCCGGCGCCAATCTGGCGCGGCCGTTGATGCTGGCGGCGGTGGTCCATCCCGGCCTCAGCCTCGGTGCGCTGTTGCTCGCCGGTGGCTTCTACTTTGCGCAGCCAGTCTTGCTGAGTGCCGCCGCGCTGCTGCTTGGCCTGAGCGTGGTGTGTTATCTGGCGGCCAGCAGTTGGTCGCTGCTCCGTGTCCCATCGACCAGCCCGACCATCCGCGGCCTCAAGCTCGCCTGGCTGGGACTGACCGGTGTTGTCGGCCTCGGCGTCGTGCTCGCGTTGGGCCTTGCCCATGGCTGGTCGCTGCCGCTGGTGGCGCTCACCGACCTTCACGCCGGCTGGGGGCTGGGTGCCTGGGCCGGCGTCCTGCTCGCCTCGATTTCCTATGTCGTGGTCCCGATGTTCCAGCTGACCTCGGGCTACCCGGCGCGGCCGAGCTGGTGGTTTCCGGTCGTCATGCTCGGGCTGCTGCTGCTGTGGAGCCTCGCCGTCTTCGCCGACTGGCCGGGGCTGGTCCGCCTCACCCAGGGCCTGGCGGCGGTGGTCGGCATCGGCTTCGCCGGGCTGACCCTGCGCCTGCAGTCGCAACGGCGACGGGCGCGTTCCGATGCCACCCACCGCTACTGGCAGCTTGGCCTGCTGTCGAGCATCGTCGCCCTGAGCATGCTGCTGATCGCGGCGCTGTGGCCGGGCGCCGCCGAACTGGAAGGCTGGCCGCTATTCGTCGGCATTCTGCTGATCGCCGGCGGCTTCATCGCCTTCATTATCGGCATGCTCTACAAGATCGTTCCTTTCCTGGCCTGGATGCATCTCCAGAGCAGTGGGCAGGCCAAGGTGCCGGCCCCGGCCATGAACAAGATACTCGGCGATCGCGACATGCATCGCCAGATGCTGGCTTACGTCGCCGCCTGCGGGCTGCTGCTGGCGGCCGTGCTGCTGCCCGAGTGGCTGGCCCGGCCAGCAGGGCTGGCCTTTGCGCTGGCCGGCGGCTGGCTGTGGTGGAACCTGTTCGGTGCCGCCCGGCGCTACCGGCTGCACCTGGACGTGATCGCCGCCAAACTCGCCACACCATGAGCTACCTGGCGCTGAAACACCTGCACATCACCTGTGTCGTGCTGAGCGGCCTCGGCTTCTGTCTGCGTGGTTGGTGGATGCTGCGCGAATCGCCGCTGCGCCAGCACCGGCTGGCCCGGGTCGTGCCGCATGTCGTCGATACGCTGCTGCTCGGCAGCGCCTTGAGCATGGCCTGGCTCAGCGGCCAGTATCCTTTCGTCCAGGGCTGGCTGACCGCCAAGCTCGGTGGGCTGCTCGCCTACATCCTGCTCGGGACCATGGCCCTCAAGCGCGGCAAGACCCGAGAGTCTCGCGCCGGCTATTTCGTGCTGGCCCTGCTGGCCTACGCCTACATCGTCAGCGTGGCGCTGACCCGGAACCCGCTTCCGTTTGCCTAGCCGCCTCGGCGGCCCGGTGAATTGTCGAATACTCGACAAGATGGTGTTTGGGTGGACTGCGGGAAATTCACCTGATTTCAATTAAAACAATTGGTTAATGCCGTGTTTTGGCGGCTGGCATTGTAACTGCATAGACAGCCCACCCCCAACGACAGGCCAAGGAGATTCCCAATGGAACAGAGAGCCGTACCGATTACCCAGGAGGCCGCCCTGCGCGTCGCCCTGGCTGCCCGCGCCATGCCCAATGTGACTTTGGTCAGGTTGATTGCCTTGTTGCAGAGCCATCTCGGCGACGAGATCGATACCGAGAATCTGCGCGGCATCACGGTCACCAACCTGAAAACCGGCCTTGGCAGCCTCGACGGCGAAGAGGATGACGAGGATATGGGCATCGGCCTGGATGCCATGAAACTGGCGGTCCGCATCCTGTGGGGCGAAATCGAGGGTGATGAAAACCTGCCGCAAGTGCAGCACTACGACGAGGGCGACATCCCGGGTTCGCTGCGCATCGCCATCGCCTCCGACAGCGGCGATGCCCTGAACGGCCATTTCGGTTCCTGCCTGCGTTATCTGGTGTACCAGGTGTCGGCCACCGAAAGCCGGCTGATCGGCATCCGCAGCGCGCTGGAGGCCGACTTTGCCGAAGACAAGAACCTGTTCCGCTGTCAGTTGATCGCCGACTGCCATGTCCTGTACGTTGTCTCGATCGGCGGTCCGGCGGCGGCCAAGGTCATCCGCGCCGACATCTTCCCGATCAAGCTGCCCAACGGCGGGCCGGCGAGCGAAGTCGTGCAGCGCTTCCAGCAGGCCCTGGTCGAGTCGCCGCCGCCATGGCTGGCAAAAATCCTCGGCGTCAGCGCCGACAAGCGTCTGCGGCTCTACAGCGCCGAGACCGAGGAAGAGTAGGGGAGGGGCGCCTTTAAAGGCGCCCCAGCTTCCGATACAGCGTGTTGCGGCTGATCCCCAACTGGCGGGCGGCGGCCGAGATGTTGCCGCCAGCGGCTTCCAGCGTGCGCAGTGCGGCCTGGCGGCCGATTTCTTCCAGGCTGCCGACGTTGTTTTCAGGTGCCGCCGGGGCCCACGGGTCGAAGGGCGAGAGGGTGCTGCCGGCTGCGGCCAGCGGTGTGCTCTCGAACAACTCTTCCGGCAGGTGGCTTTCGGTGATCAGGGTTTCGTCGTCATCGAGCAGCGCGATGGCGACCCGGATGGCGTTGAACAACTGGCGGATATTGCCCGGCCAGGCGTAGTTCTCGATGGCCTGCAGGGCGCCTTCCGAAAAACGGACCGCTGTCCGGGATGCAGTTTCGGCTGCGGCGATCTTGGCGACCATCTGGCGGATGTCGGTGCGTTCGCGCAAGGCGGGCAGCGTGACGCACATGCCGTTCAGACGGTAATAGAGATCCTCGCGGAAGGTGCCGCGCGCCACTTCCTCGCGCAGGCGGCGGTGGGTGGCGCAGACCAGCGAGATGTCGACCTGGATGGCCCGCGTGCTGCCGAGCGGCGTCACGCAGCGTTCCTGCAGCACGCGCAACAGCCGGGCCTGCAGGTTGAGCGGCATGTCGCCGATTTCGTCGAGGAAGAGGGTGCCGCCGTGGGCCTGTTGAATCTTGCCGGGGGCACCTTCCTTGCGGGCGCCGGTGAAGGCGCCGCCCTGATAGCCGAAGAGTTCGGATTCGATCAGGGTTTCGGGAATCGAGGCGCAGTTCAGGGCGACGAAGGGTCCGCTCTGGCGCGGGCCGCTGTTGTGGAAAGCCTTGGCGAACATCTCCTTGCCGGCGCCGGATTCGCCCTGGATCAGGATCGGGATGTCGCGGCCGAGAATGCGGCGCGAACGGTCGATCGCCGCTTGCAGGCGGGCGTCGCCGGTATTCATTGTTTCCAGCGTCGGGCCGGAAACGGCGGCGGCCTCGGGCCGGCGGGCGCTGCGCACGGCCGGCAATTCGTCGTACACGCGGCCGGCGATAACCTGGGGCGGCAACTGGCCGCGCAACTGGACGTGGATGGCACGGCCATTGACATTGATTTCACAACTCGCCTGGGCGTTGTTGCGCTGGCGGTCGACCAGGGCCGACAGGTTGCTCTCGAAGACCATCGAGAAATCGCGGCGCACGGCATCGACCTGGCGGATGCCGAGGATCTCGGTTCCGTTGCGGTTGATGGCCAGCACCTGGCCGTCCGGCGATACGGCGGCGAGGCCTTCCTTGGGGCTGCCCAGGTAGTCGGGGCGGCTGTGGAAGCAGATCAGGATGTCGCGGGCGTGGATCGACTCGAACAAGCGTTTTTCGACGATCAACGACGAGAAGCGGACCAGTCCCAGGGTGTGGCGTTGCTGGTTGCGGTAGTCGCCGGAGATGTCGAGGACGCCTATCAGACGGCCGTCCGGCCCGAAGATCGGGCTGGCGCAGCAGGTCAGGAAGCCGTTGTTTTCCAGAAAGTGTTCGGCGCCGAGGACTTCGATCGGCATTTCTTCCGAGAGGGCGGTGCCGATGGCGTTGGTGCCGCGCTGGTTTTCGTCCCACGAAGCACCGGCGGCCAGCGCCACGCGGTCGGCGCGGCTGAGGAAGTCGGCATCGCCGACCGACTCGAGCAGCAAACCGTTGGCGTCGGCCAGGATGACCATGCTGCCCGATTCGCGAATCTGCTCGAAGACATGTTCCATGATCGGCCGCCCCTGGAGCAGCAGATGCCGATTGCGGTCCTGTTCGGTCTTCAGGGCCATGCGATCGAGCGATTCGATGATCGGCAGTGCGTTGTTTTCAGTCAAGCCGAAACGGCGGCAACGTTCCCAGGAACGCAGGATTTGCGGGTCAACCAGTCCGTCCGGCAAGACACCCTGATCAAAAAACAGGTGTCTGGCTTGAACTAGTCGTTGCCCATGCATGTCATCCAGCACATGAATCTGTCCCATCACTCCTCCGGTGTACCAAAGTCTGATTCTTTTTTTGTAGTTGCTTCATAACGTAGCACCTGCCCATTTTATAAGCAATGTGCCGAACAACGTTCAGCAAATGGCGTGCCATCAATACGCCGCTGCCCCGATCAATGCCTCGATAAAATAAATCCGGATCGGGCCCGGTCCTGGCACAAGCTTTGCAGAATGGTGAGGGCAGAAGCCGTAATCGTTATCACCAAAGGAGACAAAGTGAAATTTCCAACCTCAACCATCGCCCTCGCTGCGGCCCTGGCACTCGCTGCCGCAGCCCCCCAAGTCTTTGCCCACGGAGACGTGGTCCCGCAGGCCGTCGATACCACCGGCCTGAAGAATCTGGGTGCTGACTGGCAAGCGAGCAATCCGTACCGCAAAGATAAGACAGCGATCCGTATCGGAGATTCCGCCTTCAACCAGAACTGTGCCCGCTGCCATGGCCTGGGGGGCATCTCCGGCGGCATCGCGCCTGATCTGCGCTACTTGCCGCTGGGCGACGAAGGTGACGAGATCTTCATGCAGCGCATCCGCAAGGGCGCGGTGCGCGATGGGCGCGTCTACATGCCGCCGTTCGAAGGCACGCTGAGCCAGGAAGCCATGTGGGCCATTCGCAGCTGGCTGGAAACCGTCCATGAAGACTGATCGCCGCCTCTGGCTGAAGGCGCTGGCCGCCTTGCCGATGGGCCTTGCCCTGCCGGCCCTGGCCGATGGCCTGGAAACCCTGCGCGAACGGGGTCGCCTGCGCATCGCCGTCTATAACGATTTTCCGCCGTATTCGACGCGCGGCGGCA
Source organism: Dechloromonas sp. A34 (assembly GCF_026261605.1). Taxonomy (NCBI): domain Bacteria; kingdom Pseudomonadati; phylum Pseudomonadota; class Betaproteobacteria; order Rhodocyclales; family Azonexaceae; genus Dechloromonas; species Dechloromonas sp. A34. The sequence continues at coordinate 1,796,323 of NZ_CP102486.1, forward strand.
AGGGCATCGATGCCGACCTCGGCCGTGCCATCGCCGCCAAACTGGGCCTGGCCGCGGAAATCGTCGGGTTCAATGCCGACGAGGACATGAACGACGACCTCCGCAACATGGTCTGGAAGGGGCATTACCTCGGCACCCAGCCGGCCGATCTGATGCTGCATGTGCCAGTCGATGAAGTGCTCGCCCGCGCCAATGACAAGGTCCGCATCTTTGGCGCCTATCACCGCGAAACCCTGGCCCTGGCGCGCAATCCGGAGCGTATTCCGGCGCTCTCAGGTTCGGCGGCAGTCGCCCTGGAGATCTTTACCCGCGAGAAGATTGGCGTCGAAACCGCCTCGCTGGCCGACTCCTTCCTGCTTGGTGTACTCAATGGCCGTCTGCGCGAAAACGTGGTCCATTTCACCACGGTCGCAGAGGCCGGCAAGGCTCTGGCCGAAGGCGGTGTCGCGGCCGTGCTGGCGCCGCGCGCCGAGCTTGAGGCCGCGATCAAGGGCAAGGAGCGGATCACCCTCGATGCCGCCAAATTCGCCGAATTGAAGGTCGATAGCTGGCCACTCGGCATGGCCGTCAAGGTCGAGGAACAGGCGCTGGCCGACGCCATCGGCGCCGCCGTCGCCGAATTGAAGCGCGACGGCAGCGTGGCGGCGATCTTCCGCCAGCACGGCATCACTTACCAATCAGCCTGAGGTCATCATGCGCCCTGTCCACCTACTGCGCGTCGCGCTGCTCGCCGCCATCGCCGGGCCGGTTCTGGCCGGCCCGCTGGCTTACGTGCCCAACGAAAAGTCGGCAACGATCAGCATCATCGACACAGCAACCGACCAGCGGCAAAGCGACATCGCCGTCGGTCAGCGGCCGCGCGGCATTGCCAGCGGGCAGGGGCGGGTATACCTGACCGACGGCAAGACCGGCAGCCTGCTGATCGTCGATACCGTTGCCGGCAAGCTGGAACGTAGTGTCGCAGTCGGCCAGTCGCCCGAAGGGGTCAGCCTTTCCGCCGACGGCAAGCTGCTCGCTGTGGCCGTCGAGGACGACAATAGCGTCGTCCTGCTGACAGCGCCGGAGGGCAGGGAAGTGGCGCGCATCAAGGTTCACGGCAAGAACCCGGAACATGCCGTGTTCAGTCCGGATGGCCGCTGGCTCTACGTCAGCGCCGAAGAGGCCGAGCAGGTCGACGTGATCGATGTCGCCGCCCGCCAACAGGTAGCCAGCATTCCCGTCGGCAAGCGGCCACGCGGCATCGGCTTCCTGCCCGACGGCAGTCGCGCCTATGTCGCCTGCGAACTGGCCGGCAAGGTGTACGCCATCGATGTCGCCCAGGGCAAGGCAATTGCCGAGATCACGGCCGGCGAGTACCCCAACGGGATCGCCGTGCACCCCGACGGCAAGCGGGTTTTCGTCTCCAACGGGCGCGGCGGTTCGGTGATGGCGATCGACGTCGCCAGCAACACCGTGGTCGCCACGGTGGCGGTCGGCAAGCGACCCTGGAACATGGCGTTGACCCCGGACGGCGGCAAGCTCTACGTCGCCAATGGCCGCTCGGGCAGCGTTTCGGTGATCGATACCGACAGCTTTGCGAAGCTGCGCGACGTCGAAGTCGGCGAACTGCCCTGGGGCGTGAGCATCCGATGAGCCCGCAACGCTACAGCCTGCCGGCCATCCTGCTGCACTGGGCGCAGGCCATCCTGATTCTCTGGCTGCTCTGGCTGGGGTGGACGATGACCGACCTGCCCAAGGGAGCCGAGCGCAGCGCTGCCTACAGCCTGCACAAGTCGCTCGGCCTGCTCGCCTTGCTGTTGATCGTCGTGCGCCTGGCCTGGCGTTCGCGCAACGCGCCGCCCCCTTTGCAGGCCGAGGGCTGGGAAGGCCGCCTGGCCCATCTCACGCACCGCGCGCTCTACCTATTGCTGGTCCTGGCACCGCTCGCCGGCTACCTGGCTTCCTCGTTCACGCCCTACGCCCTGAAGTTTTTCGGCATCGAAATCGCCAAGGCCGGCTGGCCCGACGAGTCGCTGAACGGCTTTTTCAAACTGCTGCACCAGGCTTTTGTCTGGGGCATCGGCGGCCTGGTCTTCCTGCATCTGGCCGGGGCACTGAAACACCTGTTGCTCCGTGACGGGACGCTGAGCCGCATGCTGCCCGGCCGGGTGTTACAGAAATGAACAGTTGCTCCAGAGTGGAGCAGTGACGTGCTCCAGAAGGTCGTGAGTTTTTCTCTATGTGACCAGTCGGAAAGCTAGACATCATCCCGGACCAAGCGAAATCGCCCTCGCTTGCTAACTAATTTGGGACATGCTGGTGTTGCTGGTAGGTGGCGATTAGAGGGCTCTGCCCAAACTGCCAGCTACGTAAACAGGTTGTCGGGCGGTAGTTCTGATGTTCTCGCAACGGCAGCACCGTGCCCATTGCAGCCAGTTCCCCTCTGGGAAAGCGGACGCTTCATCAAGGCTCTGCCGTCATTTGCAGATTGGCATTGGGAATTTCAGCAATCGTCGGCGTCGCCATGATCATTTCTCCAATTTTGGCTTGAGGATTTTTTCAACGAAGTCTTCGGTTTGATACGATTGTGCTGCTGCCGCCCGACCTCGCGAGAGAGGGCGATTCGGGTTCCGTTGGAACCCTGGACAAGCATGGTTCGCTGCCCGTAGCCATGCTGGATGGCTCCCCCCCTGACCCATTGCCCCTTGCCCACGGTCCATCATGTAGCCGATGCGTTCGGCGATGACTTCGTTGCTTTGCAAGTCGATGATCCGTAGTGAACTTCCGGCAATCCAGTATTCGCGGTCATCCAGCGTGGAAATGTCGTCGTAAGTGACGCCGTAGCGGGGAGACGGGCCGGGCGCTAGCGTTTTATCGAGAACGAAGGCGTAAATATTTAAGTCGAAATTTGGATCACGCTTCAACTCATTCGCAACATTTGGCGCATTGACATCCATCCTGCCAACAACTTTCTGGGTGCCGACGTAGCGATATCGCTTGCCGTCCTGCGGATCGATGGTTTCAACGTAGTGGTAGCCGAAGCGCGGGGGCGCTCCCGGTGCAAACTCGGCTTGGCGAGTTTCATTTCCACGCAAAAAGCTCTTGATATACCCATCACCGCCCATGTCTTTGCCATATGGATCATCCATCTTGAACTGTTCCCCGAAGTTGTCCTCTTTGGGCCTGACCTTCATCAGCAAAATGCCATCAACATCCTCCACCGTCCGGTGAATCTTTTCACCGGCGGTCTTACAGCGTTCCTGGAACAGCGCTTCCGCTTTCGCCAGACGACTTCCCTTCGCATCAGTCTCCCGTTTCATTTCCCACGCCCAACGGCCGGGAAAGGCCAGGAACAACACAGCCACCACGACTACAGCAATGGCCTTGCTCGTCTTCGTTTTGGGGATCAAGGCTGCCGCCACAAATGCGCCAATCAGTACCAGCCAAAAAATATCGCCAACCATACGAAGCAGGTCGGCGCCAGGTCCAAGTTCAATCATTTTTTTGGCTTTGCTAGGAAACGACAGACAAAATCATATCGCATATCGAACGGCCGCAATTGGGCAGACTCATCAAGGGCCGCTCCTGGCCGGTTGTTGCCCTAAGTCAAGCAATGTCGCGCGTCCACACGACTGAACCTGATCGTCTAAATCCTGGTCAATAAACCATTGTCTTGAATCGTGACGGGAGTCTGGTATGAGCAATCGACGGTTGCGGTTTTACCTTGTGGCCGGCGCGCTGGTGCTGGCCGCGACGATTGCGCCGGCCGCCGGGCCGGTATTCCGCAGCGAAAAGGCGAGCTTCAGCGTCAACGCCCTGACTGGTGGGCTGGAACACCCCTGGGGCCTGGCCTTTCTGCCCGACGGCCGTTTTCTGGTGAGCGAGCGGCTGGGCCGCCTGCGCGTGATCTCTGCCGACGGCAAGCTCGATCCGCAGCCGGTGGGCGGGGTGCCGGCGGTGGCTGCAGTCGGCCAGGGTGGGCTGCTCGATGTCGTGTTGCATCCGAAATTTGCCGACAATGGCTGGGTCTATCTCTCCTATGCCGGCGCGGGGCCTGGCGGGATCGGTACCGAGGTGGCGCGCGGGCGCTGGGTGTCGGATCGCGCCGGCCACCGCCTGGAGGGTTTGCAGGTGATTTATCGCCAGCGGCCGAAGTCCGATACCAAGGTGCATTTCGGCTCGCGCCTGGTCTTCGACCGGGCCGGCTTGCTCTATATCACCCAGGGCGATCGCGGTGAGATGACGCGCGCCCAGCCGCTCGATGATCTGGCCGGCAAGCTGGTGCGCTTGCGCGACGATGGTAGCGTGCCGCCGGACAATCCGTGGTCGGGCAAGGCCGGGGCGCGGCCGGAAATCTTCAGCTTCGGGCATCGCAGCGTGCAGGGCGCGGCGCTGCATCCGGCGAGCGGCGAGTTGTGGGCGCACGAACACGGCCCGCAGGGTGGCGATGAGATCAATGTCGTGCGTGCCGGTCGCAACTACGGCTGGCCGGTGATTACCTACGGCGTCAATTACGGGATCGGCACCAAGATCGGGGTCGGCACCCAGCGCGAAGGAATGGAGCAGCCGGTACTCCAGTGGACGCCATCGATCGCGCCATCCGGCATGGCCTTCTATAGCGGCGAGCGTTTTCCCGGCTGGCGCGGCAATCTGCTGGTCGGGGCGCTGAAATTCAAGATGCTGGTCCGCCTGGAACTGGACGGTACCCGCGTCGTCCACGAGGAGCGCATGCTGGCCGAGCGTTTCGGCCGCATCCGCGATGTTCGGCAGGGGCCGGACGGACTGATCTATCTCTTGACCGACGAGCCTGACGGCCAGTTGCTGCGCCTCGAACCGCTGGCCGCCGGGCGCCCGTAGGCGCCGGCGGTGGGGGGCTTACTGGAGAGCGAGGATCCAGGCGATGGCTGCCTTCAATTCCTCGTCGCTGATCTTGTCGGCGGGGTGGGGCAGCATCGGGACGGCTCCCCAGTTGCCGGAACCGCCGGCGCGCACCTTGTCGAACAATTGGGCCGGGGCCTTGGCGTCGCCCTTGTACTTGGCGGCGACTTCCTTGTAGGCTGGGCCGACGCGCTTGGCATCGACGGTGTGGCAGGCGATGCAGCGGGCTTTCTTGACGATCTCTTCGCTGGCCGCGGCGGGCTTGGCGATGGTCAGGCAGGCGGCCGCCAGCAGCGGCAGGATCAGGGTGGTGGTATGTGCTTTCATGTTGATTCCTTGCGGTGTTAAACGAGGCCTGCGGCCTGTAGTTCCGCCCATTCGGCATCGGTGAAGAGCCGCGAGCGGGTGTGAAAGGCCTTGCCGGTGTTGCCTTCGAGCGAGAAGGTGCCGCCCGAGCCATCGATGACGTCGATGATCAGCTGCGTGTGCTTCCAGTATTCATACTGCGAGGCGCTCATATAGAAGGGCACGTCGCCGATGTCGCCGAGGTGCACATCGTAGGGGCCGATGGTCAGATCGCTCGGCAGGTAGCAGTTGGCGGCACTGTTGTCGCAGCAGCCGCCGGACTGGTGGAACATCAATTGCGGCCCGTATTGCTGTTTCAGGAGCGCAATCAGTTCCAGCGTCGCCGGGGTGGCGATGACGCGTTCGACCATGGTGTTCTCCTCGAATCGGTGTTTAAAAAAGGGGGGCGGTTGCCCGCCCCCTGAAAGTGCCCGCAAACTGGGCCAGTGGAGGAGATGCGCGGTTAGAAGAAGCCCAGCTTCTGTTCGGCGTAGCTGACGAGCAGGTTCTTCGTTTGTTGGTAGTGGTCGAGCATGACCTTGTGGGTTTCGCGACCGATGCCGGATTCCTTGTAGCCGCCGAAAGCGGCGTGGGCCGGGTAGGCGTGGTAGCAGTTGGTCCACACGCGACCGGCCTGGATGGCGCGGCCCATGCGGTAGGCGACGTTGCCGTTGCGACTCCAGACGCCGGCGCCGAGACCGTACAGCGTGTCGTTGGCGATGGCCAGGGCTTCGGCTTCGTCCTTGAAGGTGGTGACGGCGAGCACCGGCCCGAAGATTTCTTCCTGGAAGATGCGCATCTTGTTGTGGCCCTTGAACAGGGTCGGCTTGACGTAGAAGCCGCCTTCGATGTCGCCACCGAGGTGGGCGCGTTCGCCGCCGATCAGCAGTTGGGCACCTTCTTCCTTGCCGAGATCGAGGTAGGACTGGATCTTGGTCATCTGTTCCTGCGAGCACTGGGCACCCATCATGGTCTCGGTGTCGAGCGGGCTGCCCATCTTGATGGCGGCAACGCGCTTCAGGGCACGTTCCATGAACTTGTCGTAGATCGATTCCTGGATCAGGGCGCGCGACGGGCAGGTACAGACTTCGCCCGAGTTGAAGGCGAACAGCACCAGGCCTTCGATGGCCTTGTCGAGGAAGCCGTCATCCTTGTCCATGACGTCGGCAAAGAAGACGTTGGGCGACTTGCCGCCCAGTTCCAGGGTGGCCGGAATCAGGTTGTTGGCGGCGGCTTGGGCGATCACGCGGCCGGTCGAGGTCGAGCCGGTGAAGGCGATCTTGGCGATGCGCTTGCTGGTGGCGAGCGGCATGCCGGCTTCGCGGCCGAAACCGTTGACGATGTTCAGCACGCCCGGCGGCAGGATGTCGGCGATCAGTTCCATCAGGATCAGGATCGAGATCGGGGTCGATTCGGCTGGCTTCAAGACGACGCAGTTGCCGGCGCCGATCGCGGGTGCCAGTTTCCAGGCGGCCATCAGGATCGGGAAGTTCCAGGGGATGATCTGGCCGACGACGCCGAGCGGCTCATGGATGTGGTAGGCCATGGTGTTCTCGTCGATTTCCGAGATACCACCTTCCTGCGAGCGCAGGCAACCGGCGAAGTAGCGGAAGTGGTCGACGGCGAGCGGGATGTCGGCGTTCAGCGTTTCGCGGATCGGCTTGCCGTTATCGACCGTCTCGGCATAGGCCAGCAGTTCGAGGTTGGCTTCGAGGCGGTCGGCGATCTTGAGCAGGATATTGGAGCGGGTCGTGGCATCGCTCTTGCCCCATTTCGGGAAAGCGGCATGGGCTGCGTCGAGCGCCAGTTCGACGTCTTCGGCGGTGGAGCGGGCGGCCATCGTGTATGGCTTGCCGCTGATCGGGGTGATGACGCTGAAGTACTCACCCTTGACCGGAGCGACCCACTTGCCGCCGATGAAATTGTCGTACTTGGATTTGTAAGCGATTTTGGCGCCAGCGGTGCCGGGGGCTGCGTAGAGCATATATGTCTCCTGAAATTTATGAGGTTGCTAACGGGTTGATTCGAGGGGAAGGAACTGGTTCGATCTGAACCGGCGCCCTGCCGTGTGTCCTGCCAGATAAGGTGCATGCCGTATGCCAGCCGCCCGGCTGCCGGTTCGCAATATTGAAATCTCAAATAAATCATCCACTTGTCGATTTGTCGGCCGAGTCGTGGCGGAGGGGGTGGGGCGGCCGGTGATCAATTGCTCAGCAACTGTTCCAATGCTGAGCAGATCGTGCACGGGCAACACGGGAGCGTCGGGCCTGATTCAGGCGGAGTGCTGAATTACGCGGGAAAATGGACGTGCCGGGGGCGGCGTGGCGGCGAAAATGCCTTCCGGTCAGCGGTTTGCGTGGCCGACCCAAGGCCGGCGCGGCGCCTTAGCTTACAAAACCGCGTTTGCGCTTCTTGTTATTGGCTGAGGCCGCCACTTCGCTCGGGGCCAGGGCCAGGGCCAGGGCCAGACCCTGGGCATTCATTTCGGCGAGGATTTCCGATTCGCTGCTGCCCGACTCCAGGGCGGCGGCGCGGACTGGCGCAAAGCCATCGGTGTTGGCGTCGAAATGGATCGAACAATCCTTCTGTGCGCCGCACATCACCGACTTGGCCAGCTGCCCGACAAAGTCCATCTCGTAGGGTGTGGTCATCAAGGGAATGCTGATGTGGGTTCCCGCCAGTTGCTCGGGGCTGCCCCAGATCATGCGGACCAGCGTCGGCAGGCGACGGTCGATCCGGCTGGCCACTTCGGTAGCCCGTAGCTCGATGCCCTGAGTCGGGGCATGAATCAGCAAACACTGAACGCTGAGCGTGGTCGGCGCGTACCAGCAGGCCCAGCGCGGGCCATCAGCCAGGGGATTGTCGATATTGGCAAAACTGAAGTTTGAGACAGCGAGTGCTGCGAACAGCAGCAACGAACGAACAACGTGGCGAACGACGCGCATGCGTAACCCCGGCAATCCCGCTGTCGTGGGGTGAAGCCAGGGCTTCTCCCGGTAGACCGGTGACTTTGCGAACCCGCCTTTCGGTCGGGTGTGCCTTTTTCGGATTTGAGCGAGTTCAAGTCGGCGCTTGAACTCATTCTCCCTTATGGTGTTTTGCTATTCCAAAACACTATGGTTACGATTTTTGCAACAAAGTTGATCTGCGTCAATGTTTCATTGGCGATATGTCGATGCTCTGGCTTGACTTTTACTTCGCAAGGCGGTCGAGCTCCGGTTACGTGAGCAGCTGATGCTGAACGAGATAGACACCTGCCCCGGCAAAATAGCCGACCAGGGCCAGTCCGCTGATCTTGCGGACGTACCAGAAGAAATGGATTTTCTCGAGCCCCATGGCGGCGACGCCGGCGGCCGAGCCGATGATCAGGATGGAACCGCCGGTGCCGGCGCAATAGGCCAGGAACTCCCAGAGAAAATGGTCGGGTGGGAAGTCGGTCAGGCTGTACATGCCCATCGAGGCGGCGACCAGGGGCACGTTGTCGACGATGGCGCTGACCATGCCGATGATCAGCACGATGACGTCCTGTCGCCCGACGGTCTGGTCGAGCCACTGGGCGAGTGCGGTCAGGATATGCGTATGTTCCAGCGTCGCCACCGAGAGCAGGATGCCGACGAAGAAGACCAGGGAACTCATGTCTATTTTGCTCAGGGCATGGGCCAGCGTGAGGTGCTGCTTGAACTCGTCTTCCTTGTGGCGATGCACCAGATCGCCGACCAGCCAGAGGATGCCCAGGCCGAACAGGATGCCCATGAAAGGCGGCAGATGGGTGATCGTCTTGAAGGCGGGTACGGCCACCAGGATGCCCAGGCCCATGAAGAACATCAGATTGCGTTCGAATTCGGTGGTGCGCAAACCATGGTCGTCGTCGACTAGTTCCGGCGATTCCACCTGGCGGCCGCGCAAGGCGTAGGCCGTAATGCCCAAGGGTACGATCAGGCTGACCAGGGACGGCAGGATAACGCCCTTGATGATGGCCAGCGCCGTGATCTGGCCGCCAATCCACAGCATCGTCGTCGTCACGTCACCGATCGGCGACCAGGCGCCGCCCGAATTGGCCGCGATGACGATGATGCCTGCGAAGAACAGGCGATCGTCGTGCTTGGCGAGGAGCTTGCGCATCAGCGAGATCATCACGATCGTGGTGGTCAGGTTGTCGAGCAGGGCGCTGAGGAAGAAGGTGACGAAACCAACCAGCCACATCAGCGACGACAGATTCGCCGTCCGGATGCGCTTGGTGATCACTTCGAAGCCGTTGTGAGCATCGACCACCTCGACGATGGTCATCGCCCCCATCAGGAAGAAGACGATCTGGGCCGTGCCCATCAGGGATTCGCCGAGTTGCTCACCGACGAGGTGGTGATCACCCATCGCCAAAGCATAGATGGTCCACAGCAGGCCAGCACCTAAAAGTGCCGATGCCGATTTGTTGATCTTTAGTGGGTGTTCCAGCGCAATCGCGGCGTAGGCGATGACGAAGACGACAACAATCGCAGTGAGCATTTCGACAACCTTTGGCAGGGCGGGTGACAGGGGGCGGACGCGTCGCGAGCGTCGGCAATTGCTGGCCGTGCTCGCGCCGGGCGCATACAGTAGCGCAGTCGGCGAGTAAAATAAATTCGATTTATTTCATTTAATCATGCGTTTTTCTCGATGAATTTGGCGGCCCATGAACCACAAGCATCTGTTCTATTTCTGGAAGGTGGCCAAGGCCGGCAGCGTGGCGCGTGCTGCCGAGGCGATCAATGTCACACCGCAGACCCTGAGCGGCCAGATCGGCTTGCTCGAAGCCAGTCTGGGAACGGAGCTGTTCGCGCGCCAGGGACGCTCCATCGTCCTTACCGAGGCGGGGAAGATGGCCCTCGAATACGCCGACGAACTTTTCGCCCTGAGCGCCGAGCTGGAGGTGATGATCAAGCATCATCCCAAGGGCCGGCCGGCGGAATTCCGGGTCGGCGTTTCGGATGCGGTGCCGAAATCCCTGGCCTGCCGCCTGTTGCAGCCGGCCATCCACGGCGAGCATTCGACCCGCATCGTCTGCCGCGAATGGCAACTCGACCGCCTGCTGGCGCAATTGGCCATCCATCAGCTCGATATGGTGATTTCGGATGGACCCATCCCGCCTTCGTTCAGCGTGCGGGCGTACAACCATCGCCTGCTCGAGTCGGACTTGACCTTTCTCGCCGCCAAGCGCCTGTTGGCCGACAACCCGGCGCCCTTTCCGGCCTGCCTGAATGTGCTGCCGGTGCTGCTGCCGGGCGAGGATTCCGCCCTGCGCGCCGCGCTGCAACCCTGGCTCGAAAGAAAACGTATCCGCGCCCGGGTGGTCGGCGAGTTCGATGATACGGCCCTGATGGCGGCCTTCGGCCAGGCCGGGGTCGGGGTCTTTCCGGTCCCCTCGATCGCGGTCGAGGAATTTCTTGCGGCCGGCGAATTGGCGGTGGTCGGGCGGATCGACGAGGTTCAGGTCAGCTATTTCGCCATCTCCGTCGAGCGTCGGCTAACCCACCCCTGCGTGCTGGCCGTCACGCAGTCGGCCCAGCGCATGGGCTTGTCGGCCGCCGGCTAGTTTCCCCCGGACACCGAGAAGTCATGCACCACGATGCCTTCCGCGCGCGCCACCTTTTCTTTCTCCCACGGTTTTTCGCGCAGGGCGCGAGTCGTGTCGGCAAAGCCGGCGGCCCGGCGTTCGGCTACCCGGCCGGCCTCGAACTCGATGTCTTTGGTGTGATCCTCGCCGGACAGGCGCGGCGCCTGGAGGTAGACCAGATGAAAAACGCTGCCGCAACCCAGGCGGGCCAGCTCGCGGAGCGGCGACTGGGGCTTCAGTTCGGCCAGTTCGTAGCTAAGCAGGTTCACGGCATGACGCAACTGGTGCAGTTCACTCTCGATCGCAATCAGCGAATCGGCCCGGCTCGCATACTGGATCTCCTTGCTGCGTCGCAGGACGTCGCGCAGCGTCTGTGGCGCCTGGTCGTCCTGCTGCCACAGCGTCGCGAACAGGCATAGCGAATGGATACGCGGCTGACGCAGAATCCATTCGAGCGGGGTATTGGAATAGATGCCGCCATCCCAATACAGGCGGCCGTCGATTTCGACCGGCGGAAAGGCCGGGGGCAGGGCGCCGCTGGCCAGGATGTGCTCGGGGCCGAGGCGGCACTGATGGGAATCGAAATAGTGGAGCCGGGCGCTCTCGATATCGACCGCGCCGACCGCGAGGCGCACCGGCGATCCGGCAAGGTAGTCGAAATCGACCAATTCGCACAGCGTCTCGCGCAGCGGGGTGACATCGTAGAAACTGGCTTCGCCGGGGGCGGTGGCCAGCCCGAAGGCGAAGCCGGCGTTGGCGCGTGGCAGAAAAAAGCCGGCCAGGCCGAAGGTCATGGTCTGCAGGCTGCGCAGCGTGCTGCCGAAACCGTCGCCCAACGTCAGGCAGCTTTCGGGTAGCGACCAGGCGGCGGCAAGGCCGGATTCCGGGCGCGACATGCGGTCCCAGAATTCGGCGAGGCGGGCGCGGCGCGTTTGCGGTGGGTTGCCGGCGATCAGCGCGGCGTTGATTGCGCCGATCGAGGTGCCGACAACCCAGTCCGGCTTCCGGCCGCTCTCCTCAAGCGCCTCGAAGACCCCCGCCTGGTAGGCGCCGAGCGCGCCACCGCCCTGAAAAACGAGGATCGTGCGTTGTGGTTCGACGATGCGGGCGGTCTTGTGGGCGGCAGGCATGGCGTTCTCCGGAGCAATGCCGGGTAGACCGGCCTTCGGCCGAGCGGTGCCGTCAATTTTTCGCTAGTGCCGGAATTTGCCATTCTTGCCACCCCGGCAGGGTGGCGGGCGGCGGACGGGAACTTGCATCGGCTGCCAACGGTCTGCACAGAATCGACTCGGCTTCCATCGGGGCGCCGGACCTTCCGGGAGAAGGGCATGAACGAGCGCTTGCAGAAAGCACCAGCCTGCCATGACACGTAGCGCCTTCCTGCGCTTCGCGGCGGGCACGGTTGCGGCACTGGCGCTAGGCGGGGGCGCCGGGCAGGCTGCGGCCGGCGCAATGAAAGCGATGCAGCGGCGGGCGATTCCGGCCAGCGGCGAGTTGCTGCCGGTGATCGGCCTCGGTACCTATCAGGGCTTCGACGCGGCGCCTGGCAGCGAGGAATACGGCCGCCTGCCCGCCGTGCTGCGCACGCTGTTCGCCGCCGGCGGAGCGGTGGTCGACAGCTCGCCGATGTATGGCCTGGCCGAAGCCGTCACCGGCGAACTGATTGCCGCCAATGGCAACCGGCGCAAGGCCTTCGTCGCAACCAAGGTATGGACGCGCGGGCAGAACGAAGGCGTGCGGCAGATGGAGCAGTCGCTGCGCCTCTTGCGCGCCGAGCCGCTCGACCTGATGCAGGTGCACAACCTGGTCGACTGGCGCACCCAGCTCGCCACGCTGCGCGACTGGAAGGCGGCCGGGCGCATCCGCTACCTCGGCGTCACCCACTACCACGCCGGCGCCTACCCCGAACTGGCCGCGGTAATGCGGGCCGAGCGCCTGGATTTTTTGCAGATCAACTATTCCCTCGATGAGCGCGAAGCCGAACGGCTGATCCTGCCGCTCGCCGCCGAGCGCGGCATGGCGGTGCTGATCAATCGCCCGTTCGGCGGCGGCGGGCTGTTGCGTCGCCTGCGCGAGCGGCCGCTACCGGTCTGGGCGGGCGAGATCGAGGCCGCCAGTTGGGCGCAGCTGCTGCTCAAGTTCGTGCTCAGCCAGCCGGCGGTGACCTGCGCCATCCCCGGCACCGGTCGCCCCGAGCACATGGCCGACAACGCCGGCGCCGGCCGCGGCCGCATTCCCGACGCCGCCTTCTGGCGCCACCACCCCGAGTTGTTCGATCTCTGAGGAGCGCCCGATGCCAGTTTCCGCCTTTGCTCCCCGGCGCCGCGCCCTGCTGGTCGCCACGCTGTCGCTCGCCGTGCCCGGCTTTGCCCATGGCCAGAAGGCCGGCCTGAAGATCGGCATCATCGGCACTGGCCGTATCGGCGGCGCGCTGGCCGAACACTGGGCGCGGGCCGGGCATGAACTGACCATCTCCTCGCGCCATCCCGAGGAACTGCGCCCGCTCGCCGAGCGCCTCGGCCCCCACGTGCGCGTCGGCACGCCGGCCGAGGCCGCCGTCTTCGGCGAGGTGCTGCTGATCGCCGTGCCCTACGGCGCCTTGCCGCAGATCGGGCGCGACTACGCGGCGCAGATGCGCGGCAAGGTCGTGCTCGAAACCGGCAATCCCTTCCCCGGGCGCGACGGCGAAATCGCCGAACCGGCGCGCGCCAAGGGCACCGGCCTCGCCTCGGCAGAATACCTGCCCGGTGTGCGCCTGGTCCGCGCCTTCTCGTCGGTGCCGCATACGGCCGTGCAGGGCGAGGCCTACCGGCCCGGCGAACGGGTCGGCATTCCGCTGGCGGCCGACGATCCGAGCGCGCTGGCGGTGGCCGAGCGCCTGGTCCGCGATGCCGGCTTCGAGCCGGTGGTGGTCGGCAGTCTCGCTCGGGCCCGCGACTTCGATGTTGGCAGCGCGGTGTTCGGCCGTGCGCTGACGGCGACCGAACTGCGCCAGGCGCTGGGCCTGGGCCGTTGAGCTAGCCATGAAGCCCCCCTCGTCGTTCCCGCGCCGCCACCTGCTCCAGGCCGGCCTCGCCCTCGGTGCTGGCGCGCTACTGCCGCCGGCACAGGCCGAATCGCCGCTGCTCACCCGACCGGTGCCGTCCACCGGGGTGCGCCTGCCGATCGTCGGTATCGGCACCAACCGCTTCAGTTCCGGCGTTCCGACCTATTTCGCCCGCCTGCGCGACACCCTGACCGCCTTCGCCAAACTGGGCGGCAAGGTCGTCGACACGGCGCCGGCCTACGGGGATTCGGAAAGTGTCATTGGCGCCATCCTCGGCGAGACCGGATTGCGCGAGCAGCTTTTTTTGGCCACCAAGGTCGGCCGGGAAAGCGCCGCCGACGGCCGCGAAAGCCTGGCCCAGTCCTTCGCCGCGCTGCGCAGCCGGCGCCTCGATCTCGTGCAATTGCACAGCCTGCGCGGCGTCGAGTCCGTGCTGCCGGTGCTGCGCGAACAGCAGGCGGCGGGCCACATCGGCCATCTTGGCATCACCACTTCGACCGCCAGCCAGTATGCCGAGATGGAAGCGGTCATGCGCCGCGAGCGGCTCGACTTCATCCAGGTCGATTACGCGGTCGGCAACCGCGGCGCTGCCGAGCGCCTGTTGCCGCTGGCCGCTGAGCGCGGCATGGCGGTGCTGGTCAATCTGCCCTTCGGGCGCGGCGCGCAGTTTCGCGCCGTCGGCTCGCGGCCGCTGCCGGAGTGGGCGGCCGAGATCGACTGCCGTTCGTGGGCGCAGGTCTTTCTCAAATACGTGCTGTCTCATCCGGCGGTTACTTGCGCCATTCCCGGCAGCACCCAGGTCGTCCATGTCGCCGACAACCTCGGTGCGGCGCGCGGCCGGCTGCCCGACGCGGCGTTGCGCCAGACCATTGCGCGCTATTTCGACGCCATCGCGGACGGCTGAACGGTGTTCGCCACGCTGTTCGCGCGGCTGGTTCCGGTGCGCTCCGGCGAGACAGTGCCAATGCTGCTCGCCACAGCCTACGGTTTCGCCATCCTGTTCGCCTATTACCTGTTGCGCCCGGTGCGTGACGAGATCGGCGCCGCCGACCGCGGCAACCTGCAACTGCTGTGGACGGCGGTGTTTCTCGTCATGCTGCTCGCCGTGCCGCTCTATTCGGCGGCCGTCTCCCGGCTCCGGCGCGGCGTCTTCATCCCGCTCGCCAACCGCTTCTTCGCCGCCCACCTGATTCTCTTCTACCTGGCGCTGGTCATGTTGCCGGAATCAGCCCGGCCCTGGATCGACCGCGTCTTCTACGTCTGGGTCAGCGTCTTCGCACTGTTCGTGGTCACCGTGTTCTGGGGGCTGGTGGTCGACCTGTTCCGCGACGAGCAGGGGCGGCGGCTGTTTGGCTTCATCACCGTCGGTTCCTCGCTCGGCGGCATCGTCGGCTCGGCGACCACGGCGCTGCTGGCACAGCAGATGCCGGTCTTCCTGCTCCTGCTGCTCGCCGTCCTGCCGCTCGAGGTGGCAGGACGGCTGGGGCGGGCTCTCGACCAGCAAGCCGCAGCGGCACCGGCCACGCTCAACCGCGAACCCGAGGCGCGCATCGGCGGCAGCGCCTGGAGCGGCATCGGCCCGGTGTTCGCCTCGCCTGTGCTGCGCAATATCGCGCTGTGGATCCTGCTCATGACCTTCGCCTCGACCATCCTCTATTTCGTGCAGTCGCACCTGGTCGGCGAGGCGATCACCGACCGCGCCGCGCGCCGGGCCTTCCTGGCGCGTATCGATCTCGTCGTCAATGTTGTCACCATCGTCACCCAGGCCCTGCTCACCGCCCGCATCCTGGCCTGGATCGGTATCGGGGCGACGCTTGCCGTGCTGCCGGCGGTGGCGGCGCTCGGCTTCATTGCGCTGGGCAGTGCCCCGGCCACGATGGCCTTGAGCGCGCTGCTCGTCGTCCGCGTGCTCTACGACAGCAGCCGCCATGCCCTGGCCAAGCCGGCCCGTGAAGTGCTGTTCACCAGGCTCAGCCGCGAGCAGCGTTACAAGTCCAAGGCCTTCATCGACGCCGCCGTCTATCGCGGCGGCGATCTGCTCAGTGGCTGGCTCTACGCCGGCTTCGCCGCCCTCGGCCTGAGTACTGCGGCTATCGCCCTGGCCGCGGCGCCGGTGGCGGTGCTCTGGGCCTTGCTCGGCTGGCGCCTGGGGCGGGGCGAGGCGGAACGTCGGGAATGATCTGATCGTTTTTGCGGCTGCCCGGTCTACGCATTGAAGACGGTCGCCGGCAAGCTGGATTCGACCGGATATATCGGATATAAATGGCATAGATTTTCTGCATTCCCCGGCAGTTTTCCCGCGCAGTCACTGATTAAGGCCTCCAGAGCGATGTCAGACAGTCCCAGGATCACCATGGATCAACTCCGGATCGGACTGTATGTCTTCCTTGATCTGAGCTGGTTTCAGCATCCGTTCGCGTTCAGCCATTTCAAGATCAAGTCCGAGGAGCAAATCGCCACGATCCGTGGCCTCGGCTTGAAGAGCGTGCGTTACAACCCGGCGATGAGTGACAACGATCCGCCGCCGGCAGAGGCATCGGGGCAAGCGGCGACGCAGCCCGTCGCCGAACCGGCGTCGGATTTCGTCGCGCAGGCCCTGGCCGCCAAGCGCGCGATGATGGAGCGGATCAGGGTCCAGCGCGAGGCGGCGGCGCGGATCGAGAATGCCTTCATCAATACCGCCAAGACGGTCCGCGACGTCGAGAAGAACCTGTTCACCCAGCCGGCCGAAACAGTGCGCCAGGCATCGAAACTGGTCAGCCAGATCGCCGAATCGATCCTCTGCGCGCCGGAACTCGCCATCCATGTCATGGGCGACAAGATGGGCGGCGAGGAACTGTATTTCCATTCCCTGAACGTCACCACGCTGGCGATGATGATGGCCCGCGACATTCAGCTACCGGCCGAGGTCGTCGGCACGCTGGGCATGGGGGCGCTGTTTCACGACATCGGGCGCAAGGAGATTCCGAACCGGATTCTGCTGAAGACCGAGCCGCTAACCCAGGCCGAACGCCATCTCTACGAAATGCATTGCCAGTACGGGGTCGAGATCGGCCAGCGCCTGCAGTTCGCTCCACCGGTCCTGAGCATCATCCGCGAGCACCACGAACTGTTCGACGGCAGCGGTTATCCGCAGAAACTCAAGGGCGAGTCGATCGGCCTGCTGTCGCGCATCGTCGCCCTGACCAACCACTACGACGAGCTGTGCAACCCGCCCAATATCACCGATGCCCTGACCCCGCACGAGGCGTTGTCGCTGATGTTCGCCAGGCTGCGCAACAAGTTCGATCCCAAGCTGTTGCAGGTGTTCATCCGTTGCCTCGGCGTCTACCCGCCGGGCACGATCGTCCAGCTCTCGAACGGGGTGATCGGCATGATTGCCACGGTCAATACCGCCAAGCCAATGAAGCCGATGGTCGTCATCTACGACGCCGAAATCCCCAAGGAGGAGGCGATCCTGGTCGATCTCGAACGCGAAACCGACCTCAACATCGCCAAGGCCATCCGTCCGGCGCAGGTGCCGGGGGAAATCTACAACTATCTCAGCCCGCGCAAACGGGTCAGCTACTATTTCGATGCCGGCCAGCCCGGGCAGGCAAAGGCGACCCCATGAGCAGTCTGGAACGACTGATGCTCGACCACAGCCCGAGCATGATGCTGCTGGTCGAACCGCAGGACTTGCGCATCGTCATGGCCAACCGCGGCGCCTGCCAGACCCTGGGCTACGCCGAAGAAGCGCTGCTGGCGATGACCATCACCGAGATCGAAAGCTCGCTGCAGGATGTTTTCTACTGGGAGGACGTGCGTAACGGCCAGTATCAGGACATCGACAGCCAGGAAGGACTCTATCAGTGCGCCGATGCGTCGCTGCTGACCGTCACCAAGTCGGTCCGCGTCGTCGACCACGACGGGGCGCCGCTGTTGCTGGTGCAGGCGCGCGATACAGCCAACGAGCGCCAGGTCGAGGATGCGCTCGAGCAGACGCTGTCGCAACTGCGGGCGACGCTCGAATCGACCGGCAACGGCATCCTGGTGATCGACTGGCAGGGCAAGATCGCCAGCATGAACCGGCTGTTCAGCACGATGTGGAACATCCCCGAAGACCTGCTGCTCGCCCGCGACGATGCGGCGATCCGCGAGCTGATGATCGCCCAGGTCGAGGAACCCGAGGCCTGCCGGACGCGCCTGCAGGCGATTGTCGTCAGCATCGAGACCGAGGAGTTGTTCCGGCTCAAGGATGGTCGCGTCTTCGAATGCAAATCGCGCCCGCAATACCTCGGCGAGCACATCGTCGGCCGCGTCTTCGGCTACAACGACATCACCGACCGCACTCGGGCCGAGGAGGCGCTGCGCGATTCGCGCGACAAGCTCGAGGAGCGGGTGCGCGAGCGCACCGCCGACCTGGAGGACGCCAACGCTAGCCTGCTCGCCGAAAAACAGCGCCAGGCAGAGCTGATCAGGAAGCTCGAAGAGGCCCAGAACCAGTTGCTGCAGTCGGAAAAAATGGCCTCGATCGGCCAGTTGGCGGCGGGCGTGGCGCACGAGATCAACAATCCGGTCGGTTTCGTGAATTCCAACCTCGGTACCCTGCAGCGCTACGTCAATAACATGCTGATGCTGCTGGCGGCCTACGAACAGCTGGAAGAGTCGATTCTGGACGATCTGCTGATCGACATCCGGCAATTGAAGAAGGATGTCGACGCCTCGTACATGCGCGAAGACGTCGGCGTCCTGCTCACCGAGTCGCTCGACGGCTTGCAGCGCGTGCGGCGCATCGTTCAGGACCTCAAGGATTTCTCCCACGTTGACAATGCCGAGCTTGAGCGGGTCAAGCTGGAAACCGGGCTGGAAAGCACGCTCAATGTCGTGTGGAACGAACTCAAGTACAAGGCCAAGGTCGTCAAGGAATTCGGCGATACCCCGCAGATCGAATGCTTCCCCTCGCAACTCAACCAGGTCTTCATGAACCTGCTGATCAATGCCGCGCATTCCATCGAGGATCACGGCCAGATCACCATCCGCACCGGCCACGACGAGGAGAACGTCTGGGTCGAGGTCGAGGATACCGGCAAGGGCATCGCGCCCGAACACCTCGGCCGGATCTTCGAGCCCTTCTTCACCACCAAGCCGGTCGGCAAGGGCACCGGGCTTGGGCTGTCGCTCTCCTACGGGATCGTCAACAAACATCACGGGCGCATCGAAGTGACGAGCGAGGTCGGCCGGGGTTCGGCGTTCCGGGTGGTGCTGCCGCGCGGCCCGGCCGGCGAATCGCAGGGCGCCGCTTAGTACCACGACGACAAAGGCTGGCACTAGCGGGGGGTGGCCTAGGCGCTCCGATTCGCGACGAGTATCATGTTCGAACGCGCGGCGCCGCCCGCCGTCATCGAACAACCGCCTGGGGTCGCCTTTTTCACATGAACGCAACGAAGCATCTTCTCGACTGGAACGACTATCTCAAGACCGGTATCGACATCGTCGATCAGCAGCACCGGGGGCTGGTCGATCTGGCCAACGAAACGGCCGCCAAACTGAGCTCGGGCGATGGTCTGAGCGTCGACGAGATGCGCACCCTGCTCGGCTTCCTGACCGATTACGCGGCTACCCATTTCAGCACCGAAGAAGCCTTGATGGCGCTCAGCGGCATCGACGAGGAACACGTCGTCCATCATCGCCAGTCGCATGCCAACTTCCTGAACCAGGTCAATACCATGGTCGACGAACTGGGCGGCGGCGAATTGACCGGCGAGCAACTCATGGAGTTTCTCGGCAACTGGCTGATCTACCACATGCTGGGCGAGGATCAACGGCTGTCCCGCCTGCTGCGCAACGAGCCGGCCGGCGCCGCCGAAACGGGGGCGAGGGCGCCGCCAAGCTGCCGCCGCTGCCCGCGCAGGAGGCCGCCAACCGCTCGCTGGCCAAGCTCTATGCCTTCATGGCCGAGCGCAACCAGCAACTGCAGGCTACCGAACAGGCCCAGCGCACGCGCAGCAACCAGATGACCGAACTGGTCGCCGAACAGACCGCCGAACTGGCCGCCAGCGAAGAACGTTTCCGCGCCCTGTTCCACAACGGCATGCTGCCGATCATCATCAGCCGCCTCGAAGCCGACCTCAGGCCCGGTCCGATCATCGACGCCAACCCCGCCGCCTGCCAGTTGCTGGGTTACGAGGCGGCGGAACTGCTCAGCCGTTCGCCGCTCGATCTGGTCGCTCCCGACGAGGTTGCCCGTTTTCCGATGCTGATCAGCGAGTTGCTGGTGACCGGGAAGTTCGAATGCGAAATGACCCACGTCACCAAGGCCGGGCAGCACCTGACCACCCAGATGAGCATGGCGCAGTTCGTCATCCATGGCGAGCCGGTCGCGATGTCGGTCATCCAGAACCTTCCCAGCAACCGGGCCGCCGAACTGGCTCAGGGCGACATCCAGCGCCAGGCCAGACGCCTGGCCGAGATCCGCAGCGGTTTTCTCTCCGGCGCCGGCCCACAAGCCGGTCTGGCGCGTGACGCGGCGACTGGCCAGCCGGCCGGCACGACCGGTGAACCCATGGCGCCGGCCCAGATTGCCGCCTTCATTGCCGGGCACGATCTGTTCAACGAGGTCGCGCCCAGGGACCTGGCGCAACTCGTTGCCGCTACCGGCGCCCGGCGTCTGCAGAAGGGCGAAATTCTCTTCGAGAAAGGCGCCCGGCCGGCCGGCATTTTCCTGGTCGCCAGCGGGCATATCCTGCTCGCCGTGTCGTCGCCGCAAGGCGGCAAGAAGGTGCTCGGCATCTTCGGGGGGGGGCAGAGCATCGGTGAGGCCGAAGTCGTCATGGATAGCCCCTATCCCTATTTCGCCGAGTCGGTCGATGATTCCGAAGTCCTGGAAGTGGGGCAGGGTGCCCTGCTGGCGCTGCTCGACAAGGACAAGAAGTTTGCCCGCCGGCTGATGAACTGCCTCGGGGCGCGCCAGCACGACCTGGTGTACAGCGTCGAATCCTATACGCTGCGCACCGGCGCCGAGCGGGTCATCGGCTACCTGCTCCAGCACGCCAAGATCCAGGCCAGTGGACGCCTGATCGTCGAACTGCCGGCGACCAAACAGCTGATCGCTTCGCTGCTCCACATCACGCCGGAAACCCTGTCGCGCATCTTCCGCGACCTCAGCGAAGCCGGCCTGATCCAGGCCAGAACCCGGCACATCCAGATTCCGGATATCGACCGCCTGATTGCCTACGAGGTCTGATTGGCGATCTCGGAAGGGCGCAAAAACAAAAAGCCGGCTGGAATGCCGGCTTTTTGCTGTGCTGTCATCGGCACCCGTGCCGATTTTCCTGAGTGGATACGGAGAAATCAGTCCAGGTAATAACCGACACCGAGCAGGCTGTTTTCGACGCGCTGGATAAAGGAGCGCTTGCGCTCGACGGCATTGGTGACCGGATTGCGCCAGACGTAGTCGACGACGCCCGTGCCCTTGTTCCTGGCCTGGTCGATCATTTCCTGAATCAGTGCGCGGCCTTCGACATCGTGAAGATTGCGGGCGTCGGTGCCGGTCCAGGCCGGATTGACGCCATGTGCCTCAAATAGTCCGCTGTCGAGATTGACCGCAAAAACGTAGAGGTCGTCATGCACGAAAGCGCCCCTGGTGTCGTTGAAAGCCTTGTTGGCGTTGCTCATGCCGTTCTTGATGGCGAAGGCGACGGCCTCGCCGAGCAGTTTCTGGGCATCCATCGCCGTGGCGTGCGGCGAGTAGTAGCCGACGCCGAGGATGTAGTCACCTTGACGGTGCAGCCAGGCGGTCTTGGGCTCGACATGGTTGGTCTTGCGATTGAGCCAGACGTAGCGGATGCGCGCCTCGGTCTGCTTGTCGGTGACCGCGATCATGTGGCGGAAGAGCGGCGTGCCGGCGGCATCGACGCTGTCGAGGACGTTGAGGCCTACCAGCGAGTCGGGGCGGCGCCGTTGGCGACATAGGTGCCCTTGCGATCGATCACGTAAACATAGAGGTCTTTCCTGACGAAAGGCCCCTTGGTGTTGCTGAAGGCAGCCCAGGACTTCTCGGGGCCGTTGGCTTGCAGATACTTCACGGCCTGGTCGAACAGGACGCGGGCTTCGCGCGGGGTGGCACGGTCACCGGCCAGGGCCGTACCGCAACAGACGGCCAGCAGCAGGCTGGCGAAGTACGCGGCCAGGCGGGCGGCGAGGGAAGGTTTGCTCATACTCGGAAACTCCGGAAGGTTGGGCCGGTCAGCAGCATACGTTGCATGCTTACTTCAGCGACAGGATCCAGGAAACCAGCTGGCGGGTATCGGCCGGGCTGATGGCGACGGCGTTGGGCGGCATGGCGAGGCCGGATACGCGGTTCTTCCAGTGGCTGGAGTAGGGGTTGGAGCCTTCCTGGACGACGCGGGTCAGGAATTCGGTGGCGCCTGGCTTGCCGCGGTACTGATTGGCAACATCGATCCAGGCCGGGCCGATCGGCTTCAAGCCGTCGGGCCCCGGCTTGTCCTTTTCGATGCCGTGGCAGGTCGTGCAGCCGCTGGCGAGGGCCAGCTTCTTCATATCGGCGTCAGTTTTGGCGTCGGCCATGGCCGCGGGGCTGAGAACGAGGCTGGCCAGCAGCGCTGCGGCGAGTTTGTGGTGACGGAACATGACGGTTTTCCTTGTTGGTATTGAATGAAACGGACGTGCTGATGCAGTCGATTCCGTCATCCCCGCCTGCGCGGGGATGACGGAAACTCTAGCTTAGCTGCCCTTGTGCAGCTTGAACACCCACACGGAACCGCCCTGTTCGAGGAAGTTCACGCGCTTGGCGACGTCGCCGCCCCAGAGCGGCACGGCGCCGCCCCAGCCGGTCGTGACGGCGATCATCTGCTCGCCATCCTGCTCCCAGCTGACTGGCGGTGCAACGATGCCAGTACCGGTCTGGAAGGACCACAGTTCCTTGCCGGTCTTGGCATCGACGCCCTTCAGGTAGCCTTCCGGCGTGCCGTAGAAGACGATGCCGCCGGCCGTGGTCAGGACTCCACCCCACAACGGAGCGTAGTTCTTGTTTTCCCAGACGATCTTGCCGGTGGCTGGGTCGACCGCACGCAGCACGCCGATGTGGTCTTCGTTCAGCGCCTTGATCGTGAAGCCGGCGCCGAGGTAAGCCGCCCCCTTCTTGTAGGACACCGGTTCGTTCCAGATATCCATCGACCACTCGTTGGCCGGCACGTAGAAGAGGCCGGTCTGCGGGCTGTAGGCCATTTGCTGCTGGTTCTTGCCGCCGAGGAAGGATGGGGCCGAGAAGACGACCTTGCCCTTCTTGCCATCGGCGCCCTGCGTCGGGTCGCCCGGGCGGCCCTCTTCGATGTAGTTCGGACGGCCGGTTTCCATGTTGTAGCCGGTGGCCCAGGTGATCTTCTTGACGAAGGGGAAGACGTTGAGCAGCTTGCCGTTGGTCCGGTCATTGACGAAGAAGAAGCCGTTGCGGTCGGCCTTGCCACCGGCCTTGATCAGCTTGCCGGACTTCGGATCCTTGTAATCGAAGGAAACGAATTCGTTGACGCCGTCGAAGTCCCAGCCGTCGTGCGGGGTGTTCTGGTAGTGCCAGGCGATCTTGCCGGTATCGGCGTCGATGGCCACGGTGGAGGACGAGAACAGGTTGTCGCCGGGGCGCAGGTGGCTGTTCCACGGCGCCGGGTTGCCGGTGCCGGCGAAGATCAGGTTGGTTTCCGGATCGTAGGTGGCGCCATTCCAGGTCGCTGCACCGCCGGTCTTCCAGAGGTCGCCGGACCAGGTGGCGTTGAGCGTGCCGGAGATGCCGTTTTCGATTTCCTTGCCGTCCTGGTAGGTGTAACCCATGTGGCCTTCGACGGTCGGACGCGTCCAGACCAGCTTGCCGGTCATCGGGTCGCGGGCGTCGATGCGGCCGACGGCGCCGAATTCACCGCCCGAGATGCCGGTGATCAGCTTACCCTTGGCAATGATCGGAGCGGCAGTCGCGGAGTAGCCGGCAGCGTAGTCGCCGAGCTTTTCCTTCCAGACCACCTTGCCGCTGTCCTTGTTGAGCGCGACTAGTTGGGCGTCGAGGGTGGCGAAAATGACCAGGTTGCCGTACAGCGCGGCGCCACGGTTGATCACGTCGCAGCAGGGCATGATGCCGTCGGGCAGGCGATGCTCGTACTTCCACAGTTTCTTGCCGGTCTTGACGTCGATCGCGAACAGGCGGCTGTAGGAGGCGGTGACGAACATCTTGCCGTCGGCAATCACCGGCTGCGATTCCTGGCCGCGCTGCTTCTCGCCGCCGAAGGACATCGACCAGGCGGGCACCAGGTTCTTGATGGTCTTGGTATTGATCTGGGTGGACGGGCTGAAACGCTGGCCCTGGGTACCGAGGCCGAAGCTGACGACGTCGCCGGTGGTCTTGGCGTCATTGAGGATGTCAGCGTCGGTGACATCCCTGGCCAGGGCCGGGCTGCCGGCAAAGGCCGCGGCGACGAGCAGGGCAAGGCCGAGCGCGCGTCGCTGGGGAGGGGTATGACTGTGCATGGATTGTCTCCTTGTGTATGCATGGGCTCCAGGGCCACGACCAGCATGGCGGCTGGCCCGGGCGCAAGGAACGGATCGACCCGGCGGCCACCTTCCATTCCCTGAATCGGCCCCCGGCAATAGAAGCGGTTTGCAAGGGCTGTGCCATGAACGCCGGGAACGGCCAACAGCCGCGATGGGCCTCGCCGCTGGGGCTTTCGCCGGATTTGCCCGAGCTGTGCAGCGTTCACCGGCTGCCTGCTGCAAATGAACACAGTTGCTCCAAAGTTGCACAACCCGGTTGCTGAAATTGCCCGCCGGATTTGTGCAATCCCCGGTTTTTCCCGCCGGGAAGGGCGTTTGCGGCGGCGCCCCGGCTTTGGCACGGCGCTTGCGAACATTCCCTGCAAACAGCTCACACAAGAGCGACTGGAGAGACGAGACATGAAATTCCCGATGACCATCGCTGCGATTGCCCTGGCCGCCCTGATGGCGCCGGCCGACGCGGCAGCGTTACGGGAAAGTGGCGACCCGCTGGCCTCGGCGCGCTGGGGCGAGATGGAAAAAGCTTTCCTGGGCGGGGCGCCGATGCTCTTCGATCCGCGCGTCAAGGTAATCGCCCCGGCCACCGCCGAGAACCCGATGCAGGTCCCGGTCACCGTCGATGCCACGGCCCTGGGCAAGGTGGTCGAGGTGGTCGTTTTCGCCGACTTCAATCCCATTGTTCAGGTGCTGCGTTTCTTCCCCGAGACCGCCCCGGCCTTCCTCGGCTTTCGCGTCAAGCTGCAGCAGTCGACCCCGGTCCGCGCCGCGGTGCGCACGGTCGATGGCGTCTGGCATGTCGGCGGCACCTGGGTGGACACCGTCGGTGGCGGGTGTACGGCGCCGACCGGCAGCGCCGCCGCCAAGGACTGGCAACAGCGGCTCAACGTGGTCAGCGGCCGGCAATGGACGGCCGGCCCTAACGCCGGCCGCGTCCGCCTGCGCATCGAACATCCGATGGATACCGGCCTGGTCGCCGGCACCCCGGCCTTCCACCTCGAAGAGATCGAACTGGCCGACGCCGCCGGTCAGCGCCTGATGCGCGTTCAGACCTACGAGCCGGTCAGCGAGAACCCAGTATTCACCTTGAACCTGGAGAGCGTCGCCGGGCCGCTCGAAGCCAGTGGCCACGACAACAACGGCAACCGTTTCAAGGCCCGGATCGCGCCATGAATTACTTGGTGGTTCTCCTCCTCTGCGGCCTGGCCGGGTCGGTGCTGGCAGCCGACTTCGACTATCGCCTGCAGCCGCAGGCCGTTGCCGAAGACGTCCACGCCTTCATCGGCAAGAGCGAGGACTTCACCACCAGCAACGGTGGCAACATCGTCAACACCGGCTTCATCGTCGCCCCGGGCGGTCTGGTCGTCATCGATAGCGGCCCATCGCTGCGCTACGGCGAGCAGATGCGCCGCGCCATGGCCGCGGTCAGCGAACGGGCGCCGGCCCTGGTCATCAACACCCATCATCACCCCGATCACTTTCTCGGCAACCAGGCCTTCGCCGGCGTCCCGCTCGCTGCCTTGCCGGCCACCATGCAGGGCATCGCCAGCGAAGGCAACGCCTTCGCTGAGAACCTCTATCGCCTGAGCGGCGACTGGATGAAGGGCACCGAAGTGCTCGCCCCGACCCGGGTGCTGGCCGCCGGCACCAGCGAGATCGCCGGCCGCAAGTTGCGCCTGATCGCCCTCGACGGCCACACCGGTGCCGATCTTGCCGTCTACGACGAGGCCAGCGGCGTACTCTTTGCCGGCGACCTCGTCTTCAACGGTCGCGCCCCGACTACGCCGCATGCCGATATCGGGCACTGGCTGGCGGCGCTCGATCAACTCGAAGCGATCACCCGCGAAGCCGGCTTCACGGCGCTGGTCCCCGGACATGGCGCGGTCGCCCGGGACGCCGCCCCGATCCGCCAGACACGGGCCTGGCTGAACTGGCTGACCGGCGCCCTGCGCCAGGCGGCGCGCGACGGCCTCGACATGAACGAGGTGCTGGCCCGTCCGCTGCCGGCCGAATTCGCCCAACTGGCAGTGGCGGCCAGCGAATACCGGCGCTCGGTCGGCCACCTCTTCCCGGCGGCCGAGCAGGAAGCGCTGGGAGTGCCGAAATGACCACGGCCGCGCTGCGCTGGTACTGCGTTCCGCGCGTCATCGACCGGCGTTTCGCCAAGCTGCTTGGCCTGTCGCTGGCCCTGCACGGCACACTGTTCGTCGCCACTGCCTGGCAGCGCCCGGCGGTGCGGCCCGAGTTGCCGCCGATCGTCGCCACGCTGCGCCTGATCGCCAGCCCCGAATCCAGACCGTCTGCCGCCGTCGCCCCGGCGCCCACGGCAGTGGTCCCCGAGAAGGTCCGGCAGCCTGAAGTGCGTCGGGAGAAGCGGTTGTCTCCCCGCGCGCAGGAGGTTGCCGGGCCGGCCAATCCGCCGGCCCCGGCCGTTGCCGATGCGCTGCCGGCCGCAGTGCCGGCGGTCGCTGCGCCAGCGCCGTCCACGCCAGTCGCCGCAGCGGTACAGCAAGCGCCGGCCGCCGATCTGCTCGCCGCTTACCGCCAGCGCCTGACTGAACTGCTCGCCGGCCAGCGCGAATATCCGCGCATCGCCGCCTTGCGCGGCTGGGAAGGCGAAGTCCGGCTGCGTCTGCGGGTGGCACGCAAGGGCAATCTGGTTGGCGTCGTGCTCGACCGTTCGAGTGGCTTCGAGGTCCTCGACCAGCACGCGCTGGCCATGCTGGCCGGCCTCGGCAGCCTGCCGCCGCTGCCCGAAGGCCTCGAGGGCAGCGAAATCCAGATCGTCGTTCCGGTCAGTTACAAACTCAATAAAACAACATGAAGAGACAACAGATGTTCCTCCGCTCGCCGCGCCGCCTGCTCGCCCTGGCCCTGAGCGCCGCCTGCGCCCCGGCCTCCGCCGCCGACAAGGTGATTCAGACCGAGACCATCGAAGTGGTGGGCAACTCGCCGCTGGCCGGCATCGGCATTCCGCGCCAGCAGGTGCCGGCCAACGTCCAGTCGGTCAGCGAACGCCAGCTTGAGGAGCAGGAAAGCCTGAACCTGCCGGAATTCATGGTTCGCCAGCTGCCCAGCGTCAATATCAACGAGGTCCAGGGCAACCCCTTCCAGCAGGACGTCAATTACCGCGGCTTCACCGCCTCGCCGCTGCTCGGCACGGCGCAGGGCCTCTCGGTCTACCTCGACGGCGTACGCATCAACGAACCCTTCGGCGACACCGTGAACTGGGATCTGCTGCCCCATTCGGCGATCGCCGGCATGGAGCTGGTGCCCGGTTCCAACCCGGTCTTCGGCCTGAACACCCTGGGTGGCGCGCTGGCAATCCGGACCAAGAGCGGTTTCAGCCATCCCGGCAGCAAATTCGAGCTGTCCGGCGGCAGTTTCGGGCGCAGCAATGTCGAAGTGGAGCATGGCGGCACGGCCGGCACGCTGGGCTGGTACGTTGCCGCAGACTGGTTCAACGAAGACGGCTGGCGCGATTACTCCAAGTCCGAGGCCAAACAGTTGTTCGGCAAGTTGTCGCACAAGAGCGCCGCCGGCGAGGCCGACCTGACGTTAACTCGCGCCGTGACCAAGATGACCGGCAACGGCCTGCTGCCGCTGTCGATGTTCGCGGCCCGCCGCGAGCAGATCTTCACCCACCCCGACCAGACGCGCAACGACCTGACGCAGTTGGCGCTCAGCGGCCGCCTCTGGCTCAGCGACACGCAAAGCCTCTCCGCCAATGTCTATCACCGGCGCAGCAAGACGCGCACCCTGAACGGCGACGCCAACGACGAGTTCGAGGACGGCCCCTTCGACGGTGTCTCGAACCACGAGTCCGGCGCCAACAATCGCACCCGCACCCGGCAGCAGGGCAGCGGCGCCGCGCTGCAATGGAACCTCAACACCGAACGCCAGCAGCTGACGGTCGGCACCTCGCTCGACTACGCCCGGATGCGCTTCACCCAGACCCAGGAAATCGGCGTCATCGACGCGACACGCGGCGTCTCCGAACTTGGTCCGGTCGAGGAAGAGAACGCCGTGCGTGGCACGACCCGCACGGCCAGTTTCTTCGTCACCGATACCGTGGCCCTGACCCCGAAGCTGCACCTGACCGGCGCCGCCCGCTACAACATGAGCCGGGTCACGACCCACGACGAGCTCAACCCCAACCCGCCCAACCTCGACGGCGACCATAGCTACAAGAAGCTAAACCCGGCCCTCGGCCTGACCTGGCAGCTCGCGCCGGCACTCAACGCCTATGCCGGTTTCAGCCAGGGCAACCGGGTGCCGACGCCGATCGAGCTGGGCTGCGCCGACCCGGCCAATCCCTGCACCCTGCCCAATGCGATGGCCGCCGACCCCTTCCTCAAGCAGGTCGTCGCCCGGACCCTGGAAGCCGGCCTGCGCGGCAAACTGGCCGGCGATATCGGCTGGAATGCCGGGGTCTATCGCACGGAGTCTGCCGACGACATCCTGTTCGTTGGCACTTCGACCAGCGCCGGCTACTTCACCAACTTCGGCAAGACCCAGCGCCAGGGGCTGGAACTCGGCCTCAACGGCCAGCTACGGCGCGTCGACTGGTTCGCCAACTACAGCTACCTGCACGCCACCTTCCAGTCCGCCGCCTGCCTGCTCGCCGAGAACAACAGCTCGCGCGGCACCGCAGCCGAATGCACGGCCAACGGTCAGGACGACGAAATTCTGGTCGGCAAGGGCGATCGCCTGCCCGGCCTGCCAACACATAGCTTGAAGCTCGGCCTTGGCTGGCGGGCGACCGACTGGCTGCGGCTGGGCGGCGACGTCCAGGCCTTCTCCGGCCAGTACGCCCGTGGCAACGAAAACAACCAGCACCAGTCGGGCACCGTGACCGACGCCTTCGGTACTACCCGGACCTTCGACGGCCCGGGCAAGACCGCCGGCTACGCCATCCTGAATCTCAATGCCGAGGCCAAACTGGGCGCCGGCTGGCAGGTCTTTGCCCGGGTCAACAACGTCTTCGATAAGCGCTACGCTACGGCCGCCGCGCTCGCCGAAAACCCGTTCAATGCCGGCGGCAGCTTCCAGAGCGATTCCGGCGACTGGCGGCGCGAAACCTTCGTCGCTCCCGGCGCGCCCCGTGCCGCCTGGATCGGCGTCCGCTACGCCTTCGGCAAATGAACGCCCCAATGAACGCCCGGCTCAGCCTCCATACCCGCATCAGCCTCGTGCTGACCGGCCTCGCCGCCAGCCTGTTGCTGGTCCTCGGCGGCGTCTGGTTGCACGGTGCCCGGCAGGGCATCCACGAGGAAGTCGAGGCGGCGAGCCGGGTGTCCGAGCAGTGGCTCAAGGCCCTGGGCGGCGAGCTGAAAGACGCGCCGGCCGAACGGCTGCTTGCCGTCGTCCGCCCGCTCGGCCGCATTCGCGCCAACGAACTGCAGGTCATCGCAGCCGACGGCGGCCTGCTCTATACATCGCCGCCGCCGACCTACAAGGCCGGGCGTAGCGTGCCGGCCTGGTTCACCGCGTTGCTGCGGCCCGAGTTCGTGCCCCGCACGCTGGTCGTCGGCGAGCTGCAACTGGTGCTCCAGCCCGATCCCTCGCGCGCCCTGATCGACGCCTGGGACGACCTGGTCGCCATGGCCGGCTGGGCGCTGGCCCTGCTCGGAGTGCTCTTCGTGGCCACCCGCCAGGCGCTGGCACTGGCCCTGCGCCCACTCGGCCAGGTCATGCTGGCCCTGGACCGCACCGGCAGCGGCCGTTTCGACACCCGCCTGCCGGCCTTCGCAACGCCGGAACTGGGGCGCCTGTCGCGCGCTTTCAACGGCATGGCGGACCGCTTGCGGGCGGCGGTCGACGATAACGTCCGCCTCGACACCGAGCGCGAAGTCGCCCACCGCATGCAGGCCCGGCTTGAGGACGAGCGCCGGCTGATCGCCCGCGAACTGCATGACGAACTGGCCCAAGGCATTACCGCCGTCCGTGCCCTGGCCGGTGCCATCGTCCAGCGCACGGCCGAACAGCCGGCGCTGTACAGCCCGGCGCAAAGCATCGTCGCCGTCACCGGCGAAATGCAGGAAGGCGTCAAGGCCATCCTGCATCGCCTGCGCCCACTGCCCGGCGCCAGCTTCGGAGCTGCGCTGGAACGCCTGCTCACCGCCTGGCGTCTGCAGCACGAAGAGATTGACCTGCAGGCCACGCTGGCCTTCGGCGCGGCGCCGGTGGCCGACGAACTGGCCCAGGCCGCAATCCGCATCATCCAGGAAGGGCTGACCAACGTCGTCCGCCATGCCGGTGCCAGCCGGGTCGAACTGGCCCTCGGCCGCTGCGCCGATGCCCTGCAAATAACCTTGAGCGACAACGGCCGCGGCCGCGACGGCCGGCCCTCGGCCCAGGCCGGCAGCGGCCTCGGTCTGGCCGGCATGGCCGAGCGCGTCGCCGCGCTGGGCGGCCATCTCGAATTCACCACCCCGGCCGGCGGCGGTTTCTGCCTGTCCGCCCGCCTGCCGGAATCCACCACCATGGAGGAACTCTCATGAACCAAGCACTGCACGGCGTCCGCGTCCTGCTCGCCGACGACCACGCCATCGTCCGCCTCGGTTTTCGCCTGCTGCTCGAAGGTGCGGGGGCGGTCGTCGTCGGCGAGGCCGATACTGGCGAAAGCGCCATCCGCCTCTACGCCGAAACGACGCCCGACCTCGTCGTCATGGATGTCTCGATGCCCGGCATCGGCGGCCTGGCGGCGCTCGAACGCCTGCTCGTCTGGGAAGCCAAGGCCCGGGTGCTGATGCTCTCGGCGCATCACGACGACATCGTGCCGGTGCGCGCCCTGCGCCTCGGGGCCAGCGGCTACCTGTGCAAGCGCGCCGCACCCGAGGAATTCCTGCGCGCCGTCGGGCAGGTCGCCGGTGGCCGCCGCTACCTCGATCCAGAACTGGCGCAGACCGTCGCCCTGGCCCAGCTCTCCGGCTCGGCCCAGCCGGTCGAGACGCTGACCGAGAAGGAACTCGCCGTCTTTCTGAAGCTGGCCGAAGGCCGTTCTGTCAATGACGTGGCGGCCGACTTCTGCCTCAGCCCGAGCACCGTCGGCACCCATCTCTATCACATCAAGCAAAAACTCAATGTCCAGAACGCCGCCGAACTGACCCTGGTCGCCGTGCGCAACGGACTGCTCGAGGTCTGATTGATACCCGATCCGCTTTTCCCTATCCGCCAGCCGCGCTATGCCCGGCAGATGGCGGTCGGCGACGGTCACCTGGTGTATGTCGAGGAATGCGTCGCCGACTACGGCCTGCCCGTGCTCTTCCTGCACGGCGGCCCAGGCAGTGGCTGCTCGCCGGTCCAGCGCCGGCTGTTCGATCCGCAGCGCTTCCACGCGGTGCTCTTCGACCAGCGCGGCTGCGGCCGCAGCAAACCGCTCGGCAGCCTGCGCGCCAATACCACGGCGCATCTGGTGACCGACCTCGAATACCTGCGCGAAGCCCTCGGCATTCCGGCCTGGATCGTTTTCGGCGGCTCCTGGGGCAGCCTGCTGGCGCTGACTTACGCCCAGCTCTACCCGGAGCGCGTGCTCGGCCTGGTGCTGCGCGGCATCTTTCTCGGCTCGGCTGAGGAAATCCGCGCCTACGTGCAGGGCGGCAACGGTGTGCCGCCGGAGGCCTGGCAAGCTTTTGCCGAGGCCATGCCGGCCGGTGAACGCGGCGATCTGCTGGCGGCCTACACCCGCCGTATCCTCGGCGACGACCTGCTGGTCGCAACGGCGGCCGCCCATGCCTGGCTGGATTACGAACGGGCCCAGATGGGCGAAGCGCCGCTCACCGCAGCGCCCGACGCCGTGCAACTGGCCAAGGCGCGGATCCAGCTGCACTACCTGAGCAATCACTGCTTTTTGAACCCCGGTCAGCTGCTGGCCGGCGTCGACCGCCTGCGCCACATCCCCGCCACCATCGTGCAAGGCATGGCCGACCCGGTCTGCCCGCCGCATATCGCCGAAAAACTGCACCGTGCCTGGCCGGAAGCGACCTGGATGCCGGTCGCCGGCGCCGGCCACGGCGGCCTGAGCCCCCCGATCGCCAAGGCCTGCATCAAGGCCCTGGGCTGGGTGGCGGAGTGCGTGGAGGGGTAGGGTTGGCGGGGGGCGAGCTTGCCTCCCGCCCGGCGCAGTGCGGTTGCCGTCGGACGGCAACCGCGTCACGGCTTACTTCAGCTTGACGGCCTGAATGTCGGTCTTGGCCTTGGCGCCGAAGCCGACAGTGCGGACCCACGAGACATGGTGGCCGCGGGTCGTAATGCTGTCGTCGTGCACCGCGAAGCCGACGCTGTAGACGCCGCCTTCCTTGAACGCCTTGTCGTCGTCGTTGGCAAGGTTCAGCGGGCGGGTCAGCAGCACCGTCCAGGTGCCGTCCTTCCACACCCCGACGGCCTTGTTGTCGGCAGCCGAACCGGTTACATCGCCCGGTTGCAGGTAGTAACGCGGCACCATGTCGCCTTCCTTCCAGCCGGCGTTGGGATCGAAGGGCACCGCATTGCCGCCCTTGACCAGGTAATTGGCCTGCCGCCTGAGCTGGTTGGCAGTGACTTCCTTGCTGCCGAACTTGGCGGCGTCGAACATGTATTTGGGCTGCTTGGTCTTGTCGTCCATGTTCGAGGCGAAGGGGTTCTTGCCGGCGTCGAAATTGCGCCAGTGGAGTACCCAGCCGTCGTCCGCCATATTGATCGGATTGCTGCGGTTGGCGCGCCACTGAATCAGGTCGGCAAAGCCGCCCTCGGCCTTGATCTTGGCAAGCTCATCGAGCGACTTACCGGTCTTCCAGTCGGAAGGGTCGTTGCGCGAGGCGGGCAGGTACTTGCGCACGTCGGCCTTGCCGTAGGCTTTCATCGCCTCGTTGGCGGCGACTTCGTCCTTGGTCGCGACCTTGCGCGAATCGCGCTCGCCGTCGTGGCAGGTCAGCCAGCAGCCTTGTTGCGCGAACATCGGCACCTTGCCGTCGTCGATCATCATTGACAGGCGATCCTCGTAGATCGCCGGCTGCTTCCCTTGCTGGATGGGCGCGTCGAGGCGCGGCGCGCCCCAGGCCTTCCATTCCTTGCCGTCGAAACGGTAGTAGGGGTACTCGGTGCCCGGTTCCGGCGCCTGGGTCTTCCACTGGAAGCGAAAGTAGGCGTTCTCGGCATCGTAGGCGGCCTGCACCTGGAGTTCGACAAAACCGTTCTTGGCACGCACCGGCATCGGTTCCAGCGGATTGGCCTTGACCAGCTTGGCGCCGAGGTCCTTCTCGTTATCCTCTTCATCGTGGCAGGTAGTGCAGGCGTCGCCGCGGATGACCTCCTTCGAGGCTCCTTTGTGTTCGGCGCTGCGCAGCCATTCGTAAGTCGACTGGCCGGGATAGAAGAGCGGCACTTTGACGACGGGAACTTTGGGCCAGTTTATCTTGGCCGGATCGGCGGCCAGCGCCGGCATCACGGCGAATGTCGCCGCGCAAAGGATGCTTGTTTTTAGTTTCATGATGGACGTCCCTCCTGATCGGGATTGAAGACTGGAAACTCGACGGGGTAGCACACCTGCATGGTTTGAGCTGTGCGGCATGTATCCCGTTCAGGTAGAAGATACTACGCTCCCGGAATGGATACAGGCTGATCCGCTTCAAGCAAGGCGCAAGAATCGCCGCTGGTTCCCCTGACTGCGCGGAGTTGAGCATAGGCCCGGTACTATGTATGTGCGGTGGGCTGCATAATGCTTGATCCAAGCTTCCACTATCGTTTCCAGTGATCCATCCGCCGACCATCGTCCTCGCCACCCTCAACGCCAAATATATCCATGCCTCGCTCGGCCTGCGCTGCCTGCTGGCCAACATGTGCGAGCTGCGCGGACGGACCGCGCTGCGCGAATTCACCATTGCCCGCCCGGCGCAGGAAGTGGCCGATGAACTGCTGCTGACGCTGGGTGCCCCGACGGCCGGCCCGCAGATCCTCGGCTTCGGCGTCTATATCTGGAATGTGGTGCAGACGACCGCCGTGCTCCGCCTGCTGCGGGCGGAGCGGCCCGAGATCAAGGTAGTGCTGGGCGGCCCGGAAGTCAGCCACGAGGTCGATCAACAGGAAATCATCGGGCTGGCCGACCATGTGATTACCGGCTGGGGCGACCTGAGCTTCGCCAAACTGTGCCGCGCGTTGCTCGCTGGCCCCCGGCCGCTGAGCAAGGTGATTGCCGGCGAGCAGCCGCCGCTTGACCAGCTGGCGCTGCCCTATGACGAATATTCCGACGCCGACCTGGCGCACCGCCTGCTCTATGTCGAGGCTTCGCGCGGCTGCCCGTTCAAGTGCGAGTTCTGCCTCAGTGCTCTCGACAAGACCGCCTGGGCCTTCGACCTGGAGCGCTTCCTGGCCGCGATGGATGGTCTCTACCGGCGCGGGGCGCGTAATTTCAAGTTTGTCGATCGCACCTTCAACCTCAAGATCGACGTCTCACTGCGCATCCTGCAGTTCTTCCTCGACCGCCTGAGCGACGAGCTGTTTCTGCATTTCGAGGTCGTGCCCGACCATCTGCCGGAGCGCCTCAAAGCGATGATCGTGCAGTTCCCGCCCGGCGTGCTGCAGTTCGAGATCGGCATCCAGAGCTTCAATGCCGAGGTCCAGCAACGCATCTCGCGGCGCCAGGACAACCAGAAAGCCGAGGCCAACCTGCGCTGGCTGGTGGAGCACGCCAATGCCCACCTGCACACCGACCTGATCTTCGGCCTGCCTGGCGAAACGCTGGCCAGCTTCGCCGCCGGCTTCGACCGCCTCTATCGTCTGGGGCCACACGAGATCCAGCTCGGTATCCTGAAGCGCCTGCGCGGCACGCCGATCGCCCGCCACAGCCTCGACCACGGCATGGTCTACGACCCGGCGCCGCCCTACACGGTGCGCCAGACCGCCGTCGTCGATGCCGCGACCATGCAATGTTTCGCCCGCTTTGCCCGCTACTGGGACCTGCTGGCCAATTCGGGCCGCTTCCCACAGACGCTGCCGCTGCTGCTCGACGAAGGATCGTCGCCTTTCCAGGCCTTCCTGGCCTTCGCCGACTGGCTGTGGCAGACCACCGCCAGGACCAGCGGCCTGAGCCCGGAAGCGCTGGTCGATGCGCTGTTCGAATATCTGACCCGGCACTGCGCCTTGCCGTATCCGCAGGTCACCGCCGCCTTGCTCGCCGACTACGTGGCGAGCGGCGCACGCGGCAGCCCGGCGGCCCTGCGCGGACGCCTGCCGCCCCGGGAATCGCCCAAACCTTCGCCAAGACAACTGGCGCAACGCCAGGCGCAGCATCGGGCGGCCTGAGATGATGTGCGGGTGAGCCCGTATATCTTGGGGAATAGGAATGGGGTCAGAATCGGCCCTGCCAAGAATTAGACGAAAACCGATCCGTGCCCATCGCGCAACCCGATATGCAGATTCACCATGAAAAGAGCCGGACTTAGCCTGATCGGGCTCACCGATCGTGAGCACGAAGTCATGTTGCTGGCGATCGAGGGGCTGAACAACAAGGGAATCGCCACCCGCCTGGGGATCAGCCATCGTACGGTTGAAACCCACAAGGCGCGCGTCCTGAGCAAAATGGGCGTCGATACCGTCGTCGACCTGATCCGCAGCGTCGATGCCAGTCGCAAGGCCGATGCCGAAGCGCTCTCCGACCTCTACGAAAACGCCCCCTGCGGGTATCACTCGCTGGGTCTGGACGGCACCATCCTGAAAATCAACGATACCGAGCTGCGCTGGCTCGGCTATCAGCGCAGCGAGCTGGTCGGCTGCCGGAAAATGTCCGAGTTGCTGACCCCGGCCAGTGCCGAGATTTTCGCCGTCAATTTTCCGAAGTACATCGAACAGGGCAAGTTGAACGATCAGTACCTGGAGTTCGTGCGCAAGGACGGCTCGGTATTTCCGGTCCTGGTCAATGCCACGGCCGTGACGGATGGCCAGGGGCGCTTCCTGATGAGCCGCTCGATGGTCATCGATCTCACCGAGGCAACCCTTGCCCGGCAGCAGGAAAAGGAACTGAACGAGGTCAAGGAGCTTTACCGCACCGTTGTCGAGGATCAGACCGAAGTCATCTGCCGGCTACGTGCCGACGGCACTTTTGTATTCGTGAACGACGTCTATCTTCGTTTCTTCGGCAAGGACAGAAGCGAACTGATCGGCAAGAAGTGGCACCCGATGGCACATCACGACGATATTGCCCACATCGAGACCCAGTTGCGCCTGCTGACGCCCGAAAATCCCGTCGTGACCATCGAGAACCGCGTCTATTCTGGCAGCGGTGAACTGCGCTGGATGCAGTTCGTCAACCGGGCCTTCTACGACGATGGCGCCCTGCGCGAAATCCAGTGTGTCGGCCGCGATATTACCGAGCGCAAGGCCGCCGAGCTGGAACTGGAACGCTACAAGACCGGTCTCGAGAAACTGGTCGAAGCCCGGACGGCGGCCCTGGCCTTCGCCAAGGAGGCGGCCGAGGTGGCCAACCGGACGAAGGGCGTTTTCCTGTCCAACATCAGTCACGAACTGCGCACACCGATGGCCGGCATCATTGGCATGACCGGGCTGGCGATACGACGGGCCACCGACCCCAAGCAGATCGACCACCTCAACAAGGTGATGTTTTCGGCGCAGGAATTGCTGGCGATGATCGACAACATCCTCGAGATTTCGCGCAGCGAATCCGAACAGCTCGCGCTCGACAACAGCCGTTTCACGCTCGACGATTTCCTGTGTCACGCCGCTTGTGCCGCGAGCCGGAATGCGCAGCAGAAGGGCCTGGTGCTGCACTTCGACATCCCGCCCGAGCTCGCCAGAATGAAACTGCTCGGCGACCGCCAGCGCATCGAGCTGATCCTCGGCGCCCTGGTCGACAATGCCATCAGGTTCACCAGCCAGGGTTCGGTGACGGTCAGCGTCGCGATCGCCGAAAGAATGAGCGAAGGCCTGCTGCTGCGTTTTGAGGTCAAGGATACCGGCATCGGCATTTCCGCCGCCGATCAGAAACGCCTGTTTACCGCTTTCGAGCAGGTCGACGATTCGGCCACCCGCAGCAATCGCGGGGTGGGCCTGGGTCTGGCGCTCAGCAAGCGCTTCGCCCGGGCGATGGGTGGCGATCTGGGGGTGGCCAGCGAGGCCGGCGCCGGCAGCGCCTTCTGGTTTACCGCAAGGCTCGGCGTGATTGCCTGAGGCGGGCGGGCAGTCGGCGGCAAGGCCGCCTATGCCGCGGCGCGCCATCCGGTGATGACCAGGGTGATACCGCCCAGCACGGCGAGCGAGGCCAGCACCAGGCGCAGCATCGGGCCTGACGGCCTCGCCCACCAACGGCGGTGAGCCGGCCTTTGCAGCCGCCATCGTTTTTTGTGGCGGGAAGGCCGGCGATAGGGATTTATACCTATCGCCATGCACCTTTCTTCCAATTTCGCTCCGGTCGCGCGCCGCCTAAGCTGAGTCCGTCATCAAACAACGGAGCTTGGCATGAACGCTCATCCTGATCTTTCCCGGCGTGCTTTCTTCGGCGTCCTGCCCGCAGTCACCGCCGGCCTGGCGATGCCGGCCCGGGCCGCCGACGAGGACGGGCCGCATTGGTCGATGCTGGTCGATACCCGCCGCTGCATCGCCTGCCAGGCCTGCATCATGGCCTGCGCCATGGAAAACGTCTCGCCCGAGGGGCAGTTCCGCACCGTGGTCGCGACCTATGCGGTGACCGGCGCCGAGGGCAAGACCGGCCTCGCCGTGCTGCCCCGCCTGTGCAATCACTGCGAACAGCCGCCGTGCATTCCCGTCTGCCCGGTCGGTGCCACCTTCAAGCGCGCCGACGGCATCGTGCTGGTCGATGGCGAGCGCTGCGTCGGCTGCGCCTATTGCGTCCAGGCCTGTCCCTACGATGCGCGGTTCATCAATCACCACACTGGCAAGGCCGACAAGTGCACCTTCTGCAGCCACCGTCTCGAAGCCGGGCTGCTGCCCGCCTGCGTCGAGACCTGTGTCGGCGGCGCCCGCATTTTTGGCGACATCAACGATCCGGGCAGCGAGATCAGCCGCCGCCTGAAGGCCGCCGAAGGCCAGACCCAAGTCCTCAAGCCGGAAGCCGGTACGACCCCCCGCGTTTTCTACATCGGCCTCGACGCGCAGCTGAACGGCCGGGTCGATGGCGCAGCCGCCGCCGACATGATGTGGCGTCCGGACCTTCAAGGAGGATGAACATGTACACGAGCGTTGAAGTCCTGGGCTTTGCCCGGGAAGCGTCCTGGTTGCCCTGGGCCGTCCAGTACTTTTTCCTGAT
Source organism: Dechloromonas sp. A34 (assembly GCF_026261605.1). Taxonomy (NCBI): domain Bacteria; kingdom Pseudomonadati; phylum Pseudomonadota; class Betaproteobacteria; order Rhodocyclales; family Azonexaceae; genus Dechloromonas; species Dechloromonas sp. A34. The sequence continues at coordinate 1,834,951 of NZ_CP102486.1, forward strand.
CGGCATTTCGGTTGCCGCCTTTTCCCTTTCCCTGCCCGGTCTCGTCTGGCGGCTGCCCGAGTGGCGCGGCGTCTCCCGGCGGGCCTTGCTCGCCGCCCTGGTCTGCGGCCTGGCGGCGCCGGTGGCTTTGCTCGCCGACCTGCATCAGCCGGGGCGTTTCCTCAATTTCTACCTGCATCCCAATCTCGGCTCCTGGATGGCCTGGGGCTCGTTCTTCATTCCGCTCTATCTGCTCGGCCTGGGTCTCTACGCCTGGCTCTGCCTGCGGCCGCAACTGGCTGTGCTGGCCGGGCGCGGCGACAAGCTTGCCGCCGCCTATCGCGTGCTGGCCTACGGCGGCCACGACAACCCCGGGGCGATCCGCGCGGCGGCCGTGCTCGCCGGCATCGGTGGCGTTCTGGTCATGCTTTATACCGGCATGGAAGTGATGGTGGTACAGGCCCGTCCGCTCTGGCACAGCCCGTTGCTGCCCTTGCTCTTCCTGATGACGGCGCTGACCGGCGGCATCGGCCTGACCAGCTTGTTCGAGGCGCTGACCGGCCAGCGGGCGGCGGCGCCCCTGCTCAATCGCTGGCTCGAGCGGGGCCAGTGGGCGACCTTGCTGCTCCTTGCCGCCTGGCTGGGGCTGGGCGTTAGCGGCCTGTCGGCGAGCGCGGCCGACGCCCTGGCGGCGATGCAGGCTTCGTTCGGCTGGCTGGTGACCGGGGCCTGGCTGTTCGCCAGCAGCCTGCTCACCCTGTGGCTGGCCCGTAGCCGGCGCGATTCCCTGCTCCTGCCGGCGCTGTTCGCCCTGCATGGCGCCTGGCTGGTGCGCTGGGTCGTCTTCATCGGCGGCCAGAACCTGCCCAAGATGGGCAGCGCCAGCCACGCCTACTTCCTGACCCTGACTCCGGACAGCCTGCTCGGCATCATCGGCATGGCCGGCCTGTGTCTCACCATCTATATCGCCCTGACCAGCGTCATCCCCTGGGATGAGCCGGCCGAAGCCTGAGGAATACGATCATGAAAATCAGCAAACGTCGTCAAGTTCTCGCCCTCGGCGGCCTGACCGCCTTCGCCGTCGGTTATTCCGAAACGGCCGGCCGCATGGTCGGCAAGCTCTTCGGCAAGGATGCCCCCAGGCACCAGACCGCCGGCGACGCCCCGGCCCCGGAATTCCGCATCGACCGCCAAGGGCGGCTCGAGGTCAATCAGGCCCAGCAGGTCAGCTATACGACCTGCCTCGGCTGCACCACGATGTGCGGCGTCCGCGTCCGCATCGACCGGGCTTCCGGCAAGGTGCTGCGGGTGGCGGGCAATCCTTACAGCCCGCTGTCCACCGACCCGCATCTGCCGATGAAGGCCAGCGTCCGCGAGAGTTTCGTCGCCATCTCGGCCCATAACGGCAAGGGGCTGGATGGCCGCTCCACGGCCTGCGGCCGCGGCAACGCCGTCGCCCAGCAGATCGACTCGCCATATCGCGTACTGACCCCGCTCAAGCGCGTCGGTCCGCGCAACGGCGGGCAATGGGCGCCGATCTCCTTCGAGCAGCTGGTCAAGGAAGTGGTGGCGGGCGGCAACCTGTTCGGCGAAGGCAACGTCGAAGGCTTGGGCAGCCTGCGCGACCTGAAGACGCCGATCGACAGCGCGCAGCCGGCGCTCGGGCCGCGGGTCAACCAGGTGGCGGTGCTCTCCAGCGTCAATGACGGGCGCGAGAACTTCGCCCGCCGCTTCTTCCAGAAAGCCTACGGTACGCTGAACTTCATCGGCCACGGTTCCTACTGCGGCGGCTCCTACCGCTCCGGTTCCGGCGCCATGTTCGGTGACATGAAGGCGATGCCGCACTGCAAGCCGGATTTCGCCAATGCCGAGTTCGTCCTTTTCGTCGGCACTGCCCCGGGCCAGGCCGGCAATCCCTTCAAGCGCCAGGGCACGCTGGTCGCCAAGGCGCGCACACAAGGCAAACTATCCTACGTCGTGGTCGACCCAGTGCTGACCCATGCCGACAACCGGGCCAGCGGCGACCGTGGCCGCTGGTTGCCGATCCGTCCCGGCACCGACGGGGCGCTGGCCATGGCGATCATCCGCTGGCTGTTCGAGAACGAGCGTTTCGATGCGCATTTCCTGGGCTTTCCCAATGCGGAACTGGCCAAACAGAACGGCGAACCGTCGTTCTCCAATGCCAGCCACCTGGTCGTCGTCGAGCCGCAACACCCGCGCGAACGGCGCTTCCTGCGCGCCTCCGATCTTGGCGCCGAGCTGTCCGAAGAGCAGCGTTACAAGGAAGGCGACGCCTTCGTTTGTCTTGATGATTCAGGCAAGCCGGTATTGAGCAGCCTGGCAACGGGCCCGGCCCAATTGCTGGTCGACACCGTGCTCGCCGTCGGCGGCAAGGAGGTGCGGGTCAAATCGTCGCTGCAACTGCTGCGCGACGAGGCCATGCGCCTCGACCTGCCCGCCTATGCCGCAGCCTGTGGCATCCCAGCTGAGACCCTGGCCGCCCTGGCCAAGGAGCTGGCGTCGCACGGCAAGCGCGCCTCGGTCATCGCCCACGGCGGCATGATGAGCGGCAGCGGCTTCTACAACGCCTACGCGCTGATGAGCATCAACGCCCTGCTCGGCAATATCAACTGGAAGGGCGGCTTCGTCGCCAACGGCGGCGGCTTCAAGGACAACGGCGAGGGGCCGCGCTACAACCTCGACGCCTTCCCCGGCATGGTCAAGCCTTCCGGCACGCCGCTCGGGCGCAATGTGCCCTACGAGAAAACCGCCGAATTCGCCGCCAAGAAAGCCGAAGGCAAGCCCTATCCGGCAGCGGCACCGTGGTTCCCGAATGCCCCGGGGCTGACCACCGAACTGCTGCCCGGCGGCATCAACGGCTATCCCTACGCCTTGAAGGCGCTGATCCTCTGGTCGTCCAACCCGCTCTACGGGGTAACCGGCCTGCGCCAAAAGATCGCCAAGGATCTGGCCGATCCGCAGAAACTGCCCTTGATCATTTCGGTCGATCCCTTCATCAACGAGAGCAATGCCTACGCCGACTACATCGTTCCCGATTCCCTGATGTACGAAAGCTGGGGCTGGGTGGCGGCCTGGAACGGCGTGCCGACCAAGGCGATGAGCGCCCGCTGGCCGGTCATCGAGCCCAAGGCCGAGAAAGGGCCGGACGGGCGCGCGATCGGCATGGAAACCTTCTTCATCGCCCTGGCCAAGGCCATGCAGCTGCCAGGCTTCGGCGCCGGGGCGATCAGCGACCCGGAAGGCAACAGCTACGCCCTGGATGCCCCCGAGGACTGGTATCTGCGCGGTGGCGCCAATATCGCCTGGCTGGGCAAGGAGCCGGTGGCCGATGCCAGCGAGGAGGACATCATTCTCTCCGGCGTCGAACGCATCCGCCCGCTGCTCGAAAAGACGCTGAAGCCGGAAGAGGTGGCCAAGGTGGCTTTCCTGCTCAGTCGCGGCGGCCGCTACCAGCCGGGCAAGGATGCCTACGACGAGGACAATCCGGAGTGGATGCGCAACCCGATGAAGGCCATGGCGCACCTCTGGAACGAAAATGTCGGGACCGCCAAAAACAGTCTGAGCGGCAAGCGCTTCAGCGGCTGCGCGAGCTGGGTCGAGCCGTCGTTCGCCGACGGGACGCCGGTGCGCCAGCACTATCCGGCCGAGCAGTGGCCGATGCAACTGGTCAGCTACAAGTCGGCACTGCAGAACCCATACTCGATCGGAGCGACCCGCCTGCTCGCCCTGCATCCGGAAAACCCCGTATTGATCCACCCCGACGATGCCCAGCGCCTGCATCTGGCCATGGGCGACCTGACCGAGATCACGACGCCGGCCGGCAGCCTCAAGGCCAGGGTCATGGTCCATCCCGGGATCACGCCGGGTGTGGCGGCCTTTGAGCATGGCTTCGGCCATCGCGAACTGGGCGCCCGCTCCCATCGCATCGGCGACCAACGGCAGCCGGAGAACGAGCGTCTGGCCGCCGGCGTCAATCTCAACGACATCGGCCTGCTCGACCCGACCCGACCGGACCGGGCGCCCTGGGTCGATGCCGTCTCCGGTGCCGCCGTGCGCAATGGCTTGCCGGCGAAGATCCGCCGGGCTTGAGCCGCTAGTCCAGTGCCGCCGGATCGGCCCGCAGCATCAGGCGGGCCAGTTCGGCGGCCGAGGAGATGCCGGCTTTTTCCATGATGTGCTGACGGTGGATGTGTACCGTCTTCTCGCTGATGCCGAGCGCCGCCGCGATCAGCTTGTTGGGCTGGCCGAGCGCGATCAGCCGGGCGGCTTCCTTTTCCCTGGGTGACAGCGCGGTGAGCAGGGCGAGGGCGGCATCGCGCCGCTGCGTTTCTTCGAGCGCCTCGGCGCTGCGCCGGATGGCCGCAGACACGGCGTCAAGCAGCATCTGATCCTTAAATGGCTTTTCGATAAAGTCGCTGGCTCCGGATTTCATTGCCTGGACCGCCATCGAGACATCGGCGTGGCCGGTCATGAACAGGATCGGCATGAGTACGCCGCGTTCGCGCAGCACCTGCTGCAATTCCAGGCCGCTCATCGCCGGCATGCGGATGTCGAGCAGCAGGCAAGAAGGCCGGGTCGGCACCGCGGCGACCTCGAGGAATTCCTCGGCCGAGGCGTAGAGCTGGACCTTCCAGCCGACCGAGTCGAGCAGGAAGCGCAGCGAGCGGCGCAGGGCAGCATCGTCGTCAACGACATGGACCAGGCATTCTTCAGGTGGATGGTTCATGGCAGGGGAGGGAGAAAGAAAAGCGCATGCCCGGGCCGTCGCGGTTGGGCTCTGCCCAGAGCCGGCCGCCGTGGGCTTCGATGATGGTCTTGCAGATCGGCAGGCCGAGGCCCAGGCCGTCGGGCTTGGTGGTGAAGAAGGGTTCGAACAGATGCGTCAGTTGGGTAGCGTCGAGGCCGCTGCCGCGGTCGATGACGTGAAGGTGAACCCGGTTTTCGGCCGCCTCGACGACGATCCTGATGCTTTGGCGCTCGGGAGGCAGGTTGCGGCCGGCATCGATGGCATTCTTGATCAGGTTGAGCAGGACCTGCTGGATCTGCGGGCATCGGCCAGTACCGCGCAGTGGGCGGACAGCCGGTTGTCGATAAGCACCTCCGGCGGGTGGGCCAGCATGCCAACGATCAGATGCCGGGCCTCTTCGGCAATCGCCGGCAGATCGACCGGATTGCGCACGGCAGCACGCTTCTTGACGAAATGGCGGATGCGCTGGACGATTCCGCCGGCCCGTTCGGCCTCGCTGACGATCTCGCTGCAGGCTTCGCTGATCGCCTCCGGGGTCAGTCGGTCGCTGTCCTGGCGACGCAGCACGCTACGCGCGTAGTTGCCGATCGTGGTCAGTGGCTGATTCAGTTCGTGGGCCAGGTTGCCCGACAACTCGCCGAGTACCGACAGCCGCGACAGGTGTTCCATCTGTTCCTGGCTCTGGCGTATTCTCGACTCGGCCTGCTCGCGGGCATCCAGGGACTCGCGCAACTCCGCGGTCCGCCGCTGCACCAGATGCTCGACGCGCACGGTATGGATGATCCAGGCGATCAGTACCGCCAGCATGCCGAGCAGCCAGGGCCAGAAGCGTCGCGCCAGCCCTTCCGGCGTGATGTCGCGCAGGTAGGCATAGGGCCCGATGCGCAATTCCCGATAAAGATCGTGCACCGGCTGATAGTCGGCCGGCACCGTCCAGTTCAGGCTGTCGTCGGCGTCGGTCATCGCGAGCAGGGCGCGGGCGACCTGCTTGGCGAGCACCGGGTCGGTCTGCCGGGTAACGGCGATCGGCCAGTTCGGATAGAGCGGGGTGGACAGGGCGCAGGGCAGGGCTTTGTCCGGGAGTGCCGAAAGGACGCGGAAATCGCTCAGCCGGAGTTCGCCCCGGGCCGCCATCTGTTCGGCCAGGCAGGCGCGGACGATGCCGGCATCGACTTCCCCTTTTTGCACTGCTTCGACGATGCGCGTCATCGGCAGGCCGATGAAACGGAGTTCCTCGAGATCGGCTTCCGGTTCGACCCCGCGACGCAGCATCTCCCGTGCCGCCAGCAGGTAGCCACCGAAGGCCTCCGGGGCGACCGCGGCCACCCGTTTGCCGGCGAGGTCTGAGAGTTCGTTGAGGTCGCTGCGGTCGGCGCGGGCCAGGACCACCGAACCCAGCGCCTTGAGCGCCGGCGTGCCCGGCGACTCCAGGGTGGCGATTCGACTGAGACCGAACTCCGCCTCCATGGCGATGTAATAGCCCGGGTTGGTGATCACCAGATCGATGCGATGGCCGGCGATGGCTTTGCGCAGGCCTTCGGCGTCGTGGTTCTCGAGGCGGAAATGGTGTTCGGGCAGCGCCTTGTTAAGGTAGCGGACCAGCGGTGTCCAGTCGGAAATTGCGGCGCGCTCGCCCTGGTAGGCAAAGACGCCGATCGCCACGTCGTTCGCCATGGCATCCCCGGCCCACGGGACAAACAGCGGGGCCAGGCCGACAAGCAGTCTGAGGGGCAGGCGTCTGCGAACGGCGACGTAATTCATCCGCAGAGTATACCGATGCACCCCCCGCTTCATTCACCTGGTTTGGCGTGCTAATGCCCGGCGGAGGCGGCGCGGGCCGCCATCCGCCGGATAGGTTACCCGGGCTTGCGGGCGATCAGGCCGATCAGGGCGGAACGCCCCTGGTGGGCGTTGCCCTCGGCAATATCTTCTTCGTAGGTGACGAGTTCCTCGATCTGCCAGTCGGTAAACTCGGTGCGGAGAATTTCCTCGGTGTACAGATTCTCTACCGCGGACGGGCCACCGGTGCCGTAGTCGAGCTGTTTCGGCGTGTAGCCCTGAAGCAGGATGCGTCCGCCCGGGGCGGTGACTTTCTTCATCACTTCGAACTGCCGCGAGCGCCATTCCGGGGCCACGAACTGGATGAAGATGCCGAATACCCAGTCGAAGGCGTCGTGCAGTTCGGGTGCGGGCCAGCCCGGCGCCAGCATGTCGGCCTGGATGAAGTTGACCTCGACCTTGCGTCCGGTAGCCAGGCGGCGGGCCTTTTCCAGGGCGATGGCGGAGATTTCGATTGCCGTTACTTCCAGGCCTTGTTCGGCCAGCCAGACCGAGTTTCTGCCCTCGCCGTCGGCAACGGAAAGGGCTGTTCGTCCGGTCTGCAGAAGTTCCTGGCGATGTGCGAGAAACCGGTTCGGTTCCGTTCCAAACAGATAGCCGTCACCCGCATCCCGGTAACGATTGCTCCAGAAAGTTTCCTGATTCATTGGGTTTTCTTCCTCTTTTGAGGGTGTTGTTGAGCGTTCGGATGGCATGGCATTGGCTCCACGATGCTATCCACCAAATAGACATGGATACATAAGCTGCGTTCAAAAACCCGGTTTTGCGCCTGGCGCTGGGAATCGATTTGATCATCGTGAGGGCAGGCATCAATGACGCACTGCCTCCATCAACATAGTAGACCAATTGAAAAATCGCGAAGAAAGCTTGGCGTTGTGGAGCGTGGCACAGGCTGGCGTTTTCGCGAGAATCGCCGGCCATGAACGCTCGGCGCCGACGGCGACCGGCCAGGCATGGGGTACTGGCCGGCGGCCTTGTCGTTTAAACTAAGGCCATGATTTCCACCCCCCTATGGTTTTTGCTGGTCGGCGGACTGCTATTGTTCATGGCGCTGACCAACTCCCGTCTCAAGTCCTTGCCGGTCACCTCGGCCATCATCTATCTCGCCGTCGGCCTCGTGGTCGGGCCGACCGTACTCAACGTCTTCCACTTCAACCCGCTCAAGCAGTCGGCCCTGCTCGAAGTGCTGACCGAGGTCGCGGTGCTGATCTCGCTGTTCTCGGCCGGCGTCAAGATGCCCGCCCCGATCGTTTTCAAGCGCTGGCGCACGCCGGTTCTGCTCGCCACGGTGTCGATGGCGGCCAGCGTCGGATTGGTCGCCGCCTTCGCCTACTACCTGCTCGAGATGCCGCTCGGCGCCTGCGTTCTGCTCGGCGCCATCGTCGCGCCGACCGACCCGGTGCTCGCCACCGACGTCCAGATCCGCCATCCCGGCGATCAGGACGAACTGCGTTTCGCGCTGACCTGCGAAGCCGGCATGAACGACGGCAGCGCCTTTCCCTTCGTGATGCTCGGCATGGGCCTGCTCGGCCTGCATGAAATCGGCGAAACCGGTGTCCGTTGGGTCCTGGTTGATGTCCTATGGGCGACGCTGGCCGGCATTGCCGTGGGCGTGGTCAGTGGCACCCTGCTGGCGCGGCTGACCTGGAAAATCCGCGGCGAACAGAAAGGCCGCGAACTGATGGACGACTTCCTCGGCCTCGGGCTGATTGGCGTTGTCTACGGCATCTGCGTATTGATCGATGCCTGGGGTTTCCTGGCGGTCTTCTTTGCCGCCGTCGCGCTCCACCAGACGGAACTCAAGCTGGCTGGCCTGGTCAGGAAAGTCCCGGAGGCAGCGCCGGTGGTGACCCGGCCGGAAGTCCTGGCCGAGCCGCCAGCCCTGGTCAGCGAAGGCTCGCTGGTCTTCAAGGAGCACCTGGAACGCCTCTCGGAAGTGCTGCTCATCCTGCTTGTCGGCGGCATGCTGTTCGTCGACTCGTGGAGCTGGCGCGCCGTTGGCTTCGCCGCCTTCCTCTTCGTGGTCGTGCGCCCGCTTAGCGTCCTGCTCGGCATGGTCGGCAGCGGCGCCTCCTGGCGCATGCGCGGCCTGATCGGCTGGTTCGGCGTGCGCGGCATCGGCTCGCTGTACTACCTGATGTACGTCATCCAGCACGGCCTGCCCGAAGCCCTGTCGCTGCAACTGATCCAGCTGACGTTAGTGGTCGTCACGCTATCGATCCTGGCCCACGGCGCCAGCGTCAAACCGATGATGAACGTCTTCTGGCGGCGCAAGCACCGGGACTAGCCGGGCGAGCCGGGATTTACTGGCTGTTGCTGGAAGCCGCGGGCTGGGCCGAGCGGATGGTCTTCAGCATTGTCGACAGCCACTCGCTGCTGGCGACGGGATCGGCGTTGGTGCATTTGACCAGATAGGGCTTGCCGCTGAAGCTGCTGCTCGTTGCCCCCCGTTCGATGAACTGTTCGGTGCTGGCGACCGCGTTCTTTCGTTCCAGATACTCAAGCTTGCTCAGCAGGTGCGCCTTGGCTTCGCGCGCGCTGTGCCACGCACCGTTACGATTGAACTCGCAGGCGGATTTCTCGAGGATCGAGAGCAGGGCATCGATTTCGGTACGAACCGACGGTGTAACAGGGGCTGCGCTGGCCAGCGAAATGAACAGCAGCGATTGAACAGCGATCAGGAATGTGGAAATGATCAGTCGCATGGAAGGACTATCCATCGGTTTTGACGAAGAGGGGGCGGCGCCATGACGGGGGAAGCTCAGTGCTCTCGCCATGAACTGAACGGATAGGATGGCTATCACTGCCTAGTCGCCGCCCCCACCACCATCACCGCCTCCGCCGCCGCAGTCACCACCCGCGCTGCCATCACCGGTAGCGCAGTCACCGGCGGAATAGCTACCCAGCCCGGCGCCGATGCTGCAGTCGGCTGAATAGTCACCCGCGCGCCGACCCTGCCGGGACTCTCTGGAAAACTGGATGGCCAGTATCGCGCCGAGGAATGGAAGCAGCCAGATCAGGAACAGTTGCGGCCACTTCTGGCGGGCGTCATACAACGGGCTGCGATAGAGTGACAGCGTCGCATGGGCGTTCAGGGCAAACACGAGGACGAGGGCGACGAGAAGGAAAGTGCTCATGGATAAACTGGGGTAGTTATCATTTTGCAGCTTGGCTAGCCAAATCGGTCTTTGTGGCGGTGTTTTGATTGACACTCGCCTTCAGGTGACCGATTCTGAACCGAAATTGCCGGTGCTGCTCTAATCTTTGTCGTCGAAAAAACAATAGCAGCGGGCAAGGAAAGCCGAATGGGCGGACAAGACGGCTAGTCTGTGGAGACAAGGATGGGATCAAGCAAGCAAATTCGCACGGCGCAGTCATGTGCCGGCGAACCGCGTCAGGCGGTTAGTGAACTGCATGCCGGAATAGCGCAGGACGACATGGCAGTGGTGGTCTTCTTCTGTTCAAGCAGCTATGACCGCGATAGCTTGGCGGAGGAAATGAATCGTCAATTCCCTGGCGTCCAGGTCGTCGGGTGCACTACTGCCGGAGAAATCGGACCGCTCGGCTACCGCGAGCAGGGGCTGGTTGGCGCCAGTTTTCCGGCCGCGACGTGCTCCGCGGTCAGCGGCTACATCGACCATCTGCAACAGTTCGAGATCAAACGGGGCATGCTCCTCGCCCACGCGCTGCTCGGGCAGCTGGAGAGCACGGCGCCGGCGGCCTGTCCCGACAACACGTTTGCCTTCCTGTTGATCGATGGCTTGTCCCAACGCGAAGAGCCGGTGGCCCACGCCTTGCAGAATGCGCTGGGCGACATCAGCCTGTTCGGCGGCTCGGCCGGCGACGATCTTCGCCTGGAAAGCACCTGGGTGTTCCATGACGGAGCTTTTCATAGCGACAGCGCGGTATTGCTGCTGATCAGCACCGAACTGCCATTCCGGATCTTCAAGACCCAGCATTTCGTCAGTGAAAGCGAACGCCTGGTGGTGACGGCCGCCGATGCCAGCCGGCGCCTGGTCAAGGAAATAAATTGCCTGCCGGCCGCCGACGAGTACGCGCGGATTGTCGGGACGACGGCGGGCTTGCTCGACCCGACGCGCTTTGCCGCCCGGCCGGTTGTGGTGGCGATCGATGGCACCGATTACGTGCGCTCGATCCAGAAAGCCAATGCCGACGGCAGCCTGACCTTCTACTGCGCCATCGAGGAGGGACTGGTCCTGCGGGTGGTGCGCGGCGTCGACCTGCTCGGGAATCTGGAGGAGACCTTTGCCACGTTGCGCGCCGAGATCGGCCCGCTGCAATTCGTCTTCGCCTGCGATTGCATCCTGCGCAATCTGGAAGTCACGCAGGCCGGCGTCAAGCAGGCGGTGGGGCGAATCTTTCGCGACAACAATGCCATCGGTTTCAGCACCTATGGCGAGCAGTTCCACGGCGTACATGTCAATCAGACTCTGAGCGGCATCGCCATCGCCCATGTCGAGACCAGCGATGCCTGAGGAAACCTGCCTATCGCCGGCTCCCGCCGAGGTTGAGGCGCTGCAGGCAGAAGTCGCTCGCCACAAGAAAATCATCGAGATATTGATGGACCATGCCGAGCAGCGCAGGAGCACGCGCAGCTCGGATTTCGGCCTGTTCCAGACCGCGGTGATGCTGGAAGACCAGATCCGCGAACGGACCAGGGAACTGGAAGCCGCGCTGCACGAGAACGAGAAGATCAACCGCAAGCTGCAGCACACCCAGGCCCAGATGGCGGGCGAGATCGAACAGCGCAAGCTGGCGCATGAAGCACTTGAACGCGAGAAGGAAGAACAGAAAGTACTGATCGCCAAACTGGAGCAGGCCACCAATCAGCTCGTCCAGTCGGAAAAGCTGGCCTCGCTGGGCAGCCTGGTGGCGGGCGTGGCGCACGAGCTGAACACGCCGCTCGGCAATTCCCTGATGGTGGCCTCGGCCATGGCTGGCCGGATCGACGAGTTCGCCCAACTGCTGGCCGAGGGGACGCTACGCAAGCAGGCGCTGCTCGATTTCGTCGAGTACTGTCGTAACGCCGCCACCCTGCTGCAAAGAAATTCGCAGCGGGCAGCCGGTCTGATCGGCAACTTCAAGGCGGTTGCCGTCGATCAGACCAGCATGCGCCGCCGCCGTTTCGATCTGCGCCAGGCCATCGACGAGGTGTTATCCACCCTGCAACCGAAACTCAAGTACACCGGACATCGCCTGGAAATCGATGTGCCAGCCGGTATCGTCCTTGACAGCTATCCGGGGCCGATCGAGCAGATCATCACCAACCTGCTCGCCAATTCCTTGCAGCACGGATTTGAAGGCATCGCCGCCGGCACCATCCGGATCGGAGCGGAAGCGGTCGCCGACGGGCAGGTCACCCTGCGCTATGCCGACGATGGCATCGGGATCGGTGCCGCCGACGCCAGGAAGGTCTTCGACCCATTTTTCACCACCAAGCTGGGCAGCGGCGGCAGTGGACTGGGGCTGTATATCGTCTATAACCTGACCACCGCCGTGCTGGGCGGCAGCATCACGCTGTCGACTGCGCCGGGCCAGGGCGTTCTGTTCGAGTTGTTGCTGCCACTGGTCGCGCCGGACAACCCGCTGGCCGAAGAGGAAAGCTATGCTGCTTGACGACGAGATCATCGACTTCGTAACCGACGAAGCGCCGCCCGCCGAACCGCCTGAAAACGACGAGGTGTGGAAACTGCTGATCGTCGATGACGACGAGGAAGTCCATGAGGCGACGCTCTTTGCCCTGCAAGGCATCCGCCTGTGCGGCCGCCGGCTGCAACTGATCCATGCGCACAGCGCCGCTGAGGCCGCCGCCATCATGGGGCACGAGGCGGAAATTGCCGTGCTCTTGCTCGATGTCGTGATGGAAAGCCCCGATGCCGGCCTGCGGCTGATCAAGCGTATCCGCCAGGACCTGCAGCGCACCGAGGTGCGCATCGTGCTGCGTACCGGCCAGCCGGGACAAGCGCCGGAACTCGAAGTGATCCGCGACTACGACATCAACGATTACAAGACCAAGGCCGAACTGACCCATACCCGGCTGATCACCACCCTGATCGCCGCCATCCGTTCCTATGAGCAATTGCAAGCCCTCAACGACAACCAGCGGGGGCTGGAAATAATCGTCAGCGGTGCCGCCGACCTGATGCAGGCGGCAACGCTGGGCGCTTTCGCCAAACAGGCCCTGGCCCAGATCACCACCTTGCTCCGCCTGCCCGGCGACGGACTGCTCTGCGCCGAGAAAGGCGGCCCGCTGGCGGCCGCCGCCTCGGAGGAGGTCTATATCGTCGCCGCCACCGGCAACCTGGCCACCTACAGCGGACGGCGACTCGATCAGTTGGGCGAACCGGAGATCGCCGCCACCCTCAAGGAATGCATCAATCGCCAACGTCATTCCTTCGGCCATCACCATATCGCGCTCTACCTGCGCGAACGCAACCAGGAGGCCATCCTCTTCGTGCGCAGCAACAAGGTACTGACGACGGTCGAGCGCCAACTGGCCGAGGTTTTTGCCGCCAATGTCGCCACCTGCTTCGGCAACGTTAGGTTGGTCGAACGTCTCAACTTCATCGCCTACCACGATCCCCTGACCGGCCTGGCCAACCGCGCCCGCTTTCTCTCCGATCTCGGCACCGCCGGGGTGCTGGCCAAGCCCGGCCAGGTGGTCTGCCTGCTCGACGTCATCCATTTCACCGACATCAACAATGCCCTCGGCCAAGAAGTTGGCGACCGGCTGTTGATCGCTATCGCCCGCCGCCTGAGCTACGCCTGCCGCGACTGCCGCTTGGCCCATATCGGTGCCGACCGCTTCGGCCTGCTCGGCGACGAGGCACAACTGGCACCGGAACGCATGCTGGCCTTGATGGCCGAACCCTTCGCGGCCGGCGAACATCAGCTCCAGGTCGACGTCAATCTCGGCTATTGCCGGATCACCGGCGGCGAGGCCGGCGGCACCCTGTTCAAGCACGCCGACATGGCACTGACCCAGGCCCGCCTCAGCCCGAATGTGCGACATATTCATTTCGCCCCGGACATGGAAGCCCAGACGCACTGGCGCCTCGATGTGATCCGCCGCCTGCGCCACGACTTCCAGGCCGGCCAACTGGAGGTCTGGTACCAGCCGCAAGTCTCGCTGGCCGATGGGAGCCTGGTCGGCCTCGAGGCGCTGGCTCGCTGGCCGGGCGATGGAGCCTTCGTTCACCCGCCCGCGGTCTTCATCAAGCTCGCCGAGGATGCCGGGCTGATCGTCGATATCGGTGCCTGGGTCCTCGAGCGCAGTTGCGACACCTATCGTAGTTTGCTCGATGCCGGCCATGCGCCGCACCATATTGCCGTCAACGTCAGCATGCCGCAGTTTCGCCAGCCCGACTTTCCGGCACGGGTGATGGCTACCCTGGCTGCGCACGGCATGCTGGCCACGGCCCTGGAACTGGAAATTACCGAAAGCCTGCTGCTCGACGAGCCCGCTGTCGTCCTCCTCAATCTGGAAACGTTGCGCCAGGCCGGCGTGCTGATCAGCATCGACGACTTCGGTACGGGTTACTCCTCGCTCAGCTATCTGCGCCAACTGCCGATCGACTGCCTGAAGATCGACCGCTCCTTCGTTGTTGAAATCGATAACGGCAAGGGGGATCTGTTCGCCCAAACCATCGTTGAACTGGCCCAAAAACTGGGCATCGAGACAGTTGCCGAAGGCGTCGAAACGCAGGCCCAAGTCGATCGGCTACGCGAACTCGGCTGTGACACCGTGCAGGGCTTCCTCTATGCCTATCCGATGCCGGCCGGCGAACTGGCGCAATGGTGTGCCGGCCGAGGCGTTCCCGGCAGCATGCTCAATTGAGAAAACGGCACTCGCCAGATCGGTAACTGGCAGGGGCAGAACGATGGCGCTGCCGCTACGGAAACCTCAGGGTTTGTCTCTTATTGTCTTGTCCTTGCAACGGCCAAACCTATCACCCGTCGATCAGGACAAACCGCATTCTTGGTTTCCGCTATTGCTCCACAAACATCAACTGATCGCGTCGACGATCCGGATTCACCCGGCGATCGGCATTAAGTCTTCGTTCCGCCTGCCCGATGCGCGGGCCGCTATTCACATCTCGCCGATCGATTCGGCGGCGACCGTGGTAATTGCGTTGCTCCGGGTAATGATCAGGGAAAAGTTGCGTTTCGGATACACATTCGGAGGCCTTGGCATTCCTTATGGCTTTCCCAAACTGGTCCAACGCGTATTCGGCGATGGCGGCGGCTCTCCCTTCCCCACCTTTCAGATATGAGATCGTGGTCAGTGCCTCGAGCAAAATCCTTAGACCTTTGTTGTCGGGGGGCGCTGGTTCGGTCATTTTTTTCCTCGCTTCCCACTCACTGGAGTCATCGGCATCAAATCCGCGTGTGCCTGCAACAAAGAGGTTCATGCAAACCGTCGTCGCCGGCATGACTACGAACCGGGTTCGCTTGATCGCATTTTTCTCCGCAATAACCGACAGCTTGCGATGCCCTCAATTGCCGATCAAGTTGCGCCCGAAGCCGGTTCTAAACATAGAGCAAACAGGATGCCCGCGCCCGCAAAGCCACTTGGATCAAGAATCGGCGGTTCTGGCAAATCCATCTATGTAAATGTTTTCGACATCTTTTTGGGGCAGATGCGAGCGGGTCTGACAGAGCTGGTCCCGTTAGAAACCGTGGACCGACCATGCTTTCCCGTCATTCTATTCACCCAGCAACACGCCAGACTCCAGCTCCTACCCGGTACGTCTGTGTCAATCACCGCCCCAAACTCCGTCGCGAAGCGTTTGTCACCCAGCACAAAATTGCCATTGTTGGTCCGATGGGCGCTGAGACGAGAAACGTACTCATGCAGGCGCCTGATCTGAATTTTGGTGATTTAAGCGACCACAGGCTTGCCGGTCCATGTGCTGAGTTTGGCAGCAACGATTGAGGCATTGATCTGGCTGTTTGTATGGCCCACGTGGATGGATTTCATTATGCCAAGCGACAAAACAACCGAATACCGCCCCATGCCCGCATCATCCGTTGAGTTCAATTGCTGGTGAATCAGGATGTGGCGGACCTGGTCATAAGGCGCAATTTTCGAATGAAGGCCGGAGATAGTACGATGTCCACGATCCAGAATTAACACCCTGTCGCTTCCGCGAACTGTGAGTTCATTTTCGGACTCGTGGATGATTTCAATTTCGTCCACTCCGGAATCAGGCTCTGAGTGATTGCCGACTAGCGATGTGAGTCCTTCGAGCCCGTGGCGCCCAAAACGGAAAAATCCATACGCAAGCAGCAAGCATATGATTGAACTGATTTTTGAATAAATGCCAATGACGATCGCAAGCGCAATCAAGAATCCGGTAGCCAAGTAACTGAGCGCTCTGGGCATCTAAGCTTATTTGCTCACAGGCACGAACAATCCGCCAAGCTCTTCTGCCGCCGTTGGACTTACCCACTGAATGGTGTTCCACATGAGCGGATTACGGTCCCGGTCGCGGTTATAGAGTAGGTTTCCATGTGCCAGCCGCCATCCGACAAGGCGAATGCCGTCGAGGGGAAGGTCCTGCCCTCCCGTCGGCGCACCATGATCCTTGATCAGTTGCCTTGCCATCTGACCATGAGACCACCAGGGAACGTCGATTTTTATGTTTGAGAGATGCCCGTCGAGAAAAAAGAAAGCGACCCGCAGCGCCCGAACCCCGGCGTAAGAACCAATGTTTGAGTAACAAACATGATTGCCCAATGAAAGCGCAGAGGAATTGTCTTCGCATGACAAAGGGACATCCGGCAGGCGGCGAATAACTTCCGCCTTCGTCATTTTTTCCGAGAAATCTTCCAAACGAACCACCATATCTGGGCCGCGTCGGTAGAGAAGCGGATTGATGTTGTCTTCGAAGAGAGTCCAGTTAAATGCGAGAAAAACTGAGATGCCGAGTAATGCGGCAAGGGCGACGGTTTTTAGTATTTTCATAATTGGATGCTGGATCAAATTACGGGAAATTGAGATTGGCTACGATTATTTCCATTGTCATTCTTGGCTTCTTAAAAAACTGTGGTTTGTCCCCTATTATTTTCGGGTTTTCATGTCCAACGGGCTAGGTGCTGCTGTCATCTTGCGAGCGCTATCAAGCCCGCAGCTATTGCTGCAACAGCTCCACTTCCCAATATTGGGACGATTACATACCGAAACCACCATTTTGCGCCGGTGTTATCGTCGGCTCGGATAGGTTTGCTCTCTTTCGATAGTGGTTGTTTGTAGATGTCCTCCAAACACTTCCTATAGGTAGCGAGTATTTGACTTACGGCCTTTCTATACGTAGATAGGTAGTCCGTGTCCGGAACGACTGAAATCGAGCAAGTGACGAATAGACCAGGCTCGGATTGGTCGATGTTGGATTGAGTCGCGCCGTCGACAAGATGAAGCAAGGCATCGCGGTAGCGTTCGGCAAAATTGTGGAGATTGATTGGAAGGTGCCAATCGACATAGTCGAAGCAAAGAACAATGATGAGTTCTGATTGGTCATTGGCCTTCTTTATTTCGGCAAAGTTAACATGACGAAACTCTGACTTTGGATATTGGATGTTTATTGAGATGCCGTTTGGCAGATCAGAAGGGCAAATATTCCTGAAGTCGTGAACGAACAGGTGCTGTGTAATGTGATCTCGTTCATTTGATGTTCCATCGGCGTGATAGCGATATTTCCCATCAAATGGCGGGTCTGAGAAGTGGCAAGACACAATCCTTTCCCCAACCCGAAACGTTGTGTTGTCTATGAGCTCGAAAACTGGATTGGACATGGCAGAGCAGTACCTAGAAGTTGACAGAATTTACGCTGCCAGGATGCCGTATAACTTGGCAAACGCACGTCCCAAAACGCTTTTCCCGTTACTGGCACGCGGCTATATCGATCCACAAATCCTGTCAGCGTTGCGGTTGCCCTCAGAATGGCTCGGCAGAGCATACGTACCGAGCCAGAATATGTCGAGTAGGTGAGTCTTGGGGGGCTGTCCACCGCGACAACGCCGTGCAGCCTTAGTCCCTCCTGAAAATCGCTAGCCCCCTTTCCCGATTTCCCCGGCGCGGCATTTCCCGCCTCGGCCAACAATGCTTCATCGCATCGTTGCCGGTGAAAGGAATGCCATGTCCCACGAACAAAATACGCCCAGCCTGTCCGGGCAGGGCAAGCCGCTGTGGGTGTCGGCGGAGCTGACTTACCGTTGCCCGCTGAAGTGTTCGTGGTGCAGCAACCCGCTGGATTTCGACGATTACGCGGCGCGCGAGTTGTCGACCGAGGAGTGGAAGCAGGCGCTCAAGGAGGCGCGTGATCTGGGGGCGCTGCAACTCGGTTTCACCGGCGGCGAGCCGCTGCTGCGCGACGATCTCGAAGAGTTGGTCGCTTACGCCGACAGCATCGGCTTCTACACCAACCTGATCACCTCGGCCATCGGCTTGACCGAGGAACGGTTGATTGCCTTGAAGGCCGCCGGCCTGAAGCAGGTGCAGTTGTCCATGCAGGCCATGCAGCCGGCCTTGACCGATACGCTGGTCGGTGCCAGGGCGCATGCCGTCAAGCTGGACGCGGCGCGGATGATCAAGGCGCATGGTTTCCCGATGGTGCTTAACGTGCCGCTGTTCCGCCAGAACCTCGGCGAGATCGATGCGCTGCTGGCCTGGGCCGACGAGCTGGGCATCGAGTATGTCGAGCTGGCCAACATCCAGTATTACAACTGGGCGCTGATGAATCGCGACGAGTTGATGCCGACCCTGACCGAGCTGCGCGCCGCCGAGGCGGTGGTCCAGCGCTGGCGCGAGAAGCAGGGCGACAAGATGCGCATCTATTTCGTCATTCCCGATTACTACGAGGGGCGCCCCAAGGCATGCATGAATGGTTGGGGGGCTATCCACCTGACGCTGGCGCCGGACGGCGTGGCGCTGCCCTGCCTGGAGGCGCGGGTGATTCCGGGTCTCGATTTCATCTCGGTACGCGACCAGCCACTGGCCTGGATCTGGGAGGAGTCGCCACTGTTCCGCAAGTATCGCGGTCTCGAGTGGCTGCCCGAGCCGTGCAATTCCTGCGGCGACAAGGACAAGGATTTCGGCGGCTGCCGCTGCCAGGCCTTGCTGCTGACCGGCGACGCCGGGGCGACCGATCCGGCGTGCAGCCGTTCGCCGCACCATCATCTGGTCCAGGAAGCGGTGGCTCATGCCGGCAAGCCACTGCGTTTCCATAAACCGCTGGTCAAGCGCTGGGCGGGGGCGGTGTCCACTGCCTTCATGGGCTGAGGAGGGCGCCATGCAGATACTTGTCCTCGGATCTGCCGCCGGCGGCGGCTTCCCGCAATGGAACTGCAATTGCCGTAACTGTGCCGGCATGCGCGATGGCAGCGTGCGGACCATTCCCCGCACGCAGTCTTCCATTGCGGTCAGTGCCAACGGCGTCGACTGGGTGCTGTTCAACGCCTCGCCCGACATCCTGACGCAGATTCGCGCCAACCCGGCTCTGCAGCCGGGGCGCGGGCTGCGCGATACGGGCATCGTCGGCGTCGTGCTGATCGATGCCCAGATTGACCACACCACCGGCCTCTTCATGCTGCGCGAGGGCAAGCCGCTCGACATCTGGTGCACGCCGCAGGTCCATGAAGACCTGACCACCGGCAACCCGGTTTTCAATGTGTTGTCCCACTTCTGCACCGTGCAATGGCAGCCGGTGCAGGCATCGTCCCCGTCGCCCTTCTCCATTCCCGGGGCGGCGGGGCTCAGGTTCACGCCGGTGCCGCTCTCCAGCAAGGCACCGCCGTATTCGCCGCACCGCCACGACCCGCACCCCGGCGACAACATCGGCGTCCTGATCGAAGACATCGCGAGCGGCCGCCAGGTCTTCTACGCGCCCGGTTTCGGCGCCATGGAGCCGCATCTAGACGAGTATCTGGGCTGCGCTGACTGCGTGTTGCTCGACGGCACGTTCTGGACCGACGACGAGATGATCCGCCTCGGCCTTTCGCAAAAGACCGCCCGCGACATTGGCCACCTGCCGCAGTCGGGGACGGACGGCATGATCGCCTTGCTCGGCCGCTACAAGAAGCCGCGCAAGGTGCTGATCCACATCAATAACACCAACCCCATCCTCGACGAGGACTCGCCGGAACGTGCCGAACTGACGCGCGCCGGCATCGAACTGGCCTATGACGGGATGCTGATCGACACCGGAGACAACACATGAAAATGGACGAACTGAAGGCGTGGACGCCTGAAGAATTCGAAGCGAAGCTGCGCGCCAAGAGCGTCAGCTACCACATCCATCATCCCTTCCAGGTCATGATGCACGAGGGCAAATGTAGCCGCGAGCAACTGCAGGCCTGGGTGGCCAACCGCTATTACTACCAGGTCAGCATCCCGGTCAAGGACGCGGCGATCATGTCCAATTGCCCGGACCGTGAGGTGCGCCGCCACTGGGTGCAGCGCATTCTTGACCACGACGGCTACGGTGGCGAGGCCGGCGGCATCGAGGCCTGGATTCGTCTTGGCGAGGCGGTCGGCCTGACCCGCGAGCAGATCGTTTCGCAAGAACTGGTGTTGCCCGGCGTGCGTTTCGCCGTCGACGCTTACGTCAATTTCGCCCGCCGCAGCCCGTGGCAGGAAGCGGCGGCCTCGTCGCTGACCGAGTTGTTCGCGCCGACCATCCACAAATCGCGCCTCGAGCACTGGCCGAACCACTACCCGTGGATCGAGCCGGAAGGCTACGACTATTTCCAGCGCCGCCTGACCGAGGCGCCGCGCGATGTGATCAACGGCCTGCGCGTCACGCTCGGCCACTTCACGACCCGCGAGCAGCAGGAGCGGGTACTGGAAATCCTCCAGTTCAAGCTCGACCTCTTGTGGTCTATGCTGGATTCGATGTTGCTCGCCTACTGCCCGGTACACATTGAAGGCTGGGGCGCCTATACGCCGATGGCTCGGGTCTCATGATTTTCATGAGGCCTATTTGGCGAAAGGCCGGGCGCCTGAACTAAGCGGCTTGCCAATAATCAGTCACAGGAGCGGCAAGGTGTCGCTCCACCATAAAGGAGACACCCGATGAACTGGCAAACCCCGGCTTACTGCGAAATTCGCCTCGGCTTCGAAGTCACCGCCTACGTCTACGTGCGTTGAGCGGCCAGCGGGCGGCGGCTTCGGCTGCCGCCCCTTCCCGAGAACCCGCCATGAACCGCCCGCAACTTAACCCGCACTATGTCTTCCGCTGGGAAGCCAGCCAGGATGCGCACATCCTGCTCTACCCGGAAGGCCTGATCAAACTCAACCCGGCAGCTGCCGAAATCCTCAAGCGCTGCGACGGCCAGCGTAGCGCCGACGACATCGTCGCCGATCTCGACGCTGCCTTTCCCGGCCAGCGCGAGGCCATCGCCCGCGACGCCGAGGCCTTCCTCGACATGGCCCGCGACAAGGGCTGGCTGAGCCCGGCCTGATGCCACACTCACTTTTCGGAAAATCATGAAACACCATCCCAAGCGCCTCGTCGTCCTCCTGGCTGCCGCCTTTCCCTGCTTCGTCGTCGCCCAGACCGCGCTGACGCTCGATTCCGTGGTCGTCACCGGCAGCCGTACCGAACACAGCTCCTTCGATCTGCCGGCGGCAGTCGACGTCGTCGATGCCGCCCGCATCGGCGCCGACCAGGCCAAGGTCAATGCCTCGGAGGCGCTGGCCGCTGTGCCGGGGATCTCGGTGCAGAACCGTCAGAATTACGCTCAGGACCTGCAGATTTCCTCGCGCGGCTTCGGCGCCCGTTCGGCCTTCGGGGTGCGCGGCATTCGTCTGATCAGCGACGGCATTCCGGCCTCGATGCCGGATGGTCAGGGTCAGGTCGCCACTTTCAATCTCGACCGTGCCGAGCGCATCGAGGTCATGCGCGGCCCGATGTCTTCGGTCTATGGCAACCATGCCGGGGGCGTCATTCAAATGTTTACGGCCGATGGCAAAGGCCGGCCGACGGTCGAAGGCAATTTCCTGGCCGGCAGCTATGGCATGTGGAAAGCCGGCGCCATGGCCCAGGGTGCGGTTGGTGGTCTCGGCTACGTGGTCGATGCCTCGCGGTTTTCCAGCGACGGCTATCGCGAGCACAGCCAGGTCGAGCGCGACCAGACCTTCGCCAAGCTGACCTGGGCGCCCGATGCCGACAGCCGCCTGATGTTCGTCGCCAACGGTTTCTCGCAGAAGGCCGACGATCCGCTGGGCCTGAGCTGGGATCGCTTCCGCAACGACCCGCGCAGCGTCGACCCGGTTGCCGAGCAGTTCAATACCCGCAAGACCATCGACCACACCCAGGGCGGTGTCAGTTACGAGCGCCGTTTCGGCGAGCACAGCGTGCAGTTGTCGGCTTACACCGGACAGCGTTCGGTGATCCAGTACCAGTCGATTCCCCGTTTCGTGCAGTTGGTCACACCGGCGACTCCGGCTAACGATCCAAAGCGCAAACATTCGGGTGGCGTCATCGATTTCGATCGCGCCTTCTCTGGCATTTCCGGGCGCTGGATCGGCCGCTACGCGCTGGCTGGCGGCAAGCTGACCACCACCCTCGGGATGGACTATGAGCAATCCACAGATGAGCGGCGCGGCTACGAAAACTATACCAGTGCGACAACGCTGGGCGTTAAGGGCGCGTTGCGCCGCAACGAGGAAGATAAGGTCGCCAGCTTCGACCAGTACGCCCAGGCCGAATGGCAGGGCGAGCGCTGGGGCTTCACCGGCGGCCTGCGCCATAGCCGGGTCGCCTTCAAGGTCGACGACAACTACATTGCGACCGGCAACGGCGACGACAGCGGCAATGTCAGTTACGAAAAGACGACCCCGATGCTGGCCGCCACCTACCGCCTGACGCCGGCGGTTAATCTCTATGCCAGCGCGGCGCGCGGCTTCGAGACGCCGACCCTGAACGAACTGTTCTATTCCGGCCCGGGCGGCACCTTCAGCTTCGATTTGAAACCGGCGACCAGCACGCATCTGGAAACCGGGCTCAAGGCCTTCATTGGCAAGGACAGCCGTCTCGACGTGGCGATCTTCCAGGTGAAGACTGATGACGAACTGGTGGTCAGTTCCGCCAGCGGCGGCCGCACCAGCTACCGCAACGCCGGGCAGACGACGCGGCGTGGCCTGGAGGTGGCGGTGGACAGCCGCTGGCCGGCTAATCTCACCAGCCGGGTCGCCTACACCGGGCTTGATGCGCGCTATGACGAGGCGTTCGCCAGCGGGGCGACGACGGTCGATGCCGGCAAGCGCCTGCCCGGCATCGCCGCACATACGCTGTTCGGCGAGCTGGCCTGGCGGCACCCGGCGACCGGCTTCCATGCTGCGGTCGAGACCATCGCCCGCAGCAACGTCCAGGTCGAGGATACCAACACCCAGCGGGCGGCACCGTTCTACGCCATTGCCAATTTACGCACCGGCATCGAACGCAGTTTCGGAGCACTGACGCTGCGCGGCTTCGCCCGTCTCGACAATGTCTTCGACCGCCAGTATGTCGGTTCGGTGATCGTCGGCGACGGCAACGGCCGCTTCTACGAATCGGCCCCGGGACGCAACTGGCTGGCCGGGATCAGCGCGAAGTACGCCTTCTGAGACCTTCCTTTCGTACTATCCGAAAGCCCGGTTCGCCGGGCTTTTTTTCGTCGACTGTTCGTTTTTTGCTGTTGTGTTTTGGCTCAGCGGCGCAGCAATTGTCCAGAAAATGAACGACTTGGCGAGCAATGGCGGCTCGTACGGGGGCTTGGTCAATCTCCCGGAAAGCCCGGCCGCTATTGGGTTTTCAAGCAAATTTCCGAAATTGGCAGGTGGCTGGCACGCGCTTCGCAAACCATAGGCATCCATGTCGCCCCAGCGGTGACAGCGGGGGAAGCCGGCCGGGGTGCTACCTGGCTGGCAGGGGTTACTCACAAAATATCTGGAGACATTTCATGCAGAATTTCTCGTCCGTCCGTCCTTTGGTTCTCGCTTTGCTCGCTCTGGGCAGCACCGCCAGCCATGCCGTCAGTTTTACCCAGAACGATGTTACGCTCGACATCAACGGCACCATCAACGGCTTCTACGTCAATCGTGAATCCAAGAGCACCAATCGGGCGACCGGCGCCTCGACGACCACCAACAACAGTGCGCTGACCAATGGTCTGCTGCCGGGCTGGATCAATTTCGTCGCCACCACCCAGGCCAATGGCCAGGACATCAAGGCGCACTTCAGCTTCGCGCCGGGCATCAACAGCAATTCCGAAGTCATTGGTCTGTCGAACAACGCCGCCGCCGGCGGCACCGGCCAGGGTAGCCCGTTCAGCCAGATCGATACGCGCAACGTCTACTTCCAGTTCGGCAACAACAGCTGGGGTACCCTGAAGTTCGGCCGCGACATCGGTCTGTTCGGCCGCGATGTCATCCTCTCCGACATGACCCTGATCGGCGTCGGTGGCACCAGCAACGCCGGCATCCCGTACAACACCACTTTCGGCATGATCGGCCACGGCTACATGTACACCGGCTTCCAGCCGCAGATCACCTACTCGACCCCGACCCTGGGCGGCTTCCAGGCATCGGTCGGCATCTTCCAGCCGAGCCGCTTTGCCGGTGACGAAACCAAGGCTCCGGGCTTCCAGGGTGTTGCCACCTACGACTGGAAGGGGCAGTCCACCAATGTGAAGGTTTGGACCGGCGCTGTCAGCCAGAGCACGAGTTGCTCGGTCAGCCCCTGTGCTACCCAGTCCTACACTGCCAACGGCTTCGAACTTGGCGCCAAGGCCGGCTTCGGCAACTTCGAGGCGGTGGCCTACGCTTTCACCGGTAGCGGCCTCGGTTTGTCCACAGTTGGTGCCCAATTCTTCGGTGGCAGCAACGGGGCCGGCAACAAGACCGATTCCGATGGTTATTTTCTGCAAGGCACCTATAAGTTCGGCGCCACCAAGGTCGGTCTGAACTTCGGCGAAAACAAGGACAAGAACGGTTTTGCACTGACCGGTGCCAGCCCGCTGAACAGTATCAAGAACCAGGCTTACACGCTGGGGGTCTATCATTCGCTGAACAAATACATCACGCTGGTCGGCGAATTCAATGATGAGAAGATCACCAATGCGGCTGATACCAATGTCGATTTCAAGAACCGGACGATTTCCGCTGGCGGCATCATCTTCTTCTGATTCATTCTGTATTTCCAAGCGTCAGATGTTTTCCTCGCATCTGTTCAGGGGGCTCCTCGGAGCCCCTTTTTTCTTGAACTGCTGCGCTGGCTGCTTGCGGCGCTGGCCTTCTGTCTGATTCCCGGCGTCTTTGCCGCCGAGGATGTGGTCAGTCAGGTGGTGGTCGGCAGTGATTACCAGTCGACCCGCGAGGCGCTCGTCGAGGCCATCGAGGCCGAGGGGCTGGTGGTCAGCGCGGTCATTCCCTTCAATGGCATGCTGGCCCGCACGGCCGGCGATCTGGCGCGGGCGGCGAGCCCTTTTGCCAATGCCGAAATCGTCCAGTTTTGCAGCGCGGCGTTGGCCTGGCAGTTGCTGGAAGAGGAGGCGGCGCAGATTGCCCTGTGCCCGCTGGCGATCAGCGTCTTTACGACGGTAGCCGAGCCGGGCCGGGTGGTGCTGGCCTATCGCACGCCGGGGCAGGGCACGGCGGGGCGAATCAAGGCGGAAAATCTGCTGCGGCGGCTGGTTGCGCGCAGCGCCGAACTGGCGCGCCTGCGCTGGTAAGGAATCGACCGCTCAGGCGCGGTGATTCATCAGGGCTTTAAGCCCATTCACATTCAGGATCCGGATGTGCTTTTGCTGGACGGCGATGTAGCCTTCTTCCTGGAATTTCGAGAAGGCGCGCGACACGGTTTCCAGCTTGAGGCCGAGATAACTGCCAATTTCCTCGCGCGTCATGCGCAGGTAGAACTCGGCATGCGAAAAGCCGCGCGCCGTGAAGCGCTGCGACAAATTCAGCAGGAAGGCAGCGAGCCGCTCCTCGGCGCGCATCGTGCCGAGCAGCATCATCACGCCGTGGTCACGAACGATCTCGCGGCTCATCACCTTGTGGAAATGATGCTGCAGATTGTGGATCTCGCGCGACAGACTTTCCAGACGGGAGAAGGGAATCGAGCAGATTTCGCTGTCTTCGAGGGCGATCGCGTTACAAGTGTGGTGCTCGGTGCTGATGCCGTCGAGGCCAAGCAGTTCGCCGGCCATCTGGAATCCGGTTACCTGATCGCGGCCGTCTTCGAGCAGCACGTCGGTCTTGAAGAAACCGCTGCGAATCGCGTAGATGGCATCGAACGGCTCGCCGGCCCGGTACAGGTGATCGCCGCGCTTTATGCGGCGACGGGTGGAAACCAGATCGTCGAGACGCTCCAGTTCTTCCAGTGTCAGCCCGAAGGGCAAGCAGAGTTCGCGCAGGTTACAATTTGAACAGGCTGTCTTGATTACGGACAGCGTGATATCTTGATTCAGCGGGGTTATTTGAGGCATTGGCAACCTGAGTTCGCTTGATCCATGTCAACCACAAAATCGCGCCTACCGAACATAATCCATCCACCTTCTGGCGGCATGTCCAATGAATTTCGCAACTGAAAACCTCGTCTTCGATCCACAGATCATTCGCCGCTTCGATGTGAACGGCCCACGCTACACGTCATATCCGACGGCTGACCGCTTTGTCGAAGCTTTCGACTCGGACGCTGCCAAGCTCTGGCTGGGCAAACGCAATATCGGCGGCATCAGTCGACCTCTGTCATTATACTTCCACATCCCCTTCTGTAACACCATCTGCTATTACTGTGCCTGTAACAAGATCATCACCAAGGATCACGGACGCAGCGCCAAGTACTTGAAATACCTGGCAAAAGAGCTCGATTTGCAGAGCGCCAGCCTCGAAGGCAGGGATGGCGAACATGAGGTGATTCAGCTGCATTGGGGCGGCGGCACGCCGACCTTCCTGTCGCACGACGAGATGCGCTTGTTGATGGGCGAGACGAGGAAGCACTTCAAATTGCTCGACGGCGGCGAGTACTCGATCGAAGTTGATCCGCGCAAGGTTGATTACGAAACGGTCGCCCTGCTCGGCGAACTCGGCTTCAACCGGATGAGCATCGGGGTCCAGGATTTCGACGAGCGCGTCCAGGTTGCGGTCAACCGCGTGCAGAGCGAGGAAGAAACCTACAACGTGGTCAAGGCGGCGCGGGCCAACGGGTTCAAGTCGATTTCGGTCGATCTGATCTACGGCCTGCCGCACCAGTCGGTGATGGGCTTCAACCGCACGCTGGAACGCGTGCTGGCGATGGACCCGGAACGCCTGTCGATCTACAACTACGCGCATATGCCCAGCTTGTTCAAGCCGCAGCGCCGGATCGCCGAACCCGATCTGCCGTCGGCCGATACCAAGTTGCAGATTCTGGCGCTGGCCATCAAGAAACTGACCGAAGCCGGTTACGTCTTCATCGGCATGGATCACTTTGCCAAGCCCGATGACGAACTGGCCGTTGCCCAGCGTCAGGGCCGCCTGCACCGCAATTTCCAGGGCTATTCGACCTACGCCGACTGCGACATGCTGTCCTTCGGCATTTCGTCGATCAGCAAGGTCGGGCCGACTTACAGCCAGAACGTCAAGACGCTAGACGAATACTACGACCGGCTGGACGCCCAGATGCTGCCGGTCTTCCGCGGCATCGAGCTGACTGCCGACGACATCCTGCGGCGTTCGATCATCCAGGCCCTGATGTGCCATTTCGAGCTTTCCATCGAAAGTATCGAGAGTTCCCATCTGATTGATTTCCATCAATATTTTGCGGCCGAGTTGGAAGACATGAAGGAAATGGAGCGTGCCGGCCTGCTCAAGATCGAGCCGGAATGGATCACGGTCCTGCCACCGGGACGCATGCTGGTGCGTATCATCTCCATGGTTTTCGACCGCTATCTGCGGGCCGATCGTCAGCGCACGCGTTACTCGAAGGTAATTTGACGGGGAGGGTGGGTGAGAGGCTGGGGTTAAAATCCCGCCCTCCCTGCCGCCCTTTCTTTCCCCCCTGTGCCTGACTCCGGCTTTCTCGCCCTCTTTCTCGTTGGTTTGCTTGGTGGCACCCACTGCGTCGGCATGTGCGGCGGCATCGTCGGTGCCTTGTCGCTCGGCGCGCCGGCACGCTGGTCCATGCTGCTCTCCTACAACAGCGGCCGCATCCTTTCCTACGGCGTAGCCGGGGCGATTGCCGGAGCACTCGGCGCGGCCAGCATGGGCCTCGAAGGCCAGGTTCCGGTCCGCCTGATCCTCTTTTTTCTCGCCAACCTGATGCTCGTCGCGCTTGGGCTTTACCTGCTCGGCATGACGCGTACGCTGGCCTTTACCGAGCGAGCCGGGCAGCATCTGTGGCGCGTGATCCAGCCGCTGACCAAACGCTTCCTGCCGGTGCGGACGGTGGTTCAGGCATTTCCGCTCGGCCTGCTGTGGGGTTGGCTGCCCTGCGGGCTGGTATACAGTGCGCTGGCCAGTTCGCTGACCGCCGGATCCTCCGGCGCGGTGCGCTGATGATGCTGGCCTTTGGTTTGGGCACCTTGCCAAATCTTTTGTTGGCGGGCATCTTGTTTGCCAGGTTGAACGAATTCGTGCGCCGTCCCGCGGTGCGCATGTTTTCCGGCCTGCTGGTGCTCGGTTTCGGTCTTTATGGCCTGTTCGGATTGATGCGCCTGCTCGGCTGGATTTAGGACGGGAGAGACGATGAAGATTTTATTGCCGGTCGATGGTTCAGACTGCGCCCTGCGCGCCGTCGATCATCTGATTGCCCATAGCGCCTGGTTTCGCGAGGTGCCGGAGATTCACCTGCTGCACGTTCATGCGCCGATCCCGATCGGCCGCGTGCAAGCACACATCGGCAAGGAAACGCTGCAGGCGTACTACCTTGAAGAAGGCCAGGAGCAGTTGAGCGCGGCGCAAGCCCGGCTCGATGCCTCCGGCCACTTTCACACAACGCACATCCATGTCGGTCAGCCGGCCGAGGTCATTGCCAAGATCGCCGGCGAACTCAAGTGCGACCTGATCGTCATGGGTAGCCATGGGCGGAGCGGGGTGGCCGGGCTGGTCATGGGCTCGGTGGCCAGTCGCGTGCTCCATCTCGCCAGCTGCCCGGTGCTGCTGGTCAAGTGAGCGAAGCCGAAGCCAGCCGGGTCGTCGAGTTTGCAATCGGCGGCATGACCTGCGCGGCCTGCTCGGCGCGCCTGGAAAAGGTGCTCAACCGGCAGCCGGGCATGCAGGCCAACGTCAATCTGGCGGCTGAACGCGCCCGGATCCGCCTGGTCGGTACGGCAGATGAGGCGGCGGTGATCGCGGCGGTAGCCAAGGCCGGCTTTTCGGCGGAACGGGTCGATAGTGGGACGCGCGAACGCGAAAAAGCCGAGAAGCTGATTGCCTACCGCCAGGAGTCGCGCCGTTTCTGGATTGCCGTGGCGCTCAGCCTGCCGCTGGTTGGCCAGATGCTGTTCATGTTCGGCGAGCATGGCCAGCACAACGAACTGCCGCGCTGGCTGCAGTTGGCCTTGGCGACACCGGTCCAGTTCTGGATCGGCTGGCGCTTCTACGATGGCGCCTTCAAGGCGCTGCGCGGCGGCGGTGCCAACATGGACGTGCTGGTGGCGCTGGGTACTAGCATGGCCTGGGGCTTTTCGACCGTGGTCACGGTGTTCGGCCTCGACCAGTATGTCTATTTCGAGGGCGGGGCGGCGGTCATCACCCTGGTACTGCTCGGCAAGCTGCTCGAAGCACGGGCCAAGGCGCGGACTTCAGAAGCGATCGAATCGCTGATCCGCCTGCAGCCCAAAACTGCGCGCGTCGAGCGCGACGGGCAATGGATCGAAATGCCGGTCGAGGCGCTGATGCCGGGCGACATCTTCCTGGTCCGGCCGGGCGAGAGCGTGCCGGTCGATGGCGAAGTCATCGACGGCGCTTCGAACATCAACGAGGCGATGTTGACCGGCGAAAGCATGCCAGTTGGCAAGGCAGCCGGCGACCCGGTCTTCGCCGCCACCACCAACGGCCAGGGAGCGTTGCGCTGTACGGCGACCGGGGTCGGCGAACATACGCTGCTTGCCGGCATCATCCGGCTGGTCGGCGAGGCCCAGGGCTCCAAGGCACCGGTGCAGCGGCTGGCCGACCGGATTTCGGCGATTTTCGTGCCGGTGGTTTGCGCCATTGCCCTCGTCACTTTTGCCGGCTGGTGGTGGTATTCCGGCCTATTTGCCGAAGCGCTGGTCAATGCCGTGGCCGTGCTGGTCATCGCTTGTCCGTGCGCGCTCGGGCTGGCGACGCCGACGGCGATCATGGTCGGTACCGGGCAGGGGGCGCGGGCCGGCATCCTGGTGCGCAATGCCGAGGCGCTCGAACGGGCCGAACGGATCACCGTCCTGGCCCTGGACAAGACCGGGACGCTGACCTGCGGCAAGCCGCAAGTGACCGATCTGGTGCCGCTTGCCGCCAGCCGCGACGATGCCTTGCGCCTGGCAGCCGCGCTCGAACAGAATTCGGAACACCCGCTGGCACGGGCCATTCTGGCCGAGGCGGCAGCTCTTGAACTGCCCACCGTGCAGAACTTCCGGGCGCAGCCCGGGCACGGCGTCGAGGGCGAGATCGAAGGGCGAGCGCTGCGGCTCGGCTCGCCGGCCTGGCTCGGCCTGGCTGACGACCCGACGGTGCGCGGCCTGCAGCAGGCCGGCAAGACGGTGATCGGGCTGGCCGAGGCGGATCGGGTGCTGGCCCTGATCGCCATCGCCGATGCCCTGCGCCCGACCTCGCAGGCCGCGGTGGCGCGCCTGCGCGAGATGGGCATCCGGGTCGTCATGCTGACCGGCGACAATGCCGCTACGGCGGCGGCGATCGCGGCGGAGGCCGGGATCGACGAATTCCGGGCCGACATCCTGCCCGGCGACAAGGCGGCGGTGATTGCCGAACTGAAGAACGGGGGCGGGCTGGTCGCCATGGTCGGTGACGGCATCAACGATGCGCCGGCGCTGGCCGCGGCCGATGTCAGCTTCGCAATCGGCGCCGGTTCCGATGTCGCGATCGAGGCGGCCGACCTCACGTTGATCCGCAGCGACCTGCTCGGGGTGGCCGATGCCATCGACCTCTCGGCCAGAACCTTGGGCAAGATCCGGCAAAATCTTTTCTTTGCCTTCATTTACAATGTGATCGGAATCCCGCTCGCCGCCTTGGGTTTGCTCAATCCGGTGGTGGCTGGGGCAGCGATGGCGATGAGTTCGGTTTCGGTGGTCTCCAACTCCTTGTTGCTGAAACGTTGGCGCCCCGTGGTGCCGGCGGTCTGAGATAAGGGCATGAGGGCAGGATGACCGCAGGGCTTGGAGGGG
Organism: Dechloromonas sp. A34; assembly: GCF_026261605.1. Classification (NCBI taxonomy): domain Bacteria; kingdom Pseudomonadati; phylum Pseudomonadota; class Betaproteobacteria; order Rhodocyclales; family Azonexaceae; genus Dechloromonas; species Dechloromonas sp. A34. Next base: position 1,865,900 of record NZ_CP102486.1, read on the forward strand.
CATGTTTGGAACAGGCAGATTCCGGTGGTTCGGCGTCCACGGGTGCGGCGGCGTTGTCGGAAAACGAAGCGCAGTTCCGGGCGACGATGGATGCCGCGCAGGTCGGCATTTTTGTCCTGCAGGGCCACCTGTTCAAGTATGTGAACCCCTGCCTGCTCGGTTTGCTGGGTTATCGGGCGGATGAGTTGGTCAACCACAAGGGGCCGCTCGATCTGTTTCCCGCTGAGCAGCACGGCTTCCTGTTGCAACAGATGGATGCACGCACCGCAGGTATCGGCGGCACCTCCTATGAAATGACGGTCGTCCGCAAGGATGGCGGGCTGCTGCCGGTCAGGATACTCGGCGCTCCTTCGGTTTTCGCCGGCCGGCCGGCTTCGGTGGGTACGGTGGTCGATCTGTCGGCGCAGAAACTCGCCGAGTTGAAAATCCGCGAACTCGCCGATTTCGATGCGCTGACCGGGTTGCCCAACCGCCGCCTGCTGCACGACCGCTTGACGCAATTACTGGCCGTTGCCGAACGCGATCAATCAGCATTCGCCCTGATGTTTCTCGATCTCGACCATTTCAAGCGGATCAACGATTCGCTCGGCCACAGTCTCGGCGACGAGTTGCTTTGCGCCGTCTCCCGGCGCCTGTCGGGCGCTGTCCGCAAAGTTGATACGCTGGCCCGCCTCGGTGGCGACGAATTCATCCTCGCCATGCCCGGCATCAATGCCGCGGCGGCTGCCGATGTCGCCCGCCGGTTGCTTGAAGAGTGCAACGCGCCCTTCCTGGTCGCCGGGCACGAACTGACCGTAACACCCTCGGTCGGGATCAGTGTCTGCCCGCAGGATGGCAGGGATATCGATTCGCTGCTCAAGAATGCCGATGCCGCGATGTACAAGGCCAAGGAACTGGGGCGCAACACCTTCCAGTTCTACGCCGCGGAAATGAATACGGCGACGCTCGAACGCCTGATGATGGAGAGCAACCTGCGGCGGGCGCTGAAGAATCAGGAGTTCGTGCTCCACTACCAGCCGCTGGTCAGCCTGCAAAGCGGCCTGATTGTCGGCGTCGAGGCTCTGATCCGCTGGCAGCATCCGGATCTCGGCATGATCATGCCGGACCGTTTCATCCATGTCGCCGAAGATACCGGCCTGATCAATCCACTCGGCGACTGGGTGCTCGGCGAGGCCTGCCGGCAAGCCCAGGCCTGGAACGACGCCGGCCTGCCGCCGACCTGCATGGCGGTCAATGTTGCACCGGTGCAATTCAGGCAGGCCGGTTTCATCGAGGCGGTGGCCGGGGCGCTCGCCGCCTCACGCCTCGACGCCGGCCTTCTCGAACTGGAACTGACCGAACGCACTGTGATGCACGATGCCGACATTAGTATCGGCACGCTGGCTGCATTGCACCGCATGGGGGTGGAACTGTCGCTCGACGATTTTGGCACGGGTTATTCCTCGCTGGCCTATCTGAAACGTTTCCCGGTCGGTAAACTGAAGATCGATCGCTCCTTTGTACGCGATCTGGTGCTTGACGCCGACGACCAGGCGATTGCCTCGACCATCGTCAGCATGGGACGCAACCTGCGCCTGACCGTTCTCGCCGAAGGGGTCGAAACAGCCGAGCAACTGCTCCTGCTACGCAACATGGATTGCGACATGGCACAGGGTTTTCTTTTCAGCCGGGCCGTACCGCCCGATCAGATGGCGGAACTGCTGCGCACGCAGCCGTTCATGACCAAGGAGTAAATCATGGAAAACACGGTAATCAAGGTCGGTGGCATGAGTTGCCAGGGCTGCGTCAAGAATATCACCGGCGTCCTGACCAGCATGGCCGGCGTCGCCTCGGCCGAAGTGTCGCTCGAGGCGGGCGAGGCGAAAGTGGCGTTCGATGCCCAGGCGGTGAGCCGCGAGGCGCTGCTCGGCGCGATCGAGGATGCCGGCTTCGACGCCGAATAAGATCAACAATAAATCAACAAAGAGAACAGTCGTGGCCGAAGAAAAAATCAGATTGACCCAGCTTTCCCATGGTGGCGGATGCGGTTGCAAGATTGCGCCGGCCGTCCTCCAGAAAATCCTGGCCGGCTCGACGCCAGGCATCATCCCGCCGCAACTGCTGGTCGGCATCGAGACCAGCGACGATGCCGCGGTCTATCAGATCAATGCCCAGCAGGCGATCGTCGCGACGACGGATTTCTTCATGCCGATCGTCGACGACCCCTTCGATTTCGGGCGGATTGCGGCCACCAACGCCATTTCCGACGTCTATGCCATGGGCGGCACGCCGCTCTTTGCGCTGGCTCTGGTCGGCATGCCGGTCAATGTGCTGCCCCTGGAAACCATCGGCAAGATTCTTTCCGGCGGCGAGGCCGTCTGCCGGGCGGCCGGGATACCGATCGCCGGCGGCCACACCATCGATTCGGTGGAACCGATCTACGGTCTGGTCGCCATCGGCCTGGTCAATCCGGCGCACCTCAAGCGCAACTCGGGGGCCCGGCCCGGCGACAAGCTGATCCTTGGCAAGCAGCTCGGGGTCGGCGTGTACAGCGCCGCCCTGAAAAAGGACAAGCTGCACGACAGCGATTACGAGGCGATGATCGCCAGCACCACCCAACTCAATACGCCGGGGCCGGTCCTCGCCTGTCTCGACGGCGTACATGCGATAACCGACGTCACCGGCTTTGGTCTGCTCGGCCATCTGCTGGAGGTCTGCAAGGGCAGCCAGGTCAGGGCCAGCGTGCGCTTTGGCGATGTTCCGCTGCTCGCCCGGGCCCGGGAATTCACCGAAGCTGCCTACGTCACCGGCGCCTCGGCGCGGAACTGGGAGAGCTACGGCGAGAGCGTCAATCTGGCGCTCGAGTCTGCCGACATGGCGAAAACCCTGCTCACCGACCCGCAAACCTCGGGCGGCCTGCTCGTTTCCTGCGCCCCGGATAGCGTGACCGAAGTGCTCTCGGTCTTCCTGCAGCAAGGCTTCTCGCATGTTTCGGTTATCGGCGAGATCGGCGAGGGCGAACCGGGTATCGACGTCGTCTGATTCTTTGACGGCGATCCGGTCGGACCGGATCGCCGATTCTTGACCCAGGTCAATTTTAAAGTTGTTTCCGTTTTGTAAATGCGATATATTCGCATTTAGATTTACGGACTAGCCAGCCAAGAATTTGCCGCCAGCCACGTCCTCAAGATAAGCGTTTGAGGCAGCCTGTGGTGATTTTCCGGCAGGTTCTTCGGTCGCCGCTTCGGCGCCCGACAGCTGCCCGAACGCCATGTTCGGCAAGCCAGCCTTTATGCCAGCCAGCCACCCCAACTGACTCGCTAAAGGAACGCTTGTGAAAAAGAGCAAAAAACCGGAGTTGAACGCCCAGTCGCCTTCAACTTCGTTGATCTCGGAGGCTGTTGCGCCGCGGCGCAGCCCATTGTTGCCGCTGGGGGCGGCGGTAGTCGTTGGCTTGCTCGGCGCAAGCGACGGCGTCTTCGCCGAAGAGCAGACCTTGCCGGCCGTCACCGTCAAGGCCAATGCCGAACAGCAAGACGGCGTGCGCGCCACCAAGACCCGCGTCGGCAAGGTCGTGCAGGATCCGCACGACGTGCCGCAGGCGATCACCACGATCACCCGTTCGCTGATGGAAGAGCAGGAAGCCAACTCGCTGCGCGAAGCGCTGCGCAATGTCTCCGGCCTCTCGTTCAATGCCGCCGAGGGCGGCCGTTCCGGCGACAACATGATGCTGCGCGGTTTCTATACCTTCGGCGACATGTACCTCGACGGCATCCGCGATACCGCCCAGTACAACCGCGAAGTCTTCAATCTGGAGCAGGTCGATGTCCTGCGCGGCTCGGCCGCCATGCTTTTCGGGCGCGGCCAGGCCGGCGGCGTGATCAACCAGGTCAGCAAGACGCCGATGCTCTACGGCATCAACAAGATTTCAGCCGGCGTTGGCAGCGACGGTTTTGTCGAGACCAAGGCCGACCTCAATCAGCGGATCGGCGAAACCACGGCCATCCGGCTCAACCTGATGAACCGCGACGAGGACAGTTCGCGTTCCAATCCGGTCAGCGGCACGACGCCGGAAATTCACCGCCATGGGGTTGCACCGAGCATCGCCTTCGGCCTCGGCACCAATCACGAAATCACGCTGAGCCATCTGTGGCTGCAAACCAATGACCGGCCGGATTACGGTGTGCCCTTCAATGCCACGGCCAAAAAGCCGGAGAGTCGTTTTGGCGAGTCGGGCGCTTACTGGGGTGTCAGCGGCAACTTCGATGAAAGCGAGACCAATGTCACGACCCTGAGCTATCTGTTCAAGATCGCCCCGGATACCCAGTGGCGTACGGTGGTCCGCGCCGCCAATTACCGGCGTTCCTATTGGGCCGTCGCCCCTCAGGGCGGCACCGGCTCGCCGACCGCCAACAGCCTGGCCAGCCAGGCCAAGACCCGCGAATTCGATACCGACAACTTCGTCGTGCAGAGCGATTTCAATACGGCATTCACGTTGTTGGGCATGAAAAACGAACTGGTCACCGGCGTCGAGTACCTGAAGGAAGGCTCCAAGCGCTGGGCCTTGCAGAATCTCGGTACGGCAAACAATCCGCTCTACAAATCCGGGCATTACACGGCGGCGGCACCGAATACCTATAGCGGCGACACCTACAGCGCCTACGCTCAGGATACGGTGGAATTCATTCCCGACTGGAAACTGACGCTCGGCTTGCGCCGTGACGAAATGCGCTCCGAGTACCAGGCGCCGGCCGGGGCGGGTGCCACCTCCTTTCGTGGCGATTTCGGCGAAAACAGCTTCCGCACCGGCCTCTCCTGGCAGCCGACGGCGGCCCAGCACTACTACGTGGGCTGGAGCGATTCCTTCAGCCCGACGGCCGATCTCTACCAGCTCTCGGGCAGCCAGTTCCCGGCCGAGCGCTCCAAGGTCAGCGAAGTCGGTGCCAAGTGGTTGCTGCTCGACGGCAACCTGGCCTTGCGCACGGCGCTCTACCACGCGGTCAAGGACTGGGAGCGCAACAACGACCTGGAATCGACTTCCTCGATCCTGACCAAAAAACGCGAGTCGAACGGTATCGAGTTCGAACTGGCTGGTCGGGTGACCGATAACTGGGAGGTCTTCAGCGGCCTGTCGCTGATCGACGCCGAGATCAACGAGGTCGCGCCGGGTAACGGCAATCCCAACTTCGTCGGCAAGATGCCGCGCAACACGCCGAAGCAGACCTTCAACCTGTGGACCACCTACCAGTTGCCGCTCGGCTTCAAGGTCGGTGGCGGCATGGAGTACAAGAGCAAGCGCTACGGCGGGGCACCGACCGGCACGGCGGCGTTCAACCCGAACTGGGTGCCGTCCTACACGCGCTGGGATGCCATGGTCGCCTACGAGCAACCGAAATACACGGTCAAGATCAACGTCCAGAACCTGTTCGACAAGCTGTACTACGACGCGATCTACGACAACGGCGGCTTCACCTATGTCGGCCAGCCGCGCCGCTTCATCGTGAGCACGGAATTCAAGTTCTAGGCTCGTTACCCGATCCCCTCGGTTCGCTGACCGAGGGGGTTTCCGCTTGAGGAAGCCATGCTGATTACCATCGACGATGTACTGACTCCAAGCGAGCTCGCTACGGCGCGCGAGCTGCTGTCCCGCTCGAACTGGTCCAGTGGGCAGATTACGGCCGGCCGGCAGGCGGCCCAGGCCAAGAACAACGAGCAACTGGCCGAGAACGCCGAGCATCTGCCGGCTTTGCGCCGCCTGGTGCTGACCGCGCTGAACCGCAATGCCACCTTCTTCACGGCGGCGCTGCCCCTGAAAATCCTGCCGCCTTTCTTCAACCGCTACGTCGGCGACAGCAATTACTATGGCTTTCACACCGACAACGCCATGCGCCAGATGCCGGACGGCAGCAGCTATGTACGGGCCGATGTATCGGCGACGCTGTTCTTCTCCGACCCGGACGAATACGAAGGCGGCCTGCTGACCATCGAGGACACCTTTGGCAAGCATGGGGTCAAGCTCAAGGCCGGCAGCATGGTGGTCTATCCCTCGACCTCGATCCACGAAGTGGCGCCGGTGACCAGCGGCGAGCGCATCGCCTGCTTCATGTTCATGCAGAGCATGGTGCGCGACCCCGGCCAGCGCAGGCTGCTCTACGACATGGACATGGCGCTGCTCGACCTGCGCGAGACGCAGGGCGACACCGATCCCGTGGTGCGCCTGACCGGCTGCTACCACAACCTGCTGCGCCGCTGGGCCGACAGCTGATGTTCCAGGCGCCGCTGCTCGACGGCATTCCGCGCGACATCGCGGCGGTGGCCGATTACGCGGCCTACGCCCGCCGCCGGCTCGACGACAACGCCTGGGCCTACCTCGACGGCGCCGCCGCCGACGAGCTGACGCGCGGCTGGAACCGCCGGGCTTTCGACAGTCTCGCGCTGCTGCCGCGGGTCATGGCCGACGTCGCCGGCGGCCATTGCCGGACGACGCTGTTCGGCCGCGAACTGCCCTGTCCGATCCTGTTGGCGCCGGTCGCCTGGCAGAAGCTTTTCCATCCCGACGGCGAACTGGCCACCGCCTACGTCGCCGCGGCGCTCGGCGTCGGCATGGTGCTCAGCACGCTGGCCAGCTGCAGCATCGAGGAAGTCGCCGCGGCGGCCGGGCAGGGCGGCGACGGGCCGCGCTGGTTCCAGCTCTATCTGCAGCCCGAACGCAGCCTCAACGAGGAACTGATCCGGCGCGCCGAAGCGGCCGGCTACGAGGCTATCGTGTTCACCGTCGACGCCTCGCTCAACGGTATCCGCAACCGCGAGCAGCGGGTCGGCTTCCAGTTGCCGCCGGGCATCGAGGCGGTCAATCTGCGCCGCCCGCAGGACCCGGACGACGCCGAAGGGTTCGCCCGGCGTGAACGCTCGCTGGCCGAGAAGCGCCAGCGGCGCGGGCCGAGCAATGTCTTCGACGACCTCATGCACTGCGCGCCGACCTGGGCCGACCTCGACTGGTTGCTCGCCAAGACGCGCCTGCCGGTCATCGTCAAGGGCGTGCTGCATCCGGACGACGCGGCGCGCGCCGTCGACCAGGGGGCGGCCGGCATCGTCGTCTCCAACCACGGCGGCCGTACGCTCGATACGCTGCCGGCCAGTCTCGACGCCTTGCCGGCGATCGCCCAGCGCCTGGGCGGCCGGGTGCCGACTCTGCTCGACGGCGGCATCCAGCGTGGCACCGACATCTTCAAGGCGATCGCGCTCGGCGCTTCGGCGGTGCTGATCGGCCGCCCCTACCTGCATGCCCTGGCCGCGGCCGGCCCCTTCGGCATCGCCCACGTGCTGCGCCTGCTGCAGGACGAACTGGAGGCGACCATGGCCCTGTGCGGCGTCGATCGCCTCGACCGCATTTCCACCGATTATTTAAAAGACCCTTCGTTCAGGAGAACCGACGCATGAACCTCAAACTTTCGCTGATCGCCCTGCTGCTGGCGACTGCCGGCGTGGCCGCCGAAGCCCAGGAAAAGGTGCTCAACCTGTACTCGGCCCGCCACTACCAGACCGACGAAAAGCTCTACGACAACTTCACCAAGCAGACCGGGATCAAGATCAACCGCATCGAAGGCAAGGAAGAGGAGCTCATGGAGCGCATCCGCAACGAGGGCGCCAACAGCCCGGCCGATGTCTTCATCACCGTCGATGCCGCCCGCCTGGCCACGGCCGATGCGCTCGGCCTGTTCGCCCCGGTCAAATCCAAGGTGCTGGAGTCGCGCATTCCAGCCCACCTGCGCACCGACACCTGGTTCTCGTTTTCGACCCGGGCCCGCGTCATTATCTACAACCGCAGCGCGCTCAAGGCCGAGGATGTGGCGAGCTACGAATCGCTGGCTGATCCCAAGCTCAAGGGCAAGCTGTGCAGCCGCTCCGGCGCCCACCCCTACAACCTGTCGCTGGTCTCATCCTTGATCGCCCACGACGGCGAGGCGAAGACCGAGGAATGGGCCAGGGGCGTCGTCGCCAATTTTGCCCGCGCCCCGAAGGGCGGTGATACCGACCAGATCAAGTCGGTGGCGGCCGGCGAGTGCGGCGTCGCGGTTTCCAACATCTATTACCTGGCGCGCATGATCCGTTCCGACAAGCTCGACGAGCGGCGGATGATGGAGCGCGTCGGTATCGTCTGGCCCAACCAGGCCGGCCGTGGCACCCATATCAACATCTCGGGCGGTGGCCTGGTCAAGACCTCGAAGAACCCGGAAGCCGCGGTCAAGTTCCTCGAATACCTGGCCAGTGATGAGGCCCAGCGCTATTTCGCCGACGGCAACAACGAATGGCCGGTGGTCGCCGGCCTCGCCACCAACAACCCGGCACTCGAGGCGATGGGCAAGTTCAAGGCCGACAACCTGCCGATCGGTGCGCTGGCCAAGAACATCGTCGCAGCGCAGAAGCTGCTCGACCGCGCCGGCTACCGCTGAACCGGTGAGGAAGGGAAATCCATGAATCGTCGTCAATTACTGCTCTCGCTGGCCGCGCTGGGTACCTTGCCGAAACTGAGCCTGGGCCAGGCGCTGGCTGCCTCCACCGGGCAACAGGCGCGGATTGGTGCCGCCTGGCGCGGGCCGAACAAGACCGACCCTTACTTCGCCGGCGCACTGGCCGCCGACTGGGAAACGCGCAAGATCGATATCCGCTACGCCGTGCCCTTGCCGACCCGGCCGCACGGCCTGCTCGCCGAAGCCGACGGCGGCCTGCTGGTGGCCGGCGTGCGCCCTGGCAACTGGCTGCTGCGCTGCAATGGCCAGGGTGAAATCACGCAACAGGTCAGGCTCGACGACGAGAACTCGACGGCACGCCTGAACGGCCACGCCATCGTCGCCGCCAAGGGGGATGTGATCTATACCACGGAGACCGACCAGAAGTCGGGGCGCGGCAAGATCGGCGTCCGTGACCGCCAGAGCCTGCGCAAGCTCGACGAGTGGGAGAGCCATGGCCTCGAACCGCACCAGCTGCTGCTCGACGCTGCCGGCCAGCTGATCGTCGCCAATGGCGGCATTCCGCGCACGGCGGCCGACAAGAAATACGATTTGCAGCGCATGGATTCCTCGCTGGTCCGCCTCGACGCCGCCAGCGGCCGTCTGTTGAGTCAGTGGCGCCTCGACGACCCGCGCCTCAGCCTGCGCCACCTGGCCTGGAGCCGGACGCCGGTGGATGGCGAGGCCTACCTCGGCATCGCCATCCAGGCTGAACACGACGCGGCTGCCCAACGCGCGGCGGCGCCCGTCCTCGCCGTGCTCGATGAAGAAACGCTGCTCGTCCCGACCCGGGCCAACGACGGCCTCGGCTACGCCGGCGACATCGCCGCGGCCTTCAATGGCGGTTTCGTGCTCTCCAGCAACCAGTCCAACGTCGCCCAGCTCTGGCATCCCGGTGCCCAGGACAAGCTGACGCCGATCGTCGAAATGGAAGAAGCCTATGCCCTGGCCAGTTGGCCCGGACCGGGCAAGGGCGGCGGCGTGCTGGTCGCCACTGCACTCGGCCTGGTCCGTTGGCATCCGACGGCGAAGGGGGCCATTCTGGCTTGGCCCAAGCCGATGGCGCTGGATAATCACTGGGTGCTGCTCGGCGAGTCCTGAGCGCGGCTGGCAAAAGAAAACCCCGGCCAGGCGGGGGTTCAGTCAAGTAGTGGATTCGGTGATGGCCGGTAGCGGCGGGGTGAATCCTAGGAAATGAAAACGGGGCTTTCGCCCCGGCTTGTTCAGTTCGCCTGCACGGAAACCTTGCCCGATTTGCCGTGGCAGCCGCCATGTGCCTCCTGCAGGCATTCATGGGCACACGAGGCGCAACGGCCGCAATCGCGGGTAACGCCCAGATCGCGCCGCAGGTCTTTCAGCGTGCGCGCTCCGCCTTGGGCAGCTTCGCGAATCTGGCGGTCGGTTACCGCCTGGCAGACACAGACATACATGAACAGGCTCCTCGGATGAGGGAAGGTTGTAATGCGAACAGTTCTCATCTTATACAAATGAGAATGACTGTCAACCGCATTGACGGTTTTCATCAAAAGAATTTCCGGGGGGCGCGAGTGCCTGCCTTTGCCTGCGTGGTACTAGTGCCAGTTTTTGCCTTTGTGGTACTAGAATTCGCCCCTGTCAAAATATGCAAACCCGCAAACCCAGGAGAACACGCTCATGTCCGGTCATGGATTTCACGTACACGGCCCGCACGATCACGAAGTCGAACACGTCGCCCAGCACGGCGGCGACAGCTTTACCTCGCGCCTGGCGGTGCTGACAGCCATCCTGTCCACGGTCGGCGCGATCTTCGGTTATCTGGGGGGACATGCGCAGAACGCGGCGCTGCTCTACAAGAACGAAGCGGCAATCCAGAAGACCTCGGCCTCGAACCAGTGGAACTACTACCAGGCCAAGAGCAACAAGCAGAATCTGGCCGAACTGTCGGTGACCCTGACCAGCGGCGAAGCTCAAGAGAAGTTCAAGGCGGCCGTTGAGCGCTACAAGGCGGAAAAGGAAGAGATCAAGGCCGACGCCGACCGGCTCGAAGCCGCCGCCAAAGAGGCCGATCACAAGAGCGAAGCTGAAATGCACGTCCATGAGCGCTGGGCGCTGGCCACTACGCTGTTGCAGATCGCCATCGCGCTCGCCGCGATCACGCTGCTCACCCGCAAGCGCTGGCTGCTGGCCGGCGTCTATGGCTCGACTGGTCTTGGCCTGGTGGCCGGGATCATGGGCTATCTGCACCTCTAGTGCCAGCCGTTGCCTTTATGGTACTAGTGCCAGCCTTTGAATTCATGGTACTAGGGATGCGCGCCGCCTCTTCCTTGCGCCTTGTGCTGGCCGGGCTGTTCGCCCTGCTGGCGACGGCGGCCGGTGCCGACGAATCCTGCCGGATCGCCTTCGACATGGGCTCTTCCGGCATCCGGGCCGGCGCTTCCGCCAGTGTCACGACGACGCAGGCCGATATCGATTTCCTGGGTCCGCTTTGGGCCGGGCGCGGCCTGGAGGAAACGGTGGCGCCGACCATCGACGCGTTGCGCGAGTTGCCGAATAAGGCTGGTTTTTCAGATATCTGTGCCCGCATTGGTGGCGGCTTTTCTGCCTGGCGGCTGGCGGCGGAGCAGGACCCCGAGGCCCTGGCGGCGATCCTCGACCGCATCCAGGCCGCCAGCGGCACGGCGGTATTGGTCATTCCGCAATTGCAGGAAGGCGCCTACGGCTATTTCGGCGCCCGGCAACTGCTCGGCGAGCGGCTGACGACCAGCCATGTCCTCGATATCGGCGGTGGCAGCCTGCAAGTGGCAGGCGCCCAGACTTCCTACGGCGAGGCGCTCGGTCAGAAAATCTGGCACCGCCACCTGTGCCAGGAAATCCGCAATTCGGAATCGGTGCCCTGTGCCTTGCAACCGCTGACCGGCGACGAACTGGCCATCGCTCGCACGCTGGTCGCCGAAAAACTGGGCGGCGTCGCTGCCACTTTGCCGGGCCCGGTGACGATGACGGCGATCAGCCGTCCGGTCAGCCGCGGCGTGCTGCCGGCGGTGGCGCGCCTGGTGCCGGCCGGGGCCACCGCGGACAGTGTGCAGCGTTCGGCCGTCGCCACCGCCATCAACCAGCTGGCCGGCGCGACCTTATCGGAAACGATGCAGTTGCTCGGCAACACCTCTCGCCATGTCGCCTTCCTGCTCAGCGACCTGCTGCTGGTCGAGGGCTTGCTGCAGGCGACCGACGCCGAGACCCTGCAGGTCACCGAACTCGACCTGACCAATCTGCCCGGCCTGCTCGCCGACGACCGCGCCTACGACTGGAGGCGGCGCTATGGCTGCTATCTCGACCGCCTGCGCAGCCTGGGCAGCGCCGCCTACGCCAGCGACCCGGCCAGTTGTCCCTAGCGAAGTACAGGCCGTTACAGCTTCTCGATTGCACGTTTCAGAAGGAATGACTCATGATGGAAATTCACCGTTCAGGCACTACTCGCCGCTGGTCTGATACCGTATCCTGGCAGGGTCTGCTTTTCCTTTGTGAAGTGCCTTCACAGCTCGATGCCGATATCAATGGCCAGGCGACCGAAGTCCTGGCTGCGTTGGCGCAGCGCCTGGAAGAGGCCGGCAGCGACCAGCGGCGCATCCTCAACGCCACGATCTACATTCCCGACCCGGCCGACCTCGCCGCCTTCAACGCCCTCTGGGACACCTGGGTGCCGGCCGGTTGCGCGCCGGTGCGCGCCTGTATCCACGCGCCGCTGACCGATCCGCGGCTACGCGTCGAAATCCAGATGATGGCGGCGCTCGCCTGAGTGTCTCGGCCGGCGCGCCTCAGGCGCGCATGGCGGCCAGCTTGACGTAGAGCGTGCTGCGCGAAATGCCCAGGTTGCGCGCTGCCAGCGACAGATTGCCGTTGGCGTTGGCGACCGCGGTATTGATCGCTGCCCGCTCCATCTCGGCCAGGCGGCCGGCCGCCATGGCCGGCGTCACTTCGCCGCGGGCGAGTACGGCATCGACCGCGGCGGCGGCGATGTGCGGCGGCAGCAGGCTGCCGTCGATGCGATTGCCGTCGCTCAGCGCGAACATCGCCTCGAAGACATTCTGCAATTCGCGGATATTGCCCGGCCAGCGATAACGCAGCAGGTGGCCCAACACCTCGGGATCGAGGCTCTTTGGCGGGCAGCCATATTTCTGGGCGAAACGCTGGTTGAGATGGCCGATGATCGCCTCGATGTCATCCGGACGTTCGCGCAGGGGCGGCAGGTTCAGGCTGACGACGCAGAGGCGGTGGAAAAGGTCTTCGCGGAAGCGGCCGGCGCCGGCATCGGTCTGCAGGTCGCGGTTGGTGGCGGCGATGATGCGTACCGATACTTTGCGTTCCTTGGTGTCACCGAGGCGGACGACCACGCCATCCTGGAGCACGCGCAGCAGGTGGGGCTGCATGTCGAGCGGCATCTCGCCGATTTCGTCGAGGAACAGGGTGCCGCCGTCGGCCTGTTCGAACTTGCCGGGCAGGCCGCCGCGGCGGGCGCCGGTAAAGGCGCCCTCGCTATAGCCGAACAGTTCGCTGGCCAGCAGTTCGCGGGTCAGGGCGCCGCAATTGACCGCGATGAAGGGACCCTCGGGTTTGCTGCTCGCCTGGTGGATGGCGCGCGCGAAGATTTCCTTGCCGGCGCCGGTTTCGCCGAGCAGCAGCACCGGCAGGTCGAGCGGCGCGATGCGCCGGGCACGGGCTTTTGCGGTGGCAATCGCGGCGCTGGTGCCGATGATCTCGGCGAAGACATCGGTTTCCGTTTTGGCCGGGCTGGGCTGGGCCGGCATGCAAACGACTTGGCGCTGCGGCGGGCCGATCGGGATGGCGAGCAGGGTGCCGAGATCGCCGTCACGCGAGCGGATCGGGTGCAGCCATTCCGGGCGCAGCCAGCCCGGCGTCTGGCGGCGGCGCTCGTCGGGCGCCAGGGCGAGATTCAGGGCGGCCACCTGGCTGCCGATTTCGAAGGGCAGGCGCACGCCATGCATCTCGCGGGCCTGTTGCATGCTGCCGCCGGTCCGCACAATGCGGCCGCGGTTGTCGAAGAGCACGACGCAATCGTTGCCGTAGCGGCTGAAGTCGTCCATCGCCTGTTGCAGCAGGCGGCCGTGCAGCTCGGCGTCGCGCCGCGCCAGCACGCCTTCGATCTGCTTGGCGGCGGAGATGACCAGGCCCAGCGTATGGCCGTGGAAGGTTTCCTTGACGCCGGAGACATCGACCACGCCGAGCAGGGTCTTGCCCAGCGGGTCGAGGATCGGGGCGGCGGCGCAGGTCCAGTGCTTGACGTCGATGCAGTAGTGCTCGCTGGCGTAGATCTGCACCGGCTGATGGGTGGCAATCGTGGTGCCGATGGCGTTGGTGCCGATCAGTTCCTCGCTCCAGCAGCCGCCGGGCGCCAGGTTGATCTGCTCGCCGGCGTCGCGGGCCCGCGATTCGCCGTTGAGGTCGAGAATGGTGCCGCTCGGGTCGCTGAGCATGATCAGGGTGCCCGACTCGCGCAGGATCTCGCGCAGCGTTTCGAGTACCGGCCGGGCCGCCTCGTAGAGATCGCGCGCACTCTCGCGCAACAGGCGAATCCGCTCGCCGCCGGCGACCGGCGCACTGGCGCAGCCCGGGTCGACCGCCTCGGAACGGCTGCGCCGCCAGGAATCGAGCACGACATTGCGCACGCCGCTGCCGGATAGCGGGCGGTCCTGGAGGAAGCGTTCCCATGAACTGGCGACGGTCGATTCGTCGCCGATCCGCGGAATCAGAAGATGGCTGTTGGGGGTCACCGTGGGCTCGTGCCGGGCTCCGTAATTATCGCTGCAGAACAATCAATTAACTTAATCATAACCGTAGCGACCGCCGCCCGAAAAGTCAATGAAAGTCGTTGTGGATCAATGGTCTGTGCGGTGCAACATAGTTCATTGGGAAGTGTCCGGTTTCCGGACAGTCGGCAATTGGCGTCGTGATTCAGGACGTTTATTCGCCTTTCACCGGACAGCTGTCGGTTTCCGAGTATTTTCGCCAAGTCATTGATTGATCGATTGAATTCTGCGAGCCGGCGGTTTTTTCGCGGCCTGGCCCAGGCCTTGCCATTAAGTCGGCGTGGGATCACTGACCACAAACACCAATGACAGGAGACAAACATGGAAACTCAGCAGTCAAACGTACAGGTAATGGGAATCGATGCCGGCGGCACGATGACCGATACCTTCTTTGTCCGGGCCGACGGTCGTTTCGTCGTCGGCAAGGCGCAAAGCAATCCGGGCGACGAATCGCTCGCCATCTACAACTCTTCGGTCGATGCGCTCGAGCACTGGGGCCGCAACGTCGACGACGTCTATCCGGAACTGGCGACCTGCGTCTACTCCGGAACGGCGATGCTCAACCGCATCCTGATGCGCAAGGGCCTCGACGTCGGCCTGATCTGCAACAAGGGCTTCGAGCAGATCCATTCGATGGGTCGTGCCTTGCAGAGCTATCTCGGCTACGCGCTGGAAGATCGCATCCACCTCAACACCCACCGCTACGACGAGCCGCTGGTCCCGGTTTCCCGCACCCGCGGCGTCACCGAACGCACCGACGTGCAGGGCAAGATCGTTATTCCGCTGCGCGAAGAAGAAGTGCGCCAGGCCACCCGCGAGCTGGTCGAGGCCGGTTCCCAGGCCGTCGTCATCTGCCTGCTGCAATCGCACAAGAACGAACTTAGCGAACAGCGGGCGCGCGATCTGGTGCGTGACGAACTGAAAAAACTCAAGTCCGACATCCCGGTCTTCGCCTCGGTGGATTACTACCCATCGCGCAAGGAAAGCCACCGGATGAACACCACCATTCTCGAAGCCTACGGCGCCGAACCGTCGCGCCAGACGCTCAAGAAGGTCAGCGACCGCTTCAAGAAGCATGGCGCCAAGTTCGACCTGCGCGTCATGGCG
The DNA here is from genome assembly GCF_026261605.1 of Dechloromonas sp. A34. NCBI lineage: Bacteria > Pseudomonadati > Pseudomonadota > Betaproteobacteria > Rhodocyclales > Azonexaceae > Dechloromonas > Dechloromonas sp. A34. The sequence continues at coordinate 1,881,300 of NZ_CP102486.1, forward strand.
ACGCACGGCGGCACGATCAGCTGGAAAGCCAAGGAACTGGCCCGCACCATCGTCTCCGGCCCGATCGGCGGGGTCATCGGCTCCAAGCTGCTCGGCGAGTACCTCGGTGACGAGAACATCGCCTGTTCCGACATCGGCGGCACCTCGTTCGACGTGGCGCTGATCACCAAGGGCAACTTCGCCATCAAGTCCGACCCGGACATGGCCCGCCTGGTGCTCTCCTTGCCGCTGGTGGCGATGGACTCGGTCGGCGCCGGCGCCGGCAGCTTCGTCCGCCTCGACCCGTACAGCAAGTCGATCAAGCTCGGCCCGGACAGTGCCGGCTATCGCGTCGGTACCTGCTGGCCGGAAAGCGGGCTGGATACGGTCTCCGTTTCCGACTGCCACGTCGTGCTCGGCTACCTGAACCCCGAGAACTTCCTCGGCGGTGCCATCAAGCTCGACGTGCAACGGGCCCGCGACCACATCAAGGCGCAGATCGCCGATCCGCTCGGCCTGTCGGTCGAAGATGCGGCGGCCGGTGTCATCGAACTGCTCGACCTGACGCTGTCCGAATACCTGCGCGCCAACATCAGCGCCAAGGGCTACAACCCGGCCGAATTCACCTGCTTCTCCTATGGCGGCGCCGGCCCGGTGCATACCTATGGCTATACCGAAGGCGTCGGCTTCAAGGACGTCGTGGTACCGGCCTGGGCGGCCGGTTTCTCGGCTTTCGGCTGCGCCTGTGCCGACTTCGAGTACCGCTATGACAAGTCGGTCGATCTGGGGGTGGCCCAGTTTGCCAGCGACGAACAGAAAGCGGCGGCCTGCAAGACCTTGCAGGAAGCCTGGGAGGAACTGGCGACCAAGGTCATCGACGAGTTCGTGATCAATGGCTACAAGCCGGAAGACGTGCTGCTGATCCCCGGCTACAAGATGCAGTACATGGGCCAGCTCAACGACCTCGAAATCGTCTCGCCGGTCACCAGCGCGGCCACTGCCGCTGACTGGCAGCAAATCATCGAGTCCTTCGAGAACACCTATGGCCGCGTCTATGCCAATTCGGCGCGCTCGCCGGAATTGGGCTTCTCGGTCACCGGCGCCATCCTGCGCGGCATGGTCGTGACCCAGAAGCCGGTATTGCCGGAAGACGCGGATTGCGGCCCGACAGCGCCCAAGGAGGCCTATCTCGGCACCCGTCCGTTCTACCGCCACAAAAAGTGGGTCGAAGCGGCGCTGTGGAAGATGGAGTCGCTGAAGGCCGGCAACCACATCGTCGGCCCCGCCATCATCGAATCCGACGCGACGACCTTCGTCGTGCCCGATGGCTTCGAAACCACGATCGACAAGCATCGCCTGTTCCATCTCAAAGAAGTCAAGTGAGGAGATAAATCATGAATATGATGAGCACCAAAGAAATCGGCCTCGGCAACCTGCTCGAGAGCGGCCTGACCCTGAAGCAGCATCGCGACGCGATCCTCGAGCGCACCCAGGCGACGGGTTACTACAACGGCCTGGAGAAGCTGGAATTCCGCGACAGCGACCCGATCGGCTACGAGAAGCTGTTCTCTAAACTCCGCGGCGGCCTGGTCCATGCCCGGGAAACGGCGAAAAAGATCGCCGCCAGCCCCATCGTCGAGCAGGAAGGCGAGCTCTGCTTCACGCTCTACAACGCCGCCGGCGACTGCATCCTGACGTCGACAGGGATCATCATCCACGTTGGCACCATGGGCGCGGCGATCAAGTACATGATCGAGAACAACTGGGAAGCCAACCCGACGATCAACCCCGGCGACATGTTCACGACCAATGACTGCGCCATCGGCAATGTGCACCCCTGCGACATCGCCACCATCGTGCCGATTTTCTGGGCCGGCAAGCTCATCGGCTGGGTCGGCGGCGTCACCCACGTCATCGACACCGGTGCCGTGACGCCGGGCTCGATGTCCACTGGCCAGACCCAGCGTTTCGGCGACGGCTACATGATCACCTGCCGCAAGACCGGGATCAACGACGAACCGCTGCGCGACTGGCTGCACGAGTCGCAGCGCTCGGTGCGGACGCCGAAATACTGGATCCTCGATGAAAAGACCCGCATCGCCGGTTGCCACATGATTCGCGAGCTGGTCGAAGAAGTGATCCGTGCCGATGGCCTGGAAGCTTACGAGAAGTTCTCCGGCGAAGTCATCGAAGAGGGCCGGCGCGGCCTGATGAGCCGGATCAAGGCGATGACCCTACCCGGCAAATATCGCAAGGTTTCCTTCGTCGATGTGCCGTTCAAGCACGAAGACATCCAGGTTTCCAACGCCTTCGCCAAACTCGACTCGATCATGCACTCGCCGGTCGAGATGACCATCAAGCCGGACGGCAAGTGGCGTCTCGACTTCGAAGGCGCCAGCCGCTGGGGCTGGCATACCTTCAATGCCCACCAGGTGGCCTTCACCTCGGGCATCTGGGTGATGATGTCGCAGACCCTGGTACCGACCCAGCGTATCAACGACGGCGCCTACTTCGCCACCGAGTTCCACCTGCCCAAGGGCACCTGGTGCAACCCGGACGACCGCCGCACCGGTCACGCCTATGCCTGGCACTTCCTGGTCTCCGGCTGGGCGGCGCTGTGGCGCGGCCTTAGCCAGTCCTACTTCAGCCGCGGTTATCTGGAAGAGGTCAATGCCGGCAACGCCAATACCTCCAACTGGTTGCAGGGCGGCGGTATCAACCAGGACGGCGAGATCCACGCGGTCAACAGCTTCGAGGCTTCGTCGTGCGGTACCGGTGCCTGCGCCGTCAAGGACGGCCTGAACCACGCCGCCGCCATCTGGAATCCGGAAGGCGACATGGGCGACATCGAAATCTGGGAAATGGCCGAGCCGCTGCTGTATCTGGGGCGCAACGTCAAATCCAACTCCGGCGGCTACGGCAAATACCGCGGCGGCTGTGGTTTCGAGACCCTGCGCATGGTCTGGAACGCCCAGGACTGGACGATGTTCTTCATGGGCAACGGCTACATGAACAGCGACTGGGGCATGATGGGCGGCTACCCGTCGGCCACCGGCTACCGTTTCGAAGCGCACAACACCGGCCTCAAGGAGCGCATCGCCATCGGCGACTCGCTGCCGCTGGGCGGCGACCTCGATCCGGGCGCGCCCGACTATGAGCGCCACCTCGACGCGACGGCCGTGGTCAAGCGCGACAAGCAGTGCATGACGACCGAGGACTGCTATGACAACCATGACCTCTACCTGAACTACCTGCGTGGCGGCCCGGGCTTCGGCGATCCGATCGATCGTGAAATCAGTGCCATCGAGAACGACCTTAACCAGAAGTTCCTGCTGCCGGAATTCGCACAGAAGGTTTATGGCGCGGTGTTCACCCAGGATGCCAAGGGCGTGTTTGCCATCGATGCCACCAAGACCCAGGCCCGCCGCGCCGCAATGCGCAAGGAGCGTCTGGCCCGTGCCCTGCCGACCCGCGAATGGATGAAGGAAGAGCGCGAACGGATCATCAACAAGCATGCCGCGGTGCAGGTCCAGCACATGTTCGCCACCAGCTTCGGACTGTCCGAGAAATTCACCAAGGAGTTCAAGGATTTCTGGAACCTGCCGGCCGACTGGCAACTGCTCGAAGACGAACTGGGCGTGCCGACCTACGGCTCCAAGCACCGCATGGATCTCTCGCTGATGCCCGACGTGAAGACCGTCGTTCAGGTCGAAGAGTAAGCAGTGCAATCGATTATCTGAATCTAGGAGACAAAAATGTCATATACCAATGAACAGGTTTCACATCTGGTCGAAGGCACGCTGGACTGGGAAACGACCTTCCGCATGCTGTCTATGCCCAAGGACAACAGCCGTTTCGAGCAGTACCTCGCGGCGCTGCAGGCCAAGGTCAGCTTCAAGGATCGCATCGTCCTGCCGCTGGCGCCGCACATGTACATCGTGCAGTCGGCGAAGACCAAGCAGTGGCTGATCAAATGCGACTGCGGCCACGAGTTCTGCGACTACAAGGAAAACTGGAAGCTGCATGCCTCGATCTACGTGCGCGACACCGAAGAGGCAATGACCGAGGTGTACCCGAAGCTGATGGCGCCGGATACCCAGTGGCAGGTCTATCGCGAGTACTACTGCCCGACCTGCGGCACGCTGCACGACGTCGAGGCGCCGACCCCGTGGTACCCGGTGATCCACGACTTCGAGCCGGACATCGAGGCCTTCTACAAGGAATGGGTGCATCTGCCGGTTCCGGAACGGGTTGATTAAACCCTGAGCCGGGCGGGGGGCGGTTTGCCGCTCCCCGCTTGCCCCAAAGACAAGAAGAGGGAACAGCACAACATGAACAAGGTGTATGCAACGAGCCAGGCCGCACTCGACGGCCTGCTTTTCGACGGCATGACCGTCGCCGCCGGCGGCTTCGGCCTCTGCGGCATTCCGGAAAACCTGATCGCCGGCCTGCTGCAGGCTGGCACCAGTGATCTGACCATTGTCGGCAACAACGCCGGCGTCGACGATTTCGGGATGGGGCCGCTTTTGAAAACGCGGCAGGTCAGGAAGGTCGTCGCCTCCTATGTCGGCGAAAACAAGGAATTCGAGCGCCAGGTGCTGGCCGGCGAACTGGAGCTCGAACTGGTGCCCCAGGGCACCCTGGCCGAACGTTTGAGGGCTGGAGGGGCGGGCATCCCGGGCTTCTACACGCGGACCGCATTCGGCACCCGCCTGGCCGAAGGCAAGGAAACCCGCCAGTTCGAGGGCCAGGACTATGTGCTGGAACCGGCCATCCGCGCCGACGTCGCCATCGTCAAGGCCTGGAAGGGCGATCGCACGGGCAACCTGGTCTTCCGCAAGACGGCGCGCAATTTCAACCCGATGATCGCCACCTGCGGCCGGGTTACCGTCGCCGAGGTCGAGGAACTGGTCGAGCCGGGCCAACTTGATCCGGACCAGATCCACACGCCGGGCATCTATGTGGACCGCATCATCCAGGGCGCCGGCTACGAGAAGCGCATCGAGTTCCGGACCACGGCCGGCGGTGCCACGCCGGGCAAGTCGGACCCCGTGCGCGAACGGATGGCGCGGCGGGCGGCGCAGGAATTGCGCAACGGCTATTACGTCAATCTCGGCATCGGCATCCCGACGCTGGTCGCCAATTACATTCCCGAGGACATGCACGTCACGCTGCAGTCGGAGAACGGCCTGCTCGGCATCGGCCCTTTTCCCGACAGCGACGATGTCGATGCCGACCTGATCAATGCCGGCAAGCAGACCATCACCAGCCTGCCGGGCAGCAGCTTCTTTTCCAGCGCCGACTCCTTCGCGATGATTCGCGGCGGCCATGTCGACCTCTCCATCCTCGGCGGTCTGGAGGTTTCGGAAAATGGCGACCTCGCCAACTGGATGGTGCCCGGCAAGATGGTCAAGGGGCCGGGCGGGGCGATGGACCTGGTCTCCGGCGTCGGGCGGGTGATCGTGCTGATGGAGCACACGGCCCGCGACGGCTCGCCAAAAATCCTGCCGGCGTGCCAGCTGCCGCTGACCGGCCGCGGCGTGGTGGACATGATCATCACCGAGCTCTGCGTGTTTTCGGTCAATCAAGGCGGGGGCTTGACCCTGATTGAGCTGCAGCCCGGTGTTTCGGTGGACGAGATCGCGGCCAAAACCGGCTGCCCGTTTGCCGTGCGCCTCGGCCTTCCGGTGCGGGATGCGGAGCTCGCCGTCAGTTCATGAACGCCGCCACCGCAACTGCCGGCCGTGCTTCGCCGCTGCGCGAAGCCATCGATCTGGTCAGCAATCTGTGGGATATTGAGTGTCGGCACCAGCTCGGGAAGCTCTCCCGGGCCGAGTACCGGCAGGCCGTGGCGGCCTTGCGCGGCGACTCGGGAAGTCGGTGCCCGACGCTAACGACAAGGAAAAACAAGAATGAGTGATGCCTACAGCGATGGCTTGAAAGTGCGCCGCCAGGTCATGGGCGACGATTTTGTCGACCAGGCCTTTGCCAATGCCAGCGAATTCACCCGGCCCTTGCAGGATTTCATTACCGGCAACGCCTGGGGCTCGGTGTGGTGCCGCACCGACCTCGACCTCAAGATGCGGAGCCTGATCACGGTCGCGATGCTCACCGCGCTGGGCCGCCAGGGCGAGTTGCGTGGCCATATTCGCGGCGCGCTGAATAACGGGGCGACGGCAGACGAAATCCGGGAAGTCCTGCTCCATGCCGCGGTGTATTGCGGCGTGCCGGTATCGGCCGAAGCCTTCCGCACAGCGGAACCGGTGATTGCCACCTACGTCCCGGCTGGCGACAGCGAAAGTGAAGGCTGAGGATATGGCCGTGGCGAAAATGCCTGGCCGGTGGCGGCTCGGCATCGTCATCCTGCTGACTGTTCTGGCCGGTTGTGCCCTGATTTCCCGCTGGCATTGGGAAAAACGTGGCGCCAGCGAGGGCGACTATGAAGTCGACGAAAAGGCCTGCAAGCTGCAGAGCTACTCGGGCACCGAGGGCATGGTCACCAACGAGAGCGTGCGCCGGATGCACCGCTGCATGGAGTCCCGGGGCTGGCGCAAGGTGGAGAACTGAGGGCGGGGACCTTCAATACGCCACACCCACGGCGGCGCAGAGGAAGGCCACCAATGGTGCGCCGGCCGAAAAACGGGTGGTGGCGAGTTTGGTCAGTTCCGGACCGATTATCTCGGCCGGGGAGAGCGACGCCAGGGCGATGAAGTCCTTGCGTTTCAGATCCTCGATCGCCGGGTGATCGGCGGCGTAACCGCGCGGTGGGCGGGTCAGGCTGTCGCCGGTCAGTGCCCACAGCGAGCTAAACTTCTTGTTGTCCCGAACCGCGAACCAGCGCTCGGGGTCCTCGGCGATACGGTCGCGAATCTTGCCCAGGGCATCGGCTTCCGGGTGCCAGCTGCCGACACCGAGGAAGCACCCGTCGCCGGCGATATGCAGGTAGAAGCCCGGGGCATGGACATCCTTGCCGAGTGCATGGCGGAACTGGATGCCAATATTGTTCTTGTACGGCGTCTTGTCGCGGGAAAAGCGCGTATCGCGGAAGACCCGCATCAAGGAGCCACCCATCTTGCGCGGGTCGGCACGAAAGTGCGGCGCGAAATCGGCAAGCGCCGGTGCCATCGCCGCAATGAAGGCGAGGGACGGTTCGCGGACCAGGGATTCATAGCGCGCCTTGTTGGCCTCGAACCACTCGCGATTATTGTTGGCAGCGAGTTCATCGAGGAAGGTAAAGGTGTTTCCGGAAAACATGAACGCCTCCTGTGAATGCTTTCACATCGTGAAATATGTCGCCAAGTTAATGATTACAAATAATAAATTTCCTGGCAACGAGCAGCTTTGGGCAACCGCTGAACTCGGACGCAAGGCTCTTTTCATCGATTTGCTACTGAATTCGCGCGACCTAAATATAATGGCACGGTGACTCAAGACAATAATATCGAAGCATCCCCAACACCTGCCGAGACCATACCCAGCCGCAAGCGTCTGCACCTGATTGCAGTCCTCGCGCTGGTCGTGGTCGGGGCTGGCTTATTGCTGGTTGAAGAGGTCGAAACCTCGCAACTGCAGGCCCTGCACATCGCCAACTATGCCGCCAAGCTCGATTATCGAGTGCTCGAAGAGGCCAGCACGGCCGTTCGTTTTCCGACGCATGGGCCGTTCGACGAACGCATGGGCTACAGCGCACTGCCGCGGATCAGCCAGAACCTCAGTGCGTCGGGTTACCGGCTGACCCACCAGGCGCATTTTTCGGATGCGCTGATGAATTACGCCGGGCGAGGCTATTTTCCGCCCTATCGCGAAAAGGCCGTGGCCGGGTTGACGGTGGCCGATTGCCACGGCGATACCCTGTACCGTTTCCGCTATCCCTATCGCGCTTACGACGATTTCGCAGCCGTGCCGCCGCGGGTGGCCGAGACCCTGATGTTCATCGAAAATCGCGATCTGCTCGACGAATCCCGGCCGACGATGAATCCGGCCGTCGAGTGGGTGCGCTTCGCCCGTGCCGTAATTGGCCGTGTCGGGCGGCTGGTCAGCGACGATTTCGATGCTCCGGGCGGCAGCACGCTGGCCACCCAGATCGAAAAATATCGTCATTCGCCGGACGGCGTGACCCACGACGGTGGCGAGAAGTTGCGCCAGATGGTCTCCGGCAGCGTGCGTGCCTATCAGGACGGCCAGCAGACGCTGCCTGCCCGCCGCCGCATCCTGCTCGACTATCTGAATACCGTGCCGCTGTCCGCGGCGCCCGGGCACGGCGAGGTCAATGGCCTGGGCGACGGCCTGTGGGTGTGGTTTGCCGCCGATTTCGCCGAGGTCAATGCACTGCTCGCGGCGCCGGAAGCGAGCGGCCCGCGGCTCGCGGCGCAGGGCCGCGCCCTGCATCAGGTGGTGGCCCTGATGATCGCCCACCGTCGGCCTTCGTTCTATCTGTCGCCCAAGGGGCGTGACAGTCTGGCCCACCTCTCCGAAAGCTATGTCCGCCTGCTTGCCGACAATGGCGTGATCAGCCCGGCGCTGCGCGACGCCGCGCTGGCCGAACCGCTGAAATTCCGCGATATGGTGAAGAATCCCGCGCTGCTGCCGGCCGATGCCGGCAAGGGAGCGGCGACCATCCGCAACCGGCTGGCCGGCATGCTCGATATCTCGCTGTACGAACTCGATCGCTACGATGCCGAAGTCGCCACGACGCTGGACGGTGCGTTGCAGAAACAGGTCAGTACTTACCTGGGGCAGCTCAGAGATCCGGAATTCGCCCGCAAGCAGAGCCTGGTCGGCGACCGCATGCTCAGTCCGACGACGCTGGGGGCCGTGCGCTACAGTTTCAACCTCGTCGAGCAGACCTCGGCCGGCAACCGCGTGCGCGTGCAGACCGACACCACCGACCAGCCGCTCGACATCAACGAAGGCAGCAAGCTCGAGCTCGGCTCGACGGCCAAGCTGCGCGTACTGACCACGTATCTGGAAATCATCGCCGAACTGCATCAACGCTTTGCCGAACTGACGCCGGAAGAGCTGCGCAAATTGCAGGTCGAGCAGCGCGATCGCCTGACCCAGTGGGCGGTCGGCTACCTCGCTACGGCCAAGGACAAGGAGCTGCCGGCGATGCTGCAGGCCGCCCTGGAGCGCAGTTACTCGGCGAGCCCGGGCGAGAGTTTCTTTACCGGTGGCGGGGTACATAGCTTCAACAACTTCCGCAAGGAAGACGACAGCCGTGTGCCGACCGTGCGCGAAGCACTGCAGGCTTCGATCAACCTGCCGTTCGTCCGCCTGATGCGCGACGTGGTGCGCTACGCGATGTACCAGGTGCCGGGCAGCAGCGCGCAACTGCTGGAGCGCGCCGGCGACCCGCGGCGCCATGACTATCTGGCCCGTTTCGCCGATCAGGAAGGGCAGGTCTTCCTGCGCCGCTTCTGGAACAAATACCGGGGCAAGAAGGGCGACGAGATCCGCGACGATTTCCTCGACGGCCTGCGCCCGGGAGCCGGCCGCCTGGCTGCGGTCTTCCGCTACCTGTCGCCAAAGGCGACGGTCGAGGAGCTCGGGGTTTTCCTGAAGCAGCGGCTCGACGACGACAAGCTGAGCGACGAGCACATCGCCCGGCTCTACGAACGCAACGCGCCCGAGGTCTACGATCTGCCGGATCGCGGCTTTGTGGCGCGCGTCCATCCGCTGGAACTGTGGCTGGTCGCCTATCTGTCGAACAATCCCGAGGCGACCTGGAGCGAGGCCGTCAAGGCGAGCGCCGAGGAACGGCAGACGGTCTATCGCTGGCTGTTCAATACCCGCTTCAAGGGAGCACAGGATTCGCGGATTTACACCATGCTCGAGGTCGAGGCCTTCCTCGACATCCATCGGCGCTGGGCAAAAGTCGGTTATCCCTTCGGTCATCTGGTTCCCTCCCTGGCCACCGCGCTCGGCAGCTCGGGCGACCGCCCGGCGGCGCTGGCCGACTTGATTGGCATCATCGAGAACGACGGCGTCCGCTTGCCGACCCGGCGCATCGACCGCCTGGCCTTTGCCGCCGGTACGCCTTACGAAACACGTTTCGCCGGCGCCAACGGGCAGGGCGAGCGCGTCATGGCGCCGGAAGTGGCGAAGGCGCTGCGCAACGCCTTGTCCGAAGTCGTCGAGGGCGGTACCGCCCGCCGTCTTTCCGGATCGTTCACGTTGGCCGACGGCACGCCGCTTACCGTCGGCGGCAAGACCGGTACCGGCGACAACCGCATCGTCCTCGGTCGTGGCGCGGCGCGCGGCGTCGCCATGAACCGGACCGCCACCTTCGTCTTCTATCTCGGACCGCGTCACTTCGGCACGCTCACTGCCTACGTAATCGGGCCCGGGGCGGCGAGCTACCGCTTCACCTCGGCGCTGCCGGTACAGATCCTCAAGTCGATGGCACCCTTGCTGCTGCCGGCACTCGAACCGCAGGCGACGACGCAATGTACCCTGTGAGGAATCCCACTACGGCTTGATCGGCTCGAAATAGGGCAGCAGTGCTTTGGCCGCCTTGATTCTCTGGCCGGCACTGGCCGATGGGTCGTTCATCACGGCGAGCAGAAAGCTTTTCGGGTCGCTGTAATGGCTGCCTACATTCAGCGTCGAATGTGGGCGGCCCGCCTCGCCCGGCTGATCGGTGGTTTGCTCGCTGGCGACCGGAGCGGCTTTGGTATCCGGCTCGGCCGGCGTCTCGAGCTGTTTGAGCGCTCGCTGAAATTCGGCCGCTTCGATGCTTTTTGCGCCTGCCAGAATTTCGGCCTGCCGATCCATATTGGGCGCCATTTCCAGTCCCGGCTCATCGATAAACATGGCGCCGAGGCTGGGGTCGATGAAGGCCGACCATTTTCCGGTCGCCGTGTGCAGGGCGGGCAGCAGCTCGCTGGCTGCTGGTGAGACCGACGACGGCCGCCCGGATGCGGGAAGCAACTCAAGTTTTTCGCCGGGAATCCCGGTCAGATAGGTGCGACGGAGCGCCTCGAGAAAGCGTAGTACCAGCGCGACCGGCGCCGGCTCGGCGAGCGACAGCCAGAGTCGATAGCCTTGGTGAGCTGAAATCGCGAGTGTCGGTGCGGGCAAATCCAGTTCGTCCTGAACCGCCTGATAGAGCTTTGCCACCTGTTCCCAATCGCCGGGCCGTTCGAACTTGACGACCATGGTCCGTGCCAAGCCGTCAGGGCTGACCAGCATCAGGTCGTCGTTTGTCGGTTCGGAAATCTCTTCGGCCGAAGAGGCGGGGGCGGTGCCGCCATCCAACTGTCGAGCAGGCGAAGGCTGGTCGGGCAGGAAATAGAGTCGCTGCAGTTGGGTCATCAGTTTGTTCATGCATCACCAATCAGGAAGGTTCGGTCATTCCGCGCGCCATTGCCTAGCAAACGCCAATCCCGTGAGCTTAACCGCAGGCATCGCCGGAAGGCGTTTCGGGGTGCCACAAAAAATACTAGACGACCGGTCTAATTGGTGGCAACATTTCCCGCCATGAACATCCGTTACGACAATACGCGCCAGCACATCCTCGAAACCGGCCACCGGATTTTCGCCGGCAAGGGCTTTTCGAGCGTTGGCCTGAATGAGCTGCTGAAGGCCGCCGGCGTGCCCAAGGGCTCGTTTTATCATTACTTCGAGTCCAAGGAGCAATATGGTCAGGCCCTGCTCGCCGACTATTTCGAGCACTACCTCGCCGATATCGGCGCCTTGCTCGATGCCGGTGAGGCCTCGGGTCACGAGCGGCTGATGCGTTACTGGGAGCGCTGGCTGAATTCCCAATGCGCCGACTGTGCCGATCAGAAATGCCTGGTCGTCAAGCTGAGCGCCGAAGTTGCCGACCTCTCGGATGCCATGCGCCTGACCCTGCGTGACGGGACCGAGCGCATCATCGCCCGGATTGCCCAGACCATCGAAACCGGCGTCGCCGACGGCTCGCTGCCGGCGCTGGACGCCGAGGCGACCGCCCGCACGCTGTACCAGTTGTGGATTGGCGCCAGCGTACTGGGCAAGCTGCACCGCAACCGCAGGGCGCTGGATAGCGCGATGAGCTTCACCCGGCAATTGTTGTCGCGCTGAGCCACAAACTATCGACGGGCCGCGCCTTGGTGCGGCCCATTTTTAACACTGAAACATAGACGACCGGTCTAATTTAGCAACGAAACCCCGCCCACAAGGAGAATCACCATGAGTTCCCTGTTCGATCCTGCACAAATCGGCGATATCGCCGTCGCCAACCGTATCGTCATGGCGCCGCTGACGCGCAATCGCGCCATCGCCGGCAATGTCGCCGGTCCGCTGACCGTCGAGTATTACCGCCAGCGCGCCAGCGCCGGCCTGATCATCGCCGAGGCGAGCCAGATCAGCCCGCTGGCCCAGGGCTATCTCGACACCCCGGGCATCCATACCCCGGAGCAGGTGGCCGGCTGGCGCCAGGTGACCGATGCCGTGCATGCCGAAGGCGGCAAGATCGTGCTCCAGCTCTGGCACGTCGGCCGCATTTCGCATTCCTCGCTGCTGCCTGACGGCGCCGCGCCGGTTTCCTCGAGCAGCCGCCGCTCCGAGGCCAAGACCTTCACTCGCGACGGCTTCCTCCCGGTTTCCGCACCGCGCGCCCTGCGCGACGATGAGTTGCCCGGCCTGATCGACGACTACCGCCGCGCCGCGCGCAATGCGATCGCCGCCGGCTTCGATGGCGTCGAAGTGCATGCCGCCAACACGTACCTGCTCGAACAGTTCCTGCGCGACAGCGTCAACGACCGCAGTGGCCCCTACGGTGGCAGCATCGCCAATCGCGCCCGCCTGCTGCTCGAAGTCATGCAGGCGATTGTTGCGGAAATCGGCGGCGGCCGGACCGGCATTCGCCTCAGCCCGCTGACGACCTTTGGCGGCACGACGCCGCTCGACAGCGATCCGCAGGCGCTCTACGGCTATGTCGTCGAACAGCTGGCGCCGCTCGGTCTGGCCTTCCTGCACGTCATCGAAGGCGAAACCGGCGGCACGCGGAATCCGCCCGCTGCCAAGCCCTTCGATTACGAGGCCCTGCACCGTAGTTTCCCGGGGGCCTGGATGGTCAACAATGGTTATTCGCGTGCCCTGGCCATGGAAACCGTTGCCGAGGGCAAGGCCGACCTGGTGGCCTTTGGCCGCCCGTTCATCAGCACGCCGGATCTGGTCTACCGCCTGAGTCACGATGCGCCGTTGAACGAATTGCGCGCCGACAAGCTCTATGGCGGAGGCGCCGAGGGTTACACCGACTATCCGACCCTGGCTGCCTGATCGCCACTTCACCCCGGCCGTGACGGAATCATCCGCCACGGCCATCACCACCGAATTTTCCATGTCTGCATACCGCCGCTGGCTGCCAGCGCTCGCCTTGCTCGTCCTCTCGCTGACCTGGGGCTACACCTGGGTGCTGGCCAAGCACGGCCTGGTTTACGCGCCACCCTTCGCCTTCGCCGCCGAACGCTGCGTCGGCGCCGCGTTGTCCCTGATCCTCGTGCTCAAGCTCATGGGGCGTCCGCTCAAGCTGGTCGCGCCGGGACCGACCCTGGCCATCGGCCTGGCCCAGGTAGCAGGCTTCATGGTCTTCCAGACCTGGGCGCTGGTCGAAGGCGGCCCCGGCAAGACGGCAGTGTTAATTTTCACGATGCCGATCTGGACCCTGCTGATGTCCTGGCCGCTGCTCGGCGAACGCATACGCGGCAAGCAGTGGCTGGCTGCGGCCAGCACGCTGACCGGCCTGCTGCTGATCATCGAGCCCTGGGACATGCAGTCCAGCCTGTTCAGCAAATTCCTCGGCCTGATGGCGGCGCTGTGCTGGGCGATCGGCACCATCCTGATCAAGCGCCTGCGCTCGACGACGCCGGTCGACCTGCTGACGCTGACCACCTGGCAGATGATCCTCGGTGCCGTGCCGCTGGTCCTGCTCAGCCTCGTGGTGCCGGAACGGCCGACCGAATGGACGGTTTCCTATATCGGCATCCTGGCCTTCATGTCGGTGCTCAGCACCGCCATGTGCTGGTGCCTGTGGATCTATATTCTCGACCGCGTGCCGGCCTGGGAGGCCAGCCTCTCCGTGCTCGGCACCCCGGTCGTCGCCATCCTCTCCTCGCGCCTGACCTTCGGCGAGGAATTCAAGACCGGCGAAATCGCCGGCATCCTGCTCATCGGCACCGGCCTGGCCCTGCTCTCACTGTTCAGCTGGGCGGCCAGCCGGCGCAATCCGGTGGTGCCGACCATTAAAGAAGAAGCCTGGGAACGAACATGAATCCGTTGCAAGACACGAAGCTCTCGATGCTCGACCTGGTCGCCGTGCGCGAAGGCGGCACCGTCGCCGAAGCGCTGGCCATCGCCCGCGACACCGCCCGTTACGTCGAGCAGCTCGGCTTCACCCGCTACTGGGTCGCCGAGCACCACAACATGCCGGGCATCGCCAGTTCGGCGACGGCAGTGCTGGTCGGGCACATGGCCGGCGTCACCAGCCGCATCCGCGTCGGTTCCGGCGGCATCATGCTGCCCAACCACGCGCCGCTGGTCGTCGCCGAAGCCTTCGGCACCCTGGCCGAACTCTATCCAGGCCGCATCGACCTCGGCCTGGGCCGCGCGCCGGGCACCGACCATCTCACCATGCGCGCCCTGCGCCGCGACCGGATCGAGACGGAAGCCGATTTCCCGCGCGAAGTCGCCGAATTGCAGCAACTGCTTGGCCCCCGCCAGCCTGATCAGAAAGTCGTTGCCGTACCGGGCAGTGGCACCGAGGTGCCGATCTGGCTGCTCGGCTCCAGCCTGTTCTCGGCCCGCCTGGCCGCCGAGCGTGGCCTGCCTTACGCCTTCGCCTCGCACTTCGCGCCGGCCATGCTGATCCAGGCCATCACCATCTATCGCCAGAATTTCCGTCCCTCGGCCACGCTGGCCAAGCCTTACGTGATGATCGGCGTACCGTTGATCGCCGCGCCCAGCGACGACGAGGCGGAGTTCCTGGCGAGCAGCACCTATCAGCGAGTGCTTGGCATCCTGCGCGGTGACCGCCGCGGCCTGCCGCCGCCCGTGGCCGGCTACCTCGATGGCCTGGCGCCGCAGGAACGTTCGGCGATCGGCGACTTCCTCGGCGCCGCTGTGATCGGCAGTCCGCAGACGGTGCGTGAAGGCCTGCTCGGTCTGCAGAAGGTCACCGCGGCCGATGAAATGATCCTGGTCTGCGATATTTTCGACCCGGCACTGCGCCGGCGCTCGCTGGAAATTGCCACCGCGGCATTGGCTGGCTGAACACGGCAGCAGATTCCGCCGACCGCCTCCGGCTATTCCCTATTGCGTGGATGAACCGGGCGGAATTGCAGGATGCGCGCACTGCGCTCGGGCAGGCCGTGACCGCCTTCCGGCAAACAGCCCCCGGGCAACGGATTTTCCGGGGTCACGAATTCCTGCCAGTGGTAATTCAGCGTCACGAAACTTTTCCACATCAGGTCGTAGATTCTGATCGTCGATCCGAGAGCCGATCGTGACAAACGACGCAAACAGTCGACCCTGAACTGAAGTCCCTGCAGGCGAGGTTTCAGTTTGTCCGGTGCGTTATCGATAAAGTCTTCGATTATTTCCCGGCGCAAGGCCTCATAGGCCTGGGGATCATCCCGGGCGAGCTTTGAAAGCTCTTCGTGGCTGGGCAGCGTTAACCGCAAATGCTCACTCATATAACCCCCGTCATCCATGTCGTCACGAGCGGTGGTGCATTATTTGGACACGAAGCGAGCCGGGAGGTTCGGCGTTTCCGCCGTGACGGGGGGGCGCGGATTAGCGGCCGGATCGACGAAAACGATTCAATGCCACTAATTCGATCAGTCCCCAGAGTGCCGCGCTACCGAGGGCGAGGGCAGGGTGGGCCAGTGTTTTGCGAATGATCGTGCGCATCGGCGGGGTCCTTTCGGGAGTTTTCGGGGAGCGAACAGGTGCCCCGGTCAGGTGGAATCCAGTCGCCGGCGCTTTGTCATGAAAATTTCATCTTCGAGCGCAAGGGTTGGCTACTAACATAACAAGCCAATGTTAAGCGCTCGTTTCAGCTGCCTTACCGAGGGGCTTGGCTACTCTAGTCCAACCGTTCCGACCCTTTCAAGGCGATCCGCAATTGCCCGGCGTGGCTCACTCAGAACTCCCCGAATTGCTCGAACTGGAAGCCATCATTCGCGATGGCGGGAGTCAGCTCGAGACGCAGGTGGCCAGCGAGGTCTTCGTCGGCGAGCGCCGCTTTCCGGTGCATGTTGTTGCCCTGGGCAACCCCGATCCGGAGGTGCCGGTCGTCGGCTTTTTCGGGGGCTTCCACGGCCTCGAAAGGATCGGTAGCGCCGTCGTGCTGGCCTACCTGCGCAGCCTGGTCCGGCGCCTGCCCTGGGACAGCCTGCTCCATCGCCAGCTAGAAACGGTCCGCCTGGTCTTCATGCCCCTTGTTAATCCAGGCGGCATGTGGCGCGGCACACGGGCGAATCCCAACGGCGTGGACCTGATGCGCAATGCGCCGCTGGAGGCGCGGGAAAAAGTACCCTTCCTGGTTGGCGGGCAGCGGATCAGCGCCCGCCTGCCCTGGTATCGGGGGCCGCTGGCCGGGCCGATGGAAGTCGAGAACCAGGCTGTGTGTGCGGTGGTCGACCGGGAATTTTCCGGCCGCAGCTTCGGCATCGCGCTCGATTGCCATTCCGGCTTCGGCATTAACGACCGGATCTGGTTTCCCTATGCTCATACCGCGCAGCCGATCGCCCATCTGCCCGAGATGCATGCGCTCAAGGGCATCTACGACGCGACGCATCCCAATCATCGCTATGTCTTCGAGCCGCAGAGCCGGCAATACCTGACGCACGGCGACCTGTGGGATTACCTCTATCAGCGTGCCTGTGCGGAGCCGGGACGGATTTTCCTGCCGCTGACCCTGGAAATGGGCTCCTGGCTATGGGTAAAGAAAAACCCGCGGCAGCTCTTTTCCCGCCACGGCATGTTCAACCCGCTGATCGAGCACCGCCAGCAGCGGGTTCTGCGCCGCCATGTCTTCTGGCTCGATTTCCTGACCCGGGCCGCCTGCGGGCACCGGCTGTGGATTCCGAGCCCTGCCGATCGCGAAAGCTATCGCCAGCAGGCCCTCGAACACTGGTACCGGAAGGCCGCGTTGTGAGCGCCTGGATTTTGCTGCGCGGGCTGACCCGGGAGAGCCGTCACTGGGGGGATTTTCCCGAACGCTTGCAGTCCGCGTGCGGCGCGGCCCGGGTGCAGGCCATCGACCTGCCGGGCAACGGCCGCCTGCACGGGCAGGAAAGTCCGCTGCTGGTGGCCGACATGGCGCGGAGTTGTCGGCGCCAACTGCGCGAACTCGGGATCGCGCCACCGTATTTCGTCTTGGCGATGTCGCTTGGTGCCATGGTGGCGGTGGACTGGGCGACGCGTCAGCCGATGGAAATCGCCGGCTGCGTCCTGATCAACACCAGCCTGCGCCCGTTCAGCCCGTTTTATCACCGTCTGCAGCCGAGCAGCTACTGGTCGCTGCTCGATCTGCTGCTGCGCGGCGGGGATGCCGAGTCCCGCGAGCGCACCATTCTGCAGCTCACCAGCAGCCATCCGCCAGCGCCGGAAATCTTCGCGGCATGGGCCGGCTATGCGCGCCAATGCCCGGTTTCGACGCGCAATGCGCTGCGCCAGTTGTTGGCGGCCGCCCGCTACACAGCGCCTGCCACCCGACCGGCGCCGCCCATGCTGGTTCTCAGCGGCGCGCATGACCGCCTGGTCGATCCCCGTTGTTCGCGCCGGCTGGCGGCGCAGTGGGCGACGGCTTTTGCCGAGCATCCGACGGCCGGCCACGATCTGCCGCTTGACGACGGAACTTGGGTTGCTCGGCAGGTCGGACACTGGCGGCAGATGTTGGCGGCCCGTGATTAGATATCTCCGGCCTTGCCGGGGGATATTTACTCCCGGTTTTGCATAGACGTCCGGGCTGCGTGACTTAAAGATGCTACCCGTCAGGTGGGCCTTCGGTGACTCTTGCCCGGTGCGGATCAGGTCGCCTGGGCTGACGATTCTTCTTTAAGGCGTGTCTTCGCAACCCATTTGAACAGCATGGCATAAAGCTGTTCCGGGCTGGCGGGCTTGCTGATGAAGTCGTTCATGCCGGCGTTGAGGCATCGTGTCTTGTCTTCGGCAAAGGCGTTCGCCGTCATCGCCAGAATCGGGGTGGTGGTGCACTGGGGGAGCTGGCGGATGCGCTGCGTCGCTTCCAGGCCATCCATGTTGGGCATCTGCATATCCATCAGGATCAGGTCGTAAGCGTTTTCCCCGGCCAGTTTCAAGGCCACCGCGCCGTCTTCGGCGCAATCGACGCGCCACTCGATATCGCCCAGGATTTCCTGGGTGATCTCCCGATTGACCGGCTCATCCTCGGCGAGTAGCACGCGCGTGCCGTGATATTCCTGCTTCAAGTGCAATTCCAGATTGTCCGGGGCGACGATCTCGGTAACGCCGGCTTCGGCTTCGCCCTTGGCGAGCCGTGCGCTGAACCAGAAGGTGCTACCGACCCCGGGCGTGCTTTCGGCGCCGGCCAGTCCGCCCATCTGCATGGCCAGCCGTCGGGTGATGGCGAGGCCGAGTCCGGTGCCGCCGTATTTGCGCGTAATGCTGTTGTCGGCCTGTTCGAAGGCCGAGAACAATCGGCTCAGGGTCTCCGGGGCGACGCCGATTCCGGTGTCGGCAACCTCGAAGCGCAACAGGGCACTGCCTGCGTCTTCCTCGATCAACTTGACCCGCAAGGAGACTCTGCCTGACTCGGTGAACTTGACGGCGTTGAAGGCGTAGTTGAGCAGGGCCTGCTGCAATCGTGTCGCGTCGCCCAGCAGGTTCGGCGGCAGCGGATCGATTTCAGTGGTCAGGCGAAGGTGCTTGCGCTGCGCATGGTCGTGGATCATCGACGCGACATTGCCAAGGATGGCCTTGAGCCTGACTGGGGTTTCCTCGATCTCGACCTTGCCGGCCTCGATTTTGGAAATTTCGAGAATGGCATTGATGATATTCAGCAGGTGGGTGGTGGCCGCTTCGAGTTTTTCCAGGCGCCCGGTCTGTTCCGGGGTCAGGCCGCCGCGCCGGATCATGTGGGCCATGCCGGTGATGGCATTGAGCGGGGTCCGGATTTCATGCGACATGTTGGCGAGGAAGGTGCTCTTGGCAACATTCGCCGCCTCGGCCGCTTCCTTGGCCTGCGACAGTTCGGCCGTGCGCGCCGCGACCAGTTGTTCGAGATGGGCGCGATAGCGTTCGAGTTCCTCGGCCGCGCGCTTGTGCTCGGTGATGTCCTCGGAAATGCCGAGCAGGAATTCGGGCTCGCCGCGGCTGTTGCGCAAGGCCAGCTTCTTGGTGTGCAGGATGCGCTGGCTGCCGTGGCTGGTGGTGACAATCTCTTCCGGGATGTCGATCGCCGTCGCGGAGTCGAGGACCTGGCGATCCTTGCCGGTGAAAAAGTCGGCTTCCTCCTGGCAAAAGAGGTCATGGACGTTCTTGCCCAGAAGATTCTGACGATCGAGGCCGAGCAGCTGTTCTCCGGCCTTGTTGAAGAGTACGAAGCGCAAGTCGGCGGCGCGCTTCAGGAAAATCATGTTGGGAATGTTCTCGACGATCGAGTCGAGCAGCCGGCTGGTGGCGCGGATTTCCTCCTCGTTGTGGCGATGCTGATTGAGCAGCTCGCCGACTTTCTCGGTCATCGAGTTGATGCCGTGCTGCAACTGCCCCAGTTCGTCATTGGCGGAAACCGGAATCCGGGCGTCGAGGGCGCCGCCTTCAACCTGCTTCAGGATGGCGAGCGAGCTGCGGACGCGACGTGTGATCAGGCGCTGGGCAAAGAAAATGATCGCCAGCGAACTGAGCAGGATGAACAGGCCGGAGCCGAGCAGCCCGCCTTGCAGGATATTGCGTTTCTGAGCATCGATCGCGGCGGTGCTGATCGTGAATGCGGTGGTGTAAAGGCGGGCGCCACTCAGGCGATTGCGAATCTGCATCACGCCGGTCAGGGTGTTGCCCTTGGTGATGAATTGTTGATCCGGTGCGCTATCGGCGAGCCAGCGCGGATCGAAATCCGGTACGCCGCCGGCCCGCAGTCCGAGATAGGCTGGATCGCTCGAGACGATGACCCGGCCATTGCCGCCGACCGCCAGGCTACGCAGAGCGGGGGCAGCGAGCAGTTCGCTCATCAGCGCGGTCCGCGAAATGGCGGTTACCGCCAGTTCGTCGTCGCCGATCATGCGCCCGATCAATTGCAGACGTGATCGGAGATGTTCATCGGCTGCCGTGCTGTAGCGGTCGATGTAGAACCAGCCGAGGGCACCGAAAGCCGCGACCTCAACAGCGATGACCAGCAGCGCAATACGGGCGATGAGGCCGAAGCGGGCCGTCTTCATGGCATGTAGCGCGGCGTCTCGCTCAGCGGCTCGAGGCGCGTTGTCTTTTCACGTTCGAAACGGGACTGCTCGGGCGGAATGTGACCGAGAATCTCGATGCCGAGTTCGGGGCGGATTGCCCGCGGGTTCCAGCGGGCGATATAGATGCTTTGCTGAACGTGGTGGCTGACCGGGTCCATGAAAGCGTCGGCGTTCTGCATGCCCTCGCTGGCCGTGCGCCGGTATTTCTCCAGTTGCGCGATGACGGCATGGTTGTCGGTCGTTCCTGCCCGCACGATGGCCGAGAGCAGGGCCTTGGTGGCGAGATAGGCGGCATGGGTGACATCGCCGGGATAGTCGAGCCGGGTGTGGCCGTAGCGTTTGCGGTAACGGGCGACGAACTCGGCTGTGCCCGGCGTGCCGAGGTTCCAGGACCAGGTGGTGGCGAACAGCGGACGGGGGGTGCCCGGTGCGGGATAGAGCTCCTCCCAATCCACTTCGCCGACGATCCAGGACTGCCGTTCCAGCGTTTGCGGGGCGATCTGGGCAAACAGCTTGATCTGGTTGTCGCCGCTGATGCTGGTCACCACCACGTCGGCCGGAATGGCGGCGACCCGACGCAGGACGTCGAGCGGGTCGGGCAGCGATTCGGGAGCCAGGATTTCGCCGACCACCGTGCCACCGTATTCCGCAATGTACTGACGGGTCGCGGCGGCATTGCCCTTGCCCCAGGCATTGTCTTCGGTGAGCAGCAGAACCCGCTTCGATTTGCGATGGGTCAGCGCATATTTGATCAGGGCGCGATAGAAATTGGCGCCATGGGCGTCAAAGGTGAATTTGCTGCGGTGGGCGTTTTCGACCGACTCGGTGGGGCCGGACGAGTTGGTGTTGATGAACAAGGTGCCGTATTTCTGGCAAACCGCCGACATGCTGGCGGCGACCCCGGAACTTATCGCGCCGACCATGAAACCGGCCTTGGTCCGGGTGATCAGTTCTTCGGCAACCAGTGCCGCCTGTTTTTCATCAAGGCTGGGGTTGCGGGAAATCAGGACGATTTCGCGGCCCAGCGCACCGCCGGCGGTATTGAATTCGTCGATCGCCATTTCGGCGCCGCGGCGGTCGGCCTCGGCATGCAGGGCAAAGCGGCCGGTGGTCGGCGCGACGTGGGCGATGACGATTGGCTCGCCCGCTTCGGCAGCCTGCGCCGAACCGATACCCGCCAGCCGCGAGGCCTGGTCACCGGGCGAGAGCAGAGCCGAAACCAAGGCCGCCAGCACCGCCCCAACCACGATGTGCAAAGATGTTTTCATATCAGGAGGTTAACCCATTTTGCCAGTAGGGGCTCAAATGGGCTTAACCGACATTAAACACCTATCGGCCGATAATTTCTCGAAAATACGTCAAATTTGCCAATTGACGCGGCCTAATCGCGGTTTATGGCAAATTTTCCGAGATTCGATTCCCGGCTGCATCGATCATGAGGTGCCCCCGGGAGGTCAGCCCGGCGTGCCGTCCAGGGTACTGCGCACCATGCGCGCCAGTTCTTCGATGCGATAGGGCTTGCTGATCAGGTGGACGTCGGTCGCCAGGGCGTCCAGTTGCTGGATGGCGTTGCCGGTATAGCCTGAGGTATAGAGCACCTTGATGTCGCGTCCGAGATCGCCCGCCGCGCTGGCCAGCTGCGGTCCGTTCAGGCCGCCGGGCAGCACGACATCGGTAAACAGCAGGTCGATCGCCGCTTCCTGCTTGAGCAGCGCCAGCGCGGCGCGGCCATCGGCCGCCTGATGGACCCGGTAGCCCAGGCCGGAGAGCAGGCGGCAGACCAGGGCGCGGACATCCTCTTCATCCTCGACGACGAGGATGGATTCATGGCCGGTCGGTTGCGGCAGGCGCACGGCGGCAGCCTGCGCGGCCAGGGATTCGCCAGCGCCGTCGCAGGTCGGCAGGTAGATCTTGACCGTGGTGCCGTGGCCGACCTCGCTGTAGATCTTGAGATGGCCACCTGACTGCTTGACGAAGCCATAGACCATGGCGAGGCCCAGACCGCTGCCCTTGCCGGTCTCCTTGGTGGTGAAGAAAGGTTCGAAGGCACGGAGCCGGACTTCCGGAGTCATGCCGCTGCCGGTATCCGAAACCGCGATCAGCACGTAGGGGCCGGGCCGGACGTCGGCCTCGAGCGAGGCGTAGTGCTCGTCGAGATAGGCGGCGGCGGTTTCGATGGTCAGCGTGCCCCATTGCCCCATGGCATCGCGGGCATTGACGGCGAGATTGAGCAATGCCGTCTCGAGCTGGGCGGGATCGGCCAGCGCTGCCGGCAGATCGTTGGGGGAGGTGGCATTGATCTGGATATGCTCGCCCAGCGTCCGCTTCAGCATGCCGGCCATGCCCTTGATCAGGTCGGTCACGGCGATCGGTGCCGCGGCCAGGCGCTGGCGGCGCGAGAAGGCGAGCAGCGTGCGGTTGAGGTCGGCGCCGCGCCGCGCCGCCTTGGTCGCCGCCTCGATCAGTTCGGGGGCGACCGGGTGGTCGTGCAGTTCGCTGGCGAGTATCTGCAGATTGCCGAGGACGACCGTCAGCAGGTTGTTGAAATCATGGGCGACGCCGCCGGTCAACTGGCCGACGGCTTCCATTTTCTGGGCCTGGTGCAGGGCCTGTTCGGCCTGCCGCTGTTCGGTGACGTCGGTCAGCATGGCGATGCAGCCGTCGATACGGCCCGCGGTGTCGCGGTGCGGCGAATAGCGCACGCTCCAGCGTCGCAGTTCGCCACTGGAGGTTCGGTGCTCATGCTCGTGGCGCGTTGCCTGGCCTTTCAGGGCGCCCTCGATCTTGTCGCGGATTTCGCCATAGATCGCGCGGCCGAAGATTTCCAGTACGCTGTGGCCGTCGATCTGCTCCGGCGGCAGGCCGACCCAGTCGGCAAAGGTCTGGTTGTGATAGAGGTAGATCTGGCGTGCGTCGATGTAGGCCATGCCGGCCGGCATGTTGTCGGTGATCAGGCGGAGCTTGGCTTCGCTGGCGCGTAGGGCGTTTTCCGCCTGCTGGCGCTCATGGATTTCGGCTTGCAAGGCCTGATTGGCCTGCTCCAGCTCGGCCGTCCGCTCCTGAACGCGCAATTCGAGTTCGTCGCGGGCGGCGCGCAAGGCCTGTTGGGTGAGGTGGCGCTCGGAAATGTCGCGGATCGAGGCTGAGACTAGCACGCCGGCCGCGCTGCGTAACGGGCTGAGGCTGATCTCGACGGGGATCTCGCTGCCGTCCTTGCGGCGCCCTGTGAGGTCCATGCCGCTGCCCATCGGGCGGACGCCTGGAGTGTCCAGATAGCCGTTACGGTGCGCCAGGTGCCGCTCGCGCAGGTTTCCGGGGAGCAGGATTTCGACGGCCTGTCCGAGCAGTTCGGCCCGGTCGTAGCCGAAGAGCTGTTCGGTCTGTTTGTTGACCAGCACGATGCAACCGCTCTGGTCCACGACGACGACGGCATCGGGCGCCGTTTCGACCAGACCCCGGAACTTTTGTTCTCCTGCGCGGGCTTCCGCCAGTTCTTCGCGCAATTGGTCGAGGCGGGCGGTCTGGCTGAAGGCGAGGACACTGCTCATGATTTACCCAGCTCCCTTTCAAAGGCTTCCACGACGTCCTGGAATTGCGCGCGATTGGTGTCATTCATTTCGCTGAGCAGCCGGTGGGCATCGAGTACCGTCTGCGCCACTTCCTTCTCCGACGGATTGCCGGCTGCTAGCACGCTATCGGCGGCGAGATCGGGACGCTGCGCGCAGTGGATGAAAGCCGTATCCAGGCAGATGCTGCTCAGCACGGCATTGATATCCGGCTGCGACGAGAAGAGCAGGGGCCGGCTGCCGTCACGCCGGCGCAGGAAATTGGCGATCCGGGCGAGCAGGCCAAGGCCCGTGCTGTCGATCGATTCGGCGTCGCTCAGGTCGACGATGATGGTTTTCAGATCCTGGCGGGCGAACAGCGCGTCGAGGAAGCGATCAAGGGCGGGGGCGATGGTGTAGCGGATATCGCCCAGGAAGCGGATGACGACGGTGCCATCCCGTTCCGCATGGTGGACATTGCCTTCGGCCATCAATGCACCAGCCTTCTTAAGGAAAGGACGCTGATGTCGTCGGGCGGCGGCATGCCCTGATCCAGCTTGAGCGTTCTGGCCAGCGTGCTGGCATCCTGTTCGCTGCCACAGGCGAGGGCGTGCAGATAGTCCTGTTTTGCCGAGAGGCCGCTCTGGGGCAGGGTCTCCAGAATGCCGTCGGAGAACACCGAGATGCCGAATACATCAGGGATGTCCAGCGACTGCGTGCGGTACTCGGCGCTCTCGAACATGCCCACCGGCGGACTCTTGCCGCCGATGGCGCGGGTCGTCTCGCCGTCGTAGAGGATGGGGAAGGGGAACTGGCCGCCGTTGGCGAAATCGAGTCGCGCCTGGCGCGGGTTCAGTACGCCGTAGAACATGGTCAGGTACTTGCCGTGGCCGCCGTCCAGGATGTCCCGATTCAGGCCGGCGAGCACCGCCGCCGGGTCGAGGATGGTGCGGTCGCCGTGTTGGCGATTGCGTTCGACGTAGCGCCCCATGTAGCTCTTGAGGAGCACCGTGATGAAGGCCGAGGAAACGCCATGGCCCGAGACGTCGGCCATGTAGAAGCCGAAATGCTCGTCGTCGATGTCGAAGTAGTCGACAAAGTCGCCGCTCAGAATGGCCGAGGTCTGCAGGTGGCGACTGCATTCGTAGCCGTCGCGGCCGCCGAATACGACATGCTCGTCGGGGAGCAGCCGGAACTGGATGTTGCGTCCGGCCGTCTCGTCTTCCTGCAATTTGCGCAGGCTGCGTTCGAGTTGGCCATTGACCAGTTCAAGATGCTCGCGGTAGCGCCGGTTTTCCGCCCGCAGCCGGGCGCGCTCAAGGGCCTTGCCGACGGCGTGTTCGAGGATGGCGAAATCCTCGATCGGCTTGGTCACGTAATCCCAGGCGCCCAGCTTGAGAGCCTGGATCGCATCGGCGAAGCCGCCCATGCCGGAAACCACGATGACTGGCGTTTCGGGAAAGTCCTGGGTCAGTACCGCCAGAACCTCCAGACCGTCCATCCCCGGCATCCGCAGGTCGCAGAGCACGAGAGCCGGATCGATATCGCGGCAGAGGTCAAGGCCGCTGCGACCATCCGCTGCGGTGAATACCGTGTAACCGAGCCGCTTGAGGTAAAACGCGAATAAGTCCCGAACCGCCGCTTCGTCGTCGATGATCAGGATGTTTTCCGCCATTTTTTCCCCTTTTTTCGTATTCGGCGTTCGGCATGTTGCGACATTGGCGCTCGCACGCGCCGGTTCTACCGGCGCTGCCTGATTCGTTTTTTCGCGAATACGGAGCTTCGACAGAGCGACACTCAAAAAGTTGCGAAGTCCGCGCGTGCCGCGTCGGCGAAGCATGCCCGGCCTGGTTGAGGGATAATCCGGCCTCGGGCCGGCGCATTGCTTTGGTGGGGGTTTTACTGCCTGGCGTAAAATAGCGCCGTGACACGATCTGAGTTCATCGCCCGCGACGGACTGGCCGGAGCCTGAAGCCCGGGAATCATCGCGGGCACTGCGCTGGCGGGCAATTTACCAGCGGCGCGGAAAATCGTTCCGGCTGACGGCGGCCACACCATCCGGGACCACTGATAAAGGCACCATGAAAGACTATTACGGATTGCTGGGCGTAGCGCCCGATGCGACCACGGAAATCATCAAGACCGCCTACCGCAAGAAGGCAGCCCAGTTTCACCCTGACCGCAATCCCGAGCCGGATGCGGCAGCCAAATTCAGGGCGGTGCAGGAGGCCTACGAAGTACTGGCCGACAGCGAGCGCCGCAAGGTTTACGACGATACCCGACGCACGAGTCTGATCGACGACCCGCTGGTCGTTGCCCGAGAAATCTGGTCGAGCTATTTGGGGAATATCCAGAAATGAAAAAGTCATACTATTTTGCCGAACTGGCGTCGTCCTACGATGCCGAGATACAGGATCTGCTTACCGACTCGGAAGGCAATCCGGCGCTCAAGGCCCGCCTGAAGGAGAAGCGCCAGGAACTGAAGGCGCTGTTGCCGATGATCGAGTTCTGCCCGGAGATGGTGGTGCCGGTGTTCTACGACGGCTTTTCCTTCACCAGCCCGAAGGCGGTGGCCGCCGCCGTGATGTGCGAGCCGGATGATGGCGATTTTCCAGGCTGGAATGAGTTCTCCGCGTTCGTCACGGTCGAGCCTTGGGCCGCCTCGTATCTGACGGCCGTGCTGGCCGAAAGCGCCGGCGAGGAATTCATGGTGACCGCGGCCTGCCTCGAGTTCATCCGCAAATTCGACAGTGCCGGCACCGCGCCGGCCGCCGAGGATAGTGAATCCCGGGGCGAGAAAAATGAGGACGATGACAATGATGGCGACGACGAGGACCGCGACCTGGCCGAGGCCGGCGACGACTGGCTGGGCGAGCAGGGCTTCGACTCGGTCAAGTCCTGAGCACCCCGAACCCGCCGCTCGCGGCAAGCAGAATTCGAAACATTCAATAAGGCATTAGATGAAACATCCCGTCGTACTCAAGACGTCTCAACTCATCCTGGCGGGTGATCTCAAGGGCGCAGAAATGGCTTTGGCCAACATTGCGGATACCGAGGGCGACGATGCCCTGGTCGAAGTTCTCGACCAGGTTGCGCCGAAAGACCTGCTGGCCGTGATGCGTGGCTTCGATGGCTCGCGGCAGTCGGTGGTCAACATGGTCGTCACCCCGGACCAGTTTGCCCGGGCGGTGGTTCTCGAAGCCCGCTATCGCGACCATACGCATGCCGCCCTACGCGGGATGATGAATGCCATCATCTATCGCGACGAAGACATGGCGGCTGAGTATCTCGAAGCGATCGGCGAGATCGAAGGCGGCTACGAGGTGCTGGTCAATTATTTCGGCGAACGCGACGACGAATTGCTGGCCTTCGCGATGTCCGGCGAGTTCTTCGAGGACTTCAACGCCGAGCGCGGTCTCGAATCGCGCTCGATCTCCTGGCTCAACGAAAAAATCGACGAGATCGATGAGGCGCTCCACGAAGGGAATTCGATCGCCAACTCGCGCCCGCGGGTGGCGCGTTCGGATGTCTCCGACCGCGACTGGATGGAAACGGCCTGGGTCCTGCGCTACGAGCTTTCGGACATTTTCGAACAGGTCGTGATCACCTTGCGTGATCGCCTGATGCACCGGGTCGAAGCGCTCGAGGAGGGCGAAGCGCAAGACGCCAAGCCCGCCCCGGCCGCTTCGTCCGAGGACGAAGAATCAGCGCTCTGAGGGAGGCATCCAGTGAACAGTTCAGTTGCTGTCGTCGATGATCGCCCATTTTTCGAAAAAGCCGTCCGCTATGGCCTTGAGCACGGGCTCCTGACCCGGGACAGCATCGCCAAAATGGAGGCCGACGCGCCGAAAGGAATCGTCCAGATTGCCGATCATTTCGGTACCGCCTATCTGCGGACCGATCTGGAAAGCGCGACGGTTCGCCTGACCAACCTGATCAGTCTTTATCTCGAAGACTTTGCCAACGGCGACCTGCGCAGTGCCGCCACCTCGCTGAGCGACAACAGCCTGCTCTCCCATTCGCGGGGCGGCTCCGAGATGCTCAAGCGGCTGCACGCGATGCCGGCCGATACCAGCCTGCATCAGCGCAAGGCCGATCCGCTGGCGCAGAAAATTTTCGTCAATGAGCGCAGCTTCGCTTTCCCGCTGACCGTTGCCCGCTACCGGGCGCAGGTCGGGCAGTGCCAGGCCAACCAGATGCGGATCGACTTTGCGCGCTGGCTGGCGCGGCGCCTGAATGCGACGCCCGAGGAGTGCGAGGATTTCAGCGCCGAGGAAGTCATCCGCTCGGCCATGCTGCTGCTCTTCGTCGGCGCCAAAACACTGGAAATGCCGTCGAAGACCCAGTTCGTCACCCTCGTCGAGACGCTCCGCAAGAAATCCTTCAAACCCAGCCCGGCCGCGCTCGACGCCTTTCTGCGCGAGGCACCGGAGACCTTCGCCGAGATGAGCAGGCAGGCGATGCAGGAATTCATCGCCAGCACCCTGCCGCGCCTCAAGTCGCCGGCCAAGTCGGCGGACGAGATTCTGCATGCCGAATCACAGGGCGCCTTCTTCGTGCGCGAAGCGAGCGAAGAAGATGTCGTTGCCTACGACAAACTCGTCGCCCGCGAATGGGTGCGCATCACCAAGGGCGATGCCGACGACCCGGCCGTACTGGCGACCCTGTTCCTGAACGTGGCGACGGGCCATCCGCCGAAAGCCGCCGCCTTGCTGAAGGACGCCAAGAGCATCATTGCCGCCTTCCGCAACCAGGGCTTCGACTCGAAAGCGGTGCTCGCCTTCGTCGACGAGCATGCCCCGTTCGAGCAGCGCGAAGACCTCAAGGCGATGTGGCTGCAGGATCTGCGCCCCGATGCCGAAATCCACCTCGCCGACAACGACCCGCAGATGCCAGATGCCTACATGGAACGGGCCTTGAAATACTTCAAGCAGAATTGCGTAGCCAACTGGAAGGGCAGCAGCCGCTAATCGCCCCTCGATTCTTATTAGCTTGAGCGCCTGATTTCGTCGGTTATGACCGGCCGAAATTACCTTCTTGAGCAGCCCCGTTTAATTGGCGTTTGAGTGCCGGTTGGGGGCGTCCGGTTTGCTGTTTGCATATGTCCGAAATCCGGGGCGAAACAATCTTCAAATATTCTGAAACCGGATTTATTTTTTCCACTTCGCCCATGGGTCTGAATCCGGATTAACAGAGGTCCTTCGATTATCCGATACTCTTTTATCCGGGTTGGAACGACGGCCGGCATCCGCGTCCCACATAGCCACTTTCTTGGCCCGCTTTTCGCGTAACCTTTCAGCGTCGTCGAGACTCAATTCAGCTGGCTCACCCGGCGTTTGATCCTGTGGAATAACGCGATCCCTGGGCGGAAATTCAAATTGCTCGGCAGATGCTCGAGGTAAATTTTTAAATTGATATAAATAAAATGCTTCGACTTTCTCGCGCGCCCAATCTGTTTTTTTAAGAAACTTTACGCTGGAATCAATGCTTGGATTGTTATTGAAACAATTGATATTCAAATAGGCGAATAGAATCTCAAAACCGTAGTGGTTGACTATTTCAGTTAACAAGTTTTTTAAACTAACGCCGTGCAGAGGGTTGTTTTTGTAATCTATCTCAACATTCATGGCAAGGCTCGGATAAGTAGTGGATCGGCCATTATACCTGTCGCAGCATAGAGAAAAGCAGCGTCATATATGACGCCATTGTTATTGAATTAAACTGATATATCACCTGCTTCATTGATTGGCTACCTGACCAATCTATACGCTGTGAAGCTCGGCATCGAACAATGCGAACTGGCTATCACTTGCTCATATTGCCAACATCTCCTTTCAGCGCTGCCTAAAGCTCCTCGACGAATCGGTTACCATGGGTTTGGCGCAATTGTCCCAACGAGGAAACTAGATGGACTTACAAAACCGATTCAATGATGAAGAACTTGAAAGAATCGTCGAGGAGGCTGCAATTTACATGTGTGCTTGCCCTGGGCAGGTGGCCGACCAAATTAGGCAATTGCGGCAAGTAATTCGCTACCAACGCGACTGTTTGACTGAAGGAAAGACGCCAAGTTTAGTACATCACACCATTGAGGTTAGGTCACGAGAAGCGCATGCAGTTATGGAAGACTGCCTTGACCAGGTGCTTGAAATTGAGGGGTGGGATAGGGCGACGCTGAAAATGCCAGAGGGGCTCCGAAAAATTCGTGGCGAGCTTATCGAGAACGGTAACTAAGCTCTGCAAGCTGTATGCCCTTCGTTTTGTGAATTGCTAATTCGGCCAGTTAAAAAGGTCCAGCCATGTCTAACTTTGCGGTCGATGTAGGCAGCACTACGACAGGTAGGGCTTGGTCGCCAGCCTGCCGCCTTCAGCGAACTGGCTCATGCCGGCGGTGTTGGGCGTAAGCGTGTTCCAGCGACTGGCCGATAGCGTGTGCCAGTCAGCACATTTTTGTCTCACCGGTGCAGAACCGTGACGGCAGCGGCCGCTGGTGATCGACCCAGATCAGCTTGTCGGTGGCAAAGCCAAGCGCGCGCGCCTGACTGAGCAGTTGCTCGCGGATCTCGGCCGGCAGCGTCTTGTCACGGGCGAGAATCCACAAATAATCACGGTCTGGCCCGGCGACGAGCGACCAGCGATAGTTCTGCTGATCGAGCGCAATCACGTGATAGCCGCCGTAGAACGGCCCGAAGAACGACACCTTCAGCGACGCGGTATGGCTGTCACCGATGAACAGGGCGCGGCCGATCGCCTCCTTCCACGCCTGACGCTGCGTGTCGTAACCTCGGTTGATGACCTTGACGCTGCCGTCGTCCTGGAGCAGGTAAGTGGCATTGACGTCGCTCATGCCGCGTTCGAAAGAATGGTCGAGCCGGGCGATTTCATACCACTGCCCGAGGTAGCGACTGATGTCGAACGATGTCACCGGCTGGAGACCGTCGGGAGGCGCGGTCGTGCAAGCAGCGAGGCTCAGGGCAAAGAACAGAGTGACGATGACAGAGCGGATGGACGACATGGACAGGCTTTCGGGAGGTATTTCGGGGAAGCTACCAGAATGGACTGCTTATCGGCGAGTTGCGTAAACCCGCCAGCGTGTTCCGTAGCGGCTCTTCTTGGCCGGATCTCCCTGATGGCAACTGTATTGCCAATGTGCAGAGTGCTCAGCTCAAGTTATATTCCGCAGTCCGCCAACCGCCGTCGCGAACGCTCAGGCTCTCCCGGGTAGGCCGGTGTCGTTCATCTGGCTGGCAAGTCTACGGGCCAAATCGAGCAGTTCGGCGCTGTTTTCGAGGCCATCCAGGAAACGCTGCGGAATCCCCTTGAGGCCGCTCTGGGCGCCGGCCAGGGCGCCGGTGAGAATGGCGCGCGCCTGGTTCTGGCCGCCGCCATTGACGGCGTGCAGCACGGCGGATTCGAAATCGCCGGTGAAGCGGGCTGCCAGGTAGTAGGCGGCGGGGAACTGGTGATAGACCGCGCAGGGCATGCCATAGACCAGCGAAACCTTCCATGCTGGCTCGATGCGGATATCGGGGTCGCGTGCTGCCTGGGCGATGAAGGACGGGCCGAGCAGCGCGTCCGGTGACGGGAAACGGCCGATACTCGGCGCTTCCGGAGCGCCGGGTCGGGGCGCCTGCAGGTTGTCGCTGGTCACCGCATGGAAGGGCAGTTCGCCGGATCTGACCCGCGCCATCAGCTTGCCCGCCAGCTTGCCGTCGAGCGCTTCACCTTCGATCAGCAGGCCGAGAATGGCAGCGTAGGCGACGGTCATCGCGACTACCGTGCCGTCGGTCTGGGTCAGTAGGGTGTTGCTGTTGACCGCCGCTGCCAGTTTTGCCGGCTGCAGCGCGTAGCGGACAGCGATGGCGAGAATGCGTTCGGCGGCCTCGGTGGTGTCGGCATTGCCGCCGACCTCGCCCCAGGGCAGGCCGAGTTTGATCCGCTTGCGCCAGGTTTCGCGGATCGACTGGCTGGTATAGCCGCCGGGGCCGTTCAGTGGTGTACCGTCGATCTGCGGGAAAAAGTCCGTATCCATCCGCCGGCAGAAGTCGGCCTCGTCGTAAGCGCCGCGTGTGACCAGGGATTCCAGCGTCAGGCGCAGCAGGACGCCGGCCTGGGAGGATTGCCCGGCCTTCATTCCGGCATGGTAGCGCCCCGGCTTGGGCGCGGTGTAGTTGTCGATCCAGGTCCCGTAGTCGGCATGCAACTGCGTCAGGTCATAGTACCAGTGCGGGCCAAGTGCCAGCGCGTCGCCGATGAAGGCGCCGAGCAGTGCGCCCACGGCACGGTCTTCGAGCGCTGGTTTGCTCATGGTCATTTTCCTTTCGGGTGCATGCAATGCCGGACGAAGACCCGCTACGGGTCAGCGAGTTTTCCGGGGCGGCTTGTATTGCTTGAAAACCGCCCGCGCATCCAGCTCGGCGCGCTCCTGGGTGCAGATAGCCGGATCGTCGTCATGGCCGCTGAAATAGTCATCGGCCTGGGCGCGCATGACGATGGCGATGGCCGCATCGTCGCTCAGGGTGTAGATCTCGGTGAGCAGGGTGGCTACTTCGTCGAGATGTTCTTCGTAGGTCATGTGTTTATTCATAGGGGCGAGCGCTTGCCGGCAACAACGATCGGTGCATTCTAACAAGCCCCGCCATGCGCGGATTCGCCTTTGTCGCCTGCCCTATATTCCGGCCGAATTGCCAATAACCGATCGCAGAAACGACAAACCCCGCCGGAGCGGGGTTGTCGTTCCCCCTGTGTTGATTACTGCCTGCGGTGCCTCGACCAGCCAAGGCCGGCCAGCGCCAAAGTGAGAAGACCCAGCGTTGCGGGTTCCGGTATCCGCGAAGAGTCGTCTTCCGTAACGATCCAGTCGGCGGCGAAGCTATATTGGTCACTGTCGCCGGACGCCTGGAAGCCCAAGAAGGCCTGAAGACTCGTACAACCCAGGGCGCCACAGTCGTAGCTGCCGGTATAGGTGATCGGGCCAAAGCTGGAAAAGATGGTGCCCAGCGGATCGGCGAAGACTTCGGTAGAGTCTATCGAGAATCTGAAAATGGAAGTCGCCGGGGATACTGGCGCCGCTGAAACCGGAGGGCCGGAGACGTTGGTGAGCGTCCCAGAAATTGTTGCTTGAAATGAAACCGGGCCGAACAGCGGCGTCATCGGCGTGGCGAAGGAAAACAGGAAAGCGGTGGGTGCATTGAAATCAGTAACCCCCACGGTATAGCTCAGGGAGCCGGCACTGGCGGGGGCCATCCAACCCAAGCTGACCAACAGCGCGAACAGCGAAATCAATCGTTTCATTTTTATCACTTGGGTACCCCCGTGATCAGCTGATGGATCGAATTGGTAGCAGCAACGATAAAGCGCAATAGTCGTGCCGGAGGAATTTCATGCCATCGAATCAGCAGCTTGGTCGGGCTACGTGATTGCGCTTCGGAGACGTTGTAAAGAATTTCGACACGCGCGGCGGTTGCTACCGACACGCGCGCCGCCCGCTCAGTGGGTCGGCATGACAAAACTGGCGGCACTCGCTACATCATCCGGCCAGCGCGCGGTCACCGTCTTGAGCCGGGTATAGAAGTGCACGCCCTCGGGGCCATGGATCGCATGGTCGCCGAACAGGGAGCGCTTCCAGCCGCCGAAGCTGTGGAAGGCCATGGGGACGGGAATCGGTACATTGATGCCGACCATGCCGACCTCGATGCGCCGTACGAACTCGCGGGCAGTGTTGCCGCTGCGCGTGAATACCGCGACACCGTTGCCGTATTCGTGGGCATTGATCAGCTCGACGGCCGATGCGAAATCGGCCACCCGCACGACGCAGAGCACCGGGCCGAAGATTTCCTCGCGGTAGATGCTCATGGCCGGGCTGACCCGGTCGAACAGGCATGCGCCGAGAAAGTGCCCGTCTTCATGGCCGGCGACCCGCAGCTGGCGGCCGTCGACGACCAGTTCCGCGCCTTCCGCGACGCCCTGGTCCACATAGCCGCGTACTTTGGCGAGATGCTGGCGCGTCACCAGCGGCCCCATTTCGACGTCCGGGGCGTCGCCCGGGCCGATCTTGAGCGCCGCGCTGCGCCGGGCCAGGGCGGCGACCAGAGCGTCGCCGACATCGCCGACCGCCACCGCCACCGAGATCGCCATGCAGCGTTCGCCGGCCGAACCGTAGGCGGCGCCGATCAGCGCCTCGACCGCCTGGTCGAGGTCGGCATCGGGCATCACCACCATGTGGTTCTTGGCGCCGCCGAGCGCCTGCACCCGTTTGCCGTGCGCGCAGCCCGTCGCATAGATGTGCTCGGCGATCGGCGTCGAGCCGACGAAGCTGACGGCGGCGACGCGGGGATCAGTAAGCAGGGTGTCGACCGCCTCCTTGTCGCCATGGATGACGTTGAACACGCCCGGCGGCAGATCCGCCCGGGCCAGCAGGTCGGCGATGAACAGGCTGGCCGAGGGATCGCGTTCGGACGGCTTGAGCACGAAGGTATTGCCGCAGGCGAGGGCGACCGGAAACATCCACATCGGCACCATCACCGGGAAATTGAAGGGCGTGATGCCGGCGCAAACGCCCACCGGCAGGCGTAGCGACCAACTGTCGACGGCGCTGCCGATCTGGTCGGAGTACTCGCCTTTCAGCAGCTGCGGAATGCCGCAGGCGAACTCGACGACCTCCATGCCGCGGATCACCTCGCCCTTGGCGTCGGCCAGCACCTTGCCGTGTTCGGCGGTGATGATGGCGGCCAGATCGTCGATATGGCGTTCGAGCAGTTCGCGGAACTTGAACAGGATGCGCGCCCGGCGCAGGGGCGGGGTATCTGCCCAGGCCGGCCAGGCGGCGGCTGCGGCGGCAATCGCTTTCCGGGTTTCGTCGGCGCTGGCCAGCGGCACCCGCGCCTCGACCTGGCCACTGGCCGGATTGAAGACTTCGGCCCAGCGCGCCCCGCTGGCCGGGACGGTATGACCGTCGATGAAATGCTCGAGCTGCCGGGGTGTATTCATATATATGAACCTCGTCCTTGATTATGAACAGGCTTGATCTATCATAGATTTACGTTTTCCGGGGTGTCAATTTCTTTGATTCAACCCAAGCGAGGTAATCGTGACAGAGCAAACAGCGTTGCGAGATTTGCCCAAGGCGATCGTGCCGTCGGTACTCAAGGCCGCCCGTCTGCTCGACCAAGTTGCGACTTCGCGAGATGCGCTGGCACTCGGCGAACTCTCCGCCCGCCTCGGACTGCCGAAGAGTTCGACCCTGGCCCTGTGCACCAGCCTGACCGTATCCGGGCTGTTGAAGCGTTACGACGACGGTACTTACCATCTGGGTACCCGCGTTGTTGACCTCGCCCATGCCTATCTGGTTCGCACCGATGTCGCCAAGGAGTTCGCCCAGGCGCTCGACGCCCTCAAGGTATTCGACGAGGAAGGTGCCGTCCTCGCCGTGCGCGACGGCACCGATGTCGTCTACATGGCCTGCCGCAACGGCAACCAGCCGGTCGGTGTCAGCTACCGCATCGGGATGCGGCTGCCAGCGAGCTGCACGGCCACCGGCAAGGCACTGATCAGTACGCTGAGCGACAGCGAAGTCAAAGCGCTATACCGCGGCAAGCGCTTGCCGCAGCTTACGACCAACAGCTGCACTACCGTCGGCGCCTTGCTCGATGACCTGCGTGCGGTGCGCGAGCGCGGTTTTGCCACGGACAACGAGGAAACCCGCGACGGCATGTGCTGCATCGGCGTGCCGATCGGCGAGCCGCTGGATGGCCCGGCGATCGCCGCCGTCGCGGTCAGCATGCTCAAGGGCACCGATACGCCGGCCAAGCGGGAGAAGGCCGTCGAGACATTGAAGGAGCTGGCGCAAATGCTGCTGCATCGCCTGAAGATGCTGCGCTGATACCCCATCTCTGAAATCAGGATCAAGCGGCTCGGGGTTGGTACGAACAGGGTCGATTGAAGTAGCAACCACAAAACGGCAGCACCACATAACGGAGACATCATCATGAAAACCAAAGTCAAAGCGGCCCCGGCCGAAGCAACGAAGCAATCGTCCCGTCGGAAGTTCCTTGCAGCGGCTACGACCGGTGCTGCCGGAGTCGTCGCCGGCGGCTTCCCGATGATCGCGGCGGCCCAGTCGCCGGTCAGCATGCGCTGGCAGTCGACCTGGCCGGCCAAGGACATCTTCCACGAGTACGCCCTGGACTACGCCAAGAAGGTCAATGACATGTCCGGCGGCGAACTCAAGATCGAGGTCCTGCCGGCCGGCGCCGTCGTGCCCGCCTTCGGCCTGCTGGAGGCGGTCAGCAAGGGCACCCTCGACGGCGGCCACGGCGTGCTCGGCTATCACTACGGCAAGCAGAACGCCCTGGCCATCTGGAACACCGGGCCGGCCTTCGGCATGGATGCCAACATGGTCCTCGCCTGGCACAAGTACGGCGGCGGCAAGGAACTGCTGGCCAAGCTCTACAACTCGATCGGCGCCAGCGTCGAGTCCTTCATCTACGGCCCGATGCCGACCCAGCCCCTGGGCTGGTTTAAGAAGCCGATCACCAAAGCCGAGGATTTCAAGGGCCTCAAGTTCCGCACCAACGGCCTGGCCATCGACATGTTCACCGCCATGGGCGCAGCCGTGAATGCGCTGCCCGGCGGCGAGATCGTCCCCGCCCTGGACCGCGGCCTGCTCGACGGAGCCGAGTTCAACAACGCCACCTCGGACCGCATCCTCGGCTTCCCCGACGTCTCCAAGGTCTGCATGCTGCAGAGCTTCCACCAGAGCGCCGAGACCTTCGAGATCATGTTCAACAAGGCCAAGTACGATGCCCTGTCGCCCAAGCTCAAGGCGATCATTGCCGGGGCGGTCGAAGCCGCGTCGGCCGACATGTCCTGGAAGGCAGTCGATCGCTACTCCAAGGACTACATCGAGCTGCAGACCAAGGACAAGGTCAAGTTCTACAAGACGCCCGATGCCATCCTGCAAACCCAGCTCAAGCTGTGGGACGAGATCGTCGCCAAGAAGTCGGCCGAGAACCCGTTGTTCAAGGAAATCATCGCTTCGCAGCGGGCCTTCGCCGAGCGCGCGGTGAAGTGGGAAACGGACACCATGGTCAATCGCCGGATGGCCGTGAACCATTTCTTCGGCGCCAAGAAGGGGTAGCGAAAACCCGGTCTGTAACCGATGACCACCCGGCAGCCGCCGGGTGGCCTTCCTTTTCGAGCGGGGCAGTCATATGCAGAAGCTGTTGCTGGGCATCGACCGGATCAGCACCTTTGTCGGCCATTTCTTTGCCTGGCTGATCGTGGCGCTGACCTTCATGATCTCCTGGGAGGTCTTCTCCCGCTATGTCTTCAACAATCCCCACCCGTGGGCTTTCGACGTCATGATCATGATGTACGGCACGCTGATCATGATGGCCGGCGCCTACACCCTGGCCGCCAGCGGCCATGTGCGCGGCGACGTGCTCTACGGCTTCTTCAAGCCGCGCACGCAGGCGACCTTCGATCTGCTGCTCTACCTCCTGTTTTTTATCCCCGGAGTTTTTGCGCTGGCTTGGGCCGGGTACAACTTCGCGGCCGATGCCTGGGCGATCAACGAACATTCCAACGTGACGGCCGACGGGCCGCCGATCTACCCATTCAAGACGGCGATCCCGCTCGCCGGGGCCTTTTTGCTACTACAAGGGGTGGCCGAGATGATCCGTTGCGTGCTGTGCATTCGCGACGGCGCCTGGCCATCGCGCGTGCAGGACGTCGAGGAGGTCGATGTCGACAAACTCAAGGCCATGGTCCAGGTCAAGGACGAGGAGATCGCCGCCCTCGATAAATACGTCGTCGCCCAGGGAAAAGCCGGCGCCGCTGACGACAGGGGGGCGAGCAAATGAAAATCAAGCGCGAACTCTGGTTCGGCCTCGCCCTGATGGCGGTGATCCTCACCGTGACGGTGGTCTTCATGCCGTGGAGCAACATGAACAACGGCCACCTCGGCTTGCTCATGCTCTCCCTGGTGGTGGTCGCCATCATGCTCGGTTTTCCGACCGCCTTCACGCTGATGGGCATGGGCGTCTTCTTCGCCTGGCTCGCCTACCGCAGCGGCAATCCGGAACTGGCGACGCGCCAGACGCTGGACCTGATGGTGCAGCGCGCCTACTCGGTGATGAGCAACGACGTGCTGATCTCCATCCCCCTGTTCGTTTTCATGGGCTATCTGGTCGAACGCGCCAACCTGATCGCCAAACTGTTCCGTTCGATCGAACTCGCGCTGGCCCGCCTGCCCGGCGCGCTGGCCGTGGCGACGCTGGTTACCTGTGCCGTTTTCGCGACGGCATCCGGCATCATCGGCGCCGTTGTCACGCTGATGGGCCTGCTGGCTTTTCCGGCCATGCTCAAGTCCGGCTACAACGTCTCGCTCTCGGCCGGGGCGATCACCGCCGGCGGCTGCCTAGGCATCCTGATCCCGCCCTCGGTGATGCTCATCGTCTATGGCGCGACGGCCGGCGTTTCCGTCGTCCAGCTCTATGCCGGCGCCTTCTTCCCCGGCCTCATGCTGGCCGGTCTGTACATCGTCTATGTGATTGTCCTCGCCAAGCTCAAGCCACACCTGGCGCCGCCCTTGCCGATGGCAGAACGGCATATCGAACTGCCGGCCGAAGCCAAAATCCTCAATGACCGCTTGGGCCATCGCGCGCTGTCGGTGCTGGCGCGGGCGATTGTGGCCAAGGTTCCCGGCGTCAGTCGCCGTTACGCAGCGCGTGAAATGATCCTCGCCGTGCTGCCCCTGCTGGTTCTGCTCGCCCTGCTGGTCGGCGCCTGGCACCTCGCGACGCGACCGCTGCCGGTCGACGATGCCCAGGGCCTGGTCGCGATGGGGGTGGCCGAAGGCGATGCCAGCGAGATGAGCGGTGGGCTGGCCGAACCGCCAGCCGAGGATGGCGGCCTCAGCGAGCCGCCGACCGAGGAATTGAAGGAGCCCCCGGGTAGCGCTGCCGTGCCCGAGACGGCGGCCAAAACCATTGTCGAAGAAGCAGCCCCCGCCGTCGCCGCCGAACGTTTGCCGACACCCACCTGGTTCTACGGCATCGCCGCGGGCGCAGTGGTTGGCGCTGCGGTGCTCTACTTGCTGCTCAGCTTCGTGCGCCTGGAAATTTTCAAGATGTTGCTGACCTCGTTCTTCCCGCTGGCGATCATGATTCTCTCAGTGCTCGGCAGCATCGTCTTCGGCCTCGCCACCCCGACCGAGGCGGCGGCCGTCGGAGCGCTCGGCGGCTTCGTGCTGGCCGCGGCCTATCGGCGGCTGACCCTGAGCGTGGTCAAGGAGTCGGTGTTCCTCACCGCCAAGACCTCGGCCATGGTGTGCTGGCTGTTCGTCGGCTCGTCGATCTTCTCGGCGGCCTTCGCGCTGCTCGGCGGGCAATCGCTGGTCGAGCAATGGGTCCTGTCGCTGGACATGACGCCGGTCCAGTTCATGCTGCTCGCCCAGTTCATCATCTTCATCCTCGGCTGGCCGCTGGAATGGACGGAGATCATCGTCATCTTCATGCCGATCTTCATCCCACTGCTCGCCCACTTCAACATCGACCCGCTGTTCTTCGGCCTGCTCGTGGCGCTCAACCTGCAGACCGCCTTCCTGTCGCCCCCGGTCGCGATGGCAGCCTTCTACCTGAAGGGAGTTTCGCCGCCGCACGTCACGCTGAACCAGATTTTCCTCGGCATGCTGCCCTTCATGGGCATCCAGGTTATCGCCCTGGCCCTGCTCTATATCTTCCCGCAGATCGGCCTCTGGTTGCCGCATGTGCTTTACAAGTAAGTGCGGAAGCCGCGTTCCTGCCACCCCCCGAAGGAGAAGACACTATGGATATCGGATTTATCGGCCTCGGCCTGATGGGCCGGCCGCTCGCCGGCCACCTGGCCAATGCCGGGCACAGCCTGCATCTATGGGCCCGCCGCCCGGCCGCTCTCGAACCGTTCAAGGAC
Organism: Dechloromonas sp. A34; assembly: GCF_026261605.1. Taxonomy (NCBI): domain Bacteria; kingdom Pseudomonadati; phylum Pseudomonadota; class Betaproteobacteria; order Rhodocyclales; family Azonexaceae; genus Dechloromonas; species Dechloromonas sp. A34. Next base: position 1,921,195 of record NZ_CP102486.1, read on the forward strand.
ATGGCGGTGCAGTGCCATGCCTCGGCCGCCGAAGTCGCCCGGCACGCCGAGGTCGTCATCACGATGGTCGCCGATGCGCCCGACGTCCGCGAAGTCATTCTCGGCGCCGATGGCATCGCCGCCGGCGCCCGCTCCGGGCTGATCGTCGTCGACATGAGCACGATCAATCCGAATGCGGCCCGCCAGATCGGCGCCGAACTGGAAGCCCGCGACATCGAGTTCCTCGACGCGCCGGTCTCCGGCGGCGAGGTCGGTGCGATCAACGCCACCTTGACCATCATGGTCGGCGGCAAGCCCGAGGTCTTCGAAAAGCTCAAACCGCTGTTCGAGAAGATGGGCAAGTCGATCACCCTGATCGGCGGGGTCGGTGCCGGCCAGGTGGCCAAGGCATGCAACCAGATCCTGACCGGCGTCGGCATCGCGGCCGTGGCCGAAGCTTTCAACTTCGCGACGCGCAGCGGCGTCGATGCCGGGCGGGTGCGCGAGGCCCTGCTGGGCGGCTTCGCCTATTCGCGCATCCTCGAAAACCACGGCCAGCGCATGCTCGACCGCAACTTCAAGCCCGGCTTCAAGGCCTGGATGCACCAGAAGGACCTGCGCATCGTCATGGAAGAAGCCCACCGCCTCGGCCTGATGCTGCCCTCGTCAGCCGCCACCGCCCAACTGTTCAACGCCCTCGTCGGCAGTGGCATGGGCAGTGACGACTCGATCGCGGCGCTGAAACTGCTGGAAATGATATCGATGCCGGAATGAGGCGGGGGGGGGCGACTGGGCGACAGCGATGTCGACAAACCTACGCGATAGAACAGCCGAAAAGCCTTTTTCCGTAAGGCTTCCCGGTTGTTTACCTGATTTATTGGCGTCTGCTGAGACAGTTCCGGGTTAGGCTGCCATTCGAAGCGGTGAGACCGCCGGCAGCGGTTTTTGCTCGGCTTCCCACAAGTCCCGCGCCGATTGCATTTCAAGCCAAACCTCGGGTGTCGTACCCAGCCATGCCGAGAGGCGCAGGGCCATCTCAGCTGAAATCCCGGCTTTGCCGTTCAAAATCTTGGACAGCGTCACGCGAGAAACGCCTAGCTGTTCCGCCGCGGTTGTTACCGTCATGCCCTCCGGGATCCACTCTTTGAGGACTTCGCCGGGGTGGGCGGGGTTGTGCATCCTGCTCATTGTCGTTCCTCTAGTGGTAATCCTGATAATTCACCAATACGGCATCACCATCTTCAAAGCGGAAGGTAATGCGCCCCACAACTTGCGCAGAAAGAATGGATGTTCCCAGCAACTTTTTTGATACGGAGGCCAAAAGTCTTTTTGAGTCACCGCTACCACCGACGATTGACAGCTGGCGCTCCACTCGCCAACCGAAGTCAACCATGACGGTAATTTCCCCTTGTTCATTGCCGACAGAACCGTCCTTTCGCTTCCTTTCTCCAGATAGTGCCCCAAGCTCCAAAAATAGAGCTGAACCGTGGCCAAACCAGACATGCGAAATGGGCATTCCAGTTAGCAAGACAAGGGATGGTCGGGTGACGATTTTGCACTCCTAACGTTGTAGGTAAGGGGCGCTGCGCGGAGCTTTATCGCGCAGCGTCCAGCGACCGGAGGGAGCGGCCTTGACCGCAGTGTTAGGGCTTTTGACTCTGAAACAGCTCATTGAACCCCACGCAATTTGTTGAAGAGCAGCCATAGAGATTTGTTTCGGATGCACTACATAAGCCACCAAGGTTATCAGCCAGAAACTGACACTCGGTGAATGAGCACTCAACAAAACGGCAACCAGAAAAAGCGGTGCCGCGAAACGTACAGCGTTCAAATTTGCAGCCGACAAACAATCCCAAATTGAAGATGCCCCAATACCACTCGAAACCTTGGAAGGTACACGAAAGAAAGACTCCATCTGAGTCTCCGCCCTCCAGTTCGGCTGTTTCGAAGTGACAGTAACGAAAGATCTCCTCGTTCTCGGCAAGAGCCTTCTTGACTTCCTTAGAGGTAGCAAACGTTACGCTTTCCTGCGGCATGTGAGCCCTAACGTGAAGTAGACGGCATATACGCTATATATTCTGGCAAGACGCCATCTATCCTGGTCGGTGCATCAGCCGAAGATGCCCTCCTGGAGTGGTTTACCGTAGGGTCGAGCAGACTATTGCCGAGGATAGGCGGCGGTGAAACAAGGCGTGGCGCCAGGACTCGGGGTCGGGCCGCCGTATCGCCCGGGCGCACGCCATACATGTTGGTCGGTATGGTGCCCGCAATAGCTCGTACCGGTAGGGAAGGGGTCGTTTCCTGCATCGATGTGCCGTGCGCTTTCCTGGACGACTGCGGCGCTGCGAATAGCTGTGCGCCGAAATCGCGTCAGCATAGCGAAGGGTGTTCACCATGTCGAGCGAATAGGGGGCGGGTTCGAAGCCGTGAATTACGGCGGACGGAATGCTGGCTTGCGATCCGCTTTCCGGTTGCGGTCAGGCGTTCGGCGCAGCCTTACCCGGCGTTGCGCCGTGTCGATTTTCGTTTCTTGTCGCCGTCCGTAGCATTCTTTTGCCCCGGGTTGCGGACGATCTCCGTCTGGTCCAGCCAGAACAAGGCATCGACGTAGGACATGAAGCGCTTGAGGTAGTCCGGCGAAACGTCGCGCATCAGCTTCAGCGATTGGAGCGCAAGGCGGTGGGAGTTGAGGGGACCGGCATTGTCGGGCACTTGGGCCAGGGCCTGGGTCAGTTGCTGATCGACGCTGAGCTGCGACCAGGTGCTGCGGAAATAGCTCAGGGCTTTCAGTTCGCCGGGGGGCTCGATCGCCGCCCGGGGGGCGATTGCCGAGCCGTCAAACGGGACTTCCGGCGGGTGCTGCCCGATATGGGCGAGCAGTTCGGCCAAGGGGCTGCGGCCCTGCGCTTCCAGGCGAGCGATGAGCCGCTGCAGGCCGCCGAGGTCGCCGGCTTCGTGGTGCTGGCGCAGATCGTCGGCAGCAGCCGGGAATTGCCCGGTGCTGTGGGCCAGTGCGTCCCCTGCCTGGTTCCGGGCCAGCTCGAGGCGTGCGCTGTAATCGAGCAGCAGCTTGGCCAGCTTGCCCTCCAGAATGTGTTTGACCGAGGCGGGCTGGGTGGCTGCGCGCCGGGCCAGGGCTTCGATGAAACGGAAGCGGACGGGATCGAAGCGATTGGCACCCCGCGCCCGCAGGGCATCGATCATCGCATCGGGCGCGATGTCCGGGAGCGGGGCGGCTTTGGGGGCTCCGGCTGGCCGGGATTTGCGCATGACGCGCCTAGTTCCCCGGGGCCGATTTCGGCACCGGCGCCATTTCGACGCGCCGGTTTTTGGAGCGTCCTTCGGCGTCGGCATTCGAGGCCACCGGCTGCTCGGGACCGAAGGCGGCGGCGAAGATCGAGGCCGCGGGAACGCCTTCGGCGATCAATGTGCGGGTCACGGTCAGGGCGCGCTGGGCGGAGAGTTCCCAGTTGTCGGCGAACTGCTGGTTGCTGCCGAGCACCGGCCGGTCGTCGGTGAAGCCACTGACCATCAGCATTTCGCCGCGCGCCCCGAGGTAGGCGGCGAGCGGCGCGGCCAGCCCCTTGAGGACTTGCCGGCCCTCGGGCTGCAACTGCTCGGAATTCAGGGCAAACAGCACACTACCGCTGATCCCGATGCGGCCGTTGTTCAGCGTTACGCGGCCGGAGGCCAGGGGAATCGCCAGGGCCTTTTCCAGAGCCTGGCGTCGTTGCTCCTCGGCCTGCCGTTTCTTGATCTCGGCTTCGAGGTTGCTCGCCAGTTCCATCTGCACGCCGAGGACGCCGACCAGGATCAGCACGAAGGCCCCGAGCAGGCCGGCCATCAGGTCGCCGAAGACGGCCCAGACCGGCGCCGAGTGCTCGCTGTTGGCGTCGATTTCGTTCATCGTCAGACCTCGCCGGCCACGGCCGCCGGTTTGCCGGAAAGCTGTTGCAGGTCGTCGACGATTTGCTTCTGCGACATGATGCTGAGGTCGATGATTTCCCGCGCCTGGGCGACGTAATAGGCGAGCTGCTCGTCGCTGCGCGCCATGGACTTGCCGAGGGAGCCTTCGATGCGCTGCAGCGCCGCCATCAGCTTGTCGTTGGAGGCGCTGAACAACTGCACCGCGAGGCCGAAGGCTTCGCTCAGGCTCGCCACCTCGATGGCGCCGCCGCTGACCTGAGCGGCGACGTCGACCAGCTTAGTGGATTCGGCCTCGATACGATCGGCGAACTGGCTGCCGACACGGTCGAGCAGGGCGGCGGAGGACGCCACCAGCGCGTCGATCGCGCCCCGCTGTTCGGTCGAGGCGTGGTTGATGGCATCGAGCAGCGCGCCCAGCGTCTCCATGATGCGGCTGCGCTCTTCAAGGAGCGTGTTGTCGCGCGCCATGCTGGCCGACAGTTCGTGGCGCAGTTGGCCGATGACTTCGGCGGCGGCGCGCGGCGCTTCGGCCGCGGTCTGCATCAGGCGGGTGACTTCGTCGATCGTGTGGCTGGCCTGGGCCTGGGCCGTGGCGCTGATCTCGCGGGCGGTCTCGCCGAGCGTCCGGCAGATCTGTTCCTGCTGGGCCAGGGTCTGCGCCCCGGCCTGCTGCCATTCCTGTTGCAGCGAACCCGCCATCGATTCCAGGCCCTGGCTCAGGGCGGTCAGCCGTGCTTCATCCTTGGCCGCCAGCTCGGCCTGCCAGGCGGCATGCGTTTCCTGGATTGTGGCCAGCAGTGCCGCCGAGCGTTGGGCGAAGGTTTCGGCGAAGGAGGCGTGCGACGCTTGCATCCCCGCACTCAGGCCCGCGCTGGCCCGCTCGTGCTGGGCCAGGGCGGCCGTCCAGGTGTCGGCGACGGTGGTTACCGTGCTGTCGAAACGGCTGGACAGGCCATCGAGTTGGGTCTCGACCTTGGCCGCCATGCCGGCGTGCAGCGCGCTCGTCTCCTGGGCGATTTCCCGGGTCGTGGCCGCCAGGTCCGTGCGCAGGCCGGTGTGCGCGGCTTCGACCGAGGCGAGCAGGGCGGCCGAGCGCTGCTCGAAGGTATCGGTGTAGGTGGCCAGCGAGACCTGCAAGCCCTGGTTCAAGTTCTCCGAGCTGCGCTCGTGCTGGGCCAGGGCCGCCGTCCAGGTGTCGGCCACGGTGTCGACGGCGCTGCCGAAGCGCGCCGCGAGGCCGTCGAGTTGCAGCTTGACGGTGTCGGTCAGCTTTTCCTGGAGGACGGTCGTTTCGTGGGCAATGCCGGTCATCGTGGCGGCGACCACGGGCTGGATCGTCTCGCCGGCCAGACGGGCGCTTTCGGTCAGGCTGGTCTTCAGGGATTGATCGACGGAGGCGGCCAGTTCCGAGTACATGCCCTTGGCGTCGCGGTGGAAGCTCTCCTGGCCGGCGAGCAGGCGCTCGTTCAGCTGCTGGCTCTGGCGCTCCATGAGCGTCATCATCGCCTGCAGCTTGTCGACCACCTCGGGCAGGGCCTGGGCTTGGAACTGCAGGGCCTTGAAGGTTTCCTGGCGCTGATGGGTGAGCGAGAAGCCGCGCAGGACGGTGGCGATCCGGGTGTCCAGCACTTGCGCGGTTTGCTGCCGGGCGCGGCGGCAGAGGGCCGAGACCAGGCCGAGCATGGCGGACGCGGCGACCCCGGCGACCGAGGTGCCGAAGGCCAGGCCCAGGCCCTTGACCGGCGCGGCCAGCGCGGAGCGGATGGTTTGCAGGTCGGTCGTGCTTTCCAGCGCGATGACCGCACCATTGAGCGTGACGACCATGCCGAGGAAGGTGCCGAGCATGCCGAGCAGCACCAGCAGCCCGACCAGATACGGGGTCATGGACGGGCCGGGCAGGCCGATGCGCTCGCCTTCGATGCGCAGGCGCACCGGGTTTTGCAAGGCAAGCGGAACCTGGTCGAGCCACTCGCCGAGATCCGTCAGGTTGTCGGGAATGGCCGCCAGGGCGCTGGCCAGGGTGGAGGTCGCCTGATCGAAACGCCGCAATTCGAGCGCCCCCGCGACATAGACCGCCCCGATGAGGGCCGTCATGATCAGGGCCAGCGGACTGGAACCGATATAGCCGACGCCGACCCACAACACGGCGGCCAGGCCCAGGAGGAAGGCCCCCACGCAAATATTTCTGTTCATCGTTACTTTGTTACCTCATTGCCTAGTTGCCTAGCGCTTCAATCAGCCCCGCCACCGGCTCCAGCCGAAGGTCCAGTTCCGCCAACAGGACGGCCTGCATATCGCGGCAGTACGCCGCCAGCCAGCCGCCCGTCTGCATCCACTGCGCCGGGTCGTCCGCCACCGGCGTCTCGCCGCGCGCCGCCTGATGCGCCTTGTACAAGTGCTCGAAGCGCTTGGCGAGGAGCAGGGGCACCATCGCCAGCAGGTTGCGCTCGCGGGTGGCCATCGCCTGGTCCATCACGGCATCCAGGGCGGCGAGCCGCTGGCTGGCCGGGGACTGACCGGCCAGGGCTGCCCGCGCCTTGCCGCGCAAGGGGCCGATGCCCGCCGCCATGTCCCGCTGGTGGGCGAGATAGTAGCGATGGTAGGGCGAAAAATCGGCCGCGCTTTCAACGGCCAGATGCGCCGCCGGGGTCGGCAATTTTATTCGAACATTGCCCGTCTTGAGCACGCCATCGGTGGCGATCGACTCGGCCAGGGCATGGCGCAGGCGAACGAATTCCTCTTCGATGGCCGGGTTCGCCGATGCTTGCGTCGTCGCCCCGTTGCCGACGTTCTCGTGCAGTGCCGAGTAGAGCGCCATCGCATCCGTGAAATCCAGCCACAGGCCCAGTCGTTCGGCGAAGGGCTGCTTCGCTTCGGCGACCTCGGTGACGCTGAAGTCGGCCAGCAGGCGAACGAGCCGGGAACTGTTGAAACTTGTACGCGGCAATCCTCGCGCCATACCGAAACTCGACTTCCAACTGCAAAAAAAGAGGGGCAAGGCTACTACAAAGTGGCTAGGCGGTCAGCGTCGTCGAGCCTAATCCAGGCTGCCGCCGATGTGGCGAAACGGTGGTTTCGCGCTCCCTGGCGCCGTTTGCAGACGGTGCAATTGAATGCAGTCGCCTGGCTTCTTGCTGGCTGACACATTCTGGAAGGAGAGCGGAGGCTGACGGCGGCGGCCCAAACCGGAGATTCGACAGACCCGCGAGCCTGCTCACCTATAATGCGCTCCCCTTTTTCCTGACCAGGGAACAACATGAGACTCGATTTGAAGGTTCCCTTCGCCGAAAAAGATGCAGCGAAAAAGCTGGGCGCACGCTGGGATTCTGCCCGCAAGATCTGGTATGTCGTCGGCCAGGAAGACAGTGCGCCGTTCGCGAAATGGTCGCCGACGCCCCATGACGAGTCGAGCCCGGTTCCCGCTCCGCAAAATAAAGCTCCGGCCCTGACCCGGTCTGCCGGAAAGGTCTATGTGGGCAGCGACTATGTCGAGCATCCGCGTCTTTGCGAATGCCTGCCCTGGGATGTGTGCGACAAGTGCCGGACGACGGCACTGTCTGCCGTTGCGCCAGTGCCTTGCCGCTGAGGCGACCATGAAATATCACCAGGGGAACTGAATTGGAAGCTGTGGCTGTAATCGACTTTGAGACGACCGGTTTGTCACCGGCCCAGGGTGACCGTGCCACCGAGATTGCCGCCGTAATCCTCCACGACGGCAAGATTGTGGACCGCTATCAGAGCCTGATGAATGCGGGGGTGCGCATTCCTTCGTTCATCGAAGCGCTCACCGGAATCTCCAATGACATGATTCGCTCGGCGCCGCCGGTGGCGGATGTGATGCGTGAAGTTTCCGCGTTCATTGGCGATTACCCCCTGGTTGCCCATAACGCCTCGTTCGACTGCAAGTTCTGGGATGCCGAACTGGCCCGCATCAGGCAAACGCGACGCCAGGAGTTCGCCTGTTCCTTGTTGCTGGCGCGCCGTCTGTTGCCGCAAGCCCCGAGCCACAAGCTGGGCGCCTTGGTCGAATATGCCAACCTGCCCGTCGCGGGGCGCGCGCACCGGGCTCTGGCCGATGCGGAGATGGCGGCGAGCCTGATGGTTCACCTGGAAGAGGAGTTGCGCAGCCGGTATCGGGTCCGCGATGTGTCGCATGAGCTGCTGCGCAAGATTCAAAGCGTTCCCAAGGCCAAGTTGGCGCATTGCCTTGAACACCACCAACAAGCGCGGTAGCGATCGCCAGGGCAATGCGATGGTGCGGTCGCCTACGCTGCTTCCACGGTCGCCGCCCGCCAGGCTTCGTAACCGCCCCGCAAAGGCCGTACCGAGAGGTAGCCTGCCTTGAGCAGGCGGTGTGCGGCCTGTATCGCGCCGGCGTCTTCCGGGCAGTTGCACAGGGTGACGATGGGCTGATGCTTCGGCCAGTGGCCGACGGCATCGAGCAGGCGATCGTGCTCGGCGATGGTGGCGCCGACGATCGGGCCGGTCTCGGCGATCATGCTCTGGCCGCGCAGGTCGAGCAGGAGCGGGGCTGCTCGGACTCCATGGCCGCCAGGAGTTCTCCCGGCGTGATGTGCGGCACCGCCGACAGTTGCCGGAAGCGATACTTCTGCCACAGTTTCCAGCTTATCCAGACAATGGCCAGGCCACCGAATGCAATCAGCGCGCTGCCGGCATGCTGATCGAGCACGCCGATCGCCGAATGCACTTCCTTGCGCAGAACCCACCCGGCCCGAGGGCGAGGCCGGCCCACAAGGCGGCGCCGGCGGCTGCGGCGAGCACGAAGCCGGGCAGGCGCATGCGCAGGGCACCGGCAATCGGCGGGGCGACAGTCGAGAAACCGGGGATGAACTTGGCGACGACCAGCGAGCCGAGGCCCCAGCGCACGAAGCGGGCTTCGGTCTGGCTGACGCAGGAGCCGGGGTTGATCGATAGCCGGCACAGCCCGGTCAGCACCCGGTAGCCGAAGGCCCGGCCGGCGAGGTACCACATCCAGTCGGCGATTACCGAGGCAAGGATGGCGGCGGCCAGCATGTTGGCCAGTTGTCCCGAGGAGAGGGCGAGGCTGCCGGCCAGCAGCAGAGTCGGCACGGCCGGCACCGGCAGGCCGGCCTGTTGCAGCAGAACGTTGAGAAAAACCACCCAGACCGCGTCGCGCTGGAGAGAGTCGGTGATCTGGGAGAGGTCCATCGCGTCGCTTTCCGGTTGTCTTCAGGTTTGCATTGTCACGCCCTGGGGGCAATCCCTGGGTACGACCGGGGTTGGGCGACTTGGTTCACAGCGATTGCACGACCGCGGCTTCGAATTTTCCGGCCTGATAATCGCGCAGAGTCTGCTGGATTTCCTCGCCGGTATTCATCACGAACGGACCATACTGGGCGATCGGCTCCTTCAACGGCCGGCCGGCGATGATCAGCACCCGCGCGGCTTCCGGCGCTTCGATGCAGACTTCGTCGGCGCCGTCGTTGGCGAGGATCGCCATGTGGCGGTCCGCGACCTCGGTGCCGCCGATGCTGACCCGACCGCGATAGGTGTAGGTGAAGGCATTGTGGCCGGCCGGAATCGGCTGCACGAAACGGCTACCGGCCGGTAGATGGACGTCCAGATAGAACGGTTCGGTGTGCGGGCGCTGCACGGCACCGGCGACACCGTGGCTGGAACCGGCGATGACGCGCACGCGCACGCCGTCCTCGGTCGTGAACTCGGGGATGACATCCGACGGAATGTCGCGATAGTTGGGCGCGATCATCTTGTCCTTGGCCGGCAGGTTGAGCCAGAGCTGGAAGCCTTCCATCAGTCCGGCTTCCTGTTCCGGCAATTCGGAATGGATCAGGCCGCTGCCGGCGGTCATCCACTGCACGCCGCCCGGCCCGAGCAGGCCGGCATTGCCGGCGCTGTCGTGGTGGCGCATGCGGCCGGCGATCATGTACGAGACGGTTTCGAAGCCGCGGTGCGGATGATCGGGGAAGCCGCCGATGTAGTCGTCGGGATTCTCGTTGCGGAAGGCGTCGAGCATCAGGAAAGGATCGAGCCGGCGCTGCAGGTTCTGGGTCAGCACGCGGGTCAGGCGGACGCCGGCGCCGTCGGAGGTCGGAACCCCCTGGACCAGACGCTCGACGCTACGGAACGAGGTGCTATTGGTGCTGGATGCTGTACTCATGATCGTGGGCTCCTGATGGTGGAGACGGCAGCGCGGGCTACCGCCTTGGCCTATCGGTTTAGGCAAAGATTTCGTCGATTCGTGCCTCGGCCTCGGCGAAAGCCTTGGTCGCGGACTCGGCGCCCATGGCCAGACCTTCGGCGAAGATGAACTCGACGTTGGTCATGCCGAGGAAGGCGAGCACGCTCTTCAAATACGGCGTCTGCGAATCGGCCGGGGTGTCGCGGTAGAGGCCGCCGCGGGCCAGGGCGACATAGACCTTCTTGCCCTTGAGCAGGCCTTCCGGACCGTTCGCGGTGTAGCGGAAAGTGACGCCGGAACGGGCGATGGCGTCGATCCAGGTCTTCAGTTGCACCGGCACGCCGAAGTTGTACATCGGCACGCCGAGCACGATGGCGTCGGCCGCCTGGACCTGGGCGATCAGCGCATCGTCGAGGGCGACGCGGGCCGCCTGTTCCGGCGTGCGCTGTTCGGCCGGGGTGAACAAGGCACCGAGCGCCGGTTCGTCGAGCACCGGGTGCGGGTTGGCGGCCAGGTCGCGTAGGTCGACGACGGCATCGGGGTTTTGTGCCAGCAGGCGGGCGGTGACGGTATCGGCCAGACGGGTCGAGTTGGAACCGGCGGAACGGGCGCTGGCGTTGATTTGCAGGATTTTCATGATCGTTTTCTCCAGGGTTGGGGTGGGGAGCGAGGCCGGCATCTGCCGTAACCATGGAGCTCATTCTATTGGCTGAATTTGTGGGCCGGAAGCCGTTTAAATGGGTATGATTGTTCCGTAAATGAAACAATAAGGATGCCCATGAGCCTCGATGCCAACGACCTGATCCTCTTCGCCCACATCATGGAGGCCGGCAGCTTTTCCAAGGCGGCGGAACGCACCGGTCTGCCGAAATCGACCCTGTCGCGGCGCATTACGGCGCTCGAAACCAAGCTCGGCGAGCGCCTGCTGACGCGCAGCACCCGCCGCCTGGCGATCACCGAGTTCGGCGAGCGCATTCTCGATCACGCCAAGCGCCTGCTCGAGGAAACCGAAGCCGCCTCGGCCATGGCGCTGCATCGGCAAGGCACGCCGCGCGGCGTGTTGCGGGTTTCGATGCCGCCCGATTTTCGCGAGTTGGATCTGACCCCCTTGCTGCTGCAATATGCCGCGAGTTACCCGGAAGTGCGCCTGGAACTCGATCTCTCGCCGCGCCGTGTCGATCTGTTGGCCGAACGCTTCGACCTCGCCGTGCGCGCTGCCAGCCGGCTGCCCGACGACGGCACGCTGGTCGCCCGCAAGCTGTGCGAAATGACGAACGGCCTCTACGCCAGCCCGGCCTACCTGAAACGCTATGGCATCCCGGCCAGCCCACCCGACCTGCTCGATCACGTCGGCCTGCGCCTGATCGGCGGCAACGGTGAAGCCCAGCCGTGGCGCCTGGCGCGCGGCACCGAGACCTGGGAAGGGCTACCGAATGGCCCGCTGGCCGTCAATTCCCCGGCCTGCAGCGCGACCTCGCGGCGCACGGCATGGGCATCGTCGCGCTCGACGAGCGTTTTGCCGAAAAAATGCTGGAACAGGGCCTGCTTCAGCGCGTACTGCCCGAATGGTGCCTGCCGACCGTCACCCTCTGGTGCGTCACCCCGGGCCGCCGCCTGCTGCCGGCGCGGACTACCGCTTTTATCGAGATGCTGCGGGCGACGTTGTCCAGGGGGAAGTGAATGGGACGTGGCAAATACAAGAGGCCGCAACTGGGCGGCCTCATTATTTAGTCCGGCTTAGCGTTTTTGTGACCTAGTGGTCACGGAGTGTCACGTCCGCCAATCGGGCCAAGGCGGCGTTCGATGTCGCGGTTGAGCATGCTCGTTGCGCTGGGTTCTTCGCCACGAATCGGGCCTTGTGCGCCACGTTTTGGAGCCCACAGGGTTGAACTCAGGGGGCCAAGATTGACTTGGTCATATTGGGTTTGGTCAAACGTCGCAGAGCTGTCACCAGAACCCATACTGCTGAAATATCCGGGAGTCGAAATACCCCCTTCATTGTAGTGCTTGGCCATATCAGCATGGGCCACGCTAGCCATGCCAAAAGCTGCAACAGCGGTTAATGCGATTCCGCGTCCTAGACGACCGATGATTTTTTCTTTCATGATCTTTCTCCTTGGGAATACCCCAAGCTTCTCGGGGTACGAATTAGACGCAGACGCGTTTCCACACGTTCCAATTAATTTTCAGTTATTTTGCTTGGCGGAATCGCGCCTGCCGACCGTAGTCGTCTGGTGCGTCCACAGGGTCGCTACCTGCTGCCGGCGCGGACCAGCGCCTTCATCGAGACGCTGCGGCTTCGATGGCTTCCAGGGTTTCGAGCAAGGTCGGGCGTAACGGCCCGGCAACGGCCAGACCTCGTTCCGCCGCCAGGCGCGCTTCCGTGCCTTGCCCCAGTTCGAGCAGCACGCGGGCGCGGTTGTTGTGGGCCGCCGGCAGATCGTGTTCTTCGGCTACCCGGCGAAAGACCGCCTCGGCGCCGCGCTTGTCGCCCGCAGCATGCAGGGCGTTGCCCAGCCCCATCGCCAGCGTAAGGTTGTCGGGCCAGCGTTCGAGGGCGCTGCGATAGGCCTCGGCCGCGGCCTTGGCCGCGCCGTTGCGCTCGAAGGCGACCAGGGCACGCGTCACCTCGGGCTCGCTGGCCGTCGCCGGCAGGCGGCCCGGCGGCAGCGTGACGAACGCCCAGTGCTGGCTGCGATTCCAGGTGTATTCGAAAGTCCGCAGGCTGACTTCCTGACGTTTCAACGGCCCGGAGCGCAACAGCAGATGCCCGGCTTCGAGGTCGTAGCCGATTGCCACGGCGTAATGCCACGATGGAATCCACGACAGGCCGAGGTTTTGCAGCACGACCACCGGATGGCCGGCCGCAATTTCGCGCAACAGCGCATCCGTGGTGCCCGGAATAAGCGTTGCCACCGCCCCGTGACGACGGGCACCGGCCAGCATCTCGATCTGCAGCGACCCTTGCCGGCCGGGCAGGAAGACTTCGCCGATCAGGGTGTCGGGGCTTACCGGCAGGCCGGCCGCCGTCAAGCTCGTGGCGAGTGCTGCCGGACCGCAATAATGGCTGTCGTCAGCGAAAAATGGGGTATCCGCCAACTCGGCACGTGACGGCAGGTCGGGGAAGTGCTCTCGCTGGTACTGCGCATTCGGGGTGGCGCACCCGCCGAGCAGTAACAGCGCTAGCAACGCCAGGGCGGCGGGCGCAATCCCCCGTCGCTCCCGTGCCGGCGAGCCGGTTAACGAAGTCACGCCTTGGTCAGCGGATCGAACGCGTGAACGGAAATATCTTGGTCCACCCCATGATGTCGGTGAACAGCAATACGAGAAAGATCAGCACCAGCGCACCGATGATCCCGCCGCCATCTGCCCCGGCGGGGGCGCTATCGATTCGGTCGGCAAGGTTGGCTGCCTCTTCGTCGGTCAGCGCGGCGACTCGTTCGACGGCGAGCGCTGGATCGACCCCCAGGCGCGCCATTTCGGCACGAACGTCGGCGCGGGCCAGCGCAGCCGTCAGGCGGACATGGCCGGACGCCGCCTGATCGACACTGGCCAGGCGGGCGACCTCCTCGGTGGAGATCATTCCGGCATAGGCCGTCTGGAACATCATCGCATTGACCAGGCTCAGGCTGAGAAGGATGGCAAGAAGACGCTGAAGGGTTTTCATTGTGTTCTCCTTTGGGTGGCTTGCGTGCGGTGTACGGGCCGCCGCCGCTCGCAATGAGTGACGCTGTCGACGGCCTATGTGTTTACGTGTCGCTTTCGGGCATGGAAGTTCCCTTTCTTGTCCCTGCAATACGGCATGGGCCAGGGCCGCGAGCTGAGCCACGTTGGCCGCCACCTGTCATCAGGCGGCAGGCTCGGCATGGTCGGCTTGAACCAGCGTCTCCATTTCGTTCAGGCGGGCTTCGATCTTGGTCACGGCGGCATTCAGTTCCGGCAGATAGCGCTCGACCGCTTCCGCCGTGCTCATCGCCTTTCTCAGGTAAACCACGTTGATGCTGGCCAGGACTTGGTCCTTGTGGCGGATCGGGACGGCGAGGGCGGCGATTTTCTGTTGCTGGTGCCATTCACCGTCGTTGGTCGCGTAGCCCTGGCGGCGGACCTTCTCCAGCATCTGCTCGACCAGCACGCGGTTGCGGGCGAAGTTGGCCTGTTCGTCGTTGCCGGCGACCAGCAGGCGGAGGATCTGCTGCCGCTCCTCGGCGCTGCAGAAGGCGAGATAGGCCCGGCCGGCCGAGGTGAACAGGACCGGCATGCGCTGGCGGATCATCGCCCGGTGGAAGGAGAGGGGGCTGAAGCGGTGGGTGGTCTCGCGCACCAGCATGCAGTCGCCGTCGAGGGTGCACAGGTCTGAAGGCCAGACCAGCTTCTGCAGCAGTTCGCCGAGTACCGGATTGGCGACTTCCGAAATCCATTCGTCGTCGGTGAAGCCGTCGCTGAGCTGGCGGATTTTCTGGTTCAGGCGGTAGCTGTCGTCCGAGGCGCTGCGCCGGACGTAGCCTTCGGCCTGCAGGGTTTCGAGCAGGCGGCGGACGGTTGTCCGGTGCAGGCCGGTCGTCGTGCTCAGTTCGGCGATCTTCGCCCAGCCGTCGGGTGAGCGGTTGATCGCCTGCAGGATGGCCAGCCCGCGGCTCAGGCCCTGGACGTGCCGGTAGGCGGCACCGCTCGATGGACGCATGGTTTTCCCGTTTTGTACTGAAAACATATTTCAAAAACAATGTTGTGCATATTGTGAACATTGCGGAGATAAATTTTCTCCGGCGCTTGCATCTCCCTAGAATCGCTCCATCAACTAAAACGGCGTGGAGACGAAGATGAAACTGACTGACTGCACAAGCGATACCGGGTAGCCGACAAGTCCGGCCCCGTCCTTCGCCACTCACCCCACAAAATTTCGGCCCTTGCGCTCGGGAACCTCGCGGTTCCCGCCGGGAGCGGCTTGCCTGAATCCACAGATCAAGGAGCATTCATGAGCATCAAGCTGAAATGCCTGTCCCACACCCCGCTGCGCGGCCTGAACGATCCCGGCGCCGACGTCGTCAGTGAAGTCGATGCCATTCTCTCCCGCTCGCGGGCCGAAGTCGAAGCCTTCGATCCCGAGCTGATCGTCGTTTTTGCGCCGGATCACTACAACGGCCTGTTCTATGACCTGATGCCGCCCTTCGTCATCGCCACGGCAGCCGACTCGGTGGCCGATTACCAGACGCTGCCCGGGCCGCTCGCGGTCGACCAGGGGCTGGCGCTGGAGATGGCTAAGTTCATCCTCGACAGCGACATCGATATCGCCATCTCGCACCGCCTGCAGGTCGATCACGGCTGCACCCAGACCCTGGAAGAACTGACCGGCAGCCTGACCCGCTACCCGGTGATTCCCATCATCATCAATTCGGTGGCGCCGCCCTTCGGTCCCTATCGCCGCATCCGCAAGCTCGGTGAAGCGGTCGGCCAGTTCATCGCCAAGCTCAACAAGCGCGTGCTGATCCTCGGTACCGGCGGCCTCTCGCACGAACCGCCGGTACCGCTGCTCGCCGATGCGCCGGAGGAGGTCGCCAACTTCCTGATCGCCGGCCGCAACCCGACGCCCGAATTCCGCGCCGCCCGTCAGGCGCGCACCATCGCCACCGGCAAGATTTTCGGCACCGCCGAATGCCCGCTGACGCCGCTCAACACCGAATGGGACCTGGCCTTCATGGACCTGCTGGTGGAAGGCCGCCTGGCTGAAATCGACAACTTCAAGATCGAGGAAATCTCCCGCGCCGCGGGCCGCTCGACGCACGAAATCCGCACCTGGGTCGCTGCCTTCTCGGCCCTGGCCGCCGCGGGTTCCTACCACGCTCGCCAGGACTACTACCGTCCGATCAACGAGTGGATTGCCGGTTACGGCGTGATCAGCGCCGAATTGTGCTGATTCCTGCTGAATCCGCGCCGCTTAACGAAACACGTCTATCAAATTCAGGAGACCCAACATGAGCAAGATTGAAAAGTTCGCCGTCGAAATCCCCAGCGAAGCCGAAATCGTCCAGCGCGCCCACGACATGATTCCCATGCTGCGCGCCCAGGCCGCGGAATGCGAAAAGAACCGCATGGTTTCCCCGACGGTCATCCAGGCCTTCAAGGATGCCGGCTTCTTCAGGATTCTCCAGCCCAAGCGCTGGGGCGGCTACGAAATGAACCCCAACGTGCTGAACAAGGTGCTCATGGAACTGGCCCGCGGCTGCCCGTCCAGTGCCTGGAACGTCATGGTGCTCGGCGTCCATCCATTTGAAGTGGGCCTGCTGCCGCACACGGTGGGTGACGAACTGTGGGGCGAGGACAACACCAAGCTCGTGTCCTCCTCCTACGCGCCGTTCGGAACGGTCGCCAAGGTCGAAGGCGGCTACAAGCTCAACGGCGACTGGCTGACCTCCAGCGGATGCGA
Source organism: Dechloromonas sp. A34 (assembly GCF_026261605.1). NCBI lineage: Bacteria > Pseudomonadati > Pseudomonadota > Betaproteobacteria > Rhodocyclales > Azonexaceae > Dechloromonas > Dechloromonas sp. A34. The sequence goes on from NZ_CP102486.1 coordinate 1,937,703, forward strand.
CCATGCGGCCGGTGGCGCCTTCGTTGGCGGCCGCGTCGAGGAAAACGGCGAACTGGTCTTCCGCTCCTTCTGGATCCAGCGCAGCGACTTCGAGATCGTCGACGACTGGTTCGTCGTCGGCCTGGGCGGCACCGGCTCCAAGAAGCTGGTGATCAAGGACGTCTTCGTCCCCGACTACCGCAGCCACGCAATCGGCGCCTACGACGAGCATTCGCACGGCGGGGTCGAGAATCTGTACAAGATGCCGTTCTTCTATGTCTTCTACGCCGCAGTTTCGTCAGTGATCATCGGCATGGCCCGCGGCATGGTCGACCTCTACATCGAGCACATGGTGCCGCGCCAGAACCTCAACCAGGCCGTCGGTGCGGCGGTTAACGATCCGTTCATCAAGGGCAAGCTGGGCGAGGCCTATGCCAAGATCGTTGGCGCCTCCTCGCGTGTTATCCAGAACACTGAAGAGGCCTGGAGCTTTGCTTCCAAGGGGCAGATGGTGCCGCTCGATCTGCGCATCCGCCACTTCGCGACCAACCAGTTCACCGGCGGCGAGTGCTTCGAGGCGGCCCACATGATCTTCAAGAAGACCTCGACCCGCGGCGTCTGGATGAACTGCCCGATGCAGCGCCAGATGCGCGACATCCTGGTCGGAGCCAATCACATCACCCAGAACCAGGACAACATCGGCGACCTCCTGGGCGGCCAGCTGCTCGGCAACCCGCTGCCCCAACCCAACCCGTTCGGCGCCAAGCCGGCGGCAACGACGCAATACCAGTGAGCTGCCGGCCATGAACGCACAAATCAACCAGTTGCTGGACTGGACGCCGAACGCCCGGCTGGCCGAGGTGCCGACCGTGACCTCCGACGATCATCGCTACGGCATGCGCCACTTCGCCGTCGGCGTCACCATCATCACTGCCCGCGACGGCGAACAGCGCGCTGGCCTGACCGCCACCGCGGTCTGTTCGGTGACGGCCGATCCGCCCCGCCTGGTCGTCTTCGTCAACAAGAATGTCGCGGCCAGCGAGGTCATCCGCAACAGCGGCGCGCTCTGCATCAATGTCCTGGCCGGCGACCAGGAGGAGGTCGCCAAGGTCTTCGCCGGCATGGTCAAGGAGGTGCACGGCGACGCCCGCTTCGAGCACGGCCGCTGGCGCGAACTGACCACCGGCGCCCCGGCGCTCGACGGCACGCTGGCCAATTTCGACTGTCGCGTCATCAAGGTGTTTGACGAAAGCACCCACCACGCCTTCCTCTGCGAAGTGCTCGCCACCTGCGAGCGCAACGACGGCGAGGCCCTGATCTACCTGAACGGCGGCTTCCGCCGCATTCCGCAGTAAGCCGCCCAGCGGCATCCGACACCCCCTGAGGAGACAACAATGAAACTGGACAAACTGCTGGTCCTGACCATCGCCGCCCTGGCCGCCGCCCCGGCCTTCGCCGACATCAACGTCGGCATCATCGCCTCGCTGACCGGCCCGGCCGCGGCGCTCGGCGCCGAGACCAAGAAGGCGGTCGCCCTGTTCCCGGCCACGGTCGGCGGCGAGAAGGTCAATTACATCCTGCTCGACGACGGCACCGACCCGACCAGCGCCGTCAAGAACGTCCGCAAGCTGATTTCCGAAGACAAGGTCGACGCCATCCTCGGCCCCAACCTGATCAGCACCGCCGTCGCCATGGCCGATGTCGCCAATGCCGAGAAAACACCGATGATCTCCGTCGCCCCCCTCGACGTCGCCGGCGATAAGCGCGGCTACGTCTTCCGCAGCGAGCCCTCGGCCGACCTCATGGTCCAGCGCATCGTCGCCGACATGGTCGAGAACGGCGCCAAGACGGTGGGCTTCATCGGCTTCTCGGATTCCTGGGGCGAACTGCTCTTGAAGGCGCTGACCAAGGCCGGCGAAGGCAAGCTCAACATCGTCGCCTCGGAGCGTTACGGCCGGGCCGACCCGAGTGTCCAGGCCCAGGTCCTGAAGATCATGGCCGCCAAGCCGGACGTCGTCTTCGTCGGCGCTTCCGGCACGCCGGCCGCGATGCCGCAGATCACCCTGCGCGAGCGCGGCTTCAAGGGCAAGATTTATCAATCGCATGGCGTGACCAGCAAGGAATTCCTGCGCGTCGGCGGCAAGTCGGTTGAAGGGGCGCTGATCCCGGTCGGCCCGGTGCTGGTCGCCGAGCAACTGCCGGACAGTCACCCGGCCAAGAAGAACGGCGTCGCCTTCGTCAAGGATCTGGAAGCCAAGAACGGTCCGGATTCCCGCTCGACCTTCGCCGGCGCCTCCTGGGATGCCTGGCTGCTGCTCCAGAACGCCATCGTCGGCGCCCAGAAGGGCAAGACCAAGGCTGGTACGCCGGAATTCCGCGCCGCCCTGCGCGATGGCATCGAGAAGACCAGCAAGCTGGTCGGCACCAACGGCGTCTACACCATGGCCGCCAACGACCACGCCGGCTACGACGCGAGCAGCATCGTGCTGATCAAGGTCGAGAACAATCACTGGAAGCTGGTGAAGTAATGAGTGACGCCATTCTCACCACCCAATCGGCCGCCGCCCTGCTCAAGGCGGCGGTCGCCAGCCGCCAGCCGATCGCCCCGCTGCGCGAGCGCCTGGCCCTGACCAGCCCGGAGGCTGCCTACGCCGTGCAGGAGGTCAACACCCAGGCCTGGCTGGCCGAAGGCCGCCGCCTGGTCGGCCGCAAGATCGGCCTGACCTCGCTCGCCGTGCAGGCCCAACTCGGCGTCGACCAGCCCGACTTCGGCATGCTGTTCGCCGACATGGCGGTCGGCGACGGCGAGGTGGTCGCTCTGAATCGCCTGATCCAGCCCAAGGTCGAAGCCGAAGTCGCGCTGGTCATCGGCCGCGACCTGACCCATGAACGGCATACCTATGCCGATCTGATCCGCGCCACCGAATACGCGCTGCCCGCCATCGAGATCGTCGACAGCCGGATCGAGAAATGGAACATCCGTTTCGTCGATACCGTAGCCGACAACGCCTCGAGCGGCCTCTTCGTGCTCGGCGGTCGGCCGGTGAAGTTGAGCGATCTCGATCTCACCGCCTGCGCCATGGAAATGAAGCGCGGCGAGGAAGTCGTCTCGCGCGGCAATGGCCGGGCCTGCCTGGGCAGCCCGCTGAACGCCGCGATCTGGCTGGCCGACGTCATGGTCCGCTGCGGCCGCCCGCTGCAGGCCGGCGACATCGTGCTGACCGGCGCCCTCGGGCCGATGGTCGCGGTAACCGAGCCGGGTCGCTTCGATGTCCGCATCGACGGCCTCGGTACGGTCAGCGCCCTGTTCGCCTGAAATCAACATCCCCACGGAGAATGCAATGAGAAAAATCAAATGCGCGCTGATCGGTCCCGGCAATATCGGCACCGACCTGCTCTACAAATTGAAGCGCAGCCCCTTCCTCGAACCGGCCTGGATGGTCGGCATCGATCCCGAATCCGAAGGCCTGAAGCGCGCCGCCGAAATGGGCCTCAAAGTCACGTCGGAAGGCGTCGACGGTCTGCTGCCGCACGTCCTGGCCGACGGCGTGCAGATCGCCTTCGACGCCACCTCGGCCTACGTCCATGTCGAGAACACCCGGAAGCTAAACGCCCTGGGCGTCCTGATGATCGACCTGACGCCGGCCGCCATCGGCCCCTACTGCGTGCCGCCGGTCAATCTCCGGGAACTGGTCGGGCAAAAGAAAATGAACGTCAACATGGTTACCTGCGGCGGGCAGGCCACCATCCCGATGGTCGCCGCCATCTCCCGCGTCCAGAAGGTCAAGTACGGCGAGATCGTCGCCACCATCAGCTCGAAGAGCGCCGGCCCCGGCACGCGCAAGAACATCGACGAATTCACCCGCACCACCTCGGGCGCCATCGAGCAGGTCGGCGGCGCCGAAAAGGGCAAGGCGATCATCATCATCAACCCGGCCGAACCGCCGCTCATCATGCGCGACACCGTGCACTGCCTGACCGAAGAAACACCCGACCAGGCGCGGATCACCGACTCCATCCTGACCATGATTGCCGAAGTCCAGCGCTACGTGCCGGGTTACCGCCTGGTCAATGGCCCGGTCTTCGACGGCAACCGCGTCTCGGTCTTCCTCGAAGTCCAGGGCCTCGGCGACTTCCTGCCGACCTACGCCGGCAACCTCGACATCATGACTGCCGCTGCCGCCCGCACCGCCGAAATGTTCGCCGAGGAAATCCTCAACGGGCGGCTGACCCTCGAAGCGGTCGATACCGTCGGCGTCGCCAAGACCGCCGGCTGCGGCGCCCACTGAGCGCGCCCCGCGAACCCCAGGAGAAAACCATGAATCTCAAAGGCAAGATCGTTACCGTCCACGACATGACGCTGCGCGACGGCATGCACCCCAAGCGTCACCAGATGACCCTCGACCAGATGATCGCCATCGCCAGCGGCCTCGATGAAGCCGGCGTGCCGCTGATCGAAGTCACCCACGGCGATGGCCTGGGCGGCTCCTCGGTCAATTACGGCTTCCCGGCCCATACCGACGAAGAGTATCTCGGCGCCGTCATCCCGAAAATGCAACAGGCCAAGGTCTCGGCCCTGCTGCTGCCCGGCATCGGCACCGTCGACCACCTCAAGATGGCCAGAGACCTCGGCGTGCACACCATCCGCGTCGCCACCCACTGCACCGAGGCCGATGTCTCGGAGCAGCACATCACCATGGCCCGCAAACTCGACATGGACACCGTCGGCTTCCTGATGATGAGCCACATGAACAGTGCCGAAGGCCTGGTCAAGCAGGCCAAGCTCATGGAAGGTTATGGTGCCAACTGCATCTACGTCACCGACTCGGCCGGCCACCTGCTGCCGGATGGCGTCAAGGAACGCCTGGGGGCGGTCCGCCAAGCCCTCAAGCCGGAAACTGAACTCGGTTTCCATGGCCACCACAACCTGGCGATGGGCATCGCCAACTCGATCGCCGCCATCGAAGTCGGGGCCAACCGCATCGATGCGGCAGCCGCCGGCCTCGGCGCCGGGCCGGCAACACGCCGATGGAAGTGCTGATTGCCGTGTGCAGCCTGATGGGCATCGAGACCGGCGTCGATGTCGCGAAGATCACCGACGTCGCCGAAGACCTCGTCGTGCCGATCATGGACTTCCCTATCCGTATCGACCGCGATGCGCTGACCCTGGGCTATGCCGGGGTCTATGGCTCCTTCCTGCTCTTCGCCAAGCGCGCCGCCGTGAAATACGGCGTCCCGGCCCGCGACATCCTGGTCGAACTCGGCCGCCGGGGCATGGTCGGCGGCCAGGAGGACATGATCGAGGACACCGCCATGACCATGGCCCGCGAACGCGGACTGGCCGTCTGACGATGTCGGGCCGGCACGCTGTCGGCCCGGCTTTTGCCCTGTTTTGATCGGCGACCGCCAAGGTCGCACTGGAGTCCTTCATGGATGCTGAAATCTTCGCCCTGCTGGCTCAGGATGGCGTCACCAATGGTGCCATCTATGGCTTGCTGGCACTGGCGCTGGTCCTGGTCTTTGCCGTCACCCGGATCATCTTCATCCCGCAAGGCGAATTCCTCGCCTGGGGAGCGCTGACCATGGCGGCCCTGGAAGCCGGCCATTACCCCGGCACCGTCTGGCTGCTGCTTGGCGCCGGTGTGCTGACCCTGGGCGCCGACCTTGTCGCCGCCAAGCCCGGGCGCCGCCAGCTCGGCAAGTCACTGCTCTGGAATCTCGCCTATCCGCTGGCCGTCGCCGGCCTGCTCTGGGTGCTGCCGCTGGCGGAATTGCCGCATCTGGCGAAAGCGCTGCTGGCGCTGGCCATCGTCGTGCCCATGGGGCCGATGATCTACCGCGTCACCTTCCAGCCGGTGGCCGAAGCGCCGGTGCTGGTCCTGCTCATTGTCTCGGTCGCCCTGCATCTGCTGATGGTCGGCCTCGGCCTGCTGATCTTCGGGCCGGAAGGCTCGCGCACGGCGCCGTTCAGCGAGGCGCAGGTCGCGGTCGGTTCGCTGCTGGTCGGCGGCCATACCCTGGTCGTGCTGGCCGCCTCGCTGGCGCTGATCGTCGGCCTCTATCTGTATTTCGACCGCACGCTGGCCGGCAAGGCCCTGCGCGCCACCGCCATCAACCGCAACGGCGCCCGCCTGATGGGCATTTCGCCGGCCTTGGCCGGCCGCCAGACCTTCTTCTTCGCGGCCCTGATCGGCACGCTGTCCGGCCTCCTGGTCGCGCCGCTGACCACCATCTATTACGACAGCGGTTTCCTGATCGGCTTGAAGGGCTTCGTCGCTGCGATCATCGGCGGCCTCGCCAGCTACCCGCTGGCGGCGGCCGGTGCCGTCGTCGTCGGCCTGCTCGAATCCTTCTCCTCCTTCTGGGCCAGCGCCTTCAAGGACGTGCTGGTGTTCTCGCTGATCATCCCGGTGCTGGTCTGGCTATCGTGGTCCACCCATCATGTCGAGGAAGAGGAAACGGCGCATGTCGTGACGGCGGCCCGGCGTGACGGCTGGATCAGCCCGCGCCTGGCGTTGGCCGTCTTCCTCGGCGCGCTGCTGCTGGCGCCGCTGGTCCTGCCCGAGTTCTACGTCACGCTGCTCAACTACGTCGGCCTCTCGGCCCTGGTCGCCCTCGGCCTGGTCCTGCTGACCGGCGTCGGCGGTCTGACCTCCTTCGGTCAGGCGGCCTTCGTCGGCCTCGGCGCCTACACCACGGCCTGGCTGACCAGCGGCGGCGAACTGCCGGCCTGGTTGTCCTTTATCGGCGGTTCGCCGTGGGCGGCGCTGCTCGTCGGCCTGGCGCTGACAGCGACGGTGGCGATCGTCCTCGGCTCCTTCACCCTGAAGCTGTCCGGCCACTACCTGCCGCTCGGCACCATGGCCTGGGGCATCAGCCTGTTCTTCCTGTTCGGCAACATGGAATTCCTCGGCGGCCATGCCGGCCTCTCCAACCTGCCGGCGATCAATATTTTCGGTGTCGAATTGCTCGATAACCGGCATTACTACTATCTGGTCTGGGCCTTCGTGCTGGCCGCCCTGTTCACCACCAAGAACCTGCTCGACTCGCGCGAAGGCCGCGCCATCCGGGCGCTCAAGGGGGGCATGGTGATGGCCGAGGCGATGGGCGTCGATACCTCGCGCGCCCGCATGGTGATCTTCGTCATCGCCGCGCTGCACGCCTGCGCCGCTGGCTGGCTCTATGCCCACCTGCAGCGCTTCGTCAATCCGACGCCGTTCGGCCTGCACATCGGCATCGAGTACCTGTTCATGGCCGTCGTCGGCGGCGCCGGGCAGGTCTGGGGCGCCCTGGTCGGGGCCGGGGTGATCACCGTCCTCAAGCAGTGGCTGCAGGACATCCTGCCCAAGCTGTTCGGCTCGGCCGGGCATTTCGAAGTCATCGTCTTCGGCCTGCTGATGATCGTCGTCCTGCATCGGGCCCGCGACGGGCTGTGGCCGCTGCTCGCCCGCCTGGTGCCGGTGCGCCACGAGCCGAAGGTGGTCGACGTCGCTGCCGAACCGCTGCCCAGGAAGGCCCAGCCGCCGCATGGCGAGGTGATCCTCGAAGCGCGGGCGGTGACCCGCAAGTTCGGTGGCCTGGTCGCTAACAACAACATGAGCCTGCATGTTCAGGCTGGCGAAATCCTCGCCCTGATCGGCCCGAACGGTGCGGGCAAGAGCACGATGTTCAACCTGCTCTCCGGTGTCGATACGCCGACTTCCGGCGAGATCTTGTTCCGCGGCCAGCCGGTGGCCGGCCACAGTTCGCGGGAAATCGCCGCCCTTGGCATGAGCCGGACTTTCCAGCACGTGCTGCTGCTGCCCACCATGAGCGTGCTGGAGAACGTCGCCATTGGCGCCCACATGCGCGGCAGCCAGGGGGTCTTGGCGGCCGCCTGGCGCCTGGACCGGGCCGAGGAAGCCCGCGTGCTGCGCGAAGCGGCGATCCAGGTCGAACGGGTCGGGCTCGGCGAATACATGCATGTCGAGGCCGGCAGCCTGGCCCTCGGCCAGCAGCGTATCCTCGAAATCGCCCGCGCCCTGTGTTCCGACCCCTGCCTGCTCCTGCTCGACGAACCGGCAGCCGGCCTGCGCTTCAAGGAAAAGCAGGCGCTGTCCGACCTCCTGAAGCGCCTGAAATCGGAAGGTATGGCGGTGCTGATCGTCGAACACGACATGGATTTCGTGATGAGCCTGGTCGACCGCGTCGTGGTCATGGAATTCGGCGAAGAGATCGCCACCGGCTTGCCGGAAGAGGTGCAAAGCGATCCGGCGGTTTTGGAAGCCTATTTAGGGGGCGTCGCGGCATGAGTACGAACGTATTGGAAGTCAAAGACCTTTCAGTCGCCTACGGCAAGGTCGAGGCGGTCAGCAAGATCAGCCTGGAAGTCGGCGAGGGCAAGATCGTCACCGTGATCGGCCCGAACGGCGCCGGCAAAACGACGACGCTGTCGGCGATCATGGGCCTGCTGCCGTCTTCCGGCCAGGTTGCCTTCGACGGCAGCATCGAGCAGGTGCCGGAAGTCGAACGCATGGTCGTCCGCGGCATGAACCTGGTGCCGGAAAAGCGCGAGCTGTTCGGCACCATGAGCATCGAGGACAATCTGCTGCTCGGCGCCTTCCAGCGCAGCCGGCACGGCCATCGCGACCATCTGGAAACGATAGAGGACGTCTTCGCGCTCTTTCCCCGGCTCAAGGAGCGCCGCCACCAGGCGGCCGGCACGATGTCCGGCGGCGAGCGCCAGATGCTGGCGGTCGGCCGGGCGCTGATGGCCAAGCCCAAGCTCTTGATGCTCGACGAGCCCAGCCTCGGCCTGGCGCCGCTGATCGTCCGCGAGATTTTCCGCATCATCGCCGAACTGCGCCGGCGCGGCGTATCCATCTTGCTGGTCGAGCAGAACGCCCGCGCCGCGCTGCAGGTGGCCGACTACGCCTACGTGCTGGAAAACGGCGAGGTCAAGATGCAGGGCGAGGCCGAACAGCTGCGCGGCGATCCGCGCGTCATCGAAAGCTACCTCGGCTTGGCCAGCAAGCATCAGGAAATGCTGTCAACTTAAGGATTACGGAGAACCCCCATGGAAGCACTGCGCATCATTTCCGACGAGCACCAGGCGCTGGCCGCCATCCTGCACGCCATCCGCTTCATGCTCAAGGAAGTCGCCGCCGGCCGGCTTGAGCCGGACCTCAAGCTCTTCCAGGCGATGGTCCATTATCTCGACGCCTACGCCGAGAAGCGCCATCACCCGAAGGAAGACCTGCTCTTCAAGTATCTCGAAGGACGGACGGCGGAAGGGGCTGACGCCCTGGCCAACCTGGCGGTGCAGCATGCCGCTGCGCCGGAGCGCATCGCCGCCCTCGACCGGGCGCTGGCTGATTTCGTCGCCGATCCCACCCGCTTCGCCGGCTTTGCCGCGGCCTTCGACCGCTACGCCGACTTCTACCGCAGCCACATGATGGCCGAGGAAGACATCGTGCTGCCGCTGATCCGCCGCCATCTGACGGCTGAGGACTGGGCCGCGGTTAACCAGGAGTTTCTTGCCGAAATGGCCGAGAACTCGGGCAAGGACGGCGCCTCGGAAGACTTCTCGGCCCTGTTTTCGCGCCTGGTCGAATGCGCCCCGGCGCCGATCGGCTTCGGCGGCCGGCCTTTCGCCTGACGCGGCCAAACCCAACAGCATCATTCATTGATAAAGGAAAACCACCATGACTACCCCAACCCTCACCGAAACCGCGACCAGCCGGTTCGTCCGCATCAAGGAAGGCGATCTCGACCTGCAACTGCATTACAACGATGCCGGGCAGGGCGCCGAGACGGTCGTCATGCTGCACGGCTCCGGCCCCGGTGCCAGCGGCTGGGCCAATTTCAACCGTAATGTCGAGCCGCTGGTCGCCGCCGGCTACCGGGTCATCCTCATGGACTGCCCGGGCTGGAGCAAGAGCGATCCCATCGTGTGCACCGGCTCGCGTTCCGAACTCAACGCCCGCGCCCTGAAGGGGCTGCTCGATGCCCTCGATCTCGAACGCGTGCATATCATCGGCAATTCGATGGGCGGCCACAGCGCCGTCGCCTTTGCGCTGGCCAACCCGAGCCGCGTCGGCAAGCTGGTCCTGATGGGTGGCGGTACCGGCGGCCCCAGCCAGTTCGTGCCGATGCCGACCGAAGGCATCAAGCTGATTCAGGCGCTGTATCGCGAGCCGAGCATCGAGAACCTGAAGCGGATGATGGCCGTCTTTGTCTTCGATGCCAGCAGCCTGACCGAAGAACTCTATCAGGCCCGTCTCGACAACATGCTGGCCCGGCGCGACCACCTGGAGAATTTCGTCAAGAGCCACGCCGCCAACCCCAAGCAATTCACCGACTACGGCCCGCGCCTCGGCGAAATCGCCGCCCCGGCCCTGGTTATCTGGGGCCGTGACGACCGCTTCGTGCCGATGGACGTCGGCCTGCGCCTGCTCTGGGGCATGCCGAACGCCGAACTGCACATCTTCAACCGCTGCGGCCACTGGGCGCAGTGGGAGCACGCCGACAAGTTCAACCGCATGGTGCTCGATTTCCTCGCGCACTGAGCGAAACCGCTTCCTCTGAGGTATTGCGGCCGCCCTGCGCGGCCGTTTTTTTGCCGAGGCTCAGGCGCGCTTCAGGGCCAGGAACTCGTCGATCAGCCGTTCGAGGATTTCCTCCTCGTCGCCATCGCTCAAGCCCAGTATTTCGGCGACCAGTTTGACCTTGCCCGGATTGACCCGGGCGCGCGGCGCGGCCAGCGCAGGTGCGGTCGGCGCTACGGCTGGCAGTTCTTCCCAGGGCGGCACGTCGGTGTCGCCGCCGGCTGTCGCCGTGGTTTCCTCGTTCTTCTTGCGGCGGCTGGTTTCCTGGGAGAGGGCGCTGGCGACGACCTTGCGGGAAACCTTTTCGCCTTCCGGCAACTGCTCGATGTGACCGATCAGCGACTCGGCCTTGGCTTCGTTTTTCTTGGCCAGTTTCTCGATCTGGACGGCGGTGCTGGTGCTGGAAATCTTGCCGGAATCGAGCAGGGCGGTGACCTTTTCCGAGAGGTTGGCGGCGGCGGTCGCCTGGCTGAGCCAGGTCGGCGCCCGGCCGAAGTGCTGGGCGGCTTCCTCAGGCGTCGCGAAGCGTTCGGCAATTGCCTGGATGGCGTTGGCCATCTCGCGCGGTTCCAGCGGGGCGCGGACGCCGAGTCCGATGTTTTCAAAAACCTGCACTTCCAGTGTCTCGTCCGGCGCGCAGGCGCGGATCACCACTGGCACTGATTTCTCGCCGGCCAGGATGGCGGCCTGCCGCCGCCGCTCGCCGGCGATCACGGTATAGCGGCCGGCCGCGTCGGCGGGGCGGACGACCAGCGGCTGGATGACACCCATCTTGCCGATCGAATTGGCCAGGCTCTTGACGCTGGCCGCGTCGACGCCCTTGCGTGGATGGCCCGGATCGGGCTGGATTAGCGCGACATCGACGAATTGAAATTGTGCAGAGCTGTCTTTGAAGGTCATGGCCGTTCCGTGGGTATCGTGGTCGCCGGTCCATGAAATGCGCCCTGGGCAGTAAGCTGGATGGATCGGCAAGGGGCCGGCATGTTCGTCTTTTCCCGGGGAATTTTCAACTCGCCGGAATCCGACCGCATGCCGGATTGATGTCCTTTGTGGGTTTTTTGCCGCCGAATCGACGATCTAAGACCATCTACCGGCCCTGCTACAATCAGCGCCATCTCAACACCGAAGTCGCGCGCCATCCAGGCGCAGGGCGGCTTTTCCGATGGACATAGCACTGCTCCTCATACTCATTCTCGTGAACGGCCTGTTTGCCATGTCCGAGATTGCCGTCGTTTCCTCGCGCAAGTCGCGACTCCAGAACCTGGCAGAAGACGGCAGCCTGGGCGCCCAAGCGGCGCTATCTTTGCACCAGGAACCTGCCAGTTTTTTTTCCACCATTCAGGTCGGCATCACCTCGGTCGGCATTCTCAGCGGGGCGATCGGTGAAGCGGCGCTTGCCGACCCGCTGGCCGAATGGCTGGCCGGCATTCCCCTGGTGGCGCCCTACGCGCGGACCGTGGCGCTGACCATTACCGTCGTCGGACTGACCTATTTTTCGGTCGTGGTCGGCGAACTGGTGCCCAAGCGCCTGGCCATGCTGGCGCCGGAGGGCATTGCCGCGCTGATCGCCCGACCGATGATGGTGCTCGCCCGGCTCACCCATCCGCTGGTCGTCATCCTGTCGGGGTCCTGCACCGCAATCCTGAGCCTGATCGGTGCCCGTGCCAAGGAGGAGTCGCCGGTCACCAACGACGAGATCAACGTGTTGATGGAGCAGGGCGCCGAGGCCGGCGTCTTTCACGAGAGCGAGCAGGAACTGGTGTCCAACGTCCTGCGCCTCGATGAGCAGCGCATCGCCGCGATCATGACGCCGCGCCGCGAGATGTTCGTGGTCGATCTCGATGAAGACGAGGAAACGGTTCGCCAACGCATCGTCGATACCGAATTCTCGCGCCTGGTGGTGTGCCGCGACGGCCTCGACCATATCCTGGGCATCCTGCAAACCGGCGATCTGCTCAAGAAGGCGCTACCCGGCCACTGCATCACGGCGGCCGATGTCGAGTCGGTACTGCATCCGCCGCTCTACGTTCCGGAATCGGTAACCACGACCCAGCTTCTGGAAAGCTTCCGCCGCGCCCGCCTGCAGTTTGCCCTGATCGTCGACGAATACGGCGACGTGCAGGGGCTGGTTACCTTGACCGACGTCCTCGCTTCCATCGTCGGCGAACTGTCGGTGCCGGAAGCCCCGGAGGACCGCGACATGGTTCAGCGCGAGGACGGCTCCTGGCTGGTCGATGGCGATGTCGGTGTCGAACGCCTTAAATCCGCCCTCGATATTGACGACGACCTGCCCGGTGAAGACGAACGCAGCTTTCACACGCTCGGCGGTTTCATCATGCACACCCTCGGCCGCATCCCGTCGCCGACCGATCATTTCGAAGCGACCGGCTGGCGCTTCGAGGTCATGGACATGGACGGCAACCGGGTCGACAAGGTGCTGGTTTCAGTGGTCGCACCGCCGGCCGTTCCTGAGTGAGTCGCCGGCCACCGCAGATCAGGCAGGCCTGGACTGATTCAACGACTTGTCGCTATTTCGTTGGCCTGGTTTTACACGAGGAAATTCCGCAAAAAATATCGGCGGAACAGTAAGCAAATGGATCCCCGTTAAATTACACGGCATAATTCGAGTGGGTAAGATTCGCGCGGTCTATCAATCAAAATAATCTATCGGGGGCGGTATCCATGCGTCGCAGAATGGCAGTCCTGTTGTCTGTTTGCTGTTTTTGTCTAGAGGCTTCCGCCGACACCTACCGATGTGTCAAAGGGGGGCAGGTGCACTTTTCGGATACGCCATGTGCGGCCGGGGCCAACCGGGTTGACGAGGGTGCCGATAAGGTGAGCCGAGAGCAGCGCCGGCAGGCCGAGTCGATTAATCAGGGCAACCGAGGTCAATTGGCTGAACTCGAATATCGGGCCGCCCGCGACCGGAACGCGCGCGGTGGGGTCTATATCCTCAACAGCGAGCCTGTGCCACCCTCTACCTACAACCGGCGCTCACGCTGAGCGCGACCGGAGCATTTTTTCCATTCATGGCCACTAACCTTTATGACCTCCTCGAGGTCAATCAATCCGCCAGCCAGGAAGCTATTGCCGCCGGCTACAAGCGTCTTCAGGCCAAGTTTGTCGATCCGGCCGCCCAGGGGGACGAAGATGCAACCAACCACTTGATCGCCCTTCGTGAAGCCCATTCGACGCTTTCGGACCCCGATCGGCGCCGCCGCTATGACGAACGCCTCGTCCAGCGGCAAGCCGAACCGCTTGCGACTTCCGCGCAGCCGGGAGGTTTCACCCGGTTGATCGTTGTCGCAGCAATTATTGGCGTCTGCGGTGTGGGGTACGCCAAGTATCAGTCTGATCAGGAGAAGGCTCGCCTTGAGCGTGAGCGGGTCGTCGCGGAAGCAAAACAGGCGGAAATACAGGCCAAGCGAGAACAGGAAGAGATGTTGGCGGCCCAGCAGGCAGAGCAACGGCGTCTGCGCGAAGAAGCCATTGAACGCGCCAACCGTGCCAATGATCTGGCCTACGCCAATCAGGTTTCCCGCAATGTCTACCACCAGGAGACGTTGGCGCGGCAACAAGAGGAACGGCAACGGGTGAGCGCCGAGCGCGAACAGAACTATGACGCCGCCCGACAATTGGCAAGGGAAAAAGCTTATTTACGCCAGCTGGAATCGGAAAACGCCCGTAACAGGCGCTATTGAGAACGTCTGGATTGATTAGAAAAGGCGCACAGCTCGTCGGCGTCTTTTCAGAAAAAGCCGCAGATCACACTGCGGCTTTTTCTTTCGGCTATTAGTCGCCGCCCGGCTCCATGTGTGACTGCAGGTAGTTGGCCAGCGTCACGTCCTTGATCAGGCTCTGCTGCGTTTCCAGCCAGTCGATGGCTTCCTCGCAGTGTTCGAGCAGGTCTTCGAGCAGGTCGCGGCTGACGTAGTCCTGCAGTTCCTCGCAGAGGGCGATGCTGTCGACCAGCAGGGGATGCTGGATTTCGCGTTCGTACTTGAGGTCGCCGGCCAGGCATTCGACCACTTCCTCGCCGATCATCAGCTTGCCGAGGTTCTGCAGGTTGGGCAGGCCTTCGAGAAAGAGGACGCGCTCGATGATCTCGTCGGCTTCCTTCATGACGCGGATCGACTGCTTGTACTGGTAGTCGTTGAGCTTTTCCAGACCCCAGTTGCGGAACATCCGGGCATGCAGGAAATACTGGTTGATCGCGGTCAGCTCGTTTTTCAACACCTTGTTCAGGGTGTCGATGATCTTCTTGTCGCCTTTCATCGTCGTGCTCCCTTAAGCCGGACTGCCGGAGCCCATCTGGCTCTGCTGGTAGTTTTCCAGACCGACCAGGTCGATCAGACGAATCTGCTTTTCGAGGTAGTAGGCGTGGTCCATCTCGGTGTCTTCCAACTGAACGCCGAGCATGTCGCGGGTGACGTAGTCCTGGGCCTTTTCACAGGCAGCCATGGCCTTCTTCAGCTCGCCGACGACGTGGTATTCGACGTCGAGGTCGGCCTTGAGCATTTCCGGCACCGTCTTGCCGATCTTCAGCGCGGCGCGCTTGCTGAGGTCCGGTTTGCCTTCGAGGAAGAGAATGCGCTGGATCAGGGCGCGGGCATGTTGGCGCTCGTGATCGGATTCGTGCAGGGCTTTCTCGGCCAGATGGCCGAAGCCCATGTCGGCATACATTTCACCGTGAATCAGGTATTGATCGACGGCGGTCAGTTCGCCGGTCAGCAGACCATTGAGGATGTCGATGATTTTATTGTCGCCCTTCATAGCGTCGTTCTCCGGAATTGGTTGGAATACGGAGGCTGGCTGGCGGACCTCGGCTGGCTTGCCTGAGCGGCCATTCTAGGCGTTGGCCGTGTCCTTTTCCACCCAGATATGACGTGCGACCGCATGTTCCAGGGCGAGTTCAACCTCGTCAGCGAGAATCACCGTCATTGGCCGCTGTTGCAGCACCTTGAGCGGCCGGCCGGCGGCCAGGCCGTAGGCGGTGAGCTGTTCGCGCTGCAGTGGGTCGATTTCGTCGCCCAGCGCGGCGAGGCGGACTACCTTGCCGGGCGGGATGAAGGCCAGTGGCAGGCGGGCTTCGTGTTTGGGGCTCATGCGCCGATCCAGAGGGCACGCAACAGCAGGTTGAACAGGCCGCCGATCAGGAAGGCGAAGGGAACGATGACCACGACCATGGCGACGGCGACTTTCGCACCCTGTTCCTTGACCATCATCATCAGGCTGGCGAAGCAGGGGATGAACAGCGTGATGGTGATCATGCCGACCACGGCCTGGATCGGCGACAGGCTGTGGGCCATGGCGAAGAGGCCGGTGGCGCCGAAGTCGCGGCGCAGGAAACCCATGACGAAGGCGGCCGAGGCCTCGGGCGGCAGGCCGAGCCAGCCTGCCACCAGCGGCTCGCCAGCGCGGATGATCATGGGCAGGGCGCCGGTCTTGTCCAGCGCGTACATGATGAAAGTGCCGAGCAGGAAGAGCGGGATGACTTCGAGCAGATACCACTTGAGCCGGCCGCCGGTTTTTTTCAGCACATTGCCGATGATCGGCAGGCGCATCGGCGGCAGTTCGGTGACCAGCGGAATGCGTCGGCCGGGAATCAGCTTGGCGGCGAGAAAGCCGGCGAGCAGCAGGATACCGACCATGGCGGCGGCCCAGACCAGCACGGCGGTGAAGGAAATGCCGCCCAACATGCCGAGCACGACGCCGAGTTGGGCCGAACAGGGAATGGCCAGGGCGAGCAGGAAGATGGTGATCAGCCGTTCGCGAGGGCTGTGCAGGATGCGGGTGGTCAGCGTCGCCATCGTCACGCAGCCCAGGCCGAGCACCATCGGCAGCACGGCGCGGCCGTTGAGGCCGATGGTGGCGAACAGGCGGTTGGCGATCACCGTCAGGCGCGGCAGGTAGCCGGAATCCTCGAGCACGCCAAAGGCGAAGAAAAAAGTGGTGACGATGGGCAGGATCAGCGCCAGCGCGTAGGTCATGCCCATGGTCCACAGGCCATACTGGCCGACCAGCAGTTCGGCCAGCCAGGGTAGGCCGATCGCCGCATGGACCAGATCGGTGAAGGCGGGATTGAGGATGCCTTCGAACAAATCTTTTTCCAGCAGGCCGACCAGCACCGTGGCGCCGAATACGCCGACGAACTGATAGACCGCGTAAAGCACGCCGAGCAGGATGGGAATGCCCCACACCGGATGTACGACGTACTGGCCAAGGCGCTGGGAAAGCAGGGGGCTGCTCATCGCGGCGCGTTTGATCACGCTGGCGGCCAGGGCGTCCGCTGCTTCGGTGCGTTCGTGGGCGAGCCGGCTCGGCAGTTTGTTCTCGGCGCGGGCGCCGGCTTGCTGGCGCAGGGCTTCCAGTTCGGCCAGCGCCGTTCCGGCATGCGCGGCCAGCCAGTCGGCCACTTCCGAATCGCCGCCGAGATAGAGGATGGCCAGACCGCGGGCGGCCAGGTGGGGGTGCGGGGCATGGCGGGTGATGCAGGCGCCGATGCCGGCAATGTCGGCTTCGATATCGGCATCGTAGCGGAGCAGAGCTTGCGGCCGGCGGGCATTGCCCAGGCTGCTGGTCAGTTCGCCGACCCCTTCGCCGCCGGTGGCGACGGTGGCCAGCACCGGGATGCCGAGTTCTTCGGCGAGGGCCGGGATATCGACGGTGACGCCGCGCGCCGCGGCCTCATCGTGCATGTTCAGGGCGAGCACCATCGGTACGCCGAGTTCGGCGAGCAGGGCGGTCAGGGTCAGGGTGCGGCGCAGGTTCTTGGCATCGCCGACCTGGACCAGGCAGCGCGGGTCTTCGTTGAGCAGCGCCCGCATGGTGGCCCGCTCATCGTCGCTGCGCGAGGGCAGGGCGAGGACGCCGGGGTGTCGAGCAGCATCGCCGTGTGGTCGAAGCGGGTGCTGGCGCGGGTGACTTCGACGGTGGTGCCGGGGTAGTTGGAAACGTTGACGTAAGCGCCGGTCAGGCGGTGAAAGAGAACGGATTTGCCGACGTTGGGATGGCCGACGAGAAGGATGGCACTGGCGCTGGAAATCGAGGTGTTCACGGTGAGGGGCATTCAGGTAGTCGCGGTCGGCCGGGTATGCTCCCGGCTGCCCGTTACTTTACGCCGGATTGCACCGGGCCTTGATGATTTGCAGCAGGTTTTTGCAATTGCGAAGCGTTAGCAAATCCGTGTTCAATCAGCCTATTCGGCAGCCACCAGAGCGGCAAAAAAACAGCCGGGCGTCTACGTGAATGCCAGCGACAATTGCGGCGATGGCGCTTCCTCGATGATGGCCTCGACGGTCAGTGCGTGTCTTGAGGGCGTCTGCAGAATCGCCTCGAACTCGGCTTCCGGAAAATCGGCATGATCGTTCAACCAGAAGCGGCCTTCATCGCGATCGAGGATGAGCGGCATTCGGTCATGGATGCGGCTGACGGTTTCATCGGCGGCGGTGGTCAGAATGGCACAGGTGGTTCCGGCCAGCGGGTGGTGATCAAAAATGCCGGCGAACATCAGTACTTCGCCGGCCGGGTGGCTGATCCGCATTTTCTGTTTTCCGCCAACCAATGTCTGCCATTCATGGAACGCAGTGGCCGGTATCAGGCAACGATTTCTTCTCAGGATCTTGCTGTAGAACGGTTTGCAGGCCAGACCTTCGCCGTGAAGGCTGATGGGCGGGCTGTGCGGTTCCTTGTCGAGAAAACTCCCGACCAGACCCCAGCGCGCTTTGCGGCCCGAATGGCCATTGCCGCTGGCGACGATCATCAGCACTGGGTCGGCCGGGTGCATTTCCCCGGCGTGGGGCATTTCGCCCTGCTCAAGATGAAGCTGCGGAAACTGCCTGTTCAGTGTCCTGGCCTTTGCCTTGAGTTCGTAGCATCCGCACATGGCGGCCTCTCCAGTGATACGATATACAGTAGTTTATACAGTATTAATCGGGTTCACAAGGATGATTCTCGCCAGGCGCCGGATCGCCTGGCACCCCGGGAACAAATCACGATCGGCCCGATCCAAAGAATGTCTAAGCAATACTTGCGTTTCGTACCGGTTTTGAATCGACGAGGAAAATCCCGTGGCGACGATTTTCGATACCGTTGGTGCAGCACTGTTCGGCAGCTTGTCTGGCGAAGGAGGTCGCACATGCTAGCGGGGCTTCTTGTCGGTGCGGTACGCAAGTTCTGGTGGCAATCCTTCAATTCCCTGCCGCCGCTCGCCAGTTCCGATGCCCTGCTACCCTCCAATGCCACCCATCTGCGCTATTCGCTGTTGCACTTGCTCAAACAGTTGCGTCGGAAGATGACGCTTTTCCAACTGGGCGGGACGGAGTTCTCCGAGTGCTACATCCTTGGTCATAGCGTACTGCAGCCGGCCTTGGCCTGCATCCTGATCAAGAACGGCTGGGTCGTTCCCGGTGGCACGCACTGGGCAAACGAGGTCGTCAAGTATCAGCTGTCTTCCGCCGGTTTCGCAGTCGAACAGCAACTGGAGGTCTGGTGGGCCGAGTTGACGCTAAATCAGCGCCTGCGCGCCGCCCTGCTCGAATGAATGCCACGAACCCCAAGGGGCAGGGGCGTTTGCCAAATAGAACCAGCCTTCGGACCATCACCATCTGCCCGACCCGCTAAAGCATAGCAATCCCGGAATTCCTTTTTTTGCATATTTCCAGTTGACCGCAGGATTGGCGGCAGAGGGGCCTTTGAGCCCCGTTTTACAGTTATCTAAACGTAATTTTCACAGGCTGCTAGTCTGAAAGCTCTGTCGAAGCGAATACGAGGTAATCAGGGATGACTGTTGTTCGCAAACTCGGAATCGGCGTTGCCGTTCTGGTCGGCTTGCTGGTCGGGGCGGCCGGCGTGTTGTACGCGCTGTTCGACGAGGCGGCGATCAAGCGGCAACTGGTCGAGCAGGTGGCGGCCAAGACCGGCCGGCAGCTGACCATCGGGGGCGAGCTTGGCCTCTCGGTCTGGCCGGACGTGGCGGTTCGCGTCGGGCAGGTTGGCCTGTCCGAAGCGGACGGTCGTAGCGAATTCCTCAACCTTGCCTCGGCTCGCATCGCGGTTGCGGTCATGCCTTTGCTCAGCAAGCGCCTGGAAGCCAAACGCATTGAAATTGACGGTTTGACCGTCAATCTCGTCAAGCACAAGGACGGCTCGCTCAATATCGATGACCTGACCCGCGGCAAACCGGCGCCCGATGCGGCACCGGAGGCAGCGCCCGGCCAGCCGGGCGAGCCGCTGGAAATCGACGTCGCCGGGTTGGAACTGCGCAATGTGCGCGTCAATTGGCGCGACGAAGCGAGCGGCAAGACCTCCGAAATTTCCGACCTCGACCTGGCGACCGGCGCTTTGTCCGGCAATACCGGGAGCAAGCGTTTTTCGGTCGAAAAGCTCAAGCTGGCAACGCAAGGCAGCGTCGGCGCCGACCACTTCGTGCTTGCCCTTGAAACGCCGGGGGTGGTGCTGACGGCAGGCGAGGCCAAGGGCGAGACGCTGACTTTCATGGCTACGCTGGAAAGCGCCGGCAAGAAGGTGGTGGCCAAAATTGCGCTGCAGGATCTGGCCGGCTCGCTCGACGCGCTGACCATCCGCAACCTTGTTTTCGGGCTTGACGGCAAAGTCGGCGAAGCCGAGTTCAAGGCCGATCTGAGCTCGCCGGTGAGCGTCAATGGCAAGGACAAGATCATCAGACTCGACAGGCTGGCCGGCAGTCTTGCTGTAAGCAGCCCGGCACTGCCCGTGAAGCAGGTCAAGCTGCCGATGGATGGTCGGTTGACCGCTGACATCGGCCGCCAGCGGGCCGACATCGTCCTCAAGACCCATCTCGACGACTCGCAGATGGATCTCAAGCTGCTGGTCGAGCGCTTCTCGCCACTGGCGCTGGATTTCACCATCGGCATCGACCAGCTCAACGTCGACCGCTATCTGCCGCCGAAAAAGGCCGGGCCGGGCGGCGGCGAGAAAGCCAACGTCAGCGCCAAAGCCGAAACGGGCGGGGCGGAGGCGAAGATCGATCTGTCGGCGCTAAAAGGGCTCGATCTCAAGGGCGCCATCAAGATCGGCCGACTGCAGGCCCACAAGCTCAAACTCAGCGGGCTCGACGTGCAGATCGAGGCGGCTGGTGGTCGTCTGCAGGTTGCACCGTTGCGCGCCAGCCTCTACGGCGGTTCGCTCGACGGGGCGCTCGCGGTCAACGCCGCCAGCAACCAGTTTTCCCTGCGCCAGAACCTGCGCGGCGTCGATATCTCGCCGCTGCTCAAGGATCTGGCCGACAAGGACTTTCTCGAAGGCCATGGCAACGTGTCGCTGGACGTCACGACGCGCGGCGATACGGTGTCTGCTCTCAAGCGCGGGCTGGCCGGGAAGGCAGCGCTCGACTTGCGTGATGGCGCCATCAAGGGCATCAACGTGGCGAAACTGCTGCGCAGCACCAAGAACTTGCTTGGTGGCAAGCAAGCCGTGAGCGGCACCGCCGATACGGCGGAAAAGACCGAATTTTCCGGGATGACCGCCAGCTTCAACATTGACGGCGGCGTCGCCCGCAATAACGACCTGTCGCTGAAATCACCCGTCGTGCGCCTGGCCGGCGGGGGCGAGATCGACATCGGGCACGACCGGATCGACTATCTCGCCAAGGTCAGCGTCGATGATTCCATGACCGGCCCCGGCTCTGAACTGGCGCAGCTCAAGGGAATTTCCGTACCGCTCCGCCTGCGCGGCCCCTACAGCCAGATCGCCTATACGCTGGAACTGGACAAACTGCTGGTCGAAGTCGCCAAGAGTCAGCTGAAGGAAAAGGCGACCGAAGCGCTGGGCAAGGAGTTGCAGAAACTGTTTGGGAAATAGACCTCTTGCAGTCCAATGGCCGCCTTAATCTAGCACCACGCTGAAGAGCAGCCGAGACAATAAGTGGTTGCCCCTTATTTGGCCTTCCGATTATTTGAACCGCCTCCTTTGAGCTTAATCGTCTCACGCAATAGCGTCTCATATACAGACAACGCTTCGACCGCGCATAGGTACTGTGGCTTGTTGAGTTTGATGATGTCGTCGAGGGAGAACGGATCGATTCCTCCTAGGCCGTACGCGACGACCTTTTTATTTGGCACCTCGACAAAACTGAACGAGCCGTCCTCATTATCGACTCTGCTCTGTGCTGGTGTCAGAAAGCGCAGATAAAGCTCCACCTGGCCGGCAAGCAAGCGCGGTGCAATGAAGTGGCTCGCCCGATTTCGGTAATCGAGCGTGGCGTTTCGATATTGCCGGTTATCGAGTTTCGCCAAAGCATCCAACAATGTTGCACCGGACTCCCAACCACCTCCCACCCGACGTAGCTGATTTTCCGCGGCTCTACGCGAGAGAAAGCCCTCTTTGCCTTTTCGCACCAGAACATCCTGATCCAGCCGGTCCAGGTAGCCGTCACGACATATTAGGTTGGCCTGATGTATTCCGTTTGTCGCAACGCGAATCAGAAGATCGCGAATCGCAGCAGGTTGATGCATGCAGAAATGCACGAGTTGAAGGACAAAATGATGCGCTATCTGAAGCGAATCCTCCTCGCCGTACTCGGCAAGAACCAGATTCCAGATATCCAAATCGTTGAGATATCGTCGCCACGAGTTCAATTGATTTATGGTTTCCCTGAGTTCTCCTTCAACCATCAATTCCACCATCGGAATAGCCCAAGTTGCTGCATCAACCTCACTACACACGCCATAATCCAGACAGTGCAGGTAAGTCCCATCACCGCTTTCAATGCGATCCCAAAATTTCCGATAGGCATCTTCAAACAGTTTTCGGCTCATCGTCCACTACCCCACTGATGCACCAGCCACCACCAATTCCCTTGTCGCTCGTGTCATCGCCACATACAACAACCGCGCCTCCTCATCCTTCCGCCCTTCATCCACAGCCCGACCCGCTCCCGGTATCGCCACCAGCGGAAACTCCAGCCCCTTGCAGCTATGCATGGTCAGAAATTTCACGGTGTCTTCCTTCTCCGCGAAGGTGATGTCGTCCTGGTAAGTCACCGGGATGCCGGCTTTTCTTAACGTGGCGAGTACCGGTTTGCCGATGCCGTAATCGCGGTAGATGACGGCCATGTCGCTCCACGGGGTGCCGGTTTTGTGGGCTTCCTTGAGGTGCTTGGCGATGTAGTCGGCTTCTTCCTGAATGCTGGGTAGCTTGATGAGCAGCGGTTTGGGGCCGTGGCGGCCGGCGCTGATCGGGGCGACGAGGGGTACGCCATCTTCGTCCGAGGCGCTGGGTTTGAGCAGTTCGCTGGCGATGCCGCTGGCCAGTTCGAGGACTTCCTGCGTGTTGCGATAGTTGATCTTGAGGATGGTGGTGCGGCCCTGGGCCTGGATGCCGAGGCTCTTGAAGCTGAATTTATTGTGCCGCCCATTGCCGTAGATGGATTGGGCGTCGTCGTAGAGGACGAGCAGCGAATTGGTGTTCGGGCTGACCATCTGGGCGACGAGCTTGAGCCATTCGGGCTGGAAGTCGTGGCCTTCGTCGATGAGCACGGCGTCGTACTGGCCGGCCGGGATGATGTTGGCGTCTACGGCGCGGATGATGCGGTCGACCAGTTCGCCGGCGTAGGCGTCGCTGTCCTTGCCGTTTTCCGGCAGGCCGGCGTTGTAGGCGACGAGTTGGGCGCGGCACCATTGGTGGAAGGTGTGCACGTGCACCTTGTCGGCCAGCCCCTTGGCGGCCATCGTGCGGGTCAAGCGCTTGGCCAGGGTGCGGTTGTAGCAGAGGATGAGGATCGGCCGGGCGCAGACTTTGGCGAGGTGTTCGGCACGGTAGCCGAGGATCAGCGTCTTGCCGCTGCCGGCGACGCCGTGGATGACGCGGTGGCCTTCGCCGAGGCTGCGGGCAAGTTGTTCCTGCTGGAGGTCCATGACCCGGACGATGTCGGGGATTTCCGGTTCCTGATCATCAAAGAGGCCGTTTTGCGTTGGCGCGGCGATGCGGATTTCGGGAAACAGGTGCCAGCGGATGCGGTCGATCTGGGGCAGGGCGAGCGGCACGCTGCGGGCAAAGGGCAGCATGCCCCACAGCCGTTCCTGAAAGGCTTCGGCATCGACGCTTTCGGTCATTTCGTCCTGACAGATGACGCGGTGGCCTTCGATGACTTCGCCGAGGTTGGTGCTGTCGAATTGCTTGCGGCTGATGTTGGCGAGCACGACGCCGTAGCTCCACGGGAAAAGCAGTGTGCCCTGCAGGCGCCCGCTGTTGATGGTGAGTTGCGGGTCGCGTTGCAGGAGATTGCTGACTTCGTGGGCGTATTGCCGGGCCTGTTCGAGCGGGTTGGCGACGCGCTTGAGGCCATTGGAGGTAAGGATGCTGGCGCTCTGGCGGTCGATGTCGCGGATGGTGTCGAGCTTCCAGTCCTTGACCTCAAGCACCAGCAAGCCGCGGCGCGGGTTGAAGACAACGAAGTCGGGATGCACGTTGCGCGGGCCGAGCGGTACGTCGTACCAGAGCAGCCAGTCGTCTTCGAGCTTTTGTTCGAGGCGGTATGCCAGGCGTCGCTCACCGCCTGTCATGTTCGACACGCAGGTGCCGATTGCCGGTATCAGCGCAGCCAAGACCGCCCCCTATGCTTATGTAATCGGCCGATTATGCCATTCAAAAACTTCAGGGCGTTTTGCTAATTTGTCTCGATCGTGAATTACCAGACAAAGAAAACCAGCGTCCAGAGCGTGGCCATCAGAGCGCTTGGCGTGAGCATGAGCAGGAAAGCCGGGAGTTGTCGGGTCAGGCCGGCATTCGCTCGGCGCACCAGATTCAGCGCCAGCCACAGGCTGCCCAGGCAGCCGGCAGCGAGCAGGGTTATCCGGAACCAGGGCAGCCAGCCGAGCCAGAAGTGTTCGGCCTTGAGGTGGGTGACGGTGAGCATCGACAGACCAAGGATGACGCTGGCTGCGGCGAGCGGGGTCAGGCTCAGGGCGAAGCGCTGCCAAGTCAGGTGCTCGGTCTTGAGCAGGCGGGCGGCGAGCGCCGGGCCGACCAGCAGCAGGCTGCCGAGCAGGAAGCCGCCGCCGAGCAGGTAGCCGAGAACCAGCAGGCCGTCGAGCCAGGTGAACAGGTCGTTGGCTTCCGGGTAGTGGGTCAGCAGCCACCAGGGCACGTTGTCGTCGAGCAGGGCGAAATGCTCGTGGTCGACCAGCCATTCGGCGGCCGCCAGCTTGGCCTGGAGCAGCCAGGGGCTGAGCGTCCACTGGAAGGCGGCAGTGGCGACGCCGAGCACGCCATAGACCAGGGTCAGGACATCCGGCGTCTTGGCCGGATTGTTGAAGTCGAGGACTTCGCTGAACGGCGAGCGGGCGGAGTAGGTGACGGCGTCGCGCTGACCGGCGCAGCGGCCGCAGCTATGGCATTCGGAGGCGCTGGTCATGCGCCGGACATCGAGCAGCGGCGCGCAATTGACCGGTTCGAAGTCGCCCTGATGCTTGTCCCAGGCATCCCGATCCACCTTGTAGTGCAGCGGGGCGATCTTGGCGAGCACGGCGAAGACGCCCGAGGCCGGGCACAGGTAGCGGCACCAGATGCGCTTCTCGCGGCCGTAGAGCAGGCCGATGCCGACGGCGGCGACAGTCGAGCCGCCGAGGACGAGCAGGGCGGCCTGCGGATATTCGTAAACGCTGACTAGCTGGCCATATACGGTGGTGCACACGAAGGCGACGAAGGGCCAGCCCGACCACTTCAGCCAGCGCGGCAGCGCCTTGCCGCGGCCGTACTGGCTGACCCATTCGGAGACCGAGCCTTCCGGGCAGAACAGGCCGCACCAGACGCGGCCCATGGTCACGGTGGCGATCATCACCCCCGGCCACCACAGGCCCCAGAAGCAGAACTGCGCGAACAGCCGCAGGTTGTTCCAGATGTGGGCATCCGCCTCCGGCAAAGGCAAAAACGCCGGAATGATGACCATCGCGGCGTAGAGGAGGACGATCAGCCACTGGACGCCGATGATCAGGCGACGGTTGCGGCGCAGGAACAGGCCGATCTTTTCGACGCGGTTACGCGGTTGGCTGGCGTGAAATTGCAGGATGTGCTCAACCATGACCCGTCCTCCGCCAGGCGAGCAGTACGAGCCCCCAGTAGGTGGCCCAGGCGAGCAGGCTGGAGAGGGCCGGGCGAGCGCGGTAGCCGGAAAAATCGGCGACCAGCTTGCCGGCTTTGGTCGTGTCGTCGATCAGCATCGAGGTATCCCAGACCGGGTCGAGCAGCGGCGGCAGCCAGCCGGCGCCGATCAGGCGGTCGATGGCGGCGATGAGCAGGGCCGAGGCAAGGATCAGCAGCAGGATGGAGGAGAGGCGCAGGAGCAGGCCGATGTTCAGCCGGGCCAGGCTTTTTGCGGCCAGCCACGCCGTCGCGCCGGCCCCGGCAAGACCGGCCACGGCGCCGATCAGCAAGCCCTGCAGGTCGCCTTCCTGGGCCATGCCATAGAGGAAGATCACGGTTTCGGCGCCTTCGCGGGCAACGGCCAGCGCCGCGACGACCGCCACGCCAAGATGGCCGGAGCGTTGGGCGGCAGCGGCAAGCTGGGCATGTAGCTCGGCCTTCATCCGGCGGCCGTGCCGGCGCATCCAGAGCACCATCTGGGTAATCAGCCCGGCGGCGACGAACAAGGTGGCGGTCTGGAAGATTTCCAGCGCCTCGCCGGTCAGTTCGTCCTGAACGCCGAGCAAAGCCCAGCCCAGCAGCAGGGCGAGACCGACACCGGCGGCCAGCCCAAGGAAAAGGGACCGACGGCCCGCTCCGGTGTCATCGTTGGCCTTCAACCATGCGTAAAGAATGCCGGCGATCAGGAAAGCTTCGAGGCTCTCCCGCCAGACGACAAAAAATGCATTACCCATACTGTGCTCCGTGCTTGCTGGCTAGTACCACTGACCCAGAGGCTGGCACCAGTGTTTCAAATTGGCTGGCTGGCGGCTTACTTGGCGACGATCCTGCCCTGGCCGGTTTCCGGGTGGAAGTCGTCGAAGAACTTGTAGCTGCCCGGCTTCATCGGGAAGAACACCAGATTCCGGGTGACGCCGGGTGCGAGCACCAGTTCCTTCTTCAATTCCAGGCTCTCGAATTCCGTGGCGCCCGGTCCCTCGTTCTTCACCTCCAGCCGGAAGCGGGTGTTGGCCGGCACTTCCAGCATTTCGGGGAAGAAGCGGCCGTCCTTCATCAGCAACTTGAAGGTTGGCATGTCGTCGGCGACGGCGGCACCCGAGGCCAGCAAAAGACCGAAAATCACGGAAAGGAGAGCGTGTTTCATGGCGTTTCCTAGTAAGCGATGTTGGCGCGCAGGGCGAAGACCTTGACCGACCTGGCATCGGCATTGCCGCCGCCGTTGGCGATCATCTGGAAGTCCGGCGACAGCTCGAACTGCGGCGACAGGCGGTAGCGGTAATAGAGTTCCGCGACCTGTTCGGCGCCCTGCGGCATGAAGCTGTAGGCCAGTTGCGTCTGGGCGTCGTCGAGCCAGGCATTGGCCGTGGTGCCCCGGTAAGCCTTGCCCGATTGCAGCCAGGCGCCGGCGATGCCGAGGGCGTCGGCGCCGCGGCCCCAGTAGCTGCCGGAGAATTCGGCGCCGGCGGTAACTGCCTGGTTGAACGGCAGTTCGCCCTTGACCAGCTTGCCGTAACGGGCGAAGAGGCGGATGCCGTCGCCGACCCGCTGGTCGATCGAGGCGCCGAGGCCGGTGTGCTTGGCCAGCGTGCCGTCGTGATCGACGCCCTGGCTGCGGTTCCAGCCGTAGACCCGGTAATTGCCGGTCAGGCCGCCGAACAGCTTGAGCTGCTTCTCGGCCTGAACCATGAGCAGCGGCGAGGACAGGCTGCGCTGGTAGTTGGCGCCGCGCTCGCCGGTGCCGAACAGGCCGACCGACAGGCGCCAGGGCTGGGCCTTGTCGACATAGTTCAGGTAGGAGGTGATGAAGCCGGGCTGGAAGCCGTTGGCATCGACCCCGACTTCGCCGCCGGCATCGAGCAGCGGGTTGTGGACGAAGACCGAGTTCATGAACTGCTTGGCTTCATCACCGGCCGCCGCGTTCTGGTCGAAGAAGCCGAAGATGTCCATCTTGCCGAAGGTGACTTCCAGGGTTTCCCGCGAATAGGGCTTGAAGCCGAGGAAGGGCAGCGGAATCGCCGCCTGGTACCAGGCCTGGCCGAGGATGGTGACCGAGGAATCCGGATCGAGGCCGGAGGCGCGGAAGGCCAGGGCATTGGGGGCGCTGGCGAAATGGCCGAGGTTGGTGAAGGCGGCGTTGAGGCCGAGACCCTGGCCCATGCGCAGATGGGCGAACAGTTTGTGGTCGATGTCGCCGACTGGCTTCAGCGGCAGTTCGACCGAGACGTCGGCGCGGTAGTTGAGCTGGCTGCTGCCGTTGTCGACATCCTTGGGCAGGCCGTAGGCGTGCTGGCCGACGGTGGCCAGGGAGGCGCCGACCTTGATGCCTTCGAGGCCTTCGGCGATCTTGGCGGCCTTCTTCATTTCAAGCGCGTCCTTTTCGACGGCTTTCAGGCGCACGGTCAGTTCCGGTTCGTATTGCGAGAGGCGCGGGCTATCCAGGCCCTTGGCGATTTCCTCGCTTTCGCCCTTCAATACCTTGACCTGCTTTTCCAGTTCGGCGTTGCGGGCTTCCAGTTTCTCCATCCGCTCCACCAGTTTTTGCAGCGTGGAGGCATCGGGGGCGGCAAAGGCGGGCAGGGCCAGCCCCGCCACGACAAGCGCGGCGGTCAGTTTGGCGAGGCGCATGATCAGTAGCCGCCTTTTTTGCCGATGCCGACGTAGGTGAATTCGTACTCGACTTCAAAAGGCTTGAACCACGGGCGGACGCCAGTGGCGCGGTCGGTGTGGCGGCCGAAGTGGGCGTGCGGGTTGGCCGACGGCGGCAGGATGGTGTACTTCACCTTGTACTTGCCGGGGCCGGCGAGCTTGATGTTGTCGCCGTAATGCGGGCCGTCGTTGGCAACCATCGGCATGAAGTCGCCGGCGACCTTGAAATCGGCGCCGATCTTGGAGACTTCGAACTTGATCATCAGGTAGGGAATCCATGCCCCTTCCTCGAAACCGTTCGGGTTGTTGGCCAGGGCGTGGATATCGGCTTCGATGTGGATGTCGGATTCGGCGGCCTTGCGCATGTGGCCTTCCGGTTCCATTTCCACCGGCTGCAGATAGACGGCGGCGATTTCCATGCCGGCGCGCTGTTGCGGAACGCCGATCGGGTATTCGAGGGCCAGTGCCGGAGCGGCGAGGGCGGCGGATAGTGCGAACGCGGAAACGAGCTTCTTGATGGTCAGCATTTTTTTATGAACTCCCTGGTTTCTCTGGCTGGCTGGCGATCCGCGTGGCTGGCTTGAGCGTGGTATTACGAATGGAAAACGGAAATCAGATGGCGGCGGCTCCCGGCTGGGTGACGAAGCCGATCTTGGTCAGGCCGGCCCGGCGGGCGGCGCTCATCGTTTCGGCGACGGTTTCGTAACGCGTGGCGCGGTCGGCCTTGAGGTGCATTTCGACATTGGCGTCGCGGGCGACGGCCTCGCGGAACTTCTGTTCCAGTATGCTGGCGTCGACGGTCTCGCTGCCGACATGAACGACGTTGTCGGCGGTGATGGCGACCTGCAGGGTCAGCGGCTTCTCCGGCGACGGCGTGCTCGCGGCGCGCGGCAGATCGACCGGCACCTGGTGCGTCATCAGCGGCGCGGTGATGATGAAGATGATCAGCAGCACCAGCATCACGTCGACCAGCGGCGTCATGTTGATTTCCGCCGTCGGCATCTGGTGGTTTTGCGGGTTGAAGCTGCCCATAGCCATGTTATGCGGCCTCCGTCGCGACGCGGGCGCGCATCGGGTGGATCTGGGCGCTGTTGGCGACGAACGGCTTGCCGACCGTGAAGAAGGCATGCAGGTCGTGGGCGAAAGCGTCGAGCTCGGCCAGGATGACGCGGTTGGCGCGGGTGAAGGCGTTGTAGGCGAAGACGGCGGGCAGCGCGACGGCGAGGCCGGCGGCGGTCATGATCAGGGCTTCGCCGACCGGGCCGGCGACCTTTTCGAGCGCCGCCTGGCCGGAGAGGCCGATGGCGAGCAGGGCGTGGTAGATGCTCCAGACGGTGCCGAGCAGGCCGACGAAGGGAGCGGTGGCGCCGGTCGTCGCCAACAGGGTCAGGCCGTTTTCCATGCCGGCCTGGGTGCTCGACAGTTGCTGGCGCAGGGCGCGTTCCATCTGTTCGGCGGGGTCGAAGCGGGAAGCGAGGCGGCCGGTCGCGGCTTCGCAATCGTTGTTGCAGCCGTTGGCCTGCGTCGCCAGTTGGGCGTAAGGGCTGTCGGCGCCGGCCTGATTGAGCAGGGCAATGCCATCGCCGACACTGCTCGCCGACCAGAAGGCGCCGAGCGCTTTTGCAGCACGGCGCATGGACCACCAGTCGACGGCCTTGGCCAGGATCAGGTACCAGCTGGCCACCGACATGATGGCCAGAATGATCGCGACGGCGTGGGAAATGCTGTCGCCGCTGGCCCACAGATGGGCGAAACCGAAAGAGTTTTCCTGCATGCTATTGCTCCAATTTGAAAATGATGGGGACCAGGACCCAGCTCTGGACGGCGAGATCGCCGCGTTTGGCCGGTATGAATTTCCAGTTTCGAACGGTTTTCTGGGCGGCCTCGTCGAGGCGCGAGCTGCCCGACGAGGTCTTGATCTCGACGCTGTCGGCCGAGCCTTGCGGGGTGACCGAGACGCGCAGGATGACCTTGCCTTCCTCGCCCATGCGGCGGGAGAGCGGCGGGTAGGCCGGGGCCGGGTTCTTCAGGTAGTCGGCGTCGAAGCGGGCCTGGACGACCGGCTCGGCGGCGGGGCCGGCGGGGCGGGCTTGACGTCGGGCGGCGCGGCGACCGGGCGGCCGGGCCGGCACCGGGCTGTTGGTGGCTTCGATCTGCGGGGTCGGCAGCTTGGGGGTGGGCGTCGGCTTCTGGCGCACTGGTTCCGGCTTGATCACCGGCAGCGGCTTCGGTTCCGGCGCCTTGGGGGCTTCGGGCTGCAGCAGGTCGACGATCAGCGGCATTTCCATGATCTGGGGCGCGACGGTCTTGGCGGCCAGGATCAGCAGGAAGACCCCGACATGCGCCCCGATGACGATGCCCAGCAGGCCGCTGCGCTGGGCGGATGTGGGGCGGGAGAGGGCGTAGCTCATAAGATTCGCTTTCCGGATCGTCCCGCGCCTGGCCGAAAAAACCCTTGGCTGGCTGGCATTTGCGCGCTGGCTGCGGGAACGAGGGATTTACAACGGAGAGAAATTACTTGGTCAGGATCAGCTTGTTTTCGCGGGTCACGCGCAACAGGTAACGCTGGCCGGCATGCTCGATTTCAAGGGCACTGTTGCCGCGCAGCAGTTCTTCGCTGGCGATGCGCGGCCGGGGCTGGGTGTTTGCGGCGGCAGAGGCGGGAGCTGTAGGTTTGGGCATGGTGTCCATGATTTTTGGATGCAAACGAGAATGAATCGCATTGTGTTGGTAATGAGAATTAGTGTCAACTACGTTAATGAAGTTATTCCGCCATGCTGCATTGCAGATGCGAAAAAGCATCGCGAACGGGCCATGCCCGCTGGCGATGCTTTGGGTCGTTTGACGCAGCCGATGCCGCTTGCGGGCGGCGTCGGCTGGTGACGGCTGCTTAGAACGAGGTCGTGAAGGTCAGGCGGGCATTGCGCGGAGCGCCCGGGCTGATGTTGTTGTTGGCATCGGCGGTCGGGAAGTACTCCTTGTCGAGCAGATTCTCGACATTGAGCGCGAGACGCATTTTGTCGCCCGCGAAGCTGTAGTACAGCGCGCCGTCGAAGCGGGTGAAGCCCGGCAACTGGACCCGGTTGTCGGCATTGGCATACGACGCGCCCTGATAGACGACGCCCAGGCCGGCACCCAGGCCATGGCCGACATTGACGCGGTTCCAGACCGATAGCGTGTTCTCCGGCACCAGTTGCGGCCGGTTGTTGAGATTGCCGGCAGTGGCGGTAGCCTTGGTGATGCGGGCGTCGAGATGGGCGTAGCCGGCATAGACCTGCCAGTTGCGCGTGACGTTGCCCTGCAGACCGAGTTCAACGCCTTCGGTCTGCGTCTGGCCGGTGAGCACGATGCCGCCCAGGCCGTCGGCATTGCGGACGTTGTTGCGGTCAAGACGGAAGACCGCAGTCGACAGCGATAGGTTGGGCAACAGGTCCCAGCGCCCGCCGATTTCGTAGTTCTTGGCGTTTTCCGGGTCGAGGTTGGCGGTATTGGCCGCCAGACCCAGGGTTTCGGCCGAGGGCAGGAAGGAGTAGCTGTAGCTCGCGTAATAGCTCTGGCCAGTGGTCGGCGACCAGATCAGGCCCAGGCGCGGGCTGAATTCCTTGTCGGTGTGCTCGAGATTGACCGGCGTGACCAGGGTGCGGCGATCGTCGAGCTTGGCCTTGAAGTAGTCGTAGCGCAGGCCGGCCAGCAGCTTCCATTCCTTGGAGAAGGCGATCTGGTCCTGGACGTAGAGCGCCGCGACGTCGGCCTTGACGTTGTTGTCGGCGTCGGTGCCGTTCGGGCGGAAGCTGGTGGCAATCGCCCGCGGATTGGCGACCGGCACGGTAATGCTGGTGGCGGCGCCGAAGAAGCCGGTATTGCGCTTGTTGGTGCTGTCCTGGTGGCCGAGTTCGAGACCGGTGAGCAGGGTGTGCTCGAGCGGGCCGGTCGTGAAGCGGGTGATCAGGTCGGTCTGATTGAAGATGTTGGTGCGCTCGTTGGCATTGTTGTAGGCATTGATCGTCACACGTTCGGTCGCGCTGACCGGCTTCGTGGTGGACGGATAGACGTTCTGGTAGAACTTGTCGTAGTGCGTGACGCGAAAGCTGTTTTTCAACTGCATGCCGCCACCGAGATCATGCTCGAGGATGGCGTAGGCGCCATCTACCGTCGAGCGTGCATTGCTCTGCTCGGGGTTGCCGAAGAAGGTCTTCGGGTCGGCAGCGTAGGGCTTGCCGTTCTTCGACGGGAAGCCGCGGTCGGCCGTGCGCTCGTCCTTCAGATGCTCGTAGCCCAGGGTCAGGGTCGTGGTCGGCGCCAGCAGGAAGGTGACCGTTGGATTGATCGCGAAGCGCTGGAGGTCGGCGCCGTCGCGGAAGCTGTCGGCGGTTTCGCCCATCACGTTCAGGCGCCAGGCCGCGGCGTCGCTCAGCTTGCCGCCGACGTCGGCCGTGCCGCGCAACTGGCTGTACTGGCCGAGCGTGACGCTGGCTTCGCCGACATGGCCGAAGACCGGTTTCTTGGTGACCCGGTTGATCACGCCGCCAGCGCCGCCTCGACCGAAGATCATGCCGCCGGCGCCTTTGAGCACTTCGACGCGTTCCAGGTTGTAGAGGTCGCGGAAGACCTGCGCATCGTCGCGGATGCCGTCCACGTACATGTCGGCGCCGGCACTCATGCCGCGCAGGATGAACTGGTCGCGGTTGCCTTCGCCCTGGTGGGCGAGGGCGCCGGGAACGTAGCGGATAGCGTCGGCCATGCTCTGCATCGCCTGGTCCTTCATCAACTCGGCCGGAACGACGGAGACCGAGGCCGGGACTTCCTTGAGCGGCGTGTCGGTCTTGGTGAATGAAGCGGAACGGGTGGCCCGGTAGCCGTTGACTGCGCCGTCGGCGCGCTCGGCTTTTTCGACGACGTTGATCGGCGTCAGGGTCTGTTCTTCAGCTGCCGCGCTTCCGGCACCCAGGCTGGCCAAGACGGCAAGCACGGACAGTTTGAGTTTGAATTTGCTACACATGGACCTACTCCATACAGATTGAGGCTGGCTGGGGTACGTCGCCTGGCTTGCCGGTGGTTGAATGATTTTTCGAGCTGATGCGGGAGAGGGAGGGCGATCAGCGACCGCGACGAATTGTTGTTGGCCCCCTCCGACATTCGCGGGAACCATAAGAGCAATCGCCGTACCAGGAGATTTCCCGGAATTATGGCTACAAGTGCAATTGAGAATTGTTCGCATAACCAGATATTTAGCTAAATTGACGGATGAATGCTGTCTCGAAATAGGGAAAATCCATCTCGAATCTGGTAATCGGGCGACGCCGAAATACTGGTGGGGCGAGGCTCTCCGCCGAATTTCCAGGCTGCGCAGAACGGGCAAGAAACAGGGGGCGCCGTTGCCGGCCCCCTCTGCGTATTCCGTCGTCGGTCAGAAGGTCGTTTCGATGGGGGATTCAGTGCTCAATCGGCGCTACGCTCGGCCAGCGCCTCGTGGCTTTCGGTCTGGCCGATCAGGCGGGAAAGGCCCGAGATCCCGGTGGTTTTCATGTAAAGGCAGGGCTTGCCGGTGCGCTTGCATTGTTCCTTGACCCGCCAGTAGGCGTTGTGACTGATGCAGCCGGCCTGGCAGATGACGAGGTCGGCGGCGGCGAGGGCGGCATCGATGCGATGCAGGCTTTCCTCCTGGCCGCCGTCGTGATGCAGGAAACGGCCACCGCGCTGCTCGATCATCTGGCGGTAGGCATTGATGGCGCCGGAGCGGCCGCCGACGCAGAGCACGCACTTGCCGGAGACATCGACGCCGGTGTTGGCCTCGGCATCCGGGGGCGGCGTATCGCCGTGGCCGGCGCTCAGCTGGCGTAAGGCCTGATCGGTCTGGCCGAGCGCCCGTTTCAGACTGGCGACTTCCTGTTCGAGCCTGGCGGCGTGGGCGCTCAAGGCGGTGGTGCGGGCTTCGGCATCGCTTGCCCGGCGGGCTAGCAGCTGCCGTGCCTTGAGGTCGGGCAGGGTCTGCCGCAACTGGTCGAGTTGCCCGCTAAGGCTGGCGCCCCAGGCCTCCTTGCCGGCCAGTTCGACGCGCAGTTCGGCGAGGCATTGACCCAGCGTCTGGATCTCGCGGGTCTTTTCGCAGCGCCGGGCTTCGTTCTCGCGGCGGGCGGCGTCGAGTTGGCGACGCAGCTCGCCATTCTCGGCGCGCAGCTCTTTCAGGGTGCCCAGATTGGTCCGCGTGCCGGTGCCGACCTGATGCTGCAGCATGTGGATGTCGCCGTAGATTGCCTGTTCCAGTGTCGGGTCGCAGGCCGGATGCGTCCAACTGGCCCAGAGGGCGGCAGGCATTTCGCTGCCGGTGGGCATGGCTTCTTGCCACAACGCGCGCAGCGCAGCGCCGGTCTTGGCGGCGGCGAAACGGCGAATGGTCTGCGAGAAGCGCTTTTCCATGTTCTTGTGGAGCAGGTCGGCGAGCGGGCCGCGCTCGTCGCAGGCGCCGACCGCCGAGGTGTGCAGGACGTAGTCACTGGTTCCGTGCGGGATGTGCATGACCTTGTTGATCAGTCCGCGTAACTCGTCCGCGCCGAAACAAACGCCGATCACCGGGCAGTGGAACTTGTGGGGGAGTTCCCAGAGCTTGCGCCGGCGCGAACCGTGAGTACTGCTAGGCGCAGTGGGCGGTTGGTGGCGGAGCAGGCTTTCGAACATTTCCTGCGGCCGGGGGGCGCCGGGAAAACTGCCGCCGGCGACGTGAAAGGGGTAGTCGGACATGCGTGGACTCCGGGATGAAAAGTCGCTGGCTGGCCGGATACCCGGTTGGCTGGCAGGAAGGGGTTAGGGGGACGGCTTCAGTGGGCAGCCGCTGTCCTTGTCCAGCCGATTGATCGCCAAGTCGCGGTCATGGGCCATGCGGGCGCATTCCTCGCGGGCCGCGCAGAGGGTTCTGTCGAGGGTCCAGACCCGGCTGGCGGCATCGATCAATTGCTCGTTGGCTTCGCTGAGTGCCATCAGGCGGCGGCCAAGTTCGATGATGGCCTGGCCCGATTCGAGGACTGTGACGCGTTGGTGGGCGGTCCAGTACAACGTTTCGAGACGCTCGATCTCATTGGCCTGGGCGACGATATTGCGGGCCGCCAGGGTGGCGTTGCGTCGCTGCGCCTGGCGGGACTGGCGCAAGGCACTGCTCAGCGCGGCATTGGCGGCTTCCAGTTGGGCGATGCGCTCGTCCGCCGAGAGTGTCGGTTCGCGTTCGATCAGCGAACGGTCCTTAAGCGGTGCCAGCATGTTGCACCTCCGGCGGGTAGCTCAGATTGAGACGGTTGCTGGCCCGTTCGCAGAGGTCGCGGGTTGCGTCGTCGAGTTCGGACGATTCGCTCAGCCGATCGAGCAGGCGGGCGGCATTGAGCGCCGAATGGGGGCAGCCGCTCTCGCCGTGGATGAGCAGCAGGCTGAGGGCGCCAGCCCAGAGTTCGGGGGGCGGCATGACTAGAGCGGCCCGGCCGAGAGCAGTTGCCAGAGCAGGGCGCCGGCGAGCGAGACGTTCAGGATCAGGGTATGCACAATCACACCTCGTTGATGAGAATGATTCGCATCTTACGGACAGTCTGGTCTTTTGTAAACAAGAACCGTTCTTGTTTGTGCAATTGACACAAAAAAGCCACGGACGGGCCGTGGCTTGGTAGTGAGCAGGTGGCGCCGGATCAGCGGTCGCCGAACTTCTTTTTCTTGAAGCTGCGGTCGCCGTCGAACTTGCTCTCGGCGCCGCCGTCCGGACGCCCTTCGTCAGGCCGCAGGTTGATCGGCACGCCGCGGACGCGGGTGCGCTTCAGGGCATTGTCGGCTTCCTTGGGCATGCCGGCCGGCAGTTCGATGGTGCTCGACTCGTCGTAGAGCGCGATGCGGCCGATGAAACGGCTTTCGATGCCGGCTTCGTTGGCGATGGCGCCGACGATGTCCTTGACCTGCACGCCATGGTCCCGGCCCACATCGATGCGGTAACGCACCATGTCGCCAGTCGGGGCGGCACGGCGCGGCTTGTCTTCGAAGCGCGGACGGCTGTCGCCACGGTCCTCGAAACGGGGCTTGTCGCCGCGATCTTCAAAACGCGGCCGTTCGCCCCGCTCTTCGCTGCGCGGCTTGCGCTCGCGGTCAGCGAAACTGCTCGGCCGGCGGCTGTCGGCCGAGGCGGGAGCCATGCGGGCCGGCGCCGGATCTTCGCCAGCGATCTGCAGCGGCTTGCCTTCCTGGGCCATCATGGCCAGCGCGGCAGCGACTTCTTCGGCACCGACATTCTGTTCTTCGGCAATTTGCGACACGATATTGGCGAAGAAATCGAGGCCTTCGGCGTTGAGCACCTCGACGACCTTTTCCTTGAAGCCGGCGACGCGCTTGTTGGTGACGTCGGCGCGGCTGGGCAGGGTCAGCGGCGCAATCGGCGAACGGGTGGCACGCTCGATGGTGCGCAGCATGCGAATTTCACGCGGGGCGACGAAGAGGATGGCGTTGCCGGTGCGACCGGCGCGGCCGGTACGGCCGATACGGTGCACATAGGCTTCGGTGTCGTAGGGGATGTCATAGTTCACGACGTGGCTGACGCGCGGCACGTCGATGCCGCGGGCGGCGACGTCGGTGGCGATGACGATGTCGAGGGCGCCGGACTTCAACTGTTCGATGACGCGTTCGCGCATCTGCTGGTTGAGGTCACCGTTCAGGGCGGCCGCCGCGTAACCGCGAGCGGCCAGTTTGTCGGCCAGTTCGACGGTGGCATTCTTGGTGCGCACGAAGATGATGGCGGCGTCGAAGTCTTCTTCAACCTCGAGGATGCGGGTCAGGGCATCGAGCTTGTGCATGCCGCTGACCTGCCAGTAAACCTGACGGATCGCGGCGACGGTGGCGGTGGCCGACTTGATCTTGATTTCACGCGGCTCGACCAGATACTTCTGGGCGACGCGGCGAATCTGCTCCGGCATGGTGGCCGAGAACAGCGCGGTCTGGTGCGTCGCCGGCGTGCGTTCGAGAATCCATTCGACGTCGTCGATGAAGCCCATGCGCAGCATTTCGTCGGCTTCGTCGAGCACCATCGTTTTCAGGTGGTCGAGATTCAGCGTCTTGCGTTCGATGTGATCCATGACGCGACCCGGCGTGCCGACGATGATGTGGGCGCCGCGCGACAGTTGCTTCAACTGGATGGTGTAGCTCTGGCCGCCGTAGATCGGCAGGACATGGAACCCGGGCAGATTCTTGGCATAGCTTTGCAGTGCTTCGGCGACCTGGATCGCCAGTTCGCGCGTCGGGGTCAGGACCAGGGCTTGCGGCTTGGTCAGCTTGACGTCGATTTGTTCCATCAGCGGCAGCGCAAAAGCGGCGGTCTTGCCGGTACCGGTTTGCGCCTGACCGATCAGGTCGCGGCCTTGCAGCAGAACCGGGATGCATTCTGCCTGGATGGGCGACGGGGTTTCGTAGCCGATTTCGGTGAGCGTCTTGAGAAGTGATGCGCTTAAGCCGAGATCGGCAAAGCTCTGAGCAGTAGACTCAGTTGTTGACATGCTGTTTCCTTTCATCGTCGCTATTGGGCTTTGTTATGGCTTGCGACGGATTGGCCCGATGGTCGGGCGGCCTGAGTTCCCCGATGCAGCCTTACCGGGGGCGAATCAATGTGGTGAACCTGCAAACAAGAAAGACGGGGGCTGCTCAGAAGACCTGCGGGCGATGCGTCAACGCATTGATATTATTAGTTTACTCCATTTTTGCCCGGCCGAGAACCCGGTGCGCCCCAGATTTGCCCAATGGATGACTTTGGCGCATTATCGGAAGACAAATAAATTCAGCTCTTGTGCAGGACGGGCCTGCAATTGGCGGGGTCATCCGGGGAAAACATCATTCAGAAAAATAGCAGTTGGTGGGGGTCTCTGATCGGGCGTTTCGGATTAGGGTCGCTTAAGTTGCGACTGTGGGGCTTGGCCTTGCTTCCCCTCCTGGCCTTGCCGGTACTCGGCGGCATACTCCTGGTGTTCGGCAATGCCTATTCCGACCGTCTGCTGCTTGGCAAGGCCACCGGCGATCTGTCCATTGCGCGCAGCCATCTGCAGCACATTCAGAACGAGGCGCTGGCCGCGGCGCGCAGTATTTCCGAATCGAGGCGGATTCGCGGCATGGTGCAGGGTGATCTAAAGAATGTGGCCCTGGCCGAGGTGCTGGCCTCGCGCCAGGAAAATATCGGCTTCGATTTTCTGGCCATCCTCGATCCTCTGGGCAACGTACTTGCCGCCAGTGAGTCCCTGGTGGCTGGCGATCCCTATGTCGAGTTGGCGGTGGTCAAGGATGTGCAACGTACCGGCAAGCCGCTTGCTGGCCTGGAGGTGCTGGCTCCTGAGAAGATGTTTCGCCTTTCCGGCGATCTGCCCGGGCAGGCGCATATTCGCCTGGTCGATACCGCAAAAGCAGAACCTAGTCTGCATACACAGGAATTCCGCGGCCTGATGGTCGTCGTTGCCGTCCCCATGCTCAATGAGGCGGGGGCGTGCTGGGCATGGTGGTTGGCGGATTTCTGCTCAATCGTCGCGAGGACTTTGTCGATTATCTCTCCGAGATCGTCTCGGCAAGTGGCTTGCGTCAGTTGGGTGGACGAGGCATGGTGACCTTGTTTCTCGGCGATGTGCGGATTGCCACCAGCGTGCGCCTTGAGGGGGGCGAGCGCGCCATTGGGACCCGCGTCTCTCAAGAAGTAAAGGAGTCGGTCCTTGATCGGGGCGAGACCTGGGTGAGGCGCGCTTTCGTGGTCAACCACTGGGCGATGACTGCCTATGAGCCAGTGGTCGATTACGGCGGCCATCGCGTCGGCATGCTCTATGTCGGCATTCCGGAAGCCCCCTTCGTGGCCTTTCGCCAGCAGGCAATCGGTGTGCTGCTCCTCGCCCTTACCATTGCCGTCGCTTTGGCGACCTGGGTGGCCTGGCGTCTGGCGCGGGGTATTCTCAATCCGCTGGAGCGGCTGGAATCGGCGATGCGCAGGGTCGGCAAGGGGCAACTGGAGGCACGTGTCGGTACCATGCCGGGCGACGATGAACTGGTTCGCCTCGGCCAGCTTTTCGACCATCTGCTCGATACGATCGGCGAGCAGACTGCCGCATTGCGGCACTGGGCCGGGGAACTGGACGAGAAGGTGGCGCAGCGCACGCAAGACTTGGCTGAAGCCAACGATGCACTGGCCATGGCCCGGGACGCGGCCGAGCGGGCGAATCGGTCGAAAAGCTCATTTCTGGCCAACATGAGCCATGAAATCCGGACACCGATGAATGCCATTGTCGGGCTGACACATCTGCTGCGCAGAGAGCTTGCTGACCGGCATCAGATCGAGCGCCTGGAAAAAATCGATGGTGCTGCACGGCACTTGCTGTCGGTGATCAACGATATTCTGGATCTTTCCAAGATCGACGCGGGCAAACTGCATCTTGAATACGCCAGCTTTAATATTGATAAGGTCTTCGACAACGTCTGCGGCATGATTGCCGAGCGCGTCAGTGCCAAGGGAATCGAACTGGTTCGCGACGTTTCGCCGGAGGTTACCGGGACGTTCCAGGGCGATCAGTTACGCCTGGGGCAAATTCTGCTCAACTTTGTCGGCAATGCTGTCAAATTTACCGAGCGCGGCACCATTGCCCTCCGGGCGCGCATTATTGAGGAGCGAACGGATCAGGTGCTGGTGCGTTTCGAGGTGAGCGATACCGGAGTTGGTATTGCACCCGAAGTCATTCCGCGACTGTTTTCGGCCTTCGAGCAGGCCGATAGCTCGACAACCAGGCAATACGGCGGAACGGGGCTGGGTTTGGCGATCAGCCGCCGTCTGGCCGGCATGATGGGCGGCACCATCGGCGTCGATAGCATACCGGGCAGCGGTAGCGTTTTCTGGTTTACCGCATCCCTGGGGTGCGATGCCGACACTGTGCCAGCCAGTCCGTCGCTATCATCGCTGGCCGGACGTCGTGTACTGGTAGTCGACGATCACCCGGAGGCACGGCAGGTGCTCGCCGACATGCTGGTGCGGCAGGGGCTGTGGGTCGAGCAGTCAGCAGGTGGCGAAGCCGGCCTCGAAATGATTGCGGCGGCCGACATGAGTGGCGATTCGTTCGAGGTCGTCTTTTTCGACTGGCGCATGCCGACCATGGACGGCATGCAGGCGGCCGCGCGTCTGGCCGGGATGGGACTGAAACATCCGCCCCGGCATCTGCTGGCGACGGCCTACGATAGCGAACTGAGCGAGGATATCTGGCGGTCGGCGGGGTTTCGTGCCGTTTTGTCGAAACCGATATCGCCGTCCAGTCTCTGCGATACTCTGCTTAACCTGCTTGCCCAACAGCCAACAAAATTGAACATCAGCGTCGAGGAGCTGGAGCAGCAATTGGTCGGCCGCCACGCTGGCCGACGCGTCCTGCTGGCCGAAGATAACGACATCAACCGTGAAGTGGCGCGGGAGTTGTTGTCGGCAACTGGACTGCAACTTGATATGGCCGAGGATGGCCGTCAGGCGCTGAACATGGCCCAAGGTACCCGCTACGACCTGATTCTGATGGATGTCCAGATGCCGGTGATGGACGGCCTGGATGCGACGCGGCTTATCCGGGGACTGCCGGACTACAAGGATGTGCCGATTCTGGCGTTGACCGCCAATGCCTACGATGAAGACGTCGCTGTTTGCCTGGCGGCGGGGATGAGCGCCCACGTTGCCAAGCCGGTGGATCCCGACGTGTTGTACGCGGCGCTTCTCGAATGGCTGCCAGCAGGTTAGCCGGCGGCGGAATGCTCGCGGCCGGCCAGTGCGGCTAGTTCCCGGCGAGTAAAGCCGGCGGCCAGCCGGGCCTCTTCGTTCATTGGCGCTTGCGGTCGGGGGCTTTGAATTCGTCTAGCAGGTGGCGGTAGGTGCTTTCCGGATCCAGTTTCCGTTCATCGCACAGGTGGCGGAACCAGCGGTCGCCCAAGCCGACATGACCGATTTCATCGCGCAGAATGACATCCAGCACCCGGGCGCTGGCCTCGTCGCCGCATTCCTCGAGTTTTCTCTGGATCGGCGGCGTCGCGTCGAGGCCGCGCGCCTCCAGCAGGCGGGGAACCAGCGCCATGCGTGCCAGTACATCGGCACTGGTCTTTTCCGCCATCTTCCACAGGCCGGCATGGGCTGGGAAGTCACCGTAATCATGACCCAGGGAGCGCAGGCGTTCGCGCAGTATCTTGAAGTGGTGGGCCTCTTCGGCGGCGACGCCGATCCAGTCGGCGTAATATTGTGACGGCAAGCCGCGAAAGCGGGCGGCGTGATCGAGCGCCAGATTGATGGCGGTGAATTCGATGTGCACGACTGCGTGCAGCAGGCGGGCCCGCCCCTCCGGTGTTTTCGGATTGCGCTGCAAGACCAGTTTCGGCGCCACTATTTCCGGCTTGGCTGGTCGACCGCAAATCAGGGCGACCGGTGTTTCATCGTGCCAGTCAAGTTCTCCGCCAAGCCAGGCAGTCTCGATGGCCGTCGTTAACTCGATTTTTTGCTCAATATCGCTGGCCGCCAAAGCGCCGGCCAGCGACTTGAATAACGATCGGCTCATGGTGCCGGATTGGTGTAGCGCAGATGAAGCGCGTCGATCTCGGCCAGCAGTTCGGGCGACATTGGTGTTTGCGTTGCCGGCAGGGTTTCCTTGAGCTGGCTTAAGTTCGATGCGCCGATGATGGTGCTGGCCACGAACCAGCGCGAACGCACGAAGCCAAGGGCCAGTTGGGTCGGTGTCAGGTCGTGGCGGCGCGCCAGTTCGACATAGGCGGAGAGTGCCGGAGCGACGTTGGGCTTGCTATAGCGCTGGCCGAAACTTGGCCATTGGGTGAGCCGTCCGCGAGCGGCGGGGTCGGCCAGGTATTTTCCGGTCAGGTGGCCGAAGGCAAGCGGCGAGTAGGCGAGCAGCCCGACCCGCTCGCGATGGCAGACCTCGGCCAATCCGCTCTCGAAGGTCCGGTTGAGCAGATGGTAGGCATTCTGTGTCGAAACGATGTGCGGTAGCCCCAGTTCCTCGGCCAGTCCGGCGAACTGCATGATCCCCCACGGGTGTTCGTTGGATACGCCGACATAACGGATCTTGCCTTCCTTAACCAGTTCGGCCAGCGCTTCGAGTTGCTCTTGAATGGATGTGCACTCGCGTTCATTGGCCGGGTCGTACTGCCACTGCCCGAACATCGGCTGGTTGCGCTCGGGCCAATGGAGTTGGTAAAGGTCGATGTAGTCGGTCTGCAAGCGGTGCAACGAGCCCTCGATGGCGGCGCGGATGTTGGCTCTGTCCATGGCCGGTGGGCCATTGCGGATCCAGGTCAGGCTGCGCGCCGGACCGGCGACCTTGGTGGCGACCACGATCCGGTCGCGTTGTTGGCGGGCCAGCCAGCGCCCGACGATGCTTTCCGAAGCGCCGCAGGTCTCGGCGCGGGGCGGTACGGCATACATCTCGGCGGTGTCGATGAAGTTGATGCCGGCGGAGAGGGCGAAATCGAGCTGGGCGTGGGCATCGGGTTCGGCGGTCTGTTCACCGAAGGTCATGGTGCCCAGGCAGACTTCCGGTACGACCAAATCACCGTTGCCGAGGGGGCGTTGCAGGAAGGATTTCATCGGTATCTCCGAAATTGGGCCGAGGGTCAGGGTTGGGCGCAAAGGACGCCATAAATCAGGATGTGGCGTTCCAGTGTGTTGTCGAATCCGGCTGGAACAATCGCCAGTCGGTGTTCATCCGGCATCTGGCAGTTCGCCTCAACCCATAGTCTGGCCGCCGCGTAGGCTTCGTCGAAGGTAACAAACAGCCCGTCGAGTCTCGGTGAGCGTACGGGCAGGAAAGTGCTCGAAATGCGGTCGAGTAGGGTGTCGGTGTCCAGCATCTGCACCGCGTATCCAGCCGCCGGACGTGCCAATGGCAAGTCGTCAAGATTGAAGCAGTCGCCAAAGGCGTCCGGACTGAGTTGAAAACTGGGCATTCCTCATTTTAGCCGGAAGCTCCGGCCATTGAGCTGAATGGGTGAGGGGCCAATAGTGCAGCGTGATAGAATGCCGGCCTGTAATAATTACTTAACAGGACTGTCATGTTCGGTCGCTTGATGCCCAAGGAGGGCAAGTATTTCGATCTTTTCAACGCTCATGCGGATCTGATCCTGCAAGGAGGACAGGCGCTTTCAGGGCTGATAGCGGCGCTGGTCGACGAGCCGGAAAAAGCGCTGGCACACGCTGAAGAAATCGATGTGCTGGAGCGCAAGGCAGATGAAATTACTCATAGCACCCTGGCCCAGTTGCACACATCGTTCATCACGCCGTTTGATCGCGACGAAATCCATCAGCTGATCAACGGCATGGAT
The DNA here is from genome assembly GCF_026261605.1 of Dechloromonas sp. A34. Classification (NCBI taxonomy): domain Bacteria; kingdom Pseudomonadati; phylum Pseudomonadota; class Betaproteobacteria; order Rhodocyclales; family Azonexaceae; genus Dechloromonas; species Dechloromonas sp. A34. The sequence continues at coordinate 1,981,367 of NZ_CP102486.1, forward strand.
GACATTCTGGACATCATCCAGGATGTTGCCGAATCGATGTCGCTTTACGATATCCACCGCGTGTCACCCGAGGCCAAGCTGATCGCCGAGACCACCGAAACGTGCTGCGGTTGCGTGCGGTCGGTGGTCAAGTTGCTGCACAGCATGGACAACGCGCCGGCGATTCTCAAGCTGTGTCATGAGATCGACGAACTGGAGTCCGATGCGGACCGCATGCTGCGCGAGGCGATGTCCAAGGTTTTTCGTGAAGAACCGGATGTGCGCCAGGTCATCAAGCTCAAGGAAATCTACGAACTACTCGAATCGGTGACCGACCGCTGCAAGGATGTGGCCGGCACGATCGAAGCTATCGTTCTCGAAAACTCCTGAGCGGGCAGTTCGCATGGACTCCCTCCAAATCAGTCTCGGGGTCGTCGTTACCTTGGTAATCGTCGCCTTGCTGTTCGATTTCATGAACGGCTTCCACGATGCCGCCAATTCGATCGCCACCATTGTTTCGACGCGGGTTCTGAAGCCGCATCAGGCGGTCATCTGGGCCGCCGCATTCAATTTTCTCGCCTATTTCCTGTTTCAGTTGAAGGTGGCTTCGACTATTGGCAAGGGCACCATCGATCCCAGTATCGTGGATCACTACGTGATTTTCGGTGCCTTGATCGGTGCCATCATCTGGAACATCATCACCTGGTATTACGGCATCCCGTCGTCGTCTTCGCATGCGCTGGTTGGTGGTCTGGTTGGCGCCGCGATCGCCAAAGCTGGCGTGGGCGGGCTCATTTCAGCTGGTGTCTTGAAGATCATCGCCTTCATCTTTGTCGCCCCTTTTCTTGGGTTTTTTATTGGTGGAGGCTTGATGGTGATCGTCTCGTGGATTTGCCGAAACATGGCACCACGCAAGGTCGACAAGCATTTCCGCCGCTTCCAGTTGTTGTCTGCTGCGGCTTACAGCTTGGGGCATGGTGGTAATGACGCCCAAAAAACCGTCGGCATTATCTGGATGTTGTTGATTGCCGCCGGGATGTCCAAGTCCACGGACGTAATCCCGTCTTGGGTGGTGATTTCGTGCTACACCGCCATGGGGTTGGGCACCATGTTCGGTGGCTGGCGCATCGTCAAGACTATGGGTAATCGGATAACCAAACTCAATCAGGCCCGTGGCTTCTGTGCTAACAGCGGTGGGGCAATCACCCTGTTTCTGGCGACCGCGTTCGGTATTCCGGTGTCAACGACGCATACCATTACCGGGGCGATTGCCGGTGTCGGTTCGACCCGCGGCGCTCGTCGCGTGCGTTGGGGGGTTGCGGGCGGGATTGTCTGGGCCTGGATTCTAACCATCCCATGCAGTGCAGCCATGGCAGCAATTGCCTGGTATTTTGGCACGCTACTGCTCTGATTCTGAAGATAATCGCTTATCTATTCCTGCTGGCGGTGCTGGCGGGAATCGTCTGGTGGATTCCCGTGCTCTGGGAGTTGGCTATAGCCGGCGCCATTGGTGGTGTTTACTGGATTTTTTTCCGCATTCCGCCCAGCAAGGGCTAAGCAGGGATATCGGGAATCAGCAGTTGTTCAAGCAATAGAATTCGGTCCTTGAGCACCAGCTTTCGCTTCTTCAGGCGACGAACCAGCAAGTCATCCGGTGGTGGATTCAGCATCAAATGTGTGATGACCAAATCCAGGTCGCGATGCTCCACCTGTAGCTCATGTAACTGGGCACGGATGTCGCCAATCTCGACGTCGCTTGGCGGGTGGAGAGACATTTTGAACTCCTGACAGCTTCAGATGTTTTGCTAGAATACCCGAACAGTTCATGGGAGGAGAGAGAAATGCAACATCATGTAATCGTCTCGTTCGGCAAGGATATTGAATTCGAATATAAATTTGCCGGTGGGGCTCCTGCTGACGAAGCACGTCAGTGGTTCGATCACGAATTTACAGTTTTGGAATGTGATGTTGCGACCCCGACCGGCAAGATATTGGCGGTGGATCGTATCTTGAGCGTTGCCAAATTTGCGGGTGAGGCCCGTTTCCGCGAACAGCGTACCTGGGCGGAGCAGTTTGCCAAGAATACGGCGGCAATCCTGGGGCGTGATCTGATTCGCGTTGATGTCGAGCATTACAGCATCGGCTATTGATGAACAAGGCGTTTGTTCGGGAGAGCGAGGGCGATGATGAGGAAGAAGAAGCCAAGGCTGCCCCAAGTCTTCCCGCAGGGACGCGCAATTACATTACGCCAGGCGGGCACGCCCGGCTGAAAAGCGAACTCGAGCAGCTCGTCAAGCGCGAGCGGCCGCATATCGTTGAAATCGTCGCTTGGGCGGCGTCGAATGGTGACCGTTCCGAAAATGGTGACTATATATATGGCAAGCGCCGCCTGCGCGAAATTGATCGCCGTATCCGTTTTCTGACCAAGCGCCTTGAAATCGCCGAAATTGTCGACCCACTTCGTCAAGGAGATAACAATCAGATCTTCTTTGGGGCGCGGGTTACGGTAGGGGACATTGATGGCGCCGAAAACACCTATACCATCGTTGGTGTAGATGAAACAGATGTTGCTCGCGGGCGCATCAGTTGGATATCTCCTCTGGCTCGTGCACTGATTAAGTCACGGGAGGGTGATACGGTGCGTTTTCAAAGCCCGGTCGGCATACGAGAAATCGATATTTTGGAAGTGGTTTACCAAGTAGTCGATTGATCGTTGGTTTTGCCCCTAATGCTCGGTTTCTTTGTCTTTGATAAGAGTTTTCAAAATAGGTGTTGACCGTCGTTTTTGAATCTATATAATGCGCACCTCTTCTGCAGCGGCGGGGTTTTCCGGCGGTTGGGGGAGAGGAAGAAAAGAGAAGAAGTTGGGTGTAAAAGCTTGACGAGATGTTGGAAGTGATTCATAATCTCGCTTCTCTGCTGCTGACGGATTTAACGAGACGGCGCGGCGAGTGATCTTTAACAATTTGAACAACCGATAGGTGTGGGTGCCTTGATGCTAGCGATGCAAATCGCAAAAAAGTATTAAAGGCAATCACACGGATGGAGAGATCCATCGAGGTAGAAGTTAAATTCTACCGTCAGTGAATTGTGAGTATTAGTTGGATTGAACTGAAGAGTTTGATCCTGGCTCAGATTGAACGCTGGCGGCATGCCTTACACATGCAAGTCGAACGGCAGCGGACCTTCGGGTGCCGGCGAGTGGCGAACGGGTGAGTAATGTATCGGAACGTACCTTTCAGTGGGGGATAACGTAGCGAAAGTTACGCTAATACCGCATATTCTGTGAGCAGGAAAGCAGGGGATCGCAAGACCTTGCGCTGATTGAGCGGCCGATATCAGATTAGCTAGTTGGTGAGGTAAAGGCTCACCAAGGCGACGATCTGTAGCGGGTCTGAGAGGATGATCCGCCACACTGGAACTGAGACACGGTCCAGACTCCTACGGGAGGCAGCAGTGGGGAATTTTGGACAATGGGGGCAACCCTGATCCAGCCATGCCGCGTGAGTGAAGAAGGCCTTCGGGTTGTAAAGCTCTTTCGGCCGGGAAGAAATCGCATGGGTTAATACCCTGTGCGGATGACGGTACCGGCATAAGAAGCACCGGCTAACTACGTGCCAGCAGCCGCGGTAATACGTAGGGTGCGAGCGTTAATCGGAATTACTGGGCGTAAAGCGTGCGCAGGCGGTTTTTTAAGACAGGCGTGAAATCCCCGGGCTCAACCTGGGAACTGCGCTTGTGACTGGAAGGCTAGAGTACGGCAGAGGGGGGTGGAATTCCACGTGTAGCAGTGAAATGCGTAGAGATGTGGAGGAACACCAATGGCGAAGGCAGCCCCCTGGGTCGATACTGACGCTCATGCACGAAAGCGTGGGTAGCAAACAGGATTAGATACCCTGGTAGTCCACGCCCTAAACGATGTCAACTAGGTGTTGGGAGGGTAAAACCTTTTAGTACCGGAGCTAACGCGTGAAGTTGACCGCCTGGGGAGTACGGCCGCAAGGTTAAAACTCAAAGGAATTGACGGGGACCCGCACAAGCGGTGGATGATGTGGATTAATTCGATGCAACGCGAAAAACCTTACCTACCCTTGACATGTCCAGGAGCCTGAAGAGATTTGGGTGTGCCCGAAAGGGAACTGGAACACAGGTGCTGCATGGCTGTCGTCAGCTCGTGTCGTGAGATGTTGGGTTAAGTCCCGCAACGAGCGCAACCCTTGTCGTTAATTGCCATCATTTAGTTGGGCACTTTAACGAGACTGCCGGTGACAAACCGGAGGAAGGTGGGGATGACGTCAAGTCCTCATGGCCCTTATGGGTAGGGCTTCACACGTCATACAATGGTCGGTACAGAGGGTTGCCAAGCCGCGAGGTGGAGCCAATCCCAGAAAGCCGATCGTAGTCCGGATCGTAGGCTGCAACTCGCCTGCGTGAAGTCGGAATCGCTAGTAATCGCGGATCAGCATGTCGCGGTGAATACGTTCCCGGGTCTTGTACACACCGCCCGTCACACCATGGGAGCGGGTTCCGCCAGAAGTAGGTAGCCTAACCGCAAGGGGGGCGCTTACCACGGCGGGGTTCGTGACTGGGGTGAAGTCGTAACAAGGTAGCCGTAGGGGAACCTGCGGCTGGATCACCTCCTTTCTAGAGAAAGCATCTCTGGCACCCACAACCTATCGGTTGTTCAAAGAGTAGCAAACAGACGAGGGTCTGTAGCTCAGTCGGTTAGAGCACCGTCTTGATAAGGCGGGGGTCGTTGGTTCGATTCCAACCAGACCCACCACGTCACAAACGGGGGATTAGCTCAGCTGGGAGAGCACCTGCTTTGCAAGCAGGGGGTCAACGGTTCGATCCCGTTATCCTCCACCAGAATCTAAAGATAAGCTGATTGTTTATCTTTAGCTTTTGAGGAATCAATTGCTACGCTCTTTAACAAAACGGAAGAAGGTTGTGTTGCAGCGCTGATGAGGCGTTGGCAACACGTTGTGATTGCATCTGTCTTCATTTCTTTGCCGGAATGAGACAGCACAAATATGAGTTTGCCTGTAGCCACTCTCTTAGGAGAGTACAAGGTTATAGGATCAAGCGACTAAGTGCATGTGGTGGATGCCTTGGCGATCACAGGCGATGAAGGACGTGCAAGCCTGCGAAAAGCGGGGGGGAGCTGGCAATGAAGCTTTGATCCCCCGATGTCCGAATGGGGAAACCCACTCAGCAATGAGTATCCCACACTGAATACATAGGTGTGGGAGGCGAACCCGGTGAACTGAAACATCTAAGTAGCCGGAGGAAAATAAATCAACCGAGATTCCCCAAGTAGTGGCGAGCGAACGGGGAGCAGCCTGCTAGTGATAGCGGAGACGTTAATGGAACGGAATGGAAAGTCCGGCCGTAGTGGGTGATAGCCCCGTACATGAAAACGACTCTGTGGTACTAAGTTAGCGAAAAGTAGGGCGGGGCACGTGAAACCTTGTCTGAACATGGGGGGACCATCCTCCAAGGCTAAATACTCGTGATCGACCGATAGTGAACTAGTACCGTGAGGGAAAGGCGAAAAGAACCCCGGGAGGGGAGTGAAATAGATCCTGAAACCGCATGCATACAAACAGTGGGAGCCGACTTGTTCGGTGACTGCGTACCTTTTGTATAATGGGTCAGCGACTTACGTTGTGTTGCGAGCTTAACCGAATAGGGGAGGCGTAGCGAAAGCGAGTCTGATAAGGGCGTTTAGTAGCACGGCGTAGACCCGAAACCGGATGATCTATCCATGGCCAGGATGAAGGTGCCGTAACAGGTACTGGAGGTCCGAACCCACTAATGTTGAAAAATTAGGGGATGAGCTGTGGATAGGGGTGAAAGGCTAAACAAATCCGGAAATAGCTGGTTCTCCCCGAAAACTATTTAGGTAGTGCCTCATGTATCACTTGCGGGGGTAAAGCACTGTTATGGCTAGGGGGTCATCGCGACTTACCAAACCATGGCAAACTCTGAATACCGCAAAGTGCGAGCATGGGAGACAGACAGTGGGTGCTAACGTCCATTGTCAAGAGGGAAACAACCCAGACCGCCAGCTAAGGTCCCCAAGACACAGTTAAGTGGGAAACGAAGTGGGAAGGCATAGACAGCTAGGAAGTTGGCTTAGAAGCAGCCATCCTTTAAAGAAAGCGTAATAGCTCACTAGTCGAGTCGTCCTGCGCGGAAGATGTAACGGGGCTCAAACTGTGCACCGAAGCTGCGGATATCCGTAAGGATATGGTAGGGGAGCGTTCTGTAGGTCTGTGAAGGTGTCTTGTAAAGGATGCTGGAGATATCAGAAGTGCGAATGCTGACATGAGTAGCGATAAAGGGAGTGAAAAGCTCCCTCGCCGAAAGCCCAAGGTTTCCTACGCAACGTTCATCGGCGTAGGGTGAGTCGGCCCCTAAGGCGAGGCAGAAATGCGTAGTCGATGGGAAACAGGTCAATATTCCTGTACCGATTCTAGATGCGATGTGGGGACGGAGAAGGTTAGGTCAGCCATCTGTTGGAATAGGTGGTTTAAGCGTGTAGGCGTGCCCCTTAGGCAAATCCGGGGGGCTAAGCTGAGGCGTGATGACGAGGCACTACGGTGCTGAAGTGATTGATACCAAGCTTCCAGGAAAAGCCACTAAGCTTCAGTCTAGAATTGACCGTACCGCAAACCGACACAGGTGGGCAGGATGAAAATTCTAAGGCGCTTGAGAGAACTCAGGAGAAGGAACTCGGCAAATTAACACCGTAACTTCGGGAGAAGGTGTGCCCCGGTAGGTTGTAGAGCCTCGCGCTCGAAGGCCGATGGGGTTGCAGTGAAATGGTGGCTGCGACTGTTTAATAAAAACACAGCACTCTGCAAACACGAAAGTGGACGTATAGGGTGTGACGCCTGCCCGGTGCCGGAAGGTTAATTGATGGGGTGCAAGCTCTTGATCGAAGCCCCGGTAAACGGCGGCCGTAACTATAACGGTCCTAAGGTAGCGAAATTCCTTGTCGGGTAAGTTCCGACCTGCACGAATGGCGTAACGATGGCCACACTGTCTCCTCCTGAGACTCAGCGAAGTTGAAATGTTTGTGAAGATGCAATCTCCCCGCGGCAAGACGGAAAGACCCCATGAACCTTTACTGTAGCTTTGCATTGGACTTTGAATCGGTCTGTGTAGGATAGGTGGGAGGCTGTGAAACCGGGACGCTAGTTTCGGTGGAGCCAACCTTGAAATACCACCCTGATTTATTTGAGGTTCTAACCTTGATCCGTGAATCCGGATCGGGGACCGTGCATGGTGGGCAGTTTGACTGGGGCGGTCTCCTCCCAAAAGGTAACGGAGGAGTACGAAGGTACGCTTAGGACGGTCGGACATCGTCCATAAAGTGCAATGGCAAAAGCGTGCTTGACTGCGAGACCCACAAGTCGAGCAGGTGCGAAAGCAGGTCATAGTGATCCGGTGGTTCTGTATGGAAGGGCCATCGCTCAACGGATAAAAGGTACTCTGGGGATAACAGGCTGATACCGCCCAAGAGTTCATATCGACGGCGGTGTTTGGCACCTCGATGTCGGCTCATCTCATCCTGGGGCTGTAGCCGGTCCCAAGGGTATGGCTGTTCGCCATTTAAAGAGGTACGTGAGCTGGGTTTAAAACGTCGTGAGACAGTTTGGTCCCTATCTGCCGTGGGCGCTGGAAATTTGAAGGGGGCTGCTCCTAGTACGAGAGGACCGGAGTGGACGAACCTCTGGTGTACCGGTTATGACGCCAGTCGTATCGCCGGGTAGCTATGTTCGGAAGAGATAAACGCTGAAAGCATCTAAGCGTGAAACTCGCCTTAAGATGAGATTTCCCGGAGTCTTGAACTCCTTAAAGGGTCGTCGAAGACCACGACGTTGATAGGTCAGGTGTGGAAGCGCAGTAATGCGTTAAGCTAACTGATACTAATTGCCCGTACGGCTTGATCCTATAACCTTGTAATACACTGCAAACTCATAATCGCAGTCACAACAAACAACCTTCTATCCCCGTTTTGCGTTTGGCGCGGTTACTCGCGACAAACATACAAGTTACGTCTGGCGGACATAGCCTTCTGGTACCACCCCTTCCCTTCCCGAACAGGACCGTGAAACAGTTGAGCGCCAATGATAGTGAGCTTCCGCTCGCGAAAGTAGGTCACCGCCAGACTCCCCATCCAAACCCCCTTCAGCACCAGCTGAAGGGGGTTTCTGCGTCTACAACGAAAAATTTGATCGCTGCCATGGCTCTTGAAATCGGTCGCGCAGCCCCCATCTCCCAATTCACGTTCTTAATGCTTCATTGGGAGTTTCAAGCATGTCCGAGTCCGCAACCACAAATCGCGAAACCCTGGGGTTCCAGGCTGAAGTAAAGCAACTGTTGCAATTGATGATTCACTCCTTGTACAGCAACAAGGAGATCTTCCTCCGGGAACTGGTATCCAACGCCTCCGACGCCTGCGACAAGCTGCGTTTCGAAGCGCTGAACAATAGCGCGCTGTATGGCGACGATTCGGATCTGAAGATTCGTATCGCTTTCGACAAAGACGCCCGTACCATCACCATTTCCGATAACGGCATCGGCTTGTCGCGCGATGAGGCGGTCGAGCATCTCGGCACTATTGCCAAGTCCGGTACCAAGGAATTTTTCTCGGCGCTGACCGGCGACCAGGCCAAGGACGCCCATCTGATCGGTCAGTTCGGCGTCGGCTTTTATTCCTCATTCATCATTGCCAATAAGGTGACCGTGGTTTCTCGCCGGGCTGGCGTCGAGGCCAACCAAGCGGTCTGCTGGGAGTCCGGCGGCGAAGGCGATTACACCGTCGAGATGGTTGAGAAGGCGACGCGCGGCACCGATGTCACGCTGCACCTGCGCGACGGCGAGGATGAATTCCTCAGTGCCTGGAAGCTGAAATCGATTATTCGCAAGTACTCCGACCACATCACGCTGCCGATCGTGATGAAGAAGGAAGAATGGAACCAGGAGAAGGGCGAGCAGGTCGCCACTGACGAGGACGAGACGGTCAACCAGGCCAACGCCCTGTGGGTGCGCAGCAAGTCGGACATCACCGACGAGCAGTACAAGGAGTTCTACAAGCACGTCGCCCACGATTTCGAGGACCCGCTGGCGTGGACCCATGCCCGCGTCGAAGGCAAGCAGGAATACACCCAGTTGCTCTACATCCCGGCCCGCGCCCCGTTCGACCTGTGGGACCGCAATGCCCGCCACGGCATCAAGCTCTACGTCCGCCGCGTCTTCATCATGGACGATGCCGAACAGTTGATGCCGCTCTACATGCGCTTCGTGCGCGGGGTGGTCGACTCCTCCGACCTGCCGCTCAACGTGTCGCGGGAAATTCTGCAGCAGAGCAAGGATATCGACGGCATTCGCAGCGGCTGCACGCGCAAGGTGCTCGGTATGCTGGAAGACTTGGCGGAAAACGACAAGGAGAAGTACGCCAAGTTTTGGGAAGCCTTTGGTGCCGTGCTCAAGGAAGGCGTCGGCGAGGATTTTGCCAACAAGGAAAAGATCGCCGGGCTGATTCGCTTCGCCTCGACCCACAATGACACGCCGGAGCAAAATGTTTCGCTGGCGGAATACATTGGCCGCATGAAGGAAGGCCAGGAGAAGATTTACTTCGTCACCGCCGACACCTTTAATGCAGCCAAGAACAGCCCTCACCTCGAGATTTTCCGCAAGAAGGGCATTGAAGTGCTACTGCTCTCTGATCGCGTCGACGAGTGGGTCGTTGGTCACCTGACAGAGTTCGACGGCAAGCATCTGCAATCGGTCGCCAAGGGCGGTCTCGACCTCGGTAAGTTGGAGGACGAGGAAGAGAAAAAGGAGGCCGAGAAAGCCGCCGACGAGTACAAGGAGCTTCTGGAAAAGGTGAAGACCGCGCTCGGCGACAAGGTGAAGGATGTCCGCGTTACCTACCGCTTGACCGATTCGCCGTCCTGCCTGGTCTCCGACGAACACGACCCGTCCGGTAACCTGGCTCGCCTGCTCAAGGCAGCTGGCCAGAACGCCCCGGCGACCAAGCCGATCCTCGAAATCAACCCGCATCATCCGGCGGTGATGCGCCTGAAATACGAGGAAAACCGTTTCGACGACTGGGCCGCCTTGCTCTTCGAGCAGGCCATGCTGGCCGAAGGCGGTCAGCTTGATGATCCAGCCGGTTTCGTCAAGCGCATCAACGACCTGATGATGGCTTTGTCGGGCAAGTAAGCAGGATTACAGCAGAAACCGAACGGGGCGATAAGCCCCGTTTTTCTTTTTCCGGAAATTATTGGCACAATCGGTCCGGATGAATGTAAGCGCCCGGCGAACTCAGGTCAGTCGGTGATTTGAGGTTGCCAGCGGTGCGGCAGCAGGTCGCCGACGCGGCTTGCCGGTTGGGTCGGCAGGCGGGTCAGGACATCCTTCAGGTAAGCCAAAGGCTCGTGACCATTGAGCTTGGCGGATTGGATCAGGCTCATGATCGCGGCGGCGCGTTTGCCGGCGCGCAAGCTGCCGGCAAATAACCAGTTCTTGCGGCCGAGCGCGATCGGCCGGATCTGATTCTCGATCCAGTTGTTATCGATCGGCACCTGGCCATCCGTTAGGTAATGCGTCAGCGCCACCCAGCGTTTCAGGCTGTAGTCGATCGCCCTGGCGGTCCCCGAGCCATTGGGTACCACCTGTCGTTGCCGGGTCAACCAGGCATGCAATTCATCGGCAATCGGTCGGGCTTTCGCCTCCCGAATTCGTCGTCGCTCATCGATGTCGAATCCGGCAGCTTCCTGCTCGACCCCATAGAGTTTGCCGAAACAATCCAGTGCCTCGCCGGCGATCAGGCTCTGCTTCTGGCTGTGTAGCTCGAAGAACTTGCGCCGGGCATGCGCCATGCAGCCGGCTTCAGTCAACCCATTGGCCAGCAGTGCCTTGTAGCCTGAGTAATCATCGCAAATCAGTGTGCCGCGCCAGTCACCCAGGAATTCCTGGGCGTGCCTGCCGGCACGGCTTTCAGCAAAGTCATAGATCACCGCCTTGGTCGGCTCGAAGGCGCCGATGCTGTAGGACCAGAGGTAGGCTCGATGCGTCTTGCCAGCCCCCGGATCAAGCATGGCCACCGGCGTTTCATCGGCATGCAGCACCCGATGCCCGAGCATCTCATCCTTCAGGGCATCGACCAGGGGCTGGAGTGCCACACCGCATTTCCCTACCCACTGGGCGAGTGTCGATTGCGGAATGGCCAGTCCGGCCCGACCGAAGATCGCTTCCTGACGATAGAGCGGCAGATGGTCGAGGTATTTGGCAACCAGCACCTGCGCGAGCAAGCCGGTCGTCGGAATACCCTTGTCGATAACGTGCGCCGGAACAGGCGCCTGGATCAGCGTTTCGCACTGCCCGCAGACCCACTTGCCACGAATGTGGCGCTCGACGCTGAAGACGCCTGGCGTGTAATCGAGCTTCTCGGCCACATCCTCGCCGATGCGCTTCATCGTGCAGCCGCAAGGGCAGACCGTGGATTCAGGCTCATGATGAATGTCGGCACGCGGCAGACTCGCCGGCAGCGGCTGGCGTTTGGCCTGGCCTTTCGCCTTCGGTGGCGTCGGCGACAGTTGTGCGAGTTCTTCTTCCATCGCCGCCAGATCGGCATCGATGGTTTCCTCGAATAGTTGCGCCTGCTCGACCGGCCAGTGCTCGGTCTTGACCCCGAAGCGCCAGCGCTTGTGCATCGCCAGTTCATGCGTGAGTTTGTCGATCTTGGCTTGGCGCCAGTCCAACTCGCGGTCTTTCTCGACCAGCAGGCGACGCAGTTCGTCAGCGCTGAGTTGGTCGAGGTGGGTTGGCAAGGACATGGCCGGCATGATGCCGTCCGCCGCCCGATCTGACCATCGTGGACTTCCCCAATGGTGGACCGTCAAACAATCCGGATCACACCGCCGTCAGCCAGTCGTTCCCATGGCAGACCGAGGACGAGTGCATCAAACTGCGGCCGGCTGAGCTCGACGCTGCTGTTGCCGTGCCGCCAGCAGAATCGCCCCTGATTGAGCCGACGGTTCGCTAGCCAGATACCGTATCCATCATGGACCAGCACTTTCATCCGGTTGGCTCGGCGATTGGCAAACAGATAGGCATGGTGGGGTCGGGCTTCGCCAAACATCGAGACGACCCGGGCCAGGATCGTCTCGGTCCCCGCCCGCATATCCAGCGGCGTGGTCGATAACCACAGGGCATCGACCCGAATCACCGTAGCCAATCTCGCAACCAGGCGGCGCAATCGCTCGCCGCCTGTCCAGGCCATTCAATCTTCACCGCCGTGTTGCCACGCCGAACTTCGATCCGAATGTCGGGGATGCTTGAGACGATGGGTGGCATCGGTACCGGCACAAAGGCGGGTTCTGTGCCGCGCGCCGGTGAAATCGACCGTGCCGGCAGGCTGCGGCTCGGTGGCTCAATGCCCCGTTCCCGCATCCAGCGACGGACCTGATTCGCATTGACGCTATTGGCCAACGCAATGCCGGCAACTGAAGCGCCGGCCTCACAACAGGCAGCAATCACTGCCTGCTTGAACTCCTCGGGGTGAGTCCGCCTGCGGCGGCTCGGCTTCTTAACTTCCATCGATCGTGTCCACCATCTTTTTTAGTGGACACTATCTTCACGGTCTAAGCCGTCAATTCACAGATGAGTTCGCCGGGCGCTTACGGATGAATCCCGAAGACCTTCAATTGCTGCTTACGCGCAGCATGCCCTACGGTAAATACAAGGGGCGTTTGATCGCCGACTTGCCCGGCCGCTACCTGAACTGGTTCGCCCGCGAAGGTTTTCCGAAAGGGGAGATCGGTCGCCTGCTGGCGCTGATGCAGGAGATCGACCACAACGGTCTGAGTTCGCTGCTCGACCCCTTGCGTCAGCGCTGAAAGCGAAAGAGCCGCTTGCAGTCTTCAAGCGGCTCTGGCAAGAAGCGTCGTGCAATTCACTCCACATTGAACTGTTCATGCAGGCAGGCTCTGTGTTCCGGGCCGAGCTTGTCCTTGCAGGCGTCACGTGCCTTCTGGTGGATATCGCAACGTTGCGCATTGGGAGCCTCGCTGCAATCGACCGGCGGCATTTTCTGCTGCATGCATTGCCGGAAGGCTGGTCTCGGCTGGTCCTTGCAGGCTGAATAGGCCTGCTTGCGGGCCTCACAGCGTTGGGGATTGGCGGATTTGGTGCAGTCGAAATTCTGGCGCTGTTCCTGCATGCAGTGCCGGCGCTCCGGACCCATTTTGCCCTGGCAGGCTGCCATGGCTTTGGCTCGGGCTTCGCGATGCGCTGTGCAGGCAGAGGGATTGAGTGCCTGAGCGCAATCGCGCGGCGCTCTGGCGCCCGGGCCGGCCTTTTGTCCCATGCCCATGCCCGAGCCCATCCCGTTCCTTCCATCCATTCCTCCCATTCCCGGGCCGGGCTGTGCCAGAGCCGGCAGGCAGAGCAGGGAAGCCAGCAATGTACTGGCGATCATCATCAGGCGGGTTTTCATGTTGTGCTCCTTGTGAGTGGGTTCGATTTGATTCTAGGCGCCGCGAATCCAGGTGCCGGTCTCATTTGTAAAGGAATGCAAGCAGCAAGCCCCCCGGTTACAAAGCGTTACGAAGCACATGCTATATTGCCTCGCATGAACGACAAGAACATAAGCGAACACCGCCTGGCCCTCTCCGAAGTGCTGCAGATGATGGTGGAGGATGGCCTGGTTGTGCAGGAAACTGCAGATGCGCTGAAGAACGAGCGACGCTTGCACGGTGGCAAGATTCATCCGCTGATCGTGATTGCTGACCAGAAATGGCGTACTTCGCGTCCCCCAGTCAAATTGCTCAGCCTCGAGGTCTTGACGGAATGGCTGGCCGGACGGAGCGGGCTTGAGTACCTGCATATCGATCCCCTGAAAATCGATTTCACCGGCGTCGCCGAAGTCATGTCGAGCGCCTACGCCGCGCGCTTCGGCATCCTGCCCGTCCAGGTCACGACGCGTGAAGTGGTTATTGCGACGGCCGAGCCCTACATCCGGGAATGGGTGGAGGAACTGCGGCCCATCCTGCGCAAGGAAATTCGCCGGGTGATGGCCAATCCGGATGATGTCGGACGCTATCTGGTCGAATTTTTCAACCTCGCCAAGTCGGTCAAGAAAGCTGCGGCGCGTGGCGAAACCACCGCCGGCCTCTCCAGCTTCGAGCAACTGGTCGAACTCGGCAAGGGCAACCGGCAGTTCGATGCGAACGATCAGCACATCGTCCATATCGTCGATTGGCTATGGCAATACGCCTTCGACCAGCGGGCCTCCGATATTCACATCGAACCACGGCGGGATCTCGGCATCGTGCGTTTCCGGATCGATGGCGTGCTGCATCAGGTGTACCAGATCCCGATGACAGTGATGAACGCGATGACCAGCCGCATCAAGCTGCTCGGACGGATGGACGTCATCGAGAAGCGGCGGCCCCAGGATGGGCGGATCAAGACGCGGACCCCGGCCGGGCAGGAGGTCGAACTTCGTTTATCGACCTTACCGACCGCCTTTGGCGAAAAGCTGGTGATGCGGATTTTCGACCCCGAGGTGCTGGTTCGCGATTTCCGTTCACTGGGCTTTTCCGAGGACGATCAGCTGCGCTGGAAACAGATGACCGCTTCGCCCAACGGCATCATCCTGGTCACCGGTCCGACTGGCTCGGGCAAGACCACGACGCTCTATACGACGCTGAAGCAGCTGGCGACGCCGGAGGTCAATGTCTGCACCATCGAAGATCCCATCGAAATGGTCGAGTCCGCCTTCAACCAGATGCAGGTCCAGCACAGCATCGACATGGGCTTCGCCGATGGCGTGAGGGCCCTGATGCGGCAAGATCCGGACATCGTGATGATCGGCGAAATCCGCGATCTGGAAACCGCCGAAATGGCCATCCAGGCAGCGCTGACCGGGCATCTCGTGTTGTCGACGCTGCACACCAACGATGCGCCGTCGGCGATTACCCGCCTGCTCGATCTCGGCGTGCCGGCCTACCTGATCAACTCGACACTGCTCGGCGTCATGGCCCAGCGCCTGGTGCGTACGCTCTGTCCGCACTGCAAGAAACCAGTGCAAACCACTGATGAGCAACGGGCTGCCTGGCGGGGACTGGTTGCCCCCTGGAAATCGGGCGAGCCGGCGCAAATATTCCAGCCGGTGGGCTGTCTGGAATGCCGGATGACCGGCTATTCCGGGCGTGTCGGCATCTACGAGTTATTGCTCAACTCCGTCGAGGTGCGCCGGCTGATCAAGCCGCAGATCGAAATTGCCAAGCTGCGCGAACAGGCTTATCGCGAAGGGATGCGCCCATTGCGCATTTCGGGCGCCCTGAAAGTCGCGCAAGGCGCGACCTCGCTCGAGGAAATCATCAAAGTGGCGCCGCCGGCCGACGAGGTCTGAGGCGCTACCTCCGGTCAGCGAACGCAGAACTTGTCGTCGCGCGGGCAGGGTTTTCCGGGCTTGGGTTTCGGTTTCGGCTCGGGATGGTGGTGGGGGGCGCGCGGGTAAGGCATGACGTTGGGTCCGCCATAGACTGGCACCGGGACCAGCGTCGGCTCGCTTTTCGCCTTGGCGCGGCAAATGGCTTCCAGTTCGGCCTGGCTGAATCGCCCCGGGTTTGGTGGAGGCTCTAACTCTTGAGAAGATAGAGCCATGAAGAAGTCAGTTAAGTTCTCCCCCGAATTTCGTGAGCGCGCCGTGCGCATGGTTGCCGAAAGCCGTGCCGATCATCCGTCGCTGTGGTCAGCCGTTGAATCCATTGCGGTCAAGATCGGTTGCACGCCGCAGACGCTGCTGACCTGGGTGCGTCAGCACGAACGAGATGCCGGCCAGCGCGAAGGGCCGACCACGGCGGACCAGAAGCGTGTCAAGGAACTGGAGCGCGAGGTCAAAGAGCTGCGCAAAGCCAACGAGATCCTCAAGCTTGCCAGCGCGTTTTTCGCCCAGGCGGAGCTCGACCGCCGATTCAAGTCTTGAGGTCTTTCGTCGACGAGCATCGTGCTGCCTTCGGGGTCGAGCCGATCTGCAGGCAATTGCAGATTGCCCGTCGGGCTACCGGCGTCATGTCGCTCGGCGGCGCAATCCTGAACAGCGCAGTCAGAGAGTGCGGCGTGACGAGGTGTTAGTGCCCGAGATCAAGCGCGTCTGGCAGGCCAACCTGCAGGTCTATGGTGCCGACAAGGTCTGGCGGCAACTGAACCGCGAAGGCATCGCGGTGGCCCGTTGTACGGTCGAGCGACTCATGCGGCGTCAAGGTTTGCGCGGAGTCATGCGCGGCAAGGTGGTGCGCACCACGATCAGCGACAGCAAAGCGGCTTGCCCGCTGGATCGGGTCAATCGACAGTTCAAGGCCGACCGTCCCAATCAGTTGTGGGTCTCGGACTTCACCTATGTCTCGACCTGGCAAGGCTGGTTATATGTGGCTTTTGTCATCGACGTTTTTGCCCGCCGTATCGTGGGTTGGCGAGTGAGCAGTTCCATGCATACGGACTTCGTGCTCGATGCGCTGGAACAGGCGCTGTACGCCCGTCAGCCGAGTCCCGACGAGGCCTTGATCCACCACTCGGACAGGGGCTCGCAGTACGTCTCGATCCGCTACAGCGAGCGACTGGCCGAAGCCGGGATTGAGCCATCAGTCGGCAGCAAGGGCGACAGCTACGACAACGCGCTAGCCGAGACGATTAATGGCTTGTACAAGGCGGAGATGATCCACCGGCGCGCCCCTTGGAAAACCAGGGAATCCGTGGAGCTGGCAACTCTGGAATGGGTGTCTTGGTTTAACCACCACAGGCTGCTTGAACCGATTGGCTATATCCCCCCCGCAGAAGCTGAGGCAAACTACTACAGGCAACTCGCCGATCAGGCCGCCATCGTGGCCTGACTTAAACCAACCGGCCTCCACGGAAACCGGGGCGATTCAGGCGGGCCGGTTCGACCGGGTTCAGTTCGAGTTCGCGCAGGCATTCACTCATGCTGCCTGACTGGTAAACGCGTTGCTGGGCTGCGCTCTGGCGTTCGCTGGATTGCCGCTGGCGTTCGGCCGCCTCTTCCGTACGCTGCGTTGCCTCGCGCTTTTCGACAAAGCTCCGCATGCGCTCGACATCGCGCTCGGCTTGCTGCCGGCTTTGTTCGGATACCGGATCGTCGGGGCGGACGGTGAGCGTGCCGCTACCGGCCGGGCAGGGAGCATTTGAAATCTCGGTGCGCCCGTTGGCCAGGCGGCACTTGTAGATGTCGGCCTGCACGGGCAAGGCGAGCAGTGCGATCAGCAAGCCCAGAAAGCGAGTCATGGGAAGCTCCGGGAAATCTCCGTCATCAAGATTAGGGTAGTAGCCCTCATCGTCATGATGATCGGCGCAATAGCCGGGGGATTCAAGGGGCCAATGAGTTCCCGGTATCTTCGGCCTGGCGGGCGGCGGTGACGAGTTCGGCGGGGGCCCCGATACGTTCGAGAAAATTGCTGTGTCCCTGGTGCAGCAACGTCTCGATTTCCCGGTAGTCGTCCGCCAGGGCGGGATTGTTCCAGCCGACCGCCGTGTGGCGGGCAAGATCGACCGCCAGTTTGACGTTCTTCACATTGGGGGAGTTTGCATTTTCCGGGTCCATCAGCGTCACCAGAAGGTGGGGGAGTCCCCACAGGGTGCTGAGTTCCACCGAGAGCTCGTCGAGGACCACGCCGTATTCCTCGTTCTGCACGCTGGCCGAGCGCAAATGCGGTGCCGACGCCTGCCGCTCCTTGGTGCGGGTCGCAAGCGCTGGGGCAAAGCACCACATCAGGATTTCGGCAAAATCGTGCAGCAGTGCCGCCAGTGTGATTTCTTCGAAGGCCGGATTCTGGCGCAGCACTGCCCAGTCACGTGCCCAGAGCGCGGCCTGCCGCGAGCGAGCCATGACTTTCAGCAGACCAAGCATGGCTTTCGGGTAACCCTTGAGCTGTTGCTCGATGATCGGCAGATCATGGAAGTCGGCATAGAACTTCTGGGTGCCGATCATCATCAATGCCCGTTCCACCGTCGTCAGCTCGGCAGAGCTGCGGCTCGAACGACGCTCCGCCATATAGCGGAAGAGACGCAGTGTCATCAGCGGATCGTTCTCGATGATTGCCGCCAATTGCCGGGTATTGATCCGTTCGGCGTCATCGCGCAACTCCGCCAGCTGATTGGCGGTGTGGCGCAATACAGGGATTTCGACTTCCTTGAAATGTTCCACCCAAGGCTCGACGCCGGGGAACGGAAAGTCAATCATCAGGGTCATCGGCTCAGTCCTTATTGATTGAACAGCTTTTTCACGAAGGCTTCGAGATAGGCCGGGCGAATCGGTTTGACGACATAGCCCCGGGCGCCCAGGCCGGCGGCTTTTTCGACCAGTTCTCGCGAGGCGCTACCAGTGACCATGACTACCGCCGTCTGCGGGCTGGCTTCACGAATCCGGGGCAGGGCGTCGAGGCCTGATAGGCCCGGCATATTGACGTCGAGAAAGAGGACCGCCGGTTGATGGTTCTGGGCGGCCTTGACGGCTTCCTCGCCGTTGCTCGCCTGACCGACGATATTTAGGCCGAGTTCGGTGAGCAGCCCTTTGAGCAGCAGGCGAATCGAGCCATTGTCGTCAACGATGACGGCGCTTGGGCGCTTGCGCGGCGTCGCCCCTCCCGTTTGCGGTGCCGGAGCCTGCCTGACGGCGCTTTGCTGGTTGGCCGCGTTGGCTTGCTGCCGGGTGCTGACTACCTGTTGCACCTCGTCGATCACCTGTTTCTGGCCGAAAGGTTTGCGCAGGAAGCCGGCGGCCCCCGCATCGGCCGCCCGTTGCTCGATACTTTCCTCTTCCGACGCGGTCATGAACAGGACGTCGATTTCCGGCCGGGCGGTGTTGATTTCGTTGAGGATGTCCAGGCCGTCGCGCCCCGGCAACTGGTAGTCGAGACAGACGATATCCGGTGACAGGTTCCTGACCGCCTCCATTACACCGCTGCCCTCGGCCAGGGCGCCAACCACTGTATGGCCGCGATCGGCGAGCAGGGTCGCCAACATGATTCGCATCGAGGCATTGTCATCAACGATCAAAACGCGCATTCAGGGTCTCTTGTTTGATTTCGGAGCAGCGGCAGTCATGCCAAACTGGCGCTAACGCCGGTTCCCGCTATGGTAGCCGTGAATTGGCCCAAATGAAGCGCTGGAAACGAATGACGCCCCAGTACGGGGCGTCATTTGCTGTGTCCCGATGTAGCGGGGTGGTCAGAGAATCATTCCCGCCCCGACCGTATTGTTGTTGCTTTCGTCGATGATGATGAAAGCGCCGGTGCCGCGGTTTTCCAGGTAGGGGTCGGCGAACAGCGGCTGGGCCAGCTTGAAGGTGACTTGCGCGATGTCGTTCATCGCCAGCTTTTCGGCCGGGACTTTTTCCAGCGTGTTGACGTCGAGGCGATGGTCGATGGCGGCCAGCTTGGCTTTCGAGTCGCGCGTCGTGTGGCGGATCAGGTAGGTGCGGGCGCGGTCCATCGGGGCTTCGGCCATCCAGCAGACGGTGGCTTCGATCTGCTTGACCGCCGCCGGGACTTCGCTGGATTTGACGATCATGTCGCCGCGCGAGGTGTCGATTTCGTCGGCCAGCAGCAGGGTGATGGATTGTTCGCAGAAGGCTTCGCCGATATCCACGCCGCCGAGTTGCACGGCCTTCACGGTCGACTCGCGGCCGGAGGGCAAGACGGTGACGGCGTCGCCGACCTTGATCGAACCGGCTTCGACACGGCCCATGAAGCCGCGGTAGTCGTGCAGCTCTGGATTGGCCGAATCCTGCGGGCGGCAGACGTACTGGACCGGGAAGCGGAATTTCTCGGTGTGTTCGGTGTGGGCGGCCGGGGCGACTTCGAGCATCTCGAGCAGGGTCGGGCCTTCGTACCAGTTCAGGTTGTCGCCACGGTCCACAATCATGTCGCCATTGAGCGCCGAGAGGGGGATGAAGCGGATGTCTTCAATCCCTACTTTGGCAGCAAATTCGAGGTATTCACCCTTGATTCGCTCGTAGGTTTCCTGCGAGTAATCGGCGAGGTCCATCTTGTTGATGGCGACGATCAGGTGCGGGATGCCGACCAGCGAGGCGAGCTTGGAATGGCGGCGAGTCTGGGTCAGCACACCCTTGCGCGCATCGATCAGGATGATGGCCAGGTTGGCGGTGGACGCGGCGGTCACCATGTTGCGGGTGTACTGCTCGTGGCCCGGCGCGTCGGCGATGATGTACTTGCGCGTCCCGGTGCTGAAATAGCGGTAGGCGACGTCGATGGTGATGCCTTGCTCGCGCTCGGCTTGCAGGCCGTCGGTGAGCAGCGACAGGTCAACCGCGCCCATGCCGCGCTTTTCGGAAGTCTTGGCGATGGCCGACAGGGTGTCGGCGAGGATGGTCTTGGTGTCGAACAGCAGGCGCCCGATCAGGGTGCTCTTGCCGTCATCGACGCTGCCGCAGGTCAGAAAGCGCAGCAGGCCGTGATCTTCAACTTGGGCGGTCATCAGAAGTAACCCTCTTTCTTGCGTTGTTCCATGGAGGCGTCGCTGGTCTGGTCGTCCAGACGGGTAGCGCCGCGCTCGGTGATGGTGGTGGTGGCGGTTTCGAAAACGATCTTGCTGACGTCGTCCGCATCCGATTCGACCGGGGCCGTGCAGGAAATGTCGCCGACGGTGCGGAAACGCACCTGCAGGTCGATGATTTCTTCACCATCCTTGGAGGGGTTGGCAATGCCGCCGCCGACCAGCGGTACGTTGACGGGCACGATGGAACCCTGGCGCATGACGACCGGACGCTTGTGAGCGAAATAGATGCTTGGCAGTTCCAGGCTTTCGCGCTCGATGTATTGCCAGACGTCCATTTCGGTCCAGTTCGAGATCGGGAAGGCGCGGATGTTCTCGCCCTTGTGGCTGCGGGCGTTGTACAGGCTCCACAGTTCCGGGCGCTGGTTCTTCGGATCCCACTGGCCGAACTCGTCGCGGAAGCTGAAGATGCGTTCCTTGGCTCTGGCCTTTTCCTCGTCGCGGCGGGCGCCGCCGATGCAGGCGTCGAAACCGAATTCCTCGATGGCTTCGAGCAGGGTCACCGACTGGTGCTTATTGCGCGATTCGCCTTCGTGCTTCAAGACGACGGTGCCGCGCTTCATCGAATCTTCGACCGAACGCACAATCAACCGCTCGCCCAGTTCGGCGGCGCGCTTGTCGCGGAAAGCGACGACTTCCTGGTAATTGTGGCCGGTGTCGATGTGCATCAGCGGGAAAGGGAACTTGCCCGGGCGGAAAGCCTTTTCGGCCAGGCGCAGCATGCAGATCGAGTCCTTGCCGCCGGAGAAGAGCAGTACCGGGTTGGAACACTGGCCGGCCACTTCGCGCATGATGTGGATGGCTTCAGCTTCGAGCCAGTCGAGGTGGCTGAGTGTGGCGCCTTGAGTCGTTTGGGTCATTGCGGGGAGATCCAAGGATGGATGTGGAATGGTTGCCATTGTAGCAAGGCCTTAATATTCGTTTAAGAACAAGTGCGCATCTTGTTAGTGTGTTTGGTTATATAAGGCTGATTCGAGAAAGGGAACGTTTTTCGCATGCGCCGGTCATCAATGAGGCAGTAGCACTCTGTCATTTCAACCCATAAGGAGAAGAAGATGAACCGCCAAGTTACCTATGCCCTGTCCGTCCTTTCCATCGCCGCGCTTGGCGCCTGCGCCACCAGCACCAGCGGGCCGTCGGCCAGCGCCGCTCTGGCCGCTCGCTCCGGCAGCGCGGTGTCGGGCAACGTGGTGTTCAGTGAAGCCGCCGGCAAGCTGCGGATCGAGGCGACAGTGGCTGGGCTGACGCCGGGCGAGCACGGTTTCCATGTACACGAGGCGGGGGATTGCAGCGCGCCGGATGCGACCAGCGCCAAAGGCCACTTCAACCCGGCCGGCAAGATGCACGGCCATTACGGCAGTGCCGACCATCATGGCGGCGACATGCCCAACCTGGTCGCCAATGCCCAGGGCGAAGCCCGTTACAGCGCCGAAGTCAGCGGCCTGAGCCTAAGCGGTCCGAACGGCGTGCTTGGGCGCAGTGTCGTGATTCATGCCGATCCCGACGACTACAAGTCCCAGCCGGCCGGCAATTCCGGCAAGCGTATAGCCTGCGGCGTGATCGCCGCCCGCTGATCGGTTTTAGCGGTCCGGATGGACCATCGCTGCCGGGACGACCCACTGCTCGTACTCGGCAGCACTGACGTAGCCCAGGTGGAGCGCCGCCGCGCGTAGCGTGGTGTTGTCGTGCTGGGCCTGCTTGGCGATTTCCGCCGCTTTGTCGTAGCCGATGTGGGGCGTCAGCGCGGTGACCAGCATCAGCGAGCGTTCCATCAGTTCGGCGATGCGTTCGCGGTTGGCGCTGATGCCGCGCACGCAGTGGCGCTCGAAACCAAGCATGCCGTCGGTTAGCAGGCGGATGCTTTGCAGCAGGTTGTGGGCGATCACCGGCTTGAATACATTCAGCTCGAAATTGCCTGAGGCGCCAGCGATGCCGATCGCCACGTCGTTGCCCATGACCTGGCAGCAGAGCATGGTCAGCGCCTCGCACTGGGTCGGGTTGACCTTGCCGGGCATGATCGAACTGCCCGGTTCGTTTTCCGGGATGCTGATCTCGCCGAGGCCGGAGCGTGGCCCGGAGGCCAGCCAGCGGATGTCGTTGGCGATCTTCATGAGGGCGACGGCCAGGGTTTTCAGGGCGCCATGGGCGGCGACCAGTCCGTCGTTGGCAGCCAGCGCCGCAAACTTGTTGCTGGCGCTGAAGAAGGCGAGGGCGGTACGCGAGGCCAGCTCGGCCGCGACACGGCTGCCGAATTCTGGGTGGGTGTTCAGGCCGGTGCCGACCGCCGTGCCGCCGACCGCCAGCGGGTAGAGTGAAGGCAGGCTGGCCGAGATGACGGATTCGGCGTGCTTGAGCTGGGCGGCGTAACCGGAGAATTCCTGGCCGAGCGATAGCGGCGTGGCATCCTGCAAATGGGTGCGGCCGATCTTGATGATCTCGGCGAAGGCCGCCGCCTTGTCCTCGAATGAAGCCCGCAGCAGGGCGACGGCCGGCAGCAGGCGGCGGGCGATGCCGACGCCGGCGGCGAGATGGATGGCGGTGGGGAAGATGTCGTTCGAGGACTGGCCGAGATTGACCTCGTCGTTCGGGTGCACCAGGCGGGTGCTGCCGCGCTTGCCGCCGAGCAGTTCCGAGGCGCGGTTGGCTAGCACCTCGTTGAGGTTCATGTTGGTCTGCGTGCCGGAACCGGTTTGCCAGACCGAGAGCGGAAATTGGTCGGGGTGCTTGCCTTCGACAATCTCTTCCGCTGCCGCAATGATGGCGCCAGCCTTGTCGCCGGGCAGCAGACTGAGTTCGAGGTTGACCCGGGCGCCGGCCAGTTTTACCTCGGCCAGGGCGTGGATCAACTCTTCCGGCATGCGCTCGGTGGAAATGGCGAAATGTTCCAGTGAGCGCTGCGTTTGCGCGCCCCACAAGCGCTCGGAGGCGACCTCGATAGTGCCGAAGGAGTCCTTCTCCTGACGCGTCATGGCGGCATGGCCAAATTAGTGTCGGGCGTGCAGTTTGACGTTCAGTTCGTCGGTGACTTCCGCCCAGTCGGCATCCAGGAGGATTGATTCGCGCAGGAAAGCGGCCTGCGATGGTGTCCAGAACGGCGCTTCGGACAGTTGCACGCTGTTGGCCAGCGGGCGATGGGATTCGATAAAGCGGGCGATGGCCGCTTCGTCGTTGGCCTGGCCGAGCTGGGCGAACAGGTGGCTCATGTTATGTACCGGACGTTCCATGATGACGGTCTCCTGATATGTGCAGAGAATTGGAGTCGATCGCGGGCGGGAAGTTCGACTGATAAAATGTCGTTGAAAATATCAAATTCATCTTATATGATGAATTAAAGTAAAAATATGACATAAACTCAACAGGAAATTCTTGCCGCCTTTCGTCAGTGCTTGCCCAAAGCCGGCAGCGGAAAGGAGTCCACCGTGTTGAACCACCAAGCGAACATACACCCGATCCACCAGGCGCTGATTGTCGACGACAGCGCGCTGATGCGCATGTTGCTGGCCAGTTTGCTGAAGCAGCGCGGCTTCGCGGTGACTGAATACAACAGCGCCGAAGGCGCACTGCAACGCCTCGCGGACAGCGGAGCACCACTCGATCTGCTCATGCTGGATATCGTGATGCCCCGCATGTCGGGCATCGAGCTGTGCCACATCATTCGCCATGAACTGGGACTGATCGAACTGCCGATCGTTGCCTATACCGCGCATGACGATCCGGCTACCGTCGCTCACATGCGGATGGCCGGCTTCAACGAATTTCTTTTCAAGCCATTCAACGAGCGTGCCTTGGACGGCATTCTCGAAGAAGTCATCGTTCGTCACTGAGCAGATCGACGCCAAGCCCAATGACCGATTCGAGAGGGGAACGATGAACGACGGAGCGCACCATTTTCTTCCCGGCCCGCTGCTAATTGGCGTTGCCGAGGTCGACGCCCAGCATGACGCAATGTTCAGACAGCTGGTGGTCCTGAAAGGGCTCTGCCTGCGCGACGGTTGTCTGCCGATCGAGGAAACCGACGGCTTGCTGGCCGCCTTACAGGAACACTACGCTACCGAAGAGCGCCTGGCCGAGGAAGCTGGCCTCGATTTCGCTGCCCATGCCCAAGCCCATCGCGAAATGCTGGAGCTCGTCGGCAAGGCTTTCAGCGAGGTGGTCGAGGGCCGCGGCGATGTGTTTGGCACATTGCGTTACGTCGAGTACTGGTTCGAGCGACACATCGCGCAAGATGACATGTGCCTCGACAAATGTTCCAGCCAGCAGTTGGAAAAGCACCCATAACCCCGGCTTCGGGCTTGACGCCCGAGCACCGGGTTCGCTCGGTTTTCTGCCACCCTGTTGCAGGTAGCCAGGCATAAGCGGATACTACTTTAGTGATAGTGGGGCCGTGTTATTCGCACGGCATGATCCGCATTCCAGGGGGGCTTTTCGCATCCCCCGGCCGCTGCTTCGTGGAACAGAACATCATGTTTGCGCTACTCAATCGCCTGAGCGTCCGTAACCGGATCTGGGGCATCGTACTCATTTTCATCGGCAGCACGGTGCTGGGCGGTGCGCTTGATGTCGTGTTACTGCGCGAAACACTGCACCAGGAAAAAGAATCCGCCATCCGGCAAGTCGTGGACAGCGGCTATGGGGTGCTGGCGCATTATCTTAAGCTCGAACAGGACGGCAGCCTGAGCCGGGATGCCGCCCAGACGGCGGCGATGGCCACGATCAAGGGCATGCGCTATAACGGCGACGACTATTTCTGGCTCAACGATGACAAGACTCCGCCACGGATGATCATGCACCCGATCGTGCCGGCGTTCGACGGTCAATCCCTGGTCGAGCCGAGGTTCAACAGTGCCACCGGCCTGCGCAGCGGCACCGATGGCCCCTTTGTTGCCACTGATGGCAGGAAAAACATTTTGCAAGCCTTCGCCGAGGTGGTGGCGCAAACCGGGGATGGCTATGTCACCTACCTCTGGCCGCGGACGCTGCCGGGTGGGGCCTACAGCGAAGAGAAGTTTCCCAAGCTCTCCTATGTCAAGAAGCTGCCCGCCTGGGGCTGGATCATCGGCTCCGGCATTTACATCGATGACATCGATGCCGCAGTCAAGGCGCGGGCCGGCCAGAATCTGTTGCTGTTGCTCGGGACGAGTGCGGTGCTGCTGCTGCTGGCCAGCCTGATCGCGCGCAGCATCACCCGCCCATTGCAGACCACGATGGGTGCGATGCGCGGCATCGCCAGCGGCAAGGCCGGCTTCGAGCAACGGGTCGCGGCCGCCGGGCCCGATGAAATATCCGAACTGGCCAGCAATTTCAACGACATGCTGGACCATATCCAGGCCCGTGACCAGGCCTTGCTCAAGCATCAGGAGCGCCTCGAGGAAGAAGTGTCGAGCCGCACGGCCAGTCTGCGTGAAACGAATCTGAAGCTGGATGCCGAGTTGCGCGAGCGCAAGCTGGCAGAGCAGGCAGTCCTTGACAGCGAAGAACGCTTCCGCGGCATCGCTAGCGTCGCGCAGGATGCAATCATCATGATGGATGCGGTGGCCAACATCTCCTTCTGGAATCCGGCGGCCGAGCAAATATTCGGCTATCGCCGGGAAGAGGCGGTCGGCCGCGATCTGCATGCCCTTATCGCACCGCAGCGCTTCCACGCTGATTTTCGCCGTGGCTACTTGCACTTTGCACAGACTGGCCAAGGTTCCGCCGTGGGCAGAGCCATGGAGCTGATCGCTGTCCGTCAGGACGGCAGCGAATTTCCCATCGAATTGTCGCTATCGGCGATCTGGCTGCACGGCGCTTGGTCGAGCGTCGGCATCGTCCGCGATATCAGCGAACGCAAACGCAGCGAAAAGGAACTGCAGGAAAACCTCGAGCGCGTCCAGGGCTTGAACCAGCAGCTGGAAGCGGCCCAGAATCAGTTGCTGCAATCGGAAAAGATGGCCTCCATCGGCCAGTTGGCTGCCGGGGTCGCCCATGAGATCAATAATCCGATCGGTTTTGTCAGCTCCAATCTGGGCACTCTCGAAGAGTATGCCGACGATCTGTTGGCCATCGTCGAGGCCTACGGCAAGGCCGACCATCTGCTCGACGCTCAGCCCGAACTGCGGGCCGACATCGAATCGCTGAAGGCGCGAGCCGACCTCGCCTTCCTGAGCAAGGATCTCCACTGTCTGCTCAGGGAATCGCACGACGGTATCGAGCGGGTGAAAAAAATCGTCCAGGACCTCAAGGATTTTTCCCGGATCGACAACATGGACTGGGCCATGGCCAACCTTGAGCAGGGACTGGACAGCACCCTGAACATCGTCTGGAACGAAATCAAATACAAGGCCGATATCGTCAAGGAATACGGTGGCATCCCGCTGGTCGAATGTCTCGGGTCACAAATGAACCAGGTATTCATGAACCTGCTGGTCAATGCGGCCCAGGCAATCGACGGGCACGGCACGATTACCATCCGTACCGGGGTGGCCGACGAGCGGGTCTGGATCGAGATTGCGGATACCGGCAAGGGCATTCCGCTGGAGGTTCAAAAACGCATCTTTGACCCGTTCTTCACCACCAAGCCGGTCGGCCAGGGGACCGGGCTCGGCCTCTCGCTGGCCTACAGCATTGTCCAGAAGCACCATGGCACGCTCGAGGTGGCGAGCGAA
This sequence comes from Dechloromonas sp. A34, assembly GCF_026261605.1. Lineage (NCBI taxonomy): Bacteria > Pseudomonadati > Pseudomonadota > Betaproteobacteria > Rhodocyclales > Azonexaceae > Dechloromonas > Dechloromonas sp. A34. The sequence continues at coordinate 2,008,603 of NZ_CP102486.1, forward strand.
CCCGGCCGGGGCAGCAGCTTCCGCCTGGAAATCCCGCGCCGGCAGCCGGCTCGCCAGGAGGCTGTGGCGCAGGCCGAATCAGTTCCCGCCTAGTGCCACAACGGTAGAGGTCGGCACCAGCCTCACTTCCGGCGACCGGGGAACGGGGCGCACCGCCCCCGCTTGATGCCGGCCCGTTGTCAGGCGGCGAGCCGATGGGCCTTGTCGTATTCCTTCAATAACTGCTGGTGCAGCTCGCAGCCATCGAGGTCCAGGCCCGGCGACTTGAGGCCGAAGAAGCGCACCTCGCCGTCGATCAGGTCGGTCGCCAGATCCAGGGTTTCGTCGCCATAGAGGCCGACCAGGGCTGCTTCGTAGGTGTCCGGGTTTTCCATTGCGAGCAGGGCTTCGATGCAGCGGTAGGTGCGGCGGCGGCTGGCATCGAGCTGTTCGAACTGGCGTACCCATTCGCAGCCTTCGCGGACGGCCTCCATCTCGCCGGCAGCCAGGGCGAGCATGGTCTTCAGTTCGCCGACGCGCAGGTCGACCCACAGCGAGCCGGGGTCAGGTGCCAGGCCGATCAGGGCGGCGACCGGGCGTTCGTCGGCGATGTTCAGTTCGTTCAGTACGTCGAGCAGCTGGCTGCACTGGTCATCGTCGAGCTCTGCCAGGTTGAGGATGGCCGGGCGGACGATGGCGCCGTTGCTGTTGTTTTCCCATTCGAGGTCGTCGATCGGGTAGATCTCCGACATGCCGGGAACCAGGATGCGGCAGGCGTAGACGCCAAGATGCTCGAAATCGGCGACGTAGATGTCGTGACCGTTGGCGTGGATACGCTCGCACAGCCAGGCGTAGTCGTCGGCGGTGCTGCCGTTTTCCAGATCATTGAAATTCCAGTCGCTGAATTCGAAGTCCGGCGTATCGCCGAGGAACTCCCAGCTGATGATGCCGCTGGAGTCCACAAAATGGATTTCGATATTCGGGGCGCTGGCAATTTCGTCGAGATCGAAACCGGGGGGCGGGAAACCACCCAGCGCTTCGAGCGCCCGGCCCTGGAGCAATTCGGTCAAGGCCCGTTCGAGCGCGATCTCGAAGCGCGGGTGGGCGCCGAAACTGGCGAACACGCCCTGGTCGTGCGGATTGAGCATGGTCACGCACATCACCGGGTATTGCCCGCCGAGCGAAGCATCCTTGACCAGGATGCCGAAGCCGGCGGCGCGCAGCCCGGCAATGCCGGCGGCGATGCCGGGGTAACGGGCAATCACGTCTTCCGGCACGTCGGGCAGGCAAAGGCCTTCGGCGATCACCTTGAACTTGACGTGGCGTTCGAGAATTTCCGACAGCGCCTGGGCGCGTGCCTCGAGCCGGGTGTTGCCAGCCGACATGCCATTGCTGACATAGAGGTTGCTGATGATATTGACCGGGAAGAAAACCTCGGCCGTATCGCGCAGACGAAGGTAGGGGATGGCGCAAATGCCGCGCTCGAAATTGCCCGAATTCATGTCGATCAGCGTTTCCGCCGGAATGCTGCCTTCCGGGTTGTAGAAAGCCTGCAGTTCCGGGGTCAGCAATTCGGCCGGCCAGGCGGCATCGGTCAGCGCAAACCAGCGTTCGCGCGGGTAATGTGCCGACGGACGGTTGGCGACCTGCTCGCCGAGGAAATAGTGGTTCCAGAAATAGTTGCAGGACAGGCGCTCGAAAAACTCGCCGAGTGCGCTGGCATGGGCTGCCAGCTTGGTGGCCCCCTTGCCGTTGGTGAACATCAGGTGGCAGGCGCGGTTGCGGAGATGCACCGACCACACGCTATCGACCGGGTTGAGCCAGGAGCATTCCTCGACATCGAAGCCAAGAGCGGCAAGTTTGGCCTGCATCGAGGTGATGGAGTATTCGAGGGAGGCATCTTTGCCCGGAATGAAGTGTTCGTTTTGCATCGGGCTGTCCTGCCAAATAGGTGAGGGCGCAGTGTACGCCATGGTGGCAAAAAGACTGGGCAATCGCTTGAACCTTATTGCAAGGAACAAGCCTGATGATTTCTCGACGACGGGAATTGTTCTCGCTATTGAGATTGGAATTCGCTGAGCCAGTTTGAACCGAGTGGATGACTGGTGGTGTCTACGACATACGCGAAGCCGGAGCGACTTCGTGCGAACGGTACGGTTTTTGCGTGCAGCACGGTCAGTTTGCGATATTCGAGGAGTAAGAACATGCAGGGAAAGAGCTTGCTTTGGGTGGGGATGTTGGCCGCAGCATTGGCCCCGTCGGTGTCAAGTGCCGAATACGCGGTGGCGGAGCCCGATAAAATCGTCAAGAGTGCCAACTGGGAGGCGACGCAGACGGTTACCGTCATTGTCGACGAGCATGGCTATGCGCCCGAGGATCTGAAATTTGTCGCCGGCCAGCCATACAAGCTGGAACTGAAGAACCCGAGCGACAAGGATCACTACTTCACGGCTCCGGAATTTTTCCGCAATGTCGCCTGGCGCAAGGCCATGGTAAACCGGCAGGCGGAAATCAAGGCACCCTATTTCACCGCCGTGGAAATCCTCAAGAAGGGCGGCCAGATCGATCTCTATTTCGTCCCGGTCAACAAAGGAAGCTACCCCGTCTATTGCACCATAGACGACCACCGTGAAAAGGGCATGGAAGGCACGATTGCCATCGAATGATGCTATTCGCCAGAAACTTTGTCGCCAGCGCCTGCCTGCTTCTCGCGGTATCCGGCCAGGCGGCCGACCCTCCGCTGGTGACGATGGCCAGCCTGCCCGAGGTGCCGGTGGTGGACGGCAACCTGAGCGAGTGGGGAGCAAGCGGTTGGCACAAGGTTCATGTCAAGCCGGCCGTGGAGCCGGGGGAGCGTGCCGCCCTCGGTCTTGACGGCGAGGACCGCAACGTCACCGGCAAGATGACGGTGCTGCTCAAGGCCACCGTCGCCCAAGGCCGCATTTTCCTTGCCCTGCGTTGGCCCGACGATGCGTCGGATACCGATTACAAGGGCTGGCAATGGGCTGGTGCCAAGTATGTCGAGGGCAAACAACGTGACGACATGCTGGCGGTCCGTTTCCACAAGCAGGGCGATTTCGACCGCAGCATGCTTGCCGGCAAAAGCTATGGCGTGGACGTCTGGTTGTGGTCGGCGGCACGGACCAACCCGGCCGGCCTGGCCGAAGACTGGCTGCACCTCGTTTCCAGCAAGCCGATCGAAGATGCCGCCGAATACGAGGTCAAGGGGACGGGCATCGTCTATATCAAGAAGAATCGGGATGCTGGTAGCCCCATCTATCGCAACTTGCGTCCCCCCAAGGAAAAGGGGGCTGACCGCCTGCCGTCCTTCGAGGTCGTGGACAAGGCCTCCGGCAGCGTGGCCGATGTCTCGGCCAAGGGAACTTGGCGCGCCGGCGAGTGGCGCCTGGAGATGTCGCGCCGACTCGATACCGGTAATTCCGATGACGTGGTTTTCGAACCTGGCCGCCGCCTACTGGGACAAATTGCCGTTTTCAACCGGGGCTCCAACGAGCACAAGAGCGTCTCGGAACCCCTGTTGTTCGATTTTTCTACGCCTCGCTAGCAGCCGGCGACGCCACCTCGAGGCGGTTACGGCCGCCCTCCTTGGCGCGATAGAGTGCGGCGTCGGCCGCTTCGAGTAGTGCTTCCGGCCCGCTCACCGCAAGTTTCGGATAGCAGGCGGCGCCCAGGCTGATTGTGACCTTCAAACCATCTACCGTCATCGCCTCGATGCGCAGGCGCAGACGCTCGCCGACGCTGATCGCGCCCTGTTCGTCGGCTTCCGGCAGGATGACGACGAACTCCTCGCCGCCATAACGACAGGGAATGTCGTACTGGCGCATCGATGCATGCATGGCCCGCCCCATGGCCTGGAGTACCCGGTCGCCCTGGTCGTGGCCATAGGTGTCGTTGAAACGCTTGAAATGGTCTACGTCGAACAGCAGCACCGACAAAGGCGTCCCGTAGCGGCTGGCGCGGGCGAATTCGGCAACCAGCCTTTCGTCGAGATGGCGACGGTTGAAGACGCCGGTCAGGGCATCGGTGATGGAGATATGCCGCAATTCATCCAGCAAGCGTCGCTCTTCAGTCACATCACGGATTTGGGCGGCCGCCCCGATCGGCTGGCCGCCTTCATCGTCGATCTCGGCGGCGGTGACCAGAAGGCTGCGCCCCCGACACCGCACGACCTCGCTGTGCCCTTCCGTACCCTGGCCGACAATCAGGCGCTCCATCAATGCGGGATCGTCGAACAGCATGCGGAAGCCGTCGCTGCGGATACGTTCTGCGGACTTGCCCAGAAGCTCCTCGGCGGCCGGGTTGACGAGGACGACGATACCCCCGGCGTCGGTCACGACAATCGCTTCCTGGGCGCTGCGGATGACGGTAGCGAGTTTGTCCTTCTCCCGACTCATCAACTCGTAGCCCTTCTGCAGTTGCGCCGTCATGCTGTTGAAGCTCTCCGCCATATGGCGTATCTCGCGGCCGCCGCGCAAGGGAACGCGCTGGTCGAGTTCGCCGGCCGAAATCCGGGTCATCGCCTTGGTCAGGGCCTCAATCGGCCGCACCACGGAACGACCGAGCATATAGCCGATAACCAGGGTGGTGAGAATGAGGGAGAGGCCAATCAGCGCGATCGAGTGAATACGGCTGCGCAGGACCTCTGCTTCGATCCCTGCCAGCGAGGAGGTGATGCGGATAATGCCCTGCACGGCATGCTCGTTCCCGTGGCAGCGCTGGCACGCGGGCTTGATCATGACCGGATCGAGGAAGACCTGCAGCCGTTGGCCGTGTTCACCGGACGTTTCGAAGTAGGTCTCAAGACCGGTATTCTTCGCTGCGACCAATCGAGGGTCGTCACTTGCCATCACTTGGACAGGCTCGGCGCTGGTTCGTGGCTGAAACATCTCTCCGCCCAAGCGTGCATTGACTGAAGCAATCGTCGCATCGTCACGAAAGGCTTCACTGCCGTCACGACGCAGGATGACAAACTCCATCACCCCGGGTATCGATTTTAGGCGGTTGGCGTATTCCTGCATGATTTCAGCATGGTTCTCAAGCATGATCGACTCGATGCCGCTGACTACCGACGAGGTCATCGTGTGCAGGGAACGTTTGTATTCCTGAAGAATCATCCGCTCCTGATGGCTGGTATAGAAGTAGGCAATGCTGCTAAAGACGGCGAGCAGCACCAGGCCGACGGCCAGCAGGATTTTGTGACGCAGGCGGCTCGTATTCATGATTTAAGCATCTCTGCAGTTGCCGCCGTGACGCGGTTGCGACCATTCTCCTTGGAGCGATAAAGCGCGCCATCGGCCGCCTCGACGAGCCTTTCAGAACTCTCTGACGGAAGCTCGGGAAAGGTGGCAGTTCCCAGACTGATGGTCACCTTGAGCCCGTCCACAACCATATCCTCGACGGTCCGGCGCAGCCTTTCGGCGACAACGCCAACGCCTTCGCCGGGAGTATTGGGCAGGATGGCCAGGAATTCCTCGCCGCCGTAGCGGCAGGCTACATCGTGTTGGCGCAGGCTGTTGCGCATGCACAGGGCCACTGCCTTCAGCACCCGGTCTCCCTGATCGTGGCCATGCGTGTCGTTGAATTTCTTGAAGTGGTCAATATCGATCATGATGATGGACAGGGGCGGGTTGCCGGCGCGTGCCGTGCGGTCGAATTCCCGACTCAGGGTGGCGTCCAGGTGGCGCCGGTTATACAGACCGGTCAGGGCATCGGTTGTGGACAGCCGGCGCAGTTCCTGCTCAAGACGCTGTTCGGCCGTGATGTCGCGGAGCAGCACCGCTGCGCCCGCCGGACGTCCATCATCAGCTTGCAGTGTGGCGGCAAATACCTGGAAGGTGTGGCCCCGGTATACGGCGGTTGGTATCTCTCCCGTGCCGCCGCCTGCCAGCCAACGGCCCATGGTCGCAGGGTCGTCGAGGAGTTGTTCGAGCCCGCCGGCGACGATCTGCTCGGACGTCTTGCCGACGAGTTTTTCCATCGCCGGATTGACGAGCGCAACACGCCCCTCAGCATCCGCCACCGCAATGCCCTCGCTGGCGCCAAGAATGATCGTCGTCAGCTTGTCGTGCTCGCGCTTCAAGCCGCTATAGGCGGACTTCACACCTGCCGTCATGAGATTGAAGCTGTCAGCCATACGGCCCAACTCGTCGCGGCTGTCTACGGTGACATGATGTTCCAGATCGCCTTGGCGGACCCGACTCATCGCCCGGGTCACGGTCTCGATGGGTGCCACCACCGCCCGGCCCATCAGGTAACCGCTGAGCAGCATGGTGACCATCAGCGATGCGGCGAGCAGCAGCAAAGTTTTCTGCCGAACCAGCAGGATTTCTTTCTCGACTTCGGCCAGGGAGGTTTCCAGCAACAGCACGCCACGCATGGGATGGGTCTTGCCGTGGCACTTGTAGCAGCCGTCCTGGTTCTTGATCGGGGCGAGGAAGGTCAGCGTCTGGTTTCCTGCCGGGTCCGGCCGGTAAACCGACACTGCCTTGCCTTCCGCCAGCACCTTCTGCAGATTCGCATCGTCGGCCGGCAGAATGCGCACTGCTGTTTCCTGTTCATGCGGCGGAAAGACTTCCTCTCCGCGCCGGCGGTTTACTTCATCGATGGTCTGGTTGTCGAGAAAGGCTTCCTCGCCACTTCGTCGCAGGACACGAAGTTCCGAGATGTCAGGAACCTCCTTCAGGTGCTTGGCGAAAGCCTGGGCCATGTCGGCCGAACCGGCGAGCATGACGGATTGCAGACCCTGGAGGACACTTTCCGTAAGTTTTTCCATGGCCCGTTCGTTCTGCTCGCGTACTGCAGCCTCCTGATTCTGGGTATAGATCGCTGCCGTGACGACTAGGCCGGCAGTTACGGAAAGGCCGACCACGATCATGATGAGGTAGCGAACGCGCAGGTGCTTCAGGATGGTCATGGCCAGGGGCTCTCAAGCCTCGTTATGGGCGAATTGGGGCAGAGAATTAAGCAATATTCAAACCATAGAGTGGCGTACCGACCAAACGTTCGAAATATTGGTCCGAGGTTGCGGCGATCAACTCGGGGGCGCTGGACGAAAAGACTCTCCGGAATCGTGGTGGCGGACATCTTTGTATGGTTCAATTCGCTTGAGAGACGAAGTCAATGGTGAAGCAGGGGGCGGCCACCATTTAGGGGAGAGGGGCCATGAAACTCCGCACAAAAATATGGTTGGTGCTGGGCATCGTGGTGGTGCTTGTCATGACCATTGACCTCACCGTGCGCTACCAGAGAATCGGCAGGGAACAACTCCAAGAGCAGATCGCCGACGTCCGCACCATTCGCGGCATGTTGATGTCGATGCGGCGGGTCTATCACAAGCAGTTCATCGACAGCGGCCTGCCGGTGAATAGCCAGACCGTCGGTTTCCTGCCGGCGCATGCCCTGGGGCGTATTTCCAAGGACTTCCCGAACTGGAACGACAGCGGTATCTCGTTCAACAACGTCTCGGACCGGCCGCGCAATCCCGACAACCAGGCCGACCGCTTCGAACTCGATGCGATGGCGTGGTTTCGCGCCAATGCCAAGGAAGAGGAGCGTTTTCAGGCGATTAAGGACGATAACGGCGTCAGCTGGATGCATTTCACGGCACCGATCTGGATCGAGCCCTACTGCCTGAAATGTCATGGCGACGAAATCGATGCACCGGAAAGCATCCGCCAGACCTACCCGAATGCCTACGGCTACAAGCTGGGCGACCTGCGCGGTGTGATGAGCATCAAGTTGCCGCTGGCACGCTTCGATGAAATGCGCTGGGAGCGCTGGTTCAACCGCCTGGGCTGGAGTCTGTTCAGCTACGCGCTGATATTTCTGGCCCTGGGTTTGCTGATGGATCGCCTGGTACTGCGCCGGTTGGCCAAGATACGGGCGGGTACGCGGCAACTGGCGGCCGGCGACACGACGGCCCGGGTGGCCCTGGACGGCGACGACGAATTGACGGAACTGGCCCGCAGCTTCAACCATATGGCCGACCAGGTCATGGACCGTACCCTGGCGCTGACCGTGCAGCAGGAACAGTTGGCCCGTCATCGCGACCAGCTCGAGGAACAGGTGCAGACGCGCACGGCCGCACTGGCCAAGGCCAAGGAGGCGGCCGAAACCGCCAATATCGCGAAGAGCGTCTTCCTGGCCAACATGAGCCACGAGATCCGGACGCCGCTCAATGCGATCACCGGCATGGTGCATCTGATTCAACGCGCCGGGGTGCCGCCGGAACAGGTCGAGCGCCTCGACAAGATCAACGCTGCCGGCGAGCATCTGCTGGGCATCATCAACGCCATCCTCGATCTCTCGAAAATCGAGGCCGGCAAGTTCGTGCTCGAAGAAACCGGAGTCAGCGTCGGCGGCATTCTCGGCAACGTCGTCTCGATGCTGCACGACCGGGCGGAGGCCAAGCATCTGCAATTGAAGGCCGAAATTAACGGGGTGCCATCGCGTCTCCTCGGCGACCCGACCCGCTTGCAACAGGCCTTGCTCAACTATGCGATCAATGCCCTCAAATTCACCGACCAAGGTGGCGTCATCCTGCGGGCAAGCCTGCTCGAGCAGGATGAGAACTCGGTCCTGCTGCGCTTCGAGGTTGAAGATACCGGCATCGGCGTCGCCGCTGAAACCCTGAACCGGCTCTTTGCCGCCTTCGAGCAGGCTGACAATTCGACCACCCGCAATTATGGCGGGACGGGGCTCGGCCTCGCCATCACCCGGAAATTTGCCGAGCAGATGGGCGGCGAGGCCGGTGCGAGCAGTACGCTCGGCGTCGGCAGTACCTTCTGGTTTACCGCCCGCCTGAACAAGGACAAAGCTGCGGCCGGCGGCGACGAACCGGTGGCACCCGGCGGCGCCGAGCTCGTTCTGAAGCGTGACTACGCCGCTTGTCGCGTGCTGTTGGCCGAGGATGAGCCGGTCAATCGCGAGATTTCGATCCTCCTGCTGGGTGATGTCGGACTAGTCGTCGATGTCGCCGAAGATGGGATCGAAGCTGTCGAACTGGCTCGCCGCAACGTCTATGACCTGGTCCTGATGGACATGCAGATGCCGCGCTTGGATGGTCTGGACGCGACTCGGCAGATTCGCCAGCTGCCCGGCTGGGGCGAGATACCGATTCTGGCGATGACGGCAAATGTGTTTGCCGAAGACAAGGCGCGTTGCCTGGATTCCGGCATGAACGACTTCATCCCCAAGCCGGTCGAGCCGGAGACCTTGTTTGCGACCATGTTGAAGTGGCTCAGCCGGTCCCGGCACTAGCCAAGACGCAATGAAAAAGGGTGACCGGCATGCCGGTCACCCTTCGCTTGATTGTGCCCTGCAGGGCGCGTATCAGTGCCGGCTCTGGATTTCCTCGATGTAACCGAGCATGCCGGTGCGGATGTTGCCGGCGTTGCCTTCGTCGGTGTCGATGTGCATGGCCAGGCGGAAGGCCGGGTTCACGCGCACGACGACGTCGCCGAAGATCAGCTCGCGCTCGCCTTCGACCCGGACGCGGACGACGTAGTTGTCGCGGACGCGGAAGCGCAGGGCATCTTCCGGTGCCATGTGGATGTGGCGCTGGGCGCAGACCACGCCGCGCTCGATGGTCGTGCTGCCATAGGGGCCTTCGAGCGTGATGCCGGGCGTGCCGGCGAGGTCGCCGGACTGGCGGATCGGCGGCTGGATGCCGAGCTTGAACTGCTCTGTCATCGCGATCTCGACCTGGGTTTCCTTGCGCGTCGGGCCGAGGACGCGGACCTTGGCGATGCGTCCCTTGGGGCCGACCAGGTGCACCTGTTCCTCGCAGGCGAACTGGCCCGGCTGCGACAGTTCGTGCATCGGGGTCAGCTGATGGCCGGGGCCGAACAGGGCCTCGACTTCGGCCTGTGCCAGGTGCACGTGGTGGGCTGAGATTTCGACCGGAATGGCCGGGGTTTCGGCGGCCTTGGCCTCGAGCAGCAGCTGGTTGCGCTCGATGGCGCGCAGTGCTTCCCAGGCGACCAGACGTTCGTCGTCGTTGGTGACGACGATGATGGTGACCGGCGAATCGTCAGCCGAGATCACGGCATGCGAGCCGAGCTTGCCGAGATGGCGGTTCTTTTCCTCGTCGAGCTTGATGCCCATGTAGCCCAGGCCCTGGCAGGCCAGGCTGCGCACGGTGGCGCTGGTTTCGCCGACATCGCCGGTAAAGGCCAGGACGTCGATGCCACCCATCGCCGCGACATAGGCGCCGATGTTCTTGCGCACCTGGTAACAGAAGGCCTTGTGCGCGAGCAGCGCACGGTGATCGCCCTCGGCGGCGGCGGCCTCGATGGCGTGGATGTCGCTGGAAATGCCGGAAATGCCCTTGAGGCCGCTCTCAGTGTTGATCAGGGTCGACAGTTGCTCGGGCGACATGTGGTGCTGTTCCATCAGGTGGATCATCACCGCCGGATCGATGCTGCCGGAGCGGCTGGGCATGATCAGGCCGTCGGTCGGCGTCATGCCCATGGTCGTATCGACCGAGCGGCCATGGTCGATGGCGCACAGCGAGGCGCCGATGCCGAGGTGGCAGGAGACGATTTCCAGCTCGCCGAGCGGGCGCTTGAGGACTTCGGCGGCCTTCAGCGAGACATAGCGGTGCGAGGTGCCGTGGAAACCGTAGCGGCGGATGCCGTGCTGCTTGTACAGCTCGTAGGGCAGGCCGTAGAGGTAGGCATACGGTGCCAGCGTCTGGTGGAAGGCGGTATCGAAGACAGCGACCTGCGGCACGTTCGGGAACTGCTGCAGCGCGACGCGGATGCCGGCGACGTTGACCGGGTTGTGCAGCGGCGCGAAGACGGCCAGTTCCTCGATGTCGGCGATTACCGAGGGGGTGATGACGACCGAGCTGGAGAACTTGTTGCCGCCATGCACGACGCGGTGGCCGATGGCTGTGACGTCTTCCGGATGGAAGGTGAAGGCCGGGCCGAGCAGAGCGGTGGCTTCGACAATGACCTTGAACAGTTCGTCGAGCTTGAATGGCACATGATCGACCTTCTGCTGCTGCGGGCCGACGCGGACGGTGATGTGGGCGACCGCCGTATCGGCATTGTCGATGATGCCGTGGATGTCGGCGCCGCTCTCGGCGGTATCGTAGATGCCGAAGTGGATCTGGCTGATGCCGACATTCAGGACGACGATCTTGCCCGGGGCATTGCCGGTCAGCGTCAGGGCGTAGGGGTCTTCCGACTTGGCGACGGCGCGGGCCTGGGCGGTGACGAGGTCGACCGACATCGCGCGCGTGCGGTCGGCGAGCAGGCGGGACAGGTAGCCGACCGCTTTCGGGTTGGCCAGGATATGGCTGTTGAAGACTTCCTGCGGGATCATCAGCACGAAGCAGCGGTTGCCGGCGATGACGTCGGCGACGATGCGGTCGCCGGTGAGCAGGGACATCACGCCGAAGACGTCGCCTTTTTCGAGCTGGCTGATTACGGCGCGGGTGCCGGTGTTGTCGGTCATCGAAATCTCGGCGTGGCCGCTGATCATCACGCCGATGAACTTGCCTTCGTCGCCGGTTTCGAGAATGGCCTCGTTGCCCTCGTAGGTGGCGAGGCGGGACTTGATGACGATTTCCTCGACCTTGTCGGCCGGGAAGCTCTCGAACAGGCGCACCTCTTCGAGGAAGAAGCGCTTCAGGTCAATTTCGCTCATGCGGGTTCTCGCTTAAATCAGGATTTTTATAGGCGAGAGACTACCATTATGCTGCGGTGCAGCAAAGCCCGAAAGTCAAAAGCCGAACGGATCATTTGCCGCCGTCATCTTCAGTGCCGGCCGGGCATACACGCGATTGCTCAAGGAGCGCCTTTTTCTGCCAGAATCCCACCTTTACCCATCACCCCGATTGCGGATTTGTCATGACCTACAAAGTTTTTGTCGACGGCCAGGAAGGTACGACCGGCCTGCAAATTAACGAATATCTCGCCAAGCGGGCCGATATTTCGCTATTGAAGATCGCTTCCGACAAGCGCAAGGATCTCGCCGAACGCAAGCGCCTGATCAACGAATCCGACGTCACCTTCCTCTGCCTGCCCGATGAGGCGGCGAAAGAGTCGGTGGCGCTGGTCGATAATCCGAACACTTGCATCATCGATGCTTCCACCGCGCACCGCGTCAATCCGGGCTGGGTCTTCGGCCTGCCGGAACTGGCCAAGGATCAGCGCGCCAAGATTCGCGCCGCCAAGCGCATCGCCAATCCGGGCTGCCACGCCTCGGCCTTCATCCTGGCCCTCAAGCCGCTGGTCGCCGCCGGCCTGCTGCCGGCCGATACGCAGATCGCCGCCAATTCCATCACCGGTTACTCCGGCGGCGGCAAGAAGATGATCGAGGACTACCAGAGCCCGGCCCGCATCGATGCGCCACGACCCTACGCCCTCGGCCTGGCCCACAAGCATCTGCCGGAAATGGCCGCCTATACCGGGCTGAGCGTCGCGCCCATCTTCCAGCCCATCGTCGGCCCCTTCTACAAGGGCCTGGCGGTCACGGCCTTCATCCATCCGCAGCAATTCACGCGTCCGGCGTCGCCGGCCGACGTCCAGAAGCTGCTCGCCGACTACTATGCCGGCGAACAGTTCATCCGCGTCCTGCCGGTCGATCTCGAGGCCAACACCGATGGCGGCTTCTTCAATGTCGAGGCCTGCAACGACACCAATCGCGTCGACCTCTTCGTCTTCGGCAACGCCGAGCGCATGCTGCTCGTCGCCCGCCTCGACAACCTCGGCAAAGGCGCCTCGGGCGCAGCGGTGCAGGCGATGAACGTTCATCTCGGCGTCGAGGAAAGCCTCGGCCTGGTCTGATCCAGCGGTCGCTGCCCAAGCAAAGCCCGCCGCTTGGCGGGCTTTAATGAGATGGTCAGCCCGATCCCCGCCAGCGGTAAGCTGAGCGGGGATTTTTCTTCTGGAGGCCATCATGAACATTGTGACGCTGATTGGGATTGATCTTGGGAAGCATTGCTTCCACCTACACGGTCAGGATGCATCGGGTCGCATGGTATTTCGCAAGAAACTCTCGCGAAGCCAGATGCTGACGCAACTCGTGAATGTTCCGGCCTGTCGTGTCGTTATGGAAGCGTGCGCCGGAGCGCACTGGATTGCACGGCGACTCACGGCGATGGGGCACGAGGCGAAGCTGATCTCACCGCAATTCGTGAAACCCTTCGTGCAAGGCAACAAGAACGACTTTGCCGATGCCCAAGCCATCTGCGAAGCGGCGAGTCGGCCGAACATGCGCTTCGTGAGTCCGCGCAACGAAACACAGCAGACGATCTCGGCCACCCATCGCGTGCGCGAAGCGCTAGTGCGGGATAAAACCTCCACCACCAACCAGATACACGCCTTCTTGCTGGAGTTCGGCATCAGCCTGCCCAAAGGTGCGGCGATCATCAAGCGGCTGCCGGCCCTGTTGGCGGAGCACGAAGCCGAACTGCCGCCCCGTCTGATCGCGCTCATTGAACGTCTGCGCGAGCACTTCAAGTATCTGGACGAACAAATCAAAGCTGTCGAGCGGGAATTGGCGCAACAACTGGCCGAAGACGAGCGCAGCCAGCGCCTGCTGGAAATACCCGGGGTCGGCCCCATTACTGCCAGTGTGCTGGCGGTCGAACTGGGCGATGCCCATCAGTTTGCCAATGCTCGCCAGTTCGCCGCCTCCATCGGATTGGTACCTCGTCAGTACAGCACGGGCGGCAAACCCACCTTGCTCGGCATCAGCAAGCGCGGCGACAAGAACCTGCGACGACTCCTCGTCCAGGGGGCGCGGGTGACCCTGCAGCACATCCAGACCAGAACCGATGCGCTGGGCGAATGGATCAGAGCGATGCTCTGTAGGCGACACTCGAATATCGTGGCCTGCGCCTTGGCCAACAAAATGGCGAGGATCGCCTGGGCCATCCTCGCCAAAGGAACACACTATCAACCGCGTCAGGCAGTTGCAGCTACCTGAGGCCTTGCCTCATCATTTTGTAACCCCCCTGGTTTTGCGACGGTAGATCACGGGATGAACTAAACGGCACAACGGCCTGGCAAAGAACCTGAACGTAAAAACAGCAATCACATGCTGAGGCTTTTTTGAGGTTTGCCAGGCGCGGCTCTCATCGTGGCGCGGGAAATCAACCTCCCCATTCGACGCCGGATTGATTTGCGCAAGCCCACTTTAGATCAACTCCAACCTGCCTTGCAAAAATCGGGCTGACCATAGATTTTATGCCTTGCCGACAGCCAGCGACGCCGCGCAAGCCACTCGTTCCGCTCTGGCGACCGCTGCCCCGCGGTTGCCTACCGTTGGCGCGAAGTTCGATACTGCCCGGGCGAACATTTCTAGAATCGAGCATGGAAAGGATGGAGAAACATCCGTCTCAATCGCCCGGCAGCGGGCTGGACCCATCTTGCTATCCGCATCATCAGGAGCGCACGACCATGCTTACCCTCTCCGAGGACGCCCTGGCACTCATTGCCGAGCGCCAGCAGCCGATTTTTATCGATGTTCCGGAAACCATCGAAGGCTGTTGCCTGGAAATCACCACCTGCCCGGCTGTCCGTTTTGGCACGCCGCGCACGATCGACCGCCATGCGCTGACGCGGATTCAGGGCGCCGATATTTTTGTGCCGCATTGCTTCCCGCGCACGCAGAATCTGCTGATCCGCGCCAAGAAATTCCTCGGCCGGAAGTATCTGTCTATCGACGGCTGGCGGCTGGTCTGAGCCCGGGAGATCGGCCGGGAAATCAGGGCAGGCCGAGCTTTTCCTTGAGCTCGCCGAGCAGGCGCCGGCTAACCGGGATACGGTGGTTGTTGCGGGTAATGATTTCGACCGTGCCGGCTTCGAGAAAGCTGATTTCCTTGATTTGCTCGGGGTTGACCAGGTACTGGCGGTGGCAGCGCAGGAAAGGGGTTTTTTCTTCCAGGGTGCGCAGCGTCAGTTCCGTGAAATGCTCGCTGCCATTGGCGATGGTGACATAGACCCCGCTGGCTTTCGAGGTGGCGTACTCGATGTCGTCGATCTTGATCAACAGCACCCGGTGGTGGCCGGGGCAGGGGATCTGCTTGAGCGGTGCCGCGGCATTGAATAGCGCCGGACTGGGCGTGCGGTCACGGCGCAGGCGCTTGAGCGTGACCTCCAGCCGGGCTGGATCGATCGGCTTCAGCAGGTAGTCGAAGGCATTCTGATCGAAAGCCTGCAGCGCGTACTCGTTGAAGGCGGTCAGGAACACGACGCGCGGCATTTTTTCCGGGTCGAGCATGCTGAGCATTTCCAGGCCGCTGATGCGCGGCATCTGGATGTCGAGGAAGATGACCTCGGGGGTCAGCCGGTTGATCGCGGAAATGCCCTCGATGGCGTTGGTGCACTGGCCGAGGATCTGGATGTCGGGCTCCTGGCCCAGCAAGCGGGCGATTTCCTCGCGCGCCGGCAACTCGTCGTCGATGATCAGAACATTCATGCGTGATAGCCCTCCAGGGCGGTCGATGCGTCGCTCGGCGTCAGCGGCAGTTTGAGGGTGACCCGGGTGAAGACCTCGCGCTCGCAGGCAATTTCCAGCCCGTACGCGGGGCCGTAGCGCGTGGCGATGCGGCGCCGCACCAGATGCATGCCAAGCCCGCTGCTGGTCGAGGGCTCGACATAGAGGCCGGCATTGTCCTCGACACTGAGCAGCAGCATGTTGTCCGCGGTCGTCGCCGAGATGCGGATACGTCCGACGCCGAGCAGTTGCGAGGTGCCGTGCTTGATGGCGTTTTCGACGATGGGCTGCAACGAGAAAGCCGGCATGCGGATATGGCGCAGATCGTCGGGAATGTCGAAATCGACCACCAATTGGCCGAGGAAACGGGCCTGCTCGATTTCAAGGTAGGACCTGACGTGTTCGATCTCCTCGTTCAGGCAGGCTTCCTCGCTCGGTCGCTTGAGGTTGTTGCGGAAGAAGGTCGACAGATTCAGGACCAGCTGACAGGCCCGCTCCGGGTCGCGGCGAATGACGGCCGACAAGGTGTTGAGCGCATTGAATAGGAAATGCGGATTGACCTGGGCATGCAGCAGTTTGATTTCCGACTGCGCAAGCAGTTCGCGTTGTTGCATGTAGCGCCCGGCCAGAATCTGGTTGGAGAGGAGGCGGGCGATGCCTTCGCCGAGTGCCCGGTTGATGGTCGAGAAAAGCCGGGTCCGTGGCTCATAGAGCTTGATGGTGCCGATGACGCGGCCCTCTTCGCCGACCAGCGGAATGATCAGCGACGCCGCCAGCGGGCATTTCGGGCTGATCGAGCAGCGGTAGGCGATTTCGTTGCCGTCCGCGTAGACGACTTCGTTGTTGGCGATCGCCTTCTGGGTCAGCAGTGAATTGATCGGCGTGCCCGGCAGGTGGTGATCGCTGCCGATGCCGATGAAAGCCAGCAGGTTTTCGGTATCGGTGATGGCGACGGCACCGACGCCGGTTTCTTCATAAACGATGCGGGCAACCTGCGTACTGGTGTCGATGTTGAAGCCGGAACGCAACAGCCCCTCGACGCGCGCGGCAATGCCCAGGGCCTTGGTTGAAAAGACGCTCGACTGGCGTTCGTAGAGCTGGCGACGGTCGAGGAGGATGCGCATGAACAGCCCGGCGCCCAGCGAGTTGGCGACCAGCATGGGAACCGCGATCTGCTCGACGAGATGCCGGCCGGCCGCCGCCGGCTGGACCATCAGCAGCAGCACCAGCATTTGCACCACTTCCGCACACAGCGTGACGAGGGCGACGGGGAGCGAATCGAACAGGGTGCCGAAACGCCCGCGTTGCATCATGTAAAGGTGAAAGAAGCCACCGATCAGACCTTCGGCGACGGTCGATACCATGCATGCCAGGGCCGACGAACCGCCCAGCGAATAGCGGTGCAGGCCGCCGGTGAAGCCAACGGCCAGGCCGACCCACGGTCCGCCGAGCACCCCGCCGAGCACGGCGCCGATGGCGCGGGTGTTGGCGATCGAATCATCGATCTTGAGACCGAGATAGGTGCCCATGATGCAGAACAGAGAAAACACGACGTAGCAGGTCACCCGGTGCGGCAGGCGGATGGTGACGTGCATCAACGGAATGAAGATCCGTGTCCGGCTGAGTAGATAGGCGATGACCAGATAGACGCAGGTCTGCTGCAACAGGGTCAGGGTCAGTTCGATTGAGTCGAGAATCATTTTCACATTCTAAGCGCGCTACCCGGCCGCGTGCAGCGAAGCGCCGGCGACGGGGCGGATCGCGGCCGGCCCGCCAAGCATGGCAGCGACGAAGGCCCGGGTGGCCGGTTCAAGTGTCAGTTCGCCGCCCGCCGCCGTCGACTGGCGCAGCAATTTCACCAGGACCAGGCCGAGGCCGAGAAGGTCCGCGATCGTCGATTCCTGCAGGCGGCTCTCCTTGCCGGTGCCGGCGCGCGCAAACAATTGCCGGATCGCCGCACTGTCGTCGGCCTTTATTCCGAGAAATCCGAGGCGCCGCACGAACTCGCATTCGATGGAGCGCGCCTCGCGGCCGGGGTTTCTCAGGAATCCAGCTGTCGGGAACTGCGTTGTCGTCACCGGCTTGCTCCTTGCTCAGTTGCCCCTGCGCCGACCCTCGAGGGCGATGCCGCTGCGGAAAATCAACCAATAGACCGCCCCGACCAGCAGGGCGCCGCCCACCCAGTTGCCGAGCGTCACGGCCGCCAGATTGACCGCGAACTGTTCGAGCGGAATCTCCGGCGGCGTTCCCCCGTGGCTGGCGAGATCGGCCCAGAACGAGGCCGGCGCCCACCACTTGATGAACAGGCCGTAGGGAATGAAATACATGTTGGCCACGCAGTGCTCGAAACCGGCCGCGACAAACGCCGCAATCGGAAAGAACATAGCCAGAATCTTGTCGGTGATGCTGCGCGCCGCCATCGCCACCCAGGCGGCCAGACAGACCAGCACATTGCACAGGATGCCGAGAAAGAAGGCCTTGTCCGGCGCCAGCGTGCTTTTTGCGGTGGCGAGATAAAGCGCGGCGGACCCCACCTCGCCATGGCCGAAACTGTACTGGCCGGAGAGAAAGGCCAGGGCGGCAACCCCCAGGGCGCCGACGAAATTGCCGAGCCAGACAATCGTCCACACCCGCAGCATGCGCCCGGTCTTGAGGCGGCCGCTGGCCCAGGCCATGACCATCAGGGCATCGCTGGTAAAGAGCTGGGCGCCGGCGATGACGACCAGCATCAGGCCGAGCGAAAAAGCGCCGCCCATGAGCAGGCGCATCACCCCGTAGGGCAGGTGCCCGCTGGCCCCGGAAATGGTTACCGTGGCAAACAGCCCGCCGAGGGCGACGAAGGCGCCGCCGAGCACGGCCAGCCCGAAGAGCGCCCCGGGACCGAGCTTGGCTTTCTTGACCCCGATATCCTCCGCCGCCTGCGCTACGGCATCGGGCAAAAGGGGGTCGAGCGAGACACTGGCGGGCGTCTCGTTATAAGCGGCAATTTTCAGCAGGTTGTCGTGTTCGGCCGTGAAACGGCCGCCGTCTATTTTCTTGAGCATTCAATGCGCTCCCGTGGGCAGGCCGAAGGGCTTAAGCCATCCGGGCGCCAAAGTCATCCGCCGCCAGAAACACTCAGGCATGGCCCGGCTTATGTCCAAGTACCTGGATCGTGTGCCGGGCGATCATCATCTCTTCGTTGGTCGGCACGACGAAGACCGGCACCCTGGCGTCGGCCGCCGAGATGTCGTAGGCCTTGCGGGCATTGGCATCCGGGGCCACCCCAACACCCAGCCAGTCGAGCCGCTCGGCGATCAGGGCGCGGATTTCCGGCGAGTTTTCGCCGATGCCGGCGGTGAATACCAGGGCATCCAAGCCGCCCATCGAGGCCGCCATCGCCGCCACTTCCTTGGCGACGCGGAAGCAGAACAGTTCCACCGCCTTCTGAGCTGCCGGATCTGCGGATTCCTGCAGGACCTTCATGTCGTTCGAGATGCCGGAGACGCCCAGCAGCCCGGATTGCCGGTAGAGCAGGTCTTCCAGTTCCTCCAGCCCCATCTGCTTCTCGCGCATCAGGTAGAGGATGACGCCCGGATCGATGCTGCCGCTGCGGGTGCCCATCGGCACGCCATTGAGCACCGAGAAGCCCATCGAGGTATCCATGCTCCGCCCGCCCTTGACCGCGCACAGGCTGGAGCCGTTGCCGAGGTGGCAGATGACGACGCGCCCCTCGGCCAGATCGGGCCGACTGGCCAGCAGATGGCTGGTGACGTACTCATAGGACAGGCCATGGAAGCCGTAGCTGCAAACACCCGCGTCGGTCAGCGCCTGCGGCAGGCCGTAGTTGCGGGCGACCGGGGGCTGGCTGCTGTGGAAGGCGGTATCGAAACAGGCGACCTGCGCCAGGTCCGGGAAATTCCTGGCGAGGATGCGCATCGGTGCGACATTGTGCGGCTGATGCAACGGCGCCAGCGGCACCAGGCTGTCGAGTTCGTCGAGCAGATCGGGGCTGACGCGCATCGGCTGGCCGAGGCTGAGCCCGCCATGCACGACGCGATGGCCGACGGCGACGATGTCGTCATCGACCAGCGTCGTATTGATCCAGTTCAGGACGTACTGGAGCAGCGTGTCGCGGCAGGCGGAATCCTTGTCGTCCCAGGTGTGTTCGCCCAGGGGGCGGCGGTCGGCCGCCTTGGCCTCGAAGCGGGCGATGCTGCCGATGCCGGAAATCTGCCCCGAGAGCAGGGTCTCCAGATCGCCATCCGACGGGCGTGGGCGGAAGGCCGAGAATTTCAGGCTCGACGACCCGGCATTGAGGACCAGGTAAGCCGGTTGTTTGGACGTCATGATCGGTTCCTCAGCAAGCGGCGCGTGCTTGGCGCGCGTCACGGTTGGCGGCGGCGAGCAGGGCGGCGACGGCGCAGGAGGCCAGGCGGGAGCGCAGGTTGTCGGCGCGGCTGGTGAGGATGATCGGCACCTTGGCGCCGAGCACGATCCCCGCTGCATCGGCATTGGCGAGGAAGGAAAGCTGCTTGGCCAGCATGTTGCCGGACTCGAGATCGGGCACCAGCAGGATGTCGGCGACGCCGGCGACCGGCGAGCTTATGCCCTTGGTGCGGGCGGCTTCGGCCGAGATCGCGTT
Organism: Dechloromonas sp. A34; assembly: GCF_026261605.1. Lineage (NCBI taxonomy): Bacteria > Pseudomonadati > Pseudomonadota > Betaproteobacteria > Rhodocyclales > Azonexaceae > Dechloromonas > Dechloromonas sp. A34. The sequence continues at coordinate 2,028,677 of NZ_CP102486.1, forward strand.
GTCGAAGGCGAGCGGGCCGTCGAGCACGCCGCCGGTGATCTGGCCGCGATCGGCCATCTTGCAGAGCACGGCCGCTTCGAGCGTCGATGGAATCTTCAGGTTGATGTTCTCGACGGCCGAGAGAATCGCCACGTTCGGCTTCGCCACGCCCAGCACCCGGGCCAGGTTGATGGCGTTCTGGACGATATGGACCTTGTCTTCCAGGGTCGGTGCGATGTTGATGGCGGCATCGGTGATCAGCAGCGGACGCGGATAGGTCGGCACGTTCATCAGGAAGACATGGCTGATCCGCGACGGGGTGCGCAGGCAGTTTTCCTTGCGGACGACGGCGCCCATCAGTTCGTCGGTATGCAGCGAACCTTTCATCAGCGCTTCGACTTCACCATCTCTGGCCATCGTGGCGGCGGCTTGCGCCGCATCGGGGGCGAGTTCGATATCGATCAGGCGGTAGCGGCCGATGTCGAGATTGAAAGTCATCGCAATCTCCCTGATCAGCGCGCCCGGGCCGACCAGCACGGGGTCGATCAAGCCGGCTTCGGCGGCTTCGACGGCGCCGCGCAGCGAACTCTCGTTGCAGGGATAAACCACCGCCGTCGGCACCGGCGCCAGATCGTCGCACTTGTGCAGCAAGGCATCGTGCTGTTCGTGATGGATCAGTTGCACTTCGGGCAGTTCGAGCGAATCGCGATGCACGCGCTGGGTCGGCGCCACTACCTCGGCGGTGCCGGTGACGATGACCTCGCCGTGCTGGTTAACGCAGAGGCAGTCGAGGATCACGACATGGCTTTCAGGGCGCTTCTCGACGACCGTGACGGTGGCGGTGACGATATCGCCGAGACCGACGGTGTGCTGGAAAACCAGGTCCTGGCCGAGATAGACGGTCCCCGAACCCGGCAGCTTGGAGCCGAGGACACCGGAGACCAGCGCCCCGACCACATGCCGTGGGCAATGATCTTGTGGTGGCAGGTGCCGGCGGCGAATTTCTGGTCGAGATGAACCGGGTTGGTATTGCCGGAGACCGTGGCGAACAGCTCGATGTCATCCATGGTCAGTCGGCGCGACATGCTGGCCGACTGGCCAATCTCGATTTCGTCGAAGGGCACGTTGTCGGAACCGGCCGCCAGCGCCGGATTGTCGATGCACGGCTGGCCCGCGGCCAAGGAGGCGCCGGCCATCAGTTCGGAATTCAGACCGATTTTTGAAGCAAGTTCTGCTAACACGCTATTCTCCTGATACTCAATTGACACTGGTTGGCTGGTGCGCCGATGCTTGTTTTCAGTGCACCAGAAGGCCGGCTGCGCGAAATGTCGCGCGTGCCTGTTCAAGCGATTCTTCCGACGGCGGCTGGACGCGCTCCAGCCGGTAATCCAGGCCGCGATCCCGCCACTTGTGTTCGCCCAGCTTGTGGAAGGGCAGGACATCGACGCGCTCGACATTGCCCAGTCCGGCGGCGAAGGTTGCCAGGGACTCGATCTCATCGCGCTTGTCGGTCAGCCCCGGCACCAGCACGTAGCGCAGCCACACCGGCTTGTTGATCGCCGCCAGATCTTCCGCGAAGCGGATGGTCGGCTTCAGTTCGACGCCGGTCAGGGAGCGGAAGCGGCGCCCGGTAGCGGCCTTGATGTCGAGCAGCACGAGATCGACGTCGGCGAGCAAGGCGTCGTCCGCCAGGTGGCCCAGATACCCGGAAGTATCGAGCGCCGTGTGCAGGCCCAGTGCCTTGCAGCCATGCAGGACGGCCTTGCAGAAGGCGGGCTGCACCAGCGGTTCGCCACCGCTCAGCGTTACCCCGCCATTGGCCCGAATGAAACCGCGGTAGCTGGCGATGTCGGCCAGGACTTCTTCCACCGTGGTGAGCGTTCCATCCTGGCGATGCCAGGTATCGGGGTTGTGACAGTATTGGCAACGCAGCGGACAGCCGGACATGAACAGGACGTAGCGGATGCCCGGGCCGTCGGCCGTACCGAAGGTCTCGGTGGAATGCACCCAGCCCTCCAGTCCGGCCTGGCCGGCCGACACCGCGGAAGCGGTGACTGCCGGGCGAGCCGAAATCAGGTTAGTGGCTGGCATGGAAAGTACGGTTGATGACATCAAGCTGCTGCTCACGGGTCAGCTTGATGAAATTCACCGCGTAGCCGGAAACCCGGATCGTCAGTTGCGGATAGAGCTCGGGGTGGTCCATGGCGTGCACCAGCGTTTCGCGGTCGAAGACATTGACGTTGATGTGATGGCCATGCCCGGCGAAGTAGCCGTCGAGCAGGTTGGCCAGGTTGCTGACGCGTTCCTTTTCGGTGGGGCCGAGGGCGCTGGGCACGATGGTGAAGGTGTAGGAAATGCCGTCCTGCGAGCAGGTGTAGGGCAATTTGCAGACCGAAGCCATCGAGGCCAGGGCTCCCTTGTGATCGCGGCCGTGCATCGGGTTGGCGCCCGGCGCGAAGGGCTGGCCGGCCTTGCGGCCGTCCGGCGTATTGCCGGTCTTCTTGCCATAGACGACGTTCGAGGTGATGGTCAGCACCGACATGGTCGGCGTCGCATCGCGGTAGGCGCGCTGCTGCTGCAGGTAGCCCATGAAAGTTTCCACCGCCCAGGTCGCGATCGAATCGACGCGCTCGTCGTTGTTGCCGTAGGCCGGGTAGTCGCCGTCGATCGTGAAGTCGGTGGCCAGCCCGCGCTCGTCACGAATCACCGCGACCTTGGCGTAGCGCATGGCGGATAGCGAATCGGCGACCACCGAGAGGCCGGCGATGCCGCAAGCCATGGTGCGCAGGATGTCGCGGTCGTGCAGTGCCATTTCGATGCGCTCGTAGGCGTACTTGTCGTGCATGTAGTGGATGGCATTCAGCGACTTCATATAGACGCCGGACAGCCACTCCATCATCGGCAGGAACTTGCTGATCACTTCGTCGTAATCGAGCACATCGCCTGTGATAGGCGCGAATGCCGGCCCGACCTGCTCGCCGCTGATTTCGTCACGCCCGCCGTTGATGGCGTAGAGCATGGCCTTGGCGAGGTTGGCGCGGGCGCCGAAGAACTGCATCTGCTTGCCGATGCGCATGGCGGAGACGCAGCAGGCGATGCCGTAGTCGTCGCCCCAGTAGGGACGCATCAGGTCGTCGTTCTCGTACTGCACGGAACAGGTGTCGATCGAGGCCTTGGCGCAGAATTCCTTGAAACCCTGCGGCAGCTTTTCGGACCACAGCACGGTGAGGTTGGGTTCCGGGGCCGGGCCCAGGTTGTAGAGGGAATGCAGGACGCGGAAGCTGTTCCTGGTGACCAGCGGCCGGCCGTCTTCGCCGACCCCGCCGATCGATTCGGTGACCCAGGTCGGGTCGCCCGAGAACAGCTGGTCGTATTCCGGGGTGCGCAGGAAGCGGACGATACGCAGCTTGATCACCAGGTCGTCTATCATTTCCTGGGCTTTTTCCTCGCTGATCAGGCCGGCGGCCAGGTCACGCTCGAAGTAGATGTCGAGGAAGGTCGAGACGCGGCCGATCGACATCGCGGCGCCGTTCTGTTCCTTGACCGCGGCGAGATAGGCCAGGTAGGTCCATTGCACGGCTTCGCGGGCATTGCAGGCCGGGCGGCCGATGTCGCAACCGTACTTGGCGGCCATCTGCTTCAATTCGTCGAGGGCGCGGAATTGCTCGGAGATTTCTTCACGCAGGCGAATGACGCTCTCGCTGAACTCGGCGCTGTCCAGTTCGTGGAAGGAGGCCTTCTTGAAGGCGCGCAGGGCATCGATGCCGTAGAGCGCGACGCGGCGATAGTCGCCGATGATGCGGCCGCGGCCGTAGGCGTCAGGTAGGCCGGTCAAAATGGCCGACTTGCGGGCCTTCATGATTTCCGGCGAATAGACGTCGAAGACGCCGCTGTTATGGTCCTTGCGATACTTGCTCCAGATCTCGGAAACGATCGGGTCGATCTTGAAGCCGAAGGCTTCGAGGCCGCCCTCGACCATGCGCAGGCCGCCGTTCGGCATGATGGCGCGCTTCAGCGGGCGTCAGTCTGCAGGCCGACGATGATTTCCTTAGCCTGGTCGATGTAACCGGCATCGTGCGCGGTAATGCTCGAGGGGCGATCAACGGAGGCGTCGAGGACACCCTTCTGTTGTTCCTGCTTCAGCAATTCCTGGAGCTTGGCCCAGAGGGCAGTGGTGCGGGCCGTCGGGCCCTTGAGAAAGGAAGCGTCGCCGAGGTAGGGGGTGTAGTTGGCCTGGATGAAGCCGCGGACATCGACATTCTCCGACCATGCGCCGGCAGCGAAACCGGCCCATGGATCCTGACGACTGGCAATCTTGAATAATGCGTTCATTTGATGCTCCTGGAGGGTAAATCTGCTTGTGGCGTTGGATGCCCGGTCCGGATAGGTCCGGGTGTCCGCTTGTCCCGGAAACGGCCGGGTAGGCCGTTTCCGTTGCTTACGAGTCAGGCGGCGGATGGCAGCAGGGTCGGCGGGATGCTCGAGGATTCACCGCGGGCTTTCCACAACACGGCCCAGCGCTTCACCGAGGCGAACATGATGACCATGCCAAGAACCATCATCGACGAGGCGATCACCGCGTTGAACAGGTTGTAGCCCTTGGTGCCGGCAGCGAGATAGACGTTGGCGATCATCCAGTAACCGGCGTAATTCACCGTGACGAAGAGGTAGGCAAGCGGGATCAGGCAGGTCAGCGCATAGATCCGCTTCTTCGAGATGCGCATGATGATGGTGGCGCCGATCATCAGGCCAACCGAAGCCATCAACTGGTTGGAAACACCGAACAGCGCCCAGACCGAACTGATGTCGCCGGAGAGCAGCAGGTAACCCCAGAGCACGCAGGCAATGATGCTGGCGATAATCGCGGCCGGCATCGAATCAAGGCGCTTCATGGCCGGGAAGAAGTCTCCGAGCAGGTCCTGGATCAGGTAACGCGAGACCCGGGTGCCGGAATCGACGGCCGTCAGGATGAACACGGCTTCGAACATGATCACGAACTGGAAGAAGTAGGCGGCCAGATCGGAGAACCACGAGAGCTTGGTGAAGATGTAGGTCATGCCGACGGCAAGCGTCACGGCACCACCGGTACGACCGTAGAGGTCGATGCCCATCTTTTCGCTGAGTTCCGGCAGATCGACCACGGTCATGCCCAGGGTCTTGAAGACTTCCGGCGTCGAGTTGATGGCGAAGTAGTCAGCCGGATGCAGCGAGGTAGCGGCGATCAGGGCCATGACGGCAACCAGGCACTCGGCGAGCATGCCACCGAAGGCCACCGGACGAATGTCGCTCCACTTGTCGACCAGCTTGGGCGTGGTCCCAGAACCGATGAAGGCGTGGAAACCGGAGATGGCACCGCAGGCGATGGTGATCGAGATGAACGGCCAGACCGCACCCTTGAGGATCGGGCCGCCGCCATGGATGAACTCGGTCAGCGCCGGGAACTGGATGGTCGGGTTGATGAAGACGACACCGACGACCAGGGCGGCGAAGACACCGATCTTCATGAAACTGGAGAGGTAACCGCGCGGCGTCAGCAACATCCAGACCGGCAGGGCGGTGGCGAAGAAGGCGTAGACCGGCAGCAGCCAGCTCACCGTGGTCTTGTGCAGCGTCAGCCAGTCACCGAGCATCGTGCCCTGCAGGTGCGGGCCGACGGCAACCGAAGCCATGACGGCGGCGACGCCGACGTAGGTACCCCACTTCGAGGTACCGAAATAACGCTCATAAAGACCCAGCGCGATGGCGATCGGCACCGTCATGAAGACGGCGAAGGTGCCCCAGGCGTTGCGTTCCAGCGCATGGACCACGACGATCGACAGACCGGCCATGGTGATGGTGATGATGAACAGCATCGCAAGACCGGTACTCCAGCCGGCGACCGGCCCGAGTTCGGCCTTGGCGACTTCCGACAGCGATTTGCCCTGATGCTTCATGGAGGCGAAGAGGACGACGGTGTCGTGCACCGCGCCGCCGATCACAGCACCGACCAGCAACCAGATGAAGCCCGGCAGGTAGCCGAACTGCGCCGCCAGCACCGGACCGACCAGGGGGCCGGCCGCGGCGATCGCCGCAAAGTGTTGCCCGGCATTGACCCACTTCTTCGTGGGCACGTAATTCTTGCCATCCTGAAATTGATGCGATGGCGTTACTTCACTGTCGTCGGCAGCCAAGACCTTGCTAACAAAGAATATCCCGTAGATGCGATATGCGAGGGCAAGGACACAGACTGTTGCGATAACAAAATAGATCGCTTGGTCCATTTTAATCTCCTCAAGAGTCGTGAAAAATTGTTCACGGAATGCATCTTAGGAGCGGGCCAAACGGCTCTCCGGGATTTCCAGAGAGCGGCAGAAAGGCCGGGGCGAGCGGTCAATTTAGGGCAGCGAACGGGGGCGTTACTCGAGCAATCACGCTCGGCGCCACCGGGAAATGCCTTCGCCTAGCGGGCGGGCAACTGCCTGGAAATGTCCCCAACACCTTGGATAGAAGTTGAACAAAGGGCCACTGTGTTCAATGGTCCGCCGGGTATATCTTGTTTTGGCGGGTATTTTTCCCCGGCTGTCGCACAATCGCCTGGGGCATTCCTTCCCGTTACAGCACGACCTGCGAACCCAGTTCGACTACCCGGTTGGAGGGAATCCGGAAGAACGCCGTGGCGCTGCCGGCGTTGCGGAACATCGCGACGAAAATCAGGGCGCGCCAGTAGGCCATGCTCGAACCCAGCTTCGGAATCACTGTTTCGCGGCCGAGGAAGAACGAGGTGTCCATCATCTCCAGGTCGAGCCCGGCCTCCGCGCACAGGGCGAGGGCGGCCGGGATGTCCGGTTCATCCTTGAAGCCGTACTGCACGACAACCTGCGCGAAATTGTCGGCCAAACGATGGACCTCGACGCGGTCGACGGCGGGCACGTAGGGCACATCGAAGACCTTGACGCAGAGGATGATGACCTGCTCGTGCAGCGCCTTGTAGTGCTTGAGGCTGTGCAGCAGGGCATGCGGCACCGATTCCGGATCCTGTGCCATGAACACCGCCGTGCCCGGCACGCGGCCAACGCCGCCCTCGGCGATGCTGGCGATGAATGGCCGCAACTGCATCGCATCGGCTGCCAGGCGCTGGCTCAACAGTTCGCGACCGCGTTTCCAGGTGGTCAGCAGAATGAAGATGAGCAAGCCGAAAACCAGCGGGAACCAGCCGCCATCCGGAATCTTCACCGAGTTGGCGAGGAAGAAGCCGAGGTCGATGACGATGAAGGGCAAGGCGCCGAGTACGGCGCGCAGGGGGCTCCAGCCCCACAAGCGAGTCGCGACCGCGATAGCCAGGATGTTGGTGATCAGCATGGTGCCGGTGACCGCGATGCCGTAGGCCGCGGCGAGTTTTGAGGAGGAGCCGAATTCGACGACCAGGAGGATGATAGAAACGAGCAGCAACCAGTTGATGGCGGGCAGGTAGATCTGTCCCATTTCACGGTCCGAGGTGTGCTGGATCGCCAGGCGCGGCGTGTAGCCGAGCTGCATCGCCTGCTGGGTGATCGAGAAGGCGCCGGAGATGACCGCCTGCGAGGCGATGATGGTGGCTACAGTGGCCAGGATGACCAGCGGGTAGCGTCCCCATTCCGGCGCCAGCAGGTAGAAGGGGTTTTCCACGGCGCTCGGGTCGGAGAGCAGCAGGGCGCCCTGGCCGAAGTAGTTGATGAGCAGGGCGGGCAGGACATAGCCGAGCCAGGCGTACTGAATGGGGCGGGCCCCGAAGTGCCCCATGTCGGCATACAAGGCCTCGGCGCCGGTGATGCAGAGGACGACGGCGCCCAGGGCGAAGAAGCCGAGAACGGAATTGCCCAGCAGAAAGGCGACAGCATGGCGTGGATCGATCGCCATCAGGACCGCCGGATGCTCGATGATGGCCGCAGCGCCCAAGGCCGCGAGCACGGCAAACCAAAGAACCATGACCGGCCCGAACAAGGCACCGACACTGGCCGTGCCCCGCCGTTGAAAGGCGAACAGGCCGATTAGGATGGCCAGGGTAATCGGCAGGATGAAGGGTTTGAAGGCCGGGGTAATGATTTCCAGGCCCTCGACGGCCGAGAGCACCGAGATCGCCGGGGTGATCACGCCGTCGCCGTAGAACAGGGCGGCGCCGAACAGGCCGAGGGTGATCAGCAGTTTCTGCTGCCAGGTACCCGCTTTGCCGTTATGCAGCGCCAGGGTCATCAGGGCGATGATGCCGCCTTCGCCCTTGTTGTTGGCGCGCATGATGAAGGAGACGTACTTCAGCGTGACGACGATGATCAGCGACCAGAAGAACAGCGACAGGATGCCCAGCACATTCTCTGGGGTAATCGGTACCGGATGGTGGGCGCCGCCGAATACCTCCTTGATCGCGTAGAGCGGGCTGGTGCCGATGTCGCCATAAACGATGCCGAGGGCGGCCAGGGTCAGCGTCGCCAGACGCTTGTTGTCTTGTGGTTGCTGCATGTGATTTCTCTCAGGGCTGAAAGCGGTAACCGACGCCGGTTTCCGTCAAAAAATATTCTGGTTGCGTCGGGTTGTTCTCGAGTTTCTGGCGCAGGTGCCCGACGTATACGCGCAGGTAGTGGCTGCTCTCGATATAGGACGGCCCCCAGATTTCGCGCAGCAGGTTGCGCTGGGTCAGCACCTTGCCGGGCTGGCCGAGCAGCGCTGCCAGCAGCCGATACTCGATCGGCGTCAGATGAACCGGTTCGCCGGCGCGGCTGACCAGCCGGCGCGACAGATCGACGCTGACGTTCCCGAATTCAACCAGCGGCGAGGCCGCTTCGCCGCTCCGGCTGCGCCGGCGCAGCAGCGCCCGGACCCGGGCGCGGAGTTCGCCGACGCTGAAAGGCTTGGTCAGGTAGTCGTCGGCGCCGGCATCGAGGGCGTCGATCTTGTCGTTCTCCTGCGTGCGGGCCGAGAGAATCAGCACCGGCACATCGGACCAGCCGCGCAGGTCGCGGATCAGGTCGATGCCGTTGCCGTCGGGCAGACCGAGGTCGAGAATCAGCAGGTCGGGTTTCCGCGAGCCGGCCTCGATCAGGCCCTGGGCCATGGTTTCCGCCTCGGCGACCTGGCAGCCTTCTTCCTCGACGGCCAGGCGCACGAAGCGGCGAATCTGCTTCTCGTCCTCGATCACCAGTACCTTGGCGGCCGGCGCATTCATTGGGGCTCTGCCTCGACCAGCGGCGCCGTGCCCTTGGGCAGCGCGAAGCGGACGCAGCCGCCGCCTTGCGGTGTGTTATCGGCGCTGATTGCTCCGCCATGGGCTTCGACGATGGCCTTGCAGATGGCCAGCCCGAGCCCGCTCCCCGGCAGGCCCGAGGTGCCGGCTCCGCGGACGAACATCTTGAACAGGTCGTCGCCGCACTGGGCGGGGAAACCGGCGCCCTGGTCGGAAACCGTGACCTCGACCGTGTCGGCCATTTGGCTGGCGCGCAGTTCGATGGCTCCGCCCGGGGGCGAGTATTTGGCGGCATTTTCCAGCAGATTGCACAGGACGCGCTCGATGAGGACGGCATCGAAGTTCAGCAGCGGCAGCTCCGCCGGCAGGTCGACCTTGACCTGATGGCCGGCCAGCGCGCTGCCCAGCAGCTTGAGGCTGGTGCCGACCACTTCCTCCAGCGGCTGCCATTGGCGGCGCAGGGTCACCTCACCCGCATTCAGGCGCGCCATGTCGAGCAGATTGCCGACCAGGCCCGCCAGGCGGGCCGCCTGCTCGTGCAGGGCCTGGGCGGTTTCGAGGGCGGTCGGCGGCAGCGTCGGCTTGACCAGGAACAGGGAATCGGCCAGGCCGACCATTGCCGTCAGCGGGGTGCGCAGGTCGTGCGACAGCGCCGAGAGGATGGAACTGCGCAGGCGCTCGGTCAGCATCCTGACTTCGCTGGCTTGCGCCACCTCGACGTAATGCAGGCGTTCGACGGCGACAGCGATCAGCGAGGCCACGGTTTCGAGCAGCGACAGCGTGTCGGCGGAGGGCTCGGGCGAACTCTCGGCAAAGCGGATGGCCAGTACGCCGCGAATCCGCATCGAAGCCCGTAGCGGCAGGTAGAGCGGCGCATAACCCAGGCCGCTGATCTCGTCGCTACGCACCAGCTGCCCGCCTTCCAGTGCGACCAGGGCCAGGTGGGGCTCGATGAGCGGCGATTCGTCGCGGCTGACGGCGGCCAGGCCTTGTCCCTCTTCATCGGGCAGGAGGATGGCGGATTGCGCCGCCAGTTGCGTCCTGATGAAGCCCTGGGCGATCTCGGCGACCTGCCCGATGGTCAGCGTTCCGGCCAGTTGGCGGGCCAGCTGATACAGGGCCTGGGTCCGTTGCTCGCGGCGTTGCGATTCCTCTGCCCGTTGCCGCAGTCCGGCCGCGAGATGGGCGGTGATCAGCGCGGTCATCAGCATGACCGCAAAAGTCACCAGATACTGGATGTTGCTGACCGCCAATGAAAAGCGCGGAGGAACGAAAAAGATGTCGAACAGCAGAACGCTGAGGATCGAAGCCAGGATCGCTGCATTGCGCCCGAGTTTCACCGCCACCAGCAGGACGGTGAGCAGGAACAGCATGACGATGTTGGCGAGGTCGAGGTAGCCGAGCAGTGGTGTGGCAACGATGGTCGTGCCGACACAGGCAAGAATGGCCAGCAACGAACGCCGGGTTGGCGTCAGTTGGGCCGGGCTGCCCGTCAGCAATGAGGCCTTGTCTTCCATGTCGCGTTTCCGATGCCCTGATAGCCACAGACTAGGCTACCCGGTGTAAAAACGCTGACCATTCTGGCGAGCCCGGCGTAAAAATGTCGTAAAGATTCAAGCGGCCTTGTCGTCATCTGGCGGGCAGTTTTGTGACCCAAGGCGGAGCGATCAATCGATGCCGGGGATATCTGTTTCAGGCCCGTTGGTCTGCCGGGCACCGTCATGGCGCTTGCCGAAAACGCTCAAAGAAGGATAATCGCGCCCCTTTACCGGAGAGCACCATGAACAAATCGGAACTAATTGATGCCATCGCTGCGGAAGCTGAAATCAGCAAGGCTGATGCCGCCAAGACGCTGGACGCATTCGTCAACACCATTACCAACGCCGTTGCCAGCGGCGACTCTGTTGCGCTGATCGGTTTCGGTAGCTTCAAGGCATCGGCCCGCGCCGCACGCACCGGCAAGAACCCGAAGACCGGCGAGCCCCTGGAAATCGCGGCGACGACGGTTCCCAAATTTACCCCGGGCGCCACCTTCAAGGCAGCTGTCGCCAAGTAATCCGGTCTTCCACCCAGGAAGCCCGATGCAAAAAGCCCCCTGGTGTTGGATGCCGGGGGGCTTCTTGTTTTTGCGGTGCCGATTTGGCACCTCCTGCCGGAGCGGCCGGCTTGCGCAGCTAGCCGGCGCTGAAACCCAGCGTGTCAGGCCTTGACATGCAGCCCGCACTCCTTGGATTCGGGATTCTCCCACCACCAGCGCCCGGAGCGGACGTCCTCGCCGAGGCTGATGGCGCGCGTGCAGGGGGCACAGCCGATGCTGGGATAGAACTTGTCGTGCAGCGCGTTGTAGGGCACGCCGTTCTGCTTGATGTAGGTCCAGACTTCCTTTTCCGACCAGTCGGCGAGCGGGTTGAATTTTTCCAGTCGGTTACCGTCGTCGTACTCGCGAGTCGGCAGGCCGACGCGGGTCGCCGCCTGCTGGGCGCGCAGGCCGGTGATCCAGGCCTTCTTGCCGGCCAGGGCGCGTTGCAACGGTTCGACCTTGCGCACGTAGCAGCAGGCCTTGCGCAGTTCGATCGATTCGTAGAATGCGTTGATCCCATTGCTGCGCACGAAGTTCTCGACACCTGCACTCTGCGGGAAATAGACCTTGAGCTTGAGGCCGTAGTGCTGCTGCACGGCGGCCATCAGGTCATAGGTTTCGAGCGGCAGGCGGCCGGTGTCGAGGCTGAAGATTTCGATCGGCTTGGCCGGCGAGTTTGCGTTGAACTTCGCGATCAGGTCGGTCAGCACCATGTCCTCGGCGCCCAGGCTGTTGGCGAAGGTGGCGGGCGACCAGTCGGCGGCGATGTCGGCGAGCAGGGCTTGCGCGGCGATGGTCTTGGTGGCGACGCTGGCGGTCAGTTCGGGGGTGATATTGAGCAGGCTCGGGGTCATCGGAAAATCTCAGGCGCGGCGGCGGAAATAGGGTTGCGGCTGGCTGGTCGAGGCCTGGTAGCCGTCGCTGAAGCTGGAGAAACCGGCTTGCAACGCATGGACTACATCCTTGCCATCCTTCAGGGCGTAGCTGTCGAAGCCGACGCGACGCATGAAGAACAACTGGTCGTGCAGCACGTCGCCGACGGCGCGCAGTTCGCCCTGATAGCCGTAGCGCTGGCGCAGCAGGCTGGCCGTCGAGTAGCCCCGGCCATCGACGAATTTCGGGAAGTCGACGGCGATGACGATGAAGTAGTCGAGGTCGGCGGCGACGTCCTCGACACGATCATCGCTATTCAGCAGCAGGCCGATGCGTTTGTGGCGGGAGATGATCTCGGCCTTGCGCGTCTGCCAGACGGCAAACGGGAAGATGATGTCGCCGTCGGGGAGCGCCACGCTTTCCGGGGTTTCGCCTTCGGCCAGTTCCAGGGTTTTCCAGGTGTCGGCCGTCACGGCATTGTTCTTGATCAGTTGAGCCATTATGCGGCCTCCGTTTGTGCCGCCTTGGCCTTGCCATGGGCGCGGCCTTCGTAGACGAGGTTCTTGAAGGGGTCGATGCCGATGCGGTCGAAAGTGTCGAGGAAGCGCTCGTCGGCATGGCGGTTGTCGAGGTAGACCTTGATGATCTTCTCGACGACGTCCGGCATTTCCTCTGCCGAGAAGGAGGGGCCGATCACCTTGCCGAGGCGCGCGTCATTGCCCTGGCGGCCGCCCAGCGTCACCTGGTAGAACTCGGCCTCGTTCTTGTCGACGCCGAGCACGCCGATGTGGCCGACGTGGTGGTGGCCGCAGGCGTTCATGCAGCCCGAGATGTTGAGGTCGATCTCGCCGATGTCGAACAGGTAGTCGAGGTCGTCGAAGCGGGCCTGGATGGCGTTGGCGATGGGAATCGACTTGGCGTTGGCGAGATCGCAGAAATCGCCGCCCGGGCAGCAGATGATGCCGGTCAGCAGGCCGATGTTGGGGGTTGCCAGGCCGGCGCCCTTGGCGGTCAGCCAGAGGGCGTAGAGATGGGCTTCCTGGACGTCGGCGAGGATGATGTTCTGTTCGTGCGAGATGCGCAGTTCGCCGAAGCTGAAGTGGTCGGCGAGGTCGGCGACGATTTCCATCTGGTCGGCGGTGATGTCGCCCGGGGCGACGCCGTGCTGCTTGAGCGACAGGGTCACGGCGCGATAGCCGGCGACCCGGTGCGGATGCGTGTTGCGCTCCAGCCAGCGGGCGAAGGCCGGATTGTCCTGGCGGTGCTGGGCAAAAGAGGCGTCCTCGCCGGCCACCTGGGCATAGGCCGGGGCCGTGAAGTGGGCGGCGACGCGGTCGTATTCGGCCTGGGTCAGCGTGGCCGGGCCGTCCTTGCCGTGAGCCCATTCTTCTTCGACCAGTTGGCTGAAGGCTTCGACGCCGAGCGCCTGGACCAGAATCTTGATGCGCGCCTTGTAAGCGTTGTCGCGCCGGCCCTGGCGGTTGTAGACGCGGAGGATGGCCTCGCAATAGGTCAGCAGGTGTTGCCAGGGAAGGAATTCGCGGACGATCTGGCCGCGGATCGGGGTGCGGCCGAGGCCGCCGCCGACGATGACCGTGAAGCCGGTCTCGCCATTGACTTCCTTGAGATGCAGGCCGATGTCGTGGAACCAGGTGACGGCGCGGTCTTCGCGGGTGCCCGAAATGGCGATCTTGAACTTGCGCGGCAGGAAGGCGAATTCCGGGTGGAAGGTCGTCCATTGGCGGAGGATTTCGGCCAGCGGCCGCGGGTCGATCACCTCGTCGGCGGCGACGCCGGCGAACTGGTCGGTGGTGATATTGCGCAGGCAGTTACCGGAAGTCTGGATGGCATGCATGTCGACCTCGGCCAAGTGGCCGAGAATGTCCGGGCAATCCTCAATCTTCGGCCAGTTGAACTGGCAGTTGTGGCGCGTCGAAAAATGGCCGTAGCCGCGGTCGTAGGTGCGGGCAACGAAAGCCAGCTTGCGCAACTGGGCGGTATTCATCATGCCGTAGGGCACGGCGATGCGCAGCATCGGGGCGTGGCGCTGGACGTAGAGGCCGTTCTGCAGGCGCAGCGGGCGGAACTCGTCGCCGGTCAGCTCGCCGCTCTGCCAGCGACTGACCTGGTCACGAAATTGCTCGACGCGCTCGTTGATCAGCTGGCGGTCGATGGCATCGTATTTGTACATGGTGTTTCCTTAAGCAAAGACCAGCTTGCCACCGATGAGGATGAGCATCGAGGCGAGAAAGCGGCGAAGAATGTGTTCCGGCACCTTGGCCGAAATCTGGGTACCGAGCCAGATGCCGGGCAGCGAACCGAGCAGCAGACTGCCAAGCAGTGCCCAGTCGACGCCGCCCATGGCCCAGTGACCGAGACCGGCGACCAGGGTCAGCGGCACCGCGTGGGCGACATCCGATCCGACAATCTTGACCGGGGATAGTTTCGGGTAGAGGAAGAAGAGCGCAGCAACGCCCAGGGCGCCGGCGCCGACCGAGGAAATGGTGACCAGGACGCCGAGAATGGCGCCGACGGCGACGGTGATCTTGCCCAGGCAGCACTGGCGCAGCGGCGAATCCTCATGGCGGCTGGCGTAGTCGCGCAGCTTGCGACCGAAGAGGATGGCGATGGCGGTCAGCAGCAGGGCGAAGCCGAGGCCGTGCGAAATCACGGCACCAATTGCATTGCTGCCCTTGGGCAGTTGCGACAGGACCCACAGCGTGATGGCGGCGGCCGGGATGCTGCCCAGCGCCAGGCGGCCGGTGATCGACCAGTCGATATGCCCTTTCTTGCCGTGCGCCACGGTGCCGCCGGCCTTGGTTAGCGCCGCGTAGAGCAGGTCGGTGCCGACCGCGGTGGCGGGGTTGATGCCGAAGACCAGCACCAGCAGCGGTGTCATCAGCGAGCCGCCACCGACGCCGGTGAGGCCGACGATGGCGCCGACGGCAAAGCCCGAGAGGGTATAGAGATAATCCATGGCAGGCATGCTAACAGCGGCTATTTGAAACAAAAAGAATATTGAGTTAGATTGTTATATCGATACGTTATTAGTGGCCGCCATGAAACTTCAGCAACTGCGTTACATCGTTGAAATCCAGCGCCAGGGGCTGAACGTGTCCGAGGCGGCCGAATCGCTCTACACCTCGCAGCCGGGCATCTCCAAGCAGGTCAAGCTGCTTGAGGACGAATTGGGCATCTCGATCTTCGAGCGCAGCGGCAAGCGCTTCACCGGCGTCACAGAACCGGGCAAGGCGGTGCTGGCGATTGCCGAACGCATTCTGCGCGAGGCGGAAAACCTCAAGCGGGCGAGCGCCGAGTTTGCCACCGGCGATTCCGGTCGGCTGGTCCTGGCGGCTACCCATACCCAGGCGCGCTATGCACTGCCGGTCGTGGTCCGCGACTTCGTTGCCCAGCATCCGACCGTCAAGCTGGAGATGCATCAGGGCAGTCCGATCCAGATCGCCGAATGGGTGGTGGCTGGCGAGGCGGATATCGGGATTGCCACCGAATCGCTCGACCAGTATCCACAGTTGGTTACGCTGCCGGTGCGCCAGTGGAGCCATTGCGTGATCGCTCCGGAAGGCCATCCCATCCTGAAATCCCTGCCGCTGTCGCTGAACGAACTGGTCAAGTGGCCGCTGATTACCTATGACTCGGCGTTTACCGGCCGCTCGCGGATCAACCGCGCCTTCGAGCGCATCGACGCGCACCCCAATGTTGCGTTGACCGCCCTCGACGCCGACGTGATCAAAACCTATGTCAGTCTGGGTCTCGGCCTCGGCATCATCTCGGCGCTCGCCTTCGATGCCCAGCGCGACAGCGGCCTGGTGGCGCTCGATGCCTCGCACCTGTTCGAATCCAATACCACCCGCCTCGCCCTGCGCCGCGGGACTTACCTGCGCCGCTACGACTACGATCTGATTACCCTGTTCGCCCCGCATCTGTCGAAGCGGGTGGTCGAAATGGCCATGCAGGGCGGTGGGGATGCTTATCAACTATGACTTTGGTCAAGTTTTGAATAGCATTGCTGCGGTCTAATAATCACAATCGGCCCGGGGGTTTCTGATGAATGCAGTGAGCGACGAGACGCAGTTGGAAAGAATGCTGAATGGGGTGGATATTCCGCCCTGTCCGGCCGTTCTGATCGAGATTGATGCCGAACTGAGGAAGGAAGCGCCGGATCAACGCGAGATTGCGCGTCTGATCAGCAAGGATGTGGCACTTTCCGGTCATGTCATGCTGATTGCCAATTCACCTGCTTTTTCCACCGGGCACAAATTGGGTTCCATCATCCAGGCGCTCAATGTGTTGGGTACCCGCCAGGTTTTCAATCTGGTCGTTTCGCAATTGCTGAAAATTGCGTTGTCCGGCAAACCGGAAGTGCCGATGGACCGTTTCTGGGAGTCCTCGGCCCAGACCGCCCGGGTTTCGGCCGAATTGGCCAAGCGACTGTGCTGCGTTCGGCCGGATGTTGCCTATACCTTCGGCCTCTTTCACGATTGCGGCATTCCGCTGCTCATGAAGCGCTTCCCGCAAACCCGGGACGTATTGGCAGAGGCCAATGCTTCCGAGGAACTGACCTTTACCCAGGTCGAGGAACGCCATCTTGGCACTAATCATGCTGTGGTCGGTTATTTCCTGGCCCGCCGTTGGCATTTGCCGGCCGACGTTACCGAGGCGATCCTGCATCATCACGATTACTCGGTGCTCGGCGAGTCCGGAACAGCCTCCCAGACGGTGCGCGCCCTGATCGCGGTGTCGGTGCTGGCCGATCACATCAGCCGCCTGCATGCCCAGGGTAATGGCGAGCAGGAATGGGCCAAGGCGGCGCCGGTCGCCTGCCAGTTCTTCGGCCTGTCGCTGGGCGCGGTCGATGACCTGATCGAGGATGCCCTCGAGTGGCTGGCCTGATCAGCGTTTGAGGCGCGGCGCCGGGTCGCGCAGGATGAGGGTCGGCACCGAAAACGGTGCCAGTCGTTCGAGAAAGTCCAGCAGCTCGAGCACCGGCGAGTTGCGAAAGAACTTGGCGGCCGGCGTCTCGATCCAGATCCGGTCGGCCCAGGCATAGCGCTCATGGGGCTGGTCGCCGATCCCGTCGGCGTTGCGGTCGAAACCCTCGTAATCGTCCCAGCTGTTGCCGATCCAGCTATCGTTGGTCGGATCGCCTTCGCCGACGGTGCTGACCGGCCACAGGTTGCTGCGGAAGGTGTTGCCGAGGGCGATGTGACTGCCCCGCACGCCGTAGAAATGGATGCCGGTGACGTTGTGGGCGATCAGATTATCGATGAAGACAATGCGGTTGAGCGGATGGGTCGACGAGTCGGCCATGATGCCGTGGGCGCAATGCACGATCTCGTTGCCCTCGACCAGCGCTGCAGAGGTCTCCTTGAGGGCGATGCCGGCACCGGAGGCTTCCATCGCGTGCAGAATGCGGTTGCGGCGGATGATCAGACCATCCGAGTTGAGCGCAGTGATGCCGGTCGAGTTGTGCTCGAACAGGTTGTCGGCAACCAGGCTGCGATGGGCAAACAGGAAGTTCAGGGCCCGTCGGCTGCCACGGATCGTATTGCCGGTGAAGCGGTTGTGCGGTGAGTTGCTGACCGTGACATCACGCATCTGGGCGATATCGTTGTCTTCGATGCGGTTGCCGGTGCTGTACCAGAGACGCAGGCCGTCGCCGCGGTCGGCGACATCGACCGGGCGCGAGCGGATGCGGTTGCGGCGTACGACGCTATCGGTGCTCCGGTGCAGCGAGATGCCGAACAGGACGTCCTCGATCACGTTGTTTTCGATCAGCAGCCGGCTGCCTTCGGCCATCAGCCCGCTGTCCAGCTGGTCATGCGAGTCGCCGCTGCCGCGCAAGGTCAGGCCGCGCAGGGTGACGTCGTCGGCCCGGACAGTCAGGACGCTGCCCCGGCCGCCGGCATCGATCACGACCTTGCCGCCGCCTTCCAGGGTCAGCGGCTTGCTGATTGTCGCCGGCCCTTGATAGGTACCCGGCGGCAGGCGGATGGTGGCCCCCGGCAAAGCCGTGTCGAGCCAGGGCTGCAGCGGGGTGGCGGCCGGCGCGGGGGTATCCAAGCGAGGCTGGCGAGGATGAGCAGGCAGACGGGTTTCATCGTGCCTGCATTTAGTCAGGTCGCCGCCGATCCGGCATCGACCTGGATCAATTTTTGCGGCTATTCTGCGGATTTTTTGCGTTGACCGTGCCGGTCCTCGGGTTACGGCCTACTCCCAATGTTCCGTGACTTCGCTGGCCCAGGCCGTTGCCGCAAGCAGGGCGCGGTTGACGGCATCCGGTTTGGCACCCGCAACCTGGGCGGTAATTTCCATCCGCTCCAGATCGAAGGCATCACTGGCATCGGCGACATCGAGCAGGGCGGCATAGGGGCCGCGCCGTTCAAGCAGCGCGGCGCGCACGTCGTCGGACAAGGGCATGTCGTCGAGAATCTCGGCCAGCGGGCGGCGCAGCAGGCGATCGAGGCAGGAGAAGATGCCGGTCAGGAATAAGGGATCGGCGGGATGGCCGGGCATCAGTTGCTTGCCCAGCACTTCCATCAGTCGGCCACGGGTCAGCGCGCTTTCAACCAGCAGCCAGTCGCCAAAGCCGGGGTCGCGGACCGAGAACAGCAAAACGGAGAGCCAGCGGGTCAGCCGCTGCCGGCCTAGAATGATCAGCGCCTGGCCCAGCGAGTCGATGCGGTGGTCGAGGCCGAGTGCGGCCGAGTTCAGATAGCGCAGGATGCGGAAGGCGAGCAGCGGATCCTGTTTCATCGCCTCGGCGATTTCAACCGTCTCGGCTTCGCCCTGCACCAGGCGCAGCAGGTTGAGCAACTGCACCTTGTGTGGGTCGGCGCCGGCGTCATCCGTGCGGCGGGGCGAGGCGGCGGCGAACGGACCATGGAAGTAGTCGAAATGCCATTGATGGCAGAATCGATGGTCGTCAATCGAATCGATATTGCTGCCGAACAGATGGATCGGGTGCGACTTTTCGCTGGCCCGAAATGCTGCCGAAAAGTCGCGGATGGTGTTGGCCTCGTTACTGCCGACATCGATCGCACCATAGTCGGCGAGCAGGATGGCGCCGGTGAAGGCGAGATTTTTCGGTTGCCGGAAGATGCCGATCGCCAGGCCGCGTTCGCGGAGGGCTTCAAGGCGGGGGCAAAGCTTGTCGGCTTCGGCTTCGTCGGCCAACTGGATGAGCAGCACTACATTCGTGGTTTTCAGCTGGTCGATGGCCGGCAGATCGAGGCTGGCTGAGCTCAGCGGAATGAAGGCCAGGCTGGTGTTCCAGCTGTCCTGGCTGGCATTCAGCGTATCGAGCAGGATGCGATCGAACTGGCGCTGACGCAGTCCCTGGGCGTTGGCGAGCGTGGTCGAGCCGCGCAGATAAAAGAGGTGTCCTGCCAGTCGATTCTTGCGGTCGAAGACGGCTTCCCGGTAGAGAAATGCCGAGTTGTCGCTGGAGTCTACTGGCGCGGCGGCTTCCGGTAGCGGGCCAGGGGCCGGGGTCGGGGCGTTATCGACGTCTTTCGGCTTGCCGCCAAACAGGTTTTTCAGGCTGCTGAACAAGGTGATTTCCCTCAAAATGAAAATGCCCACCATGAGGTGGGCATTCTCGCACGGCTGGCCGATGCTTAGTTTACTTTGGCCTTGGTCCGCAAATCCTTGACCAGCTGTTCGACCTGTTGCTGGCTGGCGCGTTGCTGCAGTTGCGGTTTGACCTGCTCGTACGGCGGCGGCGTCATCGGGCGGGAGTCGTCGAGTTGAATGACGTGGTAGCCGAAATCGGACTTGACCGGGGCCTTGGTGTATTCGCCCTTCTTCAGCTTGGTCAGCGCTTCGCCGAACGGCTTGACGTAGGTGGCCGGGGAGCTCCAGCCGAGTTCGCCGCCCTTGTCCTTGGAGCCCGGATCCTTCGACTGCTTGGCCAGTTCGGAGAATTTTTCGCCCTTTTCAAGCTTGGCGATGATCGCCTTGGCGTCGTCTTCCTTGTCGACCAGCACATGGCGGGCCTTGTATTCGGTGCTGCCGAGGTTGGTCTTGATGGCTTCGTATTCGGCCTTCAGGCGGTCTTCGCTGATCGGGTGGGCCTGCACGTAGTCGGTCAGGAAGGCGCGGATCAGCACGGCCTGCTTGGCCAGTTCGATCTGTCCGGGAACCGTGCCCTTCTTGTCCAGGCCCTTCTTCTTGGCTTCCTGGGCGAGCAGTTCGCGACGAATCAGCTCTTCCTTGACGGCACCTTGCAGTTCGGCATTGTCCGGGGCGCCCTGCGCCTTCTGTTCGGAAACAAAGGCGTCATAGACCGACTGCGGAATGGCCTGGCCATTGACGGTGGCGACCGCCTTGCTCTGTGCGAAGGCCGGGGCGGAAATGATGGTGCCGGCAAGCAGCAGGGCGGCCAGGCGGGAAATGTTATGCATATGCTTGATCCTTCGGGGTGGGGGAAACGGGAAAATTATACTTCGTCCGGTGCCAGTGCGCGGATGCTCAAGGCATGAATGCGGCCGCGCATCAGGTCGCCAGCCGCGTCGTAGATCAGGCGGTGGCGGGCGACGGTATTCTTGCCGGCGAATGCGGCGGCGACAATGTCGAGCTGGTAGTGCCCGCCATCCTTGGCTCCGGCATGGCCGGCGTGGCGATGCGACTCGTCTTCGATGGCGATCGACTGCGGTTGCAGGACGGCCAGACGCTGACGCAGCAGCTCGACGGTTGCGTTGCTCAAGCCGGCAAGGCCTTCTTGAACGGTTTGACGCTGACCTTCTCGTACACGCCAGCGGCGAGGTAGGGGTCGGCGTCGGCCCAGGCTTGGGCGGCGACCAGCGAAGCGAATTCGGCGATGATGATGCTGCCCGAGAAGCCGGCCGGACCGGGATCGGGCGAGTCGATGGCCGGGCAGGGGCCGGCTACGAACAGACGACCGTCGGCCTGCAGGGCGAGCAGGCGCTCGAGATGCGCCGGGCGGGTGGCCATACGCTGGTCGAGCGAGCCCGGGCGGTCTTCACCGATGATGACGTAGAGCATTACTTGTCTTCCTCAACGTATTTCGAGAGCAGCATGCCCTGACCGAGCACGAAGACGAGCATCAGGCCCATGCCGCCGAACAGTTTGAAATTAACCCAGACATCGGTCGGAAAATTGAAGGCGATCACCAGATTCAGGAAGCCCATGAAAATGAAAAAGACAACCCAGGACAGATTAACCTTGCTCCAGACGGCTTCGGGCAGCGTCAGTTGTTCGCCGAGCATGGTCTTGATGGCGTTCTTTTTCAGGACCACGGCCGCAAAGCCAATGCTGCCGGCGAACACCCAGTAAAGGATGGTCGGCTTCCACTTGATGAAGGTTTCATCCTGGAAGATCAGGGTCAGGCTGCCGAAGACGGCGACCAGCACCAGGCTGACCCAGAGCATCTTGTCGACCTTGCCATGGCGGAACCAGACCCAGGCAATCTGGGCGACAGTGGCGGCGATGACGACCACGGTGGCGAGCAGGATCGGAGCCTGTTTGATATCCACCGCCGCCGAGCCGAGCAGGGAGCTGACCCAACTCACCGCCAGTTCCGGGTTTTTCTCGGAATACTTGAAGGCGATGAAGAAGAGGATGACCGGAAAGAGATCGAAGAGTAGTTTCATGGCGGAGCATTATATACTCGCCCCAGCATCGACAAGCCTCCACGAAAGCCCATGAATACCGTCCTGATCGTCGACGACAGCGATATCAACCTGACCCTGATCAAGGCGCTGGTGAACAAATTGGGGGAGTGTACGCCGCAGCTTTTCGACAACCCGCTGCGGGCGCTCGAATGGTGCCGCGATCACGTGCCGGACCTAGTCATCGTCGACTACATGATGCCGGATATGGACGGCCTGAAATTCATCAGCGCCTTCCGCGCCCTGCATGGCCGTACCGAGATTCCGGTCCTGATGGTCACCGCCAACGACCAGAAGGACGTGCGCTACGAAGCCCTGCTCGGCGGTGCCAACGATTACCTGACCAAGCCGATTGATCGTGTCGAATTTTCGGCCCGCGTCCGCAACATGCTGTCGCTGCGTCAGGGCCAGAAATTCCTGGCTGACCGCGCCGTGCATCTGGCCGAACTGGTCGATGAGCGGACCAAGGAAATCCGCGAGCGAGAGAAGGAATTGATCTTCCGGATGTCGCGCGCCGCCGAGTTCCGCGACCCGGAGACCGGTGCCCACATCCAGCGCATGGCTCACTATTCGCAGGTTATCGCCCGCGGTCTCGGGCTCGATGCCAAGGCTCAGACCCTGATCCTCGAAGCCGCCCCGATGCACGACGTCGGCAAGATCGGGATTCCCGACTACATCCTGCTCAAGCCGGGCAAGCTGACGCCGGAAGAGTTCGAGGTCATGAAAGGCCATGCTCGACTCGGCTACGAATTGCTCAAGGACAGCGGCTCGGAAACCCTGCGCGCCGGGGCCGAGGTGGCGATTTCCCACCATGAGAAATATGATGGCACAGGTTACCCGAAGGCTTTGAAGGGGCATGCCATCCCGCTTTTCGGCCGCATTGTCGCGGTGGCCGATGTCTTCGACGCCTTGACCTCGGAGCGGCCCTACAAGAAGGCCTGGCCGCTGGAAGATGCCCGCCGTTTTCTCGAAGACGGGCGGGGCAAGCACTTCGACCCGCTCTGCGTCGAGGCCTTCCTGGCCGGGTGGGACGACGCGCTCGCGATCCGCCAGCGTTTCATGGATGAAGAAATACCGATGATCTAGGCGCCGGGCGCCGATCGGAGAAAATAATGGCAGATCCCTTTGTTCTCAACAGAAAAACCATTCTCGACCGCCTGGGCGGGGATGAGGAAATCTTCGCGGTGATGCTCGACATGTACCTGCAGGATGTCGACAGCAATTGTGCAACCCTGGCCGCGGCCCTGGCTTCCGGTGATGCCGCGGCATTGAAGCGCGAAGTGCATACCGTCAAGGGCTTGCTGGCGACCTTTTCCGACGAGGATGGCGCCGCCGAGGCCCTGGCCGTCGAGCAAAAAGTCAGGCACGGCGAAGCGGCCGGACTGGAACTCGCGGTGGCCGCGCTGCAGGCCCGCCTGCGCGAGGTCGGGGTGGTGCTCGGCAACGAGCTAGCGCGCCTCCGGTAAGCGCAGGAATTCGGCGGCGCCGGCCGCGCCGCCGGTTGGCGCATGTGGCACGACGCCGAGTAACGGGGCCGGTAGCAGCTCGCTCAGCGTGGCGAGGTTTTCTGCGAAGCGCGCCATCGCCGGATCGATATGGTTGGCCACCCAGCCGGCAATGTGCAGGCCGCGGGCGGTTATCGCTTCGGCCGTCAGCAGCGCGTGGTTGATGCAGCCGAGGCGCAGGCCGATCACCAGAATCACTGGCAGGCCAAGGGCGACGGCGAGGTCGGCGCTGTCGCCGTCGCCGCCCAGCGGCACGCGAAAGCCGCCGACGCCTTCGACGATGAGCAGATCGGCCGCCTGCCGGGCACTGGCGCAGGCCGCCCGGATGGTGCCGAATTCAATGGTGACACCCGACTCGGCGGCGGCGATGTGGGGGGCGACGGCCGCCGTGAAGCAATAGGGATTGATCGTGGCGTCCGGTAGCTTGAGGTTGCTGGCGGCGCGAATGGCCTCGACATCCTCGTTGCGGCCGGCGGCGTCGGTACCGGCGGCTACCGGCTTCAGCCCGGCGGCGCGCAGTCCGTCGCGCGCGGCGCGGTGGAGCAGGGCGCAGGTGATGAAGGTCTTGCCGACTTCAGTGTCGGTGCCGGTGAGGAAGTAGGCCTGGTTCATGGGTGGGCGATCAGGGTCACGACATCGTAGGTCAGCGGCAGGCCGGCAGGCGTGCGCAAGGTTTCGCCGGCCGCTTCGGCGGCGGCGAAGGTGCTGCGGCTCATCAGGCCGGTACGCCGGCCGTCGCCGAGCTGGTTGGCGCCGATCGCCTTGACGGCCTTGAGCAGCATTTTGAAATTGGCGTAGTGCGCGGTTCGGCTTTCCTGGCGCACGGCGATGCTGGCAAAGCCGGCGGCGCGGGCCATGGCGGCGATTTCGCCGGGCGTATGGAAGGCCAGCGTGTGGCGATAGCTGTCCACGCCGGCAAAGGCATGGCGCAACTCATGGAAGGTGTCCGGGCCGAGGCTGGCGAGGGCAAGTTGCCCGTTCGGGCGCAGCACGCGGCGGGCTTCGGCCAGCACCTTGGGCAGTTCGCACCACTGCACGGCCAGGCTGGACCAGTAGAGGTCGACGCTGGCAGCGGCCAGCGGCAGATGTTCGAGATCGCCGGCCAGGCGGTCGGCGGGCGGGGCAACCCGCTGCAGCATGGCCGGCGAGAAGTCGAGGGCGAGGGCGGCGGCGCCCGGAAAGCGCTGGCTCAGCAAACTCAGGGCATGGCCGGTGCCACAGCCAGCGTCAAGCAGGCGCGCCGGGGCCAGGCCGGCCGGCAGGCTGGCGAGCAACAGGTCGCAAATGCCGCGCTGGATGGCGGCGGCGCTGTCGTAGGTCGGCGCGGCGCGCTCGAACGATTGGCGGA
The DNA here is from genome assembly GCF_026261605.1 of Dechloromonas sp. A34. Lineage (NCBI taxonomy): Bacteria > Pseudomonadati > Pseudomonadota > Betaproteobacteria > Rhodocyclales > Azonexaceae > Dechloromonas > Dechloromonas sp. A34. The sequence continues at coordinate 2,053,305 of NZ_CP102486.1, forward strand.
TGCGGGTCTTGGGCGGGCGGCTAGCGACTGGCGGTGGGGGCTTGGTCATTCAGGAAGGCTTGCAACCGGGCGATGAAATCGTCTGGACGAGAGATGAAAGGAGCGTGGGCACAATCGGCCATGACCGACAACTGCGCGCCGGGAATCAAGGCGGCCAGGGCCTCGGCGGCGGCCAGCGGCATCAGTGGGTCGGCCGCGCCGTGGATGAGCAGGGTCGGTACCGCGATCCGCGCTGCGGCGGCGCGCAGGTCGACGTCGCGTAACCAGTCGAGGCCGGTGGCCAGCGTCGCCGCCGGCGGCCAGGGGCGGCCCAGTTCGAGCAGCTGGCGGGTGCAGGCTTTGGCCTGCGCGTCGCCGCGACAGAAACCGCCGACGAAGCGCGGGAGCAGGGCTTCCGGATCGGCGGCGACACCGGCGGCGAATTCGGCCAGCGTTTCCGGCGGCATGGCATGCGGCCAGCCGGTGCGCTGAACGAAGGAGGCGGTGCCGGCCACCAGGACCAGCTTGGCCACCCTGTCCGGGGCACGCTCGGCGACGGCGAGCGCCAGTTGGGCGCCGAGCGACCAGCCGCAGAGCGTGCTGCCGGGTTCCAAGCGCTGGGCGATGGCGTAGACCGCGGCGTCGAAATCGTCAATCAGCGGCGCACCGTTGTAGCCGGGCAGATCGACAATCTGGCCACCAAGGGCTTCAGCGACTGCGGTTAGCGGTCCGCGCCCGAGGCCCCAACCGGGCAGGAAAACGAGCGGCGCGCTCATGCCAGTTCCTTGAGTGCATCGATCAGTCGTGCGATGTCGGCTTCGGTATGGGCGGCGGAAACCGAGATACGCAGCCGGGCAGTGTCCTTGGGCACGGTCGGCGGGCGGATCGCCGGCACCCACAGGCCGCGCTCCCAGAGAGCGGTGGACAGTTGCACGGCGGCGGCGTTGGCGCCGACGATCAGCGGCTGGATCGCGGTGGCCGAGGGCAACAGGCGCCAGGGCAAACCGGCCAGGCCATCGCGCAACTGGCCGAGGCGGGCCATCAGGTTGGCGCGCAGCGCATCGCCGTCGCGGATCAGTTGCAGGCTTCTCGACAGGGCACAGGCGACGGCCGGCGGGGCGGCGGTGGTGAAAATGTAGCTGCGGCCCCTTTGCAGCAGGTATTCGATGGCCATGTCCGAGCCGGCGACGAAGGCGCCGCCGACGCCGGCTGCCTTGCCCAGCGTGCCCATGAGCAGGATGTGCGGGTGGCTGGGCAGGTTGAAATGGCTGAGGCTGCCCCGGCCGTGCTCGCCGAGCACACCGAAACCGTGCGCATCGTCGATCACCAGCCAGGCATCGTACCGTTCGGCCAATGCGAAGAGGGCGGGCAGGGGTGCCAGATCGCCATCCATGCTGAAAACGGCGTCGGTGACGATGACCTTGTTGCTGGTCGAACTGGCGGCGAGCATCTTCTCCAGCGCCACCACGTCGTTGTGCGGGTAGCGCTGGACATCGGCGCCTTGCGCCTTGGCCAGTTGCATGGCATCGATCAGCGAGGCGTGGTTCAGCTTGTCGGCGAATACCGCGTCGCCGCGCCCGGCCAGGGTCGGTGTGACCGAAAGGTTGGCGAGGTAGCCGGTGGAGAAAGTCAGGGCGCGCGGGTAACCGACAAAGGCGGCAATTTCGTCTTCCAGCGTCGCGTGCGGTGTCAGATGGCCGCTGACCAGGTGCGAGGCGCCGCTGCCCGGCCCCCATTTGATGGCGCCATCGGCCATCGCCTGAGCAATTTCGGGATTGCCGGCCAAGCCGAGGTAGTCATTGCTGGCGAAATTGAGCATTTCCCGGCTATCGACCGTGGCGATCCGCCCGCAAGGCGATTCGAGCACGCGACGACGGCGCGTCAGGCCGAGATCGGCAATGCCGGCGAGTTCGGCGCTCAGGCGGCTTTCGAGGGTGGATTTGTTCATCGGTTATTGCCTTCCTGAAGCCCGGCGGGAATGTCGCGTGTCGCATCGAGCACGCGCCAGACGTCGATGTGAGTAGCGTGCTCGGCGTAAAAGACCTGGTGTGGGTAGGATCTCAGTCGGTGAGAACGCAGGCCGGGAAGATTCAGTTCGTGGGCGCAATGGACCGTTCCAGCGGCCGGGTGGCGGGCGATGTGCGCCCAAGCCTGTTCGAGCGTCTCGATGAAGCCGAGGGCTTGTGCCGCGGAACCTTCGCCCAGGTAGCCAGCCAGTGCCTCGTCGATATCCCGATTGGCCTGCTGGCGCGGGATGACCGGTTTTTCCCTCACCGTCCGGGGTGTTGGCTAACGCGCGTGCGCAAGCCCGCAAAATAGCCGGCATCGGCCGGCGCCGTCGGCGTCGACGCCGCACCAGCCAGCAATAGGTCGCGCAACTGCAAGCGGTCCTGATCCTTGCGGATCAACTCGCGCACATACTCGCTGCTGGTCCCGTAACCGCGCTGGCTGACCTGCTCGTCGACAAAGGTCTTCAGCGAATCGGGCAGGGAAATGTTCATCGTGCTCATCGGCGAATCGTAAAAGGCTTGGCAAAATTTGGCAAGGTTTGGGGTGTCGTTGGGGCATTTGTACCCGACCTGAAAATCGTTAGCCGCAAAGTCATGTGTTCCTTATGGGCATACAAAATGCTTATTCTGTCTGCTGAAATTGTTCCCTGATTGGTTATAAGTCAGGGTGTGTTTCATGCTGTCCAACGCGAGACCGCCTCGCCCGGCCGGGCGCCTTCATCAGAGAAACAATTCATGCTGCGTCTGAGCACCATATTTTTTGCTTCCGGCTTTGCCGGGCTGATCTACGAGTCCATCTGGACCAGCTATCTCAAGCTTTTTCTGGGCCACGCCGCCTATGCCCAAACCCTCGTTCTCGGTATCTTCATGGGCGGCATGGCGGTCGGTGCCGCGGTTGCAGCGCGCTATTCGGTGCGCCTGCGCAATCCGCTGCTGGCCTATGCCCTCATTGAGATTGCCATTGGCGTCTTCGCGCTGCTTTTCCATCCGCTGTTCACCACGGTGACCGAGGGCTTCTATGATCTGGCGCTCGCTCGGCAGTGGAGCGGCCTCCCCTTCGTTTACGCCAAATGGGGCATGGCCGCCCTCCTGATCCTGCCCCAGTCGATTCTCCTCGGCGCCACCTTCCCGGTCTTTACGGCGGCTGTCACGCGAACCACGAAATCCGCCGGGCGTTCCATCGCGACCCTCTATTTTGCCAACAGCATCGGGGCGCCCTGGGCGTGCTCGCTTCCGGTTTCCTGTTGATTCCGGCGCTCGGTCTGCCGGGCACCATCGTGGCGGCTGGTTGTATCAACCTGCTGATTGGCGCCCTGGTCGGCAAGATGTCGCGCACCGGGACTGTGCCGACGCCAGTCGTCCAGCCGTCGCCTCCCCGATTCGGCAGCGTCCCGCGGCTATTGGTGGCCGTCTCCCTGCTCACCGGGGCATCATCCTTCATCTACGAGGTGGGCTGGATCCGGATGCTTTCCCTGGTCCTGGGCAGCGCCACCCATTCCTTCGAGCTGATGCTGTGCGCCTTCATCGTCGGGCTGGCGTTGGGTGGTCTCTGGGTGCGCAACCGCATCGACACCGCAACCAATCCCGGGCTCTTGCTGGCCTATGTTCAGCTCGCCATGGGGGCTGCCGCGATTGCCACCATTCCACTGTACAACGCGTCCTTCGACCTGACCGCCTGGGTGGTCGCCAATGTTGCCAAGACGGACGGCGGTTACACCCTTTTCAACCTGGTGCGCTATGGGATTTCCTCCCTGGTCATGTTTCCCGCCGCTTTTTGCGCCGGCATGACGCTGCCCCTGGCGACCCGCATCCTGCATTCGAATGAGGCTCAAGGCGAGCGGGCGATCGGCATCATCTACAGCGCCAATACCATCGGCGCCATTCTGGGCCTGGCTTTTGCCGTCCATATCGGCTTGCCCGCGTTCGGCATCGAATACCTCGTGGCTTCGGGGCCATGATCGACGTCGGGCTGGGTATCATCCTGCTCGTGGTTTTTGCCGGACGCGCCAAGCTGCGGCTCGGTCTCGCCACACTCGCCGCCTGTGCCGCCGGGAGCGCACTGGTGGCCACGACGTTCAATCCGCAGAAATTGGTTTCCGGCGTCTTTCGTACCGGCCAGGCCAGCATGCCAGGCACGGTGCTGGAAATCGCGCATGGCCGGACGGCCACCATTTCCGTCGACCGTAACGAGCAGGCGCTCTTCATCAGGACCAACGGCAAACCGGATGCGTCCGCGCTGCTCGGGGCCACTTCCGGATACCAGATGGACGAGGTCACCATGGCCTTGCTCGGGGCCATCCCCATGGCACTGCATGATGCCCCGCGGCGGATTGCCAATATCGGCTTCGGCTCGGGCATGACCAGTGCGACGATCCTGGCCGATCCGCGCGTGCAGCAGCTCGACTCGATCGAGATCGAGCCCAAGATGATCGAACTGGCCCGTCATTTCGGCGAATTGAACCGGGCGACCTACACCGATCCGCGCAGCGCCATCCACATCGATGACGCGAAATCCTTTTTTGCCTCCCATGGTCAGCGCTACGACATTATCGTTTCCGAACCTTCGAATCCCTGGGTCAGCGGCGTCGCCGGCCTTTTTTCCGTGGAGTTCTACCGGCATGTCACGCGTTATCTGAATCAGGACGGGCTGTTCGTCCAGTGGATGCAGATGTATGAGACACATCCCGACCGTGTAGCGTCGGTCATCAAGGCCCTGGACCAGTCTTTCGAGGACTATCTGGTGGTGGCGCTCAACTACGGCGACCTCTTGCTGGTCGCGAAACCGCATGGCCAGGTTGTGTTGCCGGCGGATGGCTTTTCGCGCTTGGCACCGGCAGTCCAGCAGATACTGAAAAGACTGGATGTGGGTAATCAGGCGGATCTGGCGCTGCGCGTGATCGGCAACAAGGCGCTCTTGAAACCTTGGATCGATGCCCGGGCCGTGCCGGCAAATTCCGATTTCGCTCCCTATCTGGATACCCATGCCGACTATGATCGCTTTATCGGCAAGGGCTGGCCCGCTGCACCCCAGCTTGCCCTGTCGTCCTTTCCGATGGCCGAAATTCTCGGTCGGCGGCCCGCCTTTCCGACGGGCGAACTGCCAAGTGTTACCGGTCACTTCGGTAACGAGCCCCGTGTTCTGGCTGCGCGGCTGCTAAAAACGAATCTGGTCGGTAACGATTCGGGATCGGCAAACTTGCCGCTCCCGCCTGACTTGCCCGATGCGTTCATGCAACACGGCCTCCAGGTGCTCAGCGATTGTCGGCAGCCACCCCAGGGCGACAAGCCATATGCGCTCGCCGGGATTGCCGTCAAGATACTGCCGTATCTGGCGCCGGCCGACGCGCTGGCTGTTCTGGCAGCGGCCGGAAACCTTCCGTGCTTTCAGGACTTGCCGGCCAGCCAGGCCCTCTGGCCGGTATTGTTGGAACACGTGGCCAATCGCGATGCGGCCGGGTTCGGTGCCGTGGCCGAGCAGCTTCTCGATCAGGGGCAGGGGATCACCGAGGCGCGTGCCCAATATCTTTTTGGCATGGCAGTTCTAGGGCGTCTGGGAGAGGGAAATCCGGGTGCTGCAAATTCAATCCGGATGAAACATCAGTCGATCCTGACCGGCAAGCCGGTCAATCTTGGACTCGAAATCTTGCTCGCGTATGTGGCATCAGTCGCGAGTGGGACAAGCAGACCCAGTGCAAAATTGCCGGTTCCCGATGTACGGTAGTGTATTTTCGTCTTCGTTCAGTCGTTCGCTTATCACGTCAAGTCAGGCCGTCAGACAAATCTGCCGGCCGGTCGATATCACGCAGTACGCCGGGGTCGTCGACGGGGCAGAGGGTCAGCTCCTGGCGATGGGCTTCCAATATCGATTTTCCGCCTTGGTCGCCGGTCAGCGCCGCCAGTTGCTCGAACCAGCGTCCGGCAAAGCCGACCGGATGCCCGCGTCTACCTTGATATGCGCCAGCGGCGAGGCTGGCACCGGCGCGCAGGCTGGCGGCGACGGCTTGGTGGCTGGCAGGTGCAATGAAGGGCATGTCGGCCAGGGCCACGAGCCAACCCGCTGCGCTGGGGCTGGCTTTGACGCCGGCAGCCAGGCTGTAGCCCATGCCGCTTTCAGCATCCGGGCAGATCACCGTTTCGCAGCCCGCAGCACTCAGTAAACCAGCTAGAAAGTCGCTGCCTGGGCGCAGGATAGCGATCACGCGGTTACAGGCCAGACAGAGGTTGCGCGCCGCGGCCACCGCCAGCGGCGTGCCATCGGGCAGGCTATGGAGCAGCTTGTCGCTGCCGAAGCGGCTGCCCTGGCCGGCGGCGAGCAGGATGCCGACGATCTCTCCGGGCATCGCCACGATTCAGCCGATTCCACAGCCGACCGTGCTGGCCGGTTGAAGCGGCCGCCGGGCGTCCATCGTCAGCACGCCATTCCTGATCGCGGTCATCTCGGCGAGGATCGAGACGGCGATTTCGGGGGGCGTCCGGCTGCCGATCGGCAGGCCGACCGGACCATGCAGGCGTTCGACCTCGCCCGGCGAAAGATCGAAATACTGCAACAGGCGCTGCCGGCGTCGCTCGTTGTTGAGCCGCGAACCGAGGGCTCCGACGTAGAAGGCAGGCGACTTCAGCGCTTCGAGCAGCGCCAGGTCGTCGAGTTTGGGGTCGTGGGTCAGGGCGACCACGGCGCTATGCGGGTCGAGCCCCAGTTCGATGACGGCATCGTCCGGCATGCCGGGGAGCAGCGTCGTACCCGCGACATTCCATTCGGCGGCATATTCGCGGCGCGGATCGCAGATGTAGACCTGATAGTCCAGGGCCTGGGCCATCTGTGCCAGGAAGGTCGAAATCTGTCCGGCGCCGACGATCAGCAGGCGCCAGGCTGGGCCGTGCAGGGTAGTCAGAGTCCGGTAGTCCCATTCCAGCGCATCGCCGGCCGCGCCGGAGGCGATGCGGCAACCCGGCTGGCCGATCGTCACGCTGCGCCGGACCAGCTGGCCAGCGGCGATCAGTTCGGCCATCCGCTCCAGGGATGAGAGGTCGGGTGCAGTTTCGATCACCAGTTCCATGCGGCCGCCGCAGGGCAGGCCGAAGCGGCGGGCTTCGTCTGTGGTTACGCCGTAGCCGAGCACACTGGGGGGAGAGTCCGCGAACTCACCGGCCAGCAGGCGGTCGATCAGGTCGGTTTCGATGCAGCCGCCGGAAACCGAGCCCTGGACCTGGCCATCCTCGCGGATCGCCATCCAGGCGCCGGGCGGGCGGGGGGCGGAACCCCAGGTCCGGGCCACGGTGACCAGCGTGAAGCGTTTGCCGGCCGCGGCCCAGCGGCGGACTGCGGCGAGTACCTGGGTGTCCTGGCTGTCCATCTCAGGCCGCCAGTTCGGATTTGCCGAAGGGCATGCGGCGCAGGCGCTTGCCGGTGGCGGCGGCGATGGCGTTGGCGACGGCTGGGGCGACCGGCGGCACCCCGGGTTCGCCGATGCCGCTCGGGGCGGCGGCTGAAGGCACGATGTGCACCTCGACCACCGGCATTTCGTTGATGCGCAGCGGCGGGTAACCATCGAAATTGCCCTGGACGACGTGCCCGTCCTTGAGCGTGATTTCTCCGTGCAGGGCCGCCGATAGGGCGAATCCGACGGCGCCCTCGACCTGCGAGCGGATATTGTCGGGATTGATCGCCACCCCGCAATCGACGGCGCAGACGATGCGGTCGACCTTGACCGAGCCGTCCTTCCTGACTGTCACTTCGGCCACCTGGGCGACGTAGGAATTGAACGACTCATGCACCGCAACGCCGCGGCCGCGCCTCTCGCCGACCTTGGCCTTGAGCGGCTTGCCCAGCCCGCCTGGTCGGCGGCCAGCTTGAGCACGCCGGCATGGCGGGGATGGTCGGCCAGCAGTTCGAGGCGCAGGGCGACCGGGTCCTTGCCCGCTGCCTTGGCCACTTCGTCGAAGAAGACCTCGGTGGAGTAGGCCGTGTGCGAGGAACCGACCGAGCGCCACCAGAGGACGGGGACGCCGATGTCGCTCGGCGTGTGCAGGTCCACCGTCAGATTGGGGATGGCGTAGGGCAGATTGGCGGCGCCTTCGACCGAGACGCCGTCGATGCCGTCCTTGACCAGCATTTTCTCGAAGGGCGAGCCGATCAGGATCGACTGGCCGACCAGCCGGTGGCGCCAGCCGATCAGCTTGCCGTTGCCGTCGAGCGCCGCTTCCAGAGTGTGGTGGAAGAGCGGCCGGTAGTAGCCGGCGCGCATGTCGTCCTCGCGCAGCCAGACCAGTTTCACCGGGGCGCGGCCGTTGATCGCCTTGACGATCTGCGCCGCCTCCAGCACGTAGTCGGAATCCTTGCAGGCGCGCCGGCCGAAGCTGCCGCCGGCATAGAGCATGTTGATCCGGACCAGCTCCGGCTTGAGACCGAGCAGTTGGGCCAGGCCGTACTGGTCACCGGTATGCAGCTGCTCGCCGTTCCAGACCTCGCAGCCTTCTGCGTCGAGCCGGATGACGCAATTCATCGGCTCCATCGCGGCGTGGGCGAGATAGGGAAAGTCGTAGCTGGCGCTGACCACCTTGGCGGCGCCGGCGAAGGCCTGCGTAGTATTGCCGGTCTGCTTGGCGACCAGGCCTGGTGTCTTGGCCAGTTCCTTGTAGCGAGCGAGGATTTCGTCGCTGCCCAGCTTGAAGGCGGCGCTGTCGTCCCAATCCACGGTCAGCGCATCGCGCCCCTTCTTGGCGCTCCAGGTGTCCTTGGCGAGGACCGCCACACCCTGCGGAATCTGCACGACCTCGACCACACCCGGGATCGCCTTGGCGCGGCTGGCGTCGAAGGCTTTGACCTTGCCCCCGAACAGCGGCGGATGGGCGACCACGGCGACCAGCATGCCGGGGAGGAAGACATCCTGCGTGAAACGGGCCGAACCGTCGGTCTTGGCGGCGCTGTCCGTGCGCCTGGCCTGCTTGCCGATCAGGCGGAAATCCTTGGGGTCCTTGAGGCTGACCTCGCTCGGCACGGTCTCTTTGGCGGCGTCGACCGCGAGTTCGCCAAAGCTGGCCCGACGGCCGCTCACGGGGTGGCTGACCACGCCGTCGCGGACGACGATCCCGGCGGCATCGACCTGCCAGCGGCGGGCCGCGGCGGCGACCAGCATGGCCCGTCCGGCGGCGCCGGCCTTGCGCATCTGTTCCCAGGAATTGGCCATCGCCGTACTGCCGCCGGTGCCCTGCGCCGGGCCCCAGAACAGGTTGTTGTAGCGCTTGGCATCGGCCGGGGCGCCTTCGACGCGCACGGTTTGCCAGTCGGCATCGAGCTCATCAGCGAGGATGGTCGCCAGGCCGGTGTAGGTGCCCTGGCCCATTTCGAGGTGCTTGGAAATGACTGTGACGCTGTTGTCGGCACCAATGCGCAGGAAGGCGTTGGGCTCGAAGCTGACCGGCGCGGCCAGGCCTTCGCCGGCCTTGCCGGGACCGGCGGCGGGCGCCGCGAAGGCGGGCAGGCAGAAACCGAGGGTGAGGCCGGCGCTGCCTTGCAGAAAGCGGCGGCGGCTGAGGTTTTCGATGGCGATGTGGTTCATGCTCGATCTCCTAGGCCAAGGCTTTCGCGGCCTCGTGAATGGCCGCCCGGATGCGGACATAGGTGGCGCAGCGACAGAGGTTGCCGGCCATCGCCTGGTCGATGTCGGCATCGCTCGGCTTGCGGTTCTTGCTGAGCAGGGCGACGGCGCTCATGATCTGGCCGGACTGGCAGTAGCCGCACTGCACGACGTCGAGCTTGCGCCAGGCCTCCTGTACGACCTTGCCGACCCGGTTGGTCGCGACGGCCTCGATGGTGGTGATCTTGCGCCCGGCCGCGGCCGACACCGGGATCGAGCAGGACGGCACCGGCGCGCCGTCCATATGCACGATGCAGGCGCCGCACAGCGCCTGGCCGCAGCCATACTTGGTTCCCGTCAGCTGCAGGGTGTCGCGCAGCGCCCAGAGCAGAGGGGTGTCGGGCGCCACGTCGACTTGAACCGGCTTGCCATTCACATTGAGTTGAATCATGAGCGGACTCCTTGGGTCGGAGAAGGAAAGGGAGAAATCTTGCTGCCAGGGGCGCTGTTCATCCGAACGGCATTGGAATTCCTTTCCGACAAGCCGGCTGTCGATTGGTTCGCTGCCTGGCTAGACCGGAGTAGCGATCTCGATTTTCGTGATGGAGATCAAACCCCTGGTGGAATAGTTGAGTAATCTACTCAACTAAGCGCCGGGTTTGTTTGCCGGTGCCGAAGTTGTCGTGACAACCTACGTTTTCAGGTGCCCGGACATGGCCAAGAAATTTCCCCTGCATCCCAGTCACCCCGAGCGCATCTGCTGGGGCTGCGACAAGTACTGTTCCATCGACGAACTGAAGTGCGGCAACGGCTCCGGCCGTACCCAGCACCCCTCCGAGATGCTTGGTGACGACTGGTACAAGTGGGGCGACTGGGGCATCGCCTTCGAGGAAACCGCGGAAGAACCGGTCGGCGACGGCCACTGAACATCACCCAAGCACAGGCCGCCCATGAACTATCCCGAATTTTTCGATCAAGTCCCGGTCATCCGGCTTCATGACCCGCTGGCGGTATTCCTCGGCGCCAGCGACGACGGCATTCTCGAATACCGTTACCTCGATGCCGTCAAGCTGGCCGGCCACTCCTGCCCGACCGTGGCTTCGGCCTGGAACATGACGCGGCTGGCGCTGCGCGCTCTCTACGACAACGCGCTGCCTGAGCGCGGCAAGATTACGGTCAGTCTGCGCGGGCGCGACGACGAGGGCGTTGCCGGCGTCGTCGGCAATGTCGTGTCGCTGCTCACCGGGGCCGCCGCACAAGGCGGCTTCAAGGGCCTCGCCGGCCAGTTCAGGCGCCAGAACCTGATGCGTTTCGGGGCCGAGATTCCGCTCGAACTGCGCTTTGCCCGGTTGGATTGTGAAGGCACGGTGGATGTCGCCTGCGACGCTCGGCGCATTCCCGCCGACCCCGAAATGCCGGTGCTGCTCCAGCAATGCCTGGATGGCAGCGCCGATGCTGAGGCCTTCAAACGCTTCGGCCGCCTCTGGCAGGAGCGGGTGCGCTGCCTGTTGCTCGACCACGGCGACGATCCCGAGGTCTTTGTCGTGCGCCTGAACCTGGCGGCTTCACCCGGCCAGGCTTGAGCTCTACCGCCGGCTCCGCTGGCGGGCGCTAAAAGCTCAGGCTTCGCAAAGCGCCGGCAACGGTTTGCCGGCGACCACGGACGGATAGCGGCTGCGCAGGAAGCGCAGCGGCGGGAAGCTCAGCATCGCCGGCAGGAAACGCCAGTAGGGCGGGGCGACGCCGCAGAATTTCAGGGTACGGTAGAGCGCGTGCTGCGTCGCCGAGGTGCCGCCCTCGGCGGCCTGGACGATCGACGGGTTGCAGGTGATAGCCTCATGAATCCGGGCGAGCACGGCTGGTTCGTCGATCTCCGGCGACAGGTAGAAAATGCCTTCCGAGAGATCGGTATGGGCGCCGAGATAACCGCGTTCGACGGCCAGGCGGGCTAGTTCGGTGCCGGGAAGAATGCGGATGCCGGTAAAGAAGACTGAGGTGAATTGCCAGCCGGTCAGTCGGGTCTGGGCGAAGCGGATGGTTTCCTCGCAGGTTTCCATGGTTTCGCCTGGGCCGCCGAGCATGAAGAACCACATGCTCTTGATGCCGGAGCTGCGGGCCAGATCGAGGCAGGAATTCACGTGGCGCATGGTGAAGCCCTTGCCGAAGTTGTCCAGCATCGCGTCGCAGCTGGCTTCAGGCGTGATCATCATCGAGTTGAAGCCGGCCCGTTTCATGAGCGGGAACAGTTCGGGCGGCACATCAAGCGGGTTGATCCCCATCGCCGTGAATTTGGCCTTCAGGCCGCGGCGGATGATTTCCTCGCAGATGGCGATGGCGTGTTTGGCCGGCAAATTGAAGGTCGAGTCGACAAACTCGAAGGTCCGCGGGCCGATGTCGCGCAAGACCTGTTCGATCTCGTCGACGACCTCGCCCGGCTCGCGCTGGCGAAAACGCCGGCCTTCGATCAACGGATAGGCGCAATAGACGCAATGCATCGGGCAGCCGCGCTTGGTCTGGATCGCCCAGGTGCCGCCTTCGTGCTCGTAAGGTTTCCAGTCGATCCAGCGCTGCATGCCGGAATGGGCGAATTGCGGCAGCAGGGTCGACGGGTTGCGCACCGCAAAGCCGTCGCGCCAGTAGCAGACGCCGGGGATGCGCAGGGGAAGCTCGGCCTTGGCAATCGTTTCGAGCAGGGCCGGGAAGGCGGCTTCGCCCTCACCGACCACCGCGTAGTCGGCGCCGAAAACGCTCAGTGCCTTTTCCGCCAGAATCGAAATGGCCGGTCCGCCGAGCACCAGCGGCACCGGCGTGCCGTCAGCGCGCCGCGCCTTGTCGCGAATCAGGGCGACCTGTTCGAGCAGGGCCTGGAGTGGTGAGCTGAAGCGCTGCTGAATCACGTTGTCGATATTGCGGATCGACAGGCCGACTACCTCCGGGGCAAAGCGGCGGATCGCGCCGGCCAGTTCGCCGAGCAGATTTGTGGCGAAGGCAAGATCGAGTAGTTCGACTTCATGCCCGGCGGCGTGGGCGGCGGAGGCGATGTAACTGAGGCCGATCGGCGGCGCCGGGACCAGTTCGCGACTTTGGTTCGAGTAGAGCAGGAGGATACGCATGGGGCTGGATCAGTGGTTTCCTGGAGGCAGGCCCCAAGCGGAAATTGATGGGCCGCGTGTGCATGATGTCGCACGCGGCGGCGAAAACAGCGGGAAAAACCTGGTACTAGTCCGAAAATCGGGAATTCCGGAGTTGTTTATTCTCCGGAATAAGAAACTGGCCACTCCTTATTGCGTAGGCAGCCGGCTGCTTCAACCCGCCTTCCGCATGACCCGGCGAGCGAAGGCCAGGCCGAGCAGGCCAAGGCCGATCAGGGCCAGGCTGCCAGGTTCCGTAACCGTGCTGGGCGTCGCAAAGTTCAGGTCGACGTGGATGAATTGGCCGCTGGTAAATGCCAGATTGTCGAGATTGAAGCCGATATAGTCGTCGCCGAACATGATGTCGCTCGCCGAAAACGCGCTGTTGGTCGCGAAGTTGCTGACACCGAGCAGCTGACCGCCCAGGCTGTCGTTCAGTCCCCAAACGATCGGGCCGTTGTGGTTGATGCCGCCGGCCGGCACGTCCTGGAATCCGATGTTGGTGAAGCGGATGTCGATCGCCGCGGCGCCGATGTCGAGCGTCAGGACGGCAGGCCAGGTGAACTCCACGTTACTGCCGACCACGGCATCCGTCGGGTAAAACTCGGCCCCGATGGTCGGAAAATTCTGTGCAATGTGTACGCTGTCGCCAACCAGTGTTGCGTTGGCGCTGGCGGCAGCGCCGGCCAGCATCAGCGTCGCCAGAACGCGCTTTGTTTTCATAAACCCCCCAATTATTGTTGGTCGCCCGCATTCGCCGAGCCTGGCATGCTTAGCAAGAAGGTTGCCATGCGGCGGGCGAGGGCGGTGCTTCTTAGCCGCCGCTCAGCGCCTGGACAATGATCAGCTCTGCATTGGGCGAGAGGGGGTGGGCGAGATCGACGACCTGCGCGCCGCCGACGAAGAAGCGGATATGGCGGCGAATCCGGTTCTGTTCGTCGATCATCCGGAAACGGATGCCCGGATAGCGGCGGTCGAGGTCGGTAAGGGCGGCGGCGAGCGTGTCGCCGTCGGCCTCCGCCTTGCTGCCGCCGGTGTAGGAGTGCAGCGCGCTGGGGATCAGCACTTTCATGGTCTGCCCGCCGTCAGGCCAGTTCGGCGCTTTCGACGGCGTAGATTTCCGGAAGGTGGTTGGCGAGCGGCTCCCATTGCCCGCCTTCATCGCGGCTCATCCACAGTTCGCCGCTGGTCGTACCGAAGTAGAGGCCGACCGGATCGTGACGGTCGGCGGCCATCGCCTGGCGCTTCACCGTCCACCATGCCTGGCTGGCCGGTAGTCCGGCATCGAGGCGTTGCCAGGTCTCGCCGCCGTTGCGCGTCGCATAGACCGCCGGTTTGCCGCCCGGGCTGGTCCGTGGCCAGACGCTGCTGCCATCCATCGGGAAAACCCAGGCGGTGTCGGCGTCGCGTGGGTGCACGACGAGCGGGAAACCGATATCGCCGACCGCCGCCGGCATGTTCTTGCCGATGCGCTGCCAGCGATCGGCCGGCCGGTCGAGGCGGTAGATGCCGCAGTGGTTCTGTTGGTACAGGCGGTCGGGATGGCTCGGGCAAAGGCGGACGCAGTGCGGGTCGTGGAAGGCGATGTTGCTGGGCTCGAAGCCCTCGACGACTTCCATGCCCTCGACCAGCGGCGCAAAGCTGCGGCCGCCATCAGCCGATTCGTGCACGCCGCCGCCTGACATCGCCAGGTAGAGGTGCGCCGGATCGCGCGGATCGACGATGATCGAGTGCATTTTCGGTCCGTCCGGCGTGCCGTCCTGCACGCTGCCCATCCATTCGCGATATTGCGGATCGTCGTTGATTACCGAGAACGGCACCCAGTTGACGCCGCCGTCTTCGGAGCGGAACAGCCCCTGCGGCGAGGTGCCGGCATACCAGACGCCGGGCTCGTCGGCGTGGCCTGGGGTCAGCCAGAAAGTGTGATCGACGGCACGACCGCTGCCGTCAGCGACGGGTGCGAAGGCCGGTGGCCGGGCTGCTTCCTGCCAGTTCCGCCCGAAATCCGTGGAGCGGAAGATGGTCGGCCCGAGATGGCCGGTCTTCGCCGCCGCCAACAGGGTTCGCCCGTCGCGCGGGTCAAGCAGCAGATGGTTGATGATGTGGCCGAGAAAGTGCGGCCCGTCGGTGCGCCAGGTCTGGCGTGACTTGTCGCCGTAATAGAGCCAGGCGCCCTTGCGGGTGGCGACCAGCAGCAGGGTCTGGTGGGCGCCGGGTTTGTGCCCGGCCGGATTTTCGGTAGTGGGTGCCATGAATCGCTCCTTATCAACGGGCCCGGTGTTGGCCCGGGATTGATGGTGGGGAATCAGTCGGCGCGCTCGCCAACCTCCCGGCGCAATCCGTGCAGCAGCTGGCGTGGATTGCCTGGGAATGTTCTGCTTCGATCTGGATCGGGCCGGCAAGTTGCACCCGGCTGCCGGCTCTGGCCGGGCGCATGGCTGCGGGAGCGGCGCCAGCCTTGCCTTTGTGGGGCTAGAAGCCCGGGGCGCAGGCGGCGTCGAGAGCGCCGCGGACGGCCGCGCCAAGCCGGGCAATTTCCTCGTCGCCGACGATGTAGGGTGGCATCAGGTAAACCGTGTTGCCGATCGGGCGGATCAGGGCTTCCCGGTCGAGCGCCGCGCGGTAGAACTTGCGCGAGAAGTAGGGGTCGGCGGTGGCGACATCGAAGGCGGCGATCATGCCGTGCTGGCGCAGGTGGCTGACCTGCGGCAGTTCGGCGAGCGGGGCGAGGGCGGCGCCGATCCGGGCGGCCTTTCCCTGGTTTTCGGCCAGCACATTGTCTTCAGCGAAGATGTCCAAGGTCGCCAGTGCGGCGCGGCAAGCCAGTGGGTTGCCGGTGTAGGAGTGCGAGTGCAGAAAGGCGCGGGCCACCGAGTCGTCGAGGAAGGCTTCGTAGATGGTGTCGCTGCTCAAGACGATGGAGAGCGGCAGGTAGCCGCCGGAAATGCCTTTCGACAGGCACATCAGGTCGGGGCGGATGGCGGCCTGCTCGTGGGCAAAGAAAGTGCCGGTGCGGCCGCAGCCGACGGCGATTTCGTCGCAGATCAGGTGCACTTCGTATTGATCGCAGAGGGCGCGAGCCAGGCGCAGGTATTCCGGGTCGTACATCGCCATGCCGGCGGCGCCCTGGATCAGCGGCTCGACGATCAGCGCGGCGGTTCGTTCGCCGTGGCGTTCGAGATGGGCTTCGAGCGCGGCGGCGGCGCGGCGGGCGACGTCGGCCGGGCTTTCGCCGGCTTCGGCGAGGCGGAAATCGGGCGAGGGGACGACCGTTGCGTGTCGGACCAGCGGCGCGTAGGCATCCTTGAACAGCGCGACGTCGGTGACGGCCAGCGCGCCGACCGTCTCACCGTGGTAGCTGCCGGCCAGGCAGAGGAATTCCGCCTTCTCCCGGCGGCCGACATTGCGCCAGTAGTGGAAGCTCATCTTCAGCGCGATCTCGGTCGCCGAGGCGCCGTCCGAGGCGTAGAAGGCATGGCCGAGACTGCCGCCGGTCAGGGCGGCGAGGCGCTCGGAAAGCTCGACCACCGGCTGGTGAGTGAAGCCGGCGAGCATCACGTGTTCCAGCGTTTCGAGCTGGTCCTTGAGCGCGGCATTGATCCGCGGGTTGGCGTGGCCAAAGAGGTTGGTCCACCAGGAGCTGATGCCGTCGAGGTAGCGCTTGCCGTCGAAGTCGTAGAGCCAGGCGCCGCTGCCGCGGGCAATCGGCACCAGCGGCAGGTGGGCCGGCGAGGCCGTCTGCGCGTGGTGCTGCATCTGCGTGCACGGGTGCCAGACGGCAGCCTGGCTACGGGCCAGCCAGGCCTGGTTCGACGACTGCTCCATCAATGCAGGACTTGCGAGTTGGCGGTCGGTTGCTCGGGCATTTCGGCGTGCACCAGTTCGGCTTCGACGTTGGGGTAGAACGGTGCCCCGCAGTCGTCGCAGAATTCCATCGGGAAATGGTGGTCGAGGAAGAGCACGTCCTTGACCCCGGCTTCGCGCAGTACGGCCTCGATTTCGCTGGCTGCGTCGGTCGCTTCGTCTTCGGCGCCGAGCAGCGGCCAGACGATGCCGTGGTAGGTCTCGTCCTTGTCCTTGGGGCCGAGGCCGACGCGGTATTCCTCCATCCGGCGGTCGTAGCACGGGCCGACGACGGCGCGGATATCGGCGGGCATCAGGCCGAGCATGGTCTGCAGGAAGGCCACCGAAGCCTTCAGCGAATAGGGGCGGGAGAGGCGGTCGGCATTGCGGCAGGAGGCGTGGTAGGCATCCGGCAGCAGCGGTTGCCAGGCGCAGCCGGTGAGCAGCGGCTCGAGATTGGGGCTGCCCTGCTTGATCCATTCCTTGAGCGCGGCCTCCTTGTTGCCATCCGTCTCGTTCCAGCGGAACAGCGGCTTGCCGCGCGGCACGGCAATGGCGCCGATCAGGTAGCGGACGTCGGACAGGAAACGGTTGGTTTCCGCCATCCCGGCCGCGTCGACCGCCATGTGCTGGCCGGCCAGCGTCGCCTTGCCGAGCTCCTGGGTCATCAGCCAGGTATCGCAGAAGCTGCGCGGCAACTGGTCCGGGCTGAACAGGAAATCTGCCAGCGCGACGCGGGTGTCGGCTCCGAAGACGTGGGCGCCGAGATGCACGGCCAGCGCCTCGACGGTGCTTTTCGGCAGGGCGCAGGCGGGAATCGAGAAGCGCGACCAGGCCAGAACCGGCGCCGCGAAAAGCTGGATGTCGTATTCCTTGCCGCCGGCTGTCATGTGGTTGGTTTCGGCCCGCGACTCGACCATGTCGGCGAGTTCGTCGTGGGCGCGCGGGTTGGCTTCGAACAGGCGGTCAAGGGCGGTATTGATGTCGTCTTCGGCGCCGTTCTTGAGCAGGCCGTCGACAACTTCCGAAAGCTGGGTTTCCCAGTAGCTGTCTTCCAGTTTGCCGCCGGACTCGGAAAGACCGCTGGCCAGGCGCTGGAGTTCGGCAGCATCGCGTGAAAGGCGGTCGCGCGAGCCGAAGCGGGTTCGTTTCATGGGTGTTCCAGAATTTACAAAAAAGTAATTTTACCAGCCGGTAAAATCCGGAGGTTCGCAATAGACAAAATACCACCGAGGCTGTTCGCATGTTGATCTTCCTTTCCCCCGCCAAATCGCTCGACTACAAGACCCCGCCGCACATTGCCACTCATACCCAGCCGGCTTTCCTGAAACACTCGGAAATCCTGATCAAGCAGCTACGCAAGCTGTCGCCGGCCGACATCGCCAACCTGATGGATCTCTCCGACCCGCTGGCCTTGCTCAACTACAACCGTTATGCCGACTGGTCGCTGCCGTTTTCGCCGGACAACGCCAAGCAGGCGGTGCTCGCCTTCGACGGCGACGTTTACGATGGCCTGGATGCCAAGACGCTGTCCGCCGCCGACCTCGATTTCGCGCAGCAGCGGGTGCGGATGCTCTCCGGCCTCTACGGCATCCTGAAGCCGCTCGACCTGATGCAGCCCTACCGGCTGGAAATGGGTACCCGCTTCGCCAACAAGGCGGGCAAGGATCTCTACGCTTTCTGGGGCGAGCGCCTGCTGAAAACCATCAACGCCGAACTGGACGACATGCCGCGCCCGGTCGCGGTCAATCTGGCTTCCGAGGAGTATTTCAAGGCGGCGGTCGGGCCCAAGATCAAGGGCGAACTGATCCAGCCGGTGTTCGAGGACTGGAAGAACGGCCGCTACAAGATCATCAGCTTCTACGCCAAGCGGGCGCGCGGCCTGATGACGCGTTACGCGGTTGAGAACCGGCTGAGCGAGCCGGAAGGGCTGAAAGATTTTGATAGCGACGGCTACGCTTTCGAACCCGCAGTGTCGGATGACAAACGATGGGTTTTCCGGCGGCGGCAGGCGTAACGGCCGGCATGCCTGAGCAGTTGCGAGCGTCGTTATGTTCGTTGGCAGACATAGGCGCCACGCCATCGGGGGCATACTTGCCCAATGCAATCCTTGGACAACTTTCCCGGCCCCGTCGTAGCCCGCGCTGACCAACCGCCGTTCAGGGGCGTCGCATGATCCGCATCGAACTGCAGGTCGGCCTGAATTTCGAGATCGACCAGGCGGGGGCCGACTTCGTATTCAACATCCATGCGGCGCGCACGGCAGCCCAGACCATCGTCGCCGAACGCTTCGAGCTGAGCCAGCCAGTCACGCCGCAGATGTACACCGATGCCGCTTCGGGCAATCGTTATCTGCGCCTGCATGCCCTGCCCGGGGTGTTGAGGGTGTCCTACGCGGCGACGGTGGATCTGGTCCACCATTTCGCCAAACCCGACCAGGTCGCCGAAGTGCCGGTCCAGCACCTGCCACCCGAGGTGATCGCCTATATCTACCCGAGCCGCTATTGCCAGTCGGACCTTTTCGTGAATCTGGCGATGAGTACTTTCGGCGGCCTCGCCAACGGCTACAGCCGGGTTCTGGCGATCGAGGACTGGGTTAGAAAAAACGTCACATTCAAGTCGCGCAGTTCGACGACGACGACTTCGGCGATCGATACGCTCAACTCGAAAGTCGGCGTCTGCCGCGACTTCGCCCACCTGATGATCGCGCTCTGCCGCGCCCTGAATATTCCGGCGCGCTTCGCCACCGGGACCGACTACGGCGCCGATCCGACCCTGGGGCCGCCCGATTTTCAGGCCTATGTCGAGGTCTATCTCGGTCAGCGCTGGTATATCTTCGACCCGTCCGGCACCGGGATTCCGATGGGCTTCATCCGCTTCGGCACCGGGCGCGATGCGGCCGACGTCTCGTTCGCTACGATCTTTGGCGGGGTCCGCACGCATGTGCCGGTGATCAGCGCCCTGGCCCTGGATGACCCGGCGCACGGCTTCGTCCTGCCGCAACGCTGCGCGGACGCCCTGTCGACCGATCGCGGCGTCGATACTTGCCAGGCATAAAGCTTGGCTGCACCATGGCGGCCCGCGCGTCTCCGATACTCGGCCGCCCAACATACAGCTCAAGGACTTCCACGATGGCCCATCCCCTGGCCGGCCAGCCGGCCCCGCAATCCAGCCTGACCGACATTCCCGCGTTGCTGGCCGCCTACACTAATCGACCGGACGCCGGCGATCCGGCCCAGCGCGTCGCCTTCGGCACCAGCGGCCACCGCGGCACAGCGCTCAACGGCAGTTTCAACGAAGCGCACATCCTCGCCATCGCCCAGGCCGTGGCCGAGTATCGCGCCCAGGCCGGCATCGGCGGTCCGCTTTTCCTGGGCAAGGACACCCATGCCCTGTCCGGCCCGGCGCAGCAGACCGCCCTCGAAGTCCTGGCTGCCAACGGCGTCGTGGTCCATTTGCAGGCCGACGACGGCTACACGCCGACGCCGGTCATTTCACGCGCCATTCTCGTCTTCAATGCCGCGCATCCGGGCGAAAGGGCCGACGGCATCGTCATCACCCCGTCGCACAACCCGCCGCAGGATGGCGGCATCAAGTACAACCCGCCGCACGGTGGGCCGGCCGATACCGATGTCACCGGCTGGGTCGAGCAGCGGGCCAATGCCCTGCTTTCCGACGGCAATCGCGGCGTCAAGCGCGTGCCCTATGAGCAGGCTCTGGCGGCGCCGACGACCCGGGCGGTGGACCTGATGACGCCCTATATCGCCGACCTCGGGAACGTGATCGACATGACAGCGATCCGCCGGGCCAAGCTGCGCATCGGCGTCGACCCGCTGGGCGGGGCGGCAGTGGCTTATTGGCGACCGATTGCCGAGCATTACGACCTCGATATCGAGGTCGTCAATCCGGCAGTCGATCCGGCCTTCGGCTTCATGACCCTGGATCACGACGGCAAGATCCGGATGGACTGCTCCAGTCCCTATGCCATGGCCGGCCTGGTCGCACTCAAGGATCGCTTCGACATCGCCTGGGGCAATGACGCCGACGTCGACCGCCACGGCATCGTCGCGCCTTCGCAGGGCCTGATCAATCCCAACCATTACCTGGCCGTCGCCATCCAGTACCTGCTCACCCATCGCCCACAATGGCCGGCCACCGCAGCGGTCGGCAAGACACTGGTGTCGAGCGGGCTGATCGATCGCGTGGTCAAGGGTCTGGGCCGTCAGCTTTACGAAGTGCCGGTCGGCTTCAAGTGGTTCTCGCCGGGGCTGCTCGACGGCAGCATCTGTTTCGGCGGCGAGGAGAGCGCCGGCGCCAGCTTCCTGCGCCGCGACGGCGCGGTATGGACCACCGACAAGGACGGCATCATTCTCGGCCTGCTGGCCGCCGAGATCACGGCCGTCACCGGCCGGGACCCCGGCCGTCACTATCTGGACCTTGCGGAGCGCTACGGCACGCCGTATTACACGCGGATCGACGCCCCGGCCAGCCGGGCGCAGAAGGCAGCTTTCAAGCAACTGACCGGCGACCGGGTCAGTGCCGCCAGCCTGGCCGGCGAGCCCATCACCGCCCGCCTGACCAGCGCGCCGGGCAACGGGGCTTCAATCGGCGGCCTCAAGGTGACCACCGAGAATGGCTGGTTTGCCGCCCGGCCGTCGGGCACTGAGGATATCTACAAGCTGTACGCCGAGAGCTTCAAGAGCGAAGCCCACCTCGCGGAACTTGTCGACGAAGCCCGCGCGATCGTCACAGCGGCGCTGGGCTGAAGGGCACCGCGCCCTGGCTTATTACAGCTTGAGGCGGAAGGTCTTGCCGATGACCTCGACTGCCTGCGGGCTGTCCCATTCCTTGGCGCCGTAGTATTTGGCCAGCACTTTACCGTCGGCGTCGACCAGCACGGTCAGCGGCAGCTTGTTGGCGCCGAGCATGTTTTCCAACGGCCAGGGTTTGCTGTCGATGTAGTGGGCGAAGCTGGTGTTTGCCTGCTTCAAGAAAGCCTGGGCGCGCTCCGGGTAATCGTCGGTCGAGATGCCGATCACCGTGAAGTGTTTGCCGTAGCGCCGCGCCAGCCGGTCAAGCGAACCCATTTCGGCGCGGCAGGGGCCGCACCAACTGGCCCAGATATTGATGATCAGCGGCTTGCCGCGGTATTCGGAAAGCTTCCGGG
This sequence comes from Dechloromonas sp. A34, assembly GCF_026261605.1. Classification (NCBI taxonomy): domain Bacteria; kingdom Pseudomonadati; phylum Pseudomonadota; class Betaproteobacteria; order Rhodocyclales; family Azonexaceae; genus Dechloromonas; species Dechloromonas sp. A34. The sequence goes on from NZ_CP102486.1 coordinate 2,075,011, forward strand.
GCTGCCCGGTCAGGCTCTGCATGTTGGCTTCGCGCAGCACGCTGCCGATTTCGACTTCGCCCGGCGTCGCAGCTTGGGCAAGGGGGGCGACGGCCAGCCAGGCCGTGAGCAGGGTAATCAGTATTTTCATCGGGCGGAGTTTTCCAGTCGGTGTTCAGGCAGATGTGGCCGGTTCATAGCGACAACCATGCCAACTGTCGCGGCGGGCCAGTTCGGCAGAAACCCGCGGCGCCAGTTCGTGCAGGCGCAGGTTCCAGTGCGGCGCCAGCTTCATCTTCGGCGGCACCTCGCTGCCCAGGCGCTGGAGCAGGATGTCCGGCGACAGGCGCTCGATGAAGTCGGCGACCAGGGTGATGTAGTCGTCCTCGGCGAAGAGCGGGACGGCGGCCGGGTCGCGTTCCCATTCGCGGGCCAGGGCCGTGCCGCGCACGAGGTCGAGCTGATGCAGCTTCAGGCTGCGCAGCGGCAGGGCGGAGAGCTGGCGGGCGCCGTCGAGCATGCTGGTGGTGCTTTCGCCGGGCAGGCCGAGCATCAAGTGGGCGGTGACGTCCAGCCCGCGCGCTGCGGCCCGCCGGATGGCATCGGCGCTGGCCGCGAAGTCGTGGCCACGATTGACCCGCTGCAGGGCGGCATCGTTGCAGGACTCGACGCCGATTTCGAGTTCGATGATGTGCGTCTGCGCCAGCTCGGCCAGGTAATCGAGGACTTGGTCGGGCAGACAGTCGGGGCGGGTGCCGATGGCCAGGCCGCTGATTTCGGGGTGGGCCAGCGCTTCCTCATAGCAGGCGCGCAGGCGGTCGAATTCGCCGTAGGTGTTGCTGTAGCTCTGGAAATAGGCGATGTGGTGCCGGGTGCGCGGATAGCGCCGACGCAGGAAGTCGAGGCCGGTTTCGATCTGCTCGTGGATCGATTGCCGGCGATCCAGGTGGCCGGGCGTGAAGCCGGCGTTGTTGCAGAAGGTGCAGCCGCCAGTGCCGAGCAGGCCGTCGCGGTTCGGGCAGGTAAAGCCGGCGAGCACCGAAACTTTCTGCACCCGGCCGCCATGGCGGGTTTTGACGTAGTCGTTCCAGGCGTTGTAACGGCATTCGCCGAAGGGCGACAGGCGGATTTCAGTGGGCATGCGGGGCGGCAAAAGGCGTGAGCGTGGCAGTATGCCTGATCCGGAGCCGCCTGGCTGCCGACGTAAATTCCGTAATTGACGCCGGGGGTGGCAGCGTTGATACTGGGCCGGCATGTCGTTTGCTTCATCTGACGCGTCTTCTTTCCATTTGCGGAGTTGTGATTCATGAATAAATTTATTGCTGTAGTTCTTGCCGGCGCGGTCTCGCTCGGCGCCTCGCTGGCCTTTGCCGCCGAAACCAGCACGGTTGCTGCGGTGTACAAGGACAAGTCGGCGCTGGCCGGCAAGGAAGTCACGGTCAAGGGCAAAGTCGTCAAGGTCAATAACGGCATCATGGGCCGCAACTTCGTGCATGTGCAGGACGGCACGGGCGATGCGAGCAGCAACAACCTGATCATCACCAGCAAGCAGACCGCCGCTGTCGGTGACACCGTCCAGGTGACCGGCAAGGTGTTCCTCAATCGCGATTTCGGGTCAGGCTACAACTACCCGCTGCTGATCGAAGAAAGCACGATTACTCCGGCCAAGTAATTCCCGATATCGGGAAAGCGCAATGCCGACCTCAGGGTCGGCTTTTTTGCGTCTGGGGCCTGGATCAGGGCAGCGCAATGTTCAGATCGGAGCGCGCCGCGCAGACGCAGGGCAGAAACTGCTGCGGGCCGACGCTGAACTCCGGCTTGACCAGCCAGTCCACCTCGCCATCCTCCAGGTGGGCGACACACTGGCCGCAATTGCCGGCCCGGCATTCGGCGGCGGGGGCGAGGTCGTTGGCTTCCAGCGCCGCCAGCACGGTCGGTTCGCCGGCGGTGACCAGCGTTCTCGTCGTTCCGGCCTGGCGGATCGCCAGATTCAGGCCGCTCCGGCCGCTCCCCGTTGCCGCGCCGAAGGCTTCGCTGTGGAGGCGCGAATCGGCGATCCCGAGGGCGAGCAGGCCGTGGCGCAGGCTGTCCATCATCGCGTTCCCGGCGCACAGGTAGAAGTCGGCGCTGTCGGGCAGCGGCACGGCGGCGACGATGCGCCCGGCGTCGAGCCGGCCGCGGTCGCCGGTCCATTCGCCAGCTGGCCGCGAGAGGATCGGGCGATAGGCGAATTGGCCATGCTGCGCCGCCAGCGCGGTGAACTCTTCCTGAAAGAGCAGCGACTCGGCGGTGCGCGCGGCGTGGAACAGAACGATCGTCCGGCCGCTGCCCAGCGCTTCGTGCAGCATGGCGCGCATTGGCGTGATGCCGATGCCGCCGCCGATCAGGACCAGCGTGCCGCTGCCCGCTCGGACGACGAAATCGCCCTGCGCCGGGCTGGCCTCGATGCTGCTGCCTGGCTGCGCGTGTTGCCACAGCCATTGCGTCATCGCGCCGCGGTCTTCGCGCTTGATGCCCAGTTCGTAGCACCCCGGTTTTGCGGCCCAGGCGGCCAGCGAATAGGCGCGCCGGATGGGCTGGCCGTTCTTGCCGGCCGGCGCCGTCAGCAGCAGATGCTGGCCGGCCCTGAAGGCCGGCAGCGGCTTGCCGCGCGGGTCGGCGAGTTCTAGGCAGAGCAGTTCGCCGGCTACCTCGTGGCGTTTGGCGACGCGGAGCGGATGCGGTTTCTTGGCATTTTCGGCACGCCGGCGCCGCCCGATGGCGCGCAGGCCATCGACGGTCAGCCCGGCGATGCCGGCGAGGGCGAGCAGGGCAAGCGCGGAAAGGACCATGACCATCCCGCTTATCCTGCCGTCAGAGCGGCCTTGCGCTTCTCGGCCCGCCACCACATGTAGACGCCGGTCAGCGCGAGCAGGCACATGGCGAGCCCGACGAGGTCGATCCAGATCCATTCGCCGTCCTTGCCGAAGAAGGCTTGGCCGGTGTGCAGGTCCATGATCAGCTTGCCCAGGGTCAGCGGCTTGTCGGCCTGCGTGCTCGCCGCGCTGGTCAGGGCGACGGCCAACAAAGCGTCCGGCTGCCATTGGCGGCCGTCGGTACTGGTCATCAGGCCCTTGTCCTTGAGCGAGACGATGACGCTGCCGTCAGGGCGGGCGCTGGCATTCCAGGCATCGCCCTTCAGCGTGCGTTGCCACTGGCCATTCGTCTCCAGCCAGATGCCGCTCTTGGCGGCGGCGATGCGTCCGAACGGGGCCTCGGCGAGGGCGCGGACCTGGGTATTGGCCAGGGCCTCGACCTCGACCAGCTGGTCACCATCCAGGCGGTACAGCCCCTGCAGGCTACCGACGTAGGTCGTGCCGGCGCTCGTCGTCAGCGCGGCGCGGGCTTCGATGCCCTTGGCTTTGTCGCCCATGCTGCGATAGCCGGGCAGCCACTTGGCGGCGACGGGGATTTCTTCGGTGCCGAGCGCTTTCTTGTGGGCGATGAAGATGGCCGAGGCGCCGACGATCAGGATCGGCAATGCCAGGATCAGGCTGCCCCAGGTATGCCAGCTGCGGGCCTTGAAGTTGAGTTTCATGCTCGTTCCTCCGGGTGGACGATGGGGTGGGGACGGTTATCGATGGCGTGCGGGCTCACCACTTGCCCTCCAGCGCGATGAAGTAGCTGGCGATGCCTTGTTCGCGGTCGTTCTCCAGGCGGCTCAACTGGCCGTTGCCGTCGAATTCCTGCAGCTCGTTGCGGCGCGTGGCCCCTGTGAGGTTCTGGGCGGACAGGCGCAGGCTCAATTGGCGGTCGATGCGATAGAGCGCATAGAGGTCGAGCTGGCGGCGCGAGCCCTGGGTCTGGCGGACGCTGGCGCTGCTTTCGCGGTCGAGGGCGCCGATAGCGTTGAAATTGCCGCCCAGCGTCGTCTGCCAGCCGGGCAGCTCGTAATCGAAACCGAGGTTCAGGCTCCGGCGCGGGCCTTCGCCGGCGCCCAGGCCGGGGGCGGGTCGAGCAGCCGGGTGTGCGTGTAGGAGAGGTTGCCGCGCAGCGTCAGCGCCGGCAAGTGCAGGGCATCGGTGCGCCACTTGAAGTCGAGCAGGCCGCCCTGCAGTTCGGCATCGCCGACGTTGAACGGGCGTTCGACCCAACGCCCGCCTTCGAACTGGATCAACTTCTGCACCTGGTTGGCGATCCGGCGGTGAAAGAGCGAAACGCCGACGGTACCGGCGCGCCGGGGCAGGAAGTGCTCCGCGCCGATTTCGAAGCTCAGGTTGCGTTCGGCTTCCAGGTTCGGGTTGCCGGCCTTGTCCGGGTTGGCCGAGGTGTTGGTGCCGCTGGCGGTGCGCACGACCGGGCTGAGATCCTTGGCATTGGGCGGCTTGCCGTTCAAGGCCACGCTGCTGCGCAGGTTCCAGTCCGGGGTGATCTGCCACAGGTAATGCAGCGAGGGATCGAAGCCGCTGTAGTTCTGCTCGACCGTCGTCCCGGCGCCGTCGGTGACCGAACTCGTCTGGGCCTGCCAGCGCAGGCCGGGGGTCAGGACGTGCTCGTCGGCGACTTGCCATTCGTCCTGGATCCAGGCGATCTGGCGCCTGTCCTCGATGGCGGCCCGGCTGGCCGCGCCGCTGGCGACGGCGACGCCATTGCTGCGCTTGTCCTGGCTGTCGGCACTGCGCTTGCCGCGCCATTCGACGGCGGCGGTGACGAAATGGCTGTCGGCGAACAGGCGCTTGCTCTTGAGCATGGCGCCGAGCTCGCGCTCGCGGCGCCGGGTGCTTTCGTCGGTACTGCCGCTGGCGGCGCCGTTCGCATCGTATTTGCTGACTGCCTTGTCCTTTGCCTCGTATTCGCCCTGCACGGTCAGCCGGGCCAGCAGCTCGGCATTGCCCGGCTGCAGGCGTTTCCATTCGGCGTTCAGGCGAGCGCTGGCCCGGCGGCCGTCTTCCAGTTCGCGGTCGTCGCCGGCCGTGGCGAGACCGCTGCCGGCGAGCGGGTCGGCGTAGCTGCGGCGGCCGATTTCGGTTTGCCGGGTGTTCTCGGTCAGGTTGATCAAGGGGCTGAGCGTGAATTGCCGGCCATTGCCGAGACCCCAGTTGAAGCGCGGGGTCAGCGCCAGATTGTTCTCGTCGCCGCGCTGCTCGATTTTTTCAAGGGTCCAGGCCGTGCGGCTGCCGCCGGTGAAGCGCTGGATGTCGGTTTCCTGGTGCGCGACCAGCGGCTGGTGCTGGAAGGAGCCGCCGAACAGGTAGCCGAAGTTGTCAAAGCGCTCGCCGACCTGGCCTTCGAGGCGGGCGATCGGTTCGCCGTCCGTGGCGCCCAGGGCGAGGCGGGCGCCGCGCGTCGTCCGCGGCGGCACGTCGCGCAACACCAGGTTGATGACGCCGCCGGGGCCGGCGACCGGAAACTCGGCGGTGCTGTTACGGATGATCTCGATCCGTTCGATGAGCTCGACCGGCAGGCGCAGGGCGGCGCCCGGCGAGTTGTCGCCACCCGGCAGGGGCTGGCCGTCGACCAGGATCTGAGGCAGGTGGCGGTCGCGCCCTTTGCCCCGGCCGCGCCGGCTGTCGGGGTCGGCGAAGGCGCCGGTGCCCGGCAGCTTGCGCAGCAGGTCGCCGATGCTCGCGGCGTCCATCGTTTCCAGTTCCTCGCGCTCATAGACCAGCTTGGCGGCCGAGGCATTGCGCCTCACTTCACTGCCGCCGTCGCGCCCGGCGGTCACGGCGACTTCGGCGAGCAGGGTTTCCTGGGCGGACAAGGAACCGGCGATGGCCAACAGCACGGCGCCCGCGAACGGGGCCGTGGCTGGATGACCGAGGACGGACTTGGCGGGCAACTTAGAAGCGACTTTCGAAAGTCAGCATCACGGTCGGCTTGGAGCGCTCGACCTTGAACTCGTTGCCGGTGATGGCGCCGGTCGTTTCATTGCGCTTGATCGTGCGCTCTTCCTTTTCCACCGAGAGCACGTTGCGGGCGATCAGGCGGATTTCGGCCAGCGGGCTGAAGGCTTTGCCGGCATAGAGATCGAGCCCGGTGCGCGCGCCCCAGGTTTTCTGCTCCATCACGCCGTCGTCGTTGGTGCTGTTGCTGGTGAATTCCGGCGTGTGGTTGACCGAGAAGCCGGCAAACGATGCGGTCGGCCGATGGCGATAGTCGAGGCCGAGGTTGGTGACGCGTTCCGGCATTTCCTTGACGTCGATCTTGCCCTTGTTCGCGCTGTTGATGCGGCCGCGCAACTCGGAGTGGTTGCCGACCAGATTCAGGACATGGCCGTGCTTCTCGAAAATCGGGAAGCGCAGGTCGAACTCCATGCCCCAGAAGTGCGCATCGCCGACGTTTTGCGGGCGTTTGACGAAACGCGCGCCTTCCTGGCTGGTGCGCTCCTCGATGAAATCCTGGACCTCGCGGTTATAGAAATTGAGGCCGACAATGCCGCGGTTGCCCATGAACAGCTTCTCGACACCGGCTTCCAGGCCGAGAGCCCGTTCCGGCGCCAGCGCGGCATTGCCGCCTTTGTCGGGATCGCTGGTCGAGCCGGTCTTGGTTTCGATGAGCGGGTTGAGCTGGTCGAACTTGGGCAGCTTAAGCGTCTTGGCCAGGCTGGCCCGGACGTTCAGGCTCTCCATGGCGGCCCAGCGGTAATGCAGCGACGGATTGCTGGCTTGCTGGGTATCGTTCAGTGCCACGCTGTTGCCGCCCTCCGCTTCGCGCGCCGTGCGCTCATAGCGGATGCCCGGCGTCAGCCAGTGCCGCTTGAAGAGATTGATTTCATCCTGGACGAAGAAAATCAACTTGTCCTCGGTGATGTCGAACTTGTCGCGCACGCCGGTCTTGTCGACCACCGCGCCCGCCACGCCGGCGGCCGAGAAGGACTGTTCGGTCTTCGGCTTGCGGCTCAGGTAATCGGAGAAACGGAACTCGACACCGGTGGACAGCCGGTGCATGCCGCCCAAAGGAAGGATGAGGCCGGCGCCCGCGTAATTGATGCTTTCCTCCAGCACTTCGACCTCGGTTGCGCGCTTGGCACCGGTGGAGACGCCGGTGGTCGCGTGATAGCTGTTGGTCAAGGTGATCTTGTCCTTGTCCGATGTCGTCTTCTGGCTGCCGGCTTTGGCATACCAGTTGCCCCACGCGGTTTTGCCATCGTAGCGCCCGGCCAGGCGGCCAATCTTGTCGTCCTTGTTCTCGGTGGTGGCGACCCGGCTGGTCACCACCCTCGTGTTGCTGACCGTGTTGTTCTCGGTCTTGTCTTCAGTGCCCTTGGAAATGAAGGGTTCCAGGGTCAGCCGGTCCTCGCCGAAACGCCAGGTCAGGCGCGGCGTAAACAGCAGCTCGGTCTTCTCGACCGGCTTCGGCTTGTATTCGGTGCCGCTGACTGCGCCGGTGGTGACGTTGAAAGTCTTCTTTTCCTCGATGACGTTCTCGGCACCCATGGTATAGGAGGCGGCGAGCAGCAGATCGACATCTCCCCAGTTCTTGCTGGTTTGGACGATGGCGTCGCCGACGGCCATTTCGCCGTTCTGGCCGTAGCCGAGGCGGGCACGCGTCACCTCGTCGATGCGCTGCTTGAAGACGATATTGACGATGCCACCGACGTTGCCCGACTCGTATTCGGCACTCGGGTTGCGAATGATCTCGATGCGCTCGATCATGTCGGCCGGCAGGCGGTCGACCTGCATCTGGCGGTCCTTGGTGGCGCCGGGCACCGGCTCGCCGTTGATCAGAAACTGGGTGTAACCCTTGTCCAGGCCACGCATCCGGACATCCTTGGTGACCCCGGCCGGGCCGGTGAATGAGGTGCCGGGCAGGCGCTTCAGGATGTCGCCGACCGAGACGTCGCCGAAGCGCTCGATCTCTTCCTCGGAGATGACGATCTTCTGGACGTTGCTTTCCTTGCGCTCAATCTGCGCGTCGCGCTGGTCGGTGACGACGACCTGCTTCAGCGTTTTCTCGCCGTCGGCGGCGTGCGCGCTTTGCGCAAGGAAGGGAAGGGCGACGATGGCGGCGCTGAGCGCAGTCATGCGAATCCCGGATGGGCGAAGAGCCAGTGACGCAAACACGATAAAACCCCCTGAGTGATTTTTTGCGTGGCTGGCTGGAGGTTCGCTGGCGAAGGCGGGGCCGTGGCTGGCTGGGCTAATGACGAAAATTGATCTGCGGGGCGAATCGTAACATTTTGTTTTAGTAAATAACAACGATTCGCATTGACGGGTTTTTGAATTGCTCGGCGATATTGTGAACAACGCCACCGCAAACGGTTTTCGGCCTCGTCGTTCGAGCCGTGCTATGGTTCGCCGCCTGGAAACTGGAAGGATGATCAACGATGGTTTGCGAGAAGCCAGCCCCGCCGCCGGCCAGCGAGCGCGGCACGCGGGTGGCCCTGATCTTCGCGCTGACCGCCGAACGCCTTACGGCCTTCTACGAGTACGGCCAGTGGCTGACCGACGGGCAGGGCGCCAGCCTGGCCGCCGACTGGCTGGCGCGTTCTAAACGCACGTTGCCGCTCAGCGAGCGGCGGGCGCTTTCGGCGCTCAGCGACCAGCTGGCACGACAGATCGCCAGCACGCTGTCGCGGGAGGCCGGGCTGTACACCGCTCACGACATGATGGAAGCGCTCGATCCCAACCATCACTCCGAACTGGCCGAGTCGATGATGGTCGAGTGCGAGCGCCTGCTCGACAGCGAGCCGGCTGCGGGCTGAGTTTCAGCCGGCGAGCAGCGCCGAAGCCGCCGCCGGCTTCATGATCTGGAAAGCCAGCGTCGTCCGCCCGCGCAATTTGAGCAGGGCCTTGTCCTTGCTGACCAGGATGTTGGCGCCGCAACGGGCGGCTAGTTCGAGGAATTTCTGGTCGTCGCGGTCCTTGCAACGCGGCAGGGGCGGCGCTTCGCCGGCCGGGACGAGCTGGATCAGACCGCTGTAGCGGGCGTAGCGTTCGCTGATCATGCCCGGAGTCATTTTCAGCTGCGGGTAGGTCAGCACCCGTTGCAACTCGTCGAGCGTGCGTTCGTCGGCAAAGCATGCGATGCGGCCGCTTTCCAGTGCCGCCATGATCGGCACGGCATCGGTATTGGCCCAATGGAAGAGGTCGAGGACGACGTTGGTGTCGAGAACTAAGCGCAGCATGGCGCGGATTATAATGCGCACCACTTCAATGCCTTGTCCGGAAACCCGATGCCCCGCCTTTTTCTCGCCCCGATGGAGGGGCTCGCCGACTACGTCCTGCGCGACGTGCTGACCGGCATCGGCGGCTTCGACGCGGCGGTTTCCGAGTTCGTCCGGGTTTCGGGTTCGGTGCTGCCGCGGCGCACCTACGAGCGCATCTGTCCGGAAGTCCTGAACGGTTGCCAGACCCCGGTCGGCACGCCGATGGCCATCCAGTTGCTGGGCAGCGATCCCTATTGGCTGGGCCTGAATGCCGAGCAGGCCAGCGCGCTGTCGCCGCACGGCATCGATCTGAATTTCGGCTGTCCTGCCAAGACGGTCAATCGGCATGGGGGCGGGGCGATGCTGTTGGGCGATCCCGAACTGCTGAGCCGGATCGTGCGCTCGGTGCGGGCGGCGGTGCCCGATCCGATCCCGGTGACCGCCAAGATGCGGCTCGGCATCTCCGACACCTCGCTCGCCATCGATTGTGCCCAGGCGCTGGCCGAGGGCGGCGCGGCATCGCTGGTGGTGCATGCCCGCACCAAGGATCACGGTTACCGGCCGCCGGCCCACTGGGAGTGGATCGCGCGCATCGCCGACGCGGTGAATATCCCGGTGATCGCTAACGGCGAAGTGTGGACGGTGGACGACTGGCGGCGTTGCCGCTCGGTCAGCGCCTGCGCCGACGTCATGATCGGGCGCGGCGCCGTCGCCGATCCCTTCCTGGCCTTGCGGATCAAGGGCTTGATGGATGAAGAGCCCTCGCCGGAGGACTGGCGTGCCCTGTTGCCACGCATCGCCGAATACTGGGAAAAGGTGCAGCGGCGGGTCGTGCCTGGTCACGCACCGGGCCGGCTGAAGTTGTTGCTCAGCTACTTCCGGCGGACCTGGCCGCAGGCCAGCGAGTTGTACGCCGCGGTGCGGACCATTCGCGATCCGCTGGCCATCCCCGGGGTGCTCGACGCCGCCGTCATCAAGTACGGTTCGCCGGCGAGCTGATCGGCGGCATCAATGGTGGTGGCGCCGCTGCGCGCCACGTCGGGTCAGGTTCCGAACAGGCGCCGGAAGCCACCGCTCAGGCGTTGCAGAAACGGTCGCTGGGTCGCAGCATGGGCCGCCTGCCGGGTCAGTTGATCGAGACTCTGGTTGAACGCCTGCTTGCTGACCTGATCGATCTCCTCGACCATATGGCGGCGGGTCAGTTCGGGATTCGCCTTCAACTGTTGACGCTTGCGTCCGGCGGCGGTGATGGCAAGTACCAGAACACCGGGCTTCACCGGTTTCGGAATGAAACGGAAAATCTGCCCCTGGTTGATCAGGCTGACGACCTCGCCGGAATCGGTGCCGGCGGTGTAGACCACGGTGACGATGCTCGGATGCTGTTGCTTGAGCATGCGTAGCAGCGCGGTCGTATCGGTGTTGGCGACCCGGGTGTCGGAGAGGACGATTCCGATGTCGTTGTCGTCGAAGGCAGCCACCGCCTCGCCGATATCCCGGGCATGGATGACGTTCAGTGCCGACCCGAGTTCCTGTGTCAGGTGTTCGGCCAGCGTCGCCTCGTCATCGATCAGCAGGATGCTCTCGCGGCTCGCTGTGGGGGCCGGTAGTGTGGCCGTGTCGGTGCTCGTCTCGGGTGCGGGATGGGTGCGGGCAATGACCACGGCTTCGGCCACCACGGCGGGCAATTCCGTGATTTTCCAGGGCTTGCTGATGAAGCGGAAAACCTCGCTGTCATTGACCGACCGGAGCAGGGCCTGCAGGTCGGAGTAGCCGGTGAGCATGATCCGCATCGAGCGCGGCGACAGCTTGCGTACTTCGTGCAGGAATTCGGATCCCATCATGCCGGGCATCCGTTGGTCGGAGATGACGACATCGAAGTCATGCTGCTCGATCAGGGCCAGGCCGGCCTGGCCGCTGGATGCCGTGAGTACCTCGAAATCCTTCTGCAGCAGCCAGGTCAGCGAGCGCAGGATATTCGGTTCGTCATCAACGCAAAGAATGCGTCCTTTTCTTTCAGTCATTTGGCAATTCTCCAACTAGGCGGCGACAGGTAGATAGACGCTGAAGGTCGTCCCGGAATCTTCCCCGGTTCGCGTCCGCACCGAAATTTCGCCGCCGTGTTCGGTAATGATGGTCCGGGCGATGCTCAGTCCGAGGCCCGTGCCTTCGCCGGCCGGTTTGGTCGTGTAATAGGTGTCCCAGATATGGGGCAGATGTTCGTCGGGGATTCCGCTGCCGGTATCCGAGACATCGACCCGGATCCGCCCGGCCTCGAGCAGGCTGCGCACGGTGATCGTGCCGGCCTCGGCGATCGCGTGCGCGGCGTTGTTGATCAGGTTCAGAAACACCTGGTTGAGCTGCGATACGTTGCACTCGATGGCCGGCAAGGTGCCGAACGCTTCATCGACTTCAATGGTGGTCGGGATGACGCTCTTGGCGATGTAGATCACGTTGTGCAGGCTCTTGTTGAGATCGACGCGCGAGGTCTTGGAGCGGTCGAGGCGGGTGAAGTCGCGCAGGTTCTCGACCAGTTCGCGCATCTGCTCGACGCCTTGCAGCGTGTCCTGGAGCATGGCCTGCGGTGCCTTGATGTCGAGGTCGGCGTCTTCGATACCGGCCACGCGACTGCGCGCATCGGCAATATTGACCATCACTTTGTCGGCAGCGCTGCCCTTGACCAGACGGGAAAACGCGCCGGCGACCTGCAGCGGCACGGCATAGCGGTCCAGCGCCTGCATCGCCATCTCGATATTGGCGGAGGAGAACGCCAGCGGAGTGTTCAACTGGTGGGCAACGCCGGCCACCATCTGGCCGAGCGACGCCATTTTTTCCGACTGGGCCAGCTGTTGTTGAGCCTGGTCGCGATCCTTCTCCTGACGCGCGATGATCGCCGCCGCCCGCCAGACGATGGCGAACAGGGCGCCGAACAGCAGCAGCAATAGCAGCATCACGATCGCCAGGGTCCGCGTACCGGAGGCTTCGACCTTCTCCTGATTGACCGCGGCCGCCGCTTCGACCTTTTCCTGGTTGTCGGTCGCTGCCTTCCGGATATCGGCGGAGGTTGCCTTGATCTGGTTCAGGAAGGGGGTAACGTCGGAGTAGACCTCGAAGACGCCGACCACCTTTTCACTGCCGGGAGCGAGAACAGGCAAGTAGCTGGAGATCAGGTCGCGCTTTTCGACGACGCCCTCGAAAGCGCTGAACTTGTCGCGGAAGGTCAGTTCGCTGGTCGGCTTGCCATCGACGGCGGCGCCTTTCCAGCCGGCGTTCATGCTCTTGTCCTCGCCCATCTGGGCCGCCTCGGAGGAATAAACCGTGATCCCGCGCAGATCGAAGACCTTGATCTTGAAGACGGTGCTCTTCTTCATCATGTCGAAGACCTTGGCGTTGAGCGCGGAGAACTCGGGAAAGGCGGCAATCTTCTTGCCGATCTCGGCGAAGCAGGCCTTTTTCTCGGCCGGTGCCTTCAGCTTTCCGTCTTTCTCGTCCTTGACGTCGGCGATCGCCCGACAACCTTCAACTGGTATTTGCGCGGCCTTGGCGACGAACGGAGCGAAGTCCTGTTGCCAGAGGGCATTGGCGAAGAGGCGGGTGAGATTGACGTTGCCGGCTTCGTGGATGCTCAGCAGGTCGCGGCGCGCCGCACTGTCCTGGCGAGTGGAAAAGTCATCCTGGACCTGCTTGAAGAAGGCGTTCTGCTCCTGCTGGACGTCCTTGAAGAAAACGTCCTGTTCTTTTTCGAAGTACCACAGGGCGCCGGCGACCAGCAGGAAGATAACGAGACTGGTGGCGGCGAAAAACGGCAACAGTCGGAAGCGTCCGGCATTGCCGATCAATGCGGCTGCCCGTTCGCTGGCCGGGCCGGAGGTCATGCTTTTGGGTGTCACGGATTAGCCCCCTGAATGACATGTTGTTCGTTTGGCCTGATCGATCGTCATGGCATCCAGCGCCGAGGGCCCCGTTGCAGGACATGCAGTTTTTATGCCAAACACGCCTGGCCTGCCCAGATCGGGCCTTGGGCCTGAATTCGCGGCGCTAGTCAGAGGTACGGCAGGCTCGTGGTTTTCCCATCCCAGGGAATTGTTTTTCATTCATGGGATTTTTCCGCGCCCAGGCTTTTTTGGGGAAGAGCCGGTGTTCGTCGCCGCCCTACTTTTTCTTGTTTTTTTAACGCAAGTTCAGGGAATTTGCCGTTCTCCGCGCCACGATTGCCGTCACGGCGAGGCTTGATGATGCGATCGCATCTGGCCTGGCGAAACGGAATGGAGTTCTATCTGGAGAACGGTGTGGGGGCGGAGAAATTGATTCCCGGAGCCAGGGATCGTCAGCTGCGGCAGCGCAATTTGCTGTCCCGCATCCCCCTGTTGACCGACCTCCCGGCTCTGCAGCTGAACCGGCTGGCCGGGTTCGCTCGCATCGTCGACTTCGCTGCCCATGACTTCCTGTTTCGTGCCGGCGATCCGGTCGGCGAGGCCTATCTGCTGGTCAGCGGGAGCGTCAAGCGGACGACGCTGTTGCCGGCGGCAACGGAAAAAGTGATCGAACTGGTGCAAACGCCCCAGATCCTGTGCATGGGCGAGGTCTTCGCGGCCGAAAGCTATGCCTCGTCGGGCGAGGCGATGACGCCGACGACGGTGATCGCCATCGCAGCCCGGCCACTGCGCGCGCTCGTCTGCAATGATCGCGAACTGAGTTGGCGCATCATCCAGGCGCTGGCCCAACGGCAATATGCCGCCGAGTTCGACAGCACCGGCTACCACTACGGCCTGACCGGAACCCAACGGGTGCTTGATTTCCTGCTCGGGCTGGCCGGCCAACCCCTCGGCCTGGCCGGTGAAACGACGGTTACCCTGAAAACCAGCAAGAAGACCATTGCCGCGCGGATCGGCATGACTCCGGAAAGTTTTTCTCGAAGCCTGCGTCAGTTGAGTGAGAGCGGGATGGTCGTGGTCGAGGGGCGCGACGTCCACATCCAGCATGCGGCCCTGCTCGATACCGAAATCGGCGACCGCCACCAGCGCCTCAGCTTCTCCCGCAAACCAAGGGGCGTTGGCGAGAGTCCGGCCCAGCCTCTGTCGCCCGGCAGCCTGATCAACCTTTGCGGGCGCCCGCGGATGCTGGCGCAGCGGCTGGCGACGAACTGGGGGCTGCTCGGGCAGAACATCTCGCCGGCCAAAGCCGGAACCAATTTGCGGCAACTGAAGCTTCAGTTCGAGCAGACGCTGGCGCGCCTGAAAAGTCTCGGGTTGACGCCGGGATTCGCCGAACGGCTGGATGAAGTGACCACCCTCTGGGCCGCCTACCGGCCCGCCCTGTTCGATGCCCAGCCATCATTGAGCGCTGCCGGCGTCGTCCTCGAACACAGCGAGGCCATGCTCGGGGCGATCGACCGCCTGACCAGCGAAGCGGAAAACCTCGCCCGTCGCCCGGCCGGGCATGACGTCAATATCGCGGGCCGCAACCGCATGCTCTCGCAGCGCATCGCCAAACTCGTCCTGTTCCGGGCGTGGGGCCTGGCCGGCGATCTGATTGCGCAACGACTGGGCGACTCGCTCTGCGAATTCGACGTCAACCTGGTGCGTCTGAAAAGGAGCGGGGCCAGCGTCCCCGAGCCGGCCGCTGCGTCCGGAAACCGCCATGTCCTGCGCGTGCTGGCCGAGGGCGAACGCCTGTTCCGCCATGTCGACACCGCCGTCAAGCTCTTCGAGCGACTGGCCAAATGAAGGGCTGATCGCTGCTATCGGCTGGCTCAGGCGGTCGGCCGTCCCGGCGCCTGGCCGAGGATGCGCTCCATGCCGGCCATCACCGTCAGGTTGGCTTCTTCCATGCGGGTCAGGGCGTCGAGGGCGCCGTTGAAGTCGCCGCTACGGTAGCGCGCGACGGCCTGCCGGGCCTGGTCGTGCACCGCCTTGTGCGGCGCTTCCATTTCGCGGTAGCCGGGCAGGCGCGAAAACTCGGCGCGGCCTTCGCCTTCGTAATACCAGCGGCCGAGGCGGCATTGGGTTTCGTCGGGCAGTTCCTCCGGCTTGAGGTCGGAGAGGCCGAGCAGCACTTTGTACACTTCGAGCTTCAGTGTCAGTTCCTCGATATTGGCCAGTTCGGCATTGGCCAGGCGGGACGATGAGGCGATGCTGTCCTGCATCTGCTGCGAGAGGCCGAGCAGGCGCTGCATGCTGCGCATCGCGGCCTCGCTTTCGGCGCCCTGGCTGGCGGCGCTGCCTGCCCCGATGTCCATGATCGCCTTGGCCTGGCCGGTTTCCTTTTGTATGCCGGCAACCAGGCCGCCGATCTCGGTGGTCGCCTTGGCGGTGCGTTCGGCCAGTTTCCTGACCTCGTCGGCGACCACGGCAAAACCGCGCCCGGCTTCGCCGGCCCGCGCCGCCTCGATGGCGGCATTGAGCGCCAGCAGATTGGTCTGTTCGGCGATCTCCTTGATCAGCTGGACGATGCCGCCGATCTCGCCGGCCCGGTGCGACAGGTCTTCGACGCTCGCGCCGGCCGAACTGATGCGCTCGAACATGCCGTGCAGGCTGGAAGCGATTTTCTCGAAGGCCGAGCGGTTGGCGTCCGATTCCTTGGCGGCGGTCAGGGCCTTGGCCGAATCGTCGTTCAGTTGGGTGGAGAGTCCGGAAAAAGAGAGGCGGATGCCCGCCAGCGATTCGCCGAAGCGGGGGATGTTGCCGAGCACGCCGTCGAGCAGTGTCTGGCGTTTCAGGAGTTCCTGTTGCTGGCTCTCCGCCAGGGCGAGGCGGGAGTGGACGGCGGCCAGTTCGTCCTGCAGCGCTGCCGAGCGCGCCTGCAAGGCGGCATTCTCGGTCCGGGCGGTGGCCAGGTCTCGTTTAGTCTTGGCGCCGAACATGGGGCTGCCCTTCTCTGTAGTGGTTGATTGTCGAGTAATTCATTTGGTGTTAGCCGTGCATTGATGAGCGGCACCAAATCACCCATTTGGCCTGTGCGGCGCTGAGGAAAGCCGGCCGTGGCCAGCTTTCCTTTCCCGGACGGGAAATTACTTCAGCGACAGCACCCAGTCGGCGAGGCGCTTGGCTTCGGCCTCGGTGACATTGTTCGGCGGCATCGGGATTTCGCCCCAGGCGCCCTTGCCGCCGCCCTTGATCTTGGCCGCCAGCTTGGCCGGGGCCGCCTTGTCGTCCTTGTACTTGGCGGCAACTTCCTTGTAGCCGGGGCCGACCAGTTTCTTGTCGACGGTATGGCAGGACATGCAGTTCTTGGCCTTGGCCAGCGGCAATTCGTCGGCCGCATAGGCCTGGCCGGCGGTGGTGGCGATGGTTGCCGTGGCAATCAGGGCAGCATGGATGAGTTTCATGGTTCACTCCGTTTCGTGGGTTGGGGGTAAAACAAGGGATGGCCCGCGAGGCGCGAGCCAAAGCAGTAAGGGTCGCCGGCTGGACAGGCAAGCGGCATCGCCTACATCTTTTCGTCATGCTTGGCGCCGCCGCTCAGATCGACCATGTCGAGCGTGACCTGGGCAAAGGGCAGGACCTTGCCGCCATACTGTCCGGCGAACTTGCGGGCATCGGCCTCGCTGGCAAACGAGGGAACGGTCGGGCCCATCGAGCCGCGGCGCGGGCTGTCGATCACATAGAAGGCGGTTTTGGCGTCGATCCACTGGCCTTCCGGGCGATTCCAGTCGGCTTTGCCCATGTCCTGGGTGTAGATGGCGAGGATGCGTTTCTTCTGTTCCGGGCGCAGCAGGATGGAGAACATTTCCCGGGTATCGCAGAAAAAGTCCGGTGTCCCCTGGTCGTAATGGATCTGTGCTTTGGGGCCGGGGAAGTCGAGCAGGACCATGCCGTCCAGCGCACAACTGGTGTCGCCGGCAATCTCCAGCGGCGGCGTCGGTTTCGCCGACTCGCCACAGGCGGCGAGCAGCAGCGTCGTACTGAACAGGATGGGCAGCAGGGAGGCCCGCCGCGAATGCAACTTCATCATTTGAACCTCCAGGCCGCCACTCCGAGTGGCGCAATGATCCAGAACACCATGGCGCTGCCGAGCAGCCACGGATTGGCCAGGGTTTCCGGAAAAACCGTGGCCAGGCCGTAGATCCGGCGCACATCCTCGAACCCGAAAATATTCAGGATGCGGAAAATGTCGGCCGGGTTGAGCATCAGCAGCACCGGGAAGAAATTGAGATTCAGCTTGCCTTCGCTGAGCACCAGCAGGCCAAGCAGCAGCAGGTCATAGACCAGCACGTAGAAGAACCACAGGGCGATGGCGATGCCGCTCGCCCGCATGCGGTCCTCGGCGAGCACCGAGACCATCACTGCCAGGCTCAGGAAACACAGGCTCAACAGGAAGGCGCTGAGCACGAAGCCAGCGTAGTGGTACAGCGCGGCGCTGCCCAGTTGGGAGACGAGCAGCAGCCCGGCCAGGCCGAAGCCGCCGACGGTGGCGACGCCGAGCGCGCCGGCCAGGCCGGTGAACTTGCCGAGCAGCACTTCGAAGCGGGTGATCGGCATCGACAGCAGCAGGTCCAGCGAGCCGCGCTCGCGCTCGGCGACGATGGCGTCGTAGCCGAGGATCAGGGCGATCAGCGGCACCAGGTAGATGACCAGGCTGACCAGGCTGGCGATGGTGACATCGATGTTGCGCCAGCCGACCGCCCCCTGCTGGGCGGCACCGAAATAGGCGATGACCAGTGCGAAGACGGTAAACACCAGGGCGACGGCCAGCACCCAGCGATTGCGCAGGCGGTCGCGGAATTCCTTGCCGGCGATGACACCGATCTGGCCGAACTCGATACTGCTCATCGCATTTCCTCCGCGTAGCCCAGGAAGATGTCTTCCAGTGAGGGTTCATGCACGTCGATGTCGGTGAGAACCGGGCCGAGCCCGGCCAGCGCCGTCAGCACGGCCATTTTGGACTGGCGCGGGCAGGTGAAACGGGTGCTGCCGGCCTCGGCTTTAAGCGCCCCGATCCCCAGTGTGGCGAGGGTCTGGCGCAGGGCTGCTTCTCCTTCGGGGCGGAAACTGACGCGCAGGGTCAGCGGCAGATCCTGGCCTTCGCGCAGCGCCTGCACCGTGCCCAGGGCCTGGATGCGGCCGTTGCGCATCAGCGCCAGGCGGTCGACCCGTTGCTGGATCTCGGCCAGGATGTGCGAGGTCAGCACCACGGTGACGCCGCCCTGGCGCAGGTCGGCGAGGATGCGGTAGAACTCCAGGATGCCCTGCGGGTCGAGGCCGTTGGTCGGCTCGTCGAGAAAGAGCAGGCGCGGCGAGCCGAGCAGGGCCTGGGCGAAGCCGAGACGCTGGCGCATGCCCTTCGAATAGTTGCGGACGCGCTGGCCGGCGGCGTCGGCCAGCCCGACCTGGGCGAGCAGGGCGGGGCAAGTGGCGCGCTCGGCGCCCTTGAGGCGGGCGAAGAAGTGCAGGGTTTCGAGTCCGGTCAGGTTGTCGTAGAGTGCCAGGCTCTCGGGCAGGTAGCCGATGCTGCGCCGCACCTGGCGGAAGGCTTCGCCGCGCACGGCCTGGCCGCCGATGCGGATCTCGCCGGAAGTGGCCGGCAGCAGGCCGAGCATCATTTTGAACAGCGTCGTCTTGCCGGCGCCGTTGTGGCCGATCAGGCCGAACAGTTCGCCGGCGGCAATCTCGAGGTCTACGCCGTCCACGGCCTCGATCGCGCCGTAACGCTTGTGCACACCGCGGATTTCAATAAGCTGGTCGGTCAAGCCACTGGCTCCAGTCGGGGTTGGCAGGTTGCATGCGCGGCTGGCGGTCCACGATGCTCGGGCTGCGCAGCAGTGGGAACTGGCGGGCGATCAGGCGCAGGCTGTGCACCGCCGGGCTGTTCAAGAGCAGTTTGACCAGCGGGAATTTCCAGGTCAGCCGGTCGACCAGGTCGTTGGCCTCGTAGGGCACGTCGCCGGTACCGTCACCGTTGCCGTCCCAGCCGGCGTAGTTGCTCCAGTAATTGCCCTGTTTCTTGCCCCAGGGCTCGTCGCGGCTGGCGACATAGCGCACCTGCTCGCGGTTCTGGATGAAATCGTTGCCATCGACCTCGTTGTGGATGGCGCCGGCCGAGACATGGGCGCCGACGTGGTTGCCGATGATGCGGTTGCCCTTGAGCACGTTGTACTCGGCGTCGTAGATGAAGAAGCCGCGGCCGTTGCCGGCCACCACGTTGTTCTCGATCACCGAATCGACGATGGTGCGCAGCATGATGCCGTGGTCGGCATTGTCCCAGGCCCGGTTGTTGCGCACCGTCTGGCGGCGGACTTCCATGAGTGCCAGGCCGCCGCGGTTGTGGTAGCTCTCGTTGTCTTCCCACAGGTTGTCGTTGGAATTCATGTAGTGGCTGCCGTAGCGCAGGTCGTGCATGGTGTTGCCGCGAAACACCGCGTGATGGGAGACATCGACGTAGATGCCGTCGCGGGCGTAGCTGATGTGGTTGCCGATAATGCGGGCGCCGGTCGTGTTGTAGAGCTGGATGCCGTTGCCTCGCCGGGCCGACGACAGGTCGCGCTTGCCGGTGATCCGGTTGCCGCTGACCTCGGGGTCATTGAGCTTTTCGAGCCAGATGCCGAACAGGTTGTAGACCAGCACGTTGTTGCGCACGGCAATGCGGTGCGACCCCGGCTCGACGTAGATGCCGGCATTCTGGGCGGTGAGGTCGGCGCCGCTGTCGCGGATGATGAAGCCTTCGATGAGCACATCGACTGATTTGACCCGGATGACGTCGCCGCGTTCGCCTCCGGATATCGTCGGGCGGTCGATGCCGACCAGGCGCAACGGCTTGTCGATGAGCAGATGCTCTTCATAATGGCCGCGCGCCACCTTGACCGTATCGCCGGCTTTCGCCGCCTGGATGGCGGCGGCGATCGACGCGCCGGGCGCGACTTGCCATTCGGCGGCGATCAGCGGCCCGCCGGCAAGAACAAGAAGCACGGCGGCGAGGCGCTTCATCGGCGCGGCCCGCTCACGGCACCGCCTTGATCGGGATGTAGTAACCATCGTCCCCGATCGGCGTCAGTTCCAGACCGCTCTTGGTCCGCCGCCGGCGTTCCTGAGAGAGCGGCGGGCAGGTGTGGGCGTCGTAGTAGAGGATCTGGCATTCCAGGCAGAGCAGGCATTCGCGCTGGTCGATGCGGCCGTCGTCGGCGATGGCCAGCGAGCCGCAACCCTTCTGGCAGGCGTGGCAGGTGGTGCACTCGTCCTTGCGCTTCAACTTGATGAACCGGAAGGTGGTCGGGATCGCCAGACCGGCGCCGAGCGGGCACAGGTACTTGCAGAAGGGGCGTTCGACGAACAATCCGAGGACGAACAGCGCGACCCAGTAGGCGACGAAGGGCCAGGCACGATTCCAGACCCCGCCGACCAGGAAGGTCGATTTGAAGGGTTCGACCTCGGCCATCTTCTCGGCCAGGCCGATATCGTAGAACGAGACCCCGACGAGCAGCGCGAAGATGCCGTATTTGAGCCAGCGCAGCCGGTTGTGCCAGGGCATCGGCAGATGGAACTGGAAGCGCTTCAAGCCCAGCGCGCCGGCGATCTTGAAGGACAGTTCGGACAGCGAGCCATAGGGGCAGAGCCAGCCGCAGAACAGGCCGCGGCCCCAGATGAAGATCGTGGCGGCGATGAACAGCCAGAAAATGAAGATCAGCGGGTCGGACAGGAAGAGTTCCCAGCGCCACTGATAGACCAGCGAATGCATCCAGGTCATGACATGGGTGATGCTCGGCTGGGCCAGGGCGAAGAAGCCGACGAAGCCGATGGAGATCGTCCACACGAAATACTTGGGAATCGACACCCAGCGCTTGTCCTTGCGCGAGGCCATGCGCACCAGCCGGTCGCGCATCGCGTAGAGGCCGGCGGTGGCGGCCAGCAGCAATACGAAGAGGGCGATGACCAGCGGCTTGCCCTGCCATACGCGGAGCCAGGTCGGATCGGGGCGCAGCACGGTCGGCCGACCGCCTTCCAGGTAGCGCTCGGGAAGCCAGTATTCGCGCTCGAAATTGGCGAAGGTCTTGCTGCCGGTGTCGCGGTCTACCTTGTTGGCGAGGAAGACCAGGCTCCACGGGTAGGCGGCGCTGAAGTTGCCGCCGCGCAGGATGAAGATGGCGGATTCCTTGTAGGACGGCGCCCCGGCGGCGGCAATGCCGTAGAGATTCTGGTAGTCGGTGTCGCGGAAGGTATGGCTGTCGAGGTCCTGAGCGACCTGGATGCGGTCGTAGATGCCGCCGCGCACGAAGCCGGAGCCCTTGAAAGACGCCGTGCCGTTGGCGACGATGAAGATCGCGTGTTCGTCCGCCTTCAGTTCGCCCATCAGGCGCTTCCAGCCTGGTTCGCCGAGTATGCTGCGGCCGACGAGGGGGGCATTCAGGTAGCCGAAATAAAGGTCGATGTAAGGCTGTCCGCTGCCGGTGATTCCGAGTTCTTCGGGCTGCACGATCAGATGCTGGACGCTGCCTTCGTCGACCAGGGTCTTCCAGTCGAGGCTGGCGCTCTGGGCGGTGAAGCGGGCCGCCGGCTTGGGCACCGACTTGACGATGCCGAGCTGCTTGGCGATGGCGTAGGCGCTGCGCATCACGACCTGGTTCTCGGCGATCACGGTGACCGTGGCGCCGCTGATCGCATTCAGGCCGATGCGGTCGTCGCCGGCCGAGGACTTGCCAATTTCCACCTTGGCCCCGGCGAACTTGCCAACGTACTGGGCGATGAACTTGTCGAGTTCGCGTTCCGGGATGCCGACCAGCAGGATCGGTTCGCTGTGCTTCAAAATGCGCACGCCGCTGATGATGCCCTGCGGATACATGCCGATCAGCGTGATCACCGGCTTGCCTGAATAGGCGGGGATGTCGACGATGTCGGTGGACAGGAAGACATAGCCGATGACCTGGCGTTGCGCGCCACTGCCGCGGTAGGCCTCGACGTAGCTTGGCCGGCCCTTGCGTACGGAAAAGCCGTCGGCGCCGGGCATCACCTCACGGCATGGGGCATAGGCACAGAGGTCGGGATCGGTGAACAGCTGCGCTGGCAGCGGCGCGTCGTAGGAACTGCCGTAGCAGAGCGCAGACCACAGCAGGGCGAGCAGCAGGAAACGTAATTGCTTCATGTTGATTGTTGCAAGGCGTAGGGGGCGCCCGTGCCACGGCTCCTGCCGCGACGAGCGGGCAGGATGGCGATGGATGGGCGGTGCCGCCGAAAACCCGGCTCCTGCCGACGGGTAGCGGCAGGAGCACGGTTCATGGACGGCGCCCGGGCATTACTCAGCCCTCGACGATCATGCGGCCGCGCATTTCGAGGTGCAGGGCATGGCAGAAGTGCGTGCAGTAGTACCAGAAGACGCCGGGGCGCTCGACCTTGAAGGTCACCGACTTGGTTTCCTGGGGGCCGACGATCATGTTGATGTCGTGGCTCTCGATAGCGAAGCCGTGGTGCAGGTCCTCGACCTTGTCGTGGTTGGTCAGCACGACAGTAACCTCGTCGCCCTTCTTGAGGACGAATTCCGATGGTGTGAAGGTCGGCGCCACCGACATGATGCGCACCGTCACCTTGTTGCCGTTGCGCTTGACGCCGGTATCGTCGAAACCCTTGACGTGGATCGGCGAGTCTTCAAGGGTGTAGATCTGCTTGGTCTTGATGATGTCGCGGCGGACGATGATCGCGTCATGGGGTTCGGGATGGGCCGTGTGGTCCGCCAACAGAACCATCTTGTCGCCGCTGATATCGATCAGTTGCTCGGTCTCGACGTGCAGCGGGCCAACCGGCAGGAAGCGGTCCTTCGAGAACTTGTTACCGGACATGAAGTACTTGCCGTCGGCTTCCTTGGTTTCGCCCATCGAGGCGTAGCTGTGGCCCGGTTGGTAGTGGACGTCAATCCGGTCGAGCACGACCTTGGCCTGCTTGTCGCCCTTGTACTGGGCGATGGCAGCGGCGACGTTCCATTTCACGACCTGGCTGTCGAGGAACAGCGAGGTGTAGGCATTGCCCTTGTTGTCGAAGCCGGTATGCAAGGGGCCGAGGCCGATTTCCGGCTCGCCGACGACGCATTCCATGGCTTCCTTGACCTCGCCGTCGAACCACTTGAGCACCAGGGCGTGTTCGATCACGGTGGCGGTCGGCGAGAGCTTCCCGGCGCAGACGTAGTACTTGCCATCCGGCGAGATATTGACCCCGTGCGGGTTCTTGGGCACCGGCACGTAGCAGGTCAGGGCGGTCTTAGGGTCCTTGTTGGCTTCCCGCCTGCCATCGACCACCGGTACCTTGGAATCGCCAATGGTGAAGCTCTTGCCGGCTTTGATCGCGGCTTCGATGCGTTCGACGTTGAAGAAGATGCAGGCATCCTTTTCGGACGACATCATGTCGGCGAAGACCTGACCGTCCTCGGTGTTGTAGCTGTTCAGGGCGGCCAGCTTGCCGTCGTATGAGGTGGCGCAGAGGTCCATGTTGCCGCTGATCCGGACCTGCCAGCGGACCTCCATGCTTTCGGCGTCGACGCAGGTCAGCAGGCAGCCGTAGCCGGCAGCGTCCTTCCAGTTTTTTGGCGTGTTGGGCAGCGGCACGTGGAATTCGGCGCCGCAGAAAACGCGGGTGGTGTGGTTGATGGCGGCATCGACCGGATCGCGCTTGTCCGAGAAAATGCCGTGGAAGCCCTGGACATTGGGGATCTCGGTGATCTTGTCGGTTTCCAGGTAATCGCCACGGATGCGGGCCAGGCGGTTGTTGATCTTGTCGTTGACCCAGAAATACTTGCCGTCGTAGGTGCCGTCCTTGTACGAGCCATGGACGTGGTGGGTGTCGCCGGTGCGGTACTTGATGCTGCCGTCCGCCTTGGTGCCGAGAATCTTCTTCGATTCATTGGTGATGCCCCAGCCCGACATCGGATCGATGTTGAAGACCGGGATGCGTTTGAGCGTACGGCCGGAAGGCACGCCGATGATGCGCATTTCGCCCGAGTGGCCGCCACTCGACATCAGGTAGTAGTCGTCGAGCTGGCCGGGGGCTATTTCGACCTTGGAGTGGCTTGCAGCTGCGGCCGGCTGGGCTGGTGCCGGAGCAGCAGGGGCCGGGGCCTGCTCGGCCTTGTTGCAGCCGGCCAGACCGAGGCCGACGCCGGCAATGCCGGCGGCGCCAGCGGTATTGAGGAACTTGCGCCGTCCGTTGTCTAACGGCGTTTTGGTTTTTTGATCTTCAGACATGCAGAACTCCCGGGTGGATTCATCACTCCTCCGATGATCCGCCGCGGGGCGGCCGCTGTATGTCGGATAACACTCACAAGGCGCTGCCGATTTCTTGATTCGATACGATTCTTCGATCTAGATCAAAAAGCCTCGCTCAGAGCGTGGTCAGGCCGTGTTGCAGGGCGAACTTGACGAGCCCCGGCAGATCGCCGATGCCGAGCTTCTGCATCATCCGGCTGCGATAGGTGTCAACCGTCTTCGGCGAGATATTGAGCTGGCGGGCGATGTCGATGCCCGAACGGCCTTCGACCAGCAGTTGCAGGATTTCCCGCTCGCGCTGGCTCAACGATTCGAGCGGGCTTTCGTCGGCGCGTTTGCGCACGTAGTCGTCCACCACCGACTCGGTGATCTTCTGGCTCAGGTAGCGCCGGCCGCTGTGTACCGTCCGCACGGCGTCGACCACCTCGCTGCCTGCCGATTCCTTGCGCAGATAGCCCAGCACACCGGCCTGCAGCGCGCGAAAGACGTGCTCGACGGTGGAGTGCATCGAGAGCATGACGACCTTGCAGGATTCATCCTTCTCGAGAATCTGCACGGTGGCATCGGCGCCATTGAGCAGCGGCATGGCGAGATCCATGATCACCACGTCCGGCTTCAGTTGCAGGGCGGCATCGACCGCGGCGCGGCCGTCGGCCACCTCGCCGACGACGCGGATGTCGGGCTGGGTTTCCAGCAACAGGCGCAGGCCGTCGCGCACCACGGCGTGATCGTCGGCAATCAGAACGTTGATCGTCATGTAGTCTCCCAGTGTCCATCGGCAACGGTCACGACGACCGTCGTGCCCTGCTCGTCGCCGCGCGCGATGCGCAGTTCGGCGGCGATCGAACGAGCCCGTTCGGCCATGATCGCCAGGCCCCAACCGCCAGCGGCCGGCACCAGGTTCGGCGTCGCCTCGCTGATCCCGACACCATTGTCACCGATCCGGAGTTCGATTCCAGCCTTCGTCCGCTCCAGGCAGATGCTGACCTCGCTCGCCCCGGCATGCTTGGCGACGTTGATCAGGGCTTCCTGGGCAATGCGGAACAAGGACATTTCGACCTGGCTGCGCAGCCGGGGAAAGGTTTCGCTGGCGACGCATTTGACGGTGATGCCAGTGCGCCCGGAAAACTCCTCGCCATGCCAGCGCAGCGCGGTAGTCAGGCCGTATTGCTCGAGCAGCGCCGGATGCAATTCCTCCATGACGCCGCGTACCGCCTCTGTCGTCAGTTCGACCAGGGCCAGTGCGTCGTCGATGCGCTTCCGTGCCGCGTCCATCGCTTCCGGCGGCAACTGCTTGGCGAGCAAGGCCAGGTTCAGGTTGAGACTCATGTTCAATGCCGACAAATTCTGTCCGATGCGGTCATGCAACTCCGTGGCCAGGGCCTTGCGCTCAGCTTCCCTGACCTCGACCAGCTGCTGGGTCAGGGCCTGGAGGCGCTGTGTGGTGGCGATGATCGTCGCCTCGGCCGCCTTGCGTTCGGCGACCTCGCTCTCCAGTTTGCGGTTGGCCGCCACCCAGGCTGCGGTCCGCTCGCGGACCTGTCTTTCGAGCTCGCGGCTGTTTTCGCGGCGGCCGGCCTCGAGCGTGCGGCGGACCCATTCCAGGCCGACAGCGACCCAGATCAGCACCGAGAACAGCAGGCGATTGGCCTGCCCGAGCCAGGCCACGCCGTCGTCCGGATAGATCAGCAATTTGAACCCGGCCAATACCGGCCCGAGCACGGCAATGGCGAGCAGGCTGCGGGTGGATGCTTCGACGCCGATGGCGACCAGGGCGAGCAGCAGGTAGAGGAAGGGCACGGCCAGACCGAGCGGTGTGTTGAGGTCGATGGCGAAGATCGCCGCCATCGCCGCCACGATCGCGAGCTTGGTGATAACGGGGCGTTGTTGCAGAGGCATGGGGTTCGGCGGGGCAGGGGGAGAGGTGGTTTGGTTCGGCCTGGCGGGGTAGCGCGCAGCCGCAGTCTATTCGTCCCGGGTAGGACGCCCGGAGGCGTGGCAAAGTTGCCGGGGCCGCCATGATAGCCGTCCGCGGCGCTCCTGATTTGACCGCGTCGGGCGCGAGATGACTCAGCTGCTCACCTGGTTTCTGGCCATTTTTTCAGGGCGGCCCAGGGCGGTCGCTTCGTGCGGAAGCGAACATACTGGAGTGATTTGAAGCCCTATGGTGGCACTCGTCGACTTTCAACGAGGTGCAATCATGAGACTACAGATCGCGAAAGTCCTGCCGATCCTGGTGCTGAGTTTCCTAATGTCCGAGGCCGGTGCGGCACCGGTTAATTCCACGGTTATTGCCGCCGCCGCGTCGCCTTCCGGCAGCACCGCGAACCCGGCGGTCGCCGTCAGCTACCAGAACACCTGGCCCGGCCTGATCGTCGCGCGCCAGCTCCAGCATGGCCTGTCCGGCACCGGCGATGGCCGGTCACGCCGGGCAGCAGCCGAAAGCGAGCCGGCGCTGCCGGTTGGCGCGGCGAAAACCTCGGCCCTGGCGCTGTCCACGCTCGGCATGCTCGGCGTGATTTCGCTGCTGCGCCTGGGCCGGACGTTGTAGGGCGGTCGCCGCGATGAGCCTGCAACGCTTCTTCCTGGTCCTGCGCGGCCGCTGGAAACTGGTGGCGGGCGTCCTGCTCGGCGTGATGCTGCTGAGCTTGGCGGCCAACCTGCTGCTGCCGCGAAAATACACCGCCGAAGCCGCCGTGGTGGTCGATTCCCGCCCGGCCGACCCGGTTCTCGGCGTGGTCCAGCCGGTCACTGCGGCATCGGCCGTGATGTCGACCCAGGTGGACATCATCCTCTCCGATCGTGTGGCGCAACGCGCCGTCGCCTTGCTCAAGCTCGACCAGGACCCCGAATTGCGGGGCCAGTGGCTCGACCAGACCAACGGCCGGGGTTCGCTGCAGGCCTGGCTGGCGGCACCGATGCGGCACCATCTCAAGGTCATGCCGACCCATGAAAGCAACGTCATTTCCATTGCCTATACGGCCGGCGATGCGCAGACCGCGGCGGCGGTCGCCAACGCCTTCGCCCAGGCCTACATCGATACCAACCTCGAACTGAAGGTCGGTTCGGCAAGCCAATACAGCCAATGGTTCGGCGAGCGCACCCGCTCCTTCCGCGACAAGCTGGAAGCGGCGCAACAGAAGCTGTCGGCCTACCAGCAGTCGAACCAGATCGTCGTCGCCGACGAAAAGCTCGATGTCGAGACCGCCCGCCTCAGCGAACTGTCGACCCAGCTGGTCGAAGTCCAGGGCCAGCGTGCGGTGACCCGGGGGCGCCACAGCCAGGCCGGCGCCGCCGACATCCTGCCCGAAGTCGTCGGCAACAGCCTGATCCAGAACCTGAAGGCCAAGCTGGCCGATCTCGAGGGTCAGCGCCAGCAGTTGGCGCTACGTCTGCAAGAGACCCATCCCGAATACATCGATATGGCGACCAGGGTCGCCGCCCTGCGCGCCCAGATCGCCAGTGAAACCAGCCGCATCGCCGGCTCCCTCGGTGCCGCCGACCGCATGAATGTCTCCCGCGAAACCGAAATTAGCGGCGCCCTCGGTGCCCAGAAACAGAAAGTGCTCGCCCTGCGCGCCCAGCGCGACAGCGTCGCAGTGCTGCAGCGCGACGTCGAACAGGCCCAGCGAGACTACGACATGGTGACTCAGCGCCTGGCGCAAACCGGTCTCGAGAGCCAGATGCCGCAGACCAATGTCGCGATGCTGACAGTGGCCAGCGAGCCGTCCGGCCCGTCGAGTCCGAAGGTCGCCCTAAACACCGCGCTCTCCTTCGTCTTCGGCGCTTTGCTCGGCATGGGCCTGGCGCTGCTGCGCGAACACCTGAACCGGCGGCTGCGCAGCGCCAGCGACCTGTCAGAACTGCTCGACATCCCGGTGCTGGCCGTGCTGCCCGCCAGGGGGCGCTCGCCCCGGCGGTTTGCCCGATCAACGTGATTACCGGCCAATTCGCCCGCTTGCGCGACAACTCGTCGGGCGCCGAGGCCAAGCGCCTGACCGCCCGTTCGGTCTAGTTGCCGTTTTGCTCACCAGCAACGGGCCTTTGCCTGCCGAGATTCCGCCATGGATATGAATGAAGCCCATACCGTAAAAGATTTTCCGGCGCCGACGCGTTCGCTCGGCGCCATCCTGATCGATGCCGGACGCCTGAGCCTGCAGCAGGCCGGGCTTGTCGTCCAGCTGCAGAAGCAGCAGGGCCTGCGCTTCGGCGAGGCGGCGCGGCAATTGGGTATTCTCGACGCCGAGGACATCCTGTTCGGCCTCGCTCGCCAGTTCGAATACAGTTGCCTTCCAGCCGGCGATAGCGCCGTCTCGCCCGAGGTGCTGGCGGCCTTCGGCTCGCAACAGCCGCTGGTCGAAGGGCTGCGCGACGTGCGTTCGCAGCTCATGCTGCACTGGATGGGGCGCGAACCAGTACGCAAGAGCCTGGCCGTGGTCAGCGCCCGGCGCGGCGAAGGCAAAAGTCTGATCGTCGCCAATCTGGCGGTACTGTTTGCCCAGCTTGGCCAGCGCACACTGCTGGTCGACGCCGATCTGCTCCACCCCCGCCAGCATGGTCTGTTCAACCTCGACAACCGGATCGGACTGTCCTCGGTGCTCAGCGGCCTGGCCGGACTGCAGGCGGCGGTGCCAATTCCGCGGCTGGGCGGCCTGGCCGTGCTGACCGCCGGCCCGACCCCGCCGAATCCGCGCGAACTGCTCTCCCGACCGGCGCTCGCCACCTTCCTGGCGCAGGCGACGCGGGCTTTCGATGTCGTGCTGATCGATACCCCGTCGGCGGCACTGGCCGATGCGCAGATCATTGCCGCCCATGCCGGCGCCGCGATTCTGGTCAGTCGACCGAATGTCGCCACCATCGCCGAGACGGCAGCATTGACTCGGGGCCTCGACAACCTGCTTGGCGCGGTGGTCAACGCCTTCTGATGGTGGCCCGGCGATGACGGCGATTCCCCTTCCTCTTGCCGGCCGCCTCGCTGCGGCCGCCCCGGCTGCGGCCGGCAGCGGCTGGCTGGCGGGCCTGCTGCTGTATACACCGCTGCTCGCCAGCACGCTGTTCGCCAAGTTGTCGGTGCCGCCTTTCGCCGCTCAGTCGCTGAGCATCGCCTATCTCTTCATCCTGCTCGCCCTCGGGCTCGGTGTGGTACTCGGCCATCTGCGCCTGGACAGCGGCCGGCTCGCCTTCTTTCTGGTCTTCATCGGCTGCATCGGCGCCGTCCAGGTCTTCCGCGGCGATCCTTTCTCGCTCAATTCGATGCTCTTGCTGGTGACGCTCTATGTCGCCTATGTCTTCCACCTGCCGCGGCCGAACGACGGCACGACGCCGGCCCTGCGTTTTTTCCTCGGGCTGGCCACCGTCCTGGCGCTCGCCGGCATCGCCCAGTACGGCCTGCAACTGGCGATCGGCCCGCGCTTTGCCTTCCCGATCGAGAACTTCGTACCCGAGGCCTTCCTGATCAAGGGCTTCAACATGCAGGCGCCGATCGCCTACGGCGAGACCGCCTTTCGCGTCAACGGCATCTTCTTCGCCGAGCCCTCATTCTTCAGCCAGTTCATGGCGGTCGCCATCGTCGTCGAACTGCTGACCAGCAACCGCCTGCTGCGCGTGGCGCTGTTCGGGCTGGCGCTGCTGCTCTCCTACTCCGGCACCGGGGTCATCCTGCTCGCCATCTGCGGACCGCTGATCCTGATCACGCGCCGGCACTGGGGGCTGCTCTGGCTGATCCTCGGCGCGGCGCTGCTGGCCGTGGCGCTCGGCAGCACCCTCGATCTCGACAAGCTGACCGGGCGCCTCGGCGAGTTCGGCTCGGTGCGCTCCAGCGCCCACGCCCGCTTCATCGCCGGCTTCCATGTCTTCGAGCAGTATCTCTGGCCCGATCCGTTGAAGGCGCTGTTCGGCTACGGCGCCGGGGCCTTTCCCGGCTACGCCCTGCGCATGCCTTTCCCGGTCGCCGAGATGACGCTGTTCAAGATGGTTTTCGAGTACGGCCTGCTCGGCGCGGCCCTTTACTTCGCCTTCATCTTCTACTGCGTCTTCCGCTCGACCGCGCCGGCCATCGTCCGGCTGGCGGTGGCGCTGACCCTGCTTCTCAACGGCCCGTTCGTTCCCTTCTTCCACGGCCTGGCCCTCAGCCTGCTGGTATGGACCTCGCAGACGGGGGAGGGCGACGCCCGGCCGCCCGGCCAGAAATCCCCCCAGAAATCCTTATTGCCCGACGGAGCATGAATATGTCAGAAGCTTTTCTCTACCTGGCTGGCGTTTGCCTGCTGCTTGCCCTCCACCCATTCGTCACCTACCCGCTGTCGCTCTATGGCCTGCGCCTGCTGCGCCGGCCGCCGGCCGCCCCGGCGCCGCTGGCCGAGCCGGTCGCCGCCCCGAGTTTCGCGATCTGCATGTGCGCCTACAACGAAGAGGCGGTGATCGCGGCCAAGATCGCCAATCTGCTGGCCCTGCGCGAGCAGGAGCCGGGGCTAGAGATTCTCGTCCATGTCGACGCCGCCACCGACCGCACGGCCGAAATCCTCAGTTCCTACGCCGACCGCATCACGCTCCAGGTCTCGGCCGAGCGCCGCGGCAAGACGGCGGGCATGAACAGCCTGGTGGCGCGGGCGACGGCCTCGATCATCGTGTTCACCGACGCCAACGTGATGCTCGATGCCGGCGCCCTGCCGGCGCTGCGCCGCCATTTTGCCGACCCCGGCGTCGGCTGCGTCTGCGGCAACCTGATCTACGTCAATGGCGAAGACTCGGTCACCGCCGCCACCGGTTCGCTGTACTGGCGCTTCGAGGAAGCGATCAAGCGCCTGGAAGGGGAGACCGGCTCGGTGATGGGCGCCGATGGCTCGCTGTTCGCCATCCGCCACCACCTGCACCACGCGCCGCCGGAACACATCATCGACGACATGTACGTCTCGTTCCGCATCCTCTGCGCCGGCTACCGCATCGTCCAGGCCACCGACGTCCGCGCCTACGAGAAGTCGGCCACCTCGCCCGGCGAGGAATTCCGCCGCAAGCAGCGCATCGCCTGCCAGGCCTTCAATGTGCACCGCCTGCTCTGGCCGCGCCTGCGCCGGCTCGACGGCCTGAGCCTGTACAAATACCTGTCGCACAAGCTGTTGCGCTGGCTGTGCATCTACCTGCTGGTGCTCGCCTTCGCCAGTTTCGAGCTGGCCCTGGTGCTCGCCGGGCAGGGCGTGGCGGCCGCCGTTCTGGCCGGCCTGCTCGGGCTAGCGCTGGGCATCGGCTACCGTTTTCCGCTCAAGCCCTTCGCCCAGATCTTCGACATCCTCGCCGTCCTCACCGCGGTCGGCCTCGGCGTCTGGCGCTCGCTGCGCGGCGAACGCTTCCAGACGTGGACGCCGGCGGCGTCCGTCCGCCAGCCACTGCCGCTCGAAGAGGTCGAACAATGAAATGCCTGTGGATAGCTCGCGACCAGCCTTTTCCGGCGGATGCCGGCGACAAGATCTATTCGGCCAGCCTCGCCACGGCGCTGGCCGAGGCCGGCGTGGCGGTGACCTTTCTCGGCTTTGCGGCGGCCGCCGGCGCGCCGCCGCCCGACTCGCCGGTGCGCTGGCTGCCGGTCGCCGGCGCCAAGCGCAGCCCGGGTCGGGCGCTGTTCAGCCAACTGCCGATCGCCGCCGCCATCCACGACACGGCGGCCTTCCGCCAGGCCCTTGCCGCCTGCCTGGAGGAAAGCTGGGATGCCATCGTCTTCGACAGCTACGGCTCGGGCTGGGCCCTCGAGCGCTATCTCGCAACCCGCCCGCCGGCCGCCCGCCCGGTGCTGGTCCATGTCGCGCACAACCAGGAAGGCGTGCTCTGGCGCGACATGGTCCGCAACAGCCGGGGCGGACCGCTGAAAAGGCTCGCCCTCTGGCAAAACTGGCTCAAGGTCGCTGCCCTCGAGCGTTTCGTCCTGCACCATGTCGATCTGACGACGGCGATCAGCCGCGAGGATGCGCTGGCCTTCGCCGACCTGGCGCCGGGCCGCTCGGGCGTCGTCCTGACCCCCGGCTATTCGGGTGGATCGCAGCCGGCGCGGGTGATCGCCGCCGACTGCCCGAAGCGCGTCGTGCTCATCGGCTCCTTCCGCTGGGTGGTGAAACAGGAGAACCTGCGCCAGTTCCTGGCCCTCGCTGACGATGCCTTTCATCGCCACGGCATCATCTTCGACGTCATCGGCGACCTGCCGGAGGCGCTGCGCGCCGAACTCGAGCCGCAGCTCAAGGCCACCGTCTTCCACGGCTTTGTCGATGACGTCGCCCCGTATTTCGCGCGCGCCCGGCTGGCCGTGGTGCCGGAAGTGATCGGCGGCGGCTTCAAGCTCAAGTTCCTCGACTACATCTTCGGCCGGCTGCCGGTGGCCACCATCGCCAGCGCCGCCGCCGGCCTGCCGGCCGGCATCCGCAGCCAGTTGCTGTGCCGCTCCGATCTGGCGACGCTGGTGGACGCCATCGTCGCCCACATCGATCGCCTGGACGAACTCAACGCCATGCAGCAGGGCGCCTTCGCGGCGGCCGGCCAGCTTTACCGCTGGCGCGACCGCGGCGGCGCCTTGCGCGACGCCATCACCGCCTGCCAGCAGGTGCGCGCCGGGGCCACCCCGGCCACTTCGGCAACCGACTACCGAATGGAGGCCCGATGATTACCCTGATCGTTCCCACCCGCGACCGCGCCCACACCCTGCGCCGGGTCGCCCCCAGCTATTTCGTCCAGGACGGGATCAGCGAAATCATTTTCGTGATCGATGGCGGCAGCGACGACACGCCGCAGGTGCTCGAACGGATCGCCGCCAGCTATCCCGCGGTAAGCACCGTGATCCTGCGCCACGCGACCCGGCTGGGCGCCGCCCAGGCGCGCAATACCGGGGTCGCGGCAAGCAGCAACCAGCTGATCCTGTTCTGCGACGATGACGAGTATCTCGAAGCCGGCTACGCCAAGACCTGCCTGCAGAAACTGCAGACGCCCGGGGTCGGCGCGGTATCCGGCCGCCGGGTATACATGGAAAACGGCGAGACGCCGCTCGGCGCCCTGCAGCGCTTCGGCCACGGCCTGCGTGCGGGCAAGCCCTTCCGCCCGCTGCTCTGCGAATACGTCAATGGCGCGCGCTTCAACGGCGACATCCGGCTGCCGCTGACCAACGCCGTCATCCTGACCCACAAGTACCTGCTCCAGCGCTTTCCCTACGACCCGCACTACGCCCGCGGCAACGGCTATCGCGAGGAGTCGGACTTCCAGATGAACCTCTACGTCCACGGCTACGACGTGGTCGCCAGCAACGACTGCCACAGCGTCCACCTGCCGCCGGCCCAGGTGCGCACGGGCGGGCAGCGGACGCAGACCGCCCGCCGCATCTACTGGTCGATCTACTACACCCACTATTTCTTCGGCAAGTACTACGCCGTCTATTCCGCCCGGGTCGGGCTGCGCGCGCCGCGCTGGGTGGCGGAAGCGGCCTTCGCCGTCTTCGCCGTCTATCGCGAAACCCTGCGCCCGCCGCTCTACGCCCTCGCCAAGTGGGGCCTGCGCCAGCGCCGGCGCCGGCTCGAACGGACGATTTCCGCATGAAGCGGCTATTGGGCCTGCCCGAGCCGGCGGTCTTGAGCCGGCGCAGCTTCCTGCAGGGCAGCGGCGCGCTGCTCGGCGGCTGCCTGCTGACGCCGGTCGCCACGTGGGCAGCCAGCCCGACGCTGGCCCTCGATTTTCGCGGCAGCCTGCCGTCCGCCGTCAGCTACCGGCGGGCCAGCCCGGCCAGCCTGGCCGACGGGGCGCAGCTGCGCACCCTGCCGGCGCACGCGCCGCGTTTCCCGCTGCGCCGCGGGCGCCGCTCGGCCTGCTGATCGAGGGTGCCGCCAGCAACCTGATCGCCAACGCCTCGCGGCCGGACCGCCCGGGCTGGGCCGCCGGTGGCGGCGTGATCGTCGCCGCCAGCACCGACCTGGCGCCGGACGGCAGCAGCCAGGTCTTTTGCATCGTCCGCCCGGAGCCGAAGAGCGGCAGCCTCTGCGAAGCGAGCGTGGCCCTTGGTGGGAGCGGCGAGTTCGCCAGCGCCTCGGTCTGGCTGCGCAGTGTCGCCGGCCGTGGGACGTGGCGCCTGCGCCTGCTCGATTTCACGACCTTCAACAACGTCAATGCCGTCGTCGAGGTCGGCCCCGAGTGGCGCCGCTACAGCTTGGCTCTCAATCTGCAGGCCCGCGACACCGGGGCCAAGCGCTTTGCCGTGCTGTGGAACGAACCTTTCGCTGCGGTCACGGCAGCCCCCGCCATTTACGCGCTGAAGCCGCCCACGCCCTACCTGCCGGCGCGCACGCCGCTGACCCTGAACGGCGTGCTGATCTGGGGCGCCCAGCTCGAAACGGGCAACGAGGCCAGCTCCTTCATCGCCACCAGCGGCGCGGCCGGCCAGCGCGCGGCCGACGAGGTGACTTTTCCGGCGGCGCCGCTGAACGCGGCGGCCGGCCGGCTGACCATCGTGCTGCCGGACGGCGGCCGGCGCGGCGGGGTGATCCTCGATGCGCGCGGCGACGACGGCGGCCTGCGCCTGGAATATTCCAACAGCGGCTGGCTCGTCGGCCGGGTCGGCCGCGTCGTCCTGGCCGGTTTCGGGGACGTCACCGCCGACACTGTGGTTCGCCTCGAATGGAGTGCGGCCGGGGTCCAGTTGTTCACCGGCACAACGCCCGAATCCCTGGTCCTGCGGGCGGCGCTGCAGACCTCTCCGCTGCCCCTCGCCTGCGGGGCGCAGGCGCGCCTCGGCATGCTGGCCGACGGCCGGCGCCCGCTCGGCCGGGTCGTGGCCCAGCTCACCCTCGACGGCGAGGTCGTCGCCGTCGCCCGCGCCCTCCGCCCGAACTTCGTTCCCGCCGCCTACCACCTGGTCTTTGGCGATGATTTCGACGACCCCGACCTCGGCCGCATCAACGAGAACGCCACCGGCGGCCGCCCCGGCGCGCCGGCCTGGCGCAGCCGCTACCGGCACGAGCGGCGGACGGCGATCAACCAGGAAAAGCAGATCTACATGGACCCGCAGTTTGCCGGCACCGCCCAACAGCCGCTGCGCGTGCAGCCCTTCGCCATCCGCGACGGCATCCTCGAGATCCGCGCCGAACGCACCGCTCCGGCCGTCGCGCCCTACCTCTGGAACCGCGCCTACACCTCGGGCTGCATCACCAGCGAACTGACCCACTGGCAGACCTACGGCTATTTCGAAATGCGGGCCCGGCTGCCCCGTGGCAAGGGTTTCTGGCCGGCTTTCTGGCTGCTCCCCAAGCGTGCCGCCTGGCCGCCCGAGGTCGACGTCTTCGAGGCTTCCGGCACGCGGCCCTACGCCATCAAGCACGGCGCCATCGAAAAGCCGCGCAGCGCGACCACCGCCGCCGGCATGTGGGTCGACGGGATCATCGACACCAGCGACGGCTTTCACATCTACGGCATGGAGTGGACGCGCGACAACATCGTCTACTTCATCGACGGCATCAAGAGCTTCGAATACGGCCCGCACGGCATCCACGAGGACATGTACCTGCTCGCCAACCTGGCCCTGGGCAGCCACGACCCGAACTGGATTCCCGACCCGGACCAGACCACTCCCTTCCCCGGACTGTACGAAATCGACTACATCCGGGCCTACCAGCGAGGTGCATCATGAACCCAGCCCCCGACGTCCAGGTCGACGTCATCATCCTGTCCTGGAACCGCCCCGAGGACACCATCGCCGCCATCGCCAGCGCCGCCGAGCAGGAGGGCGTGCGTCAGCGCATCCTGATCGTCGACCAGGGCAGCGAAGCCGACAACCTGCGCCGGCTCGAGGCCTACCTGGCCGACGTGCCGAACGCGACGCTCGAGAAGCTCGGCTTCAATAGCGGCGTTGCCGGTGGCCGCAACATCGCCTCGGAGATGGGCAGTGCGCCCATCATCGTCGCCCTCGACAGCGATGCCGTGTTCGCCGACCGCCACGCCCTGGCCACCGCCGTCGCCCATCTCGACGCCCATCCCGAGTTGTGCGCCATCGGCTTTAGGATCGACAACTACTTCACCGGCGAGAACGACGCCACTTCCTGGGACTACCCGCCGGAATGCCGGCCCGACACCGGCTTCCCGGCGACGCGCTTCATCGGCGCCGGCCACGCCCTGCGCCGCCACGTCTTCGCCGCGGTGGGCGCCTACGACGACCGCCTGTTCTTCTGCGGCGAGGAACTCGACCTCAGCTACCGGATGCTCAATGCCGGCTACCGCATCGCCTACGTGCCGGCGGTCGGCATCCGCCACAAGGTGTCGCCCGAGCACCGGGTGATGTGGGGCAAGGGGCGCTACTACTACACCGTGCGCAACAGCCTGTACTCGGCCTACAAGTTCGGCACGTCGCTGCCGCGCCTGGCGGTCGGCGCCGCCGCCTTCGCCCTTCGTGGCTGGCGCAACGGCATCGGGCTGGCCGCGCTGCGCGGCGTCGGCGACGCGGTCGGCATGTGCCGGGCTTACCGGCGCGAGACCCTGGACCAGGCAGCCGCGCCGACCTATGCGCTGAGCCACGAGACCTGGCGCTACATCCGCCAGTGCGAACCGACGCGCCAGGAGCCGCTGCTCGCCAAGATCCGCCGGCAGTTCGTGCGCCTGCCGCACCAGGGCTGAGCGGAGCCGACGATGAACGCCCCGATGAACGAACTCAAGCACAAGCTGGCGGCGATTACCCGCTACCTGCCGCCGGAGCGGCCGGTGGTCTATCTCGACTACCCGGTCCATCTCAATTTCGGCGACATCCTGATCATGCGCGGCACCGAGCGCTTCTTCGCCGACTACGGCTACCGCGTCGTCGAGCGCGCCGGCTACATGAACTTCACCGCCTCGGCGCGCCGGGCGGTGCCCGCCGAGGCGGTGATCGTGCTCCACGGCGGCGGCAATTTCGGCGACCTCTACCCGGTGCACCAGCACTTTCGCGAGGCCGTCGTCCGCCAATTTCCGCAGCACCCCATCGTGCTCATGCCGCAGACCGTGCATTTCCAGTCGGAGCGGGCCAAGGAGCTATCGGCGGCGATTTTCCGGCAACACCGCAACCTGGTGCTCATGGTCCGCGACCAGCGTTCGCTGGAGGCGGTGGCCGACCGGTTCTCGCCGCAGGTCCTGCTCATGCCGGACATGGCGCACCAGCTCTGGGACGACGAGGCGCCGTCCGGCCTGGGTGCCGGCCGCGTCGAATTGTGGCGCGCCGACATCGAAGCTACCGCA
Organism: Dechloromonas sp. A34; assembly: GCF_026261605.1. Taxonomy (NCBI): domain Bacteria; kingdom Pseudomonadati; phylum Pseudomonadota; class Betaproteobacteria; order Rhodocyclales; family Azonexaceae; genus Dechloromonas; species Dechloromonas sp. A34. The sequence continues at coordinate 2,112,513 of NZ_CP102486.1, forward strand.
CCGGCGGGCGCAGCGGGCGAGGGCGGGGCGGTAGACTGGATGGATTTCGTGCCGGTCTGGCAGCGCCGCCTGTTCGGCCTGATCCTCCGCCTGCACCGCCTGGAGGGCGAAACCGACATGCGGCTCGGCGCCTGGCAGGCTTGGTACGCCTACTGCGAGCGGCTGACCGCACGCATGCAGGCGCATTTCGAGCCCTATGGCGAAGTCCGCACCAACCGCCTGCACGGCATGATTTTCGGAGCCCTGCTCGGCAAGAAAGTGGTATTCGATGATAACTCCTACGGAAAGCTTGGCCACTATGCCGGGCAGTGGTTTGAGCGGCATCCCGGCATACGTGCCAGCTGAGCCGCCGGCCAGCCAGGGCGCCGTGCGCGCTACGGCCGCCCGCTCGCTGCGCTGGACGCTGCTCGAAAGCTTCGGCCTGTCCGGGCTGTCCTTCATCGCCCTGATTTTCTTCTCGCGCTACCTGTCGGCGGCGGAATTCGGCATTGCCGCCGTCGCCATCGGCATCGTCCAGTTGCTCAACGTGCCGGTCGAAATGCTCTTCCACGATGCCCTGATCCGCACCCGCGAGGCGACCGCGCGCCACGTCAATTCGGCCTTTTCCGCCTCGCTGCTGATCGGCGTGCTGCTCACCGGCGCCTGCTGGCTGCTCGCCGACCGCTTCGCGACGCTCATCGGCCAGCCCGAGGTCGGCCCGGTGCTGCGCTGGATGAGCCTCGGCCTGGTCGCCTCCGGCTGTGGCAGCGCCCTCGTCGCGTTGCAGCGTCGGCACCTGCAGTTCCGCACCCTGGCCCTGCGCTCGACGATCGGGCGCGGCGGTTCGGCGGTCATCGGCATCGCCCTGGCGGTGTCCGGGGCCGGCGTGTGGAGCCTGGTCGCCCAGCAGGTCAGCATGACCCTGCTCGCCACCCTGGTGCTCTGGCTGATGGCCCCGGAACGCCCGCGTTTCGGCCTGTCCCGGCCGGAACTCGGAGAAATGACGCGCTTCGGCGTGGCCGCCGCCTTCTTCAACCTGGCCGGCCTGTCCACCCAGCGCTTCTTCATGATCGGCGTCGCCGCCTTCCTCGGCGCCCAGGCCGCCGGCCTCCTGAGCCTGGCCTTCCGCGCCGTCGACATGCTGCGCGACATCGTCGGCAGCGCCGTCGCCCAGCTCGCCCTGCCCATCTTCGCCAGCCTGCAGGGCAGCCGGGCAGACATCCGGCGCACTTTCAGCGCCGCCGTCCGCCTCACCACCGCCTTGATGTACCCGCTGTTCGCCGGCCTCGCCGTCTGTTCCTACGAAGTGGTCGAGATCGTCTTCGGCGCCCGCTGGCTGGGGGCCGCGCCCTTTGTCGCGCTGCTCGCCTTGCTGACTTTCCAGTTTTTCCCGCGCCTGTTTTCGGTGCCCATCTACAATGCCACCGGCCATCCGCTGCTGCCCAGCATCGCCTTGCTGCTGCAGATCGCCTACGTCGTCGCCGGCATGCTGCTGGTCGGCCGCTTCTCGCTCGAGGCTGCGGCGGCGGTCTGGGCCTCGCGGCTGGTCCTCGGGCTGGGCATCGATCTCTGGCTGCTGCGCCGGGTAACCGGCCTGAGCGTCGCCGGGCAACTGGCCGGCGCCGTTCACCCGGCCCTGGCCGCGGCGGCGATGGCGGCCGTCGTTGTTGGCGCCAAGGTCTATCTGCTGGCCGCCCTCGATCCGGCGCTGCGCCTGGCGCTGATGGTCGGCCTCGGTGCCGTTACCTACGGCGTCGTGCTCTGGCTGCTGAATCGCGACCTGGTCCGCGAACTGCTGGCCTTTGCCCGGCAGACCGTAAAGCGGGGGACCTGACATGCTGCGCCGCGCCCTCGACTTCGCCAAAACGCTGCGCTCGACGCTCCTGCGCCGGCGCCAGCAGGCCCTGCTGCGGCGCTGGGTCGCCCGCCGCGATGCCGATCTGGCTTCATCACCACCGCCGCTGCGCCGCGGCAAGGCGCTGTACGCCGCGCCGATCGGCGCTTCCGGCAAGGAATTGCTGGCCAAGCTGATCGACCGCCTGGGCGACGACGATTTCGACTACCTGATCTTCGTCTACGACGGCTGCCGCTTCGACGAGCCGATCTTCAGCCGCTGCACCTTCATCCACGAACCGGGCATCGTCTATCAGTACTTCAAGAAATACCTGACGCCGGAACGCTGCAGCGCCTACGACTACATCGTGCTCGGCATCGAGGATGTCGATATCGACGATTTCTGCTGGCCGCGCTTCGCCGCGATCATGGATCACAACCGGCTCGACATGGCGTCGCCGGCGCTCTCCGCCCGCTCGCACAGCCCGCACGCCATCATGTTCCGGCAGCCGGGCCGGGTCGGGCGCCTGGTCGATGTCATCGAGGTTTTCATCACCGTCTTCGACGCCCGCGCCTGGCCGGCTTTCCGGGCGCTGATCGAGGACGACTACAACTACTGGGGCTGGGGCTACGTCCAGCTGACGCAGTCGGCCTGCGGCTACAAGATGGGCATCGTGGACAGCGAGACCATCACCGTCACCCGGCCGCCGACCTTCAAACAGGAATGCCAGGACGAGATGCGGCGTTTCCTGCGCCGCCATGCCCAGTACCGCCGCGCCCGCTTCTGTTCCTACGGCGAACTTCTGCCGGCCGCCGCCAATCCGGCTGCCCCGCCGGCCCCGATACCCCATTCCCCGTTAAATCCCCATCAGCAAGGTATGACATGAATACGGCAACGATTCCCCACTACATCCGCCTGTCCTCGCCCGGGCACCTGTCGCGACGGATCTATCCGATGGTCAATCTGGTCGAGGCCTTCGTGCCGCCGCTACTGGCGGTGGTCATCCTGTTCATCGCCGCCATTGCCAGCGAACCGACGCCGGGCGGCCTCGATCCGGCCTACAATATCCTCGGCCTGGCGGTGTTTTCGCTGACCTTTCCCGGGCGTTTTCATCTCGACGGGGCGGCCTCGACGATGGTCCGCAAGACCGTGGTCGGCTGGTTGTTCCTGGTCTCGCTACTGGCGCTCTTCGCCTATGGCAGCGGCTACGTCGCCTTCTTCACGCGCCCGGCGATCCTCATCTGGCTGGCCGTGACACCGCTCGCCCTGGTCGCCGCCAATGTCCTGGCGCGGCGGATCGTCCCCGGCGTCCTCGCCCTCGAGCGCAACCAGCGGCGGGCGGTGATCGCCGGCTATAACGCCACCAGCCAGCGGCTGGCCCACAGCTTCGCCAACGATACTGCGCTCGGCGTGCGCTTTCTCGGCTATTTCGACGATCGCAACGGCTCGCGCCTCGACAGCGACTACCAGGGCCGCGACTCGGAGCGCGACCTCGGATCGCTCAGCGAATTGGTCGACTACGCCAAGAGCCACCGCGTCGACCAGATCTACCTGGCGCTGCCACTCGGCGAGCAGTCGCGCATGCTGACCCTGCTCGACGACCTCAAGGACACCACGGCCTCGATCTACTTCGTGCCCGACCTGTTCGTCACCGACCTCATTCAGGGCCGGGTCGACTGCATCGGCGAGACGCCGATCGTGGCGGTCTGCGAAACGCCATTCACCGGCATCAATGGCTTCCTGAAACGGGCCAGCGACATCGTGCTCGCCACGCTGATCCTGATCCTGATCGCGCCCCTGCTGCTCGTCGTCGCGGTCGGCGTCAAGCTGATGTCGCCCGGGCCGGCCTTCTTCAAGCAGCGGCGCTACGGCCTGGACGGCCGCGAGGTGGTGGTCTACAAGTTCCGCTCGATGACCGTCACCGAGGACGGCGACAAGAGCTACACCCAGGTCACCCGCGGCGACCCCCGCGTCCCGCCGTTCGGCGCCCTGATCCGCAAGGGTTCGCTCGATGAGCTGCCGCAATTCATCAACGTCCTGCAGGGGCGGATGAGCATCGTCGGCCCGCGGCCGCACGCGATTGCCGTCAATGAGCAGTACCGCAAGCTGATTCCCGGCTACATGGTGCGCCACAAGGTGCGCCCGGGCATCACCGGCTGGGCCCAGGTCAACGGCTACCGCGGCGGCGACGATCTGGAACACATGCGCGGCCGCATCGAGTGCGACCTGGAATACCTGCGCAACTGGTCGCTCGGGCTCGATCTGCGCATCATCCTGCGCACCATCGGCCTGGTCTTCCGGGACGTCCGAGCCTTCTGAGGCGGCAGCGGGACGCAACATGGCCATCACTTCACTGACCTTCCTCTGCTTCGTCGCCGCCGTCGTCGTCGCCTTCCACCTCGGCCGTTCGGCGGGCTACCGGCAATGGGTGTTCGCCGCCGCCAACGCCATCTTCATCGCCAGCCAGGTGAGCGCGGCGCCGGCCCTGGCGCCGCTGCTGATCTTCGTCGCCCTCGGCTATCCCGCGGTGCGGTGGCTGCGGCACGGGCCGGGCTGGGGCTTGGTCCTCTGCCTGGTGGCAACCATCGCCGCCTTCGTCGTCCTCAAGCGCTTCGCCTTCCTCGATGGCCTCCTCGAACTGCCTTTTCCCTACCTGACCATGGGCCTGTCTTATGTCCTGTTCCGCCTGATCCACCTGATGGTCGACGCGCAGACCGGCGAGTTGCCGGCGGCGATCAGCCCGCTGCGCTACTTCAACTACAGCTGCAATTTCCTCTGCTTCGTTTCCGGGCCGATTCAGCGCTATCAGGATTTCGCTGCCACCGACGACCAGCCGGCGGGGCTCGACGAGGCCCGGGTGTTCGCCGCCTTTGCCCGGGTGGTGCGCGGCTTTCTCAAGGTGGCGGTGATCTCGGCCGGCCTCAACTACGTCTTCGGCCAGATCGCGCCGCCGCTGCTCGCCGCCGAGGCGCTGCCCGGGGCGCGCTTCGCGATCGCCTTCAGCGCCGCGGCGGTGGTCTACACCCTTTACCTGTACTTCAACTTCTCCGGCTACATGGACATCGTGATCGGCCTCGGCAGCCTGCTCGGCCAGAACCTGCCGGAGAATTTTCGTCAGCCCTTCGCCGCCCGCAACTTCCTCGATTTCTGGACGCGCTGGCACATCACGCTCTCCGAGTGGTTCAAGACCTACCTGTTCAACCCGCTGCTCAAGGCCCTGGCCGGGCGTTTCCGGGCGCCGGCGGTAATGCCCTGGCTGGGCGTCCTGGCCTTCTTCGTGACCTTCCTGGTGATGGGTCTGTGGCATGGCACGACCGCGGTCTTCGTCGCCTACGGCCTGTTGCTCGGCGGCGGTGCCGCCGTCAACAAGCTGTGGCAACTGGCCATGACCCGGCGCCTGGGCAAGGCCGGCTATCGGGCGCTGGCCGAACAGCCTGTGTATCGCGGCCTCTGTCGCGGCGCCACCTTCGCCTATTTCGCCCTGGCCCTGGTCTGCCTGTGGGTCGATCTGGCCCAATTCGGCGGTCTGCTGCGCACGCTCGGCGCGGCCGGCGTCGCCGCCAGCTTCGCGCTGATCGCTGTGGCCGGTGCCCTGGTCTTGCCGGTCCTCGACTTAGTCATGGCCACGCTGCGCCGGGCCGGCGCCGGCCTGGCGGTGTCGACAGCCAGCCCGGCCGGCTTCGTCGGCCGCAATGCCGCGCTCGCCGCGCAGGTGCTGCTGGTCCTGATGGCCTCCTCCTTCTTCCACAAGGCGCCCGAGTTCGTCTACCGGGCCTTCTGACCATGAAACTCATCCTGCGCCAGGCGGCGATCCTGCTCTTCTTCCTGCTCCTGCTCTACGGACTGGCTCTCGCCATCGCCGTGCCGGCCATGCCGCTGCCCGGCGAGGCCAATCTCGATACCGCCGCGGCCGTCCGTTCGCCGTTCATGACCGAGCCGAAATACGCCTTCCTGAGCCGCAGCCGGCTCGACAGAGCCGACGACAAGGCGATCCTGCTCGGCGCCTCCAACGTGCTCGCCGGTTTCCGCCCGGCCCGCCTGCAGGAACTGGTGCCGGGGGCGACGGTGCATAACCTGGCGATCGGCGGCGCCAACCTGACCGAGGTCCGCCAGATGGTGGACCTGGTGCTCGAAGTGCAGAGTCCGGCGGCGCAGCGCCACAACCTGTTCGTGATCGGTGCCTGGTATGGCCTGTTCGCCGACGACCGGGCGCGCTGGTACACGCCTGATCGTCATCCCGGCGACACCGACCTCGACATCGAGCGCTACCGCTACGGCTTCTACCGGCGCACCGACGACGGACCGGTGGCGCTGCTGCCGCCGCGCTGGCTCGACGCCGGCGTGACGCTGATCAAGCCTTTCCTGCTCGTCGACCGCCTGGCGCGCGACGCCGGCAAGGCGCTGCGCCCGGCCCGCGCTGTCGCCGCGCCGGCCGACCAGGCGACGGTGCCCGGCGCCGAGCGCCAGGGCCAGTACCTGGCGTTCTGGGAAGACTACATGGGCGGCAGCGGTCGCCTCGAGGCGGCGCCCTTCGCCACCCTGGTGCACACCATAGCCACCATCCGCGCCAGCGGCGGGCGGGTGCTGCTCGTCGACCTGCCCTTGCCGCGCTGGCATGCCGGCGCCTCGCCTTATGAGGCGAGTTACCGCCGGCACTGGGCGGCGCTCCAGCAGCAACTGGCCGGGACGGAGGGCGTCGCCTTCCTGAGCCTGAGCGATGCCGACCGGCCGGAGGATTTTTCCGACGAGGTGCACCCCAAGCCGCGCGTCGCCGAACGCTGGGCGACGCGCCTCGCCGGCGCCCTGAACGATGTGCCCGGAACGCTCGCTCTGCGCTGAACGCCGAACTTGACAGCAATTTTTGACGATTGAAAAGGAGCCTGAAATGAAATCCGATTACAACCTGATGCAGATCTACACCAAGCTGACCGAGATCTTCCGCGACATCTTCGACGACGACGGCCTGGAAGTGACGCCGGAGCTGACGGCGGCCGATGTCGAGGAGTGGGACAGCCTGAATCACATCCGCCTGGTGGTCTCGATCGAGCGCGCCTTCGGGATGAGCTTCTCGGCGGCGCAGGTCGGCCGCCTGAAGAACGTTGGCGAATTCGCCGAACTGATCGTCAGCAAGCTGTGATGGCAGCGGAAAGCCGCGCCATCGCCTGGGGCGAGCTGGCGGAAGGAGCCGCCGACGGCGTCGATTTCGTGGTCAGCGCCGAGGAATTGCAGCAATTCGCCGCCCTCTCCTGCGACTGCAACCCGCTCCACGTCGACGCCGACTTTGCCCGCAGCAAAGGCTTCGACGACGTCGTCGTCCATGGCGCGCTGCTCGTCGCCAAGATTTCGCAACTGATCGGCATGCGCCTGCCCGGCCGCGACAGCGTGTGGACCGGCCTCACGCTGCAATTTCGCCATCCGCTCTACGTCGGACAGGCGGCGCGGGTCGAAGCCGTCGTCGAGCGACTGTCGGCGGCGACCGGCATGGTGCTGCTCAAGCTCACGCTGCGCGCCGGGGAAACCCTGCTCGCCAAGGGCGAAGCGGAGGTGCTGCTTGTCAGGCCGTGAACGCTTTCTGGTCTCCGGCGGCGCGGGCGGCATCGGTGCCGCCACCTGCGAGGCGCTGGCCGCCGCCGGCTATGTCCCGGTCGTCGGCTACCACCGGGCGGCGGACGCCGCCGAAGCGGTCGCCGCGCGCACTGGCGGCCAGGCGCTGGCCCTCGATCTCGCTTCGGACGCTTCGATCGACCGGGCGCTGGCCGAGTTGGCTGGCGCCGAGGGGCGCCTGGCCGGCGCCGTGCTCGCCGGTTCGCCGCCGCTCACTCTGGCCCCCTTCGGCAAGATCGAGGCGGCTGACCTCCAAGCCCAGTTGCAGGTCAATGTCATCGGCCCGCAACGCCTGCTCGCCGGCCTCGTCCGCCAGTGCTGGCGGCCCTACAAGGACGGCGTGGTGATCGGCATCCTGAGCCGGGCGATGGGCGAGGCCGGGAGCGGCGCCGCCTCGGGAATGGGCGCCTACGTCATTGCCAAGTACGGCATGGCCGGCCTGCTCGCCGTGCTCGCCGCCGACTATCCCTGGCTGCGGGTGCGCTCGGTGCGCCCCGGCTACACCGAAACGCCGATGCTGGCCGCTTTCGACGAACGCTTTCTGGCGCAGCAGCGCGAAAAGACTCCTTTCCAGACGCCACAAGACGTGGCGGCGCAAATCCTGACGGAGGTAAACCGACAATGAGCCAAACTTTATATTCGACCCTGGCCTGGCTGCCCACGCCACCCAAGGAATTCGCCGCCCTGTGCCGGGCGCTGCCCGCCGACGATGCCGAGCTCGGCAAGCAACTGCAGGCCCTGGCCGGCTTCGGGCTGGACGAGAACCAGCTCACCCGGCTTTCCCGGAGCATCGAACAGGCGCGCCAGGAGGGCAGGGCGCTGGCCCCCCTGGTGCCTTTCCGGCTCGGCATCGTGAGTAACGCCACTTCTCACTTCCTGGTCCCGGCCCTGGTGGCGACCGCCGCCCGCCACGGCATCGCGCTCGACTGCATCGAGGCCGGTTTCGACCAGGCGATGCAGGAGGCCCTGGCCGCCGACTCGCCGCTCAACCTCGCCCGTCCCGACGCCGTGCTGCTCGCCCTCGACTACCGCGGACTGCCGCTGCGCGCCACGCCGGGCGATGCCGAGGTGGCGCAACGCACGGTGGCGGCGGCGCTCGACCACATCGACCGCATCCGCAACGGCCTGCACGCCAACGGCAAGACTGTCTGCATCCTGCAAACCCTGGCCCGGCCGGTCGAAACGCATTTCGGCAGCCTCGATCTGGTGCTTCCGGGCACCTTGCGCAGCCTGATCGACGCGATCAACCGTGGCCTCGCCGAACGGGTGGCGGCGAGCAACGACCTGCTCTTCGACGTCGCCGGCCTGGCCGAAACCGTCGGCCTCGCCGACTGGCATGCGCCGACCCTGTGGCACATGGCCAAGCTGCCGTTCGCCAGCAACTTCCTGCCGCTCTACGCCGACCATGCCTGTCGGCTGCTCGCGGCGCTGCGCGGCAAGAGCCGGCGCTGCCTGATCCTCGATCTCGACAACACGGTGTGGGGCGGGGTGATCGGCGACGACGGCCTGGAGGGCATCATCATCGGCCCCGGCGATCCGACCGGCGAGGCCCACCTGGCGGTGCAGCAGACGGCGCTGCACCTGCGCGAACGCGGCGTGGTGCTCGCCGTCTCGTCCAAGAACACCGACGAAATCGCCCGCCGGCCCTTCCGCGAGCATCCGGAAATGCTGCTCCGCGAAGATCACATCGCCATCTTCCAGGCCAACTGGAACGACAAGGCGACCAACATCAAGGCGATTGCCGAGGCGCTCTCGCTGGGCCTCGACGCCATGACCTTCCTCGACGACAACCCGGTCGAGCGCGGCCTGATCCGGCAACTGCTGCCCCAGGTGGCGGTGCCCGAACTGCCCGATGACCCGGCGCTTTATGTCCGTACCCTGCTCGCTGGCGGCTATTTCGAAGCCGTCACCTTTTCCGCCGAGGATCGCCAGCGCGCCGATTTCTACCAGGACAACGCCCGGCGCATCGCCCTCCAGCAGCGGGCGGGCGATGTCGAAGGCTACCTCGCCTCGCTCGACATGACGCTGACCATCCAGCCCTTCGAGGCCACCGGCCGGGCGCGTATCGCCCAACTGATCAGCAAGTCGAACCAGTTCAATCTGACCACCTGGCGCTACAGCGAGGCCGAGGTTGCCGAGCTGGAGGGCGACCCCGATTGCCTGGCCTGGCAGATCCGCCTCGCCGACTCCTTCGGCGACAACGGCATGATCAGCGTCGTCATCTGCCGCCGCGCCGGCAGCGAGTGGCAGATCGACACCTGGCTGATGAGCTGCCGCGTGCTCGGCCGCCGGGTCGAAGAGGCGGTGCTCCAGGAACTGCTGGTCGCGGCCCGGCGCTATGGCATTGCCCGGCTGGTCGGCAGCTACCGCCCGAGCGGGCGCAACCAGCTCGTCGAGGGGCATTACCGGAAACTCGGCTTCGAGCTGCTGGCACGCTATCCGGACGGCCGCAGCGAGTGGATCCTGAATGTCGCCGACGCCGAGCCGGTCGCCAACCTGCCGATGGAGATTCGCCACCTCGGCGTCGAGGGCAGCCCGCCGCCGCAAAGAGCGAACCACAGCGAGGCCAGCCGGGCCTAGCGGCCACCTTGGTGGCGAGGGTCATCCGCAAGCTTCGGGGGCGGAGACTTCCGGGTGCTCCCCAGCCTCGCCGCTGACTGTCCGGCGTTTACCAGAGCGCCGCGTTGCGCAAGGCCGGCAGGATGGGGTCCGCCCCGTCTCCATGCTTGTGCCGTGGGCCATCGCTGGCTGCCGCGTAGGCGGCAAGTTCCTCGGGGCTGAGATTTCCGACGAGCGGGGCAAGGCTGGAAAACCGCACGTTCTGGCGCATCAGGTTGGCGATGCAGGTATGGCGCAGGACCTCCGGCGAAACCGAAGCCGCTTCGTCCAGCCCGGCATCGATTGCGGCGCAGGCGAGCCGTGTGCTGATATCGGACTGGCTCAGCGGCTGGCCCGTTTGGTTGACCAGTAGAGGACGCTCCGGATCGTCTCCGGGAGAACCTGCCAGCGCCCGCGCCAGTACTTCGGGCAAGGAAAGGCGGCGCACTGCCGGGCCGCTGTCCACGGTGAGCTGCAGGCTCGATAAATCGACATCGCGCAGCGTCAGATTTCTGGCCTCATCGGCCGTCAGGCCGAGGAGCAGAACGGCACACAGGCGTCGCCCGTCCTCATCCGCACCGGCAAGCAGCGCATCGACCTCGTCCGCGGAGAGTTCCCGCGGCAGGCTTGCCGCAGCCGACAGTTGCAGCGGCGCCGGTCCGGCCTGGGCCAGTGACGGCAGCGGCGGCGCTTGTTTGATACCCAGGGCCGGTGGCATCCAGGGCTGGGGCACGACGACTGTCGTGGCACCGCCCGCCAGCGGCGATGGCGAGCGATTGAAGAGCTCGACGAACCAGACCGCGAGTAGGCCAAGCACAAAAGCGGCAGCGAGATTGATCAGGGCATCGCGCAGATAATCCGGGCGCCACGGTTTGTGATTGACCGCGGCCGCCTCGATCAGGGTCAGCGCCGGCAGGCGGGCGCTTTCGCTGGCGCCCAGTTTTTCGAGGCGTTCGATGGCGTTGCGCCGCGTCCCTTCGAGGCGGATTACGTCCTCCTCCATGGCCTTGGCTTCCTGGAAGTTGCCGGAAAAAACCTGCGCTTCGCGGCGCAGGCCATCGATCTGGGCGCGCAGCCGTCCGACGGTGGCCCGGGTGCCGGCCGCCTCTTCCTCGGCGGCGGCCAGTGCGGCCTGCTGGCTGGACGAGCGGCTTGCCGCCAGCTGCTGTTCCAGTTCCGCCTGGCGGGCGCGGAGGGCTTTTGCCGTCGGGTCCATCGCCATGAAGGCCGGCGTATAGGTCCGTTCCATATCGCGCAGCTGTTCCCGGGTCGCCGAAATGCGCTGTTCGATCGAGGCCAGTGTCGGATTGTCCCTGGAAAAGACCGGGCTCCGGCCGGTGGCGGCGGAATCATGCAGGGTCCGCAATTTTGCTTCGGCCCTGGCGGCATCTTCGTTGGCCTTGTTGAGCGATTCGGAGAGTCCTTTTATGCGGGCCAGGGATTCGTTCTCGCTTCGTTCCGAGGAAACGACCCCGCTGCGGCTGCGAAAGGTAGCCAGTTGAGCGCGCTTTTCCGCGATGCTGACGCCCAGCCGATCGACTTCGGCGCGCAGATCGGAGATCGCCCCGCTGGAGGCGGTGTCATGGGCGGCGAAAAGCCGGTCGCGATAGGTCGCGATCAGCGTATTGACAATCCGCGCCATCAATTCGGGCGACTCCCCGATCGCCTGAAGTTCGACGATTTCGGTCCCAGCCACGGGCGTAACGGAAATGGCGCCCTGCAGCGCGGCAACCGGATCCTTGTCGAAGGACGGGGGGAGGCCTACCTCCTTCTCCAGTTGTTGCAGGACCGCCTCGAGCAGCTTGCGACTGGTCAATATTTGCGCCTGGGTGAGCAGGTCGACCTTGGTACCTGGGTTTTTTTCCTCCCTGGCGCTTCCGCGAGACGGCGCATCGATGGCGGCGGAAACATTGCCGCTGTTGATCTCCACCCGGGCGCTGGCCCGGTACTCGGCCGGACGCAGCAGATTCCAGGTCAGGCCCGGCAGCAAGGTGATGGCAAAAACCGCGATGAATACGGTCAACCGCCGTCGATTGCTGCGCTGGGCCGCCAGCGCGGGATCAATCTGGGGCCCATCGAACATGAAACTGTCTTGATGTGGAGGGAGCCTGAGCATGGGATTGGATCCGTCAAGAGTGTCCGATTAGTCTAGCAATGTTCCATTTTGGCGAGGTGACGATATTCCTTCCGGAAGCCAAAAAAATTGCAAAACGCATAGCTTCCACCGGCCGCACCTGGACCGGGAATTCGCCGATGCCCCGCAAATTTTTTCCGCAGCCTTTATTGAATTTGAGAACCGCTACCTTGATTGCCAAGGCATTTTCCCGATTTCGGGATTGGTGAGATGTATTTGCGAAAGCCATCGTGCCGGCGATGGAGGGGGCTGCCCGGATATGGGAGCAAAAAATATCCCTATGGGTTTTAAGGGCATTGGTTTTTGATTCCAAGCCTTTGACATCGAAGCGAATACCCGGGAATGGTGGAACTGGTTAAGTCATGTGGAATTATTTATGGCATCAGTCTTGCAGATGAAGTTGCGTTTTTCAGTCCCCTTCGCCCAGAGGGGAGCCCCCACGGAGTTTCGTCGTGCACAGCCTACTTCACCGTTTTTCTGTCCGTACCCAGCTATTTGCAGGGTTCGGCATCGTTCTCGCCCTGCTGGTCCTGACCTCGCTATTCGCCTATCGGCAACTGTCGGGCGTCTACGGCTTTCTCGAGAAGATACAGGCGGAAAGCCTGCCGCGCGTCGCTTCCGCCGGCCGCCTGCAGGATGCCAACAAGGATGTCGGCATCGCCGTGCGCGACTTCGTCAGCCGCGAAAGCATGGCGGCGCAGAAGGATTCCCTGAAGGAGTTGAAAGGCGCGCTCAAGGTCTTTCAGGATAATCTGAGCGAGGTGCAGGGGCAGGCGGGCAGCAATGCGTCTGCCATGCAAGCCTCGTTGAAGAAGACCGACGAGCAGTACAAAGCCCTGCTGCCGATGATCGATGAGGTGCTGGGCCTGGTGGACGAATCCGACATCGACCGCGCCAAGATCCTCGTCTACGAGAAGCTGCGTCCGAAGCAGCTGGCGCTGTCGGCAACAATCAATGACTTCGTCAAGGAACAGACGGCGGAGGCGCAGTCCGCCTCCGACCAGGCCGGGGCGGCTTATCGCGGCGCCGCTGGTGCGCTGGTGCTGTGCATCGCCATCGGTACTGCCCTGGGCATGGGGCTGGCCTGGGTGGTTACCCAGGGGATCGTCGTGCCGCTCAAACGCTGCAGCCAGCTCGCCCAGCGCGTCGCCGACGGCGATTTCACCGAGCGTATGGAGGCCAGTGGCGACGACGAGGTGGCGCAACTGGTGCGACATCTGAACAGCATGTCCGAGCAGTTGGGCAAGACCATGGGGCAGATTCACTTCCAGGCCGAGAGGACGACCCGCTTCGCGCAATTGCTCGCCGACGATGCCGACGAAGCCGGCAAGCGTTCGGAAGTCCAGGTGGAGCGGGTAATGGCGATGACGGCGGCAATGGAGCAGATGAGCGTCTCGATCCGCGAAGTATCGTCCAACGCCGAGGGCGTTGCCGATGCTGCCGGCGAAGCACGCCGCCTATCGCTCGACGGCAACGAAAAAATGGTCAGCGACCGCCAGGAAATGGCTCATATCGTCCACAACGTCGAAACATCCGGTGAATTGCTCGGCCAGCTTTCCGAGGCGATCACCCAGATTGGTGCGATTACCCTGGTCATCAAGGGGGTTGCCGAACAGACCAACCTGCTGGCCCTCAACGCGGCCATCGAGGCCGCCCGGGCCGGCGAACAGGGCCGCGGCTTCGCGGTAGTCGCCGATGAGGTACGCAAGCTGGCCGAACGCACTGCCGCCAGTACCGCCGAAATTGCCGAGCGCCTGGCCCATGTCGATCGCAAGGCCGCCGAGACGGTCGATGCGATGAGCAAAGTCCGCGACAGCGTCGAGTGCGGCAACAAGGACACGCAGGCAATCGACGAAACGCTGCAGCAGATTGTCGTCACCGCTGGCCAGGTGTCCGAACTCGTTTCCGGTATCGCCGCCGCCACGCACGAGCAGGCACGCACGACCGAGACGACTGCCCAGGGCATCGAAGCCGTCTCCGGCCTGACCGAAGAAACCAACAGCACCATCAAGCGCGTCAAGGCCACATCGGCCGAGATGACCGCCGTTGCACGCGACCTGCAGACGCTGGTCAGCCGTTTTCGTATCCAGTCTTAGCCAACTACAAACAAGGGGAAATCATGAACGTACGTCAGCTCACCATCGCTTTGATCGCCACGCTTGCCGGCGCAGCCGTCTGCGCCCAGGAAGTCACCGTCGCCGGCTCGACCACGGTGCAGAAGCGCATCCTGGAACCCGGCGCAGCCGGCCTTAAGGCAGCCACCGGCATCGATGTCAAGGTCCAGGGCAGTGGTACCGGCAAGGGCATGATCGCTCTCTTCGAGGGCAAGGTACCGGCCGCCGCCGCTTCGGAAACTTTGGAAGACGCCGTCGGATCGGCCAGGAAAGCGGCCAAGGAAGCCGAGAAAACGATTTCCGTACCGGGCAATCTGCAGTTCCACGAAATCGTCAAGGACGTGATCGTCGTCATCGTGAACAAGGACAACAAGGTCGCAGCCCTGAGCAAGGATCAACTCAAGGACATCAACAGCGGCAAGGTCAAGAACTGGAAGGAGGTTGGCGGCGCCGACCTGCCGATCAAGGTTGTGACCAGCCATGCCGGCAGCGCGACCCGCGCCGTATTCCAGAAACAGGTGATGGACGGTGCCGAATATGTTGCCGGTGCCATCGAGGCCCGCACGACACGTGAGGAAATCGCCGAAGTTGCCCGCGAAGCGGGTGCCATCGGCGCGGTCAGCGAAGGCTTCTTTGCCCAGAACCCGAGCAAGTCGAAGACGGTCAAGACGCCGACCATTTCGCGTCCGCTGGGCCTGGTGACGGTCGGCGACGCCAAGCCGGAAGTCAAGAAAATTATCGACTTCTTCAAGTCGGTCGAAGGCAAGAAGCTGATCCAGTAAGCGCGCCAGCGTTTGCTGCAGTAAGGAAAGCCGATCCTCGAGGTCGGCTTTTTTATTCCTCGGCGAAGTTCTCCGGCGGGTAAATCGCCAGCCGCTCAGAGATCGAGCTGCAAGGCGGCGAGCCGGGCATAGAGGCCGCCCTGGCTACGCAGGTCGGCCGGGGTGCCGGTTTCGACGATGCGGCCGCGCTCCATGACGACGATGCGGTCGGCTTTCTGCACGGTCGCCAGGCGGTGGGCGATGATCAGCGTCGTCCGCCCCTGCATGGCCGTGGCGAGACCTTGCTGGACCAGGATTTCCGATTCCGCGTCGAGGGCGCTGGTCGCTTCGTCGAGCAGCAGCAGGCGGGCGCCCTTGAGCATGGCGCGGGCAATCGCGATGCGCTGGCGCTGGCCGCCGGAGAGCCGGGTGCCGCGCTCGCCGAGGAAGGTCTGGTAGCCCTCGGGCAAACGGTCGATGAACTCGTCGACCAGGGCCGCCCTGGCCGCCGCGATGACTTCCTCGTCGCTCGCCGTGGCGCGGCCGTAGCGGATGTTCTCCAGAGCGTTGGCAGAGAAGATCACCGGATCCTGGGAGACGATGGCGATGTCCTTGCGCAGATCGTGCAGGCTGAGTTCGCGGATGTCTTGGCCATTGATCCGGATGCTGCCGGCCGAGGCCTCGTAGTAGCGCAGCAGCAACTGGAAGAGGCTGGTCTTGCCGGCGCCCGATGGACCGACCAGGGCGACGCTTTCGCCGGGTGCGATGTCGAGGCAGATGTCTTCCAGGGCATGAGTCTGCGGTCGGGCCGGGTAGGCGAACGTGACGTGCTCGAAACGGATCGCCGCCTGCGCCGACGGGGCAGGGGTCAGCGGCGTCGGCACTTCGCGGATGGCCGATTCGGCATGCAGCAGTTCGAGTAGCCGTTCGGTCGGCCCAGCGGCGCGCATGACATCGCCCCAGACTTCGGCCATGGTGCCGACCGCGCCGGCGACCAGCGCCGCGTAGAGCACGAAGGAGGCGAGTTCGCCGACGCTGAGCAGGCCATCGTTCACCTGGCGCGCTCCGATCCACAGCACGAAGATGATGGTGCCCATCACCGCCGTGATGATCAGCCCGGTCAGTGCCGCACGCACCCGGGTGCGGCGGATCGCCGTGGCAAAGCTGGTTTCGGTGCGTTCGGCGAAGCGCCGGGCCTCATGCGGCTCCTGCGTATAGGCCTGGACCGTCGGCATGGCATTGAGGATTTCGCCAGCCAGCGCCGAGGCGTCGGCGATCCGGTCCTGTGATTCGCGCGACAGTTTGCGGACCCGGCGGCCGATGAGCAGGATGGGCAGGATCAGCAGTGCCATCAGGCCGAGGTTCAGCGCGAACAGCTGGAAACTGGTCACCGCTAGCATGACCATGCCGCCGATGAACTGGAACAGGCTGCGCAGGCCCATCGAAATCGAACTGCCGACCACGGTCTGGATCAGCGTCGTGTCGCCGGTCAGCCGGGAGAGCACTTCGCCGGTCTGCAGCGTTTCGAAAAACTGCGGCGACTGGCCGAGCACCCGCGCATAGACCGCGCTGCGCAGGTCGGCCGTGGCCCGCTCGCCGATCCACGAAACGGTGTAGAAGCGCGCCGCCACGGCCAGCGCCCACAAACTGGCCAGCCCGAACATGGCAATGAAATGGCCGTCCAGGCTGAGCGCACCGAGCAGGCCGCCGGTGGCCTGCTGGCGTTCGCCGAAGCCGAAATCGATCAGGTCGCGAAAGGCCAGTGGCACGACCAGGATGGTCGCCGAAGCCAGGCATAGCAAGATGAAGGCTAGTGCTATTCGCGCCCGATACGGGCGCAGGAAGGGCCACAGGCCTTTCAGGGCGGAGAGGCGGCGAGGGGCGGTCGACGGGCTGGTGGGGTCGGTGGGCATCCGCGATTTTCGGGGGAAGTGATGGAGGGCGGTGGCTGAGGCCTGATCGCCATTCTGCTCCTGATCGCAAGTTTTGCCGTATGGGTTATTGCACCGACCGCCGCTGCACTTTTTTCGCATACCGCTGTCGTATCGAGCTCGAGAGTCCGGTTTTCGGCTCGTCTTCGACCATCGCTCAACCAATCAACAGAGGAGAGTCAAATGTCGCACTGGATAAAATTGCTCTGGCTATCGTTCTTCACCGCCGTCCTGGGTGAAACGGTATTTTTCGCGGTCATCGACCCGCAATTGCTGTATCTGTTTGGTCAACCGGTCGATTGGCCCCCAATGGTGGTCTATTCCGTCGGCTTCTTCATGTTCTGGGGGCTAACCGCCCTGACCGCCGCCCTGGTGGCCCTGCTGCAAAAACCTGGCGAAGAAGTTAACCGGGAGCCGGAAATCCGGGCTCGCCACGCCCGCGAGAAAGACCAACTGAGGTCGATCTAGCGGCGCTCGGGATTGGTATCTGCCGGCGGGGCCTCAGTGGACCTGGGGCTGTCGGACGACGGGCTGACTTTTTCCACCACCTTGTGCATGGCCCGACCCGTTGCGTCGGCCCCGCGCTTGATGCCTCGACCGGCGGCCGATAGTCCGACTTCAATGCCATGGCCGGCAGCCTCGACGCCTCGCTTGACGCCTTCGGCGGTGGCTTCGGCACCGCGTTCGATGGCCAATTTCGTCTTGTCGACCACGCCTTCGTCAGCCAGCACGCTACCCATCAGGCAGAAGCTGCAGATGAGCACGGTAAGTGATCGTTTCATGCCTGGTCTCCTTCCGTTGCTACCTGTTTAATAGATTCCTGCCAAGGGCTCGAGGTTCCGTCCGTCAGGTATCTGTTTGGACGGAGGGGCGGCTCAAGGAGCGTGTCTATTCCTCGCCGGCAAGATAGATGACCAGGTTGCGGATTTCGGTAGGCGACAAGGGCGCATTGATGAAGTGCATGGAGCGGTCATTGCCCCGTGACTGGTCGATCAATCGGCGGATCTGTGTTTCGAGATAAACCGGGTTCTGTCCGGCCAGGCGAGCCACCGTACCGCCGCCCGTGGCATAGACGCCGTGACACGAGGCGCAGTTGTGCACGCCGGTATCGACATTGCCTTCGAAATAGAGCTTGCGTCCCGCAGCCTTGGCCAGTTCGTCGCTGCTTGGTGTAAAGCCGGGACGAAGACGCGAAAAATACTCGGCAACGATATAGGCCTCGGGAGCCGTCAGTTTTTCAGCGACCGCCTGCATTTTTGCATTTCGGCGTTGACCGGTCTTGAAGTTGAAGAGTTGTTTCAGCAGATATTCGGCCGGTTGGCCGGCCAGGCTGGCGTAATCGTCGCTAACCCCGAGGCCGTTGTTGCCATGGCATTTGGCGCAACGTTTCTTGACCAATTGCCGTGCCGCTTCGGCATCAGCGTCGCTGTAAGCGCTTTGCGCAATGGCGGACCCGGCGATCAGCAAGCCGCTCAGCATGCACAGAAGCATCAAATCACGCCATGCATGGCAATCGCGCCTTGTTATCTGCATTTGTTTCCGCTTTAAGGTGGAGTGGTGACCAAGCTGCCTATTTGAAAGTCAGTATCTGGCACAGTTCCCGGGGAGTCAAGGCAGGTGCCTGGCAACTGGCCAGTCCGGGGCCATCGACAATATATGGCCGCCCGTTTTGTCACTCCGTATTTGATCAGCCGATTACTTTGACATTCCTGCCAGCACCGACAATACTGAAACGCCGGATAGTCAAAATCCCTGTTTCGTCGCAGGTGTCAGCGGGTTTTCCTCCTTGTTGCCGACCGAAAGGTGATCCTATGGATTCCGTTGGAATGCAGAAATACCAGGACATCGCGATGCAGTATGTGATGGAGTTCGGGGTCAATATACTTGCTGCAGTCGCCTTCTGGGTTGGCGGGCGCTGGTGTGGCGATCGGCATGGCCTGGTCGGGGCTTTTGGCGCACTACGCCGCCGGGGCTTCCTGATCGTGCTGCGTCCGTTCAAGGTTGGCGACTTTGTCGGTGTTGGCGGACTGACTGGCGCCGTCCGGGAGATCGGACTGTTCGCGACGACCCTGGATACGCCCGACGGCGTTTATACGACCGTCGGCAACAGCAAGGTGTTTGCCGACACCATCCAGAACTTCACCACCAACCCGTTCCGGCGCGTCGAACTCAAGGCCCAACTGGCCGGCTCCACCGATCCGGCGAGTGCGGCGGCATTGCTCAAGGAGCGGCTGGCGGCAATTCCCAATGTGCTGAAGACGCCGGCGGTCGAAGTCGAAATTCTCGAATTCAATTTGGTTGGGCCGGTGCTGGCTGTGCGCCCGTTCTGCCACAACGATCACTACTGGCAGGTCTATTTCGACAGCAATCGCACCATTCGCGACAGCTTCGGCGAGGCCGGGTTTGCCGCGCCAACCCCGGCGCAGGTCGTCATGGTGCAAGGCAAGCTAGATTCCGGTGCGGCCTAGAGGCGACCATTTCTTGATGTATCAACACGGGAGTACGACATGGGCTTGTTCGATCAGGTATTAGGCGGTGCACTCAATGGTCTGGGTGGCAACGCTGGAGGCAACGGCCTTCAGGATGTGATCATGCAGTTGATCAACAATCCGAAAATCGGGGGCCTTGAGGGCCTGGTAAAAGCCTTCCAGAGTGGCGGGCTGGGCGAGATCGTCAATTCATGGGTGGGAACTGGCCAGAATTTGCCGGTCTCACCCGAACAGTTGGAGTCGGCGATCGGCAGCGAGCAACTCAGTGCGGTCGCCAGCCAGTTGGGGATCAGCCAGGAACAGGCTGGCGGGCAACTCGCCGAATTACTGCCCAAGGTGGTCGATCTGCTGACGCCCAACGGTCAGCTTCCGCAAGGCGGTGACCTGATGGCGCAGGGATTGGAGCTTCTGAAAGGCAAGTTCCTGGGTTAGCACTCTGCCTTACCCAGCCACTCCTCCAGAAACTCCACACAAACTCTGACTTTCGCCGAGGTCGATAGGCGCGAGGGCGACACCGCCCAGACGTCGACTTCCTGGGCGTAGTCGGGCAGCAGGTGCACGAGGTCGCCGCGGGCGATGCTCGGACCAACATCCCACAGCGAGCGCAGGATGATGCCGTGGCCGGCGATGGCCCATTGGTGCACTATTTCGCCATTGTTGGCCGAGAGTGGGCCGCTGATTCGGGCGACTTCCGGGCCTTGCGGGCCTTGCAGGGTCCATTGGCCGAACTGGAAGTCGCGTTCGCGGATGACGATGCAGCGGTGGCCGGCGAGGTCGGCCAGGCTGTGCGGGCTGCCGTGGCGGGCGAGGTAGGCGGGGCGGCGCACAGCACGCGGCGGTTGCGGCCGATGCGCCGCGAGATCAGGTTGGGCTCGGTCACGGCGCCGATCCGGATGTCGAGGTGAAAGCCTTCGCCGATCAGGTCCACCGGCCGGTCGAGCAGTTCGAGTTCGATTTCGAGCGCCGGGTAGCGCAGGGCCAGCGCCGAGAGAGCGGGGCCGACGCGGTTGCGGCCGAAACCGGAACTGGTGCACAAGCGCAGCAGGCCGCTCGGTTCGGCACGGGCGCTGGAGACGGCTTCGCCCATCTGCACGACGTCGTCGAGAATGCGCTGGGCCCACTGGTGCACGATGTCGCCCGATTCGGTCAGGCTGATGCGACGCGTCGTGCGGTGTAGCAGGCGGACCTGCAGAGTTTCTTCGAGCAGGGCGATGCGCTTGCTGACGTAGGCGTTGGAGACGCCCAGTTCGCGGGCGCTGGCGGCGAAACTGGATTTTCTGACGACGGTGCAGAAGAGCTGAAGATCGTCGAGCAGCGGTTTATTGTTCACGATTCGTGTTCAATTGAATTACGGATTGGCGGATTGTATGCCTGATCGTTTCCAGTAGCATTGCCGTCATTCAAATGACGAAAGGCCGGTACATGAAACGCCATTCCATCGCAGTCATCGCCGGCGACGGCATCGGCAACGAAGTCATGCCCGAGGGGCTGCGCGTGCTGGAAGCCGCTGCCCGCAAGTTTGGCATCGGCCTTGACCTGACCACCTACGATTGGGCCAATTGCGATTATTACCTGCAGCATGGCCAGATGATGCCGGACGACTGGTTCGCGCAACTGCGGGGCATGAGGCGATCTTCTTCGGCGCCGCCGGCTGGCCGGCCAAGGTGCCCGACCATATTTCGCTGTGGGGCTCGCTGCTCAAGTTCCGCCGCGAGTTCGACCAGTACGTGAACCTGCGTCCGGTGCGCCTGATGCCCGGCGTGCCTTGTCCGCTGGCCGGGCGCCAGGTCGGCGACATCGATTTCTATGTTGTGCGCGAGAACACCGAAGGCGAGTATTCCGCGGTCGGCGGCCGGCTGTTCGAAGGCACCGAGCGCGAAGTCGTGCTGCAGGAGGCGGTGTTCAGTCGGCGTGGTGTAGACCGCATCCTCAAATACGCTTTCGAGTTGGCGCAGAGCCGCCCGAAGAAACACCTGACCTCGGCCACCAAGTCGAACGGCATCGCGATCAGCATGCCCTACTGGGACGAGCGGGTCGAGGCGATGGCCGCCCACTACCCGGAGGTGTGCTGGGACAAGTCGCACATCGACATCCTGACCGCCTTCTTCGTGCTCCATCCGGATCGCTTCGACGTGGTGGTGGCCTCTAACCTGTTCGGCGACATCCTTTCCGATCTCGGCCCGGCCTGCACCGGCACGATCGGCATCGCGCCCTCGGCCAACCTGAATCCGGAACGCAGCTTTCCGTCGCTGTTCGAGCCGGTGCATGGCTCGGCCCCCGATATTTACGGCCGCAACATCGCCAATCCGATCGCCCAGATCTGGTCGGCGGCGATGCTGCTCGACTTCCTCGGCAACGGCGATGTCCGCTACACGGCGGCCCACGACGCCATCGTCAAGGCCATCGAGACGGTGCTGGTGGCCGGCCCGCGTACTCCGGACATGGGCGGTACGGCAAACACCACCGATGTCGGCAAAGCCGTCGCCGCGGCGCTTTGATGACGGCTGACCTGAGTGCCGTGCTCGCTCCCCTGGCGCTGGGCGCCGGGCTGGGCTGGATCGGCGGCCTGCTCGGCATCGGCGGCGGCATCATTGCCATCCCGGTCCTCGCCATGGGTTTTGCCATGAGCCAGCAACTGGCCCAGGGCACGGCGCTGGTGATGATTACGCCGAACGTGCTGGTTGCCTTCTGGCGCTATTACCAGCGCAATCCGCTGCCGTGGCGAACCATCGCCTGGCTGGCTAGCGCCGCCCTGGTCACCACCTGGCCGGCCGCCAGGCTGGCCGTGCTGCTTGATTCACGGGTGCTGATGATCTGCTTCGCGGTTTTCCTGATCGGCTTGGCGCTGTATTTCCTGTGGGGCAGCCGCGGTTTGGCGCCGGCCTCTGATCCGGCAGGCGCCTGGAAAGAGCGCTGGCTGCCGGGAGTCGGCCTGATCAGTGGCCTGTTCACCGGGCTGTTCAGTGTCGGCGCCGGCATTGTCGCCGCGCCGCTCCTGGTCCGCTGTTTCGGCAAGCGCCAGGCCGTGGCGCAGGGCATCGCGCTGGCCGTCGTCGTGCCCGGGGCAGTCCTCTCGCTGGCGATCTACGGGCAGGCCCGGATGGTCGATTGGCAGACCGGCCTGCTGCTGGCGATCGGCGGTATGACTACTGTCTCCTCGGGCGTGGCCTGGGCGCATCGTCTGCCGGAAAGCCGGCTGCGCCGCATCTTCGCGCTGATGCTGCTGGTTACGGCGGGATTGATGATACGGGCGGGCGTCGTCGGGTAAATTTTGCGAAAATGGCGGCCTTGCCGGCGTCAGCCGGCTGACCTTCATTTCCGGATAACCCGAATCTTGCCGTTGCCCTGCACTACTCCCCGCTTTCCCATCCGCCAACCGGTGTCGGCCTGGTGATGGAGGGCAACTCCCGTTTCATCAGCAGCGCCCAGGACGGCCCGCATCGCGACCTGGAAGACCTCGTGCGCCGCCACATGGCGCATCCGTTCCGGAAGCCGGTCGCCGACTACAACCGGCAGGCGCTGGCCACGGCGCTGGCCGCCCGCGCCGTCTGGAATCCGCTGGCACCGCTGATTCTAGACGCCGGCTGCGGGGTCGGCTGGAGCACGCAGCGCATCGCCGAAAGCTTTCCCGATCATTTCGTCTTCGGCGTCGATCAGTCGCTGGACCGGATCAGCCGTGGCAAGCCCTTGCCGATGCCGGCCAACGCGCTGCTGGTACGCGCCGATCTGGTCGATTTCTGGCGCCTGCTGGCCGAGCGCGGCATCCGCCTGGCCCGCCATTACAACCTCTATCCGAACCCCTGGCCGAAGATCGGCCATCTCGCCCGGCGCTGGCAGGGGCACGCGGTGTTTCCAGTGTGGCGCGAACTGGGCGGCGAAGTGGAGTGCCGCAGCAACTGGCGCATCTACATCGAGGAAATGGCCCGGGCGCTGACCTTGCTCAGCGGCCAGCCGGTGGCCGCCGAACCATGGCAGACGGCCGACCCGATGACGCCCTTCGAGAAAAAATACCTCGCCTCCGGCCACGAGTTGTGGCGCTGCCGGGTGAATCTGGGATGAGCCCCTGCCAGAGCTGCGGCGCCTGCTGCGCCAGCTTCCGTGTTGATTTCCACCCGGCCGAACTGGCCGGCGGCACCTTTGCCTGGGGGGCGGGTGTGCCCAAGGAGATGACAGTGCCGGTCACCGCCGCCATCGTCCGCATGATCGGCACCGATACGGCCGCCCCGCGCTGCATTGCGCTGGCCGGGGAAGTCGGCCGGGAGGTCGGCTGTACCATCTACGAGGGGCGGCCCTCGCCGTGCCGGGAATTCGATACCGAACACGCCGCCTGCAATCGGGCACGCCAGCGCTACGGCCTGCCGCCGCTCTAGTAGCAGCCTTTGCTTTTGTGGTACTAGGGGCGGCGGTCGTTGCGCTCAGAGCGGCGACAGTACGGCGACGACGCGCCCCGGTTCGATCCGCACCGAGCGCAATAACCAGCGTGCTGTGGCTTCTTCGGGGCTGGCGTCCGCGCGCAGGACATAGACCGGTTTTCTGAAATAGCTGACGACCAGAGTGTTCACGGCGTTGCGGGCGGCCGGCTCGTACTCTTTCGGCAGGGCCTGCGAGGATACCGAGTCGGCGACCGGGTTTTCCAGATAGAAGGCCTTTGTGTTGTCGTTGTAGCGAATGCCCGCGGTGCCTGTGACATCGACCGGGATGGCCGGCTGGCCGAGCAGCGAGATGTGAACGCGGGCGACGATACCGACCCGGCCTTCGGGTACGCCGAGGGTGATCCGGGGTACTTCGAGCAGCGCCACCGTCATCAGGCCGTTGTAATTGCGTTGCTGCGGGCCGGATCTGGCGAGCGCCGTCTGGATTTCTGTTTCGGAGAAGGCGACTTCCTTGCCCAGCAACTCGGCTTGGCTGCATGGGGCGATGGCCGCGAGGGCGGCAAAGAGGAGGGCGGTGATGCTTGGCTTCATGCACTTCCTTGACAGGCTATCGATAGCAGCAAGTCTAGCAGCCTCGTCGGATAAGGCGTCGTTATCCCCGTTTGGGTCGGGTAAGTCTGTGGATAAGCTCGGGACAAGCATGGCAAGTGCCTGAGCTGGAAAGGGAATCCGGCGTTGCCTACAAAACAGGCGGATTCAGCTTTGTTGCTTCCGCGGCTGTCGTTTTTTACGCTTGGGTGTGAACATCTGGGTTTCGATGACCTCGGCCGGCAGCGGCTTGGAGAACAGGTAGCCCTGCAACTGGTCGCACTTCAGGCGGGCCAGGGTTTCCTGCTGGGCGATGGTTTCGACGCCTTCGGCGACGACGTTCATGCGCAGGCTGTGGGCGAGGGCGAGGATGCCGGTGACGATGGCCACCGCATCTTCGTCCTGTGGAATGTCCTGGATGAAGGAGCGGTCGATTTTCAGGGTGTTGGCCGGCAGGTGCTTGAGATAGGAGAGCGAGGAGTAGCCGGTGCCGAAATCGTCGATCGAGAGGTGGATGCCGAGGCTGCGCAGATCGCGCAGGAGGTCGATGCTTTCCGCGGCGCGGGCCATCAGCACGCTTTCGGTGATTTCGAGAACCAGTGCCGAGGCCGGCAGGCCGCTGTCGCTCAGGGCGCGCAGCACGATATCGCGCAGATCTGGCTGCTCCAGTTGCTTGGCGGACAAATTGACGGCGACGTGCAGCTTGCTCAGGCCATTGTCGAGCCAGGTCTTGGCCTGGGCGCAGGCGGTGCGCAGGACGCGCTCGCCGAGGGCCAGGATGAGGCCGGTGTCTTCGGCGATCGGGATGAATTCGGCTGGCGAAATGATGCCTTCTTCCGGGTGCAGCCAGCGGACCAGGGCTTCGACGCCGGCGATTTCGCCGCTGACGGTGTTGACCACCGGCTGGTAGAAGACCGTGATTTCGTCGCGTTCAAGGGCACGGCGCAGATCGTTTTCCAGCTTGAGGCGATCCGAGAGGGCCGATTCCATGGCCGCTTCGTAATAGCAGAAATCACGGCCGCTCTGCTTGGCGCGATACATCGCGGTGTCGGCGTGGCGCAGCAGTTTGCTGACGTCCTGGCCGTCGTCGGGGTAGAGCGAAATGCCGATGCTGGCGGTCATCACGACCTCCTGTCCCCCGACGGTGAGCGGGGCGGAGACCGTCCGGCAGATGTTCTGGGCGACGCTGGCCGCGACGCCGGGATTCGGCAGTTCGTCGAGCAGGATGGTGAATTCGTCGCCACCCAGACGGGCGACGCAGTCGTCGGCCCGGACGCAGCCCTTGAGGCGCTGGGCCATGGTGGTCAGCAACTGATCGCCGGCTTCGTGGCCGAGCGTGTCGTTGATGAACTTGAAGCGGTCGAGGTCGAGGAAAAGTACGGCCAGCGTGCTGTTGTGCGTCATGCTGCGGTCGATGGCGCGATTCAGGTGTTCGACGAAGAGCAGGCGATTGGGCAGCCCGGTCAGCGTGTCGTTGTAGGCGAGTTGATGTACGTGGCGCTCGGCGCGGGTGGCATCGATGACCCGGCGGACACGCTGGTTGACTACCGAGAGGTGGATCGGTTTGGGAATGAAATCGCTTGCTCCGGATTCGAAGGCGCGCTCGATCGACTGGCGGTCTTCGAGCGCGGTGATCATCAGCACCGGGATATCCTTCCACTGCGGATGGCGTTTCAAGGCGCTACAAGCGTCGAAGCCGTTCATCACCGGCATCAGGGCATCCATCAGGATGGCGTCGGCCGTATTTTCTTCCAGCCAGGCCAGGGCCTCGGTGCCGTCGCCGGCTTCCTCGACACGGAAACCGTTGCGGTGCAGGGCGTGACGCAGGGCGGAACGAGTGCTGCGGTCGTCGTCGACGATCAGCACGATGGCGGCGTCGTCGCGGGGTTGCGGGAGGCTGGGCGGCTCGTCGAGCTCCGCCATCATGGCGGGTTCGATAAGCGCAAATTCGGTTCGCAGGCGAAGCAGCAATTCGCTGCTGTCGCTGAGCGTGCCGGCTTCGGCATGCTGTTCCATGGCGCGGGCGGCGTTGGCCATCGCCACGGCGCCGAGATTGCCGGCGGCTCCCTTGATGACGTGGGCGACCTTGCGGATCGTGTCGGCATTGCCGATGGCAATGGCGCCTTCCAGTTCGAACAGGTATCCCGGCATGTCTTCGAGGAAGGGGCGGATCGCTTCACTGATCGAATCGCCGAGGAATTCGCGCAGGTTATCGAGCGCCGAGCTGTCGAACGGCGGGGTGTCGGTGCTCTCGACGAGCAGTTCGGCCTGGGCAACTTGGTGTGTCGAGATCTGCAGGCATCGTTCGAGGTGACTGGCCAGCGCCTCCAAAGTCAGGGGCTTGGACAGGTGGCCATCCATCCCGGCGATCTTGCAGCGTTCGATATCGTGCGCCAGCGTATTGGCGGTCATCGCAATGATCGGAATATGGCGGCCGCTGCCGGCTTCCAGACTGCGGATAGCGGCAGTGGCCTGGAAACCGTCCATTTCCGGCATCGAACAATCCATCAGGATCAGATCCCAGTTGCCGTCCTGCCAGTGGGCAACGGCCTCGACGCCGTTGCGGGCGACGCCGCTGCTGCACCCGAGCAGGCGCAACATGCCGACGGCCACGGCCTGGTTGGTGGCATTGTCTTCGGCGATCAGGATGCGGGCGCTGTGCTCCATCCGCCTGGTGGTGGCGGGTAGCGCTGCCGGGGAGAGGGTGCCGACGGTGCACGGGGCAGTAAACCAGAAATGGCTGCCCAGACCCGGCGTGCTGTCGACGCCGATTTCGCCACCAAGCAGGCAAACGATCTGCTTGCTGATCGCCAGACCGAGGCCGCTGCCGCCGTAGCGTCGCGTCGTCGAGGTGTCGGCCTGGGTGAATGAATCGAAAATGGCGGACTGCAGTTCGCCGGCAATGCCGATGCCGGTGTCGCGGACGTCGAAGCGCAATTGCTGGCTGTTTTCGATGCGCTCGACACTAAGAGTCACCGAGCCGCGCTCGGTGAATTTGAGCGCATTGCCGAGCAGATTGATCAGGACTTGGCGGATGCGGGCCGGATCGCCGCAGAGGACGGGCGGCACATCGGCTGCGACGCGGGCAGTGAGGGTCAGCTTCTTGCTGGCGGCCGAAGTCTGGAACATGCTCATGATGCCGTCGATCAGGGGCTGCAGCGCAAAATCGCTGGCGTCGACCTCCATGCGGCCGGCTTCGAGCCGGGAGAAGTCGAGGATGTTATTGACCAATTCGAGCAGGTATTGCGAGGAGTCCCAGGCCAGGCCGAGCAATTCCGTTTGTTCCGGGTCCATGCGGCCGGTCTTCAGCATGTCCAGCGTGCCGATCACGCCATTCAGCGGGGTACGTATCTCATGGCTGACCGTGGCGGCGAAATCGGATTTCAGCTTGGCAAAACGCAGGGCGCTGTCGCGTGCAGTGCGCAATTCCAGCTCGCGTTGCTCAAGGGCTTCCATCATGCTGTTGAAGGCATGGGCCATCTCGGCCAGATCGCGTGGGCCGGAGAGATCGGCGCGCAGACCGATCTCGCCTTTTTCGGCGCGGGCCATGGTGTCCGAAAGGTCGGAAAGCGGCTGCGTGAGGCGCCGGGCGAGAAGGCGCAGAGCGAGGACGAAAAACACCGCAAAGGCGATGCCGGCGGCGAAATTGACGATGAATACTTCGCGGATCAGTGCCTTGAGCGGCGCTTTGCTCTGGTCGACCACCACGAAGCCGAGCAGGATGTCCTTGCGTTCCGTGGTCTCGAACGGCGAGTCCGGGCCGGATACCGACCAGACCGGTGCGACGAAGCGCCAGCCCGCCGCATTCTCTTCCTCGAGATAGGCGACCTTGGTATTGAGCATCAGCTTGCTGCCGGCACCATTTTCGCTGATCGTGACGCCGCGTTCGAGAAGTACTCGGCCATCGGTGTGGCGAATCTCGATGCGGGTGATGTCGGGGAAGGCGGAGGCCGCGGCCAGTGCTTCCGAGACGTTGTCGGCGGAACCAAAGACCAGGGCCAGCCGACTTTGCACCGCCAGGGTCTGCGAGATGCGCAAACCATCCTGCAACTTGCTGGCGTACAACTGGCGACTGCCCTGCCAGGAGGTGGCAAAGGCCGACAACAGCGAAACGCAGAGCACACCAACCGAGAAGAGGATGGCGAGTTGGCGACGAAAAGTGGTTTTCTTGAAACGCTGCAGGAGGCCGGAAAATGACGCCATAACCCCTTATTGCTCCGGGAAAAGCAGGTTGAAGCCGCGCTGCTGGGCGGGCGATGGCGCCAGGCCGAGATGGCTGGCGGTTCGGGTATTGAAGGCAGTCAGCACATTGCGCAGGGGAAGGACACCGCGCACCGCCGGGTTGCCATTGGCCATGCCGATCGCCGACGACGCCAAATTGCGCCCCAGTTCCAGGTTGTTGGGGTAGAGCGCAAAGAGGGCGCCGCGCCGGACATGCGACACGTTGCTCGAAAAAACCGGTATGCCCTTGGACCACGATTCCTGCAGGACCAGAGGCAGGACCAGCGATTCGTCCACCGTGGCGCTGTCTTGTGGCAGCCAGAGCGCATCGTGCTTGGCATCGGCCGAGGCAAAAATGGCCTGGTAGATGCCCAGGGCGCTCTTCAGGTCGCCGGCTTCATGGGCCACCAGTTCGAAGCCGTGATTGCGTGCCGCTTCCTTCGCCAGCTTGATCAGCCAGGCATTTTGGCGGGGATCGTAAACCACAAAAATGCGGTGGGTTTTCGGCGATAGTTCTTTTAACTGGCTGAACAGCAAGGCCGGATCTGGCGCCAGGCTGAGGATCGCATTGTTTCGAACATTGGCTTCGGGCACCGAAACCACGCCGCCGGCGACGACGCCGATGTCCTTGTCGAGTGCGCTGGCGGCGAGCAGTCCATTGCGGCCGAGGGCGATGACAACGCGAATGTCCTGACGTTTCAGC
The DNA here is from genome assembly GCF_026261605.1 of Dechloromonas sp. A34. NCBI lineage: Bacteria > Pseudomonadati > Pseudomonadota > Betaproteobacteria > Rhodocyclales > Azonexaceae > Dechloromonas > Dechloromonas sp. A34. Next base: position 2,141,842 of record NZ_CP102486.1, read on the forward strand.
TCGCCGGAGATGGCCTGGGCGTTGAAATTGTTGCCCACCGCGTAGCTGGTGACCTTGGCCTGGGCACTTTCCTCGATGCCTTCAATGATTTTCGAGAAGATGCTGCGATACGGCTCGCCGATATCCGGATAGAGCACGGCGATCGGGCCGATAGTGCCGCCGGCCGCGGCCAGCCGGATTGGGTCGCCGCGCTGGGTGGCGGCCAACAGCATCTGGCTTAGGCGTGGTGAGTCAAGGTCCTTCAGGCTAAGCCGGATGATTTCAACCCCCGGTGTATTCCCGATGCCACCCAGTAGCCCGGTAATCGCGCTTGGGTAGGAGTCGTCGGCTTCGGCATAGATGACCGCAATACGGGTCGGCTCGGCTTGAGCCTGCAAAGTGCTTCCGGCCAGGAAAACCGTCAACAGGAGTCGAAATATGACAAATTTCATGTCAGCACTATAGGCTGAAACGCGCCTGAAGCCAGTAGGTTCGTCCTGGCATCGGGAAATCGTAGGTAATGCCGGAGCTGGACTTGCTCGGTTCGCGGATGTCGGCGTCGAACAGGTTATTGATGGAGGCCGAGAAGTCCCAGCCACGTTTCGTCCGTTCGCTGCGTAGGGTCAGATCGACAGCTGTGTAATCCGGTACTTCAGGACGCGTGTCACCGTAGGCACGATTACGGTCAGCGACGTAATTCACCTGTCCGCTCAGTTGCCAGCTGGGTACCAAACGCCAGTCGGCTCGGCCGTAAAGATGGTGGTGTGGGGCGTAGCCGGCATCGCTCCCCGTACTTTCATCGATGTTCTTCTGGTAAGCGTAGTGGCCTGAAAGGCGCAGGCTATTGGAGGCGTCCCAGGCGACTTCCAATTCGCCGCCGCTGCCTTTCTGCGTGCCACTGTTCAGGTAGGTTGCCCCGGTCTGACTGATGATGTCGGAAATCTCGTGGTGGAAGACACTCAGGCTGGTTTGCAGGTTATGGCGGACCTGCCAGGTGATCGCACCTTCCAGTGTCTTTATTTTTTCCGGCATCAGGGAGGAATTGCCCAGCGCGATGGGATTGCCGGTTGCGTATTGCTCGATAAAGGATGGGGCGCGAAAAGCCGTGCCGTACATTAGTTTTGCGGTCAGGTCGTGGCGTGCTTCCCAGACCAGGGCGAGGCGCGGGTTGGTCGTGCTGCCAAAATCCGAAAAGCTGTCATAGCGGACGCCACCGGTCAGGGTCCAGGCACGGGCAAAACTCCATTCGTCCTGAATGTAAGCGTAGTCGAGCTTGCGTTTGTGAGGGGCGAGGAAGAGATTGACTCCGCTCGCCGAGGACATCGGCACGGGCGCCAGGGTGGGAATCTGTGTGAAATTCTTGGTTTCACGGGTCTTGTAGATTTCCATTTCGTCGTGACCGATGCCGAAGCGCACCCGGTGGTCGGAAAATCCGGAATAGACGCTGGTTCCAGAGAAACGGGACTGACGTTCCCATTTGTCCGGATCGCCAATCACACCATCGGGGAAGCCTGGGATGACCCCGCCGGGAATCACCACCAGCGGCGTGGTGACCTCGTTGGTGAGATGCATGAAGGCGGCTTGCAGGGTCACGCTGAGGTCACGGGCAAAGTTTGCATCGGTCCACGACAGGTCGCTGCTGATTCGTTCGCTACGGACGCGTCCGGCCGGGTCCAGTGCGGCGGCAATGCCGGCGCCCGTGCCGATGTTGTCGCGTAACGTATAGGCAGCGCGCCAGCGGAACTTGCCGTAACCGATATCAAGCTGACCGTCGATGTCGTCGTGCCCCACGTTAACCGGACCGCTACGTCCGATCCCGTCAGAGCGGATCTGGCGCTTCTGGCCGTCGGTGGTGCCGATTTTCAGATAGGCGGCGACGTCGAGATCGCCAATCTTGCTGCCATGCTGGAACCAGCTGTCCCAACTGTTGAAGGAGCCGGCCCGCACTCCGAATGAGGTGCCGTCGATGTCTGCCGCTGTTTTGGTGATGATGTTGATGGTGCCGGCAAAGGCGTCAGCACCGTAAATGGCGGAACCCGGGCCACGGATGACTTCGATGCGGGCGATGTTTTCCACCGGCAATTCAACCAGTTCCTCGTCGGGATTGCCGAGATAGACGCTGGTTCTCGGTATGCCGTTGACCATCATCAGGACCTGTGGCGAGGTTGCGGTAAGGATGCCGCGCATGCCGTAGGTGGGGGTGTAGAGGTGTTGCAGCATATTGCGCGAAACGTGCATGCCGGGCACTGCTTCCAGGGCCTCGATTAGCGTCCTGGCCCCCATGCTAGCGATATTTTCGGCAGTGATGACCGTTGCGGCCGAAGGCGCTTTGCTGAGCAATTGCTTGGTGCCGGTGGCAATGGATACAAAGCTTTTGTCACCATATGCCAAGGCGAGGTCTTCCTCGTCGGCCATGGGCTGAGCAAGGGTTAAACTGGTGCCGGTAGCCAGCAACAGGCCGGAAAGTATACGGACTCGAAACATGGTGTATCCCCCTGGAGCATTTTCTATGGTTTTTCTTGAATGCCTGGGGAATCTAAAGGAAAGGCTATGCATTGGCAACAAGGGCAATTATCCAAGAGCCCGGCTCCAAGGGCGTCGGGCGGGGCCTTGGTAAATTATCGCCTGGCAGGGGAGTGGCAATGTCGCCTGTTCCGGGCGAGAGCCCGCTTCTATGTAGCATGGCGGCATGCCGGCCAGAAAGGCCGGTAGCATGTACAGATAGTATTCTCGAGGCGACAGGCCGATATCGAGGGCGAGCGCCGCAGCAATGGCAGCATAGTTCATCCGCATGCGCCAGCGGCCGGCGAGCAGGATTTCTTCGATGGCGAAGGCGAGTCTGACATGCTCGCCGCCAGCGAGTCCCTCGCGCTCGGCAAGTCCGAGGACGATGGCGTTTCGCTCGTCGGCCGCCGATTTCGCGACTGGTCGGCCATAGCCCCCAATGCCGCGGCTGACCTGCAATTCTTCGGCGACCACTTCGGCCAGCTGGCGGCCCGCCTGGACTGCGGCTCTGGCTCGAACCAGGAAATCAGCGATGGCGATATCGATCTGGCGGCCGTAGATCGCCGCCTCCGAGGTGGCGAGTGCGGCGCTGATGGCAAGGATGCCGGTGCTGCGGGCGCTTCCGGCCAGCGCGGCGACGCGGTTATTCCACAGTCGGGCATCGGGATAACTGGTGTTGACCCAGATGGCATGCAGGACTTTGATTTGTGCCGCCGTATGTCGGCGGCCGCAGATACCGAATACGTAGAGGTCGAGCCAGTCGGTGTCCTGCAAGTCGGCATGCAGATCGTGGCCGCGGAACACCGCGCGTTCGCCCGGAAAACAGCCGCCCATGGTGGTGCGTAGCGGGCCAGTCCAGGATTCGAGGGTTTTTTGCTGCTTCATCGTGGCTCTCCCTGTTTGGCGCGTGGGCCGGGATCGTTGGCGATATCGATGGCGAAAAAGGGGAACCGTCGGAAACCGCTTTCCCCCTGTTCCAGCGCATGGGCGGCGGCGCCGGGCAGGCGCAGCAGAAGCGTCAGCATTTCGCCGGCGACAGGAGCCAGGCCGAGGTCGGTCAGCGCGGCAGCGAGCACGCCGGTCATTGCCAGGGGGCGGCCGACAACCTGCTCCAGTCTTTCGCGGTTTTGTGCCAGCCAGCTGATGCAGCCATCTTCCAACTGGCTGACGAGGGCATTCAGGGTCTGCCGGACGGGTCTGCTGCAGCGCTCGCCATAAGGAGCGAAACCGGGCGGATGTTCGGCGTCCGGCCAGACCTGCATTTTGCCAGTGCTTGGCGACGCCTGAAGCGCTTCCTGCCAAGCCTCCGGGCAATGGCCGCAACTTGCCCACAACTGCATGCACTGGAAAACTTCGCGTGACCCGCCGGAGACGCCGGCGCCTGCGGCTAGCGCCGCCATCAGTGCCGCGGCGGCCGGCGAACCGCCGACGCCGGCGCACATCGCTGCATGCACCGACGGGTCGCGTGGCCCAGGGTTGGCGACTGCAATGGCGAGAATTTCCAGGGCGCGGGCAACCTGCGGCGACGGGCGTTCGCCACGAAACAGCAGGTAGAGGTATTCCGGATAAGTGGCCTGCTCGAGGATGTCACCGTATATATCGTAGCCAGCGCAGTAGCAGGTCTGCGCCGAGAACGGGTTGTCATCCTCCGCTTCTTCCTCCCAGAGGCGGCTATGGATAAGGTCGCGGCCAATTTCGGCAGTCATTTCCGCCACCTAAATGTCGGTGCCCAGAACCTGCATGCGCAGATTCATCGGCGGGACTTCTTCGCCGTCGATATAGACATCGAGCAGGGTCGGTCCTTTTTTGCGGCAAATTGCCTCGATGTCGAGTTCGGCCATCTCTTCCGGCGAGCGGATGGTGTAGCCGTCGGCTCCCATGGCGCGGGCCATGGCGGCGAAATCAGTGGTCGGCAGCTGGAAAGCGATCTGTTCGGCTCCGGCCAGTCGCTGGCCGTGCTTGACCATGCCCAGCGCCTGGTCGTTGAGGATGACGAAGATCACGGTCAAGCCTTCGGCGACGGCGACCGAGATTTCCTGGCCGTTCATCATCAGGCTACCATCGCCGGTAATACAGACGACTGGCACGTTCCGGTTGCCGGCGGCGGTGCCGACGGCGCCGCCGATCGCCCAGCCCATTGGTGCGAAATCCATGGTCAGGCGAAGCCAGCCGCCCTCGGTCTGGCGTCGCCCGCCCTCCCGTCGCCGGCCGCCCCCCCCAGGCGACGCTCGCTGATACGGCGGTCGCCAGGGCTCAGGTAGTGGGTGGACCAGGCGACGCTGTTGCCGGCATCGGCCAGAAAGCGGGTGCTGGGAGGGAAAAGTCGGCCGAGGTCGTACATCAGCCGTTGCGGCGCGATCGGGCTGGCGCTACTGGTGTATTTGTCGGGGTCGGCCAGCGATACTTCGCTGGCCCATTCGGCAGGCGGCAAGTCGCGGGTGGCGCGGTTGCGCTGGTATGCGAAGTTGCTGTTTTCCCCGATGCGGTGGGTGCGCTCGATCAGGCGCTTGAAAATACTGTGCAGGCGGCCGCGCACGTGGAGCTTGGCCATCGGCGAGCGAGCGAGGTGCTCGGCCGATTCGTCGATATGAACCAGCTTGCTGTTGAGCAGGGTGTCGCTCCAGCCGCTGCTGGTCCACTCGTTCATGCTGGTACCGACGGCGAGGACCAGATCGACCGTATCGTCATTCAGCATGGCGCTCGCCGACTGGTGGCCGGCAAAGCCGAAGACCCCCCGGAACAGCGGATGGTAGGGGCTGATCAGCCCCTTGCCGTCCGGTGTGGTGACGAAGGGTATGTCGCGCAGGACGGCAAACTGCAGGATGGAGCCGATGGCCTCGCCGCACCAGCCGCCGATCAGGAGGCGGATATTCTTCGCATTTTGGAGCAGTTCGATCAGGTCGTCAGTGGCATCGGCGTCGAGCAGGGAGGTCGGACGCAGCTTGGCGGCGATGTCGTAGGACGGTTTGCTCACCGGACTGGGGCTTTTCATGATGTCCAGCGGAATGCTCAGGTGGACCGGCCCGCGCGGGGCGCGCACGGCCCGTTGCAGGGCGGTGATCAGCTTCGATTCGATCTGCTCCGGGTGCGAGACCAGTGAGTTGTAGCGCGTGCAGTGGCGGAACATGCCCAGCGTATTGATGCCGGTGCAGGCCGACTCCTGCAGGGCGCGCTTGCCGAATGAGGGGAGCGACGGCTGGCCGGTGATGACCAGCATCGGGATGCCATTGTCGAAGGCGCAGGCGACGCCGGTTATCAGATTGGTAGCGCCGGGGCCGGAGGTGGCGCAACAGACGCCGATCTTGCCGGTTTCGCGGGTGTAGCCGTCGGCCATGAAGGCGGCGCCGGCTTCATGGCGGGCAACCATCGGACGCGGCCCGCCGCGCCGGCCGCTGCGCGCCAGGGCGTTGTAAAGCGGTTCGATGGCGCCGCCGGGGACGCCGAAAACGTACTCGATGCCCATTTGTTCCAGGTAGGAGACGATCAGATCGGCGACCTGAGGCATCTCCTTGACCGTCGCCTGCGGGAAATGCGTTTCGGTGCTCACATCGTAAGCAAGCGCAATGCTTGGACTATTCATGAATTGCTCCCTTGTGCTTCTAGTTTTTAATTGGTGCATTGATACAAGGATACAAGGGGCGCAATATCTACTACCTTCGTCATATTCACCGTGATTTATTACACGCATTTGTCAATTTTTATGACTATTGGTGTTTGTTGCGTGCCCGACTTGGACGGCGGAAATTGGTTTCTCCTGCTGGCCTGTCGAGGCCCGGAGGAGAGTGAGTGAATAGAGCCAGATTTTTTGCTCGATTTGCCAGCCGTAAAATGCCGTGTTTGATGGGTTTTCAGGCTAACTTCGCCAGAACCTTGCGAACGAAGTTCACAGCAAGCCTTCTAAAAGATAAAATATATAAGACTTGAACAAAGGGGGCGGTTGCCTGCTGAACCGATGCTCCCCATCACTGTCGTAGAATGGCTGATTACGCCATGTATTTCCCAGAGCAACCCTTTACGAAAGGAAGTCGCCGTGCTTGAAGCTTATCGCGCCCACGTTGCCGAACGTGCTGCCCTCGGTATCCCCCCGCTGCCCCTCTCCAAGCAACAGACCAGCGAACTGGTCGGCCTGCTGAAGAACCCTCCCGCCGGCGAAGAAGCCGCTCTGGTCGAGCTGATCACCTACCGCGTGCCGGCCGGCGTCGATGATGCCGCCAAGGTCAAGGCCGAGTTCCTGGCCAAGGTTGCCAAGGGCGAAGAAGCCTGCGCCCTGATCTCCAAGCAAAAAGCTACCGAACTGCTCGGCACCATGCTCGGCGGTTTCAACGTCAAGCCGTTGATCGACCTGCTGGCTGACGGCGCTGTCGGTGCCGTGGCCGCCGAAGGCCTGAAGAAGACCCTGCTGGTTTTCGACTTCTTCCACGATGTCGCCGAACTGGCCAAGGCCGGTAACGCCAATGCCAAGGCTGTCATGCAATCCTGGGCCGACGCCGAGTGGTTCACCTCGCGTCCGGAAGTCCCGGCTTCGCAGAAGCTGACCGTGTTCAAGGTCACCGGCGAAACCAATACCGACGACCTGTCGCCGGCACCGGATGCCTGGTCGCGTCCCGACATCCCGCTGCACGCGCTGGCCATGCTGAAGAACCCGCGTCCGGGCATCGAAGCCGACGAAGCCGGCTCGCGCGGTCCGTTGAAGCAACTCGAAGCGCTGGCCGCCAAGGGCAACCTGATCGCCTACGTCGGTGACGTGGTCGGTACCGGTTCCTCGCGCAAGTCCGCCACCAACTCCGTGCTGTGGTTCACCGGCGAAGACATCCCGTTCGTACCGAACAAGCGTTTCGGTGGTTTCTGCCTGGGCTCCAAGATTGCCCCGATCTTCTTCAACACCATGGAAGATGCCGGCGCCCTGCCGATCGAAATCGATTGCAGCGCGATGGACATGGGCGACGAGATCGAACTGAAGGTCGATCAGGCCACCGGCAAGGTCACCGCCACCAAGAACGGTGCCGTGATCGCCGAATCGCAACTGAAGACCCTGGTGATCATGGACGAAGTCCGCGCTGGCGGCCGGATTCCCCTGATCATCGGTCGTGGCCTCACCACCAAGGCGCGCGAATTCCTCGGCCTGCCGCAATCCACCCTGTTCCGCCTGCCGCAAAACCCGGCCGACGACGGCAAGGGCTACTCGCTGGCCCAGAAGATGGTCGGCAAAGCTTGCGGCGTGACCGGCATCCTGCCCGGCACCTATTGCGAGCCGAAGATGACCACCGTCGGTTCGCAGGACACCACCGGCCCGATGACCCGCGACGAACTGAAGGATCTGGCCTGCCTCGGCTTCTCCGCCGACCTCGTCATGCAGTCCTTCTGCCACACCGCTGCTTATCCGAAGCTGGTCGACGTGCGCATGCACCGCGAACTGCCGTCCTTCATCAGCACCCGTGGCGGCGTTGCGCTGCGTCCGGGCGACGGCGTCATCCACTCCTGGCTGAACCGCCTGCTGCTGCCGGATACCGTCGGTACCGGCGGTGACTCGCACACCCGCTTCCCGATCGGCATCTCCTTCCCGGCCGGTTCCGGCCTGGTCGCCTTTGCCGCCGCCACCGGCGTCATGCCGCTCGACATGCCGGAATCGGTGCTGGTTCGCTTCAAGGGCGAAATGCAACCGGGCATCACGCTGCGCGATCTGGTTAACGCCATTCCGCTGTACGCCATCAAGGCCGGTCTGCTGACCGTCGAGAAGAAGGGCAAGATCAACGTCTTCTCCGGCCGTATCCTGGAAATCGAAGGTCTGCCGAACCTCAAGGTCGAACAAGCTTTCGAACTGTCCGACGCTGCCGCCGAGCGTTCCGCTGCTGCCTGTGCCGTCGCCCTGAACAAGGAACCGATGGTCGAGTACATGCGTTCGAACATCACCCTGATGAAGTGGATGATCGCCGAAGGCTACGCCGATGCCCGCACCCTGAAGCGCCGCATCAACGCCATGGAAGACTGGATCGCCAACGGCACGCTGCTCAAGGCTGATGCCAACGCGCAGTACGCCGCGGTCATCGAAATCGACCTGGCCGAAGTCACCGAGCCGATCCTGGCCTGCCCGAACGATCCGGACGACGTCAAGATCCTGTCCGAAGTTGCCGGCGCCAAGATCGACGAAGTCTTCATCGGTTCCTGCATGACCAACATCGGCCACTTCCGTGCTGCCGGCAAGGTTCTCGAAGGCAAGTCTGACATCCCGACCCGTCTGTGGATTGCTCCGCCGACCAAGATGGATGCGCTGATCCTGACCGAAGAAGGCTACTACGGCGTCCTCGGTAAGTCCGGCGCGCGCATGGAAATGCCGGGCTGCTCGCTGTGCATGGGCAACCAGGCCCAGATCCGCAAGGGCTCGACGGCGATCTCCACCTCCACCCGCAACTTCCCGAACCGCCTCGGCATCGACACCCAAGTGTACCTCGGTTCCGCCGAACTGGCCGCCATGTGCGCCCTGGCCGGCCGCATCGTGACGGTTCCGGAATACATGGAGCAGATCAAGCTGGTGAACGCCAAGGCCGGTGAAGTCTATCGCTACATGAACTTCGACCAGATTCCCGAGTTTGTGGAACAGGCTGCTACGGTCGAGATGTAAGTTGCGAAAATCGACGTTTTTATAGGCGTCGAGCGCAAGAAAAAGCCCCCGCCGGGAAACCGGCGGGGGCTTTTGCATGATGCTGCCTTTTGCATGCCATCCGGCTTTTGCCCGTCGCGCGTAAAATGGCGCCCTCTGTGCTGACCGCCGAGCGCTTCGAAACTCGGGCCATCCGCAAGAAGTTCGCGTACTCCCGCATCCTATTTACCATTACCTTTCGGTTTTCCATGGCTGCTTCCAAAACACGTATTGATTGGTCCCTTCTTTGTTTGCGTCTCGCCGTCGGCGGGATGGCGTTTTTCGCCGGCTTCGAACCGCTGATGCATTCGGCCTTGCCGGCCAGTCTGTCCCAAGCCGGCCTTTGGGGGCTGCACCTGGCTGAAATGCTGTGCGGGATTCTGATGTTGCTGGGCTTGTGGATGCCGCTGGCCAGCCTGGGGCTGACGCTGATCATCGGCTGGCCGCTGGTCCATGGCTGGCTGCACGGGGCGGCCTTGCTCGGCAATCTGCACGGGCTGTTCCTGCTGCTCGTCGCTTTCGCTTCGGCGCTGGGCGGCGCCGGTAAATGGGCGGTCGGCCGGGGCTGATCGCCAGCCTCGTGTTCGCTTGGATTTCGGCGCCTGTGCTGCATCAAGCGCAGGAATAGTCCCCCGTCGGGAAACCAGCGGGGGATTTTTTTGTCTGTATGGAATGCCGTTAGAATGAACGGACCTCGTTTGCCGACCGACATCACCCCTGATCTGGAAGGAAAAACCATGCTCCGGAAGCCGCTGGCTTGCATGTTGTCCCTTGTCCTGTTGGCCGTTGCCGGCGGGGCTGTTGCCCAGGAACTCGGCAATCTGCCGCCGAAGCAGGATTACCGGGGCGAAATTCGCCGGGGGCCGGATGGCAAGCTGATGGTCTTGCCCGAGGCGGAGCTTGCCACGGCCCAAGACCCGGGCCGGGCGGCCGGGCAGGTGACGATGCTGGTCGGTGCCGGCGAAAGAATCAGGACCGTGAGCGAAGCAGCGCGCCTGGCCCGGGATGGCGAGGTGATTGAGATCCGCCCCGGGACTTACCGTGGACAGCCGGCGATCTGGAATCAGAATAACCTGACCATTCGCGGCGCCGCCGGCGAGCGCCCGGTCATGCTGGCCGACGGCCGGAGCGCCGAGGACAAGGCGATCTGGGTGGTGCGTGGCGGCAAGGTGAGGATCGAGAATATCGAGTTTCGCGGAGCACGGGTGCGAGATTCAAACGGAGCCGGCATCCGTTTCGAGAAAGGTCAGCTGACCGTCCACGGCTGTCGTTTTGTCGATAACGAAATGGGTATCCTGACCGGCAACTTGGCCGAGCAGTCGCTTGAAGTGTCGGATAGTGAATTCGGTGATGCCCCACGCCACCCGGGAGGCTTGCACCACCTGTTGTACGTTGGCCCAATCGGCAAATTCGTCTTGCGCGGCAGTCGCTTTTACAACGGCTATCTTGGCCATTTGGTCAAATCCCGCGCCCGCGAGAGTCATGTGCTCTACAACATGCTGGTCGATGGCAGGGGCGGCAAGGCTTCCTACGAACTGGAGTTTCCTAATGGCGGGCTGGTTTCTGTTATCGGCAATGCCATCGGCCAGAGTGCCGGTACTGACAATTCGACCATCGTGGCTTACGGTGCCGAGGGGCCGCGCTGGCCGGACAATGCGCTCTATCTCTCGCACAACACCCTGGTCAATGACCACTTTGCGGGCGATTTTCTGAATGTCTGGGCCGACAAGTTTCCGGGAGGGATCGATATCTGGCAGCTCAACAATCTGCTGGTCGGCAAGGGGAATTTTTACCCGCCGGCACGGGGCAGGGTCGAGGGTAACCAGACGACAGAGCGCGCTGATCTGATCGAGTACGGCGGGATTCCTCTACGCCCGACCAGTCTGTCGCCGCTACGGGGCGCGGTCAGGCCGCCGGGCAGCGTGCGCGGGGTCGAGCTGCTGCCTGACGCGGAATTCATCTATCCGGTTGGCAGCCGCCCCCTGCGAGTCAGCAGTGCGCTGGCGCCGGGGGCGTTCCAGTAGGCGGCTGGCCGATTACGGCTTGAGCGGCGCGAATTCGGCTGGCACCCAGGCGTAGCCCTTGGGTTCCTTGCGGACGTGGCCGATGCCCGGGAAGGGCAGGTGCATGCCGGCGACCATCAGCTTCTCTTTGGCGGCCTGGAAGAAGATGCGCTTGCGGGCGACGACGGCCTGTTTCGGATCGACGTCGAACTCGATGGCGACGTCGGGACGGGCGAACTGCACGGCGTGGTTATGCACCAGATCGCCGAGGATCAGCAGGCGATCCTCGCCGCTGACGAAGCGATAGCTGACATGGCCCGGCGTGTGACCATGGGTGTCGACGCTGGAGACGCCGGCCAGCAGTTCGCGGTCGCTGTCGAAGGTCTTCCACTTGCCGGCCGCGATATACGGCGCGGCGGCGTCGCGCGCCATCTTGAAGAAGCCTTGGGCTTCCTTCGGGGCCTGGGCGGCGATGCTCTCGCTGAGCCAGAAATCGTTGTCGGCCTTGGTGGACCAGACCTCGGCATTGGCGAAGACGCGCTTGCCGTCGGCCGTGACCAGGCCATTGACGTGGTCGCCGTGGAGATGGGTGACGAGCACGGTGTCGACCTGCTCGGGCGTATAGCCGGCGGCCTTCAGGTTGTCGACGATGTTGCCGAGGCTGGGCCCGAACAACTTGGCGGCGCCGGCATCGACCAGCACCAGCTTGCTGCCGGTATTGACCAGGTAGGCGTTGACCGCCGTCTGCACCTTGGGGCCCTTCAGGAACTGGCGGGCAACCAGGCGCTGGACGTCGCGTTTCTGGATGTTCTTGAGCAGGTTTTCGTCGAGATCGATGGCGCCATCGTAGAGGGCGGTAACCTCGAAGCTGCCGAGCATCAGGCGGTAATAGCCGGGCACCTGGGTTTTCTGCTGCGGCGCTTCGGCAGCGGCAAGGCCGGAAAAGAGCAGGAAAAAGCCGGCGATCAGGGCGCGGGCGGTAAAGGGCTGTGCAGTCATTGCATTCTCCTTGTTGGGGGAGGCGGAAGTATCCCATGACTTCCCGATGACATGTTCAGCCCGCGATTCAAACCCGGCAGCGACCGGCCCGGGCGAGCAGCAGCGCGCGTTCGCGGGCGTTATGGGTGAGGCGGGCCGCGCGCTCGAACTCGGCGCGTGCTTCGTCAGGTCGATCCAGTCGGGCCAGCAGATCGCCGCGCACGCTGGGCAGCAAGTGGTAATTCCGCAAGCCGGGTTCGGCCAGCAGGCCGTCGACGATTTCCAGCCCGGCCGCCGGGCCGAAAGCCATCGCCACCGCCACCGCGCGGTTGAGGCTGACGACCGGCGACGATGCAATCTCGGCCAGCCCATCGTAGAGCGCCGCGATGCGCGCCCAGTCGGTCCCTTCGGCGCTCGTCGCCCGGGCGTGGCAGGCGGCAATCGCGGCCTGCAGGGCGTAAGGGCCGAGCGGGCCGGGCAGGGCTTCGGCCTGCGCCAGGGCCGCCAGCCCGCGGCGGATCAGCAGGCGATCCCAGCGGCTACGGTCCTGCTCGAGCAGCAAAACCGGTTCGCCGGCGGGCGAAGTCCGGGCCGCGAAACGCGAGGCCTGGATTTCCATCAGCGCGACCAGGCCGAGGACTTCGCCTTCGCTCGGCAACAGGCCGGCCAGCACCCGGCCGAGGCGAAGTGCCTCCTCGCACAGCGCCGGACGCATCCAGTCGGCACCCGAGGTGGCGGCATAGCCCTCGTTGAAAATCAGGTAGATGACTTCGAGCACCGGCCCCTGGCGGCGCAGCAATTCGGCGCCGTGCGGCACTTCGAAGGGGACGCGGGCCTCGGCCAGCGTGCGCTTGGCGCGGACGATGCGCTGGGCGATGGTCGGCTCCGGCTTGAGGTAGGCGCGGGCGATCTCGTCGGTGGTCAGGCCGCCCATCAGGCGTAGGGTCAGGGCGCAGCGCGCCTCGGGCGAGAGCAGCGGATGGCAGGCGGTGAAGATCAGGCGCAGCAGGTCGTCGCCGATCTCGTCGTCGAGCCGGTCGTCGACCTGATCGGCAAGTTCGGCGGCGGCGACTTCATGCCGGAAATCCAGTTCGCGGCCGATGTCGACCGCCTTGCCGGCCGACACCTGTTCATGCCGCAGATGGTCGAGCGCCCGGCGCTTGGCGGCGGTCATCAGCCAGGCCGCCGGGTTGGCGGGGACGCCGTTGGCCGGCCAGTGCTCCAGTGCGGCGACCAGGGCGTCCTGGGCGAACTCCTCGGCAAGCCCGACGTTGCGCACCAGGCGGGCGACCCGACCGATCACCCGGGCCGCCTCGAGGTGCCAGATGGCCTCGATGGCGCGCCGGGCGGCGCTCGGGTCGGCCGGGCTCATCGCACCGCCTCCTTGGCTGTCATCGGCCTCTTCGCCGCTGCGGGTCGGCGGTCGGCGGCATTCGCGGGCGGTCGCATCCCCACTGCGCGGGAGCCCTGCTCCCTGCTCATGCCGCGGCCGGGGCCGGCTCGACGAGATGGACCAGCTCCCAGATGTGGCCGTCGAGGTCCTGGAAGCTATGGCTATACATGAAGTCGTGATCTTCGGCCGCCTTGTAGGTGCTGCCGCCGGCCGCGACTGCCTGGCGCACCATGGCGTCCACGGCTTCGCGGCTGTCGAGAGCGAGGCAGATCAGCACCTCGGTGCTCTGGCGGGCATCGGCCACCGGCTTCGGAGTGAAGCTCTGGAAGCGGTCACGGACCAGCAGCATGACGAAGATGTTGTCGCCGACGATCATGCAGGTGGCGGTGTCGTCGGTCCATTGCGGGTTGAAGGTGAAGCCGAGGGCGCTGAAGAAGGCGATGGCGCCCTTGAGGTCGGCGACCGGCAGATTGACGAAGATTTGTTTGGCCATGGTGTTCTCCGTGGGTTGGGGAGGGCTTGGCGGACGGCTAAGACAGCAGCGGCTGGTTGAGTTCCGTACGCCAGTTCGCCGGGTCGGGCGTCGTCTCCGGTCCGGTGGTGTAGCTCTCCCAAAGGTTCGGCGCCTGGTGCAGCCCTTCGGCGGCAAGGCCCGCCTTGAACTCGCCCCAGGCCACACCGAGTCCCTCGTAAGGGCCGTGGTAGATCGTCCGTGCCACTCGGGTGGCCGGCAACTGCCCGGGCTTGACCCGGCCGCTGGCGGTAACCGGCGTTTTGACCGGGACGCCGACATCGAAGTCGAAGATGCCGGGGTCCATCCGGAAATGGTAGGTATAGACCGGGCCGGCCGGTGCTATGCCCTGCGCCGCCAGGGTGCTCAGAACTTCGCTGATGGCCGGTTCCATGACCTGCTGGATCTCTTCGCGTGGGATGGTCAGCCGGATGACGGCGCTCAGTTGGGCTTCGGTTTCAAGGATTTGCGGTTTGTCGAGCATGATGTTGTGTCCTTTCAACGGTACGGTTTGGCCGCCGTTCGTGCGCGCCACTCAGGAAACGTAGCAGGGTGCGCATTCGCGTACCTCGACCGTCGCCCAGTTGGCGGCCGGGCAGCGGCGGGCGATGGCAACCGCCTCGTCGCGCGTCTCGACATCGATCAGGAAGAAACCGCCGACCATCTCCTTGGCTTCGGCGAACGGCCCGTCACGCAGTTGGGGAGCGCCGCCGGCGCCGGCCGAAACGCGGATCGCATGATCGTCCGGGCCTAGCGATTCAACCGCCCGCAACTGGCCGCGGTTCTGCAGATCCTGGCCGAAAGCCACCATCTGGTCGTACAGGCGGTGGCCTTCCTCCGGCGTCCGGGTTGCCCGCTGGCCGCGGGGTTCGAGAATCAGAAGCAGATAGGCCATGGCGTTCTCCTCAGTGCTAGGCACAGGCCTTGGCCATCGCAGCGCCGATTTCGTCCGGGCCGACATCCTTGATATGGGTGGCGACCGACCAGTGGTGGCCGAAGGGGTCTTCCAGCTGGCCGTAGCGGTCGCCCCAGAACATGTCGGCGACCGGCATCGTGACCTTAGCGCCAGCCTCGACGGCGCGGGCGACCGTGGCGTCGACATCGGGCACATAGAGGTGGATGGTCACCGGCGAGCCCTTGAGGGCCTTCGGGGACTGTGCGCCGCATTCCGGATATTCATCGACCAGCATCAGCGCGGCATTGCCGATGTGGACCATGGCGTGCATCAGGCGGCCGTCCGGGCCGGGCAGGCGGCACTCGTCGACGGCGCCAAAGGCCTTGACGTAGAAGTCGATGGCGGCCGCCGCGTCGTGGCAGACGAGGTGCGGGGTGATTGAAGTCATGCCGGGGGGGATGGGTTGTACGGTGCTCATGCTTATCTCCTTTGCGTTGGGAAGAGGCGGGAAGCAGCGAAAGCGGCTGGCCTCACTGTGTACGACGGGCTGGGCTTCTCGTAATCGACAGCGCGCGCCGATTTTTTGCGGCGCAACTGTCGATACCGGCCCCCTATTGCGCCTCGGCGATGGCTTTCAGGCTGCCGAGGCCTTCTTCGAATTTGTCACCGACCATTTTGTCCATGCTGAAAACAAGGCCCATCAGTTTGGCGAGATAGGGGCTCGGTCCGAACATGGCGTGGCTCAGTACGGTGCTGTCGCCCTGTCTCGTGAGGGTGAATTCCACGGTGTTGTGCGCCTCGAAGGGCGCCAGGAAATCGATCTTGATCAGCAGCCGGGCGGGCGGCGTCGATTCGATAATCTCCATCCTGCCCTGGCCGATCTCCTTGTTGCCGAACCACGCATAAGCCGCGCCCACGCCGCTGTCAGCACCGCTGTAGGTGCGTTTCAAGGCCGGGTCGACCTTTTCCCAGGGCGACCATTGCTCCCAGCGATGGAAGTCGTTGATCAACGGGAATATTTTCTCGGCTGGCGCCTTGATGCTGATCGAACGCTCGACGCGGAAAGTATCCGGTTTGGTGGCGGCGTAGATCAGCGCCAGGACGATGACCAGGGCAAGTCCGCCCAGAATTGCTTTGACCATTGTTTGCTCCTTGAAAGGCGCGGGCTGCTGACTGTGGTCGCCCGTTTGGCATGACAAATAAGCTATTTGAAATCGACAGCAGATGTCCGATTTTGTTCATGAATCAGCCGCCGACCCCCAGGCTGCGAAAGCGCTCGACCGCTGCCGAGGGCGGGAAATCCTCCAGCCCGTGCAGTGGCCGGACCTCGATTTCGGCGGTCAGCCCCTCGCCGCGCGGATTGGGAAAGCGCCGGGTCCACTCCAGCGCTTCCTCGTGGCCTCGCGCCTGGATCAGCGTGTAGCCGGCGATCAGCTCCTTGGTCTCGGTGAACGGCCCGTCGATGACCGTGCGCCGCTCGCCCTCATAGCGGATGCGCCAGCCGGCCGAACTCGGCATCAGCCCCGAGGCGTCGAGCAGCGCGCCGGCCCGGGCCAGTTCTTCATGGAAAGTCGCCATGCTGGCGATCAGGCTGTCCTCGGGTAGCGCTCCCGCTTCCGATTCGGCCGTGGCCTTGACGATGATCAGATATCGCATCGTTTCCTCCATATCAGGTGAATGGCCATGCAGGTTTGCATGGCGCCTGACCTGTCGACGGACGAGTCAGGTGGCGATCGACATGGTCAAGGAGATTTTTTGCAGTCGACCGCCACTGCGAACGCGGCGACGACCTGGGGCATCGGCAGGCCGACCGACGCGATGTGGCCGACCGTGCCGGCGTTGAACATGATGATTCCTGTTGATGCGGGGTACGCGCGAGGGCGCTCAGGCAGCAAGATCGAAGACCAGGACTTCGGCATGTTTGCCGTTGGTCAAGGCAATCCTGTTTTCGTTCTCCAGCAGGACCGCATCGCCGGCGTTGATCTGCAGGCCATTGACCGCCAGCGAGCCGCTGACCAGATGAACGTAGCCTTTGCGTGCGGAATCCAGGGGGAGTTCAGTCTGCTCGTCGCCATCGAGCAAGCCGGCGTAGAGCCGGGCATCGGCGTTGATCGTGACCGAGTCCGCCTGTCCGTCGGGCGAAGCCACCAGGCACAGCGCGCCACGCTTCCGGGCGGCCGGAACTGTTTTCTGTTCGTAGCTCGGCTCGATGCCGGTCACATTCGGCTGGATCCAAATCTGCAGAAAATGCGTGACCTGGTCTTGCGCGTGATTGAACTCACTGTGCATTACCCCGGTTCCGGCGCTCATGCGCTGCACATCGCCCGGCGGAATGCTTTTGACGTTGCCCATGCTGTCCTGGTGGGCCAGTTCTCCGGACAGCACGTAGCTGATGATCTCCATGTCGCGGTGACCGTGCTTGCCGAAGCCGGTGCCACGATCAATACGATCCTCGTTGATGACAAGCAGGTTGCCCCAGCCGAGATGCGCCGGGTCGTAATAGCCGGCGAAGGAAAACGAGTGATAGCTCTTGAGCCACCCGTGATCGGCGTAGCCGCGGTCTTGCGATTTGCGAATGGTGAGCATGTTTGGATCTCCTTGTTGATGGTGGCAGGGTGGCCAGGACAGGCACCGCAAAAAATACCGAATGGTCGAGGTGGCGGTGCGGACAAACCTCTCGGCCTGTCCGCAGTGCGTTCGATCGCGCCGCCGATGGGTTATCTTTTGAATCCAGGTTAAACGAAGGCCGCCTTGTTCGCTTCGACGTAGGAACGAACGGTTTTCAGGGGGCGCCCGAGGAGACGCTCACCATCCGGAGAAACGACGGCCGCCAGATTGTCACCGAAGAGGTTGAACAACTCGACCAGACCTTTTGCCTGCCATTCCGGCCAGCCGGTATCGAGCAAGGACTTGAGGGTCGTCGCGTTATCCGGCGAGACGTACTGCACAGCCTTTCCGGTCACGGCGGAGAACACCTGCGCGAAGTCCGGTCCGGAAAGCAGTTCGGGCCCGGTGATGTTGTAGGCCTTGCCTTCGTGCCCGGCGGTGCAGAGGATGGTGGCCGCGATGTCGCCGATGTCGCCGACGTTCAGCGGGGCAAAACGTCCGTCGCCAATGCCGAAGTAGAACGCCCCCTGCTTGATGCCATCGGCCCAGCCGACGAAGTTGTCCTGGAAGAAGATGGTGCGCAGATGCGTCCAGGCGAGGCCGGACGCCTCGAGGTACTTTTCGCCGGCGCGGAACTGGCGGGCGAAGAGGATGGCCTCGTATTCGGCGCCCACCACCGAGAAGAACAGGACGTGGCCAACCGAACCGGCGGCGACGGCCGCGTCGATGGCATTCCTGGCATGTTCTTCGCGGTTCTCGACGTTGCCGATGATCAGGAACAGTTTTTGGACGCCCTGGTAAGCAGCCGGCAAGGTTTCCGGCTTGTCCAGGTCGAGGATGGCTGTTTCGATGCCGGGAAACTTCGCTTGCAGTTCCCGGGCTTTCGCAGCCGAACGGACACCGGCGCGAATGATGAAATCGTTCTGGTGCTTGCGGGTCAGCGCTTCGAGGGTGGCGATACCGTTGTTGCCAGCGGCGCCGATGATGAGAATGGTGGGCTTGGTCATGATGAACTCCGTTAGTCGATGAAATGAACAGTTGGGGCAAGGGGGCCACGGTTGTGGCCTACTTCCTCGTTGATGCGGAGCCCATTGTGGGTGTGGCCGGGGCTTGCCGATTCGCCAGGTTTGATGTCAGCATTCAAAATATTTGAATTGTCGGAGGGCTCATGGCCACGCCACGCGATGTATTGACGCCCAGCACACTGGCCATGCTGCAGGTGATCGCCGACACCGGCAGCTTTGCCGCCGCAGCCCGGTCGAGCAACATGGTTCCAAGCGCGTTGACCTATCGCGTCCGTCAATTGGAGGACGCGCTTGACGTGTTGCTGTTCGATCGCAGTTCGCGCCAGGCCCGATTGACCGAGGCCGGGGCCGAGTTGTTGCGTGAGGGCGGTTGCCTGCTGGCAGAAATCGACGCCATCGCCAATCGCGTCAAGCGGGTGGCAACGGGCTGGGAACCTCAGTTCACCATTACGGTGGATAGCATCATCGACCGGGCGACTGTCATGGAGCTGTGCGCGAGTTTCTTCACGCTGAATCCGCCGACCCGGCTCAAGCTGCGCTCCGAAACGCTGTCCGGCACGCTGGAGGCGCTGACCTCCGGACAGGCCGACCTCGCCCTCGGCGTGGTCATGGATGACAACACCAAGACCGGGCTGATGCGGGCGCCCCTCGGTGTCGTGACATTCGTTTTTGCGGTGGCGCCACATCATCCCATGGCCAAGCTGGCAGAACCCTTACAGGACGCCGTGATTCGCCAGCACCGACAAGTGGCCGTCGCCGACTCGAACCCTCAGGGCAGTGGCTTGTCGATTGGCCTGCAGGCGGGACAGGACGTATTCACCGTGGCCGACATGCCGGCGAAACTGGACGCCCAGTTAAGAGGCCTGGGTGTCGGATTCTTGCCGACCTGTCTCGCCCAGCCCTATATCGATACTGGACGCTTGGTGGCCAAGCGGGTGGAACGAGCCGAGCAGAAAGTCCAGTCGAGCTACGCCTGGCGCAAGAGCGGCAAGGGCGGATATGGGCGGGCGCTGGCCTGGTGGCTCGACAAGCTGCAGGCCCCGGTAACCCGGTCGGCGATGTTGGGCGAACGTTGCCGGGTCAGCTAGTCGCGCCTGTTAGGTCGTATCGTCATCGATATGACCGATCCGCTGCTCAGGCTCGGTCGGGCGCGTTGCCCATCGCCTCACCCATGCGGATGGCGGCGGCCGGTTGCCAGGCCGGGTTGAAGGCCAGTGCGTTCTTCGGGAAGAGCATGACGACGGTCGAGCCGAGCAGGAAGCGGCCCATCTCGTCGCCCTTCCTGAGCACGATGTTCTGCTCGTCGTAGCGCCATTCGCGGACCACGCCTGCCCGTGGCGGATTGACCACGCCGTGCCAGACGGTGGCCATGCTGCCGACGATGGTGGCGCCGACCAGGGTCAGCACGAAGGGCCCGGCTTCCGTCTCGAAGACGCAGACGACGCGTTCGTTGCGGGCGAAGAGGCCGGGCACGCCGCGCGCCGTGGTCGGATTGACCGAGAACAGCGCGCCGGGCACGTAGATCATGCGCACCAGCTTGCCGTCGCAGGGCATGTGGATGCGGTGATAGTCGCGTGGGCTGAGGTAGAGCGTCGCGAAACTGCCATTCTCGAATTGCCCGGCCAGCTTGCGGTCGCCGCCGACCAGCGCGGTCGTGGAGTAGCTGTGGCCCTTGGCCTGGAAGATCTGGTCGCGCTCGATGGCGCCGAACTGGCTGATTGCGCCATCGACCGGGCACAGAAAATCGGCCTCGGCGAAGGGGCGGGCACCGGCCTGCAGCGGCCGCGTGAAGAATTCGTTGAAGCTCTTGTAGCTGGCGATCTCCGGGTTGGCCGCCTCGGCCATGTTGACGCCGTAACGGCCGACGAACCAGCGGATGACGCGGGTCGTCAGGCTGCCCGCCTCGGCCCCGGCGAGTTTGCCGGCGAGAACGGTCAGCGCCTGTTTCGGCAGTAGGTATTGGGGTAGGACGGCGAGACGGTCGGACACGGTGAGGCCTGAAAACATGAGGGACGGCAATTATACCGGCTGCCTCGGCCTGCCACTTCCCAAACTGCATGTCGCAAGGTTTGCCGGGCGCAGCCGGTCCGGCGTGTTGCTGCCGGCTGGCGATGGCGCATGGCCCTCGCCAGCCGGCAGCGGCGGCACGGGGTTCAGTTCGGCGAATAGACACCGACCCGGTTGCCTTCGCTGTCGATGAATAGGCCGATATAGCCGATGCCGTTGCCGAGGTCCATTTTCGCCATGGCTACTGTGCCGCCGGCGGCCGGCACGCGGGCGAGGATGGCCGCGAGGTCGGCGCCGCCGTCGAGGTAGATCAGCGTGCCGTTGTCACGCGGCGCCAGTTGCGGCATGGCGACCAGGGCGCCGCCTGGGTTGGGCTCGGCGAAGGGAAAGATGGCCATCGGGTGGCCGCCGCAGCTTTCGCGGCGCAGCGAGATGGCAAAGGCGTTTTCGTAGAAGGCGGTGGCCCGGTCGAGGTCGAGAGCGGGAATTTCAAACCAGCGCAGCGGATTGTCCATGGTGTTCTCCTGGGTGAAGTTCAGCGGCGGGGTGCCGTTGATGCAGCGCATTGTGGGCGGGGGCTACTGACAGCATGGTGTCAGGAGGCTTTGCCGGGCGGGCGAAAGCGCGTGCTATGCTGAAATTCCCGTTTTTCCGGACATGACATGCGCCCAGCCGACCGCCTGTTTCAGATCATCCTGCTGCTCCGCCATGGGCGGGTGGTAACCGCCGCCACCCTGGCCGAAATGCTCGAAGTCTCGGAGCGCACGATTTATCGCGATATCGCCGATCTGGTGAAATCCGGGGCGCCGATCGACGGCGAGGCCGGGGTCGGCTATCGCCTGCGGCGCGGCTATCAGGTGCCGCCGCTAATGTTTACCGGTGACGAGCTGGAAGCACTGGTGGTCGGCGCCAAGCTGGTTCAGGCCTGGGCCGACCCGGCGCTGGGCAAGGCCGCGGAACAGGCCATGGCGCGCATCGAGGCGGTCTTGCCGCGGGCGCTGGAACAACGGGTCAGTGCCAGCGGTCGGCGCTTTCTGGCGCTCGATTGCCTGCAGCCGGCACCGCTGCGCGAACCGATGGCGCTATTGCGCGACGGTATGGAAAGCGGCCGCAAAGTGCGGGTCGGCTACCGCCGGGGTGACGGCGAGTCATCGCAGCGCACGCTTTGGCCGCTCGGCCTGGTTTTCTGGGGGCATTGCTGGACGCTTGGCGCCTGGTGCGAACTGCGCCAGGCGTTCCGGACTTTCCGGGTCGATCGCATCAAGTCGGCCGAGGTGCTGGCCGAGACTTTCGACGACCGCCACGGCCACCTCTGGCGCGACTATCTGGCCAAGGCGCGCGAGGCCGAAGTTACGGGTTGAAGGGCGTCGGCTCGGCGCTCGGCTGCGCTGGGACGGCATCCGCCCAGCGTGCCTTGCGCCATTTTTCGCGGTCGCCGTTGCCGGTGAAGGTCCAGGCGACGAAGCGGCTCTGCTTCTGGCCCTGCGCCATCGGGATGATGCGCGAATCGACGACCTTGGCTTTTTTCAGCGCATCCTCGATGTGCACCAGGTTGTCGGCCTGCGAGACCAGGCTGGTGAACCACATCACCCGTTTCGGGATGCCGGCGCTCTGCTCGATCATGTTCTTGACGAAGGCGCGCTCGCCGCCGTTGCACCACAGTTCGGTGCCGCCGCCGCCGAAATTCAGGCGGGGCTGGGCGGCGCTTTTCTGCGCGCCGGGCTTGCCCAGCTTGTTCCATTTGCGCTGGCTGACGGCGATGACGTCATCCGGCGAGTTGTGGAAGGGCGGGTTGCACATGCTGAGTTCGAAATTCTCACCGGAACGCAGCAGGCCGACGAAGATGTTTTCCCACACCGGCTGGTGGCGCAGTTCGATGGCGGCCGCCGCCTCGGGGTTCTTGCCGAGGATCATCTGGGCGTTGTCGAGGGCGGCCTGGTCGATATCGACGCCGAGGAAACGCCAGCCGTATTCGGCATGGCCGATCAGCGGATAGACGCAGTTGGCGCCGACGCCGACGTCGAGCACGCGGACGTTCGGGCCGGTCGGAATGACTTTCTTGTTGCAGGTGGCGAGCAGGTCGGCCAGGTGATGGATGTAGTCAGCCCGGCCCGGAATCGGCGGGCACAGGTAGCCGGCCGGAATCTCCCAGCCGCGCACGCCGTAATGCAGGGCGAGCAGCGCGCGGTTGAAGGCCTTGACGGCACCCGGGTTGGCAAAGTCGATGCTCGGCGTGCCCGCTTTGGTGGTGATGACGTATTTGACCAGGCCCGGTGCAACGGCAGTGAGGGCGGCAAAGTCGTAGCCGCTGGCGTTCTTGTTGCGTGGGTGCAGTCCGGGTTTCTGGGCGGGGGCGGTCATGAGTATTCCGATTCTTTACAGGGGGCGGAGTATCCCACGGATTGATTGTTGCAAGCGCGACAAGCCGGTGTTTTGGCAAGTTATTGTTTCGATGCTGGTTTGTCCGGTTTTCGGCTCGGCACGGAATTCGCTCACTGGTGCTTATCGGTATCCAAAGGGAGTGGTAGCCATGAAGCTGCAAATCGAACGCCCGCACATCGAGGCGATGCTGCCGGCCTTTCCGCGCCTGGAATTCGTCCGCGAGCAGTTGCGCTTCGGCAACAAGGTCGAACTGTCCTTCAACCAGTTGGAGGACGCCGAACTCGACTTCCTGCACGAGCGCTACATGACCGGCGATGCCGAACTGCGCGCCCGCGCCGCCCAGATGGCGACGCTGCGCCAGGCGATGCGCGCCGGTGGCAAGCGCTTCGAGCCGGAAGAACTGGAAATGGCGGTGCCGGCCATCGCACGCTATCTGGCCGAAGACGCGACGCGGGGTTGGGTCTTTTCCGCCTCGATCACCGGCAAGCCGCTGGCCTACGTGGTGACCCGGCTCGACTACACGCCGCCCTCGGAAGAGGAAACCGGCAAGATCTTCGTCGAGCTGAAAGCCAACGCCAGGGCGCGGATGGCGACGGCGGCCGTGCGCATCACCGGCCCCGACATCGCCGGTCGTAATATCGCCGAAATCTTCGCCGCCAAGGGCTTCGTCAAGGAAACGCCGGAGCTGCTGAAAAGTTACGACGAAATGGCTGAGCGCTATTTCGAGTGGCGCGCCCAGTACGGCGCCCAGTTCTCCGGCTCCGGCGTCGGCTATTTCGCCGAGAATCCGACGGCGACCCATCGCGATACCGACTATGCGCGCAAGGACGTCATCATCCTGTCCTCGACCGGCAGCCCGGCGCGCCTGGTCAACGATGAGAGCATCCTCGGCGAGCGGGTGCTGGCGCTTGATGCCACCGGCGACATCATGGCCAAGTTCGTGCGTCGAGTGGCCCGCAATTCGCGGCTCTCGGGCAAGGAGGAAGCCGAGGTCGAAGAAACCCGGGATGCCCTGCCCAAGGGCTTGTTCACCGAACTGCCGGTGCATTTCTACATCCTGATGTTCCACCTCGAACTGCATCACTACCTGTGGGTGCATGTCGATGACATGCAGCCCTACGCCTACCAGCCGGAGTTGAAAGACAAGCTGGTCCTGCCGCCGGAACAGACCGACCTCATCGACATCCTGACCGCCGAAATGGACGTCCTGATGGACGACATCGTCGCCGGCAAGTCGGGCGGCACGACGGTGCTTTGCGCCGGGCCGGCCGGGGTTGGCAAGACGCTGACCGCCGAGGTCTATTCGGAGATCATCAAGCGCCCGCTCTACCGGGTGCATTCCGGCCAGCTCGGGCTCAATGTCGCGGCCATGGAGGTGGCGCTCAAGGAAGTGCTGACCCGCGCCCAGCGCTGGGGGGCGGTCATGCTGATCGACGAGGCCGACGTTTACATCAAGAAGCGCGACGACAACATCACGATGAACGCCGTGGTCGGCGTCTTCCTGCGCGTGCTGGAGTATTTCAACGGCCTGCTCTTCCTGACCACCAACCGCGTCGACGACATCGACGAAGCCATCGTTTCGCGCTGCATCGCGTTGATCAAGTTCCATCCGCCGGGGCGCGACGACCGCCAGCGGATCTGGGGCGTGATGACCGAACAGTTCGGGCTGGCCATCGCACCGCCGCTGCTCGCCCAATTGCCGGACATCTTCCCGGAAGCGACCGGGCGCGACATCAAGGGCCTGGCCAAGCTGGTGGCCAAATATTGCAACCAGAAGCAGGTGCCGCCGACGGTCGAGGTCTTCCGCCGCTGCTCGGTGTTCCGCGGCATGGAACTGGCGGCCGCTTGATATGATCGAACGCCCTCAGCAAAGGAGTTCCCGATGTTTCTGGCCATGAATCGTTTCCGCATCGCCCTCGGCAAGGAGGACGCCTTCGTCGAGCACTGGCGCAATCGCAACAGCTACTTGCACGAGGTGCCGGGATTTATCAGCTTCAACCTGCTACGCGCCGAGCCCAACGAGGAATGCACACTGTTCGCCTCGCACACGGTCTGGGAGTCCGAACAGGCTTTCGCCGACTGGACGCAATCGGACGCCTTCCGCAAGGCGCACATGGCGGCCGGCCAGTCGCCTCGCGATTTCTACCTCGGGCCGCCGCAGCTCGAACTGTTTGAGGCGATTCTCTAGGCGGCCGGTTTGGCGTGCTTGGCCAGAAAGCGGTCGAGCGCGTTGCCGAAAGCCTGGCGGTCGGCCTGACCGAGGGTGGCCGGGCCGCCGGTATCGATGCCGGCATTGCGCAGCCCTTCCATGAAGTTGCGCATGGTCAGCCGTTCCTGGATGTTGGCCGTGGTGTACAACTCGCCGCGCGGATTCAGGGCATGGGCGGCGCGCTCGATGACGTGGGAGGCGAGCGGGATGTCGGCGGTGATCACGAGATCTCCGGGCGCCAGCTGGTCGACGATGTGGCGGTCGGCCACATCGGAACCGGCCGGCACCTGGATGGCGCGGATGTAACGCGAGGGCGGCGTGCGCAGCATCTTGTTGGCGACCAGGACGGTCGGTATCTGCAGGCGCTCGGCGGCGCGAAAGATGATTTCCTTGATGACGCCCGGGCAGGCGTCGGCATCGACCCAGATTTGCATTGCGCTTCCTAGTGTTCCTTGCCGTCTATTCGCGGCTGGCAAAGTATCGGAATATACCGCCAGCCGAGGATGCCGAAGCCGGCCAGCCAGCAGACGGCGGTCAATTCGATCCAGCGCAGGTAGGCGTTCGGGAAGAACTGCGGCAGCACGACACGCAGCATCAGGGCGCCTAGCATGATGTAGAGCACGGCCCGGTCGAGTCCGTCGAACACCACCTTGCGCCCGGTGTGGCCCTTGCTGATGCGGATGATCATGGCCGGGATGACCGAGCCCATGGCGCCTAGCGTGAACAGGTGCACCGAGACCGAGCCGATCCAGACGAACTGCACGACATGACCGAGCGCCTCGATCAGCAGTTGACCGACGATGACGAGGTAGCCGATGTACATGATGCCGATGTCGATCCGGCGCAGCGCGAGATGCGGCTTCCAGAACGCGAAGCGGATGAGCAGTAGTAGCGCGAGGGCCATGGCGAGGGCGGCGGTCAGCCAGCGGGGCAGGAAGAATTCGCCGACCAGGAGCAGGCCGAGCAGCTTGATCGGCATGTCCAGCTTGGGCTGGCGCAGGATCGTCGCCTGGAAGGCGGCTTTCATGAAGCCGGTGAGTGTGCGTTCGAGCATGACCAGGAAGGCCAGGCGGAAGAGGCCGATGGTCATGCCGTAGCCGGCCGGGAAGTTGTCGCCGTAGAGCATCAGGTATTTGGCGAACAGGAAAGCGGGCAGCATGACCAGGAAGAAGGCGTTGTCGCGGTAGCTGTCACGGTCGCGGTGGCGGATCAGCGTCCACAGCAGCAGGGCGACGATGCTGCCGAGAAAGAGGTTGTTGGCGAGCACGGCGAGCGGCAGCGGCCAATTTCCGCCGAAGCTCATGCCGATCCGTTCGGCGATCCAGGCGGCGGCCAGCAGCATCAGGGCCGGGCCGTGATAGCCGCGGATGTTGACCCAGTTCTTGGTCGAGGTCAGCAGGAAGCCGCCGAGTACCGCCCAGCCGAAGCCGAAGAACATCTCGTGGGCGTGCCATTGCACGGAGGTGAACGGTGCGGCGGGGGCCGGCAGAACGCCGCTGAAGATCAAGGCCCAGGCGATGGGCAGGATCATGCCGGCGAGGCAGGCCAGGGAGAAGAAGGGACGAAAGCCGACCAGCCAGAGGGGGTGGGTCGAAAGCGGCATGGCGAACCTTTCCGGTATGGTGGTGTTCAAACGAGTAATTCTAGCCACGCAAGTCGTGGTCAGCCTTGATTTATCCGGGGTCGAGCAAGCGTGAACGGCAACATTCGCGTAAAATTCTGCCCTTGGTCATAGCCGTGATTGCGCAATCCGGGCCTGACTACTTTCCTGAAGGATGAAGATGAAGCGTGTGGATGACTTCCGCTTGCGGCTTGGCAAGCATGAACTTGTGCCGATCATGATCGGCGGCATGGGTGTTGATATTTCGACCGCCGATCTGGCTCTTGAGGCTGCCCGTCTGGGTGGTGTCGGCCACATATCCGACGCGATGATCAAGACCGTTTCCGACCGCCGCTACGATACCAAGTTCGTCAAGGAAAAGCTGGCGATCTACAAGTACAACGTCCACAACGAAGACAAGTCCGACGTCAAGTTCGACCTCGGCAAGCTGGTCGAGGCAACCCGCCTGCATGTTCAGGGCACCATGGAGCGCAAGCGGGGTTCCGGCCTGGTCTTCATCAACTGCATGGAAAAGCTGACCATGAACGCGCCGAAAGAGACGCTCAAGGTCCGCATGAACGCCGCCCTCGACGCCGGCATCGACGGCATCACGCTGGCCGCTGGCCTGCACCTCGGCTCTTTCGCGTTGATCGAGGATCATCCGCGTTTCCGCGATGCCAAGCTCGGCATCATCGTCTCTTCGCTGCGCGCCCTGCAACTGTTCCTGAAGAAGAGCGCCCGCACCAACCGGATGCCCGACTACATCGTGGTCGAAGGCCCGTTGGCCGGCGGTCACCTCGGCTTCGGCATGGACTGGGCGCAATACGATCTGGCGACCATCGTCGCCGAGGTCATCCAGTACCTGAAGGACGAGCATCTCGATATCCCGGTGATTCCGGCCGGCGGCATCTTCACCGGCAGCGATGCCGCGGCTTTCCTTGAACAAGGTGCGGCTGGCGTCCAGGTTGCCACCCGCTTCACCGTCGCCAAGGAGTGCGGCCTGCCCGAGAAGGTCCAGCAGGAATACTTCAAGGCCAGCGAAGACGATATCGAGGTCAACCAGATTTCCCCGACCGGCTACCCGATGCGCATGCTCAAGGCCAGCCCGGCGATCGGCGACGGCATCCGTCCGAACTGCGAGGCCTACGGCTACCTGCTCGACGCCAACGGTAAGTGTGCCTACGTCACGGCCTACAACCGCGAAGTCGCCACTCATCCCGGGGCGCGCAAGGTGTCAGTGATGGACAAGACCTGTCTCTGTACCCACATGCGCAATTTCGACCTGTGGACCTGCGGGCAACTGACCTACCGCCTGAAAGACACGACCTATCGTCTGGCCGATGGCAGCTATCAGATCCTGTCGGCCGAGCACATTTTCAAGGATTACCAGTTCAGCACCGACCACAAGGTCGCCCTGCCGGAACAAGCCTGATCATTGACGGTTCGCCCCTGAAAAACCCGGCCTCATCGACGTCGGGTTTTTTTCTTCGAACATGACCAAACTACTGACAGCCCCATCGGGAAAGCGCGCAATTCGACAGAGCATCGCCTACGGTGTCCGGCTGCTTGCCGTTCTGGGCTTGATGTTTTCGTCGCTGGCGATAGCCGAGCCGGATCCGGTATTCACGGTCCGTGGTTTCGGGACGCTGGGCGCGGCGCGCACAACCAGCGAAAATGTCGAGTTTGTCCGCGATATCTCGCAGCCGCGCGGGGCGCGGAGCAAGTGGGATGGACGGACCGACAGCGTGCTCGGCCTGCAGGCCAACTGGCGCATTGATCCGCAGCTCGAAGCCGTGGTCCAGGGGGTTAGTCGTTATCGCTACGACCGGACGTTCACCCCGGAAATCGCCTGGGCCTACCTCAAGTATGATCCGACGCCAGCGTTGAGCCTGCGCGGCGGGCGCCTGGGAACAGAGTTCTTCATGCTGGCCGATTCCCGGCTGGTCGGCTATTCCTACCTGACCGTCAGGCCACCCGGCGATTTCTTCTGGTATCTGCCGTTCTACAGCATCGATGGCGCTGACGCCATGCTGACCCTGCCCTTGGGTGAGCACGTGTTGCGCGGCAAGGTTTTCTACGGGATTTCCGATGGCAACATCCCGTTGGCCGACCGCCAATGGAAAATCGACGGCTCGCCGCTGATGGGGGCCTATCTTGAGTATCAACACGATGCCTGGCTGATGCGCCTGAGCTACGCCAACATTAAATTCCACAACAGCCTGCCGATTGTGGAAAATTTCAACTCCATTCCGTCCTTCCTGCTGTCGCCGGCGGCGGTGCAGGCTTCGCTCGATTACCTGGAAACGGCCGATACCCGTAGCCACTATTATTCGCTGGGCCTGGTCTATGACCGCGGCCCCTGGCAGTTGCAATTCATGCTGAACCGTGTCGATCAGGGCAGCAACGCTTTCCAGAGTTCTAATGGCGGCTATCTGCTGGCTGGCTACCGGATCGGGCCGGTGACGCCGTTCTTCGGGTATTCCTGGGTCGATTCCGACCGCCGCGGCAATACGATGAATTTCGCCGTCGCCCGGGTGATGGCTGATTCCCGGGCTGAGCAGCATACGACCCTGGCCGGCCTGCGCTGGGATGTGCTCCGGAACATTGCGCTCAAGGCTCAGTGGGACGGCATTCGCGGCGATTCCAGCTCGATCTTCCCCTACCGCCGCGAGCTGGCGGGATGGGACGGCAAGCTCGATGTCTTTTCGCTGACCCTGGATTTTGTCTTCTAAGCCATGATCCGGCGCCTGCTTCGACTCCTTCTTACCAGTAGCTGCATCTTCTGGCTGACTGCCGGCGATGCCCTGGCCGAGCTGGTCGTGGTCGTCAATGCCCGTTGCGGCGTTGCGGTGATGACGCGCAACGAGGTCGTGAACATCTTCTTCGGGCGCTATCGTCAGTTCTTCAATGGCCGCGAAGCGCAGCCGGTCGATCTGGTCGATGCCCATCCGGATCGCGCCCGTTTCTATCGCGGGCTGGTCGGCAAGGACTTGTCCGAGGTCAATGCCTACTGGTCGCGCCAGGTCTTCTCTGGTCGAATGCAGCCACCGCAAAAGGTCGCGACGCCGGACGAGGCACTGAAGTCGGTGGTGAGCAATCCCTGCGGTATCGGCTTTGTCGAACTGGCCAAGGCGGATGCCCGGGTGCGCGTGGTTTACGAATTGGCTCCCTGAGGCGGCTGTCGAGTGGGTAGCTTGAACCTTGAACTGCTGGGCATGGTCATCATCTTTGTGGCCATTGCGGTGATTGTCATCAGATCAAAATAGTGACGGCGTAAGCTGTGTTTTATTTGCCGAATTTGTCACAATGGACTCACTCATTAAACAACAAAGGAGACAAATATGACTCGAAGAATGATCAGCGACATTCTCGTCGGGCGCCCACTGTTCACTGCCGGCAAGGAGACCACGGTGCGGGCTGCTTCGCGCGTGATGGCCGAGAAAAAGATAGGAGCGCTGCTGATCGTCGAGGGCAAACGGATCGTCGGGATCTTTACCGAGCGTGATGCGCTCAACAAGGTTCTGGCAGCCGGCCTCGACGCCGAAAAGACGACGCTTGCGCAAGTGATGGTTTGCGATCCGCAGACGATCCGTGCCGACAAACCTCTGGCTTATGCGTTGTACATGATGGCGGAGGGGGGCTTTCGCCACGTACCGGTGGTCGCCGATGATGGTGAACCGCTCGGCATGCTCTCGGCGCGCGATGCATTGGGCCAGGACATCGTCGAGGTCGAGCGCGAATTGAAACATCTGGAAGCGCTTGAAGGTTCGATCGGCTACTGATCCCGATTCCAGTTGAACAACGCCAGTGTGGCGGCGAACTCGCCGGACACTGGCGCTTTCATTTCGAGCCGCTGACCACTGACCGGGTGGTCGAAATTCATTTGCGTGCAGGCCAGCAGCAGCCGGTGGCAATTCAGGTGCTCGGCGAAATAGCGGTTGTGCCGCCCCTTGCCGTAGGTCGCGTCGCCGATGATCGGGTGGGCGATGTGCTTCAGATGCCGGCGCAGCTGGTGTCGGCGACCGGTGACCGGGTCGAGTTCGAGCAGTGCATAGCGGCTGGACGGGTAGCGGTCGACGGCGACCGGCAATTCGATCTCGGCCAGCTTGCGGAAATGGGTTAGGGCCGGCTGGGCTTCGTCGCTACTGCGCTCGCCACGGAATTCATAGGGGTCGCGCTGCCGACTCAAGGCGTGGTCAATTGATCCGCTATCCGGCGGAAAGCCGCGCACCACAGCCCAGTAGCGTTTTTCGACGGAGCCGGCATCAAACTGCCGTCCAAGCGCGCCGGCGATTTCGCGATTCAAGCCGAAGAGCAGGACGCCCGAGGTGCCGCGATCCAGTCGATGTGCCGGCCAGACGTACTGGCCGATCTGGTCGCGCAGTATCTGGATGGCGAAGCGTGTTTCGTGGCGGTCGATTTCCGAACGGTGGACGAGCAGGTTCGGTGGCTTGTCGATGACGACGATGAGCTCGTCGCGATAGAGAATTGGTAGCTCTTCAGGCAAAGAAACGGCTCTTCGCCTCGGCTGGAATGTCCATGCCGGTGACCTGGGCGCGCTCCAGTAGTTCCCAATAGTAGCGGTAGGAAGCGCGGTCATGCAGCTTGCCGTCGTGCTGGATCGGTCCCCAGTCCTTGTCCTGGGCGGCGATCAGGATCTCGGTGGCGGCCTGTACCTCGGAGAAGTCCGGGCGCATGGCTTCGACGATGGGCACGATCTGGTTCGGGTGAATGCTCCACATGCGCAGGTAGCCGAATTCGCGGCGGGCGCGGCTGGCGTCGTTGCGGATGTATTCGATGTCCTTCAGTTCGGTGGTCACGTTGTGCGAGGGCACAACGCCACAGGCCAGGGCGGCGGCGCTGATCTCGCACTTGGCGCGGGCGACCAGCGGGTGGTCGAACTGGCCGGGGCTTTTCATCGCACTGCCGGGAATGGCGCCGTGGTGGCCGGAAACGAAATCCATCAGGCCGAAATCGAGACTCTCGACGCCGGGCAGGGCGGCGATCTCCCATACTTCGCGCAGGGCCCCATGGGTCTCGATCAGCACGTGCACCGGTATCCGGCGCTCGACATTCAGTTCGCGCTCGATGTCGCGCAGGGCCTCGATCTGAACCTGCACATCGCCGGCACTGCAGGGTTTGGGCAGGGTAATGAAAGGCAGGCGACTGCCGGCAATGCCGACCAGGATTTCCATGTCCTGGCGCCAGTGGGGATGGGTAACGTCATGGACGCGGGCGCCGACCCGGTTGAACAGATTGTCCTCGGACATGATTATGCCGGCTGCCATTTCGGCATGCGCGCGTTCGGCACCCGCGTGGGCGCCATCTTCGCAGTCGCAGGTGATATCGAAGATCGGGCCGAGTTCCTTCTGCAGTTGCAGAGCCTTCCGCATCAACTTTTCCGAACCTGCGTAATGGTCGACCGCAGGCAGTATGGGAAAGGGCTTCTCGCCGGCAAAGAGGACAGCTTTTGGATGACGCATGGTTTTCGGACCCGGAAATGAAAAAGGCCGCGGCATTTTACCGCGGCCCTTCCGTGAAGCTAAGAACTAATGCCGGATTACAGCATGTCCTTGACGGCTTCGGCTTCGTCGGTCAGTTCCTTGAGCGTGAAGTTGATCTTCTCGCGGCTGTATTCGTCGATTTCCAGGCCCTGGATGATCTTGAAGGAACCGCCCTTGCACTCGCAGGGGAAACCGAACACGATGCCGGCCGGGATGCCGTAGGAGCCATCGGACGGAACGCCCATGGTGACCCATTCGTCGGAACCGAGAACCCAGTCACGGACATGGTCGATGGCGGCGTTGGCTGCGGAAGCGGCCGAAGAGAGGCCACGGGCTTCGATGATCGCGGCGCCGCGCTTGCCAACGGTCGGCAGGAAGACGTCGTTGTTCCAGGCGTGGTCGTTTACCAGAGCCTTGACGCTGTCGCCATTGGAGGTGCAGAAGCGGTAGTCGGCATACATTGTGGGGGAGTGGTTGCCCCAGACGACCAGCTTCTTCAGGGACGAAACGGCACGACCAGTCTTGCCGGCGAGTTGCGACAGGGCGCGGTTGTGGTCCAGGCGCAGCATGCCGTGGTAGTTGTTCGGGTTGGTGCGGCCAACTTTCTTGGCGGCAGCAGCGGCGATGAAGGCATTGGTGTTGCAGGGGTTGCCGACAACCAGAACCTTGACGTCTTCCTTGGCGTTTTCGGCAATGGCCTTGCCCTGAACCGTGAAGATGGCGCCGTTGGCGGTCAGCAGGTCGGCACGTTCCATGCCCTTGGTGCGCGGACGGGCGCCAACCAGCAGGCAGACGTCGGCATCCTTGAAGGCGACGTTCGGGTCATCGGTGGCCACCATGCCAGCGAGCAACGGGAAGGCACAGTCTTCCAGTTCCATCATGACGCCCTTCACGGCTTGCTGCGCTTGCGGCAGATCGAGCAACTGAAGGATGACCGGCTGGTCTTTGCCGAGCATTTCGCCGGAGGCAATGCGGAACAGCAGGCTATAACCGATCTGGCCGGCGGCGCCGGTAATAGCTACGCGCATGGGGGCTTTGGACATATGTCGCTCCTGTATGAAACAGCGTGGTTGAAATTGTTCGATTCTGCTCGAATGCTGACGCTTGAACTGAATTTTGCGTCAGCCGGCACGAGAATTCGCGATGTTAGAAGCTCGGCGTCTGGCTGTCAATTCATCATCTGTCTTATATAAGACAACTTTTCGTGGACGTGGTGCGGGAAATGTGCTGAAATTTCGCCCCATGACAAGAGACCCCTCCCGTGCGGCTGTGCGTGCGCACTCGCCCACTTTTAGCCCGCTCTATCGCCAGATCAAGGATTTCCTGATCCGCAGCCTGGAGGAGGGGGAGTGGGGGCCGGGTGGCGCGATTCCCAGTGAAGGGGAGTTGGCGGCGCGATTCAATGTCAGTCAGGGCACGGTACGCAAAGCGATCGACGAGATGGCGTCGGAAAACATGCTGGTGCGTCGCCAAGGCAAGGGTACGTTTGTGGCGACCCATAGCGATCCGCGTTCCTTCTATCGGTTTCTTCGTCTGGTGCAGGATGATGGCAAGGCTGCCCAAGGGGTTAGCGACCCGTTTTCCTGCGAGGTGCTGGCGGCCTCGCCGGAAGTCGCTGCCGCCCTCGGGTTGGCGCTTGGCGACCGGGTGGTGTGCGTCAAGCGTGTGCTCCGCTTCAAGGGGGAGCCGGTGGTCTTCGATCAGATATTCCTGGTTGCCGAGTTGTTCAATGGCTTGACGCTAGAGGGGTTGCGTAGCGGCGAGCGTTCCCTTTACAGCCTGTTTGAGAGTGATTTCGGCGTCCGCATGATTCATGCCGAAGAACACCTGCGAGCGGTTGCTGCCGATACCGAAAGTGCGGGTCTGCTCGGGGTTGCCGTTGGCGATCCGCTGTTGCGGGTCGAGCGCACTGCTTACACCTATGGCAACAAACCGGTGGAGTGGCGACTGGGGCTTTATTGCACGCGTCACCACTATTATCGGAACGATTTGGGGTGAGGGGTTAGTGCTTGGTGATTAGGTCGAAATCGCCCGGCAGGGCGTGCCCTGCCTGATTTTGAATGTATAATTACGGTTCTTTTGAAACCACGTACAAGCGGAAAACCGCACACTTACGCGAGGGATGACGTTCATGGCAGAAATGTCCATCAAGAAGCGTCCAAAAAACTTGGACTTGACTACTATCAGGTTGCCGCTACCAGGCAAAGTTTCAATTCTGCATCGCGTCAGCGGTGCCGGTTTGTTTCTTTTTCTGCCTGTGCTGCTCTGGCTGTTTTCGGCAAGCCTGACGTCGGTCGACAGCTTCTCTACTTTTAAATCGGTATTTTCCTCATTGCCGGCGAAAGTCGTTCTGGCGGGCTTGATCTGGGCCTTTGTTCACCACTTCTGCGCTGGTATTCGCTTTTTGCTGCTTGATCTGCATGTCGGTATCGAGAAAGAGGCTGCCCGCAAGTCCGCAGCAGTGGTGCTTGCCGTCAGCATTCCGCTGACCCTGGTTCTGTGGGGGGTGTTGCTGTGATCAACCGTACAGTTGTAGGTGCCCATTACGGCCTCAAGGACTGGATCGCCCAGCGCGCCACGGCCGTCATCATGGCCGTCTATTCGGTCCTGGTCGCCGCCGTTCTGCTGATTGTCCGTCCGGGTACCTTCGAGGCCTGGCAGGGTGTGTTCGCCAATGGCGTCATTAAGTTCCTGACCTTCCTGTTTTTTGTCAGCCTGTTCTACCACGCCTGGATCGGCGTGCGTGACATCTGGATGGATTACGTCAAGCCGACGGGCCTGCGCCTGACCTTGCACGTTCTGACCATTGCCGCGCTGGTGGGCTACACCGCGTGGGCTGCTGCGATTCTCTGGAGGCTGTAAGCGTGAGTATTCCTGTTCTGAAGTTTGATGCGGTGATCGTCGGGGCTGGTGGTGCCGGTCTGCGTTCCGCTATTCAATTGTCCGAAGCCGGCCTGAAGACGGCCGTCCTCTCCAAGGTTTTCCCGACCCGCTCGCACACAGTGGCGGCTCAGGGCGGCGTTGCCGCTTCCCTGGGTAATTCCGAGGAAGACCACTGGACGTGGCACATGTATGACACCGTCAAGGGTTCCGACTGGCTCGGCGACCAGGATGCCATCGAGTTCATGTGCAAGAAGGCCAACGAAGTCGTCGTTGAGCTCGAGCACTACGGCATGCCGTTTGATCGTACCGATGAAGGCAAAATCTATCAGCGCCCGTTCGGTGGTCACATGTCGAACTTCGGCGAAAAGCCGGTGCGTCGTTCCTGTGCGGCCGCTGACCGTACCGGTCACGCCATGCTGCATGCCATGTACCAGCGCAACGTCAAGGCAAACACTCAGTTTTTCGTTGAATGGATGGCGCTCGACCTGATCCGCGATGAAGAAGGCCATGTCCTCGGCGTCACCGCGATGGAAATGGAAACCGGCCAGGTCGTGATCTTCCATGCCCGTGCCACCATTTTTGCGACCGGTGGTGCTGGCCGTATCTATTACTCTTCGACCAATGCCTTCATCAACACCGGTGATGGTTTGGGCATGGCCGCACGTGCCGGCATCCCTCTCGAAGACATGGAGTTCTGGCAGTTCCATCCGACCGGCGTGGCTGGAGCAGGCGTGCTGATTACCGAAGGGGTGCGCGGCGAAGGCGGTATCCTGCGTAACAGCAGCAAGGAACGCTTCATGGAGCGCTACGCCCCGAACGCCAAGGATTTGGCGTCGCGTGACGTGGTTTCCCGCGCCATGACTACCGAAATCAAGGAAGGCCGTGGTTGTGGCGTCAACAAGGACTACGTCCTTCTCGATATCACCCACCTCGATCCCGCCAACATCATGAAGCGCCTGCCGGGTATCCGCGAAATCGGTATCCAGTTTGCCGGTGTCGACTGCATCAAGGAGCCGCTGCCGGTGGTGCCGACCTGTCACTACATGATGGGCGGTATCCCGACCCATTACTCCGGTCGTGTGGTTGTCACCAAGGGCGATGATCAGAACGCAGTTGTTCCGGGCTTCTACGCCGGCGGCGAATGCGCCTGCGCCTCGGTGCACGGTGCCAACCGCCTGGGAACCAACTCCCTGCTCGATCTGCTGGTTTTTGGCAAGTCGGCAGGCGATTCCGCTGTCGAAGATCTCAAGGCTGGCCGCGCTCACCGTGATCTGCCGAAGGATGTCGCCGACAGAACCCTGGCTCGCATCAGTGCGCTGGACAACCGCAAGGGCGGTGCCAATGTGCACGAAACTCGCCTGGCCATGCAGCGCACCATGCAGGATCATGCTGGTGTGTTCCGTTTCAGCGACCTGCTCAAGGAAGGTGTCAGCAAGATTCTGGAAGTCGAAAAGGCTGCCCGCAGTCTGGAAATCAAGGACAAGTCGATGGCGTGGAATACGGCCCGGACCGAAGCGCTCGAGATGGAAAATCTGATCGAAGTCGCCAAGGCCACGATGATTTCCGCCGAAGCCCGCAAGGAATCGCGCGGTGCGCACGTCCGCGACGACGCACCGGATTCTGCTGAATTCCCGAATGGCCGCAACGACAAGGTATGGCTCAAGCACACCCTGTTCTCGCCAGTTGATAATTCGATCAGCTACAAGCCGGTCAACATGCAACCCCTGTCCGTCGAGCCAGTCGAGCTCAAGACGCGCTCGTACTAATTGGAGTTGAGAATGAGCAAACGCATGGTTCAATTCAGCATCTATCGCTACGATCCGGACAAGGATGACGCGCCGTACATGCAGGACATCTCGGTCGAGCTCGAGCCGACTGATCGCAAGCTGCTGGACGCGCTGACCAAGATCAAGGCCAAGGACGACGCCATTTCCTATCGTCGTTCCTGCCGCGAAGGTGTCTGCGGCTCCGACGCCATGAACATCAACGGCAAGAATGGTCTGGCCTGCCTGACCGATATTGACAGCCTGAAGCAGCCCATCGTGCTGCGTCCGTTGCCGGGCCTGCCGGTCATCCGCGACCTGATCGTCGATATGACCCAGTTCTTCAAGCAGTATCACTCGATCAAGCCCTACCTGATCAACAATGATCCGCCGCCGGAACGGGAACGTCTGCAGTCGCCGGAAGATCGTGAAGAATTGAACGGTCTGTACGAGTGCATTCTGTGCGCCTGTTGCTCCACGTCCTGCCCTTCGTTCTGGTGGAATCCGGACAAGTTCGTCGGGCCGGCCGGGCTGCTGGCTGCTTACCGTTTCATCGCCGATACGCGCGACCAGGCCACCAACGAGCGTCTCGACAATCTCGAAGACCCGTACCGCCTGTTCCGTTGCCATACCATCATGAATTGCGTTGACGTGTGTCCGAAGGGTCTCAATCCGACCCAGGCCATCGGCAAGATCAAAGACATGATGGTTCGCCGCGCCGTTTGATGGAAAGAGCGGACTACGAACGCCTGCGCTGGCGTTGTGTTCGTCGGGCACTGCTCGAACTCGATATCGCGCTGACGCGCTTTCTCGATAACGGGTTCAAGCAGTTGAACGACGAGCAGCAGCAGGCATTCGCCGAGCTTGCGGATATGGAGGATCACGATCTCTGGTATCTGATCAGTGGTCAGGCCGAGACCGATGATCCTCGTTACGCGCCCATCGTGGCGATGCTTCGTAAGAGTTGAGTAAGGTAAATGTTATAAATTCAGAATGTTTACCGCTTTTTTAGCAGTGCAGTGACAACCAACACCTGAACAGGGAATACACCATGACGACCGAACGCAAGGCAACTCTGACTATCGACGGGCAGGCTCCTGTCGATTTCCCGATCATGTCCCCGACGCACGGCAACGACTGCGTCGATATTCGCACGCTGGGTGGCAAGACCGGTCTGTTTACCTACGACTCCGGTTTTCTCTCCACCGCCAGCTGCAAATCCAAGGTTACCTTCATCGACGGTGACAAGGGCGAGTTGCTGTATCGCGGTTACCCGATCGAACAATTGGCTGAAAACTGCAACTTTCTGGAAGTCACCTACTTGTTGAAGAACGGCGAGCTGCCGAACCTCAAGCAAAAGACCAACTTCGAAACCACCATCAAGAAGCACACGATGGTGCACGAGCAACTGACCAAGTTCTACTCCGGCTTCCGTCGCGACGCACATCCGATGGCGGTTATGACCGGCGTGGTTGGCGCGCTGTCTGCCTTCTACCATGACGCTATGGACTTCTCCGACGTCGAGCACCGTAACATCAGCTTCAATCGGCTGGTCGCAAAGATGCCGACCATCGTCGCCATGGCCTACAAGTACAACACCGGTGCACCGTTCATGTATCCGGACAATGATCTGGATTACACCGCAAACTTCATGCGCATGATGTTCGGTAATCCGTGCGAGAAGTACGTGCCGAACCCGGTTCTGGTTCGCGCGCTCGATACCATTTTCACGCTGCACGCCGACCACGAACAGAATGCCTCGACCTCCACGGTGCGTCTGGCCGGCTCTTCCGGTGCCAACCCGTTCGCCTGTATCGCTGCCGGTATCGCTTGTCTGTGGGGCCCGGCACACGGCGGTGCAAATGAAGCCTGTTTGCAGATGCTGGAAGAAATCGGCGACGTTTCCAAGGTCGGTGAGTACATCACCCGTGCCAAGGACAAGAACGATTCCTTCAAGCTGATGGGCTTCGGTCACCGCGTTTACAAGAACTTCGACCCGCGTGCCACGCTGATGCGCAAGGTCTGTAACGAAGTTCTGACCGAACTGGGTCTTGAAAATGATCGCCTGTTCAAGCTGGCCATGGAACTGGAAAAGATCGCCCTGGAAGATCCGTACTTCGTCGAGAAGAAGCTCTACCCGAACGTCGACTTCTACTCTGGCATCGTCCAGAAAGCGATCGGCATTCCGACCGAAATGTTCACCTGTATTTTCGCTCTGGCTCGCACGGTAGGCTGGATGACGCAGTGGGAAGAAATGATCACCGATTCGGAATATAAGATCGGTCGTCCGCGTCAGCTGTACATCGGCGCCGCCAAGCGCGATGTCGTACCGCTCGCCCAACGCGGCTAAGTCGGAAACCGGGCGGCCGCTTGGCCGCCCTTTTTTTACCCGCGGAATCTACTCGAGCCGCGACCCGCAGCTACCCAAAAAGACAACACCCTCAAGGGGATGCCTATGACTACGATGAATCAACTGTTCGACAGCACAATTTACTTTGGCGGCAATGCACCGTTTGTTGAAGAGCTGTACGAAACCTACCTCGACAACCCGACTGCCGTGCCGGCTGAATGGCGCGACTATTTCGACCGCCTGGCCCAGATGCCGGGCTTTGTTGCGCGTGACGTCGCGCATGCACCGGTCATCGCCGCTTTTGCCGAACTGGCCAAGGATGGCGGCTTCCGGCCGAGCGCTCCCGCCGCTGGCGGCGACACAAGGAAGCAGTCCGCCGTTGGCCAGCTCGTCACCGCCTACCGTTCGATTGGTACGCGCTGGGCCGAGCTCGATCCCCTCAAGCGCCTGCCACGTCCCAAGATTGAAGAACTTGAACTCTCGTTCTATGGTTTTTCCGATGCCGATTTGAACCAGACCTTCAACGTCGGTTCTCTAAAAGGCCTGCCGGAAAACGCCAAACTCGGCGACATTCTCGAAACCCTGAAGCAGACCTATTGTGCTGCGGTCGGAGTCGAGTACATGTACATGTCCGACTATACCGAGAAGCGCTGGTTGCAGGAACGCCTGGAAACCATTCGTTCGCGCCCGAACTACAATGCCGACCAGA
This sequence comes from Dechloromonas sp. A34, assembly GCF_026261605.1. Classification (NCBI taxonomy): domain Bacteria; kingdom Pseudomonadati; phylum Pseudomonadota; class Betaproteobacteria; order Rhodocyclales; family Azonexaceae; genus Dechloromonas; species Dechloromonas sp. A34. The sequence continues at coordinate 2,181,782 of NZ_CP102486.1, forward strand.
AAAAGCGTCTGCTTGAGCGTCTGACCGCTGCTGAAACCCTTGAACGCTACCTGCATACCAAATACGTCGGCCAGAAGCGCTTCTCGCTCGAAGGCGGCGAGTCGCTGATCGTCTCGATGGACGAAGCCATCCGCGTTGGCGGCAAGCATGGCATTGACGAAGTGGTCATCGGCATGGCCCACCGCGGTCGCCTGAACGTCCTGGTCAATACGCTGGGCAAAGCCCCGTCAATGCTCTTCGCCGAATTCGAAGGCAAGAAGAAGAGCGACCTGTCGGCTGGTGATGTCAAGTACCACATGGGCTTCTCGTCTGACGTCTCGACTCCGGGAGGCCCCTGCCACCTGACCCTGGCCTTCAACCCGTCGCACCTCGAAATCGTCAACCCGGTGGTCGAAGGCTCGGTCTATGCCCGTCAGGTGCGGCGTGGCGCCGAAGGCAAGTCCAAGGTTCTGCCGGTGGTCATTCATGGCGACTCTGCCGTGGCCGGCCAGGGCGTCAACCAGGAAATGCTGAATTTCGCGCAGACCCGCGGTTACGGTACGGGCGGCACGCTGCATATCGTCGTCAACAACCAGATCGGTTTCACCACCAGTGACCCGCGCGACTACCGCTCCGGCCACTACTGCACCGACATCTTCAAGATGGCCGATGCCCCGATCTTCCACGTCAATGGTGACGATCCGGAAGCCGTGGCGCTGGTCACCCAGCTCGCCATCGATTTCCGCCAGGAATTCAAGAAGGACGTCGTCGTCGACATCATCTGCTTCCGCAAGCTCGGCCACAACGAGCAAGACGAGCCGATGGTCACCCAGCCGCTGATGTACAAAAAGGTCGCCCAGCACCCGGGCACCCGCAAGCTCTACGGCGACAAGCTGATCGCCGAAGGTGTGCTGCCCGCCGACGGTCCGGACCAGATGATCAAGGAATACCGTGAGCATCTCGACAAGGGCGAACTGCTGTACAACCCGGTGCTGGCCGGCTACAAGCATCCGAACACCATCGACTGGACCCCGTTCCTGACCAAGAAGTACATCGAAACCTGTGATACCACAGTACCGATGAAGGAACTGCAGCGCCTGTCCCAGCGTCTGACCACGCTACCGGAAGGCTTCACGCTCCATTCGCGCGTCAAGAAGATTGTCGAAGACCGTGCCGCGATGGGCGAGGGCAAGCTGCCCGTCGACTGGGGCATGGCCGAGAACTTGGCCTACGCGTCGCTGCTGGTCTCCGGCTACGGCGTGCGGATCTCCGGTGAAGACGTTGGCCGCGGTACCTTCTTCCACCGCCATGCTGCCTTCCACGACCAGAATCGCGAAAACTGGGCCGATGGCACCTGCCACCCGCTGAAGAACCTGCAGGAAAAGCAGGCCGGCTTCCAGTGCTACGACTCTGTGCTCTCCGAAGAGGCCGTGCTCGCCTTCGATTATGGCTACGCGTCGGCCAATCCGTATGAGCTGGTGGTCTGGGAAGGCCAGTTCGGCGACTTCGCCAACGGTGCCCAGGTCGTCATCGACCAGTTCATCGCTTCCGGCGAAGCCAAGTGGGGCCGTGCCTGCGGTCTGGTCATGTTGCTGCCGCACGGCTACGAAGGTCAGGGTCCGGAACACTCTTCCGCCCGCCTCGAGCGCTACATGCAGGCCTGCGCCGAGATGAACATGGAAGTCTGCGTACCGTCCAACGCCTCGCAGGTCTTCCACATGCTGCGCCGTCAGGCCGTCCGCATGCAGCGCAAGCCGCTGATCGTCATGACCCCGAAGTCGCTGCTGCGCCACAAGGACGCCGCCTGTTCGCTGGAAGATCTGGCGACCGGCGAGTTCAAGCGCGTCATCGGCGAAGTCGATGCGATCGATGCCAAGAAGGTCAAGCGTGTCATCCTCTGTTCCGGCAAGGTGTACTACGACCTGCTGGCGGCGCGTCGCGAGAAGAAGATCACCGACATCGCTATCGTTCGCATCGAGCAGCTCTATCCCTTCCCGAAGGAGTCGCTGCACGCCGAACTGGCCAAGTATCCGAAGGCGACCGAAATCGTCTGGACCCAGGAAGAGCCGCGCAATCAGGGGGCCTGGTACTGGTTCGCCTCGCGCCATCACCTGGACAGCGAGCTGGGCGTCAAGCAGAAGCTGCTGCTGGTTTCCCGTCCGGCATCCTCTTCGCCGGCAGTCGGTTATCTGGCCAAGCACAACGAGCAACAAAAGGCACTTGTCGAGTCCGCCCTGGGCAAGATCGAGTACTAAAAACTACAGCAGAGTGGAGTCACTATGAGCATTATCGAAGTTCAAGTTCCCCAGTTGTCCGAGTCCGTTGCCGAAGGCACGCTGGCTTCCTGGAAAAAGAAGATTGGCGAAGCCGTTGCCCGCGATGAAATCCTGATCGATATCGAAACCGACAAGGTCGTCCTCGAAGTCCCGTCGCCGGCCGCCGGCGTGCTGGTCGAAATCGTCAAGGGCGATGGCGAAACCGTCGTTTCCGGCGAGCTGATTGCCCGCATCGACACCGAAGCCAAGGCCGGGGCTACGGCACCGGCCGCCGAAGCCCCGAAGGCCGCTGCGCCTGCGGCAGCCCCGGCTGCGGCCGCTGCGGCACCTGCTGGAACGGCCAGCCCTTCGGCTCGCAAGATCCTCGACGAGAAGGGCATTGCTGCCGCTGACGTCGCCGGTTCCGGCCGCGGCGGTCGCGTCACCAAGGAAGATGCCGTTGCCGCCGCCCCGAAGGCAGGTCCGGTTGCTGCTCCGGCTGCCGCCAAGGCTGCCCTGCCGGCACCGGCAGTTGCCGTTGCCCTGGGCGATCGCACCGAACAGCGCGTCCCAATGTCCCGCCTGCGCGCCCGTATTGCCGAGCGCCTGCTGCAATCCCAGCAGACCAACGCCATCCTGACCACGTTCAACGAAGTGAACATGGGCCCGATGATGGCGCTGCGCAAGCAGTATGGCGAGAAGTTTGAAAAGGCCCACGGTGTCCGTCTCGGCTTCATGGGCTTCTTCGTCAAGGCCGCCTGTGCCGCCCTGCAGAAGTTCCCGGTCCTCAACGCCTCGGTCGATGGCAACGACATCGTCTATCACGGTTTCATCGATATCGGTATCGCCGTCGGTTCGCCGCGTGGTCTGGTTGTGCCGATCATCCGCAATGCCGACCAGATGTCGATCGCCGAAATCGAGAAGAAGATTGCCGAGTTCGGTTCCAAGGCCAAGGATGGCAAGCTGACCATCGAAGACCTGACCGGTGGTACCTTCTCCATCTCCAATGGCGGCATCTTCGGTTCCATGATGTCCACCCCGATCATCAACCCGCCGCAATCCGCGATCCTCGGCATTCATGCCACCAAGGACCGCGCCATGGTTGAGAACGGTCAAGTCGTTGTGCGTCCGATGAACTATCTGGCCATGTCCTACGACCACCGCATCATCGACGGCCGCGAAGCCGTTCTCGGTCTGGTGACCATGAAGGAAGCGCTGGAAGATCCTTCCCGCCTGCTCCTCGGCGTCTAATCGACGTTTGCCGGCGCCAGCGTCCCGATCCGGGCGCTGGCGCTTTTGCGCATCTGAAATCTGAAAGGTTTACCCATGTCCAAGCAATTTGACGTGCTCGTTATCGGTGGTGGTCCCGGCGGTTATGTTGCAGCGATCCGCGCTGCGCAACTGGGTTTCTCCACTGCCTGCTGCGAATCCAATCCCTATGCCGATCCCAAGGGCGAACCGCGCCTCGGCGGCACCTGCCTGAACGTCGGCTGTATTCCCTCCAAGGCCCTGCTGCACACTTCTCACCTGTTCGAAGAAGCGGCGCACAGCTTTGCCGGTCAAGGCATCAAGATTTCCAAGCCGACCATCGACGTACCAGTGATGAAGGCCCGCAAGGATACCGTCGTCAATCAGCTGACCAGCGGCATCAAGGGCCTGTTCAAGAAGAACAAGGTGACCCTGCTCAACGGCCATGGCTCCTTTGTCGCCAAGGAAGGCGATCTGTGGAAGGTCAAGGTCGGCACCGAAGAGGTGCTGGCCAAGCAGGTCATCATCGCCACCGGTTCCAAGCCGCGTCATCTGCCGAACGTGCCGGTCGACAACAAGATCGTCATGGACAACGAAGGTGCGCTGGATCAGGAATCCGTGCCCAAGAAGCTGGCCATCATCGGCGCCGGCGTCATCGGTCTGGAAATGGGCTCGGTGTGGCGTCGCGTCGGTTCCGAAGTGACCGTCCTCGAAGCGCTGCCCGATTTCCTGTCCTTCGCCGACCAGGATGTCGCCAAGGAAGCGCTCAAGCTGTTCACCAAGCAAGGCCTGGACATCCAGACGGGCGTCAAGATCGGCGAAATCAAGACCTCCAAGAAGGGCGTCTCGATCGCCTATGAAACCAAGGACGGCAAGGCCGCCAAGCTCGATGCCGATCGCCTGATCGTCTCGATCGGCCGCATTCCGAACACCGATGGCCTGAATGCCGAAGCGGTCGGCCTCAAGCTCACCGAGCGCGGCATGATCGAAGTCGACGGCCACTGCAAGACCAATCTGCCGGGCGTCTGGGCGGTGGGCGATGTGGTGCGCGGCCCGATGCTGGCCCACAAGGCGATGGAAGAGGCCGTCATGGTCGCCGAACTGATCGCCGGCCAGGCCGGTCACTGCAATTTCGACACCATTCCCGGCGTCATCTACACCGCCCCGGAAATCGCCTGGGTCGGCAAGACCGAGCAGCAGCTGAAGGCCGAAGGCGTCGCCTACAAGGCCGGCAAGATCCCGTTCCTGGCCAACGGCCGGGCGCTGGGCATGGGCGATCCGACCGGCTTCGTCAAGATGCTGGCCTGCGCCCAGACCGACCGCATCCTCGGCGTGCACATTATCGGCCCGAATGCCTCCGAACTGATTTCCGAAGCCGTCGTGGCGATGGAGTTTGGTGGTGCCTCCGAAGATCTGGCCCGTATCTGCCACGCTCACCCGACGCTGTCGGAAGCGGTGCATGAAGCGGCGCTGGCCTGCGACAAGCGGCCGCTGCACTTCTAATACCACAGCCTCTGAGGCTGGCACTAGTCAGCAGCGCTCTGCGCAAAAGGCGGGTTGCGGTTACGCACCCGCCTTTTTTATTTGCGAGAATACGACTTTCCCCAACGCAGAACCCCGCAACAATGCCCCATAAAAAACTTAACGTCGCCGCGCAGGGCATGCTCGACGCCTATAAAAACCTGCTCGATGCCCGCGGTTATCTCGCCGATGCTGCCCAGATGACTGCCGCGACGGCCTTGCAGGCGCTCTATACCAATCTGCTTTATTTCAAGGTCGATCGCGGCAGCACCTTCAAACGCCTGCTGGCGCCGCCCAAGCCGCCGAAAGGCGTGTACTTCTGGGGCGGGGTCGGGCGTGGGAAGAGCTTCCTGATGGATTGCTTCTACGACTCGGTTCCCTACCGCCGAAAGAAGCGCCTGCACTTCCATTCCTTCATGCAGCAGATTCACCGTGACCTGGAAAAATACAAGGGCGAGGCGGACCCGATGCTCAAGCTCGCCGAGCAGATCGCCCGCGAAGTCCGCCTGCTCTGCTTTGACGAGTTCCACGTTTCCGACATCGCCGATGCGATGATTCTCGGCCGGCTGATGGATGGGCTGTTTGCCCAGGGCGTCATCATCGTGATGACCTCGAATTACCCCCCGGAGAAGCTTTATCCGAATGGATTGCATCGCGAAAGCTTCCTGCCGACCATCGCCCTGTTGCAAAAACATCTTGATGTCTTCGAGGTCGATGCCGGCGTGGACTACCGCCTGCGCGCCTTGGAACAGGTCGAAATCTTTCATTACCCGGCCGACGCCGCGGCCGAGAAGAAGATGCTCGACTACTTCCGCATGGTGGCCGGCGAGGAGGGCAAGAAGGGCGGACATATCGAGGTCCTTGGCCGCAGCATCGACACCGTGCGTCGGGGCCATGGCGTCATCTGGTTCGATTTTCGTACCCTGTGCGGTGGGCCGCGGTCGCAGAACGACTACCTGGAAATCTCGCGCGGCTACCACACGGTCCTGCTCTCCCACATCCCGAAGATGACGGCGCATCAGGCTTCCGAAGCCCGGCGTTTCACTTGGCTGGTGGACGTTTTTTACGACAACAAGGTCAAGCTGATCGCCACCGCCGACTGTGCTGCCGACGAGCTTTACACCGAGGGGACCCAGGCCAGTGAATTCAAGCGCACGGTCAGTCGTCTAACGGAAATGAACTCGCGGGAATATCTCGCCCTGCCGCATATCGTCGCACCCTGAGGAGTCGCCGATGAAAACTGCTCTGCACGTCCTGCTGACTGCCGTTATCGTTGTCTGGGCGGGGCTGGTCGGCGCTCAGCAGATGGAAATCATCGAACTGAAGAGCAAGACCGTCGAGCAGGTATTGCCGACCCTGTTGCCGCTGGTCGAACCCGGCGGCACGCTGACCGGCATGAACAACCAACTCTTTCTGCGGGCGTCACCGAGAAACCGTGCCGACATCAAGCGGGCACTGGCCGCGATCGATACGCCGACGCGCCGCCTGATCATCCGGGTCAGCCAGAATCGCGAAGCGGAGAACAGTGCTCGCGGGGCCGAGGCCAGCGGCCAGGTCGTGCTCGGCAGCACGCGGCGGGCCAATGTCGATGCCGGGGTCTGGGACACCAGGAGCCTGCGCAGCGAGAATGCCGGGCAGATGGTGCAGACGGTCGAGGGGGGCCAGGCCTTCATCCAGGTCGGGCGATCGCTGCCGCTTCCAATGCGTCAGGTGGTGATCGGCCCGAGCGGTGCCGTCGTCAATGAAACGGTGGTTTACCAGGATGTCGGTCGCGGCTTTTATGCCTTGCCGCGGCTCAACGGCGAACGGGTGACCCTGGAGATCAGCCAGCAGGCCAGCAGCATGGAGGCCTACGGGCGGGGCGCCATCGATACGCAACGCGTGTCGACCACCGTCTCCGGGCGGCTGGGCGAATGGATCGAACTCGGCGGCAGCGGCCGTCAGGCCAGCGGCAACCAGGGCGGTGCCATGGTACTGTCGACCGGCGATGCTCGGGACAGTCGCTCCATCTGGTTGAAAGTCGAGGAAGTTGAATGAAAAAACCGCGTCACATCGGGCAGAAAATCGCCCTGGCGACTGCCATCTTCTGTGCGCTGATGATGCTGCCTGCGCTGGTCGGCTTCTTTTGGTTGTGGCAGGAACGCGGCTTGGCTGACACCTGGACGCCCAGTCTGCTCGCCATCGTCGCCTTCTTCGGTTGCTGTGCTGGCGTGCTGTATGCGATGAGTCGGCCACAACCGGTGCTTCCTGCCGAGGACCCGGCGGCCGACGCCTGACACCGGGTAAACGAAACAACCCGGCCGCGGCCGGGTTGTTTTGGTGCTGTGGTCGATCAGGCGGCGTTCAGGGCCTGATCCAGATCGGCGATCAGGTCATCGATGTGCTCGATGCCGACCGACAGGCGGATCATGTCTTCGGAGACGCCAGCCTTGCTCAGCTCTTCCGGCGACAGCTGACGGTGCGTGGTCGACGCCGGGTGGCAGGCCAGGGTTTTGCAGTCGCCAATATTGACCAAGCGGGTGACCAGTTGCAGGGCATCCTGGAACTTGCCACCGCCGTCGCGGCCGCCCTTGACGCCGAAGTTGAGGATGCCCGAAGCGCGGCCTCCCATGTACTTCTGGACCAGTGCGTGGTCCTTGTGCTCGGGCAGGCCGGCGTAGTTGACCCAGCTGACCTTGGGATGGCTCTTCAGGAATTGGGCGATCTTCAACGAATTCTCGCAGATCCGGTCCATGCGCAAGGCCAGGGTTTCGATGCCCTGCAGGATCAGGAAAGCGTTGAACGGGCTGATTGCGGCGCCCATGTTGCGCAGCGGCACGACGCGGGCGCGGCCGATGTAGGCGGCGGGGCCGAGGGCTTCGGTATAGACCACGCCGTGATAGGAAACATCTGGCTCGTTGAGACGTTTGAACTTCTGCTTGTGCTCGGCCCACGGAAACTTGCCGCTATCGACGATGATGCCGCCGATCGAGTTGCCGTGGCCGCCCAGATACTTGGTCAGGGCATGTACCACGATGTCGGCGCCGTGTTCGAACGGGCGGCACAGGTAGGGCGAGGGCACGGTGTTGTCGACGATGACTGGCACGCCGTGCTTGTGGGCGATTTCAGCTAGCTTTTCGAAGTCGGTGATGTTGCCCAGCGGATTGCCGACCGATTCGCAGAAGACGGCCTTGGTCTTGGCGTCGATCAGCTTTTCGAAGGCTTCCGGATCGCGGTAGTCGGCGAAGCGGACGTCGATGCCATATTGCGGCAGGGTGTGGGCGAACAGGTTGTAGGTCCCGCCGTACAACGTGCTGGAGGTGACGATGTTGTCGCCGGCTTCGGCGATGGTCTGGATCGAAGCGGTGATGGCCGCCATTCCGGAGGCCATGGCCAGCGCGGCGATGCCACCTTCCATCGCGGCAACGCGCTTTTCCAGCACGTCCTGGGTCGGATTCATGATCCGCGTGTAGATATTGCCGGCAACCTTCAGGTCGAACAGGTCGGCGCCGTGCTGGGTGCTGTCGAAGGCGTAGGAGGTCGTCTGGTAAATCGGCACCGCGACTGCCTTGGTGGTCGGGTCGGGCGAGTAGCCGCCATGGACGGCAAGGGTTTCGATCTTCATGCGTGTCTCTCTCTTCTTTTGTGGAGTGAAAGACTGGAGTTTAGCAGGGCGGCAGCCCGCTGGCATGGCCTAGGCGGCGTTGGAGAGGGTTGTCGCCTACGCTTCGTCGGCTGGCGCCAAGGGCTGACGGGCGATTCTGAGCAGGAAACGACCCGGGTCGAGTGCGTCGATCAGATCGTTTTCCAGCGGTAGCGGTTCGCCTTCCAGTTGCGAGACCAGCAGGTCGGCCATCAGGGCCGACCAGACGATGCCGCGGGCACCGAACCCCTGCACGCACCACAGGCCAGGCTGGCGGGGCAGGGCATGGAGGCGGCTGTTGCTGCCCGCCGGCACGGGTTCCGGCACCGGGCCGACCATCGGCAGGCGGTCCGGCGACATCGGCCGGAAGCCGACCCGGCCGTGCAGGGTCGCCGGATCGCTGCCGGCAGCAAAACCGGGCAGGGTCAGGCGCAGGCGGGCCAGGTTGTCGGCGTGGTCGACGGCGCGCTCGCTTGCCTCCTCATCGTCGTAGGCGAGCGAGGCGCCGATCAGCTGGACGCCGTCGATTTCCGGCATGGCGTAGCCGATCTGGAAAAGCACCGTCGCCAGCGGCGCGGCGTTGTCGGCCGGCAGATGGCTGACCTGGCCGCGGGCCGCCCGCTGCGGCAGCCAGGCGAATTGTTCGAAGCGTGGCGCGTTGGCGCCGCTGGCCATGACCAGGACCGGCGCTTCGGCCAGGACCCTGCCCTTGGCGTCGAGCGCCTGCCAGCCGCCTGCGGTCTTATCCAGACGGTCGACCATCGTATTGAAGTGGATGGCGATGCGCTCGGGGAAGGCGGCCAGTGCTGCCTGGCAGACTGAGGGTGGTTGGACCCAGCCGCCGCTCGGGAACCACCAGCCGCCGATGGCTACCATCTGGCCCAGGCGGCGGCTGGCTTCATCTCGGTCGACAAATTGCAGCAGTTCCGGCGGGAAGCCCAGTTGGTGGACGGCACGCCGTTGCTGCGCCTCATGTTCCGCTTCGCGGGCCAAATGCAGCACACCGCAGGCCGACCAGCGTGCGGCCGGCAGTCGGGCGAGCAGGGCGCGGGTGGCGAGGAAGCCGGCACGAGTCAGGCGCGACAGGCGGTTGTCGTCGGCGCTGGGCATCGGACGCAGCATGCCGGCCAGATTGCTGGAAGCGCCCTGGCCCGGCTCGGCGGCCTGCTCCAGCACGGTAACGTGCCAACCGGCGGCGGCCAGCGCATGGGCGGTCGTGCTGCCGGCGATGCCGGCGCCGATGACAATGGCTCGCCGCTCGCCCGGCACCGGGTGGCGATCCGGTCGCCGTGAGCGCAGGCGGCCGACCAGCATGTGGCGCTTGCCGGCAAAGCCCGGCCGCTTTGCGACAGCGAACTCGGCTACTGTCAGCGCCGCGCGGACATGGCCGGCCGCCGTCCAGGTGGCCAGGGTGGCGCCCGATGCTGCGAGTCGGGTCAGGCCCTTGCAGAAGTAGGGCGACCACAGCTCAGGATTTTTGGCCGGCGAGAAACCGTCGAGAAAGAAGGCATCGACGGCGGCGTCGAGTGTGCGCAGGCGGTTGGCAGCATCGCCGAAAACCAGGGTCAGGATGACCTGGCCGCCATTCAAGTAGAGGCGGTGCATGCCCGGGGTCAGCACCGGCCAATGCGACTGCAATTCGGCAGCCAGCGTGGCGAATTCGGGCCAGGCCTGCTGGGCGGTGGCGAGATCGGCGGCGGTGAACGGGTGTTTCTCGATGGAGACGAAATGCAGGCGCTGGCAGTGTTGCGGATCTTCACGCCAGGCTTGCCAGGTTGCGAGGAAATTCAGGCCGAGCCCGAAGCCGGTCTCGAGAATGACGAAGCGGTCCTTGCCCTGCCAGCGTTGCGGCAACTCGTTGCCGCCGAGAAATACATAACGCGCCTGATCTGGACCGCCGTAGGCCGAGTGATAAACGTCGTCATAGGCAGCCGAGTATGGGGTGCCTATCGTTGCAAATTCAAGGCGGGCCGGCTCCAGTCTTTCCATCAGCAGGCTGGCGACTGCACCGTCTTCAGCATATCGACCAGGATGACGATGCGGCGAATGCCTTTTTTCGACCAGCGCTGAAAGAGCGCGGCGAAACCGGCCAGCCGGCCGAGCAACGGCAGGGCGCGCCGGATGACCCGCTTGATTTCTGGGTCCGGGTTGGCGACAAAGTAGTGGTCGAGCAATGTTGGCAACAGCTGGCGCGCCTCGCTTTCGACAATCGGCCCGGCCAGCGAGATGGAATTCAGGAACAGCACGAGGTCGGCAGTCTGGGCGACAGCGAGCGGCAGGAATTCGCCGAAGTTTTCTTCGAAGTCGATGCGGTAATTGAGACCGTCGGCCTGCGTGATGTTCTTGATCTGCGCGCCGCCATGCCAGTGGCCGGCCCGGTGAAACTCACCGAGTTCGCCCGCCAGCCGTGGCAATTCGGCCCGCCAGGTTGCCGCGCTCCAGTCTTCCAGCAGCGTGGCGACGACGGTGCCGCAATAATCGAGCACGAAGAACTCCGGCGTCACCAGCGCCACGCGCGGCACGCGAACCCCGGCCGCAGCCAGCGCCTTCAATCGATTGGCTTCGAAATCCATGCTCCCGGCCGCCTCGGAAAGGGCCAGGGTGCGCATCGGCAAGGGCTGCCCGGTAATCCGCTTGACCAGCCAGCGCATGAACAGAGTCTGCAGCAGCTTGCGCGGCTTCTCAGCCAGCTTCTTGACGACATAGCGCCGGCCTTCGTGCTCAAAAACGAGGGCGCGGCTATGGTGAGTCGCCAAAGCCGCCCGGGCGGCGGCTTCAAGTCCTTGGTTTTCGTTCACTGAAATGCGAAACGTGAGCGAGCGCCGGCGAGACCAGCCCGCAGGGCGCAGGACGCCACGTAGTGGCGGTTCTGAGCGTAGCGAAGAATTCGGCGAAGCCGAACACAAGGCGCAAGCGCCCGCCGCATAGCAGCGCTATGCAAGGTCGCTTGCAACGCAGTATCGCCAAGCGCAGCCACGTTTATTCGGGACGCATTTGGGGGAAGAGAATTACGTCGCGGATCGCTGCGGCATCGGTCAGCAGCATGATCAGCCGGTCGATCCCGATGCCACACCCGCCGGTCGGTGGCAGCCCATACTCCAGCGCCCGGATGAAGTCGGCGTCGTAATACATCGCCTCCTCATCCCCGGCATCCTTGGCCTTGGCCTGCTCGGCAAAGCGCGCCGCCTGATCCTCGGCATCGTTGAGTTCGGAGAAGCCATTGGCGATCTCGCGCCCGACAATGAACAGCTCGAAGCGCTCGGTAATCTCCGGATTGGCATCCGAGGCGCGGGCCAGCGGCGAGACTTCGACCGGGTAATCGATGATGAAGGTCGGTTCCCAGAGCAGGGCTTCGGCGGTTTCTTCGAAGAACAGCAGTTGCAGGCTGCCCAGACCGGGCGTGCCACGCATTTCGACCTTGCGGGCGGCCAGTTGCTCGCGCAGCCAGTCGGCATTGTTGAGCTGGATTTCGTTGTATTGCGGGCAATGCTTGAGCACAGCCTGGACCATGGTCAGGCGGTGGAAAGGCTTGGAAAGGTCGAGTTCGCGGCCCTGGTAGCTGAATACTTCCTTGCCCAGCGCCTCGCGGGCGGCGTGGCGGAGCAGGCCTTCGGTGAAGTTCATCAGCGTCTGGTAGTTTGCGTACGCCTCGTAGAATTCCATCATCGTGAATTCAGGGTTGTGGCGGGGCGAGAGGCCTTCGTTGCGGAAGTTGCGGTTGATTTCGAAAACCTTCTCGAAACCGCCGACCACCAGGCGCTTCAGGTAGAGCTCGGGGGCGATGCGCAGGAACTGCTGCATGTCGAGCGCGTTGTGATGGGTGACGAAAGGCTTGGCCGAGGCGCCGCCCGGGATCGGGTGCATCATCGGCGTTTCGACTTCGAGGAAGCCGTGGCCGGACATGTAGTTGCGGATCGAGGCGACGATGCGGCTGCGGGCGAGGAAGGTGAAGCGGGTTTCCTCGTTCATGATCAGATCGACATAGCGCTGACGGTACTTCATTTCCTGGTCGGCCAGGCCGTGGAACTTGTCGGGCAGCGGGCGCAGCGATTTGGTCAGCAGGCGGATCTCGGCGGCCTGGATGGAGAGTTCGCCGGTCTTGGTCTTCATCAGGGTGCCGACGACGCCGACGATATCGCCGAGGTCCCAGCCCTTGAAGGCGGCATAGACGTCTTCGCCGACCTTGTCGCGGGCGACGTAAATCTGGATGCGGCCGGACAGATCCTGCAGCGTTGCAAACGACGCCTTGCCCATGACGCGCTTCAACATCATGCGCCCGGCAACCTTGACTTCGAGCGGCATGCCTTCGAGTTCCTCGGCGGTTTTCTCGCCGTAGCCCTCATGCAGCTTGGCCGCGGTGTTCTCGCGCTGGAAGTCGTTCGGGAAGGCTTTTCCGGTCTTGCGCCATTCGGTGAGCTTGGCACGGCGCTCGGCAATGAGCTGGTTTTCGTCTTGCTGGACCGGGGGTTGCTGTTCGGCGTTGGACATGAAAAATCCTTGGGAAATGAGGTTTGCTGCGGTCGACCGCGTAGAACCCTGAATTTTCGCCGATTTGGGCGTTCAGGGAAAGCGTGCTGCGTCAGCCAGCAGCGTAATGAATGGCCAGCCAGATCGTCTGTTGTTCCGGAGTCGTCCATTCGACGCGATGCCGGCGATGGGCTGCGATGTCGATGAAGTCGCCGGCTTTCAGTTGCCGGGGCTGGTCCTCGTCGGCAAAACGCAGGCTGGCTTCGCCCTGGACGACGAGCACCCACTCGCCGTCAGGCTGGTCGTACCAGAAACCGGGCGGGCTGGCCTGGCCGCTCGAAACGATGCGTTCGATGCGCAGGCCCGGCCGGGCCAGTAGTTCGGTGAATTGTTCCGGGGCGGACAGGGCCGGCAGGGCGTCGAAGAGACGATCGAGCATGGTCAGGATTTTCCGAGGCCCTGGTAGAGCGGCAGAGCGAACAGTCGGCGCTCGATTTCACTGGCGAGCTGTTGATAGGCAGGGCTGCCAGGGCCGCCGAAACGGTGCCGGAAATCGCGTTCGCCAATCGCTTCCGGAAAGTCGGTCAGCGCCGGTAGCAGATCGGCGTCGGCGAACTGCGTTTGCAGAAGCCGGTCGACTCGTGCTGGCTGCTTGATCAGCAATTCGCCGAAGGCGGTGCCGGCACGATCGGCCGCCAGGTCGGCGAACGAGAAGCCGCTGCCGTGGCGGGCATCGATCAGTTCCTTGTAGACGCCAATGGCATCGGCGATCGGCTCGCCGGCCCAGGCCGCGAGGGCGGCCGAAATGACGAAGTGCTGGGCGGAGTCGACGCGGCCGAGCAGGGTCGGCAGGGTCTGGCGGGCCTTGGGCCAACTGGCGGCTTCGGGGATGAAGGAAGCGAGCTTTCGCTCCGACAGATAGGCGGCAAGAACGAAGATGGCTGCCCGCCGGTTGGCGAGCAGGTCGTTGCCGTCGCTGGCCAGCAGTGGGCCAAGCAGGGCGGTCAGCGGCAGCCGGCTACCGGAGGGCTGGGCCGCAACGAGGGTGGCCAGCTTTTCGTGGGCGGCACGCAGGTGCACCAGTTCGCCAGGGGAGACGGCAAGCGAGCGGGCGTGCTCGAGCAGCGCGGGTTCCCAGTGATAGGCGACGACGACCCGCTGGCGATCCGGTTCGAAGCGCAGTTCCTGAATGGCCTGCCGGCCCAGTTGCCATTCCCGGTCGTAGCCGGCCAGCCGGATGCCGGCTTCGAGGGCCGGTTCGACCAGCCGGGCGGGAACCGGCAGGCGCCCGATGCGTGCGCTGGCGATGCGGGGCTGGCCTGCGCTTTCCTGCACCGCAGCGCGGATGTTCAGGAAGTGTTCGCCGGGCAGTAGGGCGACGCGCAGCGTCAGGTGAATTTCGGCGACATCTTCGGTCAGTATCAATGCGCCACGCCCGCGCAGAAAGCGGGTTGCCAGGTAATTGATCCCGTCGTCGATCAGGGCGGCGGGAATGGCTGTCCGGCGGGCTTCGCCGGAACGCAGCCGGCGCGGGTCGTTGGTTTGCAGCAGCCAGCGGGCCTGGGCCACCGAGCTTGGTGAGATAGTCGCGCTGCGGCTGACCAGCGGCTGGCTGTCGAGCGCCGCCAGAAAAAGCCCCCGGCGGCCAGCCCGAGCACCAACAGCGTGCCGGCCAGCCACGCCAGGAGGCGAGCCACGCCTAGACGCCCTGTTTCAGGCTGGCCTCGATGAAGGGATCGAGGTCGCCGTCGAGTACGGCCTGGGTGTTGCCGGTTTCGTGGTTGGTCCGCAGATCCTTGATGCGCGACTGGTCGAGCACGTAAGAACGGATCTGGTGGCCCCAGCCGATGTCGGACTTGGCGTCTTCCAGCTTCTGCTGCTCGGCCTGCTGCTTGCGCAGTTCGAACTCGTAGATGCGGGCGCGCAGCATCTGCCAGGCTTCGTCGCGGTTGCGGTGCTGCGAACGGTCGTTCTGGCACTGGACGACGATGCCGGTCGGGGTGTGGGTCAGACGCACCGCCGAGTCGGTCTTGTTGATGTGCTGACCGCCGGCGCCGGAAGCGCGGTAGGTGTCGGTACGCACGTCGGCCGGGTTGATGTTGATCTCGATCGAGTCATCGACTTCCGGGAACACGAAGACCGAGGTGAAGCTGGTATGGCGGCGGGCGTTCGAATCGAACGGCGACTTGCGGACCAGCCGGTGGATGCCGGTCTCCGTGCGCAGCGTGCCGTAGGCGTAATCGCCGGTGAACTTTACGGTGGCGCTCTTCAGACCCGCGACATCGCCTTCCGACTCTTCCATGACCTCGACCGTGAAACCCTTCTTTTCGCCATACTTCAGGTACATGCGCAACAGCATCGATGCCCAGTCTTGGGCTTCGGTGCCGCCGGCGCCGGCCTGGATTTCCAGGAAGCAGGGCATCGGGTCGGACGGGTTGTTGAACATGCGGCGGAATTCGAGGGCGGCGATCTTCGCTTCCAGCTTGGCGTTGTCGGCCTGGACCGAGAGCAGGGTGTCCTCGTCGTTTTCTTCTTTGCCCATGGCGAACAGCTCGCGGCCGTCATCGAGGCCGGCGGCGACTTCTTCGAGCACCAGCACGATGTCTTCCAGCGATTTCTTCTCGCGCCCGAGTTCCTGGGCACGCTTGGCGTCGTCCCAGATCTTCGGGTCTTCCATCTCCAGGTTGAGGAGGGTCAGGCGTTCGCGTTTCTGATCGTAGTCAAAGATACCTCCGCAGCTCGGCCGCGCGCTGCGCGATGTCCTCGAGCTTGTTGGAGATGCTGTTGAGTTGTTCTGCTTCCATGAGGCTAATTCCAGTGCATTGCAAAGGCGGGATTATAGCCGTCGGGGCGCCCGAAGATGGCCGGATTGTTGCACTGCGCTGTTCCGGCCGCGGTCGCGGGCGGTTCTCGGGCACCAGACCGGTGCGGCTCCACTTCGGGCTTGCCGGGGTGTGCCCCGTTTTGGCGCTATGGCTGGCTTGAGCGACCGGTGTTGCCGATTAAACCATTGATCTTGAATTGAAATATGTCTCCGTGCTGGCGTGGCAAGAGTCTTGCATATTGCGTTGCAACAATATTCAAATAAAGCGTGAGAATCCCATGACAGAGAGTGATTCCGTGGAGGCGCCACCTGCCCGCGCCAAACTGCGCCTGCCCCAATTTCTATCCTGGCTGCTGGCCGCCCTCGGCGGTGCCGCCATCGCTCTCAGCTTTGGCGGCACTTGGCCAAGTTATGTCGGATGGCTGGGCTGCCTTGGACTGGCGGGGTCGGCGGTGATCGCCATCCGGATGTTGCTGAGCCTGGAGCAAGGGCTGGCACTGATCGACCGATTCGCGCTTGAACTGGCCGGGGGCAGGCTGGTAGCCCGCCTGGACGGCCGGCGCTGCGGCGTGCTGGGGCCGCTGGCCGAACGCCTGAACGGCATGGCGCGCTCGCTGGCCGGCGTGTTTTTGACCTTTGCCCGCATGTCGCAGGAAATTTCCAGCGTCGCCGGCGAGAGCAAACAGAACGCCAGCGGCGGCGATGCCGGCGTGCGCCGCCAGCGCGACATCACTTTCTCGTCGTCGGCGACGCTGGAGGAACTGACGGTCAGCCTCGGGGTGACCAGCGACAGCGCCCAGGGGGCCACCGAGGTCGCAGAAGCCTCGCGGCAGATGGCGCTGGCCGGCGCAGAGCGGGTCGACGGGCTGGCCGGCAGCCTGCATAACCTGGCGGCGACGGTGGACCGGACGGCGCTGAGCGCCGCCCGGCTGGGAGAACGCTCGCGGGAAATCGACGCCATCGTCGGGCTGATTTCGGAAATCGCCGCCCAGACCAATCTGCTGGCCTTGAATGCTGCCATCGAGGCGGCGCGGGCCGGCGAGCAGGGACGCGGTTTCGCGGTGGTGGCCGATGAGGTGCGCAAGCTGGCCGAGCGGACGAGCGGCGCGACGCGCGACATCGGCGAGCGGATCGAGGGCGTGCGCGGCGAAGTCGCCGGCATGATCGCGGCGATGACCCAGACCAACCAGGAGGCGGGGCTCAGCCTGGCCGACGCCGGCGAGGCGGTCGGCGATCTGCGCCGGGTCGAGGAAAACGCCCAGCGCACGCTCGACCTGATCCGCGACATCGCGGCCGCCAGCCGGGAGCAGAGCGAGGCCGGGCAGAACATCGCGCGCGACATCGAGCAGGTGGCGCAACTGGCCGATGCCAACGAACACCTGGTCAGCGAAAACAGCGAACTGTCGCGCTATCTGAGTGAGCTGGCAGTGCAACTGACCGGCGCCCTGAACAAATACCAATACGAGTGAGGTGTGGCCATGGAATGGATCATTTATTCGATGCTTGGCGCAGCCGTGGCGATTGCGTCGATTTCCCTGCTCCTCCTGCGGCGCCGGGCCTGGGTCGATGCCGGGCGCTCGCTGGAGACTTCGCTGACCGGCTGCCGGTCGTTGCTGGCGCTGATCGGGCATTTTCAACAGCACCGGGGCATGAGTTCGGCCTGGTTGTCCGGCGACCAGAGCTTTGGCGGCAAGCTGGAGAGCAAGGCGCGGGAAATCGATGACCTGTTCCAGGCCTTGCGACCGGTGGCCCGCGGTGAGAGCGGCAAGCCCCATCCCTGCCTGACCCCGAACGATCTGGCGCTGTTCCAACGGCGCTGGGAAGAGCTGCGGGAGAAGCTGGCCGGCCTCTCGGTCGAGCAAAGCATTGCCCAGCACAGTTTCCTGATCGACCAACTCCTGCAGTGGCTGGCTGCGCTCGGCGAGGCCCGGCTCGAACCGCTGGTCGGCAACCGCTGCGCCCGGGGCATGGTCCGCAACTATGCCAGCCGCCTGCCGGCGCTGACCGAATGCCTGGGTCAGGCGCGCGCCGTTGGCATGAGCGTGGCGACCCGCCAGGCCTGTTCGGCGGTGGCCCGGGTTCGCCTGATGTTCCTGGTCGCCCGCGCCGAGGCGCTGCTCAAGCAGGCTGCCGAGGGGGCGCTGCGCGGGGCCAAGGCCGAGAGTGCGACCCTGGCGGTGCACCAGATGGCCCGTCTGGTGCGCACCCGGATGCTGGTCAGCTCGGGCATCAACGTGTCGGTGCAGGAGTATTTCGATGTCGCCAGCCTGGCGGTCGACGCCGTGTTCGGCCTGATTGCCGAGCACGGCCGGCAACTGGCCGACGATGGCTTGAACGGATTGCCTGGTCGCCCGGCGGGCTATGCTCCTTCGTTCTGAACTGCCGTTCTGGCCGGCCCGCCTGCCTTTCGGCGGCGGAGGTCAGGGTGGCAGACCGGCGGAGACGGGCGGCGATTCGCCGCTGACCATGGCGGCCTTGGCGGCGAGCATCGACGGCATGCTCTTTCGCTGCCGCGCCGATGCGGCCTGGACCCTGCTCGCCGTCAGCCCGGGGTGCCGGGACTTGACCGGCTACCGGGCCGAGGAGCTGGTCGGCGACCGCGCGCGCTGTTCGCTGGGCGCCCTGCGCCATCCAGAAGACCGCGAGGTCGTCTGCGGCACCATCCTCGCCGCCCTCGACTGCGGCTCACGCTATCGCATCGAGTACCGGATCATCGGTCGCGACGGCGAAGAAAAATGGGTCCTCGAACGCGGTATCGGGCTGCGCGACAAACAGGGGCGGCAACTTATCGAAGGTCATATCGAAGATATTACCGACCGCGTGCTGGCCCAGATTCATCTGGCCGAAACCGAACTGCGTTACCGCAGCATTTTCGAGAATTCGGTGATCGGCATGTTCCAGACCACCGAAAGCGGCAGTTATCTGGCAGCCAATACGGCCCTTGCCAACCTCTATCGCTATGCCAGCCCGGAAGCCTTGATTGCCTCGCTGTCGGATATCGGCACCCGGCTCTATGTCGATCCGCTGCGTCGCGGCGAATTCAAGCGACTGATCCAGCGCAACGGCCGGGTGGTGAATTTCGAGTCCGAAGTATTCTGCTGCGACGGCGAGCCCATCTGGATTTCCGAGAATGCCCATGCCGTGCGCGCACCGGACGGTGCCTTGCTCTATTACGAGGGTACGGTCGAGGACATCACCGAGCGCCGGCGCTATCAGAGCAATCTCCGGCATCAGGCGATGCACGACCCGCTGACCGGGCTGCCCAACCGCAACCTGCTGCCCGACCGCCTGGAGCAGGCTATCCAGCGGGCGCGCCGGGGACACGGCCAGGTCGCCTTGGCCTTTGTCGATCTCGACAACTTCAAGGTGATCAACGACAGTCTCGGTCACGCCGCCGGCGACCGCCTGCTGATCGAAGTGGCCAATCGCCTGCGCGCCGTGCTGCGCGGTGTCGATACTGTGGTGCGCTATGGTGGCGACGAATTCGTGCTGATTATCGGCGAGCAGTCGTCGCCGGCGGCCAGCGCCCTCCTGCTCGAACGGCTGCAGGCCTCGATCCAGGCGCCATGGAGCCTGGAGGGGCACGTCCTGCACGTCAATTGCAGCATCGGCGTCGCCCTGTATCCGCGCGATGCCGGCGATCTCGAAGGCCTGCTGCGGGTGGCCGACGTCGCGATGTACCACGCCAAGGAGAGCGGCAAGGGACAGTACCGCTTCTATACGCCGGAACTGAATCTCGCGGCCCAGGAGCGCTTCGTCCTCGAGACGGCCTTGCGCACGGCGATCGAGCGCAACGAACTGACCGTGGTCTATCAGCCCAAGGTCGATGCGCAACGGCGGGTGCGCGGCTTCGAAGCGCTGGTCCGCTGGAACAGCGCCGGGCATGGCCTGGTGACGCCGGATCGCTTCATTCCGCTGGCCGAGGAAACCGGACTCATCCTGGCCATCGGCAAGCAGGTCCTGTTCAAGGCCTGCCGCGAGGCGGCCGCCTGGCCGCTGGTCGATGGCCATGCCCCGAATGTGGCGGTCAACCTCTCGGCCCGCCAGCTGCAGGAGCCGGGTCTGAGTGCCCTGGTCGCCGATGCGCTGGCCGAATCCGGCCTGCCACCGGAATGCCTGGAACTGGAGATTACCGAGAGCATGCTGATGGGCGATGTGGAGCAGACCATCCGCGTGCTCGAATCGATCCGGGCGCTCGGCGTCAGCATCGCCGTGGACGACTTCGGCACCGGTTATTCCTCGCTCAGCTATTTGCAGCGCCTGCCGATCGATACCCTGAAAATCGACCGCTCCTTCGTTGCCGGCTGCGACCGTGGCGCGGACAAGATGGTGATTCCGCATGCCATCGTTTTTCTCGGGCAAAGCCTCGATCTGCATATCGTCGCCGAAGGCGTCGAAACCGAAGCCGAGATGGCAGCCCTCAGCACCTGTGGCTGCAACGAATACCAGGGCTACCTGTTTGCGCGGCCGATGCAGGCGTCTGCGGTGGGCGACTATCTGCGGGAGCGGGGCAGCGGCAGGTCGTACTGTAGTTGACGCGCGCTCAGTCCGTGGCCTGGGCGGCGGCGCTTTCGCTGGCGCTGAGCGGCGGACGGATGGGGAGCACGATCCGGAAAGTGGAACCCCGGCCGACCTCGCTGTCGACCTCGATGCGCCCATGGTGGCGCTCGATGATGCTGTAGGACAGCGAGAGGCCCAGACCGGTGCCCTTGCCGACCGGCTTGGTCGTGAAGAAGGGCTCGAAAATGCGGTTGCGGTTCTCCGGCGCGATGCCCTTGCCGGTGTCGACGATCTCGATCACGACACTGTCGTCGCCATGGCGGCGGGTGCGGATGGTGATGCTGCCCTGTGTCTCGATGGCGTGGCCAGCATTGACCAGCAGGTTCATGAAGACCTGGTTGAGCTGCGAAATCAGGCAATAGACGGGCGGAATTTCGCCGTATTCCTTGGCCACGGTGCACTTGTACTTCAGTTCGTTCCAGACGATGTTGAGGGTCGAGTCCAGACCCTGGTGCAGGTCGGCTTCCTGCCATTCCTGTTCGCCGACGCGCGAGAAGCTCTTGAGATCCTGCACGATCTTGCGGACGCGGCCGAGGCCGTCCTTCGATTCGGCGACCAAGTTGAAAATGTCCTTCTGGATAAAGTCGAAGTCGCGTTCCGCCTTGATCTGATCGACCGCCCGCAACTGCGGAAAAGAGCTGTCGGTGACGGCGGTGAGCTTGTCGTAGGCATCGATGATGGCCATCAGGTCGTGCAGATAGCCGTCCAATGTGCCGAGATTGGAATGCACGAAACCGATCGGGTTGTTCAGCTCGTGCGCGATACCGGCTGCCAGTTGGCCGATGGACGCCATTTTTTCCGATTGCAGCAACTGGTTGTTGGCAGCTTCCAGCCGCTTGTTCAACTGCTGCTGCTTGACCAGATTCTCGGCAATCAACAGCTGTTGCTGCTTGCGTTCGGTGATGTCGGTCAGAACACCATCGTAGAAGGCGACCCGGCCATCGGCGTCGCGCACGACCTGGGTGCGGTCGACGACCCAGATGACCCGGTTGGTGGCGGTGATCAGGCGATATTCCTGCTCATAGCCGGTGGCTCCGGCCGCCGTATGGCGGCTGACTTCTTCGGTGACCCGCGCCAGGTCGTCAGG
Organism: Dechloromonas sp. A34; assembly: GCF_026261605.1. Classification (NCBI taxonomy): domain Bacteria; kingdom Pseudomonadati; phylum Pseudomonadota; class Betaproteobacteria; order Rhodocyclales; family Azonexaceae; genus Dechloromonas; species Dechloromonas sp. A34. The sequence continues at coordinate 2,203,345 of NZ_CP102486.1, forward strand.
GTGAAGCAGATCCGCGAAAGGAGGTTGGCCGGCCAGCAATTCGTCGGGTGCATAGCCCCATTGCCGCACATTGTCGGAAACGAAGGCGACCGGCCAGCCTTCGCTCGCCGCCCAACGGAAGCAGACCACCGGGCTGGCATTGACCACCTGCATGGCCAGGCGCAGGTCGTTTTCGGTCCGCTGCCGGCGCACGATACGCCAGGTTTCGTTGCCGATCAGGAGGACGGTTTCGATATCGAAGTCGGTGTAAAGCTCCGCTTTGTTGCCGACGCCGGTCATCATGCGCACGGTGCCGCCGTCCATTACCGGAACACTGAGCAGGCGGATCAGGGTCGAGTGCCCGGGCGGCAGGCCGCGCTTGTTGGCAGCGCCGATGTAGTCGTTGATGACCACCGGGGCCTTGGCGCGCGCGGCGTCGGCCCAGATGCCGGCCTGGGTGATCGGATAGTGGCAATCGAAAGCCGCCGTGCAGTATTTTTCCAGCGTGTTTTGCGACCAGGCGACCAGTTCGATGCTTTCGCCGCCCTCATTGACGAAATGCATGAAGCCGATGCTGCTGCCAGTCAGGGCTTCGGCCTGCTCGAGGGCGTATTTCATGAATTCGGTTTCGGAAAGCGCCTCGGCCTTGAGTGGCAGTTCGAGCAGTACAGCGGCGCGTTTCACCTGCTGGGCGAGGGCGCGTTCGGTTTCGTGATGCTGCGTCATGTCCTCGATGACCACGGCAAAACTGTCGAATTGTCCCGCCGGGTTGCGTATGCCGCGGGCCGAGATCTGGGCGTGGACGACCGAACCGTCGCGGCGCAAAAAACGCTTTTCCAGTGAATAGCCGTCAATTTCACCGCGGATGACCGCTTCGAAGCGCTCTTCGTTGCTCGCTAGGTCATCCGGGTGTGTCATTTCGCTCCAGGTCCGGCCGAGCATTTCTTCAGGCGTGTAGCCGAGCATGCCGGCGAGCGCCGGGTTGACCTCGATCCAGCGCTTGTCCGCCGACGAGCGGGCCATGCCGACCATGGCGTGGGCGAACAAGGCGCGGAAATGCCGTTCCGAATAGTTTTCCGGGCTCTCGAGCGGCATCGGTGAGGGGCCGTCGGTCATGGCAAGTGCGGCGTGCCGCGCTGAGTGATTTCCTTGGCCAGGCGGAAGGCTTCGCGGACCTGCTCGCGCAATTGGTCGTCATCCCAGGGCTTGGTCAGGAATTTGTAGATGGCCCCGCGGTTGATCGCCCCGGTGACCGAGTCGAGATCGGTGTAGCCGGTGAGCACGATGCGCACGGTGTCCGGGTAGAGCTGGCGGACACGGGCGAAAAATTCGGTACCCGACATCTCCGGCATGCGCTGATCCGAGAGGATGACCTGCACCGGGTGTTTGGCCAGCAGGTCGAAGGCTTCCAAGGGCGAACTGGCGGCGAGGATTTGGTAATTCTCGCGGCGCAGCAGCCGGGTCAGCGCATTCAGGATGTTCGGCTCGTCGTCGACGAGGAGCAGGGTCTGGCCTGCACTGGTCGGCATGTCGCCGAGTGGCAGGCGCTTGTTGCCGGCCAGCAGCTGCTCGAATTCGGCGGGCGGCAGCGCCCGGCTGAACAGGAAGCCCTGCATCGCGTCGCAGCGCCGGCCCCGCAGGAAACTGGCCTGGGCCTCGGTTTCGACGCCCTCGGCCAGCACCGATAGATTGAGGCTGCGCGCCATCACGATCGCCGCCGTGGCGATCGCCGCGTTGACCGGGTTTTCGGTGATGTCGCGGACAAAGGCCTGGTCGATCTTGAGCTTGTCGAAGGGAAAGCGGGAGAGGTAGGCGAGCGACGAGTAGCCGGTGCCGAAATCGTCGAGCGACAGCTTGACGCCGATTCCCTTGAGCGAGCGACACATGGCGATAGCGGCATCGGCATCGTCGATGAAGGCGCTTTCGGTAATCTCCAGTTCCAGCGCCCCGGGGGGCAGGCCGCTATCGGCCAGGGTCTGGCGGACGACTTGTTCCAGATTGGCCTGACGGAATTGCCGGGCCGACAGGTTGACCGCGACGCGCAGGGCGATCAGCCCGAGATCGAGCCACTGCCGGGTCTGCAGGCAGGCCGTGCGCAACACCCATTCGCCGATGGGCAGGATGAGGCCGGTTTCCTCGGCAATCGGGATGAATTCGACGGGCGAAACCGAGCCGAACAGCGGGTTATACCAGCGCAGCAGCGCTTCCATGCCGATGATGTTGCCGCTTTCGAGGCTGATCTGCGGCTGGTAGTGGACGCTCAGTTCGTTGTTTTGCAGGGCGTCGCGCAAGGCGCTTTCGAGTCCGAGCCGGCGCGCGGCGTCGGCATCCATTTCCGGCGAATAGAAGCGGAAGGTGTTGCGTCCCGCCTGCTTGGCCCGGTCCAGTGCGGTATCGGCCGTCTTCAGCAGTTCGACGGCGGTGCTGCCGTCGCGCGGGGCGACGCTGATGCCGATGCTGGCGGTAATCACCAGCGGCTGGTCGGCAACCACGAAGGGTACCGAAATGGCATCGAGGATGCGCTGGGCGAGCGCGATCGCATCGCGTTCCTGGCCGAGGTTGGCCATCACGAATCCGAACTCGTTGCCCGACCGGCGACCGATCGTGTCGCCATCGCGGACCTGGAGGTGCAGGCGCCGGGAGACTTCGAGCAGGACCTCGTCACCGGCCGGCGGGCCGAGCGTTTCGTTGACCACGCGGAAGCGGTCGAGGTCGAGCAGGATGACGGCGGTCTGGCGAGTGAAGCGGTGGGCGTTGAGCAGCGCCTGGCCGAGACGGTCGGTAAACAGGTTGCGGTTCGGCAGGCCGGTCAGCGGATCGTAGCTCGACAGGTACTGGATGCGTTCGTCGGCCGCCTTGCGCTCCGAGAGGTCGCTGAAGATGCCGGCGTAATGGGTGAGCTGGCCGGCGGCATCGCGCACCGCGAAAATGCTCAGCCATTCGGTGACCAGTTCGCCATCCTTGCGGCGGTTGGTGATTTCGCCCTGCCAGTTGTCGTTACGGCTGATCGACTCCCACATCGCCCGGTAGAAGGCCGGGCTATGCACGCCCGACTTCAGCAGGTTCGGCTTCTGGCCCTGGGCTTCGCTCGCCGAGTAGCCGGTGACCCGGAAGAAGGCGTCGTTGGTGAGCAGGATGTGGCCTTGCGGATCGGTGATGCAAATACCGTCGCTGATGCCGGTAAATACTACCGAGGCCAGCCGGTGCTCGGCATCGGCCAGCTTGCGCCGGCTGATGTCGGCCATCGTGCCGACGGTCATTTGCGGGGCGCCCCGCTGGTCGCGGCTGATCACCCGGCCGCGGATTTCCATCCATAGCCAGTGCCCGTCGCGATGCCGCATGCGCACTTCGTCGAGATAGATGTCGTCGCGGTCGGCCAGCGCGGCGCCAATGCCGGCGTCAAGCGCCGCCCGGTCGTCCGGGTGGACCAGTTCGAAACAGCTGGCGATGGTCGACGGCGATTGCTCGAGGCCGAGAATGTGGCACAGCGAGTCGTTCCATTCGCTGCTTCCGGTCCGCTGGTCGTGCTCCCAGATGCCGAAGCCGGATACTGCCAGCGCCACCTGCAGACGGTTCTCGAGCCGCGCATTCTCGGCCACGCGGCGATTGACTTCCTGTGTTAGCCAGGCCTGCTCGCGGGCCTGGCGGTCCCGCGCCTGCTTGAGTTCGAGCTGAGCCCTGACCCGGGCGCGCAGCACCGCCGGCTTGATCGGCTTGGTGATGTAGTCGGCAGCGCCTTCGAGCAGCCCGGTTTCCTCGTCTTCCGGGCGATCGAGGGCGGTAACGAAAATCACCGGGATATTCTGTGTCTCCGGGCGGGCCCGCAGTTCGGCGAGGACGGCGTGACCGTCCAGGCCGGGCATCATGACATCGAGCAGGATCAGATCGGGGCGCGGCTCCAGGCAGGCATAGCGGATCGCGGTCGCCCCGTTGCTGGCGACCCGGACGCTGACATCGAGCGCGCCCAGCATTTCGGAAAGCGTGCCCAGATTGTCCGGGACGTCATCCACCGCGAGCACGACGGGACGCGCAGTGCTGCTCGAATCACGCTCCTGATCGGTCATGCCGGTATCACCCCTGGATATTGTTTATCTGCCGTCAGTTTCGCTCGCCAGCGGCGCTCAGGCAAGGGCAGGATCCGCTTAATTGACGACATGGGCAGCCAGCCTGGCGACGATAGCTTCGACAACCGGCAAGGCAGCCTCGTAATCGAAGCTGCCGATGGCCAGCTGGAGGCGCCGGCATTCGTCGGGGAAGGCTGACTGGAGCAGCTTCTGCAGGCGTGAAAAAATCTGGCTGGCTTCGACGTTGCCGGTCCTCAGGTCTTCGGCCAGCAGGCTCAGATCGGCGCCGAGGGCGGCGAAATCGCTCAGGTCCGGCCCGGCACCGGCCAGCGGTTCAGTCGCCGGGGGCAGCCGCCCGAGCTCAGATACTTGCCGAGAACGGTATAGAGCGCCTCGGGTTCCACCGGTTTGGCGAGAAAGTCATTCATTCCGGCCTCCAGGCAGCGCGCCATGTCTTCAAGGTAAGCATTGGCGGTCAGGGCGACGATGGGGATCACCGCGCCGCCGGGCAGGGCGCGAATGCGTCGGGTCGCCTCCAGGCCGTCGAGGATCGGCATCCGGATATCCATCAGGATCAGGTCGGCGCCACCCTCGGTAAAGCGCTCGATCGCCTCCTGACCATTGTCGGCGGTAATGACCCGGAGGCCCGCCGCTTCGAGGATGGCGCAGCCGATTTCACGATTGATCGCTTCATCCTCGACCAGCAGCACGCAGCCGTGCAGGTCCTTGGCCTCGGCCAGCAGCGGCGCTTGCCGGGCGATCGGCTCACCCGACGGGGCGGCCAGGCGGGCGCTGATCCAGAAGGTGCTGCCGGCGCCGGGCGTGCTGCTGACGCCGACCCTGCCACCCATCAGTTCGGCCAGGTGACGGGCGATGGCCAGGCCGAGGCCGGTTCCGCCGAAGCGCCGGGTGGTCGACGCGTCAAGTTGTTCAAAGGGATTGAACAGACGGGGGAGGTCGGTTGGCTCGATACCGATGCCGGTATCGGCGACCGCAAAGCGGCAGATCATGGCATCGCCGTCCATGGCTTCCAGTTTGCCGGAGAGCGTGATCGAGCCGTGCGCGGTGAACTTCAGGGCGTTGCTGGCGAAGTTGAGCAGTACCTGGCGCAGCCGCGTCGCATCGCCCTGGGCCAGGGCCGGCAATTCCCGGGTGTCGACCACCACTTCCAGGTTCTTGCCGACGGCCTGGTCGCGAATGACGCCGGCCACCGAGTGCACGATATCGGCCGGGTCGAAGGTCTGGTTGTCGAGGACGATCTTGCCGGCTTCGATTTTCGAGAGGTCGAGAATGTCGTTGATCAACTGCAGCAGGTGCTGGGCGGCGTCCGAAACCTTGTTCAGTTTCTCGCTCTGCTCGTTGCTGAGCGGGGTTCGCGACAGCAGATAGGCGAGGCCGATGATGGCATTCATCGGCGTCCGGATTTCGTGGCTCATGTTGGCGAGGAAATCCGATTTTGCCCGGTTGGCGGCTTCTGCGGCCTCTTTGGCGAGCGCCAGTTCGTTGGTGCGCAGATCGACCAGCTGTTCGAGATGATGACGGTAGGAGGCAAGTTCGTCCTCGATCCGGCGCCGTTCGGTAATGTCTTCCTTGATCGCCACGTACTGGCTGATCCGGCCGTCGCTCTGGCGGACTGGGGAAATGATCGCCAGTTCGGTATAGAGGGAACCGTCCTTGCGCTTGTTGCGCAGTTCGCCGCGCCAGATGGCGCCGGAAGTCAGGCTTTCCCACATCGAATGGAAGGTCGCCTGGTCGGTCTCTCCGGATTGCAGAATGCGTGGGTTTTCGCCGATCACCTCTTCGGCGGTGTAGCCGCTGGTACGGGTGAAGGCCTGATTGACGTAGATGATCCGGGGTTCGGTGTCGGTGATGACAATGCTGGTCGGGCTTTGTTCGACGGCGGTGGACAAACGCCGGAGGTCCTGTTCGCCGGCTTCGAGGGCCGCCACCTTGTCGGCCAGCAGGCCGTTCAGGGTTTCGATGGCGATCCGGTCGTCGGCGTATTGTTCGGCGCGTTGTTCGAGGGCGGCGGCCATGCTGTTGAAGTGCTGATCCAGCCTGCCCAGTTCGCGCGGGGTCTTGGAGTTGCTGATCCGGGCCGAGAAATCGCCGCTGGCGACCTTCTCGGTGGCCGCTTCGAGGCGTCCGACCCAGCGCTCGATCAGGCGGTAGAGGTAGTAGCGGGCGAGCAGGATCGAGAGCAAGGTAACGGCGACGAGCAGGGCGAGGCGCAGCGAATAGCTGCGGTCGATGACGGCAAGGGTGTGCTGTACCGGTGCGCCGATGCTGACCACCAGTTCTTCTCCTGCCATCTGGAGGCGACTGAGCACGAACAGGCGCTCGATGCCGTCGATGTCGTTCAAGACGATACTGCCCAGCCCATCGCGTAGCGCATTCACCAGGCGACTGCGGTTTTTCTCGTCGAGGCTGGCGCCACGCCAGATATCGGGATCGGGATGGTGCGAGACGATGCTGCCATCGCGGTGAAACAGTGTCGAGGTCCAGTCTTTCGGTAGCTGGAAATTGTGGGTCAGGCGGTCGAACCAGGTGATATCGCTGGCGATGAACAGGGTGGCCCGCAAGTGGCCGGCCGTGTCGCGCATGGGCAGGCCGAAGACGACGCCGGGCTTGCCCGAAATGCGGCCGAGAACGAACTCGCCGTGGGTGATGTCCTGGGCGCTACGGGCTTCGCGGAACCACGTGCGATCGGCAACATTGACCTGCCGGTCGCTCGGGCGGGCGCTACAGAAAACATCGCCGTTGGGGAGGACGGCCCCGAGATTGGAAAAATTTTCCGCCGACTGCAGCAAGCGCGCGACCAGGCCGGTGCAGCTGGCGGGATCGAGATTCTTCATGTCGTCGGCGGCGGCCATGATGCGCAGGAGCTGACGAACCTGGCGCAGCGAGGCATCTTCCGAGACCTGGCTGGCCTGCAGCATCAGACGGGCCCGATGCTCGATGTCGGCGATGGCGGCCAGGCGCTCACTGCGGTAGTCGACAAGAGTCAGCATCACCAGCGGCAGAATGGCGAGTGTCAGAACCAGCCAGAGTCGACTGCTCAGCGAGAAACTGGAAGCGGGCATGCGTTTGATGATGTCCTGAACGGGGCGGCAGCCCTTCAATACTCAACTGAATGGCGCGCCCTGTAAACCCGCTTGTCGCCAGCAGCGGGGCAGCACCCGGTTATGCCGGGAAAATCTATTCCAGATGCTCGACCATCAGCTGGGTCGTTTCGACGCCCATGTATTCATTGATCGCCAGCCGGAAGGCAATCCGCGTGTTATGGCCGGGCTGGCGGCTGAAATTGAACTGGATGGCATCGATCCGGGTGTCGCTCTTGCGCAGGCGCAGCTTGAGGTGCTTTTCCTTGAGCACGCGCTGCTGCTCGACTTCGAATTCGTCCATGAACAAGGGCGCCGGGAAGCCCTGGCCCCAGATTTCGTTTTCCAGCAGGCGGGCCATCTCCAGTGAGAAATAGCCGCTTTCCAGCGCGCCGTCGGTTTCCAGCGTGCGGGTCAGGTCGGCCGGGGCGAGCAGTTCGCCGGCGACCTGGGCGAAGAGCTCGCGGAACTGTTCGAAATTTTCGGCGCGCAGCGTCGCGCCGGCTGCCATCGCATGGCCGCCAAAGCGCACGAGCAGGCCGGGGCACGCTTGGCGACGAGATCGAGCGCGTCGCGCAGGTGGAGGCCGGGAATCGAGCGCCCGGAACCCTTGACGATGCCGCCTTCGCCGGGGCAAAGGCGAAGACCGGGCGGTGCAGCTTGTCCTTGATGCGCGAGGCGAGGATGCCGACCACCCCTTCGTGCCAGCTTTCGTCGAACAAGGCGATGCCCGGCGTGCTGTCGTTGGCATCGAGCGATTCGAGCAGGATCAGCGCCTGTTCCTGCATGCCGGATTCGATTTCGCGACGTTCACGGTTCAGGGCGTCGAGCTGCTGGGCGATGTTCAGGGCGCGGGCAGGATCGTCGGTGAGCAGACATTCGACACCGAGCCGCATGTCGGCTAGGCGGCCGGCAGCATTGAGACGGGGGCCGAGAATGAAGCCGAGGTCCATCGCCGTCGCCTTTTTCGGGTCGCGGCCGGCGGCCTTGAAGAGGGCGGCGAGGCCGGGCTGCAACTGGCCGGCGCGCATGCGCTTGAGGCCCTGGCTGACCAGGATGCGGTTGTTGCGGTCGAGCTTGACGACGTCGGCGACGGTACCCAGCGCAACGAGGTCGAGCAGGACGGCGAAATTGGGCTCCGGATGGTCGGCGAAGTAGCCGCGTTCCCGCAGTTCGGCGCGCAGGGCGAGCATCACGTAGAACATGACGCCGACGCCGGCGATGCACTTCGAGGGAAAGTCGCAGCCCGGCTGGTTGGGGTTCACGATGCAGTCGGCGTCGGGCAGCGTTTCCGCCGGCAGGTGGTGGTCGGTGATCAGCGTCGCGATGCCGTGTTCGCGGGCGCGATTGACCCCTTCGATACTGGCGATGCCGTTGTCGACGGTGATGATGAGGTCGGGCGACTGTTCGGCGGCGACGTCGACGATTTCCGGCGACAGGCCGTAGCCGAGCTTGAAGCGGTCGGGGAGCAGGAAATCGACGGTGGCGCCGAGCATTTTCAGGGCGCGCATGCCGACGGCGGTGGCTGTGGCGCCGTCGCAGTCGTAGTCGCCGATGATCAGCATGCGGGCCTCGGCTTCGATGGCGTCGGCCAGGATGTGGGCGGCGTCGCTGGCGTGGGTGAGGGCGGTCGGCGGGATCAGCGACTTCAGTTCGTAGTCGAGTTCGGCCTTGTCCTTGACGCCGCGCGCGGCATAGAGGCGGGCGAGCAGGGGGTGCAGGCCCTGCTGTTCGAGTTGCCAGACGACGCGTTGCGGAATGCTGCGGGCGACGATGCGGGTCACGGGTTTCCTTCGGCCAGTTGGGCGGCGATGGCGGCGAGCGGACGGCTCTGGCGCCAGAATTTCCAGCGATCCCGGCCGAGCAGGGACCAAGTCAGCTCGCCGTAGATGGTCGGGGCGACGATGGTCAGCGTTTCGACCTCGCGGCCGAGCGAGCCGCGCAGCGGTTGGAACCATTCGCTTTCCAGGGCCTGCCAGGTTTCGCGCCAGCCTTCGCTGTCCTCGTAGAGCACGGTCGGCAGCAGGCTGTCGAGGACGACGAGCTGGCTGGTTGCGGGCGATGCCAGGCTCAGTGTGGCCTGCAGTCCGGCCGGGCGGGGATGGACCGGCGTGCCGGCGGCGCGGGCGAGGCCGACGGCCAGCGGGTTGTCGCTCCAGACGGCGGTGAAGCGGCCGGGTTGCGGCCGGGCCAGGCGCCCGCCGCCCCACAGCCACAGACTGTTGATGACCGGCTTGCCGGCGCTCTGCCGGCGTTCGTTGACCGGATGGCCGTGCAGGAACATCTGGACTTCGTTGAGCCAGCGGGTCAGCGTCGCGTTCTTGTCGGAAATTTCGCTGTCGACCCGGCGCCCTGCGACGGCTGAAATCGGCCCAGCGGCATGTTCGACCGGGGTGTTCAAGCGCAGATACCAGCGCCGGGTGGCGGCGAGGTGAAACTGGCCGATGTCGGCGAATTCGGCGTTGAGCGCGGCGACGATGGCAGCCGCCTCGTCGTCTTCGAGTTCGAGGGCGCCGGCATCGGCGAGGATGATGCGTTCGTGGTGAAAGCGCAGGTGCACTGGGTCGGCACACAGCCAGTGGCCGTCGACCGCTGCTTCGCTGACGTCTTCGCCGAGCAGGCGCAGAGCGCCAAAGGGGGCGTCGCCAAGGCCGAACTGGCGGGCGAGGGCGACTTCAAACGGCAGGCGCGGTTGGCGTCGGAACTCGGCGTGGGCGGCCAGCCATTCGAAACCGGGTGCGGGCAGCTTCCCGAGGGTTAGTTGGTCGGCCGGTTCGGGCCAGATCAGTTCGGGAACGAGCAGGGTAAGGCGCACGGGGAGCGGGGTCAGGCCAAGGGGGAATGGGAGAAGAGTGTACCATAGCGACTTTTCATACTATCCCCGCCGCATGGCCCTGCCCTACGAACTGCTGATCGGTCTGCGCTACACGCGCGCCAAACGCCGCAACCATTTCATTTCCTTCATTTCGATGATCTCGATGCTCGGCATCGGCCTCGGCGTGGCGGCCCTGATCGTCGTGCTCTCGGTGATGAACGGCTTCCAGAAGGAACTGCGCACGCGCATCCTCGGGGTCGCCTCGCATATCCAGATCACCGCCATCAACGGCGAACTGCCCAACTGGCCGGCGCTCGCCGCGCAGGCCATGCAGCATCCGGAGGTCAAGGCCAGCGCGCCCTTCGTTCAGTCACAGGCGATGTTCACGGTCGATGGCGGGGTCAAGGGGTCGCTGGTGCGCGGCATCCTGCCCGACCAGGAAGACCGCGTTGCCGATTTCCGCAAGACGATCAAGAGCGGCAGCCTGGACGACCTGCGCCCCGGCGAGTTCGGCGTCGTGCTCGGGGCCGACCTGGCCCGTTCGCTGCACGTCTTCACTGGCGACAAGGTGACGCTGATCGCACCGCAAGGCACGGTGACGCCGGCCGGCGTCGTGCCGCGCCTGAAATCCTTCAAGGTGGTCGGTATCTTCGAGGTCGGTATGTTCGAGTACGACTCGGGCCTGGCGCTGATCCATCTGGCAGACGCCCAGAAGCTCTATCAACTGGGCGACAACGTCACCGGGGTTCGCCTCAAGGTTGACGATCTCTTCCAGGCGCCGCGCATCGCCCGCGAACTGGCCCGTTTCGTCGATGCCGACGCCTATCTGCACGACTGGACGAAGAGCCACGCCAACTTCTTCCGCGCCGTACAAATTGAGAAAAATATGATGTTTATCATTTTGTCACTTATTGTCGCGGTGGCAGCATTCAACCTGGTTTCGACGCTGGTCATGGCGGTAACCGACAAGCAGGCCGACATCGCCATCCTGCGCACGCTCGGCGCCCGGCCCTTGTCGATCATGGGGGTGTTCGTGATCCAGGGGGCGCTGGTCGGGTTCATCGGCCTCGGTTTGGGCGTCGCTGGTGGCGTCGCGCTGGCGCTGAACATCGATGTCGTGGTGCCCTTCATTGAAAGAATGCTCGGTGTGCATTTCCTGTCGAAAGAGGTCTATTACATTTCCGATCTGCCATCCGAACTGCTGTGGAGCGATGTCTGGGGCGTGACGCTGATCGCTTTCGTGCTGGCGCTGCTAGCGACGCTCTACCCGAGTTGGCGGGCATCGCGCGTCAATCCGGCGGAGGCCCTGCGCTATGAGTGAGCCGATTCTGGTCGCCCGCGATCTGGGCAAGGTCTTCCGTGGTGGCGGGCTGGAGGTGCCGGTCCTGACCGGCGTCAGCCTGGCCATTCAGCCGGGCGAAACGGTCGCCATCGTCGGTGCCTCGGGTTCCGGCAAGAGCACGCTGCTGCACCTGCTGGGGGGCCTGGATGCGCCGTCGGCCGGTAATGTGACGCTGATGGGGCGCGATTTCTCGGCGCTCGGCGAGGTGGCGCGCGGCGACTGGCGCAACCGGCATCTCGGCTTCGTCTACCAATTCCATCACCTGCTGGCTGAGTTCTCGGCCCTCGAAAATGTGGCCATGCCGCTGCTGATTCGTCGGGTCGAGCGTACGGCAGCCCTCGAAAAAGCCGCTGAAATGCTCGGCGCCGTGGGTCTTGGTCATCGCCTGGAACATCGCCCCGGCGAGCTTTCCGGCGGCGAGCGCCAGCGCGCCGCGATCGCCCGCGCCATGGTCAGCGAACCGTCCTGCCTGCTGGCCGACGAGCCGACCGGCAATCTCGACAGCCACACAGCGGGTGTCGTATTTGACCTGCTGATCGAGCGGGTGCGCGTGCAGCAGGCCAGCTTGGTCATGGTGACCCACGATCACCGCCTGGCCGGGCGCGCCGATCGCGTATTGGCGCTGAGCGATGGTGGTCTGGCCGCCTGAAACTGCCGGATTGTTGACGTGCTATTCCGCGTATTCGGATAGCATTCAAAAAACATGTTTCGGAGAGTAATCATGCAAGCCTTGTTCCGTCCCGCGATTGGGTTGATGAATCGCCTGAGTTACAAGAGAAAGTTCTTGTTTCTCGGCATTGCGGTGGTCGTCGTCATGCTGGTGTTGTTGTTTACCGTCTATGCCAACCTGAAGCGCGATATCGATACGGCGCAACAGGAACTCACCGGATTGCAGATACTCAAGCCGATGAATCGCATGGTGCAGCACATGCAGCAGCATCGTGGCCTCTCCTCGGGGGTCCTGAATGGCAACGAGGCGATGAAGGACAAGCGCGCCGGCAAGGAGAAGGAGGTCGTCGAGGCGCTGGCCGCGACCGATGCCGAACTCTCCCCGAAGCTTCGCGAAATGGCGGTCTGGAAGGACATTCGTCAGGACTGGGAAGCGATCCGCAGCACCGGACTGAGCTGGGCACCGCCGGACAACCTCAAGCGTCACTCGCTGATGATCGACAAGGTGCTGGTCTTCATGGCCGATGTCGCCGACGAGACGCAGCTGACCCTCGATCCCGAGATGGATACCTACTATTTCATGGATACGGTGGTTTCCAAGATGCCGGCGATGCTTGAGCCGCTGGGCATCACCCGGGCGCGCGGGACCGGTGTGTTGAGCAAGAAGGAATTGTCGCCGCAGTTGCGGATCGATATTGCATCCTTGGTTTCCCAGATGGCGAACACCCTGCGTGCCCAGAACGCCAATCTCGCGAAGGTGATGCGCTACGCGCCGAACCTGCAGGCCGGGTTGAACGGTCCGGCGACTGAGTTTTCCGCCGGGGCGGAGAAAATATTTGCGCTGGTGCGTGAGGACATCCTGAGCGAGAAGTTCGCGACCGCACCGCAGGATTACTTCGCCCAGACGACCCAGATTATCGATCTCGGCTACAAGATGATGTTCGATACGCTGATTCCCCAGTTCGAGCAGCAGTTGCTGGCGCGGAAGGCAGCGGCGCAGCGGGTGCTGACTTTTGATGTCGCGTTGTCCGCCGTGGTCATGCTGGTGGTCGGCTACCTGGGGATCGGTAGCTACTACTCGGTGATCGGCAGCGTCCAGGTGTTCTCCGCAGGGGCACGTCGCCTGGCTGATGGCGACCTGACCGTGGAATTCAAGATGGACGGTTCGGATGAGCTGCATGCTGCCGGCCGGGATTTCAGCGACATGGCGGTGGCGTTCCGGCAGTTGCTGGGCCGTATTCAGAACGATGTGCAGCAACTGCGGGCGGCCGCCTCGCAGCTGGCCTCTTCCAGCCATCAGATTTCGGGCAGCGCCAGCACCCAGAGCGATGCCGCCTCGAGCATGGCGGCGGCGGTCGAGCAGATGACGGTGGGGGTCGATCATATTTCCAAGAATGCACAGGAAGCTCAGGCCCACTCGCAGGAATCGGATCAGGTGGCCACCGAAGGGGCGCGTATCGTCGAGTCGGTAGTCAGCGAGATCAGGGATATCGCCGAAACGGTCAACCAGTCGGCGGCGGCCGTCGAGGCGCTGGGCCAGCAATCGGACCGGATTTCGGCCATCGTCGGCACCATCAAGGAGATCGCCGACCAGACCAATCTGCTGGCGCTCAATGCTGCCATCGAGGCGGCGCGGGCCGGTGAGGCCGGGCGCGGCTTTGCCGTGGTGGCCGACGAAGTGCGCAAGCTTGCCGAGCGCACGGGGAAATCGACTCAGGAAATCGCCGGCATGATTTCGGCCATCCAGTCCGGCACGGCAACTGCCGTTTCGAGCATGAAGCGGGGGGTCGAGCGCGTTGCAGCCGGTGTCGATCAGGCGCAACTGGCCGGCAGCACGATCGGCCTGGTGCAGGTTCAGTCGCGCCAGGTGGTGGGTGCCGTTTCGGAAATCACCGTCGCCTTGCGCGAGCAGGCTTCGGCCAGTACCGAGATTGCCCAGAATGTCGAACGCATCGCCCAGATGGCCGAGCAGAACAATTCATCCGCCGGCGGCAATGCAGCGACGGCCGACAGTCTCAGCAAACTGGCCGAAACCCTGAGCGGCGAAGTCGCTCGTTTCAGGATCTGAGCGTCTTGCGCCGCCGCCAGGCAATAATCAGATAGAGGCGCCAGGTGGCCTGGGTGGCAAAGTAGCCCACGGTGGCCAGGCCAATGGCGAGCACGATGAGCCCGATGCCCAGCGGCTGGGCGGCGGCAAGCATCCAGGCCTGCATGGCCTGGGTCCAGCCGACGAAATCCGTGGCGCTGAACTCGGGGGGCGCAATGAAGCCGTTGCTTTCCCCAATGAGCAGCCGGCCGAGTTGATAGGCCAGGACATAAAGCGGGACGATGGTTAAGGGATTGGTGTACAGCGTGACGACCAGGGCGAGCGGCAGGTTGACGCGAAAGAGCAACGCACAGATCGCGGCGCCGATCATTTGCAGGGGGCCAGGAATCAGGCCGCAGAACAGGCCGACGGCGACCGCCCCGGCGGCCGAATGACGGTTCAGATGCCACAGTCGCGGGTGCAGCAGCGAGGACGCGAAGGGCCGCAGCCAGCGGTTGCGGCAGATCGTTTCGTGGTCGGGCAGGTATTTCTTCAGGCGACTTCTCATTTCTCCATTATTGCAGGATGCGACTGAATATTCTCGCCTTCGCGACCGGAGTCCTGCTGCTGCAAATGCAGCCGGAACTGCCTGGGGTGTGGCTGTGGGCGGTCGCCGGCGGCGCGCTGCTGCTGCCGCGTCTGCGTTGGTCGGGCTGGCCGGCGCGCGGGTTGGCTATCGTCGCCTGCTGTAGCCTGGGTTTTGCCTGGGCCGGCTGGCGGGCCGAGATACGCTTGGCCGACCAGTTGCCGGCCGCATGGGAGGGCCGGGATATCGAGGTGATCGGCGTCATCGCCGGTCTGCCGCAGGATTTCAGCAACGGTACGCGCTTCGAGTTCGTCACCGAAATGATCCTCAGCACCGGGGCCATCGTGCCCGAGCGGCTCAACCTTTCCTGGTACCAGGGGCGACGCGATGGCGAGGCCTTCGAGCGGTTGCCGGTGCGTCCGGGTGAGCGCTGGCGCTTTACGGTCCGCCTGAAACGGCCGCACGGCAACGCCAATCCGGGTGCTTTCGATTACGAAGCCTGGCTGCTCGAACGCGATATCCGGGCCACCGGCTATATCCGCCCGCAGCCGCCGCAACGGCTCGACGCCATGGTCTGGCGGCCGGACTATGTGATCGAGCGCCTGCGCCATGGTGTGCGCGCCCGTTACGCTGCCATGCTGCCGCCAGAAAATCATCCCTGGGCCGGCATTCTGGTGGCGCTGGCGGTGGGCGATCAAAAGGCGATCCAAGGTGAACTGTGGACAACCTTCAACCGCACCGGCACCACGCATCTGATGTCAATCAGTTAGCTATAAAAACTATGTTTTGGTAGATAAGTGATCAGCATTAGTTATCTATTAACACTAATTCTATTGGGCTATCAGGTAGCCATCTGTTATCTATCAAAACGTAAGTTCGTATAATGCACTTACGATAGAGAATTCAGGGGTGGCGTCATGCCGAAGGCTTATTCATACATCCGGTTTTCCAGTGCTAAGCAGGAGGCTGGCGACTCGATTACTCGCCAAGTCAGACTGTCCGAGGAGTACGCAGCTAAACACGGGCTGGAGTTGGATACCGAACTAAACATGCGTGACCTCGGTATCTCCGCCTACGACCGCTCAAATCTCAAGAAAGGCGCATTAGGTTACTTCCTCCGACTTGTAGAGGAAAAGCGCATCCCCGTTGGTTCCTACCTACTTGTCGAGAGCCTTGATCGTTTATCGCGTGACAAGGTTATGGATGCGCTGTCGATATTCACCGACATCCTGCGTGCAGGAATCGTGATCGTTACGCTGTCAGATAGCCAAGTCTATAGCTACGAGCGGACCAACGATAACTGGGCAAGCCTTATCGTTTCGATTGTTATCATGAGCCGAGCCAACGAAGAGTCGGCAATGAAGAGCCAGCGTATTCGGTCTGCTTGGGATGCGAAGAGGCGAAACCTCACGAATAAGCGCCTTACCGCTCGATGCCCCTATTGGCTCAGGCCTGCTGAGGGTGATGTGGGTTTTGAGTTCATTCCCGAGCGAGTCGAAGTCGTTAAGCGTATTTTCCAGATGTCCCTCGACGGTGTTGGCAGCGCTACCATCGTGAAGACCTTCAACACAGAAGGTGTTCCTTTGTTTTCGGAGAAAGCCAACGGCTGGCAAAACTCTTACGTCCAGAAAATTCTTCAGAGCCCTGCTGTGTATGGCGAACTGCACTTGCAGTTACAGCGTGATGGTGAGGTAACTCCTCATGACGTGATACCTGATTACTACCCGGCGATCATGACGAAAGAGGAGTGGAGGCTCGTCGCTGATGCTCGCGCTGGAAGACGCACTCGTGGTGGTGTTGGCAAGGGCGCGAACCTAAGTAACCTATTCTCTGGCTTATTGAAGTGTGGCTACTGTGGCGGCCCGATGAATATGGGCGGTTATGTCGAAACCCGCTTTGGGAAGCATAAAAAGTCGAAATTTATCGCGTGCAGTAATGCTCGGCGTGGTCTGAGATGCAAGTACATCCAGTGGGAATACTCTGATTTCGAGCGACAGGTACTCAGATTCTGCAAAGCCGTCGATTTCGCTCGTGTGCTAGGTGTGAACCAGAACGTACAGGCCGAAATCAATAATGCGATGCTCCGTATCGAGGCAATTAAGCAGGAAATCCTTGATGTTACCGGCCGAAACGAATCGCTTCTTGATGCCCTTGAAAAGGCTGGCCAAGGTAATGCGCCGCAGTTGATCATTGATCGAATGAAGGCGAACGAAAACAAGCTTGCTGCTTTGAAAAGTGATAAGCGGCAAGTCGAGGATGAAGTGATCCGGTTGAGCAATTCGCAGGTCGATGCTGCAGTTCAGCAGAACCTGATCGTTGATCTGTTAAATCGTCTGGAAACCCTCGAGGGAAGTGACCTCCATTTGCTCCGAATTCGTCTATCGGAGGCAATTAAACGAGTTATTGACAGGATCAACACGTTTCCGGGAGGGCGATGGTATTCGGAGGATGAGGTTGAGGAATACAGGCGTGATCTCATCTCTGCCGAAGCGTACGACCGCGATCAGATCGAGGATATGTGCTCCAAACTGGATACTGAACCGAACAAGAAGCATCGGCTCCTTATGATCGTGTTCAAGAATGGCGAACATCGGACAGTGTTGTCGTCCGGTAAGGTCCTCGACCAAAAAACTCCTCCGCCCGCCGAATGGGATATTTCCATGCTTTTCGAGAGCTTGGCCTTCAAGGTTTTCAAAGCAGCAGAGATTTAGTTACCGGAATAGCCGCAGCCGGCCACTGCCAGCCGTTCGTGGATATCCACGAAAGCGGTCCTTGCGAGACATACATTGGAAATATTGGAGTTGCGATATGCATGGAAAGCGTGAATTCCGTGCGAAACAAGTCATTGCAATGGCATACTAAACGACTGATATCGATTCTTAACTGAACATCGTGTTTATGACAAATAGCTTTCCGTGTTTTTTTCGCAGAGGTGAACTCGCGTGATTACAGAAATGCACATGGATGCAGTTGCCAGTTTTAAGCAACCTGCGATTCTCGTGACAGACAAGAGAATTAACTTGGTCTATGGGCTGAATGGCGTTGGTAAATCCACGGTCTCTAACTTTCTCTACGCCCCTGAAGATGTGCGCTTTGCTAAATGCAAGAGGGTACCTACTCAAACAGAGCCTGTATTGGTTTATAACCAAAAGTTCATTCAAGATAACTTTTTCGTCGCGGATAACCTTAAGGGAGTTTTCAGCCTATCAAGAGAGAATAAGGAGGCCGAGGAGAAGATCGCCAAGGCAAGGAAGCTTTATATTGAGCTGTCGCAATCATTACAACAAAAGCAAGCATCCAAGGATCAGATTGTTCAAGCGGCGGCGACACAAAAGCAACAGGCAGTAGATGAGGTTTGGAAGATCAAAGCACAATACTCCGGCGGCGATCGAGTACTCGAATATTGCCTTGAAGGTTTGAAAGGGCAAAAAGAAAAGCTCTTTGCTCACCTCCAATCAATTGGAAAGCCAAGCAGCGAGCCGGAACGAAACATTCAAGTACTTCGCAGTGAGGTAGACGCTCTTAAGGGAGATACGGCACAGCCACAGCAAAAGCTTCCAATATTGACGTTTGTAGCAAACGAGGTTGAATCGGACCCCATTTTTGCAACATCAATCCTTGGTAATGCTGATAGTGAGGTGGCTGCTCTTATAGATCGGTTAGGCAATTCTGACTGGGTAAAACAAGGGCTCGCTTTTCTGCCTGAGGACGTCAATGAGAGCGGTAAGGCGTGTCCATTTTGCCAAGAGGACACGATTACATCGAAATTTGTTTCTGGCATAAGAGAGTACTTTGACGACACCTATCAACAACAAATAGAAACCCTGGAAACTCTCAAGTCGAACTACGTTTCCGCCTTGGGGCAATTGGTAGATGTCAAAATCTACACCGAACATCAATTTGCACTCCAGCGCGCAATGCCTCTGTCTACCAAGCATCAGGATGTCGTTGAATTGTTGCGCAGCAATCTCGCAAAGATTGAGCAAAAGATCAAAAAACCCAAGTCGCTGCTAGTGCTAGCAGCTTCAAGCGATCTGATCGCAGACTTCAATAAGGAAATTGATGCGATAAATACCGCTGTCGATGCTTACAACGAGCGCCTTAAAAATCGCGAAATTGCACTCTCCACCCTCAAAGACGAATTCTGGTCACTTATGCGTTGGCAGTATGATCAAACCATGACTCGCTTTGAGATGGATTGCGATGAATCAAGCTTGAAGCTTAAGGACGTTGATATTGCGATTGGTAAAATCAATATCGAAATTGCCGATACAGAGAGCCAAATCTCATTGGCACAAAAAGAAACGGTAAATACCGATGAGGCGGTGGTCGCAATCAATGCCGGCTTGTTAGATATTGGGATTGATGGTTTCAGCATCGCCAAGCATTCGGAAAGTTTATATCGGGTCACTCGTGCAGGAGAGTCAGAGCACGCCTTTCATACGCTAAGTGAGGGCGAGAAGATGATGATTAGTTTTCTGTATTTTTGTGAGCTATGCAAAGGCAAATCGAGCCCAGAAGATACGCATGCTAACCGTATCGTTGTAATAGATGACCCAATATCGAGTCTCTCTCACGTATTCATCTTTAATATTGGCCAGCTGATACGGTCTGTCTTTTTTAAGAACGATCGCTTTTGCCAAGTTTTTGTGCTAACGCACAGCCTGTACTTTTTTTATGAATTGACTGACACCAATCACGAACGTCGAAAAGAAACTCAGAAACTGTTCCGGATA
Source organism: Dechloromonas sp. A34 (assembly GCF_026261605.1). Classification (NCBI taxonomy): domain Bacteria; kingdom Pseudomonadati; phylum Pseudomonadota; class Betaproteobacteria; order Rhodocyclales; family Azonexaceae; genus Dechloromonas; species Dechloromonas sp. A34. The sequence goes on from NZ_CP102486.1 coordinate 2,222,663, forward strand.
ACTAAGTCTGCGGCTGGTAGCAGCATTCAGGAAATGAAATACGAAGAGATTCAGAATGACTACCAAGCTTATTGGTCGGTTATCAATGATCCAACCCAACCGCCGGCACTAATTGCAAACTGTATGCGTAACGTCGTGGAGTATTTCTTTAACTTTGTGAGAAAGAAGGACCTAAACAACGTCTTCCTGATGCCAGAACTACAAGGTGTGAAATTCCAGTCATTTTGCCGATACATTAACCGAGAGTCGCATTCGCTTGGGCAGAACATCATTGATATGAAGGAGTTTGACTACGAGACCTTTAAAGAGGGACTTCGAATGGTCTTTGAAAAAACGGGGTACGGCGATCATATTAAGGCTATGTCCAAGGTATAGAACGTCCGCTTCATAACATTGGCAATTTTTGCTTAGGGCGCATTTGAGCAGGTCAGGTTAAACGAGATTCTGTAGCCGATAGGACGCGATTGTTGAGACTGTTCCTGGTGCTATTGAGAATTTGGGGTTCGTTCACTGTCGAAGCCGACCTCTTCGAATTGATCATTCTGTGCCTTACGGGACCACTGCCAGGCGGATCAGTGTGAGTTTGTAGTGGGTTGATGAACGGCTTGCCAATAACCTTGAAACCCGCATGAAATAAGGCTTTATGGCCTGTAGTGCGAGCAGTGTGAGATGCTTGGTCAGGACCTTTTGAATGATCACGGGCACTCGAAAAGTGGCACCCATCCCCATTATCGCTACTGTCCCTCCATCAACCATTACGGGCAACCGTTTTCGGGTACCGGCAACTGTTGATCTTTCAGGGTACCCAGAGTACAAAACTTGGAATATATCCCGCGTTGTCGATTTGCAGTTGTTGCTGGATTATGGGGAGGCTGGAGAACCTGCCTGTGTCGTGAGGCCCGGTGTAGGTCACGGGATGGGGTATGTGTACGGGACTGTTACACCTGTTTGGGAGCGCCTACGAGACGTCGACCAATCTCGAATATTCCCGCCATTGCTAAAGACCGGACTGGTTCGATGCGTTGCCCGTTATCGACCCTGATCCAGTCCTTTCCATCTGTATAAACGCTAATCAGCAGGTCCTTGGCGTTGAGCGATTCTGAAATCTCCAGCGTTCCGCCATGTGTCACTATTGCCGCCATGGCCGTATGGTTGCCGTTGTCTATCCATACCAAAGGCCACGGCAGCCAAGCTACGGCGTGTGTGTTGCTTGTCTGACGCCAGTTGCCATGCTTGCCAGTAGGGCCGAGATTTTGCAGAGCGCGAGCTAATCGCCAGCGCTCCCATGGCTGAGGAATAACCGCCGAATGAGCAAGACTAAGGGAGATTTCGCCTGATTCGTGACGGAGCAAATCGTCCATTGTGGCCCCATCCTCTCTAATGGGGATTGTTGTCTCCCAAAGCAGCGTCTGGGGGCAGTTAGCCGGTGCCCTGTGCTGACGAGCATCGAATAACAATCCCTGAAGAATTTCAGCCTGGATTATCCGAGCCAGAGCCTGCGTCAGCCCTGACAATGCGTTTGGACCGTGGGATTCGGCTGTGTCGATGCTCCACAACAACGAACGCCATTGGTCTTCGGTGGAGAGTTTTCCGGTGGGTGGCAATTTTGGCGATGGGATGCGCTCCGCTGGTTTGGTGTCTGCGGACACGTCCTTGATTGCTTCTTCCATTAGGCGTGTGAGTGCTTTCATTTTGTTGTTCATGGCTTAGGTCTCGGTTAGGTGATGTTGTAATTATTTTTTCATGACAACTATTTCATATTAATCTTCTGCTATTTAGGCCGCATATCGCGAAGTGTATGGACACCGTTAAATCCGTCGCAGATTTTATAAGCATCATTCTTGATAGACCCGCGTCGCCGAGGTTTGTCTCGACCTATCGAGGGCATGGAAGTCCGGACTTCAAGCTACGACCGTCGATCTTCCGTAAGCAGAGCACAAGGGAAAATGAACACATCCTTCTCCGGGAACTGATCGCTGCCCACCCAGAGGATTTCAATGGCGACACAAGCGCGTTGGAAACGCTGGTGCGGATGCAGCATTACTCGCTACCTACCCGCCTCCTCGATGTGTCAATGAACCCACTTGTTGCGCTTTACTTCGCGTGCGAGAGTGTCAAAAAGAGAGTGCGGACCATACGCAATGGGATATCGACGTCTAAGACTGTTGAGAACGATGGCCATGTGGCTATCTTGAGCGTTTCCAAGACGCGCATCCGCTACTTCGATAGCGACACTGTGAGTTGCCTTACCAATCTTGCCAGACTTCCTTCAAAACTAAAGGACAAGCTCAATACCGATCTTGAAATGGATGAATTCAACGTCAGCCTGCCAGTGAAGCGGCTGCTCCATTTCATAAATCAAGAAAAGCATGGTTTTCTTCCAGAGATCGAGCCGTCTGACCTCGATAGCATCATTCTCGTAAAACCAAAGCAAAACAATAAACGTATCATGGCTCAGGCTGGTGCTTTCTTCGCTTTCGGACTCGCCGATGAGATTTTTGATAGCAACGACCATGGCATCAAGGTTGAGCGGATACCCGTTGATGCGGACTTAAAGCCAGAGATTCTCTCTCAACTTGATAAGCTGGGAATTAACGAAAAAACAATGTTCCCCGAGATTGACCGGGCAGCGCGCTATATCACCGGCAGCTTATCTACCGGAGATGCTGCGTCGAAGGTCATTTAATTTTGGCGACGAATGACATACCGCCTTTGCGTCTGAAATTTACAGCGACTTGGCATAGAAGCCTGCCCAGTATTCTCGTACTTCTCCTAACCCCTTGGTTTCCGTGGCGGCTTCGAGGTACGTCATAAACCCATACAGGTTCGCCCCATGGTCGTAGGGGCTGAAAAAGAAGAGGACGCCGAAAAGGCGTCCTCGAAGTGATCCAGCGTTGTCAGATTTATTGACCGCAACAATGCTGGCAAACAGTCTTGGCGCTTCGCCAAGACTTTCAGTCATCCCGTTCATGAAATGCAACGGGGGTTTCAGCTGCTATTTGATGATGCGGATATCGCGGGTACCGACACGCTCGGCGTACCCTTCTCGGACTAATATTGGTGCTACGTAGGATGCAATCGCTGTCTTGGTAACGTTGCTTTGCAGCCAATTCCCAATACTGTCGTTTGGCGGCGCAGTGCGCGATGTGCCGACAGCAACAACCTGATTCAAAAATTGTTTGCGAAGCGCTGAGTATTGCTGCGCAGAAACCGCCCTTACCCGGCCGTTACCAAACGTGATTTCAGTGCCGGTTTCGATTGAGCCGACGTAATCAAACGAACTTCTGTTTCCCCATGTGGCATGCATTGGCTGGCGTCCCTGAACGTTGAAATTTCAGGTGAAAATTTTATCAGGCTGAACTGTCGAATCCTCGGTAAATTTGGATGGCAGCGATGCTTAGCGAGCATAAATCCTACCCCAGTAGGTTGTCGGGATAAATACCGTTGAACAATTTAACGGAGACAACCATGAAGCTAAATGAACTATTTGACCTGTCGGGTATGGAAAAGAATGCTGAACGCTTGAAGAAGAACGCCAAGCGGCAGGCGGATATTGCAAAAGCCGCTCAGGCTCGCTTGAAGATGTTGAAAGCACAGCAGCAACTAAACGACATTCGTCGTCCTTTTCAAAGCGCTTAATGTGTGATGTTTCTTAGCGGTTATCCGCCAAAAACGAGCTGTGTGGCACCATGATGCCACTTCAGCGACAGATTGAAGGCGCTTTGTCATACATTGCATCTATCTGACGCTCGCGCACCACATCGGGTTGTCCAGAATTGCCGAATGAACGAATGTTATTTGCAATCATTTGGCAAGCCGGGTGTCCTGACCTCTCAAGCTGACTGGCAAGGTCATTGGCGTAGATCAGAATTCGATCGCGACTGCTTTCGTGACTCGAAGTGCTTTTCTGGTTCGTTTCTCCAGGCATAGGAGCGCACTCGTTATTCGACAACTGGTCTCCTTTCGTTCCCTTAATCGTCAGGTCGAATACCAGTCTATCCGGTGCCGCGGAACGGAAAAATATCTGGTAGGGAATTGATACCTCACTGGTTCCTCCATTTCGAGTGAACTCTGTGAAGGTGCCGCTGGCTTGTGCCCCAACAGCTTTATAGCTCAAGCTGACCATCCTGGCTGAATTGCCAATAGAGTAGGCAAACTGCCTTCCATCGAATAAGAAAAATGTTTGAGCAGAGCCGTCTGGGCTACTTGTTTTGCACATCCATGCACCGATTACAGAGGCTGCTTGTACGTCTGGCGTTCTCGTGGCTAAACTACTTTCACCCTTTGCTTTTTCAGCAGCCGCAAGCTTGGCGAGTTTTTCCTCGGCTCTCGTGTCGCCGTGGGTCAGCGCGCGGCTGTACCACTTCATTGAGGCCTCAGCGTCCTTTGATACTGCTCCACCATTTTCGTACTCTAGGCCGATGTTATACATAGCACGAGCGTAGCCATTATGCGCGGCCATCTTGAACCACTTCATAGCCTCCTCGAAGTTCTTCCGCTCATTGTTGATCCTGCCTAGATAGTTTTGGGCGGCAGGGATATTCTTACTTGCTGCTATCAAAAGTTGCTCTTCGCGGACCTTTGAGTCCTTGTCACGAGGGTTCAAGTCCCCAGAGGTGATGTAAGAAAGCGCCAAATTCGCCCATGGGTTGCCGGCAGCAGCCTCCACATCAAGCGCGGCACGCATTTTCTGTGGATCTTCAGCATATCGACCATACCAGTATTCAGCGATTGCATGGCTGTTTCCCAGTTCCGCCGCGCGAGCGTATGCGATCAGAGAGCCGCCTTTATCTTGGATTTTCGACAGCGCGAAACCTAGATTTGCCGTCGCCAGCGCATTTTTCTCGTCCGCTTCAATCACGATCCGGCATGCTGTTGCCTCTTTCTTGCCAGTCGACTTATCGAGGGTGGCGTCCTTCCCGCTTGCCGGGTCGTGAGGGTGTCCGCCAAGCTCAACACAGGTCTTGAGCGCTTCCGCCTTGGCCTCAGCAGTTGCTGGATGGGGGTTGGGGTATTGCTCAAGGACAAGCGGCCAGAGTGGTGCCGCCACGTCCGGCCCGTTTCGTTTGACGAGCTTTGCCGCAAGAGTCTGAGCTCGCTGGCGACCATTGGCATCGATGCCCTTGGACAGCGCCTTCCCGAGATAGTCGGCAGCTTTCTTGGCATTCATTGACGGACTATCCGGGAACTCGCCACCAAAGACCTCCGCCAATTGGAGATAGTTGTTGCCGTTCTTTTCTGCAGCAGCGAGTGCGGCGAGCTTTTCTTCCGCTACCTGTGACCCCAAGCGGATCGCCTCCTCGTACCAAAAAACCGGAACCAGGCTCTCACTTGCGTCCTTGCGCTGGCTGTACTCTGCGAGCTTCACGAACACCGACGGATTATCCCTGGCGATGCCGTCAATCGTGTCAATGATGTTCTGCACCTCCTCGGCCGGCTCGAAGTTCGCCCCTTCGCAGATGCGTGGCGGGCAAAAGACGGAGTCCATACCCTCCGAACTGCCTTCAATGTCACGCAGTGTTTTGTCGTCATTCGCCTGGAGCGCCACGAGAATTTTCTTCACTATCGGATCGTTCGTCGCGATGGTGGTAAGGTCGTCGGCACCCACCTTTTTTTGTCCGACAGCTTCGGCAGGCATGTAGCCCATGGTGCTTGGTGCGGCTGCAGTGATGGTCGGCTCGACGATCTTTTCCGGGAAGTCGTCGCGCGAACACGCTCCAAGGAAGCTAGCTATCAAAACAAGGAGGATCGGTTTGGGGCGATATAGTTTGTTCTTCAAAGTCATGGCTAACGATCTCTCCACGAAAAAAAAAGATGCGAAAAGTCATTCAATAATATCTACTTTACTTAAAGTATAAACTCATATCTGACTATGACTAATGTTCTAATTGCCTCATCGTTCCGGTCGATTTTTAATACGCCGCTGTTTTCGATGGGGGGCTATCGTTCAAAGCGGCCTTATCCCATGCACCGAGCAGTTTTTTCCGTACTGTGCCTCGATCATCGCTCGTGCTTGCCCCATGTTGTTAGCTTGTATCGTGGTTTTCAAGCCTGAGGTCAGGCTACTGCCAATTGTGGCTTTGCCGGGTTCATACTGGCGATACACGCTGAAGGTGACTTCGAATTGCTTCATAATTTTCTCCTCAATTAGATGTTGCGTTGGTTAAGACGGTTGATCACGTCACGGGCCTTCGATGTCACCTGACGAGATTCGAGGTGGGCGTAACGCATGGTGGTCTTGATGTCGCTGTGGCCGAGAATTTCACGCACTTCGTAAACGCTCATTCCATTCTGGACAAGACGAGAGGCTAGGGTGTGACGCAGGGTATGCACTCGGCACCTCTGTAATCCAGCTCGTAAAATCGCTTTGCGGATTGACTGGGTGCAGTAGCCACGGGCTTCGCCGTCTCGGTTGCTGAAGACATAGGGGCCGGATTTCGTTTGCTCCCGGCGAGCAAGCACCTCGAATACCCGGTCGGTCATGTAGAGCACCGTTTCGTTTTCTACCTTCGAACGCCAGAGGTGAATGGCCCGCTCCGCGAGGTCAATGCGCTGCCACTCGATGTTGGCAATTTCGCTGTACCGAGCCCCAGTATCAAGGAGCAAGATCACGAGGTCGTAAGCGTCCTGCATGACCCGCTTCAGTTCATCGCTGCGCTCAGCCATCGGTTTCAGGCCAGGTCCTTCCCGGTTAGGTGCTAATTCACGTAGCAGCCGGCTTTCCTCTTCGCTGCTGAGGTAGCGCAATGGCACCTTCGGAATTTTTACTGTGGGAAATTCGAGGTCGCTGACTTGGTAGCCCAGTTTTTTGCTGAATTTCCAGGTGCCGCGAACCAGCAGCAATCCATACTTGATAATTTCCGCACCTACGCCTTCGTTAATGCGTGCTTGCTTGAACCGCTCCAGGTCATGTGCCGTGATCTCGTCGATGTACTTCTTCATGGGCAGCAGGCGAAACAACACAGCTTCGTGGGCAAGCAAATTGGCGTAGCTGGCAATTCCCTTCTTCGATACCTTGTATTGGTGGAATGCATCAGCAAGCGAAATGCGTGGCTTCCTTCCTCTGTATTGCTGGGAATGCAGCTCGGCCTTCCATTCCACCTCCATCTGCTCAGCGGTCTTCTTGCTGGTAGTTCTTGTTGACCGGATGTAGGCCTGACCGTTGAACTGAAATTGCATGTACCAGTACTTGCTGTTTCCTCGTTTTACGATGCTCATGGCGTTATTCCAACTCAGTTGTTCGATGTAGGGACCATCGATTACTTACCGATTGAAGACAACGCCAATTCCGCTAAGGTGCTGGCAAGTCCAGCCTGAGCTGCATCTGATCCAATCTGGTTGTGCCGCAGTTCCAGGTGCGGGTTGTGGCAGAGCCAAATGAAGAAGCGCAATCCGCGACGCGTAGCGTTGGCGGTTGCGCTTCTTCATTCCCGAGCCAAAGGCGAGGGCATTTGCCTCAACGAAAGCGCCGATGACATTACCGATTCGGCTGACTGGTGGCGTGCTGCGCTGTTGAATTGCAGCGCTGGACATGCAAGCTGGCCTGCCACCGGCCTCTGATTGCGCTGCGGCATTTTGTGGTCATTGCAAAGAAGAAGCCCAGTGAAGAGCCACAATCCGCGACGCGAAGCGTTGGCGGTTGTGGCTCTTCACTCCTGAGCCGAAGGCGAGGGGGGTGTCGCAACTCAGATCATGAATTCAATGAACGTAGTTCCAAAGTGCTGATGACAGCACAGTGATAGTTGACTGGATTCGTGCTTCGCACGTGAATTGCGCGCTTACCTCCTCGCTTCGCGTCGTCGGTACTCACGCAATTCAGGGCTTATTTACTTGCATTGGCAAAAAAGCCTGAGTGCTCGGTGCGGCCAATCCGGCCACGCACAACTCACTTCGGCTCGCTGCGCTGTCATTGCTGACGGGTGTTACTTTTTATGGATAAAAATTGAAGCGTGATTCCCAAGCTGACCCATCATCGGCGCCATCCATCAGGCATCGCTGAAACTTTGACCGGAATCACCCGGTAGGCTCGTTATTGCGGCTTCACGCAATCTGTTCCCATCACCACCAGTCAGTTAGGGTATGGCTGGTTGAATCGTCTATCTGCTTGTGCTCGTGCTTGTCTCGACGCTGGACAAGAGTATTTATGCTTGAGTGATTAAAAAAAGATGAATCCTTTGCTGAACGTACTGACTGCTGCTTCGATGTGCGAGTTCGGAAGCTTGGAAACGCTTGTTCTGTCGAAGATTTCTGCTTGGATGCTTTTTGTGCTGTTATTGCAAGCCATGATAGTCTAGCTATTTTGCATCGGACAGTGCATCGGCATGATCATCAAGGAAGCAGACGACAAGAATTCCGCCCTTGACGCTTTGAATGGGCTGCTCGCTAGAAGCGACTGCAAACCCGATACAAAGAAGCGGATCGAGCAGGAAATCAGGAATATCCAGGCTGGCATTCGAGGAGAGAACGAAGCCGCCTATGAGATGAAGGTTCATTGGGGCGACTCCAAGAATTGGATGGTCATCCACGACTTGCGCATCGAGCATGGCGGTCTGGTCGCTCAGGTAGACCACCTGCTGATCAACCGTTTCCTGGAAATCTGGGTCTGCGAGAGTAAGCATTTCTCCGAGGGCATCGGTATCAACGAGCACGGTGAGTTTGCCGCCTTCTTTGGCGGGAAACCCTACGGTGTGCCATCTCCCCTCGAGCAAAATGCTAAGCACATCCTGATATTGAAGAAGCTTTTCGACTCCGGAGCTGTGAAGTTGCCGACTCGTCTCGGCTTCACGATTAAGCCCGACCTGAAAAGCCTTGTCCTGGTCTCAAAGGGAGCCCGCATCAGCCGACCGAAGGCGAAGATCAACGGTCTAGAGGCGATCATCAAAAATGACCAGATATTCAAGTTTATCGATAAGGCCATCGACCAGAGCAACAACCCTCTATTGATGGCAAAGATCATCGGGCAGGACACACTCGAAGCTTTGGCTCGCAATATTTCTAGCCTTCACAAGCCGATCTATTTCGATTGGCACGCCAAGTTCGGTATGTCCAAGGAGGTTCCCGCGATGGCTGTTGTGAAGCCGGAGCCTGCTACATCAATGCCGAAGGCTGAAGTCGCCGCCACAACTATGGAGGTTACGCAGTCTGCTGCTGATCATAAGCCAAAGCAGAAGCTTGTCTGCCACGCTTGCGGGGCTGCTGTTGGTTACAACGTCGCAAAATTCTGCTGGTTCAACAAGCCGAAATTCGGCGGCAATATCTACTGCATGGATTGTCAGAAGGGCTTCTCTACTGCTCAGGCGGTAGGAAGTTAGGACGATTTTGTACAGACGTTTGCCGGTATTGGCCGGTATGATGAAGGCAATTTTATGGGGAGAATAAGACATGGCTTACGAAGCTCAAATCAGCCGCAATAATCCAACCGCCTTTCTATTTGTTGTCGACCAGTCAGGCTCTATGTCCGACAAGATGTCGTCTGGCCGGAGTAAGGCGGAGTTCGTCGCTGACGCCCTCAATCGCACCTTGATGAACCTGGTCACGCGCTGTACTAAGTCAGAGGGTGTTCGGGACTACTTTGAGGTCGGTGTTCTCGGCTACGGCGGCCAAGGTGTTTCGAATGGCTTTTCCGGCCCTCTCGGCGGCAGAATCCTCAACCCGGTCTCCGCTATCGAGCAGAATCCTGCTCGCGTCGAAGACCGCAAGCGAAAGATGGACGACGGCGCTGGCGGAATCGTCGAGACCACCGTCAAGTTCCCGGTGTGGTTTGACCCTATCGCCACGGGTGGCACCCCGATGCGCGAAGCGTTGACCAAGGCTGCTGAAGAGCTTGTCGTTTGGTGCGACGCTCATCCTGAAAGCTATCCCCCCACGATTCTGCATGTCACCGACGGTGAATCCACTGACGGAGATCCGGAAGAGATCGCCGGTCATCTACGCCAGATCCGTACCAACGACGGCGAGGTCCTGATCCTCAATATCCATGTCAGCTCCCTCGGCAACGATCCGATCCGCTTCCCCCCTTCGGACGCAGGCTTGCCCGATGACTACGCGAAGCTTCTTTTCCGGATGTCCAGCCAGCTGCCTGAACACTTGATCCGCTTCGCGCAGGAAAAGGGACACAAGGTCAGCATCGAATCCCGCGGTTTCATGTTCAATGCCGAAGCTGCCGAGCTCGTCGATTTCTTTGATATCGGAACCCGCGCTTCTCAATTGCGCTGAGCTCCCGATGAAGCGGGAGTTCTCCGGAACCGTTCCGAAGGACCCTGGCTGCCCCGAGGCAAACGAGGACAAGTTCGCCTTCTCAGACGACGGGAAGCGGCTTGCTCTCTGCGACGGGGCAAGTGAGTCCTACGATTCGAAGCTATGGGCCGACTTGCTCGCTCGCAGGTTCATCTCCGATCCGAAAGTCAGGCCGGAGTGGGTTGCGGCCGCGCTCTCGGAATATTCCGCCGCCCATGACTTTCAATTGATGTCCTGGTCGAAGCAGGCTGCCTATGAACGCGGCAGCTTTGCGACGCTCATCGGCGTCGAATACTTCGGCGAGCATCACGCCGTCGAGGTTCTTGCTATCGGTGACACCATTGCTTTACTCGCCAACAGCGGCAAACTGATTCGGGGCTGGCCATTTGAAGATCCGGAGAAGTTCAAGGAACGCCCGACCTTGCTGGCCACCGTCTCAGGACATAACGACTTCATCGGGGTTGGCGGCTTCTGGACTTCGCATGGAAGAACTTTCCACCTCAAAGACTTGGAAGCTCCTCGGCTGCTATGTATGACCGACGCCCTCGGCGAATGGGCTCTCAAAGAGGCTCTTTCCGGCGGTGCAGGCTTCACCGAACTGCTTTCCATGCAGTCTGAAGATCAGCTATCTGAACTGGTGTTAAGGGAGCGCTCCGAAAAGCGGATGCGCGTCGATGACTCGACGCTGTTAGTCCTCTCTTTTGAATGCGGATTGAAAGATGGCTTACCCGTCGCTTGAGCAATACAACCAGGCGTTCCAGCTGCATACGAAGCTGCTGACCGACCCTGAACTGAAATCGGGAACGGTCGCGACTTCCGGACTCGGCTTGCCTTTGGCGATCAGCGGCGGCTTCGCGCTGACCTATACGATCAAGGCGGGAACGAAGAAATACGCTGTTCGGTGCTTCCATCGGGAATCGAAAGCGTTGGAACGCCGCTACGAGGCGATCTCCAAGAAGATCGCGAGCTTACGCTCACCATACTTCCTCGATTTCAATTTCCAGCCGCAAGGGATCAAGGTCGAAGGCGCTCCATACCCTATCGTCAAGATGGCGTGGGCAAAGGGCGAGACGCTGGGTGAATTTCTCGAAGACAACAGAAATTCCCCGCAAGCCTTAGCCAAGCTTTCGACGTCGCTCGAATCTCTCGCAGCTTTCCTTGAGAAAGAGAAGATCGCACACGGCGATTTTCAGACCGGAAACTTGATGGTTTCCGACGGAGGCGCAACCGTCCAGCTGATCGACTACGATGGGATGTTCGTCGATGAGATCAAGGTGCTGGGAAGCTCCGAGCTTGGTCATGTCAATTTCCAGCATCCCAAGCGCAAGGCAACTAATCCATTCGACCACACACTTGACCGCTTTTCGCTGATTTCCCTTTGGCTGGCTCTCAAAGCCCTGCGGCTTGATCCGTCCGTCTGGGACCGGACAAATTCAGAACTCGACGCAATCGTTTTCCGTGCCAACGACTTCACCGACCCTGGATCATCCCCCGTCTTCGGGATGCTGGCTGGCAACAAAGCTCTTTCCGGCGACATAAAGAATTTCGCCGCCGTCTGTGTCTCGGCGATGGAGAAAGCCCCCGCATTGGCCGACTTCATCGCCGGCAAGAATATCCCGGCACCTGCCACCGAGATCAGAATCACTGGTTCGTCTCAGCCAGGAAAGCCGAAACCTGGATACATCGGCGCCTACGATATCCTTTCTGCCCTTGATTACGATGCGTGCTTGCGCCGCGTCGGCGACAAGGTGGAAGTCATTGGCAAAATCATTGAGGTGAAGCTGGATAAAGCACGGAACGGCAAGCAATATATCTTCGTCAATTTCGGCGACTGGCGCGGCCGAATCTTCAAGATTTCGATCTGGAGCGAAGGGCTAGGCGTATTGCGTTCCAAGCCTGATTCATCATGGGTTGGCAAGTGGATCAGCGTTATCGGCCTGATGGAGCCGCCCTATGTCAGCAAGAGATATAAGTATTCTCATCTCTCTATTACGGTCGCGACCATCGGCCAAATGACCGTCCTTTCCGAGGCTGACGCTCGTTGGCGACTTGCCGGCTCAAAGGTTGGTGGGCATGCCTCCGTTTCAGCTGGAAGCAACAAGGAAACCCTGGATCGAATTAAAGGCAGGCAGACCTCGGCGGCGCCGCAAGCTTCGAGCGCGACATCTGCTTCGACGAACCAAGCACTCCTCAACAAGATACGAGCCTCGACCCAGCCTTCCACACCGACTAAACCGTCGCATTCTCAATCTCAGACGACCGTTCGGAGGACGCCGAGCTACACTCCGCCGACACGACCAAAGCAACAGGAGAAAGGTCTCGTCGCGAAGATTTTTGATTGGATTTTTGGTTGATCCTTGCTCGCTCTGTAAGTATGCGATTCATTCTTTTGCTTCTGGTTGCGCTGCCTGCATTCGCTGATGTTATTGGCGTTGTCGTAGGAGTTTCAGACGGTGATACCGTTACGGTCCTTGATGCCGACAAAACACAGCATAAGGTTCGCCTTGCTGGGATTGACTGTCCCGAAAAGGCTCAACCCTTCGGGCAGAGGGCCAAGGAGCGGATGAGCACCTTGGTATTCGGAAAAGAGGTCCGCCTTGAAGGTGATAAGCGAGATCGCTACGGGCGAACAGTTGCGAAGGTGTGGGTGTCGCCACCTGATTGCCAGCGCTGCCCTAAGACACTCGATGCTGGACTTGGCGTGCTGACATCCGGGCTTGCCTGGCATTACAAGAAATATCAGAACGAGCAAAGCGCTGAAGACCGCGAGCGTTACGCTTTTGCCGAGAACGAAGCACGATCAAAACGTGCCGGCCTCTGGTCTGTGGCTGATCCCGTGCCACCATGGGATTGGCGTAAATCTCGGCGCTCAGGTGAAGGGCTGGCTTCGAAAAGGTAGAGACCAAAAGAGAGGGGCATCAACGATGCCCCTCTCTCGTTTTGGCCTGATCTTGCGAGATCAGGCGGATTTGGCCGCCTTCTTCGCTTTTCGACGGCAGTTGTACCAGTATGTGACAGCGCCTTTCTCGGTGAGCGTTGCGCCCTGCACGAAGGCTGCGATAACCACATCCTTTTCTTCGTCCTTCAAGGCTTCGAAGATGAGCATCGCTGCATCCGCCTTGCTCTTGCCTTCCTTGATGACGGTTTTGCCCTTGGCGATGGCCTCCTTGATAGCTGCCTTTCCCAGGTCGATCTTCTTGGGCGGGGTGGCCGCTGCGGTGGTGTTGTCGGAAGTGGCTGCGGTCTTATCCATGATATTTCCTCCAGATTTGCTGAGTGAGTTTGTCGATGACGGATTGCGGAGCGGTCTCGAATCCGGCGATGTCATCCAGCAAGCCGAGTAGGGCGTCGGTGAAGTCCTCGAACTCCATTCCTTCTCCGAAATCCTCGACGAGGATTTCCACCAGTTGTTGCTTCTGATCGGCTGTTAGCGTGTACATCGTTGATGCCCTTTCTCTTGACCACAGGGGCACCATCCAACCGATCCACTGGTCTGGCAACGGCATAGCCTAAAAATATTTCGGTGCTCGAAACATGCCGATCCATTAGACGCTGAGGTTTGATATCAACCATCGTCTGAGGAGGAAAATCATGCTGTTTTCATTGGGTCAAGTCGTCGTTACGCGGAACTGTCTCAGCTATGCCCAAGAGAATGAGGTCAATCTGACCGAACTCGTCGAGCGCCATGCCAATGGTGACGATGGCGATCTGTGCAAAGCTGACCAAGCGCTTAACAACTTGGCCATTCAAACGGAGGGGCGCGTGTTCTCCTGCTACATCATCAACAGCGCAAAGTTCTACGTCATTACGGAATGGGACAGGAGTTATACAACCCTGATGCTGGCTGAGGACTACTGAGTTTGGCGTGGAGCTTTTCGGAAGGCTGAAAACTCACATGAGGAAGCCCACTTTAGGTGGGCTTTTTATTATCTGTACTTCGGGAACCGGCCGTCTTCGAGGTTCTTCATCAACTTGTCTGCCCATTGCAAATAGCGACTAACAGTTGAACTCAAGATCGATTTTTTAGCTACAAGCTCTTTATGAATATCGGCTTTCTTGGTGGCTTGGCTTGGATTCATCTTCAGCTTTTCGGCGATCTGCCACAACCGTAGGCTTGTCGTTTCTCTCAGGTCATAGACCTTCAACATCAATTCCAGAGTCTCGAGCGTTGTCTTCCCAGAGATTTCACACCACTCAAAATCGGAAAGTAGCTCGTATTTTGGCCTGCCTGCTTTACCCGGATGGCGTTCTTTCAATAGCTGTCTGAACTGCCTGATGAGTTGATCCTTTGGCACCCACATATTGACCATGACGCATAGATTTCGTTCGGTGTCATCTGGATCGAAAAAGCTACTGAAATCTTCTTCGTTGTTGACTACAAAAAGCCCGCAGTCGTGGTCGTGCAGATCATCAAGGTATTCCCCATTCTCTTTCATCCACTGATCGAAAGGGACATTTGTGCTGGTGAACAGATACGACAAATCGCCTGAATTGCTGGCCTTGACCGTTCGTTTTGCCCACTCATATAGAAGTCGGTGCTTGTCCATTAGTCCCTATATTTTGCAACACAATAATTGAAACTAATTATGTTGCAAATATGCTTATGTCGTCAAGGTCAATAAAGTTGCATCCAAGCTGTTGTTGGATGTAGTCGCCGAGTTAATCAAAAGTCAAGTCCTCGGATAGCAACCCAGTGAGTTAGGAACGGTTGGCCCAGAGATAGGTATCCCAATACCGAATCGACGATCAATGGACACGATACATAAGAATCCATTCGCTAATCAAAGGACCTCCAACCCGTTCGCCGTGTAATTCGGTCGTTACCTCACTGTTATTAAAAAACTATTTCATTTTGTTAATCAAAAGGACCTTCTAAGGTCCTTTTTTATTTGGAGATTCTTATGGCTAAACATAACCCTGGTGACCTCCTCACCTCCGACTGGAACCCCGTTGTTGGGTGCCAGCGTTACTCCGCTGGCTGCCGCGATTGCTGGTGGCTTGACGGGATCATGCCCTGGCAAATTCGCCTCGGAAACCTACCCCAATCCGTAACTGAAGGCGAACCGACTGAACTTGAGGCTCGCTTCGATCCCGCGAAATTGCGTCCGAAGAAAGGCATCGTCGGCGTGGTCCAGCACGGTGATCTCTTCTGGGACAAGTTCTCCGATGTAACCATCCACCGTGTTCTCGATGTGGTTGATCAAGTGGCAAGTGAACGTGAAGCGAAAAACTTCTGCCACGCAAAGTTCGGTCGTGCAACCGACAACACGAAATACATCATCTGGACGAAGCGAGCCGAGCGCATGGCGAATTTTCTGGAACAACGCTATCCGCAAGGTGTTCCGTCCTATATCGGTTGCGGTGTCTCGGTGGAGAACCAAGCACTGGCCGATGAGCGCCTTCCGCACCTGCTTCGCATCCAAGGCCATCGCTTCGTAATGATCGAGCCGATGCTCGGGCCGATTGATCTCACGGGCTACGAAGACGTGGATTGGGTGGTGCTCGGCTCTGAAACGGGCCCTGAGCGCGCCCGTCCTTTGAATCTCGATTGGGCTCGCCAAGTACGAGATTTCGCTGTGTCGAACAATCTGCCGTTTTTCATCAAGCAGGTTGGATCAAGCCACAAAGCACCTGTTCGCAGGCTCGACGGGCGGACTTGGGACGAATTCCCTGCTGGATTCGTTAAATAAAAGTATCCGTGATTCGACGAGGAGGAATAGTTCTTCCTCGTTCGTACTGGATGTATGGGGCCGAAAGGCCCTTTTTCATTATGAAAGGGAAAAACATGAAAACGTACAACAAAAACGAGGTCGTCTCGTTCCTGACAACCCGCGAAGCCTTCGGTGGCCTGTCTAACATGGCTCCTGGCTACCTGATTACGCTCTACGGTAATCGGTGCAGAACCAGTGAGCATCTTTATCAGGCTTTGAAGTTTCCCAACCACCCGGAAATTCAGTCGGAAATCCTTGAAAAGCCGAGCCCGATGGGAGCCAAGATGGTTGCGAAACGGCGGGAATATCGTCCGCTCATTCGCCCTGACTGGGAAGAAATCAAGCTCTCGGTGATGGATTACTGCTTGCGAGCCAAGCTGAAGTGCAATTTTCAGCGGTTTGGCGATCTGCTTCTTTCTACTGGCAATGCAGACATCGTCGAAGTCTCGTCGAAACACGACACCTATTGGGGGTGTGTTCCGGATGGCGAGATTCTTGTGGGCCACAACCACCTCGGTGTTCAACTGACCAATCTTCGCGATGAACTGCTCCGTGAAGGCGCTGGCGCGGGCCATCGGATGAAGCTCACGCCTCCTGCTGGTGTGGAACTTCGATTTAACGGAAGAACGGTAGGAGAGTTCCCGTTCGGTGTTTGGGACGAAACGACGTTCGACGAGTTTCGAGCTGCAATCCGTACCAAGCACACCAACCGACTGCCTAGCTCAACCATTGGAGGTAACTAACATGGCAAAACTCACTGTACTCCCCAACGGCAATGCCATCAGCATGCAACTGGTGACTTCCATCATGCTTCACCCCGGCAAAGGGGTCTCTTGCCGTGATGACCAGCAACGAATGCTTGCATGGATCGATGTGGCTGACATCGAAAAGGCGAAGCAAGTTCGCCAAACGCTAATTCGACTAACTCAGCCTGGAGTGGCGGGGGCTGACCCCGATTGGCGTTTTCTCGAAGAATAGCTTGATCGCAACAGGGCTGGTTTGTGCGGGGTAGTGGTTGATCCACTACCTCGTTTTTTTTTGGAGATATGAAATGGAAAACAGTACTGAATATCTGGTCTCGAATTCCTGGTGTGAGTCACCGGAAGGGGAATGTATACGAGACTGTTACACCGATTGTTTCGATCCTTTGGCCGAAGAGGATATCGAGACTGAGCTGAAGCGACTCGAGCAAATCACCCAGCACCAAGCTGCTGATTTGGCCGCTGCTCCTGATAAGCCTCGGATGGGCCACGGGCCGACTGTCTATATCGGCTTCGACTCTGAGTTTGTACCTGGTGATAAGGACAACGACAACACGATTCTGAGCCTCCAGTTCTATCTGGTGGGCGAACGCGGCGTGCTGCAACGCGTTGTCTATCCGGTCGGCCCCGAGAAGAGCCAGCGTCCGCATTTTCGCAAGATCATTTTCCAGCTGATCCATGAGGCGATGGATCTGGGCGTGGTGCTTGAGTGGCCGAACCATGTAGTTCTGGTCGGGTTCTTCCTGCGAATCGACTTGCAGGCGTTTGGTGATCTTGTTTCGTTCAAGCAAGCCCTGGAAAGCGTCGGGGGCCGCGTCGCCTCAGTGAAAACCTCTGTCACCTTGGAGCCGGACGAGGACGATGTTGCTGGTCTGCTGAGCAACAAAACCTACTTGACCAAGGATCGTGATGGAGTGTTTCGCACCTTGAAAGTCCGCTTTGTCGATGTTGGCGGCCATGTGGCGATGGGTACTTCGTTGGCTCAGATTGGCGATTTGCTCGGTTTGCCGAAGCTTGACCTGCCAGAAGGCTATCTCAAGGAACGGATGGACTTGCTGCTGCAGGGTAATAAGCAGGCCTTTGAAGAATACGGTCTCCGCGACTCGGAAATCGCTGTCCGGTTTTATCTCCGACTGCTCGATTTTGCGGAGAAGCATACAGGGAAGCGGTCTCTCCCTGCGACAGCGAGCAGCCTGGCGGTTCGCATCTTCACGAAGACGTTTGATGAGAGCCGCGAGACGCTTGATGGGAACCGCGTCGATTTCAACGCGGCATTTGGCGTAACTGAGGGTTCCAGCACCTACTGGAATTCGACGAAGGAACGGGTTGTAACGAAGAGCGAGAAATCTCCTTCGCCGATGCGGGCGATCAATGAGCCATTCATTGCCAGTTGCTACAGCGGCGGTCGAAACGAGTGCTATGCCTTTGGCCCGACGAGCATCGGTGTCTTCAACGACTTCGACCTGGCTGGTGCCTATACAACAGGTATGGTCGATCTTCGCCACATTGACTACGACAACTTCCTGTTCTCTCGTGAGCCGAAGGATTTTGTCGGGCATGTGCTTGGGTTTGCCTATGTGCGATTTGCCTTCCCCGAAGGGACTCGGTTTCCTTCGATGCCTGTGCGGAACTCTCACGGCGGGTTGGTCTATCCGCTGACGGGGCTTTCGTATTGCACGGCGCCCGAGATCGAGGTGGCGCTGAACCTCGGCTGCAAGATCCACATCTTGCACGGCGTCATTTTCCCCTGGTGTGAGGGTGATAACCGGCTGTTCGAGCCCTACGTCATGCATATTCGCTCGCTGCGGAAGTCATTCGTAAAAGGCAGTCTCGATGAGCTGTACGCCAAGCTTCTCGGGAACAGCTTGTACGGCAAGACGGCGCAAGGCCTGAAACGCAAGACGGTCTTCGACTCCCAAGGCATGAAGAGTGTTGAATTGCCTCATTCCATTTTGACGAATGCAGCAATCGCAGCACACACGACGGGTTTGATTCGCGCTGTTCTCAGCGAGCAAATCGCTGGAATCCCTCCGCATCGCAATGTAATCAGCGCCACGACTGACGGCTTCATCACTGATGCCGATGAGTCGGAATTGGCTTTGGATGGACCGATGGCCCAGCGCTTTCAGCTCCTGTGCGAACGCATTGCTCCCGGTAGCAAGATGCTTGAGCGCAAGCATCGCGTGCGTCAGTTGATCGCCATGAAAACCCGTGGTCAGGTGACGGCAATCCCGTTCGAGAGCGAGCAGATCATTTTGGCGAAGGCTGGCGTATCGCCAAATGTCGACCCTGACCAGCACAACGATTTCATGGTGCAGCTTTTTATGAATCGTTGTCCGGGAGACAAGACGACGACCCGTCCTTTTACGCCATTCCGCGAGCAGTGGGTGAAAGACGCCGACGTAGTGCGCCTCACCCGAGAAACGACGCTGAATCTGGAGTTCGACTTCAAGCGTCACTTGGTTGATCCGCACGAAGTCGCTGTCGCTGACGGGGAACACATTTCGCTCACCAGTGTGCCGTGGAATGACTTGGCGGAGTGCGAGCGGGCGAGAGCTGTTTTCGACGGATGGCGGGAGAAACACTGCCTGAAAACCCAGGGGGATTTTCACGATTGGGAGGATCACTACCTGTTTGCATTGGTACGAGATCGCCTGATCGGAATTGGTGGGCGGGGTTTTGGTGTTCGAGCAACAAGCGGCGGAATCACGGATGTGTTCCGCCGCTTGTTCTTGCGTGCCTACACGCAAGAGCGCTGCGGATTGACCAAAACAATGGCCTATCCCGAGTTGGCAACTTGGCTGACCGAACGTGGCTATCCGACGACGGTAGATGAAATCAAAAACGCCAAACGAGCGCGATTTGTCGAGTACGCAGTGCCTTTGACGCCTCGTACAACGGAACTGAAAGCGGTGCTTGAGGAAGGGTTCCCGAGCATCGAGATCGAAAAATTTATTGCAACTAACTAAGGGAGTTAATCATGGAAAACAACCAAACCGTCGCTATCACCACCTCTAACATCACCGAAGCTACCGCTGCTGCTGGCTGGCCGGTACCTGCGACTGCGGCAGACTGCGTTAAGGAATTTCTCCGCAAGTACTATCCGGGTGGCCTCGTGTATTTGCATAACGGCTTCTTGGCGTATTCGGGCGGTCATTGGGTTGATCTGGATGAGCAGTCCGATATTCTGCGTTTGATCACCGAGTTTTTCGGTCCCGGTGTCGAATTCAAATTCGTGCGCGAGCTTCATGCCTTGCTGAAGGTGACATGCGTTGTCAAAGGCAGCGAATTCAAGCCGAACCACAATTTCGTCTGTTTCAAGAACGGTGCGCTCGACATGACGACGTATCAGCTTGTGCCACACGATCCCGCGATGCATCTCCGCTCAGGCCGTAAAGTTGATTGGGATGAGAATGCACAAGCGCCGGTCTTCGAGAAATTCCTGATTGATGTGTTTCGTGATGATCACGACAGCGATCAGAAAATCCAGTTCATGCGTGAGTGGATGGGACTTTGCCTGATCCCTGATACCAGCTTCGAGAAATTCGTTGTGTGCGTCGGGGATGGCGGTAACGGGAAGTCGGTTTTGCTGAAACTGATGGCCGAGTTGGTCGGCCATGAGAACGTCTATAGCGCACCGATCCAGCGCCTCTGTAATCGTCGCGCCTTGGCCGAACTGGATGGGAAGCTGTTGCTGGTGAGTTCTGAGATCAACGAAAACACGGTGATGGATGACGGTGTACTCAAGCAGATCGTGAGCGGCGATATGGTTGAGGCTGAGCGCAAGTACGAACGCCCGTTTGCCTTCATTCCTACCACGCGCATCATGCTCGCCACGAACCACTTGCCGAAATTGCGTGATGTCACCCATGCATTTTTCCGCCGCTTGGTGATGATCAGGTTCAACCGTAATTTCACCGCTGACGAGATGGATATGAACCTGCCCGCCAAGCTTTCGGCAGAGTTGGACGGCATTTTCGCTATGGCTGTCCGTGGGCTGAAGTCTCTTCGGGAACGCAAGAATTTCGTGGTTCCGGCTTCGTCCAAGGCTGCATCGGATCAGTATCGGGAGGATTCCGATCAGATCAAGATGTTTGCCGATGAGGCGCTGGTACGCTGCACCGAGAAAGGCATGCAGCCCGCCGCCTTGTACAAGCTCTACACGAGTTGGACGAGTGCCTATGGGGTCAAGGCCGACAACAACATCGTCCTCGGGAAGCGCTTGAAGCAGATGGGGTTCGAGAAGACGCGCTCGAATGGCAAGGATTTCTGGTGCTTGAAGATGTCTCCTGCTGGGGAGGAAATCTCGATCAAGCGTTCGGCCCGTGTGGTTGATCTTGCCACTCCGAGGCCCGTTGAGGGGGCACGAAATGATGCGAGTCCGCTTGCTGCATAGTCGCTCGATTGAAAAGCCCGCCTGATCTCACAGGCGGGCTTTTTTTTATTCAATCCCGGAGAGCCGTGTGAGTATTTTGTGCCGACACGACGGTTGCTCCGCTCACTTAGTTCAGCTTCAAAGTAATTCACTGGCCGGGAATAGACAGTAGCCGCAGTTCTCCTTGTCGAATCATTTCATCGATTGACACTGGTGAATTTGCTTGTCGCTGCTTGCGGTTTTCGTCGTTGAGGTCAGCAAATAGCTCCACCAAAGACTTTGCGATCTGTTCGGCGTGGGCTCGGTTCCACCAAGGTACGAGCGCATTTACCAACAGCGCCTCGGAAAGCTCTTCGGCTGAAACATGGAACAGCATTCCGGCCAAGGTGCGTAGCCCTTTATCAAAACTAGCGAAGAGGAGGCGAATCTGGTTGCCGTTCGGTTCGTTTACCTTCCTGATCATCTCGCTTAAATGAGTCAAATCCCAGCTCGTATTTCGTACGCCGTCGACAGCTCGTTGCCTGTTGGGGGAAAAAAGTTGCTTAAAAAGACGCTTACGTGGCGGAGAATTTGGGGCGAAATAGATACTGGCAAGCAAAGCTGCAGGCCCTGCGATTATGAAGTCGTCTCGCATCCAAGACAGCAACGCCAGCATCCGATCTAAGTTGGGCTGGCTTGATAATTCGATCTCGGCAATCTTCAAGGCAGCAATGTAGTTGCGCCGCCAACGGCGCAACGGGAACGCTAAATCGTGCGACTCTGGAGGGTGTTGGGGTTCCGTCGAGTCCAGAGCATCTAGATCGCCAAAGGCCAGATCCAACCATGGGTAGGGATCGGCGTTATCGGCGTCCCGGAATCGGGCTAGCTCTAGGTTTGCCGCATCGTTGCCTTGTAGCTGGGCCAGCTCATGGAAGGCGATTGAGGGGTCAATCTGAATGTCGAGGAAGTGACAGAAGGCCTTGATTGCTGCGATCTTCCGGAGCGTCTCGTCCATTGATGCACCGGCCACGATCTTGGCCATTCGAGAAGCTATGTTCCGATCTGGTAAAAGTATGGTCTGGATATTTTCGACCTGTGCCTCGAAGATAAAGGCATCGGGGTGGCACAGCCCCACGGGAGGAGGTTGGTAGCCCGGGACAAACACGCCTTCAGTTTCCAGCATTTCACCGAGGGCACATAGCTCCATGTAAGGAAATTTGTAAGCGCCCGGCGAACTCATCTGTGAATTGACGGCTTAGACCGTGAAGATAGTGTCCACTAAAAAAGATGGTGGACACGATCGATGGAAGTTAAGAAGCCGAGCCGCCGCAGGCGGACTCACCCCGAGGAGTTCAAGCAGGCAGTGATTGCTGCCTGTTGTGAGGCCGGCGCTTCAGTTGCCGGCATTGCGTTGGCCAATAGCGTCAATGCGAATCAGGTCCGTCGCTGGATGCGGGAACGGGGCATTGAGCCACCGAGCCGCAGCCTGCCGGCACGGTCGATTTCACCGGCGCGCGGCACAGAACCCGCCTTTGTGCCGGTACCGATGCCACCCATCGTCTCAAGCATCCCCGACATTCGGATCGAAGTTCGGCGTGGCAACACGGCGGTGAAGATTGAATGGCCTGGACAGGCGGCGAGCGATTGCGCCGCCTGGTTGCGAGATTGGCTACGGTGATTCGGGTCGATGCCCTGTGGTTATCGACCACGCCGCTGGATATGCGGGCGGGGACCGAGACGATCCTGGCCCGGGTCGTCTCGATGTTTGGCGAAGCCCGACCCCACCATGCCTATCTGTTTGCCAATCGCCGAGCCAACCGGATGAAAGTGCTGGTCCATGATGGATACGGTATCTGGCTAGCGAACCGTCGGCTCAATCAGGGGCGATTCTGCTGGCGGCACGGCAACAGCAGCGTCGAGCTCAGCCGGCCGCAGTTTGATGCACTCGTCCTCGGTCTGCCATGGGAACGACTGGCTGACGGCGGTGTGATCCGGATTGTTTGACGGTCCACCATTGGGGAAGTCCACGATGGTCAGATCGGGCGGCGGACGGCATCATGCCGGCCATGTCCTTGCCAACCCACCTCGACCAACTCAGCGCTGACGAACTGCGTCGCCTGCTGGTCGAGAAAGACCGCGAGTTGGACTGGCGCCAAGCCAAGATCGACAAACTCACGCATGAACTGGCGATGCACAAGCGCTGGCGCTTCGGGGTCAAGACCGAGCACTGGCCGGTCGAGCAGGCGCAACTATTCGAGGAAACCATCGATGCCGATCTGGCGGCGATGGAAGAAGAACTCGCACAACTGTCGCCGACGCCACCGAAGGCGAAAGGCCAGGCCAAACGCCAGCCGCTGCCGGCGAGTCTGCCGCGTGCCGACATTCATCATGAGCCTGAATCCACGGTCTGCCCTTGCGGCTGCACGATGAAGCGCATCGGCGAGGATGTGGCCGAGAAGCTCGATTACACGCCAGGCGTCTTCAGCGTCGAGCGCCACATTCGTGGCAAGTGGGTCTGCGGGCAGTGCGAAACGCTGATCCAGGCGCCTGTTCCGGCGCACGTTATCGACAAGGGTATTCCGACGACCGGCTTGCTCGCGCAGGTGCTGGTTGCCAAATACCTCGACCATCTGCCGCTCTATCGTCAGGAAGCGATCTTCGGTCGGGCCGGACTGGCCATTCCGCAATCGACACTCGCCCAGTGGGTAGGGAAATGCGGTGTGGCACTCCAGCCCCTGGTCGATGCCCTGAAGGATGAGATGCTCGGGCATCGGGTGCTGCATGCCGATGAAACGCCGGTGGCCATGCTTGATCCGGGGGCTGGCAAGACGCATCGAGCCTACCTCTGGTCCTACAGCATCGGCGCCTTCGAGCCGACCAAGGCGGTGATCTATGACTTTGCTGAAAGCCGTGCCGGCAGGCACGCCCAGGAATTCCTGGGTGACTGGCGCGGCACACTGATTTGCGATGATTACTCAGGCTACAAGGCACTGCTGGCCAATGGGTTGACTGAAGCCGGCTGCATGGCGCATGCCCGGCGCAAGTTCTTCGAGCTACACAGCCAGAAGCAGAGCCTGATCGCCGGCGAGGCACTGGATTGTTTCGGCAAACTCTATGGGGTCGAGCAGGAAGCTGCCGGATTCGACATCGATGAGCGACGACGAATTCGGGAGGCGAAAGCCCGACCGATTGCCGATGAATTGCATGCCTGGTTGACCCGGCAACGACAGGTGGTACCCAATGGCTCGGGGACCGCCAGGGCGATCGACTACAGCCTGAAACGCTGGGTGGCGCTGACGCATTACCTAACGGATGGCCAGGTGCCGATCGATAACAACTGGATCGAGAATCAGATCCGGCCGATCGCGCTCGGCCGCAAGAACTGGTTATTTGCCGGCAGCTTGCGCGCCGGCAAACGCGCCGCCGCGATCATGAGCCTGATCCAATCCGCCAAGCTCAATGGTCACGAGCCTTTGGCTTACCTGAAGGATGTCCTGACCCGCCTGCCGACCCAACCGGCAAGCCGCGTCGGCGACCTGCTGCCGCACCGCTGGCAACCTCAAATCACCGACTGACCTGAGTTCGCCGGGCGCTTACGGAAATTTAGGCGGGAGAACGATAGTTCTCTCTATGCCTTCAGGATCGTCATCGTCAGGCCGGAATTTCAAGGCGACGTATTCTGGGCTTTGGGGGCGACGAGAGTTGCCCATTTATTTTCTTAGGCTCGAACCGTGGAGTTGAGCCTACATTGAAGGGCCATTTCATAGGCCGTCTGCAGGTGCTGAGCGATGTGCCGTCCCGCTTCCACATGCTGTGAAATGACGATGTCTTTGTCGCTATCACCCAGCCTGCCGGTGAAAATGAGCCAGGAGAAGAGATGCGGGGTCGTCTGTGAGTATGGATGGCCAGCGTCCTTAGCCAACCTCCAGGCCTTCATGTCGTCGGTGATGAACCCCTGGTGGATTTTCATGGCGAATGCAATCGATGAAAGCTCCCCTTTGCCCAATTTATTGCGTTTTTCCAGTATCTCGATGGCTTGAAGGTCATCAATGCTGCACGAATGGGCTCTGAAGGCGCCACGCTGCTGCTCGGCTCGAAGGCGCTCTATTAGGATTTGCTCGCTTGGCAGAATCGTTGTTCGAGGTTTGATTAGGCATTCGTATTGTACGAAGCTGGTCATGCAAAAGTCGCATCGTGCCTCTTTGGTTGCAGCGTTTAGCCGAGGCGATGAAAGGATGTTCCATACCGAGCAGGTATCAGCGACGTTTACCGGGTGGAACTTTGACGGATCAATGGCCATTTAGCTTACGGCCATAAAGGGTTGCTAGCTCAAGTAATTCAACTTGGCTACACAGTAGTGCTTCGGCCAGCCGGCCTTGACTGATCACGCCGGAGCTGTGAGCCTCAAAGCAGAGCGCTACATAGTGATCTGACAGGCCACGCTCCAGCAACTCCTCCTTGCGTTTACGCTGCGCTATATTCAGCGATTGAGGGAGTTCTGGATCAACCTTGTCCTCCCGAGGGACTCGGAGTCGGGAGATTCGGGCGTAGGTGGCTTGATTGACCAACTTCGCTTCTCGCAACGCGATGGCCAACGCTGAGCAGTTTACCCTCAGCTTGTTGGCCCAGGTTATTGCATCGGAATCGCTCCACCCATGTGGGTCGGGAAGCTTAGACAGAAACGCCGGAGGCATTAGGTAGCAGGAGGCGAATCGGTTTGCGCGGACCTCGACAAGATCAGCACCCTCAGGTTGATCAAAGCTAACGGATGCTCCTTGATCGGCATCAAAGATGGCGTGGGCCATTTCGTGAGCCGCACTGAACCGCTGGCGGTAGATGTCCTCGCTGTAGTTTACTAAGGCGCAATTACCAGCAACCGGGTGTGCAATGAGCAGCCCTGAGATGTTTGAGTTGCCCAGCTTGCGCCGAAAAACGTGTACTCCCACACTTCGGAATTCAGCATATACATCACGGGGGACAGCGTTGTCCGCATGGCCCATTGCTGATCGTAGTCGAATCGCTGCTCCTTCAGCGTGCCCTTTAAAATACTTGCCAGAAGGGAGGAATGCGAAAGAACCTGGCGCACGATCCAACTCCCGCATCAAGAAGTCCTCGGTTTCGCAGAGATAGAGAAAGTCCTGAACAGCTCGTCGATCCGCTTTGGAGAAATCGGAGCCGTGCGCACGGTATAGCGTTTCGATCTGTTCGAAGGGCGCAACCTGTTCGTTAGAGATGAAGAACTTGAAGTCGCAACGATAATGATCTGCAAGGATCAAAACCTCGTCGCCAGTTGGCTCAGCTTTGCCGCCTTCGATTTGCGCTAAACGGGCGACATCGATTCCTGTCGAGCTTGCTACATCTAGGAGGGATTCCTGCAACTGAGTTCGATATTTTCCGAACTTGCTACCTAAGAGGCTAAGGTCAATGGACATTATACTCCAGCGCTGCCTCAGTCGCATCTACAAGCCCTTTAAGGAATCGAATGACTTTTTGCAGGTCTTCTTTGGTTACCGGGTGCGCTGTCGGAGAGCCTGCGGTGATCGTCCTTGATCGATGTACTACGTCGCCCCGTAGCTTCATGTACTGGTTCAGGCGTTCTCGAACTGTTTTGGGGTCGAAGTTGTTCCAGCACCATTTATCGGTTAGATCGACGTTGGCGTAGTCACGGAAAAGCTGGATGGTCTTGTCAGAAGTCGGGTTGTGCAGGCGTTTGATTTCGTCGTTTAACTTGCCTTTGACGAAGTTGCCGATCGAGCTGTCGTGCAAACCTTGAAGCCGAGCGGTAGCCGCTTCCATCACACGATCCTCGACATATGTCTCCCATGCTGTCATCGCCATGATCAATCCAGCACGTTTTAACACCTCTGTTTCTGGTGGTGGGGGTTGCGTATTCAGTGCGTTGAAATGAGCGAGAAGGTTTTCTGCGTCACAGATTGACTGTGTGAATACGTCGCTTGCGTCGGACATGGCTATAGGTTTTCAGGTAGATGACGCGATCCTAACAGATGACCGTTGGGTATCCACAAGCCAATCTATGTCTGGTGGCTATTACCCATGGTCAAAATTGAACGCGAACAGATGGTCAAATTTAAACGCGCGCCGACAGATGATCATATAAGTGCTGCGGGGGTCTGTTGCGAGTGCTGAACAGTCGCTGCGTAGTGATTTTATGCCCGCTAATCGTTGGCGGACTTTTCCAAACTATGGGGTAAAAGCGTGGCAGGGTTTCCTGCCGTAAACTGTTCGGTAGGGTTGAAAATCAAGGTTTGGGTGGGTTGCCAAGCTTAAAGTAGGTTAGGCCATGAATTGGTATGCCATTCTTTTCATATCGTCCAAATGCCCAGACGAAAGGGTGCTGCTGAAGCACGACCCAGAGAAATAGGCCAAAACACTTTCCAGCTTCAGTTGCACTTTGGTCGCACGCCTTCTGGTAAATGGGGTCGTATACAGTCCCTGACCAATCATTGCCTGGTATCCAACTAGAGGTGTGAATTTCGGCTCCTTCGATGCGCTGATTCAGTTCTGCAACGATTGCCTCGTATTCAGCGTTAGAAAGGCGGCTGCGCCAGCGTTTGAAATCTACTTCGTATGGGATGTCGTAGATATAGTGACTGCGTTCAATTGCATAGAGCATAAAAATTCTCCGTCTAACTTGGAAGTGGCGTCGTCACGCCTTGATGGTGATTTCGATCTTGTCGATACTTACTCCAAGGGTCGCTGCCAAGCCTGCTTTAGCTTCTGGAATTGTTAGAAATCTCTGTTTGGCGGGTGCGTCCGGCGCGTTGGTGCTCTCCACTGGATCTTCCTCCATCACCACTTCTGGCTCTGCTACCACCGTCGGCATCGGCTGAAACTGAAGTTGTTCAGGATCAATGTCAAGTTCGTCGAGCGTTGTGTACCGAACGGGATTTCGTCCCTTCCATCCATATGGAATATTTATTTTCGCGTATTCGCTGATTCGGATCGAGTATCGACCCTGTGATCCTTCTTCGGTAGTAGGTACGACTTCGCTGATCCGGCCGATCAAAAAGGCAGTGCCATGCGGCTCTGTGGCTCCACCCCATTTGCCGTTGTGCTGGTTCTGAACCGTGACCAGGAATTCATGCTTCCGGGCGTTGGCTGGATTGAGCACCCACGCTTGGCTGCCACCCTCGCGCACTATCCGTTCAGGACCTCTTGCCGTCATAACCATGACTGCGGATGCTTTTTTCTTCATGTGATCCATTTTTTTCTCCAGTAAATATTCTGAGCAAGAACTGTTAGAAAGTCGGTTGCTACACTCGAATGGATTAAATGATACATAACGATCAGAGATCATGCAATAACATTAGCGTGTAACGATTGGTAACGATGTGTATCGCGTTGGCTGATAAAAGCAATAGTGACTGGTATCGGTTTGCTGAAAGTGAATTAACGTTTTAATAGATAATAAATCTCGATTTCCGGGCTGCACGTGACGATGGTGGCGGCGCTCTTTGGCTGGCTGGTCAGCTTTGGCTGGCGCCGGGTGCCCCGCCTGGCCCTTGCGCTACCGGCACAGAAGGCCGGTCTGCTGGCGGCGTGTACTGCCGCCATGCTCTATGCCTTGCTGGCCGGCTTTGCCGTGCCCGCCCAGCGCACCCTCTACATGCTGATGGTTGCCGCGCTGGCCATGCTTTCGGGGCGGATCGTCGCGCCCAGCCGGACCTTGCTGCTCGGCCTGCTGGTGGTCCTGCTGATCGATCCGTGGGCGGTGCTGGCAGCCGGCTTCTGGTTGTCGTTCGGCGCGGTCGGTGCCTTGCTCTACGTCGGCTCGGCCAAGATCGGCCGGGGGCGGGGTTGGCGCGAGCGCCTGGGCGCCTGGGGCGGCGTTCAGTGGGCGGCGACGCTGGCCTCGTTGC
This sequence comes from Dechloromonas sp. A34, assembly GCF_026261605.1. Taxonomy (NCBI): domain Bacteria; kingdom Pseudomonadati; phylum Pseudomonadota; class Betaproteobacteria; order Rhodocyclales; family Azonexaceae; genus Dechloromonas; species Dechloromonas sp. A34. The sequence goes on from NZ_CP102486.1 coordinate 2,251,605, forward strand.
CGGTGTTGCTGCTGGTTTTCCAGCAATTTTCGCTGGTCTCACCGCTGGCCAATGCCGTGGCGATTCCGGTGATTAGTTTTATCGTCACGCCGCTGGCGCTGCTTGGGGCACTCGTTCCGTGGTGGCCGATCGCCGCCGTCGCCCATCTGGCCATGGATTGGCTCATGTTGTTCCTCGACTGGTGTGCCACCTGGCCGGTCTGGCAGGCGCCGGCACCGCCGTTGTGGGCAGCGGTCGCTGCCGGCCTCGGGGTGGCGCTCTGCCTGTTGCCGCGCGGCATGCCAGGGCGCGCCATCGGGCTGTTCCTGCTGGCGCCGGCGCTGTTTTGGCCGGTCGACCGACCCGCCCCGGGCGAAGCCTGGATCACCGTCCTCGATGTCGGGCAGGGCCTGGCCAGCGTGGTGCGGACCCGCGACCATACGCTGATCTATGACCCGGGGCCGCTCTATAGCGCCGAATCGGATGCCGGGCAGCGCGTCGTGGTGCCTTACCTGCGTCGCCTGGGAATCAACCGGGTTGATCTGCTGATGGTGACGCATCGCGATAGCGACCATGCCGGCGGTAGCGCTTCGGTCCAGTCGGCACTGACGGTCGATGCGATCCGCTCCTCGGTGCCGGAAATTCCCGGCGAGCCTTGCCTGGCCGGGCAGGGCTGGAATTGGGACGGCGTACTGTTCGAGGTTTTGCATCCGGTGGCGGAGCAGGCGACCGCCCGTCAGAAAACCAACCACCACTCCTGCGTCTTGCGCGTGACGGCCGGCGATAAACGCATGCTGCTGACTTCAGATATCGAAGCCGCCGACGAGGCGGCCCTGCTTGCGCGCTATCCCGGGCAACTGGCGGCGGATGTCCTGCTGGTGCCGCACCACGGCTCGCGGACCTCGTCGACTCCAGCCTTTCTGGATGCCGTGGCGCCCGCCTCGGCGGTGATTCCGGTGGGCTATCGCAACCGTTTCGGGCACCCCAAGAGCGAGGTGCTCGAGCGCTATGCCGCCCGGGAAATTCCGCTGTGGCGAACCGACCGCGACGGGGCGGTCGAGATCAGGCTGGCGGTCGGTGGACTTGCGCTTTCCGGCTGGCGGGCACAGTATCGGCGCTACTGGCAGGGGGAATGACGTATGCGTGAAGGAGAGGGCATGAAGTTCAAGCAAGAGCACGTGCAATGCATCAGCCGCTCCGGGCTACACCGCATGGCCTATACCGAGTGGGGTGATCGGCACAATCCGCGGGTACTGATCTGCGTCCATGGCCTGACCCGCAACGGTCGCGATTTCGACACGCTGGCCGAGGCGATGTCTGGCCATTACCGGGTGATTTGCCCCGATGTCGTCGGCCGCGGCAAGAGCAGTCGTCTGCGCGACCCGGCCGGCTACGAGATTCCGCAGTACGTGGCCGACATGGTGACGCTGATCGCCCGTCTCGGCGTCGAGCGCGTCGATTGGATCGGTACCTCGATGGGTGGCCTGATCGGTATGGCGCTGGCCAGCCAGGAAGGGACGCCGGTCGGCAAACTGCTGCTCAATGACGTCGGGCCGGTGATCACGGTCGAAGCCCTGCACCGGATCGCCACCTACGTCGGCGCCGATCCGGTCTGGCCGTCCTTCGCCGATGTGCTGGCCTACATCAAGCTGATCAGTGCGCCGTTCGGCAACCTGAGCGAGGCGCAGTGGTGGCACCTGACCGAGAACAGTGTCGCTCAGCGTGCCGACGGGCGCTGGGGCTTTCTTTACGATCCTCAGATCGCTACCCCGTTCAAGGCTACCTTTGTCGACCAGGACATTGATCTGTGGCCGATCTACGAGCTGATCCGCTGCCCGACGCTGGTTCTGCGCGGTGCCGAATCAGACCTGCTGACCCGCGACACCTGGCAGCAGATGGGCTTGCGCGGCCCCCATGCCGAACTGGCCGAAATCCCCGGGGTCGGTCACGCGCCGATGTTCCTCAGCGACGACCAGATTTCAATCGCCCGGGATTTCCTGCTGAAGGCATGAAACACATCGTAATCGACGACCTTCGGCTCGAATATCGCGACATTCCGGCGACCAACGAGGGACGTCCGACCCTGCTCCTGCTCCATGAAGGACTGGGCTGCGTCGCCATGTGGCGGGATTTTCCAGCCAAGCTCGCGGCGGCGACCGGTTGCCAGGTCGTTACCTGGTCGCGGGCCGGTTATGGTGGCTCGCAGCCTTACCCGGAGGCGCGCACGCTGCGCTACATGCACCGCGAGGCCGAGGCCGCTTTGCCGGCTCTGCTCGCCGCTCTGAGCATTGAGCATCCGGTGCTGATTGGTCACAGCGATGGCGGCAGTATCGCGCTGCTGTTCGCTGCGGCTTTTCCCGAGGTGCCGCGCGGCATCGCGGTGATGGCGCCCCATGAATTCGTCGAGGAGGTCACGCTGGCCGGCATCCGCGCCGCCCGCACGGCCTGGGAGACGACCGACCTCGCGAAGAAGATGGCACGCTACCATCACGAACAGACCGCCCGCGTCTTCAGCGACTGGAACGATACCTGGCTGTCGCCGGACTTCCGCAACTGGAATATCGAGGCTTGTCTGGCGAATATCCGCTGTCCGGTGCTCGCCATCCAGGGTGAGGATGACGAGTACGCGACGATGCGCCAGATCGAGGTCATCGCCGAGCGAGTGCCGGGGGCGACGCTGCTCAAGCTGCCGCACTGTGGTCACAGCCCGCAGCGCGATCAGGAAGCCGCCGTGCTGGCAGCCCTCGAGGCTTTCATTCGCCAGCTCTGAACCGGTGGCTGGCGCCTGGCCGCCAGCGACCCTGCGTTAAATCGAATACGGCCGATGCAGCCAGCCGCGCACGACATCGACGTCGCGTTGCGGCAGGTAGGCGAAGCCGGCCAGCGCGTCCTCGACGACCGTCTGGGCCACCCAGTGCGGCACCGCCTTGGTGGTCAGCATGTGGAAATACCAGGCCATCGGGTAGCCCGCTTCACGATCGAAATGGCACAGCACGCCGTACAGATCGAGACCGCTGGTGCCCGGAGCCGCCGCGAATTCCGGGGCTGCGCCGGCCAGTGTGGCGATCGGCTGGGCGCGGAAGACGGTCTGGTGATAACGGTCGAGATGCTCGCGGGTGGCGATCACCCAGTGGTTGTAGTAGGTGCTGGTGGCGCCGGCGCTGCTCGTCTCCCAGTCCTCGACCATGCGGTGCACACCGGCCGGTTCCGGCTTCTGCGCCAGCATGCGCTTGAGGAAGGCGCCGATGTGCTGGATGCGGCGGAAGGTATAGAAGGGCAGGTCGAGCGCCTGTGGCAAATCGTTACCGCCCCGCGGATCGACCAGTTCCTCCAGGGTTGTCGGGTCGTTGGCGAATAGCCGGTGCGCCCGCATCTCCTGCAGATCCTCGATTTCCAGTTGCAGGAAGTCGTCGTTCGCCTCGCCGGCCGAGGCCACCAGGTAGTGTGTCTGGCCGACCAGGCGGGTGGCGTAAAGGTTCTGTCCGGCAAAGTCGTCGACCAGCTGGGCGAAGTCGCCGTCACGTTCGTCCAGCGCGGCCTCGACCCAGCTTTCGAGATTGTCGGAAATGCGCTGGCCGTTGCCATCGACGATGCCGCCCAGGCGATACCAGCCACCGCGGCCCAGGGCATGGCGAAACTTCCAGTCGGGCAGCGCCTGGCCGAGCGCCTTGACGAGGGCGCCCGGGCCGCTGCTGACCGGCACCTTGGCGCAGGTTTCGACAATGGCGGGGGCGAGCGATTTGCAATATTCCGTCCAGGCCAGGGTTTGTTTCATCGGGTGTTCCTCGTTATCAAATGGCGTTTTCTTCAGTCAGGCGGGCCAGAGCCGCTTCGCGGACTTCGACCTCGGGGTCGCCGGTCAGCGGGGATAGAAATTCGAGCGGAGCATTGCCGACGGCAGCCAGGCGCACCCACCATTCGCTGTCGCCGAGCAGTTCGGCGGCGAGGCCGGGCAGGGCGCGTTCGGCGACGATGGCCCGGACTTCCGGTTCTGGATCGTTGGCCAGCATATCGAGGGCAAAAGGCGGCAGGCGGGCGGCGACGACCTTGCGGACTTCGCGCTCGGCATCCTTAGCCATCTTGGCGAGCTGGCCGTGCGGCAGGCGGCGGGCGACGGTGGCACGGATCAGGTAATCCGGATCGTGCAGCAGGCGGTGCAGATGTTCCTCGGGAATGCGGGCGACGACGCCGAGCCGGACTTCACGGTCGGGATCGCCCGCCATCTTGACCAGCTCGTCGGCCGGAATGCGGTCGACCACGACCCGGCGGACGATCTCGTCGCTGTCGCTGGTCAGGTCGCCGATCAGCTCGACCGGCGCATAGCGGGCGGCGATGGCGCGGCGCTCCCAGAACAGGTCGGCGAGGAAATGTTCGGCCTGATCGCGGTTAGCGCGAAAAAAGCGGTCGATCTGCCGCCCGCTGTGGGCGCGCACGCAACTGTCCCCCGGCTTGCAGCGCCCGCTGTTCAGGTGGCTTGCCGCGTAGGAGCAGCCGGCGCACAGGCCATAGCGGCCGACGCCGAGGGCCGGCTGTTCATTCATCATCCTTGGCGGCGACGATGATTCCCGTGGCGCCGTCGTACTCCATGGTTAGCTCCAGGCAATGACCGGTACTGCCCGAAATCAGGTAGAGCTCGTACTGCTCGATTTCGAGGACGGGCTGGAACCGGGGATTGATGTCGTTGGCCGAGCACTCGCTGAAGTGAATGTCGGGAAAGCGGGTGCGCAGGAAGGTGGCAGCCGGATTCAGGCTGGCGGCTTCGGCAACCTGGGCGACGATTTTCGGCGTGATCATGCTTCCTCTTCCTCCTCTTCGACTTCGTACTTGGCCAGCGAAGCGGCGGGCAGGCCCATGATGCGGGCCAGCCAGGGCGGCGGGCTCTGTAGCGCGCCTTGCAGCTCGGCCAGAATGTCGCGGACCGGGCCGCCCTTCGGCTTCTTCAGCGGATGGACGCCGGCGCGGACGACCTTGGCCGCCGCCGGGCCACCGATCGACTGGATGAACACCAGGTCGCAGTCGGCGATGACTTCGGCGCGCGCCTTGTTCTTGTCCTCGGCGGCATCGGCATCGAGGCCGGAGCGAACGGCGACCAGCTTGATCGCGGTCGATGAAACCTGATAGATCAGGAAGCGTTCGCAGGAGCCGAAATGGCCGTCCAGGTTTTCGCCCTTGTTGTTGGCGATGGCGACTCGGATCGAGCCCGGCATTTCACCGTCGGTGTAGCTGTCGATGGCCGGCAGGTCGCTGCCTTCGATGTTTTCGCCCCACAGGAAGCGGACGGCTTCCTTGAGCGCATCGCCGCTGACGCCGACCACGCAGTTTTCTTCGGCGTGACCGCCGGCCAGAATGCTGCGCAGGTCCTCGACGGTGATCGAGGCGAGCTTGGATTCGGTGATCGGCAAGTCGAACTTGTCGGCCAGAGCACCGACCAGGGCACGGACGTCCAGGCCGTCAAGGGCACGGGCTGCCAGGGCGATACGGAGGGCGGCTTCGCGGGAGGCGATGGGGGTTGCGGACATGATGGTGCTCCATGTGAGGGTCTGGAGGGGAGTGTCCGGCACAGCTAAGCCGCGCCAGGCACTCGGTTCCGGACTCTCGGGCGATCAGGCCGGCGAGATGCAGCCGGACGGACAGACGTTCACGCACATCGGCGAGTCGTTCTCGCCCTCGCATTCCGTGCACTTGCCGGCGTCGATGGTAAAGAACACCTTGCCCTTGCTGATCGCCTTGGTCGGGCAGATCGGCCGGCAATCGTCGCAGGCGGTACACATGTCGGGATCGATATACATTGCCATGATGTTTCTCCTCGGAAACAGTGACGACCAGCGAAAGCTCGCTGGGCGCCGGGGTCAAATCAGTCTTCTGCGGCGCCCAGTCGCCTGGCTCGCACCGAGATCGGCAGGCGGGGCGGTTTGGCGATGGGGTCGACGTAGTAGCTGCCACCGTTTTCCAGTTTCAGTTCGCCACCCCATTTCTCCGGGGTATCGAATTCGATGGAATCGATGGCGGCTTCCAGATCGCGCTTCGGCAAATAAAACACCAGCCCACCGGCAGCGTTCTGACGAATCATGATGTTGGCCATTTGACTTCCTTAATGGGCGCGGAGAAGGGCGGGATCGCTCCCGCCCTGTTCCTTTTTCCAGCTAATTACCGAACCAGGTCGTGGTTGTAGTCCGTCGTACCCATGCCGCGGGTCTGGTCGTCGAGCTTTTCCAGAACCGTGTTGGTCAGGGTGGTCAGGATGTACATGGCGCCTTCGTAGCCCAGCGTGGTCATGCGATGCAGGTGGTGACGGTCGAAGATTGGGAAGCCGATGCGGATCAGCGGCACTTCGAATTCCGGTCCCTTATGCACGGTGTCGCGCTGGATGTACTTGCCGTAGCTGTTGCCGATCAGGAAATCCGGCTTGTCGGTGAAGCACAGGCTACGCAGGTGCCAGAGGTCGGCGCCCGGATAGACCTTGGCACCGGCGCCGTAGGGCGAGGTGGCCAGCAGTTTTTCCATGGCCTTGGCCCACTTCTTGGAGCCGTTGTTGCTGACGATGTGGGTCGGTTCGATACCGAATTCCATCAGCAGCTTGGTCATGCCCATGACGAAGTCCGGATCACCGTAGAGCGCCATCTTCTTGCCGTGCAGCCAGGCGTGGGAGTCGGTCATCATGTCGAGCAGACGGCCGCGCTCCAGGGAGATCGAGGTCGGGATCGGCTTGCCGGTGACTTCGGAAACCTTCATCAGGAATTCGTCGGTCCATTCGACACCCATCGGGATGTTGAGCTTCGGCACTTCATGGTTCCAGGTGCCTTCGACGAACTTCTTGGTCTTGTCCAACTGCATCGGCTGGATCAGGAAGGTCGTGATGGCGTTCGGAGCATCCTTGACTTCGTCGATCGTCGTGCCGCCGGCGTACATGCGGAATTCGCCGTCAGCCGGGGTGTCGAGGATCTCTTCCGGATCGGAGAGCATCGTGTAATCGACGCCCATTTCCTTCATGTAGCGCTTGATAATGCGGAAGTTGCCGAGGTAGGTCTCGAAGCCGGGCACGAAGTTGATCTTGCCGTTGGAGCCGACGACCTTGCCTTCCATGTGGTTCAGCGTGAAGTACTTGAGGATGCCTTCTTCCATGTTGTCCCAGCCAGTGACGTGGGAGCCGACGAAAGACGGGGTGTGCGCGAAGGGAACCGGGAAATCCTTGTCCAGGTTGCCTTCCTTGCGGGCGTTGCCGATGAAGGCGTTCAAGTCATCACCGATAACTTCGGCGATACAGGTCGTCGACATCGCGATCATTTCTGCGCCGTAGAGCTTGGTGGCGTTGGCCAGACCTTCATGCACGTTCTTCTGACCACCGAACACGGCGGCATCTTCCGTCATCGAGTCGGCGATGATGGCGATCGGCTCCTTGAAGTGACGGTTGAAGTAGGTACGGAAGTAGGCGATACAGCCTTGCGAGCCGTGGATATAGACCAGGGTCTTGGCAAAACCCAGGGAGCACAGGGCGGAGCCGAGCGGCTGGCAGGCCTTGGCCGGGTTGATGGTCAGGGCTTCGCGCTTGAAGTTGAGGTCCTGATATTCCTGGGTGGTCGTCCAGGCGAAAGTCTCGGCGACCTTGTCGGCGCTGTGACCTTCTTCGAACTGGGCACGCTTGTTCGAGATGGTGGCTTTGTAGTCGTCATCGCGGAACAGCGGGAAACACGGCTTGATTTTGTCTACGGTTTGCATCTTGATCTCCTTCGCCCGCACCAGCTATTTGTGGATACGGGCGTAAGTTTTACGATAACTGCGGAATCAGGCAGCCTTCTTTTCGGCGTCCGAAGCATCCTTCTGCCAGGGCGTCTTCATCAGGTTCCAGCACGGATTGTTGAGGGTCAGGTCCATGTCCTTGGCGAAAATGGCGAAACCGTCACAACCGTGGTATGGGCCCGAGTAGTCCCAGGAGTGCAGCTGGCGGAAAGGAATGCCCATCTTGTGGAAGACATACTTTTCCTTGATGCCGGAACCGATCAGATCGGGCTTCATGGCCTTGACGAATTCTTCGAACTCGTAGCCAGTGACGTCGTCGTAAATCAGGGTGGCGTCGCCCATGTCCTTGATCGTGCGATCGTAGTCATCGTTGTGGGCAAATTCGTAGCCGGTACCGACCACTTCCATGCCCAGATCTTCGTAAGCGCCAACCACGTGACGCGGACGCAGGCCGCCGACGTACAACATGACCTTCTTGCCTTCGAGGCGCGGACGGTACTTGGCGATCACGGCATCCATCATCGGCGTGTACTTCTCGATGACGCGCTCGGCGCCAGCCTTGATGTTGTCGTCGAAGAAGGAAGCGATCTTACGCAGCGATTCCTTGATCTTGGTCGGGCCGAAGAAGTTGTACTCGAGCCATGGAATCCCGTACTTCTCTTCCATGTGGCGGGAGATGTAGTTCATCGAGCGGTAGCAGTGCAGCAGGTTGAGCTTGACCTTCGGGGTGTTTTCCATTTCGGCCAGGGTGCCGTCGCCGGACCACTGGGCAACCACGCGCAGACCCATTTCCTCGAGGAGGATGCGGGAGGCCCAGGCGTCACCACCGATGTTGTAGTCACCAAGGATGGCGACGTCGTACGGGGTGGTTTCGAAAGCCTGACCGTCACGGTTGGAGATGATCCAGTCGCGGACGGAGTCGTTGGCGATGTGGTGGCCCAGGGACTGGGAAACACCGCGGAAGCCTTCGCAACGCACCGGGACGACCGGCTTGTTGATCTGGGCAGCAGCCTTCTTGGAAACCGCTTCGATGTCGTCACCGATGAGGCCGATCGGGCACTCGGACTGAACGGAGATACCCTTGTTCAGCGGGAACAGCATTTCGATTTCGTCGATCAGCTTGGCCAGTTTCTTGTCGCCGCCGAAAACGATGTCCTTCTCCTGGAAGTCCGAGGTGAAGTTCATTTCGCAGAAGGCATCGACGCCGGTGGTGCCGACGTAGTAGTTACGACGACCGGCGCGGGCATACTGACCGCAACCAATCGGGCCGTGGGAGATGGAGATGATGTCCTTGATCGGACCCCAGACCACACCCTTGGAGCCGGCGTAGGCACAACCACGCATGGTCATGACGCCCGGCAGGGACTTGCGGTTGGAAGTAATGCACTTCTTCGACGACTCGAGTTCCTTGTCGTTGATCATCAAGTGCTTGGCACGGTCCTTCTTGGCCTTCTCGGGATAAACCTCAAGTACCTCAGCAATGAGGCTTGCTGTTTCTTCGCGGGTGAGCGCTGCCATGGTGAAACTCCTTTCGTTGCGCCGACAACTATTTGTGCACGACGCCAACAGTTGGTTGAATACTGGCTGGTACCGGTTCGTCGCCGGAGCGACGAACCTTGACTGCTATCAGGCGGCCTTTTCGGCAGCCAGTTCGGCGGCGGTCTTGCCGACGATGGTTTCGTCTTCCGCTTCCATGATGCCGAACTCCATCAGCAACGTTTCCAGCTCTTCCATCTCGATCGGGGTCGGGATGACGAAGTTGGTGTTGTTGTTGATCTTGTTGGCCAGGGCGCGGTATTCGTCGGACTGCTTGTGAGTCGGATCGTATTCAACGCAGGTCATGCGGCGGATTTCAGCGTGCTGCACAACGTTGTGGCGCGGCACGAAGTGGATCATGGTGGTGCCCAGGCGAGCAGCCAGAGCCATGATCAGTTCGTCTTCGCGGTCGGTGTTGCGGGAGTTGCAAATCAGGCCGGCCAGACGGACGGAGCCGGAGTTCGCGTACTTCACGATACCCTTGGCAATGTTGTTGGCAGCGTACATGGCCATCATTTCGCCGGAGCAAACGATGTAGATTTCCTGGGCCTTGTTTTCGCGAATCGGCATGGCGAAGCCACCGCAAACCACGTCACCGAGCACGTCGTAGAACACGAAATCGAGTTCGTCGTCGTAAGCGCCTTCTTCTTCCAGGAAGTTGATGGCGGTGATCACGCCGCGGCCGGCACAGCCAACGCCGGGTTCCGGGCCACCGGATTCGACGCACTTGATGCCGCCGAAACCGACGGACATGACGTCTTCGAGTTCAAGGTCTTCCACGGAACCGGCTTCGGCAGCCAGGTGCATGACGGTGGTTTGAGCCTTGGAGTGCAGGATGAGGCGGGTCGAGTCGGCCTTGGGGTCGCAACCCACAATCATTACTTTCTTGCCGGATTCAGCCAGCGCCGCCACCAGATTCTGGGTGGTGGTGGACTTGCCGATACCGCCTTTGCCGTAGATGGCGCATTGACGCAGTTTTGCCATGGTGTAATCTCCTTGATCTGTCAGTCGATTTGCGAAGGAATCATTGATGAGTCGCACCATCCCTTCTGCACGTAGCGTGCCAGGTCGACTGACAGACGGTAAGTAACTGAATACAAAATGAAAATAGAAAAACAGCCGATGTCGGTTGGTGTGGAGACATCCGACAATTCCCTTACGCTTTGTAGGGGTGACGACAACGCGTCGAGCCCAAGCGCGACAAAACTGCACTCAGGAGACGACAGTCTCCTCTCTGACTCGTTGCGAGGCAGCCACGGGCTTCAGGCCGGGGAAACTCACAAAGCGCCCTCGCTGCCCAGGGACGCGCGACTCCCGATCAATCGCTGCAACCTGCCGGCCGTCGTGCTCGGCGGGCTGACCTACCAGCAGCATCCCAGTCCCTTGCTGATCGACGGCGTCGCCGAGTTGCATGCCGATCTTTTCCGGCGCCTGGCGCTGGCGGCCCCGGAGGCCCGCGGCGACGTCTTTCGCGACTACATGACCGTGCATTTCCAGCTCGAATGGCCGGAGGAAATGGGCTACACCGGCCAGGCGAATTGTCGCGCCAAGGCCAATTACGTCAGGATGATCCGCGGCTGGAGTTTCGATTCAGACAGCCGCGAAGGCGCCGTCCTCAAGGGCTGGGTCGAATCCCGTTTCGGCCTGATGCCGCGTTACCACGGGCAGTCGCTGCGCGATCCGGCGGGCGAGGCCTACCGCCGTTATCAGGAAATGCGCTCGCAGGGACTGTACGGCACCAATGCGCTGGAAGCCCAGTTCGATCTGGTCTATGCCTTCTGCCAGCGCGAACTGGCACTGCGCCACGGCGGCGCACGCCATGTCACGCTCTACCGCGGGCTCAATCGTGTCGCCGAGCATGAGGTCCTGGCCAAGGGCAAGGGCGGCCGCCAGGTTATCCTGCTCAACAATCTCAGTTCATTCACCTGCAGCCGCGACCGGGCCTGCGAATTCGGCGATTACATTCTTGCCGCAGAAATCCCGCTGACCAAGATCTTCTTCCACTGCCGACTGCTGCCCGGCATCCTGCAGGGCGAGGACGAGTTTCTGGTGATCGGCGGCGTCGTCGACGTCACATTGTCGACTATCTGACGAGAGTGCATTTGGCCCTGGTTCAGGGCCCTTTGGCATCCAGCCAGCGCAGCAGGGCCCGGAACAGGGTGTCCGGATCGACCGGCTTGGTGATGAAGTCGTCCATGCCGGCAGCCATGCAGCGCTGGCGGTCGTCGACGAAGGCGTTGGCCGTCATCGCCAGGATAGGCGTGGTGCGGTGCGCCGGGAGCTGGCGGATGGCTTGCGTGGCCAGCAGGCCATCCATCTTCGGCATCTGGATATCCATCAGGATCAGGTCGTACGTGACTTCCTTGGCTTTGGCCAGGGCCTCGGCGCCATCGCCGGCGACATCGACTTGCAGGCCGAGCACATCGTGCAACAGCTCGCGGGCGACTTCCTGATTGAACGGGTCGTCTTCGGCCAGCAGCAGCCGACTGCTTTGATGGCGGGTGCGCAGGAGCTGTTCGGCTTGCAAGCCGCTGGGTGTCAGTGGTGGCTGGCTGGCCGCACCGGCCGTGGCCTTGGCGAAGCCCAGCGTGAAGCTGAAGACGCTGCCCTGGCCGGGCGTGCTGTCGACCTCCATGGTGCCGCCCATCAGGCGGACCAGGCGGCTGCAGATGGCGAGGCCGAGGCCGGTTCCGCCGTGGCGACGGGTGGTCGAACTGTCGGCCTGCTCGAAAGGATCGAAGATGCGTTGCAGGGCCTCGGGTGGAATGCCGATCCCCGTATCCTCGATGGCCAGCCGGACTTCGAGGTTCGTGTCGCTTTCGGCCAGGATCGCGGCCCGAATCGTGATTTCGCCATGCTCGGTGAAGCGCACGGCGTTGCTGAGCAGATTGAGCAGGATCTGCTGCAGGCGCAGCGGATCGCCGAGCAGGTCGATTTCCTGCAGGCGCGGGTCGATTTCACGGCGCAGTTGCAGATGTTTGGCCTCCAGGCGTTCGCTGACCAGACTTTCGATATTGCCGAGGAGACCACCGATCCTGATCGGAGCCTGCTCCAGGGTGAGGCGTTCGGCATCGATCTTGGAGAGGTCGAGGATGTCGTTGAGCAGGCGCAGCAGATGATTGGCGGCGCCGGCGATCTTGCCCAGCTTGTCGCGTTGGGACTCATCCTCGCAACGGCGCTGCAGGATGCTGGCAAAGCCGATGATGGCATTCATCGGCGTCCGCAGTTCATGGCTCATATTGGCCAGGAAGGTGCTCTTCGCCCGGTTGGCGGCTTCGGCCGCTTCCTTGGCGATCGACAGGTCGTTGGTCCGGGCCTTGACCAGTTCTTCCAGGTGGTGGCGATGCTGCTCGAGTTCCGCCTCCGCCCGCTTGCGTTCGCTGACATCGAGAATGACGCCGATGACGGCCGGCGCGCCTTCGTGTTCCATGGCCCGGCCATAGACCTCGACGGCAATCCGACTGCCGTCCCGGCGCCGGGCGATGAACGAATAGTTGATGGCCTCGACCTCCTTGTCGAAACGGCGCCGCAGATTCTCGGTGACCCGCTCCTGGTCTTCCGGCGCCACCAGGTCATTGACCGTGATTCGGCCAACGATTTCATCGCTGTCGGCGAAACCGAACATCTCGGCAAAGCGCGGATTGGCGTAGACGAAACGCCCGCGCTGAATGATGTAGACGCCGACCAGCGACTGCTCGATCAGGCCGCGGAATTTGCGCTCGGCGGAGAGCCGGGCCTGCTCGGCGCGCTTGCGTTCGGCAATGTCGCGGCAGGCGCCGAGCACCTTGCCGTTCGGCAGGTGTACGGCATTGAGCTCGACGACGACACTTGAGCCATCCTTGCGGCGCAGGGTGATTTCGGTGAAGACGTGGCCGCCCCCGATAACCTGACTGAAAATGCGCTGGTGTTCCGCCTGCAGGCCTTCTGGAGTGAGTGCCGAGAAATTGAGCTTCATCAGCTCATCGCGCGTATAGCCGACCAGCGCCGTGGCACCCTGATTCGCGTAGTCGTACTGGCCATCGCTGTTGGCGATGAAGACAGCATCCGGGGCATTGTCGAGGATATTGCTTAGCGCCTGTTCGTTGGCGGCGAGCCGGGCGGCGATCGCTTCGACATGGCGCTGGTGCCGGGCATTGTTGAGCTGGAACACGAAGACCAGCAAAGCCAGCAGCAGACCGCCGCCGGCGATGCTGTCCGGCAGGTAGCTCCGGGTGACGCTGTCGAAGTCGGGACGGCTCTGAAACCGGGCGATCCAGCGATGACTGCCGAGTTCGACCGGCAGATGCGCGACATAGCGGCCGCGGGCAGGCTGCGTTTCATCGGCGCGCGAGTCGAAAAGCAGGTTGTCGGGAGCGATGCTCTGGTCGTACAGGGCCAGGTCGACGTCCTTGCGATCGGGGCCGATCATGGTGCGCAGCAGGTCGCGCGCCCGGAACGGGCTGTATACGTAGCCGATCAGGGCCTTGCGACGTCCCTCGATGGTGTCGGTAGGCAGGTCGGCGCGAAAAATCGGCAGGTAGATCAGGAAGCCGGCCTGCACGTCGTGCTCGATTTCCTGAACCAGGGTCACCTTGCCGGTAATGGCCGGTCGTCCGGTATCGCGGGCGCGCTCCATGGCGTCGCGACGGGTCGGCTCGGAATACATGTCGTAACCGAGGGCACGTTGGTTGCGTTCGTTGAAGGGTTCGATGTAGACGATGCTGCTGTAAAGCTCGCGCTCGCCTGCCGGCCAGATCGTATATTGGGGAAAGCCTTCGGCCCGAATCGTGCGTTCATGAGCGGCCTTTTCTGCCGCCGGGACCATCCGTGAAAAACCGATGCCCAGGGTGCCGGGCAGGATTCGTCCGAGATCCAGATGGGCGACGTAGTGGGACCATTCAGCCCGGCTCACATTCTGGCTCGATTCGATGAATGCGGCGGCACCCCGCAACACCTGGCCGTGTGCCTCCATGCGCTGGACGATGTGGTCGCGCTCCTTCTCGGCACGGTAGAGAAAGCGATCGTTGACGCGATGGGTGGCGCTTTCCTGAGTGAGGAACCAGGCCACCAGGCTAAACAGGAGAATCAGGGCGAACGCCACCCAAGGCAGCGACTCCGGGTGCAGAAACCCGCGGCGGTGCAGCTCGAGTGAAGGGGCATGAAACGGATGGGATTGCTTGATGGACAAAGCGGTTCCGATCACTGGTTTTTTTCCTACACGATAGCACTTTCGCCATGACGATTGTCAGGTATTCCGGCTGATTCTGGCCGTACCAAATGTCGTAAAGCGCGCTGTCGCAAACCCGACATTTTCTTGCACACGGCCCGGAAAGCCTTGTCGCTGCGTTGTACGGTGGCGGGCGTGGAATTTGCTGAAAGCTCTGCACACCCCAACTACAAAGCCCAACCATGACCCCAGAACTCCACGAAAAATTGCTGGCCGGCCTCAAGGACGGCAGCATCGTTCCCTATCTTGGACCGGGCGTACTCGCCGACGTCAGGAATGTCGCCACCGGCGCCCCGATTCCCGCCGACAGCGATTCGCTGATCTACGCCATGAACGATGGCAAGCCGATGGCCCCCAAGTTGATGTACGAGTTTCCGCGGGCGGCGATGAATGTCGAACTCAAGCGCGGGCGCAGTGCAGTGACCAAGTTCCTGACCCGGACCTACGGCGAAACGGCCTGGACGCGCGGTGCCTTCCACGACTGGCTGAAGGCGATTGCCCCGGCCTATGTCGTTGACATCAACCGCGACACGCAACTCCAGGACTCCTATGCCGAGGTGCCGCACAACCTGGTGGTCGGCATCGCCCGCATCGGCGGCACCGACTTCCGCTACAAGCTGTATTTCTGGGATGGCGTGGCCTACCAGAAAAGCGAAGCGATCAATCCGGCCCTGCCCATCCTGTTCAAGCCGATGGGCACGCCGAAGCCGGAAGCCAACTACATCGCCTCCGATGCCGATTACGTCGATTTCATCACCGAACTCATGGGCGGCTTCTCGATTCCGCCGGAGATCAAGGAATTGCGCAAGGGCAAGCAATACCTGCTGATGGGTCTGCGCCTGAACCGCGACACCGAGCGCATGGTGATGTCCGACTTCATTTATGCCGCCGCCGAGCCGGCCGGCTGGGTATTCATCGTCGCCCCGACCGACAAGGAAAAGCGTTTCTGCAAGAAGGTCGGTCTCGAGATCATCGATGCCGAACTTTTTGAATTCATCGGCGCCACCGTCCCCGCCTGAACCCACTCAACCCGCTAAGGAAGCAACATGCTGCTAGATCGCTACGAACACCTCTTTTTCAATGCCAATTTCAAGGAAGCCGCCACGGTGCCGGGCTTTGCCGCCTACCGTGGCGAATTTGTCCTGAAGGAAGGTGAGGTAGCCGATGCCCAGGGCCGCCGCGGGCCGCCAGCGGAAGTGCTCAAGCAGGCTGCACTGCTCGCCGAAGGCGACGAACTCAAGCTGATCTCCGGTTCGCTGGATGAGTTGCAGCAGTTCCCCTACCTGCTGGCGGTGGCCGGTGGCGATTTCAAGGCCGGGACGCTTGCCGTCTTCTTTACCGTCAATATTCCCAAGCCTTTTGTGACCACAGTCAATGGTGCCCTGGTCGTTTTCATTCCGCTGGTCGAGGGCATGGCCTGGAACGAGCTGATCGACTTGGTCGGACTCGAAAAGGGCGACTTCAAGGGCCAGAGTTCGGCCGACAAGGTGGTCACGGTCTATAACGCGCTCAAGGCCGAGAAGTTCAAGTACCCGGAAGTCAGCGTCGAAGAAGCCCTGAAGACCACCAACAACGCCAAGCGCGTCACGCACGGCGCCGTCTGATGCCGTGGGATGAGCGCCATACGCTCGGGGTGGCCGAGATGGACGCCACCCATCGCGAATTCGTCGCCCTGGCCGATGCGCTGGTCGCGGCCAGCGATGACGAATTCCCGGCCCTGTTCCTGCAACTCGAGGAGCATACGCGCCGGCATTTCGAGCACGAAGGCAAGCTGATGAAAGCCTGCCGTTTTCCGGCGATCGGCGAGCACCACAGCGAACATCTGCGCGTCCTCGGCGAACTCGCCCATTTCTCCCGCGGCGTGAAGGCCGGGCGGCTGGGCCTGGCGCGCAGTTACGTCAAGGCCTTGCCCGACTGGTTCAACAGCCACCTGGCGACGATGGATGCGGCGCTGGCCGGCTGCCTGAAACGCTGCTGACCGCCGACCGGGATCAGGCCACCGCGTCGTCGGGCCCGGCCGGCGGCTGGGCCAGGCGCTCATATTCGGCGATGATCTGGGCGCCGAGCAGCAGCACGGTGGCGCCGATTTCGAGACTGAACAGGGTGACCACGGTACTGGTCAGCGAGCCATAGACCACGCTGGCGCTCGACAGCGTCGTGAAGTACCAGACCAGCAGGTGACGGATGATTTCCCAGAGCGCAGCGGCGGTGAAGCCGCCGACCAGCGCATGGCGCAGCGGGATGCGTCCGTCCGGCGCGAAATGGTAGATCGCCGCCAGGCTCAAGGCTTCGGCAGTCAGTCCGAGAAAATAGAGAAGATTCCCGGAAAGTCCGGCCAGCGGCCAGTCGCGGCCGAAGGCGACGATGCTGTCCGGGGTCAGGGTCTGGATGGCGATCGAGACCATGGTCAGCGCGACCAGGCCCAGGCCGAGCAGTGCCACAAAGCCGTAGGGCAGCAGCAGCGCGAGCAGCGACGAGCGTTTGCGGCTGGGGCAGCGGAAGGCGAAGATGATGGCGAACGATTTTTGCAGCACCGAAAAAGTCAGCGAACTGAAGAAGATCATGGTCGCCAGCAGCACGGCACCGATCCCGATGCGCTTGTCGAGAAAACGCGATAACTCGTCGAGAAAGGCCGTGGACTGGCTGGGCACCAGCCACTCCAGGTAGCGGCCGAGCATTTCGGTCAGTTCGGCCGGCGTTACCAGGTGGGAGAGCACGATGCCGCACAGGATCAGCAGCGGGACCAGCGAGAGCAGGGTGTAATAGGCGATCGCCCCGGCCAGCAGCAGCCCCTGGTTGGCCTGGAAGCCCTTGATGACTTTCAAGGCGAAGTCGAGCGGGTGGGTGAGAACCTGGACGGCGGGGGAGTTATGGGAGGGCGTCATCTGTCGAGCATACGCTGATCGAGCCAACGATCATGCCAGCTTCCCGCGCAAACACCAATGGCATTGGGGCGACGGCTGCGATGCCCGCCACTAGCTCCCCTGAATAACATCGCGGGAACCCAATTCGTCGGCGCTTGTTCTAACGGCAGCATGAGGGGTGCCGGGCGCGTGATTGCATGCGGCCGTAGCCGCCCGCAACTTTCCGTCGCAGGAGGCACCATGACCTACCAAGAAAAGCTTCTCCCGGAAATCGAAATCAAGAGCGAGGAAGTCCGCCAGCGCAAGGCTTTTCTCCAGTTCGGCGACGCCGATGTCGCCACGCTCGAGAGCGTCAATGAAGTCGCCCAGCGCTATGCCGATTCGGTGATCGAGGATTTCTATCGGCATGTGCTGTCTTTCCCCGACACCAAGGCCTTCTTCAGCGATCCCGAGGTGCTGGCCCATGTCCAGCGCATGCAGAAGGCCTACTTCATGCGCCTGACCCAGGGCAATTACGACCAGGAGTATGTCGCCAACCGGGTCAAGATCGGGGTCATCCACGAACGCATCGGCCTGCCCGTCAAATCCTACTTCGGCATGTACTGCTTCTACCTGCGCACGGTGCTCGAGCGCCTGCGGCAGGAATACAAGGACACGCCGGAACAGGCCCTGACCGTCTTCAATTCGCTGATCAAGCTCACGTTCTTCGACATGGGGCTGGCCATCGACACCTATATCGAATCCCGCGAGCGCACCATCCAGGGCCAGCAGGAGGCGATCCGCGAACTGTCGACGCCGGTCCTGCTGCTGCGGCCAGGCCTGCTGCTGTTGCCGATCATCGGCCTGATCGATACCCAGCGCGCCCGCCAACTGACCGAGCAGCTGCTGCGCTCGGTGCGGAGCAATCGGGCCAAGGTCGTGGTCATCGACGTCACCGGCGTGCCCTCGGTAGACACCAAGGTCGCCAACCACCTCGTCCAAGCCGTCGAGGCGGCACGGCTGATGGGGGCGACTTCGATCGTCACCGGCATCGCCCCGGACATTGCCCAGACCATGGTCAAGCTCGGCATCGACCTGATGCGCATCACCACCGTCGGCGACCTGCAGAGCGGCATCGAAGAGGCGGAGCGTCTGCTCGGCTACACCGTGGTCAGGAATGCCGCGGTGCCCGGCCCGGGCGAAAAGGAACGGCCATGAGCCAGAACCGTGCCCCGATCCTGAAACTTGGGAGCACGCTGATCGCCTCGGTCCAGGAGGCGCTGATGGATGCCGATCTGCTCGGCCTGCGCGATGAGCTGGTGGCCGATGTCAAGCGCTACCGGGCGACCGGCGTCATCATCGATGTCACCGTTCTCGACGTGCTCGATTCCTTCGCCGCACGCACCATCCGCAATATCGCCCAGATGACGCGGCTGATCGGGGCGCGCACGGTGATCGTCGGCATTCAGCCCGATGTCGCCTTTTCAATGGTGCAACTGGGCCTGACCCTCGAGGGCATCGATACGGCGCTCGATCTCGAGGACGGCCTGGCGCTGCTCGATGTCGAACTGGGGTGCGTGCGCCGTGACTGAAGAACTGACCGTTCCCATCCGCTCCGAAGCCGATCTGGTGACGGCCCGGCTGCGCGGGCGCGAGATTGCCTCGGTGCTGCACTTTTCGTCGAGCGAGCTGACCCTGATCGCGACCGCCATTTCGGAAGTCACGCGCAATATCCTGACCTACGCCGGCAGTGGCGAACTCAGCCTGCGCCTGATCCAGCAGGCCCAGAAAATGGGGGTGTTGATCGTCGCCCGCGACCACGGGCCGGGCATCGCCGACCTTGCGGCGGCGATGCAGGACGGCTACAGCACCTCGGGCAGCCTGGGGCTCGGTCTGCCCGGCTCGAAACGGCTGATGGACGAATTCGCGATCGCCTCCGAAGTCGGCCAGGGCACCACCGTCACCATGACCAAGTGGAAACTGTAGCGATGAACCGCCCCGGCCCCCCTTACGAATACGCTGTCGCCGGGCGGGCGATCGGCGGCGAACGGCAATCGGGGGATGCCGCGCTGGTCCAGGCTACCACCGACGGCGTGCTGATCGCCGTGGTCGATGGCCTCGGCCATGGCGACGAAGCGGCAATGGCGGCGCAGACCGCGGTCGCGGTCTTGCGCGAGCATGCGGGCGAGCCGCTAGCCAGCCTGCTGCAGCGTTGCCACCTGCACCTGCAGCCGACCCGCGGCGCGGCGATGGCGGTGGCGATGGTCGATACGGCCAAGGCAACCCTGACCTGGGCCGGGGTCGGCAATGTCGAGGCGGTCCTGGTCGCCTCGCCGCGGAGTCCGGTACGCGGCAAGCAATGCCTGACCAACCGCTGCGGAGTGGTCGGTTACCGGCTGCCGGCGGTGGAGGGCAGGGAAGTGCCGATCTATCCCGGCGACCTGCTGATTCTCGCCACCGACGGTATCGACGAATGTTTTGTATCGGCCGAGATGCCGCGCGGTCCCCCCGACCATCTGGCGCGCTCCATTCTCGACTGCCATGGCAAGGCGACCGACGACGCGCTGGTCCTGGTCCTGCGCTGGCTCGGTGCCGAAGCATCCTTGCGGAGAGCCTCATGAATTCCGAAGCGAGAAATTTTGCCGCTGATTATGAATTGGCATTGCTCGACTACCTGAACGGCGGCGATGAAGAAACCGCGCTGCAACTCGCCTACGAACTGGGGCGCCGGGCAATTTCCGGCGAGCAGAGCATTCTCGGCCTGATCGGCATTCACTACCGCCTGGTGCAGACGATCCGGCCCCAGCCCAACGGCGGCCAGCCACATGGCCAGACGATCGCCCGCGGCGAGGCTTTTGTCACCCAGGTCATGGCGCTGTTCGAGATGACCCACCGCCAGACGCTGGAAATGAACCAGTCGCTGCGCGCCAGCGAGCGGCGCAAGGCGGCGATCGTCGGCAGTGCCTTCGACAGCATCATCAGTTTCGATGCCAATGGCCGGATCATCGACTTCAACCCGGCCGCCGAGCAAATGTTCGGGCGGGCTCGGGGGCAGGTCATCGGCCATGACCTGGCCGAACTGATCCTGCCGGACAACCGGCGCGAGGCCTTTCGTCAGAGCCTCGAACACTGCCGCAAACCGCCGGAATGTGCGGCGCCTGGCCAACGCGAGGAAATCACCGCGCTGCGCGCCGACGGCCGGGAGTTTCCGGTGGAAATGGCGGTCACCTACATCGCGGTCGACAACTCGCCGTTCTTTACCGCCTACCTGCGCGACCTGACCGAACGCAAGGCCTACGAGGCCAAGATCGAGTATCTGGCGACCCACGATGCGCTGACCGACCTCGCCAACCGCAATTTGCTCAAGGACCGCCTCGAACAGGCGATCGCCCAGCTCGGCCGCCGCCAGGACCAGGCCATCGCCGTACTCTTCATCGGCGTCGAGCGTTTCAAGTTCATCAACGACAGTATGGGCCACTCGTTCGGCGATGCGCTGATCAAGGAGATTGCCGGGCGTCTGCAGCACAGCGTGCACGACGGTGACACGGTGGCCCGGCAGAGCGGCGACGAATTCGTCATCGTCATGGCCGGACTGAAGAATGGCGTCCAGGAAGCCTTACGCGGGGCCAGCGAAATTCTCGCGATGTTCATGCAGCCCTTCGCCGTCGACGGGCACGCCATCCATCTCGCCTGCAGCATCGGCATCAGCCTCTACCCCAACGACGGCAAGGATGTCGAAATGCTGCTCGCCAACGCCGATGCCGCCATGCATCGCGCCAAGGCCGCCGGCGGCGGCACGGTCCAGTTCTACACGCGCGACCTCAGCGCCTTTGCCGCCGAGCGGGTCAAGCTCGAGAATGCGCTGTGGGGAGGGCTCGAGAAGGGCGAGTTCAGCGTCTACTACCAGCCCCAGGTGCGCGTCGCCGACGGCGCCATCGTCGGCGCCGAGGCGCTGATCCGCTGGCAGCACCCGGAACTCGGCATGATTCACCCGGCGCGCTTCATCGCGCTGGCCGAGGAGACCGGCCTGATCGGTCCGATCGGCGAGTGGGTGCTGGAAACCGCCAATGCGCAGAATCGCGTCTGGCAACGCGACGGCTTCCCCGGGTTCCGGATGGCGGTCAATGTCTCGACGCGGCAATTCCGCCAGGGCGGCATCCTGCAGTCCCTCGAATCGCTGCTCGCCGCCCACGAGCTGGCGCCGGACTCGCTGGAGCTAGAAGTTACCGAAAGCAGCCTGATGGAGGACATGGACGAATCGATCCGCATCCTCAACGAATTGCGCGCCCTCGGCGCCAGCATCTCGCTCGACGATTTTGGCACCGGCTACTCCTCGCTCGCCTACCTGCGCCGCCTGCCGGTCGATCGCCTGAAGATCGACCAGTCCTTCGTGCACGACATGGAGGCCGACGAGCAGAAGAAAACCATGGTCAGGGAAATCATCCATCTGTCGCAGGCCTTCGACCTGAGCATCATCGCCGAAGGCGTCGAAACCCACGGCGAGCTGGCCTTCCTCGCCGACCACGGCTGCCACGAATACCAGGGCTATCTCTTTTCCAAGCCGCTGCCGGCCAGCGAATTCGAACGCCTGCTGCGCCGGGGCAGCCGGCTGATGTGAGGACGCCGGCGCGCTGATTTCGTCTTTCGGCGTCGGCCCGGCTAAAGTGAAGCCATGCTCTATCGCTTGCTGGCCGACGCGGTGCTGCTCCTGCACCTGGCCTTCATCCTCTTCGTCGTGCTCGGCGTGCTGCCCGTCTGGCATTTTCGGCAACTCGCCTGGCTGCACGTACCGGCGGTAATCTGGGCCGGGGTGATCGAATTCAGCGGCCGGGTCTGTCCGCTGACCCCGCTCGAAAACCATCTGCGCCGGCTGGGCGGCGAGGCCGGCTACACAGGCGGTTTTATCGAGAACTACCTGTTGCCCGTCATCTATCCGCCCGGTTTGTCGCGCGAGATGCAGTTCGCTCTGGGCCTCGTTGTCATCGTCATCAACGGGCTAGCCTACGGCTGGCTGCTGTTCCGGGCGCGACGCCATGAGCGCAGCTAGTACCACAAAGGCAAGGGCTGGTATTTACCGGGTCGGGCTGACCCTGCTCGTCGTTTGCCTGCTCCTCGCCGGAGGTCTCGCCATGCTTCAGGACGATCTGATCTACTTCCCCGACAATCCGCCGCGCGCCGACCTGCTCGCCGACGCCCGCCGCCAAGGCCTGACCGCCTGGCCGGACGACAGCGACTATCGGGGCCTGCTGCGCGAACCGAGCGGCCCGGCCCGCGGCACGGTGCTGTTGTTTCACGGCAACGCCGGGCATGCCGGGCACCGCGCCGCCTATGCCGCCGAGCTGGCGCGACTCGGCCTGCGCGTGATCCTCGCCGAATACCCGGCCTATGGCTCGCGCCCCGGCCGGCTCGGTGAAGCGGCGCTGGTTGCCGACGCCGCCGCGAGCTTAAGCCTGGCCCGTCGCCAGTTTGGCGGGCCGCTGCTGCTTGCCGGCGAGTCGCTGGGTGCCGGCGTTGCCGCTGCTGTGGCGAAATCGGCCGAGGTCGCCGGCATCCTGCTGATCACTCCTTGGGACAGTCTCGCCAGCGTGGCGCGCCACCACTACCCCGGGCTGCCGGTTGGTTGGGTACTGCGCGACGATTACGACAGCATCGCCAATCTCGCCGGCTACCCGGGGCGCGTCGCCGTGGTCGTCGCCGAGCGCGACAGCATTATCCCGCCGGCCCTGGGTCGCCGCCTGTTCGCCAGCCTGGGCGAACCCAAGCGGCTGTGGGTCGTCCCCGCCGCCGACCACAACGACTGGCTGGGGCGCGTCGATGCGGCGTGGTGGGCGTCGGTTATCGGGTATCTGCGCGGCGACTAGAAAAGCCGGGCACCGGGCGAGGGCGGGCCAGGTGCCGGAAGATCAGCTACGCGCCAGGCGCAGCCTTGCCGTCTCGGCAATGTGCGTATTGAGCTCCTGATTCCGGGCCAGCAGCTGGGAGAAGTCGCTGGCCGTCATCACCAGTAGCTCGCCAAAGCCCAACGCCGTCACGTCGGCGGTGCGCGGTGCCTGGGTGAGCAGCGCCAATTCACCGAAGAAGTCGCCCGAGCCAAGTCTGCGCGGTTGGCCGGTGACTGCCACTTCAAGCGCACCGGAGGCGATAAAGAACATTTCCTGTCCCTTTTCGCCCTTGCGGATTAGCTTCTCGCCGGGCAATACGAAACGCGGTTTGAGAACGGCAGCAACCGACTCGAGCACGGCAGTCTCGAGACCTTGAAACAACGGTACCTTGAGCAGCAACGCCATGGCACTCAGCTGGGTGTCCAGCGAGGGGCGCCGACTTGCGCCATGCCATCGCGTTCTGAGATCGCCGAGCAACTCGCGCAAGACTTCCCGGCTGATCACCGCTTCATTGAACAAGCGCAGGTATTCGGCATGCTCGATGCGCAGCGCGGCACGTTCGAGGTACTGAACCTGCATCTTTTCGACAAATTCACCGTACTGAAGCTGTAGCGCCGACAGCGTGCCTTCGATTGCTTCAAGTCTCTGCTCCAGCACCTTACGCAGCGATTTCGCTGCCTCGGGCCCGAGCATTTCCGGAATGCGGTTCTCGGCGAACTGCAACAAACTATGGGTCGTGGCCCGGCCAACCAGCAAGGCTTCCAGTCGATCGCCCAGGGCGCCCGCCAACCACCCCTGCCAGCCAAACCGTCGATGCACCTCGATCGAAAGGCGGAATTCCAGTGGGAAGGCAAGTTCCCGCCGCGCCGCCAACTCATAACCGTCATGGCCCTCGGATCTGGCGCCATCCTCCAGATGATAGGCCTGCGCTACCAGGTTACGGACGATCCGTCCCGAAACGATGCGTTCCCGATAATGCTGCAAATGCAGTGCCTGCTCGCGGCGAGCCGCAGCCACCAATGCGGCGCGCGAGCGCTCCTCTTTGGAGAGCAGGTTATCCGCATCGATTGCCGATTCGGATTCCTGCAGGCGCCGGGTGTAGTGCTCGGTCAAGTTCTGGCGAGCGACCACATCGATACGGTACTGATCACCGGCGGCGTTGAGTCGGTGCTCGACCGTACCCAGGCTGTGAGCGATCGCCCGACCGCGCAGGATACGATCCACCGCCGACAGGCGATCGATGCCGAGAGCCCGGATCAGTGGTCGCAGCGTCAGGCCATTGACGAACAACGTAAAGAGGACAAAAGCGGTGACCAGCGTCGATACCAGGCGCTTGACCTCGGGCGGCACCGCCGGGTGTTCGAGTACGGCCAGGGCAAGCGCCAGCGAAATGGCGCCGCGCAGCCCGCCCCAAAGAATCACCAGGCGCAGCCCGACCTCCACCTTTTGCGCCATCCCGACGGCGCTCATCATCGGCATCAGCCCGAAGAGGACGATCCCGCGGGCGGCCAGGGCGCTCAGCACCAGAACACCCAGCATCAGGATGTCGGAAAGTCCGGCCCGGAAAGCAGGTCCGGAATTCGCAAGGCAGCGAGCAGGAAAATCAGAGAACTCGCCCAATAACCCAACTGCTTCCATATCCGGACCAGGAAGGACCAGGTTTCGGGCGAGACGCGAGTCCGTCCGTCATAGGAGAAGACCAGCGCCGCCGAGACGACGGCGACTACGCCGGAGACAGCGAAGGCGAGCTCGGCGATCACGAAGGCGAGGTAGGCGACGGTCACCGTGACCGTCACTTCTGCCGTTCGCTTGCCGGGTAGATGGGCCAGCAGGTGGGTGGCCAGAACGGCGAGCACGAATCCGACCAGTACGCCGCCCGAAAAGCCGCGCAAGAACGACCAGACGGCATCGTTCCAGTCGCCCGCGCCGGTCGTCAGCATGGCCATCAGGACCGAAAACAAGGCAATGGCCGCGGCATCGTTGAACAGGCTTTCGCCTTCGACCAGCAGGCCCAGGCGATGGGGAACGCTCAGATCCTTGAACAGCGCCACGACGGCGACCGGGTCGGTGGTCGAAACGATGGCCGCCAACAGCAGGCAGGCCAGCAAGCCATGGGTCGAGATCGCGGCCAGGGAGAAGCCGACGACGACGGTCGAGGCGAGTACGGCGACAACTGCGAGTAGCAGTATCGGCCCGATATCGGCCAACAGGCGACGGACATCGATGTCGATCGCCGTTTCAAACAGCAGGATGGGGAGAAACAGGTACAAAAACGCCTCGCTGGAAATTGTCAGCGAGGCACTCGGTGCAAAGTTGGCGAGGTCCACGGTGAACCCGAGTAGCGCACCGACGATCACCAGCACGATCGACAGCGGCAGGCTCAGCCGACGGGCGATCGGCTCGGTGACCACAATGACCGCAAACAAGATGGCTACGCCAAGAACGGATATCGGAACGCTGGCCATTCACTGCCTCCCTGTTGCTGAAACCTGCCCAGTTGCTGCCTTACGGGTAGCGCCCGTCTGGCCAGCCGCTTCATTTGTGCGGTTGTAGTCCATGCTTTCGCTAGCGCCCGGCGTATGGCAATTCATTTTTCGGCCATCAAAATCAGGTTGCCGCCGTCGCCATTCTCAAGACGGCTGGTGTATAGCTTGATCAGCGGGTCCTCCGGATAGCGACTGGCAAGTTCGGCAAACATCGCTTTCGCCTGTTCCTGACCACCGGCGACCGACAATTGGTCGTAGGCTTCCAGATATAGCTGGCGCGGCGCATAGCGCTGTTCGCGCTCGTCGACCAGGGGCTCGAATACCTCGATCGCCTCACTTTTGCCTTTCAGGATCAGGCGCCCCACCGGGCGCACCGCCGCGTCCGGACAGCCGGCCAGGATCGCCGCCGAGAGGCAGATGTTGGTACCGATCTGCTTGTTGGCGCTTTCCAGCCGGGACGCCGTATTGACTGGGTCGCCCAGGGCACGGTAATCGAACATGGTCGAACCCCCGAAGTTACCGACGATCACTTCGCCGGAATGGATACCGATGCGGGTGATGCCGAATTTGATCCCTTCGGCATTGAGTTTTCGCGCATGGCCGATGGCAAAGGCATCCATTGCCAGTGCGCAGGCCAGGGCGCGCGCCCGATGATCCGGCTGCGGCACCGGCGCTGAAAACATGATCACCACGGCGTCGCCGACGATCCGGTCGAGCGTTCCTTCGTAATGGAAGGCGATGCCGATCATCTGGTCCAGGTAGTCATTCAACATGGCTACCGCATCGCCCGGATCGATGCTTTCCATCAGGCTGGTGAAATTCGCCAGATCCGTGAACACAAAGCTGCATTCCTGGCGCACCCCGCCCAGACTCATGGCTTCCGGGTGCTTGACCAGATACTCGACCCGGTTTGGCGAGACGTAGCGGGAAAACACGTCCTTGATCCAGCGCTGTTCGCGCTCGCTGATGAGGTGATGGATCAGGCTTCCCAGCGCAAACGCCAAAGCGAAAATCAGCGCGGGGGTCACCGTATTGACCAGCAGCGCATGTTCGCGAAAGGCATACCAGCCGCCGGCCAGCACCAGCGTCAGGAAGGCGGCGGTGACACTGGCGGCGGTCAGGGCGCGGGCGCGGATCGCCAGGAAGGAGATGGCCAGCCCGCCGACGATGATGGCGATGACCTCGGCCGCCTTGGCCCAGTTCGGACGCGACAGGATGTGGCCGGACAAAATCTGTTCAAGGACCTGGGCATGGGCTTCCACCCCGGGCATGACGCCGCCGAGCGGGCTAAAGCGAAGATCCATCAGTCCCTGGGCCGAACTGCCGATCAATACGATATGCCCGGCCAGCAGCGCGGCGGGAACCTCGCCGGAAAGAACCTTCCAGGCGGGCAGGTAACGATCGGCCACCGACCGTGAGTAATGCACCCAGATCTCGCCCTCGGCTGTCGTCGGAATCTTGTAGCTTCCGATCCTGACCTCGGACAACCCGTTCCCTTGCGGCAAGGCCTTAAGGAAATAATTCCGCTCGCCCTGCGCCACGCGCAGCGACTCCGCTGCGATGCTCGGGACTGGCTTGCCGCCCAGGCTCAAGACCAGCGGAACACGACGAATGATGCCATCGCTGTCGGCGACAAAATTCAGGGCGCCGTTGCCCAGCGCGAACCCTTCAAGTTCTGGCCGGGCCGGGATCACCGAACCAAAGCCATGGAGGCGCCCGGCCGGATGGTCTCCGGAATTGACGTAGCGAAACGGTCGGTGTGCCAGACCCGATGCCTCGTCGCTGGCTGGTTCGCCACCAGTTCCGCTGCTTGGTGTGCCGCCGTGCAAGACAAAGCCGAGCACGACGCCGGCCTCTTCGAAGCTTTTGGCCAGCACCTGGTCATGGTCGGGCAGTCCATCCAGTGTTCGTCGTGCGGCGCCGCCCAGTTGCCAGAGCTTGGCCATGGCTTGGGGCGAGGTTCGATCGGCCTCGGCCAGCAGCACGTCGAAGCCGATCGCGGCTACCTCCGCCCGCTTCAGGCGCTGTACCAGTTCGGCTAGGCGCGTCCGCGGCCAGGGCCATTGACCGAAGCGGGCCAGGCTCTCCTCGTCAATGTCCACGATCCGGACCGGAACCTCGACGTAGGCCCGGGGATGCCAGCGCTGATACTGGTCGAATACGTTGTTGCGCAGGGTTTGCATCGGCAGCGGGTCGAGGATCAACAGTGCGAGCCCGAAGACGACCGAGATGATCGGCAGCAGGATGCCCAGGCGCTTGAGCGCCTTGTTCTTCATGAATCCCGTTGCAACCTGGGTCGTCGTCAATTGGCCCCCTGCCAGATGAAGTCGCACAGGCTGAGTTCCGTGCGCCGCGTATTGCTCAATATCTCCTGTCGTTCTGCGCCCCCCTGCAAGGGCTTGCCGTGCCCTCAGCGCACGGAAACTTCGACGCGGCGGTTTCTCGGCTCGTAGGTGTTGTCTGGCGTCGGAACCAGAAGGTTCTTTTTGCCGTGCGACTCGATACTGAGGGAATTGGCTTTGAGCCCCTTCTCGCCGAGCAGGTCGGAAACCTTGCTTGCCCGTTTCAGCGCCAGCTGGTTGTTGTAGGGTTCGTTGGCCATCGTATCGGTATGGCCGATGACCGAGATGTCGACCGCCGGTCTGGTATTCGCATCGGCGATTATTTTGGGAATCAGTGATTCCGACTCGGCGGTCAGCGTTGTTCCGGCGCTGAAATACAGCAGAAAGCGAGCCGGCATCTTCGGCAAGGCCGCCATCGTCGCCGCGAAGTCTTTCTTGATCTGCTGCTCTTCAACCTGCAGTGCTTCACCGTCGAGTGACCCGGCCTGGCCGGCCTTGGTGAGGACTTGTTCGCCTTTCTGTCCGCGGACGACCACCTCGCCAACTGTACCATCGGGGCTGGGGATCAATACGACATATGAGCGCGGCGCGCACCCGCCGAGCAGCATTGCCACCAGCACCAGGGTGCAACAGGTACGCGAATCGACGGTTCGGCCTGGCATACGCGGCTGCCGCGACTTCATTCTTCAACCTTGAGCAGAAACTGCGTGCCGCGGACCCCGATGATGCCGGACGGCGTACTGACCGTCACGGCATCCGGTTTCAGCTTTTCAATGACGCCCGAGACGTAGTTGAGGCTGCCTTTTGCCAACTTGCTGCTGAATTTCAGATTTCCCTGAACTGGCGAGTACAAATACTCATCGACGGTGAAGACAGTATCGGCGCCGAACGACATCACGGTCTCGTCCTTGAAGGTGACACCCATGCCGCTTTTTTTCCCGGTTTGCAGAACACTTCCCCGGTGGATCGGGGAACCGACCTCGGCCTTTATCTTTTTTTCGCCAGTGGTGATGGAGGCGTCGCCGGTGACACTTTTGACATGACCGATAGGAGGTTCGTTGGCGATGGCATGACCAGCCAGAAACAGGTAGGCGATAACGATGATTCTTAACATGGCGAACTCCCGTAAAGCATTCAAGACACTGATGATTCAGGCGAGGGCGGCGATCCACTGCGTTGCCCGGCGCAGTTTTTCCGCCATGTCGCGAGAAAGATTTTCAAGCAGGGTAATTCTGAGCATCGGAGCATCATGTGCCAGGTGATCGATGTCGTCGGCATCCAGTATCCAGCAATTTACCTGGCAATCGGCAATGACGGTAGCACTCCGTTTGCTCTGGCCCAGCAGGATCATTTCACCAAAACTCATACCTGGACCGAGCGTGGCGATACGCTGATGAGCCCCATCATCCAACGGGACAAGAATGCTGACATAACCTTGTTCAATGAAAAAGACGTGGCCATCGCCTGCCTCCCCGGTCGTCAATATCGGTTCGCCCGGTGCGAACTGCTTTTTGACAACCGCATCGGCAACTAGTGCCAGCAATTCCGGCGGCAATCCTTTCAGCAATGCACAATCGCCCAGCGCGACCCGGATTACCGTTGCCTGCTGCGAGTCGCCCAGCAGGCGGTTCTCGCACCACTCGACCGCAAGATCGTTGTCCTCGAAGCTCAAGTAGCCATGATCAGTCTTCGGCGCAGTCGTACTGAGGAAATGCTCGATCGCATGACGACCGTGAATCCGGGAAAAGACCACGGCGATGTCGTCGCCGGCGAATCTCAGGCGAGCCTCATTGAGCAGGCGGGCGGCGCTTTCCGAAATCCCGTCGACCTGATGCATGTCGAGGATGAAGCTGGCGGTGTCCGGCACCATGTCGATCATCCGGCGAATCACATACTCGACGCCGTCGACGGCAATGTAGCCGTGCAGACAGAGATACTTGATCCGCTGTGCATGCTCGTTGAGGTAGCTGCGCATGTCCGGCGTTGGCTGCCGTTTCGACGGTGCCTCGGCTGCCGTATAGACCCGGCCCAGCGCCATGGCGGGTTCGCCGGCGCGGCGGAAGACGTGCAGGCCGAAATCCTGCGAGAGTTGCCGGCAGGCCTCGATGCCGCGCACGCTATTGCCTTTGGCATCGAGCCGGGGAGAAAAGATGCCGATCCCGAAACGCCCCGGGAGGACCGCGATAATGCCGCCACCGACGCCGCTCTTGGCCGGCATGCCGATCTCGTATAACCAGCTGCCGGCAAAGTCGTACATGCCGCAGGTTGCCATGACGCTCAGCACGCGCTCGACGTGCTCGACGGGTAGGGCGCGCTCGCCGGTCAATGGGTGCAGGCCGCCGTTGGCAAGGGTTGCCGCCATGTAGGCGAGGTCACGGCAGTCCACCAGGACCGAGCACTGCCGGAAATAGTTCTCCAGGGAGGCCATCGGCTCGCCGTCGATGATCCCGAAATTCTTGAGCATCCAGGCAATTGCCCGGTTGCGGAAACCGGTCTCGCTCTCCGAGCGGTATACAGCCGCGTCGATACCCAGCTCACGGCCAGCGAAGGCACTCATCGAAGCAATTATTCTTTCCCATTGGGCTTCCGGCGTGCCTCCGCTGACCAGGCTGGCCGTGGCGATTGCACCAGCATTGATCATTGGATTGAGCGGCGCACCAGTTTTGGGATTCAGACTGATCGAGTTGAAGGCATCTCCACTCGGCTCGACGCCAACTTTTCTGGTGACAAAGTCGACACCGCGATCAGCCAGTGCCGTGGCAAAGACGAATGGTTTCGAGATCGACTGGATGGTGAATTGCTGTTCCGAGTCGCCTGTCGAATAAGCCACACCGTCCATGGTGACAAGGGAAATGCTTAACCAGGAAGGATCGGCCTTGCTCAATTCGGGAATGTAATTGGCCAGCTCGCCACCCTGCATCGATGCGAGTCGCGTACGCAGAGAATCGAGATAAACCTGGATCGGCGATTGCATGGATGTCCCCAGCTGAATGGCAGATCGTATGTTCAAGCATTTATCATTCCAAATAACTGCCCGTCATCCCACCGCGGACGCCAAACCCCCCGGCGCAACAAAGTTGCTAGACTGACGCTGAGCTGAATTTGTCCAACCGCAGTCCATCGGGAACTGGCCGGATAAGCTGTTCATGGCAAGCGGAGGTACTCTCATGCGTGAGTTGGAACTGTGCAAGGCTTTTACCCTGATGGAATCAGGGCCGGTGGTCCTCGTCACGACCCATGATGGGACGAAGAACAACATCATGACCATCTCGTGGACCATGGTGGTGGATTTCACGCCGGTGTTTGCCATCACAACGGGCGAATGGAATCACTCCTTCGCGGCTCTGCGAACGAATCGGGAGTGCGTCATCGCGATTCCCACCGTCGATCTGTTGGATACGGTGGTCGGCATCGGGACATGTTCCGGGGCGGACACCGACAAGTTTGCCAAATTCGGGCTCACGCCGCTGCCGGCCAAGCTCGTCCGGCCGCCCTTGATCAAGGAGTGCCTGGCCAATATCGAGTGCAAGGTCATCGACATCGTCAACCAGCACAACATTGTGGTGTTGGAGGGGGTAGCCGCATACCTCGATACCAGCCGCCAGGAGAAGCTCACGGTGCATGCGGTGGGTGACGGAAACTTCATTGTCGACGGGCGCAAGATCGACCGGCGCACAATGATGGCCGCCAAGCTCCCGCCGGGTGTTTAGGATTCATTGACCCATCCCACCGGCTGCGGTCGGCTGCTCGGATGCAGCCCAATCGCAGCCCAATCGCAGCCCATCGGGAACTGGCGGGATACGGCGCCGCCTAATCTCCATGCTCGAAATCGAAGCCCTCAGTCGACAGTTCAACCGGCGTCGCGTGCTGCACGAGGTGTCGCTTTGCCTGCAGGCCGGCGAATACGTGGCGATCGTCGGCGAATCCGGGGTCGGCAAATCGACCCTGCTCAACCTGATCGCCGGGCTGGACCGGCCGGACAGGGGGCGCCTGCGGCTCGACGGCGCCGACTACGCCGGGCTCGGCGACGACGCGCTGACCCGCCTGCGCCGCGACCGGATGGGCTTCGTCTTCCAGGCCTTTCACATCCTGCCCCATCTCAACGTCTTGCAGAACGTCGCCCTGCCGCTCTGGCTGCAGGGCATCGACGGCCGCGCCGCCGACCAGCCGGCGCAGCAATTGCTCGATGCGGTTGGTCTCGGCGAACGGGCGGCGAGCTGGCCGCGCGAACTGTCCAGCGGCGAGTTGCAGCGGGTGGCAATCGCCCGGGCGCTGGTCAATCGCCCGCGCCTGGTGCTCGCCGACGAGCCGACCGGCAATCTTGACCCGGCCAATGGCGCCCGAGTGCTGGCCCTGCTCGCCGAACGCATCCGCGCCGCCGGCGCCATCGGCATCCTGGTCACCCATTCGCTGGAGGCGGCGGCGACCGCCGACCGCGTGCTGCGCCTGACCGGCGACGGACTGCAGGCGTGAAGCTGGCGCCGGTCTTCCTCGGCTCGCTGGCCCGGCGGCGGCTGGCGACGTTGTTTTCCGGGGCCGCCATCGTGCTCGGCGTGGCGCTTGGCATGGCGGTGCAGGCAGTGCACGAGGCGGCCCTCGCCGAGTTCGCGCACGGCCTGCGGACGCTGGCTGGCGAGGCCGATCTGCAGGTGGTCGGGCCGCGCGGCGGCTTCGACGAGAAGCTCTACGCCGTGCTCGCCGCCCGTCCTGAAGTGGCAGCCGCCAGCCCGCTGGTCGAAGTCGAAGTCAAGCTGCCGGGGCGGCCGGAAACCCTGCAACTGCTCGGTGTCGATGTCTTCGCCCTGGCCCGGGTGACGCCGGCCCTGCTGCCGGCCGGGTCGGGCAACGAGCGCTTCGCCGCCTTGTCCGACGACGGCCTCTTTCTCGGGGCGGCGGCGCAGACGGCGCTCGGCGTGCAGCCCGGCGCCACGCTGCGCGTCCAGTCGGGAACCGAGATCGCGGACTTGCGGGTGGCCGGCGAGCTGCCCGGGGTGCGCGACAACCGCCGCCTGGCGGTGATGGACATCGCCGCCGTGCAGGCCCGCTTTGCCCGGCTCGGCCGGCTGAGCCGGATCGATCTGCGGCTGGCCGAGGGCAGGGCGCCCGCGGCGGCACGCGCCGCGCTGCAAGCCCTGCTGCCGCCCGGCGTGCTGATCGAAACGCCGCAGGCGGCCGCCGACGAATCGGCCAACCTGTCGCGGGCCTACCGGGTCAATCTGACCCTGCTCGCCGCCATGGCCCTGCTCACCGGCAGCTTCCTGGTCTTCTCGGCGCAGGCCCTGTCGGTCGTCCGGCGGCGCAGCGAATTCGCCTTCCTGCGCGCCATCGGGCTGTCGCGGCGCCGCCTGTTCGCCTGGCTGCTGGCCGAGGGGGCTGTGATCGGGTTGCTCGGCGGCCTGCTCGGCGTGGCGCTCGGCCTCGGCCTGGCCCGCGGGGCGCTGGCCCTGCTCGGCGGCGATCTGGGCGCCGGCTATTTCGCCGGGTTGCAACCGACCTTGCAGTTTCAGCCGGTGGTCGCCGCCCTCTACGTCGGGTTCGGCGTCGTTGCCGGCCTGGCCGGGGCCTGGCTGCCGGCGCGCGAGGCAGCGACGGTGGCGCCGGCCCAGGCCCTGAAGGCCGGCGATGAGGCGAACCTGACCGGCGGCCGGGCCCGCCCCTGGCTGGCTTTGGTCGTGCTGCTGGCGAGCCTGGCGGCGTGCTGGATACCGCCGGTCGCCGGCCTGCCGCTCGGCGGTTATCTGGCGATCGGCGGCCTGCTGGCCGGCAGCGTGCTACTGCTGCCGGCGGCGGCCACGGTGATCGCCCGGCTGCGGCCGGCGACCCGCTCGCTGCCTGGGCGTCTCGTCGCCGCCCGGCTGGCGGCTGCGCCGGGGCACGCTGTGGTGGCCGCCGCCGGGGTACTGGTCAGCGTCGCGCTGGCCGCCGCGATGGCGATCATGGTGGCGTCGTTTCGCGACTCGGTCGACCAGTGGCTGAACCAGATCCTGCCCGCCGACCTCTACCTGCGGGCCGGCCGCTCCCAGACTAGCGGCCATCTCGAACCGGCGCTGCAGGCGCGGATCGGCGCCGTGCCCGGGGTCGGGCGGGTCGCCTTCACGCGCCACGACAACCTGCGCCTCGCCGCCGGGCAGGCGCCGGTGGCGTTGATCGCGCGCCCGGTGTCGGCCGACGGGCGCGAACTGCCGCTGGTTGGCGGCGCGCCACAGGCCATCGTCAGCAATGAGCCGGCGATCTGGATTTCCGAAGCAGTGCGCGATCTGTACGGCTGGCAGCCTGGGCAGCAGGTCGCCCTGCCGCTCGCCGGCCGCGCCGTGCCGGTGGTCGTCGCAGGCATCTGGCGCGACTACGCGCGGCAGACCGGGGCCGTGATGATCGACCTCGCCGCCTACCGCCGGCTGACCGGCGACCCTCTGGTCAATGATGCCGCCATCTACCTCGCCCCCGGCGCCGCCGCCCAGGCGGTGGTCGAGGCGCTGGCCGCGACGGCCGGCCCGGACGGGCTGGAAGTCGCCTATCCCGGGGAAATCCGCGCGCTGAGCCTGCGCATTTTCGATCGCACCTTCGCCGTCACCTACCTGCTCGAGGCGGTCGCCGTGCTGATCGGCCTGGCCGGCGTGGCGGCCAGCTTTGCGGCATTGGCCGCGGCCCGTCGCCGCGAGTTCGGCATGCTCCGCCACCTCGGCCTGCTGCGCCGCCAGATCGGCTGGATGCTGGCCCAGGAAGGCGCGCTCGCCGCCGGCGTCGGCGTCTTCGGCGGCCTGCTGGCCGGCGGGGCGATCGGCCTGGTGCTGATCGAAGTGGTCAATCGGCAGAGCTTCCACTGGAGCATGGATCTGCACATTCCCTGGCTGTCGCTGGCTATTTTCGCCGTCGGCCTGATTGCCCTGGCGGCGCTTGCCGCCGTCCTCGCCGGGCGCCAGGCGATGCGCCAGGAGGCGGTGTTCGCGGTGCGCGAGGACTGGTGACGATGCTGCCCGGTCGCCGCGCCTTCCTGATGACACTGGCCAGCCTGCCGGCCTGGCGGGCCGGCGAACTGTTGGCCGAGGCGCCGATCGAGTTCGCCGTGGTCCGCCCCGGCCACATACTGAAATTCCCCCGCGACCACGGCGCCCACCCGGATTTCCGCAACGAATGGTGGTACGCCACCGGCTGGCTGAGCCTGCCGGACGGTAGCCCGCTCGGTTTTCAATGCACCTTCTTCCGCGTCCGTACCGGCCTCGGCGAGGGCAACCCGAGCGCCTTCGCGCCGCGCCAGCTGGTCCTCGCCCATGCCGCCATCGCCGATCCGCAACTGGGCCGCCTGCGTTATGCCCAGCGCACGGCGCGCACCGGTTTCGGTCGCGCCGGCTTTGCCGGCGGGCGAACGGAGGTCTGGATCGACGACTGGCGTTTCGAGCAGGACGCCGGGCGCTATCGCCTGGCGGTGTGGGCGGCGGATTTCGCCTACGAATTGAGCCTGGCTGCCGATGGCCCGCCGCTGCTCAATGGCGATGCCGGATTCAGCCGCAAGGCACCCGACCCGCGTCACGCCAGCTACTACTACAGTCGGCCCCAGCTCGCGGTTAGCGGTACGCTGACGCGCGACGGTCGGCCGCAGGCGGTGACGGGGCGGGCCTGGCTGGACCACGAATGGTCGAGTCAGCTGCTGCCAGAAGGTGCGCAGGGCTGGGACTGGCTCGGGCTCAATCTCGACGACGGCGGCGCCCTAATGGCCTTCCGCCTGCGCAGCCCGGACGGCTCGCCGCTGTGGGCAGCCGCGACCTTGCAGCCGGCCGGGCAGGTGGCGCAGGCGCTGCCGCCCGCCGCCGTCGCCTTCGAGCCGCTCCGCCACTGGCGCTCGCCGCGCAGCGGCATTTCCTATCCGGTCGAGTGGCGCATCCGCATCGGCCAGCGAACTTTCGAAGTGCGTCCGCTGCTCGACGACCAGGAACTCGACAGCCGCCGCTCGACCGGCGCCATCTATTGGGAAGGCGCCATGCGCGTGGCGGAAGAGGGCCGGGAGGTCGGGCGCGGCTATCTGGAAATGACCGGCTACGGCGAAAGAATCAAGGTCTGAGCGGGGCGGTGGCGACCGAAGACATAATGTTCTGAGGGGTAAATCGTCAACACATCCGTCAGGTCGTAGGCCGACATGGGTAGAAAGTTAACGCGCTCTCCAAGGGGTATCGGCTACCGCTATTCGGCCTTTGCAGAAATACAGCCGGTGCCGCATTAACGGCCGGTATCAGGCCACTCAGCGGTCCTTGCAGGTGGAAAGGCGACGAAGGTCTGCTCTCATCTGCCGTGCAGGACTGTACTCGAACATTTGCGGACCTAGCGATTTCCGAACAGTGGACGTTCAGCGCCCAAGCTCAACAGGCTGCGAATCTGACCAGCGGTCCGAATCGCCCCCGCATTTCCTTTCAAACTTTTCAAGCGTCTTCGAATGTTCAATATTTACTTGGCTGTCTAGCTCTTCTTCCCCAGCGTAATGTAGGACTCTAGGAGTGTTCTTTCTGCATCCCGTAGCACAACGATAGGAGGGAATATCGCCACGATCACGAATTACCGAGTAAGTTGCTCCTGCCAAAGGGAAATAGCTTCGTGAGGTCTGGTTGCATATGAACATAGCTGTAAAGCGATGTTTGTAACTGGAACCAGCCCATTTACAGAGACCCCTTCCCCCACCTGAGGGACCAGAAAATTTATATACATCCCAACCCTTAGCCTCGGCGAGCATATTTTGATATGCCCTGTCCGGTGATTGCTCGTTACTGATACGAAATATTTCGCATCTCGACACGTCATAAAATCTGAGCTCATCGGACGCGCCGCAAGCTATCAGTGGAAATAGCACCACCGATAATTTAATGGCAAGACTCGCGGAGGCGCTGAAAATGCGGTGCATCACGACATCGTGCCGCATCTTAAATTGCATAGCAACCGGCAAATTCCGCTCCTGGCCGATTTCTGTCAAGAGTGCTGGCCACACTGAGCTCTACGAACAAGTCTTGCCGCCCACGACTGAAGTGCTGCAGTTTTTTGAGGTTGTGAAAGAGCGTTTTCCTGACTTGGAAGTTGATCGCTTCTTGGTGGCAAGAGACTAGCCGGGACGTTCGCGCTAGCGAACAATGGTGCTCTGTCCCGACTACATCCCGCAGGATTCAATTGCTCGTCATTTTTTTGGGTCGGGCTGCCCGCCGCCCTTGAATGCCGGGCTCGACGTATCTCCGGCCTGGCCCGGCGCGGGGCGCTGAACGCCGTCATCCACGGCATTCGACGGCGCCGATCGCGGTGGCACCACATTCGGTTGGGCATCCGTGGCTGCAACCGGCGGTGCTGGAACCGCAGTTTTCGGTTCGCTCTCGTTACCGCAGCCCGCCACCAGTGCCAAAGCAATACCGACCACCAGATAGTTTCCCATTTAGCATAACTCCAGTTTTTGGTTGCCACGGATCACGCGTGAGACACCATCCACGTGGCGATTACTGCCGAAAGAGGCCTGGCCGCGGGCAAGGAATTGCATCCGGTGGCCGGCGCCTTGCACCCCGACGGTTGCACTCCACGCCAAGCAGCGTCAAACATAGAATGGATTCGCCAGCGAATTCACCGTGCCGCCTAATTGAACAGCAGATAAATTACTACCAGCACGATGGCCGGCACACCCAAGATCCAACCCAGCACATATTTTCCCATGATCGACGCTCCGTAAGGCTGATGTCATCTCCGATTCGAGTCGTCAGCGCAGTTGTCGCGGGCGCCCGGTGGCAGAGTGGAAAGATATCCATCGAAGGCCACTACCACAGCGTCGAGAATATGTAGAAACTCAGTGACGTTCTGTTCGATGACGCACAGAAAAAGTTTCATACGGGTAGGCCGCTACCAGTCACGCGCCGACTCTGATGCTCAGTAAGCAGCCTTGAACTGCATTTCGTTGACCTGGTGCACGCAAATCAAGGAAAGCCTGCTCAAACACGGCACGGGAAAGCAGCTCGCCGAAGAGAGTGCGGCGAGCACCGTCAACAAGGATCGCGCGCAACATGGCGAGGCCGAGCGGGTGGCATACCCCCCGAACGTCGGCACCCCGCGCAACACCGGCCGCTCAACTGAGCCAGCACCAACGGCGGCTTTGGTCGATTTCCGATCTGTCGAGCGAATGTCGCGACCGGTGTTTGTTATCGGCTTTTAGCCGGTCTTGTATGGCAAGTGATAAGTCGGTGCGGGCGCTCTGCGCCATAGGTGTCTGCAATTTCTTGAGGAAAAAAGCAAGGGCAGCTGCCTATCGCGAGCCGGCGCTGACCGCGAGATAAATCTCCCGCAGGAAAAGGGAGAGCGCTGCGATCATCGATCCCATTGCCAGAATGAACAGCGCGGCAACCAGCCGCGTGAGATCAGCAGCCATCAGCGCGCCAATAAATGCTCCTGCCACGACAAAGCAAACCAGAAGTGCGGCAATGACCGCGAACAAGATCGCCAGGTAAATCAGGTGGCGACGCCTTGCCAACAACAGCAGTTCTAGGCTGTCCGCGATAGCCATTTCACTGTTTGCATGCATCTCAGTCACCACCCGGCGCCTGTCGATAATTCGGCCAAGGCGGGTATTCATTCCGCCAATCAAGGTCGAGATCGCGGTGAGAAGAAATACCGGCGCCACAGAAAGCTGGATGACGTGCGCGATATCGGTGAGGTGAGTTTCCATAAGTCCTGGTGCCTTCGTTTGATTTTTCAATCATACGGCCGAACTCCCGGCGCGGGGCCAGCGAGCGTTTTCCTATGCGTAGCTATCGGCTTCGGCCTGCAGCCAATTCTTGAAAGCGCTGACCACGGGGCGTTCGGCAATGGCTTGGGGAATGACGAGATAGTAGGCGTAGGCCGAAGGCAGGGTAGTGGCAAACGGGATCAACAGGCGCCCGGCGGTTACTTCGGCTTCCACCTGCGGCCTGAGAGCGAGGGCCACGCCCTGGCCTTCGACCGCCGCCTCCTGGGCCAGGATGGAATTAGAAAAGCGCGGGCCGCGCTCGATGTCGACGCCGCTGACCCCGGCGAGCTTGAACCACTCATGCCAGCTTGGCCGCTGCTCCGGGTCGGGAATCGATTCGTCGTGGATCAGGATCTGATCGATCAGATCGTCGGGCGTGCGTAGCGGCGCTTCACCGTCCAGCAGGCGCGGGCTGCAGACCAGCACATAGTCCGGCGTCAGTATTTTCTCCACCTGATAACCGGGATAGTTGCCGGTGCCAAAGCGGATTGCCACTTCACTGGCTTCATGGCGCGGGTCGCTGGCTTCGACGGTCATCTCGAGCGCCGTCTGCGGGCCATCGATATTTTCCGGATTGCTCGAAATGCGGATCGCGACCTCGGCATGGGCCAGGGAAAAACGGGCCAGTCGGGGCACCAGCCAGCGCGTGGCGAACGAGGGCGGGGCGGTGACATTCAGGGCCAGGCTGGCGCTGCGCCGGGTGCTCTCGATGGCGGCGGCGAAACTGTCCATGCCATCCCTGACCTTGGGATACATCGCCAGACCTTCGTCGGTCAGTTGCAGCGCCTTCGGCAGGCGTTGAAACAGCGAAAAGCCTAGATAGGTTTCCAGGCTCTTGATTTGCTGGCTGACCGCGGCCGGTGTCACGTGCAACTCGTCCGCCGCCTTCCTGAAGCTGAGATGGCGGGCAGCGGCTTCAAAGGTTCGGAATGTGGAGAGCGGGGGAAGGCGATAGGCCACGATAGGTTGCCGGTGATTGATTGCGTTAAGTTTATCTAATGTGGTCGATAATAAATCATTGTTTGTTGCAGTGCACCATGGGGCCTATATTTGAATCGTCACTTCCCATCAGGAAATAAAGGAGTCAGTCATGTTCCCCACCGAGATTCTTTATCGAATTTATGGCGTGCCCAGCCAGAAGCCGGCTGAATCCATCGGATACGACGCCATCTTCAAAGGCGAAGCCAGCGAACCGGCGGACATCGGCATCGGCAACTGGTTGCCCGGTTTGCGACCGGTCGAGTGCGATGTCGACACCTACTTCAAGGACGTCTTTGCCGGGCGCTACTTCTGACGCTGATTGCCAACCGCTTTTCAGCCGGAACCGGCGGGAGGCTTGTCATGATCGCACCTAAAATCCTGCCGTGGATGGCGAGCCGGGCCGGCATCGATGACGAGCAGGCCTTGCGTCTATGGCAGCGTTCCGCCGCCGAAGCCGAGCAGTCGCATGGCGGCCGGGAAGGTGCCGGCTATCACGGCGAGGCGATGAGCCGTTTCATCGATGCCCTTGCGGCGCACGGAAACCTCGATCGTGGGGCGCTCAACGGCTGAGCAGCTTTAGGTCGAAGGCCCGTTCGATCAGCCAGAGGGCGGCGACCAGCACCGTGAATAGCGAGCCCCAGACGAAAACGCCGCGCCGGTAGAACGCCGAGTGGCGCAGTACGAAGGCAAGCGGCAGAAAGCCGGCGACGATCGCCAGTTGCCCGACCTCGACCCCGAGATTGAAGCCGACCAGGGACAGCACAAGGGAATCGGCGGGCAGGCCGAGTTCGCTCAGCACGCTGGCGAAGCCGAAGCCGTGGATCAATCCGAAGCCGAAAGCCACCACCCAGCGGCGGTGCGCCACCACCGGGTAGAGGTTGTTGGCGGCGGCGAGCACGACCGAAAGGGCGATGGCCGACTCGACCAGGCGCGAGGGCAGGGCGAGCACGCCGAGGGCGGCCAGCGACAGGGTGATCGAGTGGGCGGCGGTGAACGAGGTCACCACCCAGAGCACCTCGCGCCAGGCTGCGCCGAAGCGGGCGACGCCGCGCCAGCCCTCCTTGGTGTGGACGAGAACGGCCGGCAGCAGCAGGGCGAGCAGGAACAGGATGTGGTCGAAGCCGATCCAGATGTGCCAGATGCCTTCTACCAGGTATTGCCTGAACTGCGTCAGGCGGGAGACGGCGTCCGGGCCGAAGCGCAGGGTGCCGCTGGTCGGGGATAGCACCGCGCTGTGGGTCGTGCCATCCACCGTCAGGCGCAACAGGCCGCGGTGCAGGCCATCGAGGTCGAAGAGCAGCCGGTAGCCCAGTTGCAGATCGCCCGCGGAAGCCGGGCAGGCACCGGCGAGATGGAGCACGGCATAGCCGCCGTCGGTATGGGTATCGACCTGCAGCGCCGTCAGTTTCAGGGGGCACGGTCCGCCGCGCTGCACTTCGAGGCGACTCAGCGCCCAGGCCGCGACGTTGGCTTGCCGGGTGCGCAATTCGCCCCAGGTGATTTCCCCGTTGCCGTCGCCGTCCAGGCCGATCGCGAAGTCGATGTCGCGCAAGGCGATGTCCCACTGCGCGATGACTTCCGAACCACGGGCGTCGATCACCAGGTAACTGTCGCTGGCCTTGTGCGCCCATGCGGAGAAGTGCGCGCAGAACAGGGCGATGAACAACAGCCGGCGGCAGCTCATCGCACTGCCCCGGATTGGCTCAGTTGGCGGGCGAGCTGGCGCAGGCCGGCGTCTTCGAAGCCGCTTGCCTGCAGCCAGTCGAGCACCGGCCGGGCGGCGTCGGCGTCGCCGGCGGCGCTAGCCGCCTCAAGCAGGATGCGGGCGTCGCGCGGCTCCCTCTGGACGCGGTAGTTTTCCGCGGCCAGCGCGACGGCCGTTTTGGCGTCGTTTTTCAGGCGCAAATAGAAACGGGCCTCTTCGGCGCGGTGGGTGGTGTCGCCGCGCCGCCGGGCGGCGGCGAAGCGGTCATCCAGCGCCTGGCGGTGGGCGGTGGCGGCTGGCAGCTTGAGCCGGGTCTCGGCCTCGGCCAGGCGCAGCAGCAGCCCATCCGAGGATTCCCAGGCGGCGAGCTGGTCGACAACTGCGGCCGGACGGTTGCGGTCGAGCAGAAAGTCGCACCACGCGGCGAGCAGGTAGCCGTCGTCGCGGCCGATGGCCAGTGCCTGCCGATAGTGCCCCTCGGCCGTGGCGAACTGCCCCTGCCAGGCGGCGACTTCGCCGAGCCGGGTGTGCAGCCACAGGCGATGGTCGTCGTCGCTGCTGGCGGCGAGTGCCTGCTGCAAGGTCCGGTAAGCCTGGTCCAGGTGGCCGGTGTAGGCCAGCGTCAAACCGGCGCAGCCGCCAAAGAGCACGGTGCGCCCAAGCCGCCGCAAGGCGGCGCACTCCTTTTCGGCCGCCGTGTAGTCGGCCTGGACCAGATAGATCGCTCCCCGCCAGGCATGCGCGCCGGCCAGATCGGCATCCTGTTCCTGGGCCGCAGCATAGTCGGCGAGGGCGCCGGAAAAGTCGTGGCGGTACTGGCGTAGCGTGCCGCGCACCATCAGCACCGGTGCCGACAAGGGGGCGAAAATCCGCCGATGATGGCGTCGGCATAGCCGATATAGCGCGGGTCGCCGCGCGCCATCGCCAGGTCGAAATACTTCTGCGCCAGCGCGACGGCTGCTGCCTGGTCGCTCGGCCTGGCGGCCACTGCGGTGCGTAGCGCGGCCAGTTCGCGGGCGGTGGCGTCGGCCGCCCGAAACGGCAGGCGCTCGATGACCGTCGCATCATATTCCGGGGTGTAGGGAGCGGCCCGGACTTGCGGTGCCAGGGCGCAGAGCATTCCCAGCAAGATGTACCGGCAGACCAACATCAAGCTAGTAATTTGCCTGCTTTTCATATATCCATAACATGGTGGCGCGGTAATTATTACCGTTGAATCCACTCATTTAATCCCAGGAGACAATCATGAACAAGTTACTTTCCGCATTGGTCGTTGCAGCCATGGCAACCACATCCGTCGGTGCTTTTGCTGGGTCTCACGGTGGCGCCATGTCCGATAAGGACAAGGCAGACAAGATGGCGGCCTGCAAGAAGATGGACCCCAAGGCCGATGAAAAAATGAAGGCCGAGTGCAAGAAAATGATGGATGAAAAGCCGATGCCGATGATGGATGACAAGAAGAAATAAGGGCTGACTTCCTTCCCAAAAAGCGGACCCGGCGGTCCGCTTTTTTGTTGCCAACACCGGGCAATAGTGCTGGAACGATAGTTGCTGAGGAAGTCAGCATCATCGGCAACCGAGACGCCTCGCCAATAACCGGGCGTCCCCCAGCGTACTTGCAAGCATCCGGCAAAAATCAGACGACCAGCGCGCTCCAGAACGCCATCGTGCAGGGCTGCCTGGAGGCAGTGATCGCCGCCCTCGACGCCGGGGCGGATATCGAGGCACCCGATATCCAGGGCTTTGGCGGGCTTCCATTGCGCAGCGCATGTTTTCACGGACACATCCCGATCGTGGTCGAGCTGTTGAAACGCGGCGCCGATATTCATGCACTCAATTACGAAGGCATTGGGGCGCCGGTGCGCACGGCAGTGCGCGGCGGACAGCCGGAAACCGTGCGCCTGCTACTCGAGCACGGTGCCGATCTGCCGCTGGGAGTCAGCCTTGGCCTGAGCCATGAAGAAGTATTCAAGGCCCAACTGGTCGCCGCGATCTGCCAGCAAAGCCGTCTGGACGAGTCTTCCCGCCCGGCGGATTCCCAGCCTGACCATCAGATCAAGGAATTTTTCGTCTCCCAGGAAGAACTCGATCGCCTGTTCGGCAAACGGGAAAAATCTGTCAGAGCCTAATCGGCAAGCCGGCCGGTTTTATTCCAAAGTCCTGGAAAATGGGGTGTCCGATTCTCTATAAAGAGATTTTTTCCGGTCTTCGTCATAATGCTGGCGGGTCGGCAAACCTTGCCTCGAGATGCCCAGTTTTCACCGCGACGCCATGACCAATATTCTGATCGTCTATTCCACAACCGACGGCCACACCCTGGCCATCTGCCGAGTACT
This sequence comes from Dechloromonas sp. A34, assembly GCF_026261605.1. NCBI lineage: Bacteria > Pseudomonadati > Pseudomonadota > Betaproteobacteria > Rhodocyclales > Azonexaceae > Dechloromonas > Dechloromonas sp. A34. The sequence goes on from NZ_CP102486.1 coordinate 2,295,376, forward strand.
CGAGCAGGTGGTCGAGCGCCATGGCCTGGCGGTGACGCTGGCCGAGATCGGCGATGCGGAACGGCTCGACCTGGCCGCTTTCGACAAGATCGTGATCGGCGCCAGCATCCGTTATGGTCGGCACAGCCAGCAGGTCTTGGATTTCGTCGGCCGCCACCAGGCGATGCTCGATGCCCGGCCGAACGCCTTCTTCTCGGTCAACATCGTCGCCCGCAAGCCAGAGAAGAATCGGCCGGAAACCAACCCCTACCTGCTCAAGTTTCTCCGCCAAATATCCTGGCATCCACGCCAACTGGCGGTTTTCGCCGGCAAACTGGACTATCCGCGCTATCGCTTCGTCGATCGCCTGATGATCCGTTTCATCATGCTGCTCACCCACGGCCCGACGGACCCGCGCACCGTCGTCGAGTTCACCGACTGGCAGGCGGTGGAAGCCTTCGGCCACACCCTCGCCGAGATGTAGCGGGCAGTGCCGCTGCGCGCCGGTGGGTTAGGCGACGCTGGCGGCGAGTTCGACGGATAGGCCGTCGGCCAGGGCGAGCAGATCGGCGGCCTGAGCTTCGCAGGCCGCGCGGGTGGCCTCATCGAGCGCCTTCAACCAGCGCCGGGGAATGGCGTCCTTGCCGTAGCGCGCGCCGGCCAGCATGCCGACGATGGCGCCGGTGGTGTCGGCGTCGCCGCCGCGATTGACGGTATCGATCAGGCATTCCTCGAATGACGTCGTGCCGAACAGTGCCTGGAAGACGGCCTGCATGGTATCGACGACGTAGCCGCTCGGGTTTTCGTGGCGTTTCCTGTCGTAGGCGAATACCGGAAAGCGGCGGACCAGGTCGTCGGCGCGTTCGCGTTGCACCTCTTCCGCTGCGCGGCCGGCCATGAAATCCTGGACCATCAGGATCAGAGTTTCGCAGGCCGCGTCGGAGACTTCATTGTGATGGGTGACGTGTGACTGGGCGCGGCTGGCGGCAATGGTTCGTTCCTCCGGCTGGCCGTAGCAGGCCAGGGCCACGGGCAGGACGCGCATCGCGGCGCCGTTGCCGGCATCGTGTTCGGAGGGCGCGGCTTCCGGGTTGCCGGTCCGGCGGTAGCTGATCAGGTTGCGGCGTACGGTGTTACCGATGTCGACCGGCTTGGCGCGCATCCAGGCATTGAAGGCGTCGGCCGCCGCCTTTGCGTCGACGCCGCCGCTGGCGATAATGGATTCGCCGAGCGCCAGCGCCATCGTGGTGTCGTCGGTAACCTTGCCGGCCTTCAAGCGCAGCCAGCCACCGCCGGTGATTTCGCGGTGCACGCCGTGCTGGTGGCGGATTTCGTTGGGGGTCAGGAACTCGACGGTGGCGCCGAGGGCGTCACCGATGGCGAGGCCGAGATACGCCGCGATGCCACGCCCGATATGCGGCGTTTCCCACGGCGGCGGCGCGACGCGGCGGCGAACCGGGGCGTTACGGGCGATCAGTTCTCCGGACCAAAACATTTGGCGAAGTCGGTACAAACCCCGCACGACGGTGCGGGACAAACGTAGATGCCTTCACTCGCGCAGAACTGGCGGTAAAGGAATTTTTTCCACTTCATGTCTCCGGTATTGGCGCGAGCCAGTTCCGGGAAGTTGGTCCACATCAGGTTGCTCAGTTCGCTGCGCTCGAGCAGGCCGAGATCCTGCCAGAGGTGGTCGCGGCCGGCGCAGGCGGTGGCCACGATGTTGGCGATCAGCAGTTCGGACGGGTAGGCGCGGGCACGATGGTCGAGCAGCAGCTTCTGGATGTCGCTCCACTCGGGAATGGCTTCGACCTGGCGCAGCGGGGCGCGAATCTCCTGGCCGGGAAAGTATTGGTCGAGCAGGTGGCGGAAGACCGCTTCGCCGAGCCCGAGGTCGGCCGGCAGGCAGCCGTCACCCATGCTCAGGCCGGCCAGCATGCTGGCCAGCAGGTAACGGTTCGGATCGCCGGCCAGCTTCCTGTCGCAGGGCGCGAGCAGGAGTTCCGCGAAGAGGACTTCGCGGCCGAAGCGGCGGTCCGGACCGTTCATGGTCGAGGTCTCACTTGCTCGGATATTCGATCAACACGTCTTCGTCACGCAGCACGACCTGGCAGGCCAGGCGCCACTGGGTCGGACAAAGGTCGTCGACGCGCATCTGGTCGATCTGGGCCTGGCTGATGTGGCCCATTTCCTTGAGCACGTTGATTTCGCGATCGGTCAGCGGGGCGCCCATCGGCGAACGCTTGGCGTCGACCGAGGAAACCTTGACCAGGCAGGTGCCGCATTCGCCGTCGCCGCAACCGAAGTCGATCGGAATGTGGTGTTCCTTGGCGAGTTCGAGAACGGTCTGCCGGTGGCTGCCGGCAACGGCATAGACCGTCTTGTCTTTGTGAAGGTGACTGCTGAAAGTAATGAGGGCCATCGTATTTCTCCTGAGCGGTTTTAGAGTTTTCTCTGTTGGGGTTGGGTTGTTCGGCCGGCTGGCGCGCTGTACCGCGTGCTCAGGCCGGTTTGACGACGATGTCGCCGCCGATGATCTGGGCTTGGCAGGCCAGACGATGACCGCGCGGCGCCAGGTTGTCCTTGAGCACCTGGTCTTCGAGGACCGAGGGGGCGGCGAGATTTTCGCCACCGGAAATGACCTTGGTCAGGCAGGTGCAGCATTCGCCTTCGCGGCAGCCATAGACGATGCCGGCGCCGACTTTTTCCGAAACTTCGATGAGCCGGGTGCCGGCCGGCACGGTGACCGTGACGCCGATGTCTTCGAAGGTGACTCTGGCTTTTGGCATGGTTTTCTCCCTGTTTATGCGAGCGCGGTCATGTCGACCACGCGGTGTTCAAACTGGCCGGTCAGGTGACGGGCCAGGCTTTCGCCCAGGTCGCAGCACTGCTCGAGTTCCGCGGCATCGGGGACGAGCTTGATGCGCAGCCCGTCGACCGGGATGCGCAATTTCAGGCCGCGCAGGCGGTCCTCGATCAGGCGCACCGCTTCGCCGCTCCAGCCGTAGGAGCCGAAGGCGGCGCCGAGCTTGCCCTTGACGTTGACCGTGGTCAGCGAGGAGAGCAGGTCCCAGATTGGTTTCACCGCGTCGCCGTTGATGGTCGGGCTGCCGATAGCCAGGCCGTCGGCTTCCTCGACGAGGTCGGTGAACAGGTCGGCTTCGGCGCCTTCGAGGTCGTAGAGCGAGACGCGGACTCCGCCAATGCGTTCGGCGCCGGCAGCCAGCGCTTCGGCCATGCGCCGGGTATTGCCGTAGGCCGAGAGGTAGAAAACGACCAGTGTCTTTTCGCTGCGCGCCTCGTTGTACAGCCGCGGCGTGGCCAGTTCGCGGTAGCGCAGCACGTAGTCGCGCGGCTGGTGACGCAGGATCGGGCCGTGGGCCGGGGCGATCAGCTGGAGGTCGAGCGGCTCGATCAGCGCCATCGCATCGAGTATGTACTCGCGGAATGGCCGCATGATGTGGGCGTAGTAATACTCGAACGAGAAGCGGAAATCGCCGACCCGGTCGTTGAACAGCCGGCCGTCGCAGAAATGGCAGCCGAAGATGTCGCCGGTAAACAGGATGCCGTCCTCTTCGAGATAGGTGCACTGGGTGTCCGGCCAGTGCAGGTAGGGCGTGTGCAGGAAGCGCAGGGTGCGGCCGCCGAGGTCGACGGTGTCGTCGGTGGTCACCGGGATGTATTGCGGCGGCTTCTCGCCGGAAGGCTTCAACAGCGCCTTCAACATCATCTGGGCGCGGCTCGAGAGATAGACCCGGGCCTGCGGGGCGCGCTTGAGCAACTCGGGCAGGGCGCCGCTGTGGTCCGGTTCGAGGTGGTTGAGGACGATGGTGGTGATTTCGTCGTAGCGCGCCACCGATTCGAGGCGACGGAAGAAATCGTCGGCGAAGTTCTCCTTCACCGTATCGATGATCGCCACGCCGTTCTCGCCGCGCACGACGTACGAGTTGTAGCTCGTGCCGTTGGCGGTCTTCAGGATGATGTCGAAACTCCGCAGATGCGGGTCGAGGGCGCCCACCCAGTGGACGCCCGGGGCGATTTCTACGGCGAGATCAGTGGTGGCCGCAGCGGTCATGGCTGCTTTCCTCTGCCTCGTGTGCGTGGCTGCCACAACTGCCGTGGCCTTCCGGGCCATGGACGCAGGCTTCGATATTGCCTTCCGGCAACTCGACGCCGTTGAGGCCGATCCAGGCGTCGACGGCAGCGGTATCGAAACCGACCATGCGCTCTTCGCCGACTTCCATCAGTGGGCGGCGGATGAGCAGCGGGTTTTCGAGCAGCAATTGCAGGGCATGTTCGAAGCCGAGATTTTCCGGGACGATTTCGCCGGATTTGATGGCCGGTGCCGCCTGGTTGAACCAGGTGGCGATCGGCAGCTGGCCGAGAAAGGCGAGCAGGCGCTCGGCCGTCCAGGCTTCGGTTTTCAGGCTCTTGGCCTGGACGGTGTGGCCGGCGGCGGCGAGCAGGGTCTTTTGGCGCAGGTTGCCCTTGCAGCCGGGTTTTTCGTAGAAGGTGATGGTGGCCATGGGGTTGTGTGTTTCTTAGTTGTTGCTCGGGTGATGCTCTGGGTTTGATTCGCGGTGGGGGCCGCCTTTGCGGCTTCGATGGGCTTGGGGTTCCGCCTTGCTGGCGGGCGTACTTTCTTTTGTGTGGCCAAAAGAAAGTAGCCAAAGAAAAGGCCACCCCTGGGTCGGTGCCCGGCAGAGCCGGGTACCCTGCGCTACTCGAAACGCCGGGCGGCTGCGCAACTCGGGGCTGCGCCCCTCAAACAGTGCTCGCCGAAAGCCCCCGGCATTTCTGCGTTGCTCGGCACCTCTCAAGGGGCCCGGAAAAACGACCCGGGCTGAAACGGATGGGGCGAGGGAATAACGGTGGGAACGGGATGTTTTTGACTTCGGGTCCCCGTGTGCAGCGCCGAGCAACGGAGCTGCTGGCGGAAAAAGGGCGAGGACTGTTTGAGGCCCGCAGGGCCGAGTTCCGCAGCCCCCGCCAGTAGCGAGTAGCGCAGGGGAGTCGGCGCAGCCGACCGCGTAACCCGGGGTCGCCTTTTCTTTGGCTACTTTCTTTTGGCGAAGCAAAAGAAAGTACGCCCGCCGCTCAACGGCGGAACCCGGCGTTCGAGCAAACCGGACCCACGCCTCAGGCGCGGAAACCAGCGTCTGCCCGAGAACCGGAATCACGCCGCTTCCCGCCACAACCCGAACTCCTTCAACTTCTCGATCGGAATCCCGGTCAGCGATCCCGGCGGGTTCAGGAACTCGCCCAGTTCATCGACGATGGCCATTTCGATCGGGCAGATCGCAGCGCACTGCGGCACGCTGTGATCGCCCAGACACTCGGTGCATTTGCCATCATCGATCAGGAAGTGCGGCTTGTCCTCGAAAATCGCGTCATTCGGGCAGACATCGACGCAGGCCCAGCAATTGACGCAGGACTCGGTGATTTGCAGTGCCATGATCAGGCCACCTTTCTGTCTTCAGCCGACGGGCTGAGCTTGCCGGTTGCCGCAATTTCCTTGTACACCGCCATCACTGCCTCCTCGATCGGCTCCATCGCATGTTCGCCGTTCGGCGCGATGCCGGCGGCTTCCAGCTTGGCCCAGGGTTCGTAACCGACCTTGGAGCAGAGCACGACCTCGCAGCCTTCGAGAATGCGTATGTTGCGATCGAGCAGGGATTCCGTAGCACCGGCATCGACCACATCGCCGTCGCCGCAGGCATCCATGCCGCCGCAGTAAAGCTCGGTCTTGCGATGGCTCATGAAGCGCGCACCAGCCGGCGAGGCTTCGTAGATCAGGAATTCCTTGGCATGACCGAAGTGTTCGGCGACGACGCCGTTCTTGCCGGCCACCGCCATTAGCACCGGGCGGGCATCGGCCGGAATACCGGACTCTTCGGCTTTCGGTTTGACGATGCCGCGCTTGGCGTCGAGCTTCTCGAGGATCTCGTCGTGGACAACCTTGCGACGGACCATGGCGGCTTCGTAATCGACTTCCATGACGTCGATCTTGTCCATGGTGAATTCGTCGCCGCGGTCTTCACCGAGCAGGCCGACCGCATCGGCCCGGCACTGGCGGCAATGGCGCATCATCGCCATGTCGCCGGCACAGGCGTCCTGCAGGTCCTGGAGCATTTCCGGGGTCGGTTCGGCCTGGCCCATGATGCCGTAGTAGGTGCCGTGTTCGGCTTCGGCGATCAGTGGCATGACGTTGTGCAGGAAAGCGCCCTTGGCCTTGACGATCTTCGAGACTTCCTTGAGATGCTCGTCATTGATGCCCGGGATGAGCACCGAATTGACCTTCACCAGGATGCCGCGGTCGGTCAGCATCTGCAGACCCAACTGCTGCTGTTCGATCAGGATGCGCGCGCCTTCGACGCCGAAGATGCGTTTGTTCTCCCAGAAAATCCACGGGTAGATCTTGGCACCGACTTCCGGATCGACGCAGTTGATGGTGATCGTCACGTGATCGATGTTGTGCTGGGCGATACGGTCGACATACATCGGCAGGTTGAGGCCGTTGGTCGACACGCAGAGTTTGATATCCGGGGCGCGATTCGAGAGCTCTTCAAAAGTCTCGAAGGTGCGGGCCGGGTTGGCGAGGGGGTCTCCGGGTCCGGCGATGCCGAGCACGGTCATCTGCGGGATTTCGGCCGCGACGGCGAGCACCTTGTTGATCGCCTGCTTCGGCGTCAAAACTTCGGAAACGACGCCCGGCCGGGATTCGTTGGAGCAGTCGTACTTGCGGTTGCAGTAGTTGCACTGGATGTTGCAGGCCGGGGCCACGGCAACGTGCATGCGGGCGAAATAGTGGTGCGCTTCTTCGGAATAGCAGGGGTGGTCCTGGACCTTGGCGCGGATATGGTCCGGCAGATGGCCCAGGGCATCCGGGGCCGTACCGCAGCCGCTGGAGGCGCAGCCGCCGCCTTCAGCGGGGGCGGAGTTACTTATAACGGGTAGTTCCACGATGACGGCTCCTCGAAAACTGTGCGGAGTCCATTCAGCAATCGCTGTGCCAGGCTTGAAAACCAATTAAAAACAATGGCCTATGGATTTCGTGGCGGGGCCTTGTTGGCCCCTTGTCGGATTCGCGACAGGGTGTATGCAGTTTCCGTGACAGGGGGCGTGGCGACGCTTAGAATGCGCCAGACAGGGGGCCACATGAATACCAACGGAGACAGTCCCACCCGCGATACCTCGGCGAGGCCGGCGGACGCCGAGCATCAACGTACCGTGCTGCTGGTCGACGACGAAGAGAACATGATCTCTTCGCTGAAACGGCTGCTGCGCCGGGAAGGCTACCGCATCCTGTCGGCGGGGGGCGGGGCCGAAGGCCTGGAAATCCTCGCCACGCACCGCGTCGATGTGATCGTCTCCGATCAGCGCATGCCGCAGATGACCGGCGTCGAATTCCTGCGTCAGGTCAATACGATGTACCCGGATACCGTGCGCATCGTGTTGTCCGGCTACACCGAACTGCAGTCGATCACCGATGCCATCAACGAGGGGGCGATCTACAAGTTCCTGACCAAGCCCTGGGACGATGAACAACTCCGTGCCAATATCCAGGAAGCCTTTCGCCACAAGGAGTTGGGCGACGAGAACCAGCGCCTGAGCGCCGAACTGACGTTGGTCAACGAGCAGTTGCGCCGGCTGCTGGCGGAAAACCAGCGCGAGTTGCAACGCGATCAGGTCGTGCTCGGCCTCGTGCAGGAAATCCTGCAAGGGGTGCCGCTGCCGGTCGTCGGTCTCGATGACGAAGGGATGATCGTCTGCGCCAACCAGGAGGCGGATCGCCTGCTCGGGCGGCAGGCGTCGCTGATCGGTTCCTTTGCGCAGGAGCGCCTGCCACCCGACCTGCTGCAGCTGTTGAGCGGCGGCGCCGGCGAGATGATCTGGCAGCAGGGCGATGTGTGCTGGTTGGCCCGCCATCGCTTCATCGGTGACGAGGCCGCGCCGCGCGGGCACCTGTTGATCCTCAGTAAGGAAAACCAGACATGAGCGAGGCAAACACCGGGGTGGTCGCCGCGGGGGCGATGGAAACCTTTGTCTGGAATGATCGCTTCATGACCGGTGAAGCCATCGTCGATGACGAACACAAGGAGCTGGTCCGCATCATCAACTGGGTGGGCAGCCTGCAGGCCGAGCAGAGGGGCGATCCGGACGAGCTGCACGCGGTTCTCGACAAGCTGGTTGCCTATGCCGTGATGCATTTCGCCCACGAAGAGGAACTGATGGCCAGCGTCGCTTGCGACGAGCGCCATGCCAGCCTGCACCGCTCGATCCATGAGGATTTCGCCCGCCAGGTCACGGCCATGCGCGAGATCAACCTGGGGACGGGGGACAGCGAATTCCTGTTGCGTTTCCTGACCAACTGGCTGGCTTATCACATTCTCGGTACCGACCAGGCGATGACCCGCCAGGTGCACAACATCCGGCGTGGCCTGACACCGGCCAAAGCCTACGAGGCGGAGCGCGCCAACAAGGCCGACCCGGCGACCGCCAATCTGCTCGACGCGCTGAATTCGCTGTACCGGGTGATCGCCTCGCGCAACCATGCCCTAGTCGACATGAACCGCTCGCTGGAGCAGCGCGTTGCGGAGCGGACGCGCGACCTGACAGCGGCCAACGAGCAGCTGGTCGTCGAACACCACGAGTTGAAACGGGCGATGGAGACGGTGAAATCGACGCAGATGCGGCTGATCGAGTCGGAGCACAAGCGCTCCCTCGAGGCCAAGCGCCACATGGAATTGTTTCTCGCCCAGATCGTAGATGGTGATCCGGTGCCGACCTTTGTCATCAATGCCGAACACAAGGTGACGCACTGGAACAAGGCCTGCGCCGCGATCACTGGCACCCCGGCGGCGCTGGTAGTCGGTACCAGCCGCCATTGGGCGCCGTTTTATCCCAACGAGCGGCCGATCATGGCCGACCTGATCGTCAGCAGCGATCTTGAACGCCTGGAAACCCTGTATACGGGAATTTTCCGGCGTTCGCCGGTCATCCCTGACGCCTACGAAGCGGAGGCTTTCTTTCCACATTTCGTTGATGGCGGGCGCTGGCTGTTTTTCACCGCTGCACCCCTGCGCGACGCCAGCGGTAGGGTGATCGGGGCCATCGAGACGCTGCAGGACGTCACCGATCGCCACAAGGCAGAAGAGGGGCTGCGCGAGCACCAGGTCCAGCTCGAGGAACTGGTTGCCCAGCGCACGGCGCAGCTGAGCAATGTCAAGGAACAGTTGGTGCAATCCGAGAAACTGGCGTCGATCGGCCAGCTGGCGGCCGGTGTGGCGCACGAGATCAACAACCCGATCGGTTTCGTGCATTCGAACATCGGTGTGTTGGAGAACTATCTCGGCAACCTGTTCGGTATGCTGGAGGCCTACGAGGCCGCCGAATCCGCGATCACCGATCCGGCCGTTGTCGTCCGGCTCAAGGCTCTGCGCGAGAAGATCGATCTGCCTTTTCTCAAGGAAGATATTCCGCAACTGATGGTCGAGTCGAAGGACGGCATCAGTCGGGTCAAGAAGATCATCCAGGACTTGAAGGATTTTTCGCGAGTCGATTGCACGCAGGAGTGGCAGTTCGCCAACCTGCACCAAGGCATCGATTCGACGGTCAATATCGTGGCCAACGAAGTCCGCTACAAGGCCGATGTCGTCAAGGAATATGGCCAGCTACCGGATGTCGAGTGCCTGGTGGCGCAGCTCAACCAGGTCTTCATGAACCTGCTCGTCAATGCTGCCCACGCCATGGGCGAGCAGCGGGGAACCATCACCATCCGTACCGGCACGGCGGGCGACAAGGTCTGGCTGGAGTTTTCCGACACCGGCAGCGGCATTCCCGAAGGAATCCGCCAGAAGATCTTCGACCCCTTCTTCACCACCAAGCCGGTCGGCAAGGGTACCGGCCTCGGGCTGTCTCTGTCCTACGGCATCATCCAGAAGCACAACGGACAGATCGAGGTGCAGAGCGAGGTCGGCAAGGGCACCACTTTCCGCATCACCCTGCCGGTCCGCCATGTGAAGGCCAAGGGCGGGCAGTGACTGTCGGCTTGTCGCATTGCCGACAAGCCGGATTTTATTATCAACCTGATTATTTGATGTTTTTTTTCTGGCGTCGCTCTTGCTTCGAGCTTCGCCATGAAAACGCATCTCGACTGGTCGGCCTACGACACCTACGGCATGGGCGATGCCTACGCCGGCATCCCCGCCACTGGCGGCAACTACGCCAAGGCGGTCGCCGTGTGCATGAACAACCACCAGTGCCAGCGCGAGGGCAAGGGCGTCATGTGTCCGAGCTACCGCATCACCGGCGATCCGGCCCATTCCACCGGCGCTCGGGTCAAGGCCTTCAAGGCGGCGCTGAACGGCGAACTGGGCGAACAGCCCTTCATCCACCCGGATCTGGCAGCGGCGATGGACCTCTGCGTCTCGTGCAAGGGTTGCAAGAAGGAATGCCCGAGTTCGGTCGACATGACGCTGATCAAGACCGAATACCTGGCCCAGCGCAACGAGCAACTCGGCGTGCCGCGCCGCGCCCGGCTGTTCGGCGGCCTGCCGCAATGGCTGTATCGGTATCGCCGGCCGCTGGCGTTGCTCGTCCGTTGGCGCAATGCCTGGCCCGGACTGGCCCGCCTCGCCGAACGCTGGCTGGGCATTGCGGCGGCCCGCCCGATCCCGCTGCCGGCCAGCCAGCCCTTCGTCGGCGCAACGCCGGACAAGGCCGGCCCGCGCGGCAAGGTCGTGCTCTTCGTCGATACCTTCAGCCATTACTACACGCCGGAAGTCGCCACGGCGGCCCAAGCCGTGCTGACGGCGGCCGGCTACGCGGTGGAAATCCTGCGCCCGGCGGCCGACGACGCTGAAGCCGACCGCCCGCTATGCTGCGGCCGGACCTACCTGTCGCAAGGCATGGTCGACGCCGCCAAACTCGAGGGCCGGCGGGTGATGGCGGCGCTGGCCCCGGTGCTGGCCGCCGGCACGCCCATCGTCGGCCTTGAACCGTCCTGCCTGCTCGCTCTGCGCGATGAGTTCTACAGCCTGTCGCTCGGCCCCGATGTGGCGCAGGTCGGCAAACAGGCTTTCCTGTTCGAGGAGTTCCTGATGCGTGAGGGCAACAAGGGGCTGAAGCTGAATCTGAAGCCGATTTCAGGCGGCAAGGCGGTCGTCCATGGTCATTGCCATCAGAAGGCCTTCGGCGCGATGAAGGCGATGAAGAAGGTGCTCGGCTGGATACCGGAATTCGAGTTCGATATCGTCGACGCCAGCTGCTGCGGCATGTCTGGTAGCTTCGGCCTGGAAGCCGAGCACTACGCGGCCTCGGTCAAGATGGGAGAACTGGCGCTACTGCCGGCTGTGCGCTCCGCCGCCGAAGACGCACCGATCATCGCCGACGGCTTTTCCTGCCGCCACCAGATCGCAGATGGCACCGGGCGGCAGGCCATACATGTCGCGGTTCTGTTGCAGCGGGCGCTGGCCTAAGCCCGGCGCCGAAAGCGATGCCAGGCGTTCGGACTCAGCAGGACTGCATGGCCTTTTCGTCCTGCAGCGCGGCATTCAGATCGTCCACCAGCTTGCCGATGGCACGCCGCGCGTCGTAAAACTCGAATTCGCCCTTGCTGATCTCGCGCACCACGTTGGGTTCGTCGCCATGGAGCGGGACCTGGACATGGACGCCCTTGGTGATGACGATCATGCCGTCTTCCTTTTTCGACGGTTCGCTCAGGGCGACGGGGGTAAAACCGAGTTTGTTGAGTTTCTCTGCTAATGATTGGGCATTCATGTTTTTTCCTTTGCGGGTAATGGGGAGCATCTCACCGTTGCGCGGCAGCGGCGAGGAGGCGATTTATTTTTGGCCGATCGTCCAGATGAAGGACTGCACATCGATCATGTCTCTGGGCATCAGGCCTTCTTCAAGCAGACTCGTGCGCAGATGGTTGTAGAGGCGCAGGACGGCGGCATAGCCGCGCCAGTTCGGCTCGGCCTTGTAGTTGATTCGCCAGCAGAAGGCCTTGGCCACCGTCTGGATCACGGTCGGCTTGATATAGGCTTTTTCCTGCGGGAAGCGGAGGAATCCGAACAGCGTGGCATACGGCCAGCGGCTGATACCTAGCAGGTCAAGGGCGCGAACGAAGCCCTTGAAACGTTCCTCTTCCGAATCCGTCCCGTAGAGGAGGGCGGCCAGGGCCACGGAGAAGGTCTTTTGATTCACCGGCGTATCGAGGGCGCTGTAGAAAGCCGCCTTTTCGCCCTTGGTCAGCAGCGTTGTCACCGATTCGATATGGCGAACCCGGTCGCAGACGTCTTGATAGCGCCGCTCGGCGATCAGTTCGGAAATCTCCGTTTCCCCCAGCAACTGGATAAAGAACTGGTGCGCCCGAACGCTGGCCTCGCGCTCGTCCTTGACAAAACGCGGCGCTGAAAAGCCTTCCGGGTGGATCGTCAGGAAGCGCTCAACGGCCGCCGCGGGAGAAACATAGTCGACGCTGCCGATCTGAGATGTTTCGATCAGGTTGTCCAGCAGGCGGTGTTTTGCCGCTGTGCCCTCGGCAATCTCGAGCTTGACGAATGATTTTGAAAGACGCTTGGCGCCTGTCCCGACAAAGAAGACATCGATATTGTCAGGGGTTACGTTGAGCACTTTCCCGAGTCCCCAGCCCTTCTGGTTGGGATGAAATACACGATCGCCTTGGGTTAGGTTGCTCATCTTGCTCTCCGCCGTTTCCGGAAAAAAAGCGACGAATTTTATCACGCGATCGGGAATGCCGATCCCACCGGGTAATCTCGTTTCGACGGACGGCCTGTCAGTCCACCTGCAGCCTATCCGCGCCTAGCTTTTCCCAGGGCGGAAGCGGATCGAATTCGTTTTCCAGTTCGGCGAGGAAGGCGCGTACCTTCGGGGCGCGAACCCGGCTCGGCGTGTAGCAGGCGTGGAGATACTGGCCGAAACTGCTGATCGGTTCGAAGTCGTCGAGCACGCTGAGTAGCCTGCCGAGTAATCGTTCCGGATTGAACAGGTAGGTCGGCAGGATGGCCAGGCCATGCCCGGCGAGAACGGCGTCGACAATGCAATCGACGTTGTTGAACTGGAAGGCGCTGCCCACCGGCACGCTGATTTCCTCGCCCTGGCGGTTCCGCATGCGCCAGACCCGCTCGCCGTCGCCGAGCAGGTAGCTGAAGCAGGTATGCCCGGCCAGTTCCTGCGGCGTTTTCGGGGTGCCATGGGCAGCGAAATAGGCCGGTGTGCCGCAGATCACCCGTTTCAGCGCCACTAGTTTCTTTGCCACCGCATCTTCCGGCGGCGCTTTGGTCATGCGCAGTGCGAGGTCAATGTTGTCGTCGATCAGGTCGACCAGTTGGTCGGTCAGCACCAGTTCGCAGCGCAGTTCCGGGTAGCGGGCGATGAGGCGGGGCAGCAGCGGCGCGATGTACATCCGGCCGAAGGTGATTGAGGCGCTAATCCGGAGGACACCACGCGGCGCGTCGCCCTGGTTCTTGACGGCGATCTCGGCGCTCTGGACGGCTTCCAGGGCCTGCAGGGCATGTTGATGAAAGATTTCGCCCGAGGGCGTCAGGCTGAGCTTGCGGGTCGAACGTTCGAAGAGGCGGACGCCGAAGGCGCGTTCGAGTTCGCCGATCTGCTTGCTGACCTGCGCCCGCGTACAGTCCAGACGGCGCGCCGCGGCCGCCATGCTGCCGCATTCGACCACTTTCGCGAACGCTTCCCAACTGCCGAGCCATACCATTTTGTCAATAATCCGTTGACGGTATGACTTGAATTATGGGCTATTTGCCAACGATTTTTAACACTATAGTTCGCTCAACTATTCCATAACCTTTTTTCCGGGAAATACCGCCCATGTTGCGTACCTTGAGCCGTCCCGACGTTCTGATCACCACCCTGGCCGCCGCCGGCATCCTGATGGTGACCATGGGTGCCCGCCAGTCGCTGGGCCTCTTCATCGGCCCGCTCGATGCGACGACCGGCCTCGGCATCGCCACCATCAGCCTGGCGCTTGCCGTCGGGCAATTCACCTGGGGCGCCATCCAGCCGGTGGCCGGCGCCGTGGCCGACCGCTACGGGCCGCGCGCCGTGCTCATTGGCGGCCTGCTCGTGCTGGCTGTGGGCAGCGCCATCACACCCTTCATGGGCAGCGGTTTCGGGCTGATCATCTCGCTCGGCCTGCTCTCGGCCATGGGCTCGGGGGCGGGCAGTTTCTCGGTGCTGATCGGCGCCGCCGCCCAGCGCCTGCCGATCGAATCGCGGGGTGCGGCCTCCGGGGTGATCAATGCCGGCGGTTCCTTCGGCCAGTTCGTCTTCGCCCCGGTTCTGCAGAAGCTGATCCAGTCGATCGGCTGGATGGGGGCGATGTGGAGCATGGCGCTGATGGTGCTGGCCGCCTTGCCGCTGATCGGCAAGCTGACCGGGGCGACGGCGGCGGCACCGCCCAAGCACACGCACGCCGACAACGGCCTCAAGCATGCCATCGTGACCGCCATGCAGGACCGCAGCTACCTGCTGCTGCACGCCGGCTTCTTCACCTGCGGTTTCCATATCGCCTTCCTGGTCACCCACCTGCCGGGCGAGGTCAATCTCTGCGGCCTGCCGCCCGCGGTGGCCAGCTGGTCGCTGGCGATCATCGGCCTGGCCAACATTTTCGGCAGCCTCTACGCCGGCCACAGCATCTCGAAGTACCGCAGCAAGTACGTGCTGGCCGCGATGTACGCCTCGCGCGCCGTGCTCGTCGCCCTCTACCTGATGGCTCCGCGTACCGAATGGACCTTCTACATTTTCGCCGCCGGCCTCGGCTTCACCTGGCTGGCCACCGTGCCGCCGACCGCCGCCATCGTCGGCAAGTTGTTCGGTGTCCGCTACCTGGCCACTCTGTTCGGCCTGACCCTGTTGTCGCACCAGATCGGCGGCTTCCTCGGTGCCTACCTCGGCGGCCTGGCGATCGTCGAGTTCGGCGACTTCGGCTGGATGTGGTACGCCGACATCGTGCTTGCCCTGCTCGCCGCCATCGCCAACCTGCCGATCCGCGAAGCGCCGGTGCAACCGGCGCTGGCCCCGGCCTGAGCCAAGGAGAATCCCATGAGCAAGCTGCGTCCCGAAGTGTCCATCGAAGCCCTCAACGAACGCGGCAGCGACTATCTGCCCGGCTATCTCGGCATCGAGGCCATCGAAATTGCGCCCGAAACGGTGCGCAGCCGGATGCCGGTCAAGAAGCTGCACATCGCCCCCAACGACTTCCTGCATGCGGCCAGCGTCGTCGCCCTGGCCGACACCACCTGTGGCTACGCGACCATCGCCCATCTGCCGGCTGGGGCCGAGTCCTTCACCACGATCGAGCTGAAGAGCAATCATCTGGGCACCATTCGCGAGGGGGCGGTGGCCTGCGTCGCGACGGCGCAGCACCTGGGCCGCAATACCCAGGTCTGGGATGCCGTGGTCACCGACGAGGCGAGCGGCAAGAAGATCGCACTCTTCCGCTGCACACAGATGATCCTTTGGCCGCGCTAGGGCGGTCGGGGCCAGGATTTCTGCACGGTTTGTCGAATTTCTTGGCAGTGGATGGAATTGATTGGCGATTGCGCGGTCAGACCCGCTCCAATTTCACCATCGACAAGAAAAGGAGTGATCCATGTCCAACACCGTAACCCTGGGTGGCAATCCGATCGAAGTAGCCGGCACCTTTCCGGCCAAGGGTGCCAAGGCGCCCGCATTCTCGCTGGTCGGCAAGGATCTGGCCGACGTTACGCTGGCCAGCCTGGCCGGCAAGCGCAAGATCCTGAACATCTTCCCGAGTATCGACACGCCGACCTGCGCGACGTCGGTGCGCAAGTTCAACCAGTCGGCCAACGAGCTGGCCAACACCGTGGTGCTCTGCATCTCGGCCGATCTACCTTTCGCCCAGAGCCGCTTCTGCGGTGCCGAAGGCCTGGTCAACGTGCAGACGCTGTCCACCATGCGCGGCCGCGACTTCCTCGAAGCCTACGGCGTCGCGATCAAGAGCGGGCCGCTGGCCGGCGTTGCGGCGCGCGCCGTGGTCGTCCTCGATGAAAGCGACAACGTGCTGCACAGCGAACTGGTTTCCGAGATCAAGAACGAACCGGACTACGCCCCGGCCCTGGCCGCGCTCGCCTGATTTCGTTGCCCCAGCGCCACTTCGCCCATTGCCGGGCTGCCGGCCGGGCGATTTGGCGCTATTCTCTCGCCCGATGAGCAAGCTCTCTTCCCCTACCGCGCTGTCGCCGGTCATGTCGGGCCTCAAGCTGTCTGAACTGATTTCGGCGCTCAGTCACGCGCTGGACATCACCGAGGGCCAGCCCGAGGGCCATTGCGTGCGCTGCTGCTGGATCGGCATGCACATCGGGCAAACCCTCGGCCTCGACGAAGATGCCTTGTGGGACCTGTACTACACGCTGCTGCTCAAGGATCTCGGTTGCAGCAGCAACGCGGCGCGCATCTGCGAGCTCTATCTGACCGACGACCTCGCCTTCAAGCGCGATTTCAAAACGGTCGGCGACAGCCTGCCGCAAGTGCTGAATTTCGTGCTCAAGCACACCGGCCTCAAGGCCGGTCTGGCCGAGCGTTTCCGCAGCGTGCTGACGATCATGCGCGACGGCAGCGACATTGCCCAGGAACTGATCGCCACCCGCTGCCAGCGTGGCGCCGAAATCGCCCGCCTGCTGCGCTTCCCGGAGCGCGTGGCGGCCGGTATCTACAGTCTGGACGAGCATTTCAACGGCCAGGGCAAGCCGGCCGGTCTGTCCGGTGCGGCGATTCCGCTGTTCTCGCGGATCGCGCTGCTGGCCCAGGTGATCGACGTCTTCCACACGGCCGGCGGGCCGCAGGCGGCGCTCGACGAAATCCGGCTGCGCACCGGGCGCTGGTTAGACCCGGCTCTGGTGGACGCCTTCAGCCAGGTGGCCGAAAGCGATGTCTTCTGGGCGACCCTGGCCTCGCCCGAAGTCGCCGGCGCCATCCTCGCCCTCGAACCGGCCTCGCATGTCGCCGAACTGGATGACGATTACCTCGACGACATCGCTGCCGCCTTCGGCCAGGTGGTCGACTCGAAAAGTCCCTACACCAGCGGCCACAGCGCGCGCGTCGCGCTCTACACCGACATGATCGCCGAGACCCTGGGCCTGCCGGCGGAGCGCCGGCGCTGGCTGAAACGCGGCGCGCTGCTCCACGATGTCGGCAAGCTCGGGGTCAGCAACAGCGTGCTCGACAAGCCGGGCAAGCTCGATGCCGAGGAGTGGGCGGCGGTGCAAGCGCACGCCATGTACACCGAGACCATCCTCTCGCGCATCGAATGCTTCGCCGAACTGGCCCGGGTCTCGGCGGCGCACCACGAGCGGCTCGATGGCAAGGGTTACCCGCGCGGCGTGACGGCCGACGACATCTGTCTCGAAACGCGGATCATCACCACGGCCGACATTTTCGACGCGATCACCGCCGAACGCCCCTATCGCGGGGCGATCCCGATTCCCAAGACGCTGGAGATGATGGCCGAAAACCTCGGCACCGCTATCGACGAGCGTTGTTTCGCAGCCCTCAAGCTGGCACTCGAACGCCTGCCGGGCTGATTCCCCCGTAAAATACTGTTTTTTCTGAATTCCGGCATTGCCGGGCAAGGTTTCCACTGCATGTCTATCATTGAAAAAGTGCCGACCGTCGGCTTCGTTTCCCTGGGTTGTCCGAAGGCTGGTTCCGACGCCGAGCGCATCCTGACCAAGCTGCGCGCCGAAGGCTACGAGATTTCGCCGAGCTACGAGAATTCCGACCTCGTTATCGTCAATACCTGCGGCTTCATCGATGCCGCCGTCGAGGAATCGCTCGACGCCATCGGCGAGGCGCTCTCCGAAAACGGCAAGGTCATCGTCACCGGCTGCCTCGGCGCCAAGGGCGACATCGTGCAGACCACCCATCCGTCGGTGCTCGCCGTGACCGGCCCGCACGCCGCCGACGAGGTCATGGGCTACGTGCACCAGCACCTGCCCAAGCCGCACGACCCGTATTCCGACCTCGTGCCGCCGCAGGGTGTGCGCCTGACCCCGGACCACTTCGCCTACCTGAAGATTTCCGAAGGCTGCAACCACAGCTGTACCTTCTGCATCATCCCCTCGCTGCGCGGCCCGCTGCTCTCGCGGCCGGTCGGCGACGTGCTGGCCGAGGCCGAGAACCTGGCTCGCGCCGGGGTCAAGGAAATCCTGGTCATCTCCCAGGACACCAGCGCCTACGGCGTCGATATCAAATACCGCACCGGTTTCTGGGGCGGCAAGCCGGTCAAGTCGCGCCTCAAGGAATTGTGCGAGGCACTGGCCCAGTTCGGCATCTGGGTCCGCCTGCATTACGTCTACCCGTACCCCTCGGTCGACGACGTCATTCCGCTGATGGCCGAAGGCAAGATCCTGCCGTATCTGGATGTACCCTTCCAGCACGCCAGCCCGAAGATTTTGAAGGCCATGAAGCGCCCGGCCTCGGCCGAGAACACCCTGGAGCGCATCGCCAAGTGGCGCTCGATCTGCCCGGAAATCGTCATCCGCTCGACCTTCATCACCGGCTTCCCCGGTGAGACGGACGAGGATTTCGACCAGCTGATCCAGTTCCTCGAAGATGCCAAGCTCGACCGCGTCGGCGCTTTCGCCTACTCGCCGGTCGAGGGTGCCAAGGCCAACGAACTCGAAGGCCTGCCGCCGGAAGACGTCCGTGAGGATCGCCGGCGCTGGCTGATGCAGGTCCAGGAAGACATTTCTGCCGAGAAGCTGGAAGCCAAGATCGATACGGTCATCGAAGTTCTGGTCGACGCGGTCGACGAGGAAGGCGTGGTTGCCCGCTCCAAGGCCGACGCCCCGGAAATCGACGGTCTGGTCTATATCGACGGCTTCTTCGACGCCGAACCCGGCGATTTCCTGCAGGTCCGGGTCACCGACGCCGATCACCATGACCTCTACGCCCAGCCTGTCTGAACGGCTGGCCGGGATCGTAGGGGCGACGCACGTCCTGACCGATCCCGCCGAACTGGCGCCTTTCCTGACCGACTGGCGCGGCCGCTATCACGGCGCGGCGCAATGCCTGGTGCGGCCGGCCAACACGGTCGAAGTCGCGGCCGTGGTCAAGGCCTGCGCGGCAGCCGGTGCCCCCATCGTGCCGCAGGGTGGCAACACCAGCCATTGCGGCGCGGCGACGCCGGATGGCGAGGGGCGGGCGGTGGTGCTCAGCTTGTCGCGCCTGAACCGGGTCCGCGCCGTCGATGCGCAAAACAACACGATCACCGTCGAAGCCGGCTGCATCCTCGAAGCGGTGCAGGACGCGGCGCTTGCCGTCGACCGGCTGTTCCCGCTCTCGCTGGCCGCTGAAGGCAGCTGCCAGATCGGCGGCAACCTGTCGACCAACGCCGGCGGCGTCCAGGTGCTGCGCTACGGTAATACCCGCGAACTGACCCTGGGTCTGGAAGTGGTATTGCCCAACGGCGAGATCTGGAACGGCCTGCGTGGCTTGCGCAAGGACAATACCGGCTATGACCTCAAGCAGTTGTTCATCGGCGCCGAAGGCACGCTGGGCGTCATCACGGCGGCGGTGCTGAAGATGTTTCCGCTGCCCAAAACCCAGATTACCTGCTGGCTCAATGTCGTTTCACCGGCGGTGGCGGTCGAGCTGCTGAATGCCGCCAAGGCGACTTTCGATGCTCAATTGACCGCCTGTGAGCTGATTTCGGAAACCTCGCTCAGCCTGGTTCTGAAGAACATTCCCGAGTGCACCCGGCCGACGGCGGCCAGCCCGTGGTACCTGCTGGCCGAGTTTTCCGAAGCCGATCCGGCGGCCGTCGAGAACTGGCTGGCCACCCGGCTGGAGCGCGGTGAAGTGGCCGATGCCGTCGTCGCCCAGTCGGAAACCCAAGCTCGAAAGCTGTGGGCGTTGCGCGAGAGCATTTCGGAAGCCCAGAAGGTCGAGGGCGTCAGCATCAAGCACGACATTTCGGTACCGGTGTCGGGCATCCCGGACTTCCTGGAACGGGCCGATGCCGCGCTGAAAAAGGTATATCCCGGCATCCGGGTGGTCGCCTTCGGCCATGTCGGCGACGGCAACCTGCACTACAACCTGTCGAAGCCGAATGCCCAGGACAACACGGCCTTCATCGCCAGCCAACCGGCGGTCAACCGCATCGTTCACGATACGGTCGATGCGCTGGGTGGCTCGATTTCGGCCGAGCACGGCATCGGCCAGTTGAAGCGTGAGGAATTGCTGCGCTACAAGAGCCCGGTCGAAATGGCGCTGATGCACTCGGTCAAGCAGGCCCTCGATCCAGGGGGCCTGATGAACCCGGGAAAGATCCTTTAGGCGAAAGCCGAACCGCTGGCTGGCCTACCAGCGGCGCCCGCGGGCAGCGCTCAGGAATTCGTCGAGAATCGGCGTGCAGTCGAGCAGCTGCGGACTGCCTGGCGGATGAAATTCGGGATGCCACTGCAGGCCGAGGACATAAGGCTTGCCTTCGAGTCGCACCGCTTCGATCAGACCGTCGTCGGCACTGCGCGCCTCGACCCGCAGACCCTTGCCGATCGTCTTGATCGCCTGGTGGTGGATCGAAACGACGCCGCCGCCCGACATTTCCGGATAGAGCTTGCTCAGTCCGGAGGCGGCTTCCCAGGTAATGCCGTGAATATGCTTATCGTAATCGGCATGCAGGTGGACGGCCGGCTTTTCGTACTGGGTCGCGATGTCCTGATAGAGCGTCCCGCCGTGCGCGACATTGATCAGCTGGGCGCCCCGGCAGATGCCGAGCACCGGCCGCCCGGCTTCCATGAATTCATGCAGCAACTCCATCTCGTAAGCGTCGCGCAGTCGGTCGCCCGCCCAGTCGGCGTGGGCCGGTTGCTCGCCGTAGCTTTGTGGGCTGATGTCGGCGCCGCCCTGGAGGACCAGACCATCCAGGTACTGCGGATAATCCGAGAGCCGGATGCTACTCCGGTGCACCATGCCGTCGCCGCTGACCGACGGGATCATGAAGACCATGACCTCGCGCGACATAACCCAGTGGGCGACTGATTGTTCGAGGTATTGCAGCGACTTCGACTGCAGGCCGGTGGCGCCGGGCTGCGGGTGGTAGATGCGGGCCGAGAGGCCGATACGCAAGGGGCGCCTGCTCATGACGATGATCCTCCTGTCTGTTCCATGGCGCCCGAAGCCTGGGGCGCGGGCCGGCGGGCGGTGAGGCGGCTGGCTTCGCCGAAACCCTTGATCGCGGTCTGCGTCGCCAGCGGGCCGCAGAGTTGCATCAGCAGGATGGTTGCCAGCACGACACCAACCAGTTTCGGGTCCAGATTTGAATACAGCATTTGCGTATTGGCCAGCAGCACCAGGGCGACGCTCGACATCGGCTGCAGCCCGATGCTGAGCAGCAGGCTCTCCCGACTGGATAGCCCGAGCTGCCGGCGGGTCAGCATCGCAACCAGCAACTGCCCGGCCAGGCGAGTCAGTGATATGACCAGCGCTTCCGGCCAGTAGTTCAGCAGGTGGGCAATATCCAGCGCGGCGCCGGCGAGGACGAAGGTGATGACCAGAAAGACCCGGGCGTCGCTGGCGATGCGGATGGCGATCACCTTCTGTTCGCGGTCGACGGCGCGGACCACAACGCCGAAAATCAGCATCGGCAGGAAAACCGAGACGTCGAGGAAAATGGCCGTGCCGACGCCGAGGACGATGCAGCCGAGGATCAGCAGGTGCTGGTGTTCGGGTTGGCGCTCCAGTTTCCTGACGCCGAGCAGGACCACGGCGGCGCACAGGGTGCCGAGCAGCAGGGCAGACAGGATGCCGCCCAAGGCATAGCCGATGCGGGCCAGGATGCCGATCGTTTCGCCATCCTGGAGAAAGGGGGTGAGCAGCATGACGGCCGAGAAGGCGACGCAGCCGTTGATGGCGACCATGGTGTAGAGCAGGCCGGTGCGTTCGCCCTTGGCTCCGACGTCGCTGCAGGTGGCGATGGTGATCGCCGCCGAGGTGGCGACGCAGAGCGCAGCGGCGAACAAGGCCGGGCCGCCTGCGAACCCCCAGTAGCCGAACAGGGTAAACAGCAGCAGGCCGGGGGCGAGCGACAGGCCGAGCCCGGCCAGCAGGCGGTGCTTGCCGGCTTGCGGGGTAACGCCGGGAACCAGGTAGCCCAGTTCGAAAAGGATCAGGCCGAGGGCGAGATCGATGAACAACTGGGCGGATTCGATGTGCTGCGGGGTGATCCAGTTCAGGCCGCTTTGCCCAACCAGCAGGCCGAACAGGACATAGCCGGTGGTCCGCGGCAGGGCGAGCAGTCGCCGCGCAGCCTCGCCAGCCGCCAAGCCGCCCAGTAATACCAGACCGAAGAGCTGGATCGAGTTCAGCATGAAAAAAACGGGGCAGCAGCCCCCAAAATCCTTGTCGAAAGGAAAACGCTACAAAAACTGTTTAATTACATTGTCCAGCAATATAATTCATGCCCGCCTATTTGTGCAAATTGAGCTGCCTGCGCCATGAAAACAGATATCCTTGAAACCGCCCCGACCCTGGCGATGGAGGTTTTGCAGCAATTCCGTATGATCTACGGTTCGATGCGTCAGTATTTCCGGCTGGTGGAAGAGCGTTGCGGTATGCCGGGCTCGCAGATGTGGGTGTTGCAGGAGGTGCAGCGTCGGCCGGAGATTGGTATTGGCGAACTGGCGGCCCGTATGGGGATCCATCAATCGACCTGCAGTCTGCTGGTGGACAAGCTGGTTACCCAGGGTTTTCTGGTCAAGCAACGGCGCAGCGATGATCAGCGCCGGGTCGGGCTGTCGCTGACGACGGGTGGGCTACAGGCGCTGGCTGCATTGCCGGGGCCGGCCGAAGGAATCTTGCCGGAAGCGCTCGCTGAATTGCCGGAGGTTGTCTTGAAAACATTGAATATCAATCTAGATGAGTTGATTCGCCATTTGCCGGGCAAGGACGAGTCCTTTGCCGGAACCCCGCTCGCCGAAATGCTTGGCCAGCACGATGCCGGAAAGCCATAAGGTGGCGCGCCGCAGGCATCTCGGCACGGTATGGCTGCTGGTTTTGCTGGCCGGTTGCGCCGGCCAGCCGCAGGCCCCGACTCAACCGACCACTGAGGCGACACCGTCGGCGGATCGATCGAAGGTGATCAGGCCGCGAGTTGTCGAGACCCTGGCGACTGCCGCACTCGATCCGGAAAGCAATATCTTTTTCAAGGACAACGAGCTGCGGCTCGATCCGGAAGACGGTCAAAAACTGCAACGCCACGCCCAGCGCCTGAAGGAGAATCCGAAACTGCGGGTGACCCTGGTCGGCTTCGCCGACGATCAGGGTAGCCGCTCGATCCAGCTGGCGAAGGCGGAACAGCGGGTGGATGCGGTTTTCCAGAGCTTGCGGCGAATGGGGGTGGCGGTGCGGCAGCTCAAGCGCTATCCGGTTGGGCGGGAGAAAACGAATCCGGGCTGCAACGCGGCCGATTGCCGCAACACGATGCGGCGGGTCGAACTGGTCTATTGGGAATAGCGCATCAACGGACTTCGGGGGCGGGGAGCGCGAAGGGTAGCGTGAAGCGGAACCGGCTCCCGGTTCCGACCTGGCTGTCGATTTCCAGTTTGCCGCCGAGCAATTCGATCAGTTTGCGGGCAATCGGCAGGCCGACGCCGATGCCGCCGTGGCGCCGTATGCTGGAGCCATCAACCTGGACCAGCAGCTTGCCGAGCAGGCCGAGCTTTTCTGCGGTTATGCCGGGGCCGGTGTCGGCGATGCAGAACTCGAGCTTGATGCCGGCCGGCGTGCGCGCCTGGATCTGGGCGGATACATTGACCCCGCCACGGTCGGTGAATTTGATAGCGTTGCCGAGCAGGTGCGTGAAGATCTGGCGCAGGTGTTCGACATCGCCGATCAGGACATGCGGCAGTTCGGGATCGATGTCTTCGCTCAGGGTCAGGCCTTTGGCGGTCGCCACCGGCTGGTGGACGGCGAGCAGGACTTCGAGCAGTTCAGTGGCGAGGAAGGGCGAGGTCGACGACCGGACATGTCCTGCCTCCAGGGCCGAGAGCTCGATCAGGTGGGTGATGCTGCGCTGCAGATCGTCGGCCGAACTGCGCAACGGCGTCAGTAGCGCCTGTTGATCCGGGGTCAGGTCTTCGAGGCTGAGCAGTTCGGCGAGCCCGACGATGCCGTTCAGCGGGGTACGCAACTCGTGGCTGATATTGGCCAGGAATTCGGTCTTGGCGCGGTTCGATTGCTCGGCTATCTCCAGCGCCTGATTGAGCTTGTCGACCAGTCCGTCCTTCTCGTGTTCCAGGCGCAGCGTATCGAGCAGCGCATCGTGAAAGTAGTCGGCGCTGCGTGTCGAAGCCAGGGAAAAGACGATGGTCATGGCGACGATTGCGATATGCAGCGTATCCGGCCCGAGGGCGCCAATGCCCACGGCGAGGGCGATGGGCCAGGCGTAGGCGCGGAAAACCACCTTGTCGGGGGCAAGCAGGGGCACGGCGCCGGCCACCATGCCGGCCATGACCAGCGCCGTGAACAGCTGTAGCGTGGTATCGCCGAACCAGGTCAGCAGCAGTGAGCCGCCGGCCCAGATCAGGGCGCTGCCGGCAGCGCCGATCAGGGCCCGCCGCCGCCAGTCCGGGGCTTCGTCGTGGCGGGCGGCTTCCGGACGCTGGTAGTAGCGGACGGCAAGCACGGCGCGCGCGGCGGCGACCAGAATCGCCAGCAGCCACCAGGTTCCGAGCGCCACATTCGGTATTTGGCCGAAGGCGACCCAGACCAGCAGGCTGGCATTGACCAGCGACACCACCTGCCCGATCCGCAAGTTGCGGTAGAGCAGTTCAACCTGGCGACCTAGAACGAACGAGTCGGGGGCTGCCGTCAATGCAGCGCCTTGCCGGTGCTGGCGTCGAACAGCGCAGCGACATCGGCGGCCGAGAAGCGGTATTCGTGGTTGCAGATGTCGTCTTTGATCAGGATTTCGCCATGCTCGGCGAGGATGATTTCGGCGTCTTCGCGGCCCAGGCTGCGGATCATGTCGCGCACCTTGGTCCAGTCCTGCGGGCAGTGGTAGACCACCGGCAGCGGGTCGTAGAGGCGGATGCCGTGCTCCGCCATGTCCTCGTGGAAAAGACGGGTGAGCAGGCTTTCGGCGTCGAGTTCGAGCAGTTCCGAAGGCTTCACCGTGCTCGCCAGTTGCGAGATGCGCTGCCAGCCATCCGGGTCGCGCTGGTCGGCTTCCGGCATCTTCTGCAGGAACAGGCAGGCGGCGACTTTTGGCGCCGCCGTGGCGAACAGGCGGGAAGGCTGCTGTTCGGACTGTTCGAGATAGTGCTCGAAGATGGCGGCGATGCTGTCGCCGACCATGGGCACGAAGCTCTGGTAGGGCTGGCGGGCATCCGGCATGTCGAGGCTCATCATCAGCTGGCCGCCCTGGGCCGCGCCGAGGAGGTCCTGCACCGGGGCCGGCAGCACGACCGGGTTGCTGCGCGCCATGCCGCGCATCTGCAATTGCTCGTTGCAATCCATGACCAGCAGCTGGATCGGCCCATTGCCGCGCAACTGCAGGGTCAGGCGACCGGGCTGCTTGAGCTGGCCCGCGATCAGCGCGGTGACGGCGGCGGTTTCGCCGAGCAACTGGGCGACGGTCGGCTGATAGTCGCGGTCGACCTGCATCTGTTGCCAGGCATCGCCCAGGTGGACGATGGCGCCGCGAATGTCGAGGCCTTCGAACAGGAAGCGACGAACGAAACTGCCGCTCATTTCAGCTGTTCCGCGTAGCTGTCCGGGGTGAAGCCGACGAGCAGGACCTTGCCGGTGTCGAGTACCGGCCGCTTGATCAGGCTCGGGTACTGCGCCATCAGCGCCAGCGCCTTGGCTTCATCGACATCGGCGCGCTCAGCGTCGGAAAGTTTTTTCCACATCAGGCCGCGGGTGTTGAGCAGCTTTTGCCAGCCGGCACCCGTGTTCCATGCCGGCAGGTTCGTCTCGGCGACGCCGGCTTTCTTGTAATCGACGAATTCATAGGCGACGCCATGGGCTTCGAGCCAGGCGAAGGCCTTCTTCATGGTGTCGCAATTCTTGATGCCAAAGACCTTGATCATTTGCCGTTTGTATTCGTTGGGGGAAATGAATGATAACAGCGCCCGGCATTTCAGCCGAGATGCGCGGCAGGCGTCAATCGGCGCGTCCGATAGCGCTTTCCGCGGCGCGGTCTTGGGCGAGCCGGCGCAGGATGACGGCCGTCACCAGCCGGCTCGACGGCAGCAGCGTATGGACGACTGGAACGCGGATCTCGTCGGCAATCTCGTCGGCGGAAACTTCCGAGGCCGCCACCACGCCGTCGTTTTCCTCGCTGCCGAACGGGCCGTGGCTACCCGGAAAGCCGCGTGTGCCGATGATCACGGTGGTCGGGGCAGAAAGCGGAGATATCTCCTGCATGCGCTCGGCGGAACCCAGAAGCTGACCGCAATCGTGGGTTGTCAGCCGGTAAAGCAGCTTGTCCCGTAGCCGCTGCGCCAGACGGGCCGGCCGCATCGGTGAGCCGAGCAGGAATACATGCTGCGGTTGCCTGACCCCGGCGGCAGTGCACCGACTGCGGCGCGCAGCAGGACGCCACCCAGCGAGTGGCCGATCAGGATGTAATCACCGCCGGCGGCCAGTTGCTCGATCCGTGAAACGAGGCGAGCGGTGATCGAGGAAAAGTCGTCGACGCTGACGAGGTAGCCGAAGGTGGCAGTCTTCAACCCGGCGCGCTGCAACTGCCGGAGCAATGGCCATCCCGAAAGCGGCGAGCGGCCCATGCCGTGGACGAAGAGGGCTTGCATGAATCAGGTTTGACCAGTCAGGTGAGTGACATCCAGGTTATTCCAGGACGCTTGCCATATCAATCCTCCAGCCGGTCGGCGCCGCTCAGGCGCCGATGGCTTTCCCGGTTACCGGAACTCGAATATTTCCCGATGAAACGCCTCGCGCGGCAGGCCGTTGCCGGTTAGCGTTTGCGCTAGGGCCGCACCCCAGGCGGCCGGGCCGCAGAACCAGACGCTGCTGCCGGGTTTCAGGCAGGCGGTCACTTCGGCCGGATCGAGCGGGCCTTCGCGGTCGGTCAGGCGGTGGTGCAGGCGGACGCCGGCGGCGTGGCAGCGTTCGGCCAGTCGGTCGGGGAAGCCGACGGCGGAGCGGGTGCAGTAGAAGAGGTCGGTGTCGGCAGCAGGCGTCGGCTGGCTGGCCCGTTCATCGAGTTTGGCGAGGAAGGGGGTGACGCCGATGCCGCCGGCGATCCAGACTTGCGGGGTGGGGGCATCGCGGCTGGCGCCGAAATCAAAGTTGCCATAGGGACCTTCGAGCACCACGCGCTGGCCGGCTTGCAGGCGATCGGGCAGGGTCGCCGTGAAGTCGCCGAGCGCCTTGATGGCCAATGTTAGCGTGCCGTCCTGGGCATTCCAGGCGGAGGCGATGGTGAAGGGGTGGGCGCCTTCGCCGCGCTGGCCGAAATCGATGAACAGGAACTGGCCGGCACGATGGCCGGGCCAGGCACTTGGCCGGCAGACAATTTCCAGTACCTGATCGTCTTGTTGCCGGATGGATTCAAGCGTCGCCGAATAGCGCCGCTGGCGGCCGATGCGGCCCGCCAGCGAGAGCAGGGCGGGGATCACGCCGACGGCGGCCAGTGCGGCGGTGGCCCAGCCCAGCGGCTGTTTCCAGAAACTGGCCGGCAGCAGCATCAGGCCGTGGAAGGCACCGGCCAGGAAAACCAGCCCGAAGGCCTTGTGTACCAAGCGGAAGTAACGGTAGGGAATGCGCCGGATGAGGGCGGCGACGACCAACGCGAGCAGGATGTAGCCGGCCCATTCGCCGACATCCTTGGCCAGGTCGAGCCACAGGTCGGGTTCGCCACGCGGGCCGCGCGGGCGGTTCGGCCCGGCGATCCAGCCCAGTTTGGAGAGGTTCTTGGGCAGCCATTCGATCATCCAGTGCGCGAAGACGAGCAGGCCGGCACCGATGCCGATGTTCTTGTGCAGCCGGTAGAGCTTGTCCAGGCCACCGAAACGGTTTTCCAGCCAGCGCGGCCGGGCGGCGAGCACCATGCCGGCACTCATCCACCACAGGGCGAGGATGCCGGAAAGGATGATCGACTGTTTGCGCCAGTCCCAGAACGTGGCCGGGTTGGCAGCGAGGATGTCGGGCAGTGCGAAAAGTCCCCAGAGTCCGAGGGGAATCAGGGCGAGCAACAGTAGTGGGCGTTTCATGGCGGGCGTGGGGGCTGGTGGTTCAATGACATCAGTCTACGTCGGAACGCGCTGCCCTTCTGTCGCCAGGATGTTGCAGTGTGTAAGCAAATGAAAACCGCCTGACGGAAAGGCGGTTTTTTGGGGTTTATCGCTTCAGCTTGGCGAAGGCCGAGGCCATCGCGTTGCCGGCTGGCGCCGGTCCGCTGCTCCGCGGAGGTGGCCGTCCCTGGTTGCCGCGCCCGGCCGGGGCGCTGTCCGGGCGCTTGCCCTGGGTCGGTTCGTCGCCCATGCGCATGGTCAGCGCGATGCGCTGGCGTTGCAGATCGACTTCCAGTACCTTGACCTTGACCACCTGGCCGGCCTTGACGACGGTGTGCGGGTCCTTGACGAAGGTGTTGGACAACGCCGAGACGTGCACCAGGCCATCCTGATGGACGCCGATATCGACGAAGGCGCCGAAGGCGGCGACGTTGGTGACGACGCCTTCGAGGATCATGCCCGGGCGCAGGTCGCCGACCTTTTCGACGCCATCGGCGAAGGTTGCCGTCTTGAACTCGGGACGCGGGTCGCGGCCGGGCTTTTCCAGTTCCTTGAAGATGTCCTGCACGGTCGGCAAGCCGAAACGTTCGTCGGTGTATTTCGCCGGATTCAGGCCCTTCAGGGCGCGGCTGTCGCCGAGGATTTCCTTGATCGACTTCTTGAGGTCGACAATGATCTTTTCGACCACCGGGTAGGCTTCCGGGTGCACCGAGGAGCTGTCGAGCGGGTTGTCGCCGTTTGGCACGCGCAGGAAGCCAGCGGCCTGTTCGAAAGTCTTGTCGCCAAGGCGCGGCACTTTCTTCAGGTCGTTACGCGAACGGAAGGCACCGTTGGCATCGCGGTAGTTGACGATGTTGGCGGCCAGGCTGCCATTGAGGCCGGAAATGCGGGTCAGGAGCGGCACCGAAGCCGTATTCACATCGACGCCTACCGCGTTCACGCAATCCTCGACGACCGCATCAAGATTCTTGGCGAGCTTGGATTGCGACACGTCGTGCTGGTACTGGCCGACGCCGATCGACTTGGGGTCGATCTTGACCAGTTCGGCCAGCGGGTCCTGCAGGCGGCGGGCGATCGAGACGGCGCCGCGGATCGAGACGTCGAGATCGGGGAATTCCTTGGCGGCGAATTCGGAAGCCGAATAGACCGAGGCGCCGGCTTCCGAAACCACGATCTTGGTCAGCCGGGCTTCCGGGTAGCGCTTCATGACGTCCTGCACCAGCTTGTCGGTTTCGCGGCTGGCCGTGCCGTTGCCGATGGCGACTAGCGATACGCCATGTTTCGAAGCCAGGCGGGCGATGGTGGACATCGAGCCGTCCCAGTCGCAGCGCGGTTCGTGCGGATAAATGGTGGCGTGGTCGAGCATTTTTCCGGTGGCATCGACGATGGCGATCTTGCAGCCGGTACGGATGCCGGGGTCGATGCCCATGGTGACGTGCTGGCCGGCCGGGGCGGCAAGCAGCAGATCCTTGAGGTTACGCCCGAAGACACGGATAGCTTCTTCCTCGGCGCGCTCGCGCAACTCGTTCATGAGTTCGAGTTCGAGATGGGTGTAGACCTTGACCTTCCAGGTCCAGCGCACGGTGTCGGCTAGCCACTTGTCGGCCGGGCGGTTCTGGTTCTTGATACCGAAGCGGACGGCGATGCGCTGCTCGCAGGGGTTGGGGCCGGCTTTGATGGCTTCTTCGTCGAGTTCGGAGTCGAGGACCAGCGCCACCTGCAGCATGCCTTCGTTGCGGCCGCGCAAGAGGGCAAGCGCGCGGTGCGAGGGCATGCTGGTAATCGGTTCGGCGAAGTCGAACCAGTCGCGGAACTTGGCGCCTTCGGTTTCCTTGCCTTCGACGACGGTCGAGCGCACCTGGCCGTGGTCGTTGAGGTATTCGCGCAACTGGCCGAGCAGTTCGGCATCCTCGGCGAACTTCTCCATGAGGATCTGGCGGGCGCCGTCGAGCACGGCCTTGGCGTCGGCGAAACCGGCTTCGGCGTTGAGATATTTCGCGGCTTCGTCTTCCGGCGTCAGGTGCGGATCGGCCAACAGGCCGAGCGCCAGTGGCTCGATGCCGGCTTCGCGGGCGATCTGCGCCTTGGTGCGGCGCTTCTGCTTGTAGGGCAGGTAGAGATCCTCCAACCGCTGCTTCGTTTCGGCATCGCTGATCTCGGCCTTGAGTTCCGGCGTCAGCTTGCCCTGTTCCTCGATGCTGGCCAGGATGGCGGTGCGGCGGTCTTCGAGGTCGCGCAGATAGGTCAGGCGTTCTTCGAGGTTGCGCAACTGGGTGTCGTCGAGGCCGTCGGTCGCTTCCTTGCGGTAGCGCGAGATGAAGGGCACGGTGGCGCCTTCGTCGAGCAGGGCGATGGCGGCGACGACCTGGGTCGGGCGGACGCCGAGTTCAATGGCGATGCGGTGTTCGATGGGTGCGAGCATGGGTGCGGCAGTGCAGCAAAAAGGGGGGTGAATGATGCGCAATCTAGCGCCAAATTACAACCGCATTCAAACGGTGTAGCATGGCAGAACAATCATTCCAACGAGGAGGATACAAATGAAAGTTGAAACCTATCTGTTCGGCAGCGTCGAAGTGAATCCGGAAAAAATCATCACCTTCCCGAATGGCCTGGTGGCCTTCGAGGACTGCAAGCGTTTCACGCTGGTCCATGAAGAGGGCAAGGAGCAACCGTCGAGCTACACCCTGCAATCGCTGGACGATCCCGGTCTGGCCTTCCAGATCGTGGACCCGACGACGCTGGGCTTCAATTACGAACTCGGCTTGAGCGATACCGAAAATGCGCTGTTGCAATCTCCAGCGCCCGAGGATGTCGCCGTGATGCAGGTGCTGTTCAAGAGCGAGAGCGACGGCAAGGCGGCGATCAGCCCGAACCTGCGCGCGCCGCTGGTGATCAATACCAAGGCCCGCGTTGGCCTGCAAAAGGTCATGGAGACCCTGCGCCCCAATATCACCCTCTCCAATCTGGCGAGCGCGGTTTAAGGCCTGGCCGGACACGGCTGTTCGTGGCAGCAAGGGCCACCGTCAAGGAGACGGTGGCTTTTTTTCGGGTGTCGGTTTGTTTTATAGGTGTTTCGCGGCTTCACGCAGCGATAGTCCGGACAACTGCGCCCGGTTGATTGTCAGGAACTGACGGACGGCAGCGGGATTGGTGCGGGCATATTGCCGTAGCGCCCAGCCGATGGCTTTGCGGATGAAGAATTCCGGCTCGTGGGCGCAGAGCCGGCAATAGCGAAACAAGCGCTGCTCGTCGGTGCGTTCCTTGTATTCCAGCTGGTGCAACAAGGCGACACGGCGCAACCACATTTCGGATGAGTCGATCAGTTCGCCCATCCGCTCGGCCCGTGCCGGTTCGCCGAGGACGATGCCGCCCATCGTGACAGCCAGGCCGTCGACGGTGTCCCACCACGACTTGTCCAATACCAGATCTTCCAGGGCCGCCAGGTGTTTGCTGGCGAGTTGCCTGGATCTCCGGCGCAACAGGTCGACGGCGACGTACTGGTACTCGCGTTGGGGCAGCGCCCACAGGGCGCTCGCCGCCGCTACCGGGTCGCCGGTGAAGGCGCGGATCAGCGCCTGGGTCTTGAGTCGTCGCTGCGGTGTCGGGATGCCGAGAAAAACGAATTGTCCCCGCATATAGGCGGCCATCGGCGCAGCCTTTTCGGGATCGCCCAGGGCCTGTAGTTGCTCCCGCACCTGCGCCACGAATTCACCGGCTTCGGCAATCTCCGCACTGGCGGGCAGCCGGTCGGTCACGGTGCTGCCGGCTCTGGCAACTGGACGTAACCGTGCTCGTCGAGCGGGAAGAACGGGTTCCAGCAGATCTCCCACAGGAAGCCGTCGGGGTCGCCGAAATAGCCCCGGAAACCGCCCCAGAATACCTTGTCGGCGGCGCGGACCAGACGGGCACCAGCCGCGACCGCCTCGTCGATGGTCTGGATGACGGCGGCCTCGGACTCGACATTGTGGGCCAGCGTGAAGCCGGGAAAGCCGCTGCCGGCGACGGCCACGCCGGCATCGTCGGCCAGGGCGGCGCGCTGGAAGAGGCCGAAGGCCAGGGTGCCGGCCTGAAAGAAGGCGATTTCAGCCTGGCTGGCCGAGGATTCCCGCCAACCCAGTGCCCGATAGAATTGCCGGCTGCGGGCCAGGTCCTGCACGCCGAGGGTAATAAAGCTGACGGTTTGGCGCATGATTTATTCCTTTCTGTAGTCGATCGTTCAGCGCATCAGTTTCCTGACTTCGCCGGCGCAGGCGTTGGCGACGCGCTCGTATTCCTCGGCACTGTCGATCAGCGCCTGGGCCGACTCGACCCGCCGGATTTCACGTTGGACATACGGCGTCCACTGTTCATTCAGTTCGCGTTGCAGCTTGCTGTCGGCCTGGCCAACCGGACCCCGCCAAGGCGCACCGGTGGCAAAGCGGGTGGTCAAGGCGGTGGTCAATTCCTTTTCAATGCCGGCGAGGTGGCTCTGGTAGGCCTTGACGTGGCGCATCTCGTGTTCATGGACCTCCTTGAAGGCACAACTGCCTTCGGGAAATTCTTTCGCCACGTAAACCGTCATCGGGCTGAAGCCGAAGGTCAGCGTGATTTGCGGGCTGGCGCATTCCCAGCGCTCCGTGGGGTCGATCACAGAAGGGGTGGTCACCGCAAACAGCACCGTCGCATTGCCGCGGGTGAGTCCGAGAACATGCCGGCCGGGGCGGTTGATTGCTGCACCCAGATTGTTCAGCGACTTGTAGCTGTAGCCGGTGTTGAGGCTGATCCGGTCATCCAGTCGCTTGACGGTGACCGTGGGCTTCGGCAACTGCTCGCAGGGATCGGCCCAGGCGAGGCCGGGGCCGATCAGCAAGGGCAGCAGGCAGATGGGGCGCATCGGCAGGTCGTGTCCCCTTACAACGGAGCCAGCGTCTCGCGGTAGCGGCGGGCGTTGTCGACATAGTGGGCGGCCGACTTTTCCAGATTGGCGACATCCTGATCGCTCAGTTCGCGGATCACCTTGCCGGGCGAACCGACGATCAGCACGCGGTCGGGGAAGACCTTGCCTTCGGGGATCAACGTATTGGCCCCGACGATGCAGTTCTTGCCGATCACCGCCCGGTTGAGGATCACCGAGCCGATGCCGATCAGGCTGCCGTCGCCGACCGTGCAGCCGTGCAGCATGACTAGGTGGCCGACCGTGACGTTGTTGCCGATGTGCATCGGCACGCCTTCGTCGGTGTGCAGCACCGAGCCGTCCTGGATGTTGGTGTTGTCGCCGATGTGGATCGGATCGTTGTCGCCGCGCAGGGTGGCGTTCCACCAGATCGAGACGTTGGCGCCGAGCCGGATGTCGCCGATCACCGTGGCGTTGGGGGCGATCCAAGCGTTGTCGCCGAGCTGCGGTTGCTTGTCGCCGAGTTTGAAGAGGGGCATGTCGTCTCCGGGGTTTTAAGTGGGTTGTTCGCTGAGTTTCTGGACGATCAGGCTGCCGACCATGTCGCCCTCGACATTCACCGCCGTGCGCACGGTATCGAGAATGCGGTCGATCGGCAGCAGGATGGCGATCGCGGCGGTCGGCAGTCCGACCGATTCGAGGACCAGCACCATGCTCAGCATGCCGACGCTGGGAATTCCCGGGGCGCCGATGGCGCCGAGCATGGCGACGAAGAAGATGATCAGCTGGCTGGCGATGTCGAGTTCGATGCCGGCCAGGCGGGCGACGAACAGCGCCGCGGCGGCTTCGTAGAGGGCGGTGCCATCCATGTTCACGGTGGCGCCGAGCGGTACGACGAAATTGGCGATGTCCTTTTTGACGTGCAGGTGCTGTTCGGTGCAGCGCAGGGTGATCGGCAGCGTGGCACTGCTTGAGCTGGTGACGAAGGCAGTGACCAGCGCCTCGCGGGCGCCCTTGAAGAAGGCGAACGGCGACTTGCGAGTGACCAGCCAGAGAAGCAGCGGCAGCACGACGATGCCGTGGAACAGCGTGGTGCCGATGACGACGACGATGAAGTGGCCCAGGCTGCCGAGCAGGTCCGCGTTTTGCGTGGCGACCAGTTGCAGCAGCAGGGCGGCCAGGCCGAGCGGGGCGAGACGCATGATCCAGCCGACGATCATCAGGCAGAGTTCCTGCAATTCCGCGATCAGGGTCCGGATGTTGCGGTAACGCTCGCCGCCGATGACCAGCGCGATGCCGAGGAAGAGGGCGATCATCACGATGGCCAGAATCTCGCCCTGGGCCAGCGCCTTGAAAGGGTTCTGGAACATGCCGCGCAGAAACTGCGCAATGTAGTCGGGCAGCGGCATCTGCCGTGTCTGGAAGTTCCTGGTCGCCTCGGCGAACATCTCGAGCTGCAGTCCCTCGCCGGGACGGAAGAGGTGGGCCGCTCCGAAGCCGATCAGGACGGCAATCGCCATGGTGCTGAAAAAGAAGACCAGGGTCGTGATCCAGACCCGGTGCATCTGGTCGTGCGCCCGCAGATTGGCAACGCCGACGACGATCGAGGAAAAGACCAGCGGCACCAGCACCATACGCAGCAGGTCGAGAAACAGGTTGCCGATCAGCTTGGCGCCGTACAGCGTGTTGCCGGCCAGCGGCGTCGCCCCGGCGGCTGTCAGCCAGAAGCCTCCGGCAACGCCGAGCAGGCAGCCGATCAGGATTTGGGTATTGAGCGAGGGCAGTTTCATCGTCGGTGCGGAGGCGGCAATGCAGGCATTCTAGTGCCAGCCTTTGTCTCCGTGGTACTGGTGCCAGCCGTTGTCGTCGTGGTACTAGCGGCCGAGGCCTGTGGCATCATCAATCCATTTCTTGCTTCGGGTCCGGAAATGAACGATTTCAACGCACTGACCGCCGCCTTGCTGGCATTCCGCGATGCCCGCGATTGGCGGCAATTCCACTCGCTGCGCAACCTGATCACCTCGCTCAATCTCGAAGCCGCCGAGCTACTCGAATTGACGCAGTGGAAAAGCGACGCCGAAGTCGAGGCGTTGCCGGCCGATCCGCAGAGCGCCGAAGCCCTGCGCGACGAATGCGCCGATGTCCTGCTCTACCTGCTGCTGATCGCCGACACCGCCGGCATCGACCTGGCCGCGGCGGCGCGCAGCAAGCTGCTCAAGAATGCCGAAAAGTACCCGGTCGACAAGGCCTACGGTTCGCGGGCCAAGTATTCGGAATTAGGCTGAATGACTTTCCACCACGAATTTCGCGCCTTCGCCATGGGCCAGTAGTTCGGTCAGTTTGGGCAGCGTTTCACGCAATGTCTTTTCCAGCGTCCACGGCGGGTTGATGATGAACATGCCGCTGCCGTTCATACCGTAACCGTCCTTGGGCGGCGCGCTGACCTCGAGCGTGACGTGCAGCCAGCTGTCGGCGCCGAGGGCCTTGAGCTTGGCCGGCAGCTTGCGCGACTCGATCTTGGATAGCATCGGGTACCACAGTGCATAGGTTCCGGTCGGGAAGCGTTTCAGCGCTTCCTGCAGGCCTTTGACGACGTTGGTGTAGTCGTCCCGGGTTTCGTAGGAGGGATCGATCAGGACCAGCGCCCGGCGCGGCGGCGGGGCAGGATGGCTTTCAGGCCGACGAAGCCGTCGCCGGCAGTGATGCCGACTTGGCGGCCGGCCCCCTTGAAGCATTCCTGCAGCAGCTTGGCATCGGTGCTGTGCAGCTCGTACAGGCGCAGGCGGTCGCCTTCGCGCAGCAACTGGCTGGCCAGCCAGGGCGAACCCGGATAGTGGCGCAACTGGCCGTCCGGGTTGAGCAGCTTGACAAAATCCAGGTAGTCGAGCACTGCCGGCGACAGGCCTTTCTTGTCCCACAGGCGGCCGACGCCGTCGCGGTATTCGGCCAGCTTACTGGCATGCGCCGACTCCAGCGCGTAACGCCCGGCCCCGGCATGGGTGTCGATGATCCAGAACGGCGTCGGTTTTTCGCCCATGTATTGGGCGATCTGGATCAGGATGAGGTGTTTCAGCACGTCGGCATGGTTGCCGGCGTGGAAGGCGTGACGGTAGCTGAGCATGGAGCGGGATTAATCCGGAAGCGGGTCGAGGGCGACGAATTCTAGCCCGTCGTTGCGTTCGATGCATTGGCCGATTTGGTGGCGCCGGGTTCGGCCCAGGGTGTTCAGGGTGATCTGCTGCCCGGCAAGCAGGGTGCCCGGCTGCGTGATAAGGCCCGAGAACTTGCCGTAGGCCGGCAGGCTGGGCAGGTAGATGGCCCGCCGACTGGCATTTTCCGGCGTCGGCAGATCGACCAGACTGACTTGCGGTGCCAGCAGTTGCAGGCCGAGTTCGAGCCGGTTGCGCGTCGTCGCGATGCGACGCACCAGGCAGACGTGGATCTTGCTCGATTCGCGCGGCTGCAGGGCGACGATGTCGCCGGCCCCGATTTTCGATTTTTCGCCTCGGATGAAACGGATCAGGAAACCATCCGGGCTTTCATCGACCAGCGACCACTCGCTCTCCGACAAGTCGTGGCCGTCGTGCCGGCCGACCGCATCGAGCGCGCGCCGCGAACAGGCATGGCCGTCGAGGAAGGTGATGACCTGATCCAGCCCGCCGACCAGATCGGCGCGCGGCTTGAACTGGGTGCGACTGAAGCGGCGCGTGCTGCGGCCGGCGATGATGATCCGCAAACCGTGCAGCAGCGAGGCCGGGGCATCCAGTTGCGGTTGCACCGGTTGGCCAGGCTGGCGGGCGAGGTTGCGGTCGAGCGCGGCGAGCACCTGGGAACAATCGACGATCAAGCCGCCCTCTGTCGAAATGCCGACTGGCAGGCGGGCCAGCGGATAACCCGGCGTGGCGGCATCGGGGCGGACCAGGAAACAGGCATCGGCGCTTCGATTGTTTTGCATCTCCGGCAGCGCATGACCGATGGTCGCGTAGGCGGCCAGTTGATCGGTGCAGGCATGGATCAGGGCGAGTTCGGTGCGGGGCAGCTTGTTCGGCTCAAGGTAGGCGAAGAGCAGGGCGCCCAGATAGGCGTGCTCGATCGGTGCAGTTTCCCCATTGAGCGGCTTGGCACTGGGGTCGCAGGCCATCTGGTAGAGCTCGTGAAGCAGACGCCAGGAGTTTGGCGAGGGCGAGGCATAGGCACGACAGGCCAGCAACTGACGGCGGGCGACCATGGCCAGCGCGCGCCGGATGGCGCGGTGGCGCAGATGGCCGAGGCCGGCATCGTGGGGGTGGGCGAGGATGCCACGGGCAATGTCGGTGTAGGCGAGAGCCAGGCCCTTGAGCAGGTTGTCGGCCTGGATGGCGGCATGGGTCGCCTCCGGCGGCAGCGGCAGGACGGCTTGTGCGATTTCGGCTTCGAGGACGGGGAGTGCCGTTTCGGCCTGTTGCCAGGCATCTTCCAACTGCTTGAAACGTATTTGGAGATCAGCCTGGCCGGCGATTGCGGGCAGCAGGTCGGACGACAGCTTGCCTACCGTGGCCAGTGGCGGCAGGTCAGCGGTGGCCGGCAAGCCTTCCTGAAACTGAACTGCGGGTCTCCTGTCGGCCGCTGGCTGGCTGAAGGGGAAGAGATCGCGGAGCAGTTGCAGCGGAGAGTTCATTATCGTGCCGGAATTGTTGACCTTCGCATTGTCTGGCAAATTTCCCGCCGATTCCGTGGCGCATTTCACTCTTGCGTATACTTGCACCATGGATCTCTACGAATTACTGGCTCTGCTCCTCCTGGCGGGCGGCTTCTGGCTCTGGCTCGACACCCTGAAGGCGCGGGAAGCTGGCGTGCGTGCCGCCCAGCGCGCCTGCACCGAAGAAGGCCTGCAGTTTCTCGACGAAACCGTGGTCGGTGCCTCGTGGCGGCTCGCCCGAGACACTGCGGGAGTGTTGAAATTGCGCCGGGTCTATGAATTTGAATACAGCGATACTGGCAACAACCGCTGTTCGGGCAGCGTCACGCTGCTCGGCGGCGAGGTCGAGTATCTGCATGTGCGTCCCCAACTCTATGTTGTGCCCAAGGCACCGGAAAACCATGAAACCCTCCATTGAAACCATCCAATTCCACGGCATCGACGCCCTGCGCCTGAATGGCCCGCGCGGCGCGAGCGCCGTGATCAGCACGCTGGGCGGCCAGGTCCTGTCCTGGCAGACGCCGGATGGTCGCGAACATCTCTACCTTTCCGAGCAGGCAGTGTTCGACGGCAGCGTGCCGATCCGCGGCGGCATTCCGGTCTGCTTTCCGCAGTTTTCAAGCCTGGGCGACCTGCCCAAGCACGGTTTTCTGCGCACCCGGCCGTGGTCGGTCAATGCCGAGCGCTGCAGCGACGACTTCGCGCTGGTCACCCTGGAAATTGCCGACGACGAGGCAACGCGCGCCCTGTGGCCGCACACTTTCAGCGCCGAGATCACGCTGATGCTGGAAGCCGACCGCATCGACGTCGAGTTCTGCGTCGTCAACACCGGGGGCGAAGCCTTCGACTTCACCGGCGCCCTGCATACCTACCTGCGCCTCGTCCAGGTCGAGGACGCGGCGCTCGAGGGGCTGCATGGTTACGAATACCGCGATGCCGCTGATGGCGACCGGATCATCCGTGACTCGGGCACCGAACTGATCGTCGAGGGCATGCTCGATCGCGTCTACCACGACGTCAAGCGCCCGCAGATGCTGCAAGCCGGCAATCTGAGCCTGGCCATCCAGAGCCAGGGCTTTCCCGATGTCGTGGTCTGGAACCCCTGGGTCGAGGGCTGTGCCGGCATGAAGGACATGCCGGCCGACGGCTGGCGGCAGATGCTTTGCGTCGAAGCCGCCATCGTCCGTCAGCCAGTGATGCTACCGGCCGGCGAGGAGTGGTACGGGCGGCAAACGCTGGTCGCCGTTTGATCTAGGTTAGAGCGGCTCTCGGCCGTCCCGGCTAGACTGGGGCGCCTTGCATTACCTCGCCCGGAGACCCCCCATGACCATCGTTCCACTGACGCTGCCCGACCTGCGCCGGGCACTCGGCGAAGGCTGGGCGAAGTTCGTTGCGACCTGGAACGTCAGCCTCGCCTATGGCGCGCTATTTGCGCTGGGCGGCCTGCTGATCATCGGGGGGCTGCTGGTCAACGGGCTGGCGCCGTTCGTGATCGCCGCCGCCGGCGCCTTCATGTTGCTCGGGCCGGCCACCCTCGGCGGCTTCTTCGGCATCGCCGCCGCCCATGAGGCCGGGCGCCAGCCCGGTCTGGCGGCCATCGCGGCCGGTTATCGCGAGGCGGCGCCGGCGCTCTGGGTGCTGGCCCTGGTCTGTGCGCTGCTCTTCATGATCTTCCTGACCGACGCGGCGATCCTCTACAGTTATCAGGTCGGCGGCATGCCGCTGGTGCTCGGCGACCTGCTGCCGGCCTCGCTCGGCGTCGTCCGTTTCCTGCAATGGGGAATGGCTTCCGGCCTGTTCGTCGCCTTCCTGCTCTATAGCGTCTCGGCCTTCGCCGTGCCGCTCCTCTACGAGCGGCGGACCGGCCTGGTCGGGGCGGTGGTGACCAGCGTCCGGGTCGTCTTCGGCAGTTTCGGGCCGGCCATGCTCTGGGCGTTTGTCCTGGCGACGGTGATCATCGGCAGCATCCTGCTGCTACCCCTGTTGCCGGTGACCTTGCCCTGGCTGGCCTACGCCAGCCGGGCCCTCTATCGCCGGGCGCTGCCGCTCGATTGAGCGCCGGTTGTTGCATTGCGGCAAAGGTATAATCGCGACCTTTCCCGCATTCCGAAACCTGCCGTGACCGCTCTTGATAACGAAATCGCCCGTCGGCGCACCTTTGCCATCATCTCCCACCCCGACGCCGGTAAAACGACGCTGACCGAAAAACTGCTGTGGTTCGGCGGCGCCATCCAGGTCGCTGGCGAAGTGCGCGCCCGCAAGGCCTCGCGCCATGCAACCTCGGACTGGATGGAACTGGAAAAGCAGCGCGGCATCTCGGTGACCTCGTCGGTGATGCAGTTCCCCTACCGCGAATGCATGGTCAACCTGCTCGACACGCCGGGCCACGAGGACTTCTCGGAAGACACCTACCGTACGCTGACCGCCGTCGACTCGGCGGTCATGGTCATCGACTCGGTCAACGGTGTCGAAGCGCAGACTATCAAGCTCTTGAACGTCTGCCGCATGCGCGACACGCCGATCCTGACCTTCATCAACAAGCTCGACCGCGAGGGCAAGGAGCCGATCGACCTGCTCGACGAAATCGAGTCGGTGCTCGGCATCCAGTGCGCCCCGATGACCTGGCCGATCGGCATGGGCAAGCGTTTCCGCGGCGTCTATCACCTCTACGACGACGCCATCGCCTTCTTCGATCCGCAGGCCGAGAAGGGCACGGCCGAGATCATCCAGGGCCTCGACAATCCGCGCCTCGACGAACTGATCGGGACGCAGGCCGACGAACTCCGCATGGATATCGAACTGGTCCGCGGCGCTTCGCACGCCTTCGACGCCGAGGCCTATCTGAACGGCAAGCAGTCGCCGGTCTTCTTCGGTTCGGCGGTCAACAACTTCGGGGTGCAGAGCCTGCTCGATGCCGTGGTCGACCTCTCGCCGGCGCCGATTGCCCGGCCGGCGGTGTCCCGCCAGGTCGAGCCGAACGAGGCGAAATTCTCCGGCTTCGTGTTCAAGATCCAGGCCAACATGGACCCCAAGCACCGTGACCGCATCGCGTTTTTACGTGTTTGCTCGGGTCGTTTCGAGCGCGGCATGAAGGTCAAGCAGGGCGCTGGCGGCAAGTTCCTGGCGGTCAATAACGCCATCACCTTCATGGCCCGCGACCGCAGCACTACCGACGAGGCCTATCCGGGCGACATCATCGGCATCCCCAATCACGGCACCATCCGTCTCGGCGAAACCTTTACCGAGGGCGAAGACCTGCGCTTCACGGGCATTCCGTCTTTCGCCCCGGAACACTTCCGCCTCGCCCGGATCGCTAACCCGCTGAAGATCAAGCAGTTGCAGAAGGGGCTGCAGCAGCTGGCCGAGGAGGGGGCGACCCAGTTGTTCCGGCCGATGTCGGGCAACGACCTGATTCTCGGCGCGGTCGGTACGCTGCAGTTCGACGTCGTGGCCAGTCGCCTGGAAAACGAATACGGAGTGCAGGTCATCTTCGAGAGCTACAACTGCTCGACGGCGCGCTGGATTCATGGCGACGCCACCGAACTGCGCCAGCTCTCCGACCGCTACAGCGCCAACGTCGCGCTCGACGGGGCGGACGATCCGGTCTATCTGGCGCCGAACAATGTCTACCTGAACATGGTCAAAGAGAAATATCCCAATCTGCGCTTTCTCGAGGCGCGCGAGGTAATCTGATCATGACGGTCCGGGTGCAGGAAGCCGATTTCGATCTTGGCGCCGAACTGGCCGCACTCCGCGCCGGCGACGCCCGGGTCGGCGCGCTGGCCAGCTTTGTCGGCCTGGTGCGTGATATCAACGATGGCACCGGCGTTTCGGAAATGACCCTTGAGCATTACCCGGGCATGACCGAGAAGGCGCTCGAGGAAATCGTCGGTGCGGCCAAGGCGCGCTGGGACATCTACGACGCCCTGGTCATCCATCGCGTCGGGCCACTCAAGCCCTGCGACCAGATCGTGCTGGTCGCCGTGACCAGCGCCCACCGTGGCGAGTCGTTCGCCGCCTGCGAATTCATCATGGACTACCTGAAGACCCGCGCCCCGTTCTGGAAGCGGGAGGTCACACCCGCGGGCGCGCACTGGGTCGATGCGCGCGACAGCGACGATTCGGCTGCCGCCCGCTGGGAGCAATAAAAAAAGGAGGCAATTGCCTCCTTTTCTCTGGGTGCACCCGCCGTC
Source organism: Dechloromonas sp. A34 (assembly GCF_026261605.1). Lineage (NCBI taxonomy): Bacteria > Pseudomonadati > Pseudomonadota > Betaproteobacteria > Rhodocyclales > Azonexaceae > Dechloromonas > Dechloromonas sp. A34. Next base: position 2,337,364 of record NZ_CP102486.1, read on the forward strand.
TCAGGTCTTGAATTGCGCCACCGCCTGGTGCAGCGAGGCGGACAGGGTGTGCAGCTGACGTGCCGCATCGGCCGTCCGCTGAACGGCGACGGCGCTTTCTTCCGACATCTGGGCAATGCCTTCCAGCTGGTCGGCAATCTTGTTGCCGGCGGCGCTCTGCTCGCGGATCGAGGCGGAAATGTCGTTGACCACTTCGCTGACCCGGGCTGAGCCGTCGCGAATGCGGTTGATCGAGTCGCCGGCCCGATTGGCCAACTCGACGCCGTTGCTGACTTGGGTGACCCCGGCCTGCATGCTGTTGACGGCGCTGCGCGTGCCGTTCTGGATCTTGTCCACCATGCCGGCGATTTCGGTGGTCGACTGGCTGGTCCGCTCGGCCAGCTTGCGCACTTCGTCGGCGACCACGGCAAAACCGCGCCCCTGTTCGCCGGCGCGGGCGGCCTCGATGGCGGCATTGAGGGCGAGCAGGTTGGTCTGGTCGGCGATTTCCTTGATCGTCTTGACGATGGAGGTGATCTGCACCGACTGCTGGCCGAGTTCTTCGACGATCAGCGACGACGACTGCACGGCCTCGGAAATCTTGCGCATTTCGGTGGCGGCGCTGTGGATGACGGCGGCGCCTTCTTCGGAAATGCTGCCGGCTTCCTGCGAAATGCCGTGGGCTTCGCCGGCATTTTCCTTGACCCTGTCGATGCTGCTGGTCATCTGATGGACCGAAGTGGCCATCGCGGCGGCCGCGCTGCTTTGCTGGTGGGCCCGCTCGGCAACCTGCTCCGAGGCGTGCAGCAACTGGTCGGCCGAACTGGCCACCTGTTCGGCATTGCCGGTGATGCTGGAAATCATGTTGCGCAGCGTTGTCTGCATGGCGGCGATATTGGCCAGCAGACTGTCCTTGTCGCCCGCGGCGCAATCGACCCGTGTCGTGAGGTCGCCGGCCGTGATGCGGCGGGTCACGGTGGTGGCGAAAGAGGGGTCGCCACCCAGGGTGCGGTTGATATTGCGCGAGATCAGTAGCAGCGTAATGGCGATGAAGCCACCGATGAGCAGTCCCGCCAGCGACAGCTTGATGGCGTCGGTCCGGAAGGTGGCATCGACGTCGTCGATGTAGACGCCGGTGCCGATGACCCAGCTCCAGGGTTCGAAACCCTTGACGTAGGAAATTTTGGGCACGCCGTTCTCGGAACCGGGCTTGGGCCAGAGATAGTCGACAAAGCCGGCCCCCTGAGCCCTGACTACCTTGTTGAATTCGAGGAAAAGCAGCTTGCCGTTCTTGTCCTTCAATTGGTCTAGCTTCTTGCCGTCCAGTTCGGGCTTGATCGGGTGCATGATCATGTTGTCCTGGAGGTCGTGAATCCAGAAATACTCGACCTTGTCGTAGCGCATGGTCTTGACCGCCGCCATCGCCGCCTTTTTCGCATCATCGACCGCCAGGCGCCCGTCGCGCGCCTCCTTCTCGAAATAGGACAGTGTCGCATAGGCCGTTTCCACCAGATTACGCAGCTTGTATTCGCGCTCCTCGAGCATGCGGGCTTTGCCGCCGATCAGAAGGACGACAAACAGGACCACCAGTGCGGCCGTGGTGGCAACGGTAGTGGCGACCAGCTTGCCGCGTAAGCTCATTCCGGTTTTCGACATGATGCGATTTCTTCCCCTCTTGATTCTCTGGCGCTACGAGATGCCAATTCCGGCGCACACTATTAAAAGACGCCCGCGATTATCCCTTAAGTAGTAGAGGGTTTAGGATTTTTCAGGGATGAGCATTGAAATTGTCGGCTTGATCCGCATCTGTCTGGTATCGGAATATTCGCTATGGGAGAACGTAATGCGACTCGACAAATTCACCACCAAGTTCCAGCAATCGCTGGCCGATGCCCAGAGCTTGGCGATCGGCGGCGACCAGCAGTTCATCGAGCCGCAACACCTGCTGCTCGCCCTGATCAATCAGGATGACGGCGGCACGACCTCGCTGCTGGCCCGCGCCGGCGTCAATGTGCCGGGCTTGCGCAACGATCTGGAAGCGGCGCTGAAGCGCCTGCCGCAGGTGTCGGGCCACGGTGGCGACGTCTCGATCGGGCGCGACCTGACCAATCTGCTGAACCTGACCGACAAGGAAGCGCAAAAACGCGGCGACCAGTTCATCGCCAGCGAGATGTTCCTGCTCGCCCTGAGCGAGGACAAGAACGAAACCGGTCGCCTCGCCAAACAACACGGCCTGACCCGCAAGGCGCTGGAAGCCGCAATTATGGCCGTGCGCGGTGGCCAGGGCGTCGATTCGCAGGAAGCCGAAGGCCAGCGCGAAGCCTTGAAGAAATACTGCATCGACCTCACCGAGCGCGCCGCCCAGGGCAAGCTCGACCCGGTGATCGGCCGCGATGACGAGATTCGTCGCGCCATCCAGATACTGCAGCGCCGTACCAAGAACAACCCGGTGCTGATCGGCGAGCCGGGCGTCGGCAAGACGGCCATCGTCGAAGGCCTGGCCCAGCGCATCATCAATGGCGAAGTGCCGGAAACCCTGAAGGGCAAGAAAGTGCTGGTCCTCGATATGGCCGGTCTGCTGGCCGGTGCCAAGTATCGCGGCGAATTCGAGGAGCGCCTGAAGGCGGTGCTCAAGGAAGTGTCGCAGGACGAAGGGCGGATCATCCTGTTCATCGATGAACTGCACACCATGGTCGGCGCCGGCAAGGCCGAAGGCGCCATCGACGCCGGCAACATGCTGAAGCCGGCTCTGGCCCGCGGCGAACTGCACTGCATCGGCGCCACCACGCTCAACGAATACCGCAAGTACATCGAGAAGGATGCCGCGCTCGAGCGTCGCTTTCAGAAAGTGCTGGTCGACGAGCCTTCCGTCGAATCGACCATCGCCATCCTGCGCGGCCTGCAGGAGAAATACGAACTGCATCATGGGGTCGATATCACCGACCCGGCCATTGTTGCCGCCGCCGAATTGAGCCATCGCTACATCACCGACCGTTTCCTGCCCGACAAGGCGATCGACCTGATCGACGAGGCGGCGGCGCGTATCAAGATGGAAATCGATTCCAAGCCCGAGGTCATGGACAAGCTCGACCGCCGCATCATCCAGCTCAAGATCGAGCGCGAGGCGGTCAAGCGCGAGAAGGACGAAGCCTCTAAGAAGCGTTTCGGCCTGATCGAAGAGGAAATCGCCAAGCTGGCCAAGGAATATTCCGATCTCGAAGAAATCTGGAAGGCCGAAAAAGCCCAGGTTCAGGGTTCGGCGCACATCAAGGAAGAAATCGACAAGCTCAAGGCCGAAGTCACGAAGTTGCAGCGCGAAGGCAAGCTCGACAAGGTGGCTGAGCTGCAATACGGCAAGCTGCCGCAACTCGAAGCCCAGTTGAAGACGGCCGAGAAGGCTGGCGAAGGCGAGGGCAAGAAGAACATTCTGCTGCGCACGCAGGTGGGCGCCGAGGAAATTGCTGAGGTGGTCAGCCGGGCGACTGGCATTCCGGTCAGCAAGATGATGCAGGGCGAACGCGAGAAGCTGCTGCACATGGAAGAGCGGCTGCACAAGCGCGTCGTTGGGCAGGATGAAGCGGTGCGCCTGGTTGGCGATGCCATCCGTCGTTCGCGCGCCGGGTTGTCCGATCCGAACCGTCCCTACGGTTCCTTCCTCTTCCTTGGCCCGACCGGGGTCGGCAAGACCGAACTGTGCAAGGCGCTGGCCGAGTTCATGTTCGATGCCGAGGATCACCTGATCCGCATCGATATGAGCGAGTTCATGGAGAAGCACTCGGTCGCCCGCCTGATTGGCGCGCCGCCGGGCTACGTCGGCTACGAGGAAGGCGGTTACCTGACCGAAGCCGTACGCCGCAAGCCATACAGCGTGATCCTCCTCGACGAGGTCGAGAAGGCCCACCCCGATGTCTTCAACGTCTTGCTGCAAGTGCTCGACGACGGCCGGATGACCGATGGCCAGGGGCGCACCGTGGACTTCAAGAACACGGTGATCGTGATGACCTCCAACCTCGGCAGCCAGATGATCCAGCAGATGGCGGGCGACGATTACGGGGTGATCAAGATGGCGGTGATGGCCGAGGTCAAGACCTACTTCCGGCCGGAATTCGTCAATCGTATCGACGAGGTCGTGGTCTTCCATGCCCTGGACGAAAAACACATTGCCGGCATCGCCCGGATTCAGCTTGGCTATCTCGAAAAGCGGCTGGCTCAGCTCGAGATGGGCATCGTGGTCGAGGACAGCGCGCTGGCCGAACTGGCGCAGGCCGGGTTCGATCCGGTATTTGGCGCCCGGCCGCTGAAGCGGGCGATCCAGCAGCAGATCGAGAATCCGCTGGCCAAGTCCATCCTGGAAGGGAAGTTCGCGGCCAAGGACACGATCCGCGTCGCCTGCGAGAACGGCATCATGCGTTTCAGCCAGGCTTGATTGTCCGGCCTTGAAACACAAATGGCGGAACCAGTGGGTTCCGCCATTTTCTTTGGTTGGTCGTGCTTAGTACCATGAATTCAAAAGGCTGGTACCAGTACCGCGAATGCAAAGGCCGGTATTAGCAGTTGCCCTTCTTGGCCTGGCCCGGCGGGCAGTGGCCGCCGCCCTTGTTGCCACGGCCGGTATAGTACTTTTCGCCGCGCGGGCCGTTGTGTTGCTTCCAGTAGGCCGGCTCACGCCAGTCGTAGCCGTCCCAGTAGTAGCCACGGTCGTTGCGGCTGCCGAAGGTGACCGAGACGCCGGGCGCATCGATACGTACATTACCGAGATTAACATTGACTTCGACGGCGTAGGCCAGCAACGGTGAGGCGGCAATCGCTGCTGCCAGAAGAAGCTTTTTCATGGGCAATTTCCTCGTAGAAAAACGGTCAATCAAATACACCCTGCACTTGATAACGGATTATCGTTTGAATGGATAACAACCGGAATGAAAAAAATGTCGAATTCGCTGAAACGTTGGCAAGCCAGCCGTAACGCCGAGTTGGGTTCACCCACCAGCTGGCTTGGGCTGATCGGCCTCTTCTGGCTGGCACCGGGACTGAACTCGGTTGGTAATGCAGCGGGAGCGACGGTTGTTCTGGGCAAGGGGCCCGCCCTGCTCGGCAATTTGCTGTGGGAGGAGGGACGCATCCTCTGGCAGCCCGCCGCTGGCCCGGAGTTGGTCCTGGAAACCGATCTGCACGGCGCACCGACGATAGTCGACTTCGAAAACCTGTCGTTTTTCGTGGTCGATCGCGAGGGGCAACTGGCGGTTCGCATCCGGGATCGCGACTGGGCGGCGACAACCACCTTTGGCGGACTGGAATATTTTCCCCACGATCCGGCATGGCGCATCGAGGCCGAATGGCAAAGCATCGATCCGCCATTGCAAATGGAAGTGCCCAATGTCAGCGGCGATCTGAAGGCCGTCGAAGTCTCCCGGTGCGCGGTATTCGCGGTGGGCGGTCAGGCGGTGACGCTCTTGCCGATGGCGGTCGGGCCCGACGAAGCATTTTTCGTTTTCCGCGACCGGACCAGCGGCAAGGAGACCTATGGGGCCGGGCGTTTCCTGAAGGTTCCGCTGCATGGCGACGAGCGGATCACCCTCGATTTCAACTTTGCCTACAACCCGCCGTGTGCCTTTACGCCGTTCGCCACCTGCCCGCTGCCGCCGCCGGAGAACTGGCTGCCGTTTGCCGTGCCGGTCGGTGAGAAGAAATGGGTCAAGCCGGATTGACCGCAATTTTCTTGAGCGGACCAAAAAGCGCGGGCCGGCCGCGCTTTTGGCTTATTGGGCGACCGCTGCCAGTGCCGTCGCCAGGTTGTCGACCGTGCGTTCCGGGTGGTGGAGCTTGTCCAGTCCGAACAGGCCGATGCGGAAAGTGCGGAAATCGGCCGGTTCGTCGCACTGCAGCGGTACGCCGGCCGCGGTCTGCAGGCCGAGCGCCAGGAATTTCTTGCTCGACTGGATTTCCGGATCGGTGGTGTAGCTGACGACCACACCCGGGGCCTGGAAACCTTCCGCCGCAACGCTGGGGTAGCCCTTGCCGACGAGCAGTTCGCGGACGCGCCGGCCGAGTTCCCATTGTTCCTCGCAGACTCTGGCGAAGCCGTAGGCTTCGGTTTCGAGCATGACCTCGCGCAGGGCGGCCAGTGCGCCGGTCGGCATCGTCGCGTGATAGGCATGGCCGCCGCTCTCGAAGGCTTCCATGATCTGCAGCCACTTCTTCAGATCGCATGCGAAGCTGGTGCTGGTGGTGGCGTCGATCCGGGCTCGAGCCCGCTCACCGAGGGCGACCAGGGCGCAACAGGGCGTGCCGCTCCAGCCCTTCTGCGGGGCGCTGATCAGGACATCGACGTGGTTGGCCGCCATGTCGACCCAGACGGTGCCGGAGGCGATGCAATCGAGCACGAAGAGGCCGCCTTCCATGCGCACTGCGGCGCCGAGTGCCCGCAGATAGTCGTCGGGCAGGATCATCCCGGCCGCGGTTTCGACGTGCGGCGCAAAGACGATATCCGGTTTGTGTTCGCGAATGGCGGCGACGACTTCCTCGATCGGTGCCGGGGAGAAGGGTGCCTGGGCGCCGCTGCCGACCTGGCGGGCCTTGAGGACGATGGTCTCGGCCGGAATCCGTCCCATGTCGAAGATCTGCGTCCAGCGGAAGCTGAACCAGCCGTTACGGATCACCAGCACCTTCTTGCCGGTCGCGAACTGGCGGGCCACCGCTTCCATGCCGAAGGTGCCGCTGCCCGGTATCACCGCTGTCGAGCTGGCGTTGTAGGCCTTTTTCAGAATGCGCGAGATGTCGGTCATCACGCCCTGGAAACGTTGCGACATGTGGTTCAGGGCGCGGTCGGTATAGACCACCGAGTATTCCAGCAAGCCATGGGGGTCGGGATGGGGTAGCAGGGCGGGCACGGTTCTCTCTCCAAATGTTGTCGGGGGCGTTGCGGGCGCAAGGGAGCAGCATAAACCGAAGGCAGGATGGCGTGCCAGTTATGTCGCATGGCGGTGGCGCTTGCAGCCGGCGTCCTTGGCGATCATATTTGCAGTATCGGGGACGCATGGCATCCCCTTGGCAAGACTGGTGCGGAGAGAAGCGTGGAAACGAATCTGCGGGGCATCATTCGGCAAGCCCATCGGCGCGACGAGGCGGCCTGCATCGCGGTGCTGGCCGCCGAACTGGCGGCGGTGCAAGGCGATCAGTCGGCGGTCGCGGCGCGGGCGCGCACGCTGGTCGAAGCGGTGCGCGCGCAGCGCAGCCACGCCAGCGGCGTCGATCACCTGATGCACGAGTTTTCGCTGTCCAGCCAGGAGGGCGTCGCGCTGATGTGCCTGGCCGAAGCGCTGCTGCGCATCCCGGACAGCGCCACGGTCGACCGCCTGATCCGCGACAAGATCAGCCACGGTGACTGGAAATCCCACCTCGGCGGCAGCCCCTCGCTGTTCGTCAATGCCGCCACCTGGGGCCTGTTGCTGACCGGCAAGCTGGTCGCCACGCACAGCGAAGGCGCGCTCGGCAGTGCCCTGACCAAGATCCTGGCGCGAGGCGGTGAGCCGCTGATCCGCAAGGGTGTCGATTTCGCCATGCGCCTGCTCGGCCAGCAGTTCGTGATGGGCGAGACGATCGAAGCGGCGCTGGCCCGTAGCCGGAACAACGAGGTGCGTGGCTATACCCACTCCTTCGACATGTTGGGCGAAGCGGCGCTAACTGCCGGCGATGCCGAGCGCTATGGCGATGCCTACGAACAGGCCATCCATGCCATCGGTCGGGCGGCCGACGGGCGGGGCGTCAAGGCCGGGCCTGGTATCTCGGTCAAGCTCTCGGCGCTGCATCCGCGTTATGTCCGCAGCCAGCGCGAACGCGTGCTCGCCGAACTGCTGCCGCGCCTGAAAGGTTTGGCGCTGCTCGCCAGGCACTACGACATCGGCCTCAATATCGATGCCGAGGAAGCCGACCGCCTGGAATTGTCGCTCGACCTGCTCGCCGCGCTGGCCGGCGACCCCGATCTTGCCGGCTGGGATGGCCTGGGCTTTGTGGTTCAGGCCTACCAGAAGCGCTGTCCCTGCGTCGTCGACTGGCTGATCGAGCTCGCCCGGCGCAGCGGCCGCCGGCTGATGGTTCGCCTGGTCAAGGGGGCCTACTGGGACAGCGAGATCAAGCGCGCCCAGGTCGATGGCCTGGCCGACTATCCGGTCTATACGCGCAAGCCGCATTCCGATTTGTCCTATCTGGTTAGCGCTCACCGCCTGCTCGCCGCGCCGGATGCGATCTACCCGCAGTTTGCCACCCACAATGCCCAGACGCTGGCTAGCGTCTTCGCGATGGCCCGCGCGGCAGGTGTCGAGGATTACGAATTCCAGTGCCTGCACGGCATGGGCGAGCCGCTTTACGACAACGTGGTCGGCGCCGGAGAACTGGGCAAGCCCTGTCGCATTTACGCGCCGGTCGGCACTCACGAAACGCTGCTCCCTTACCTAGTGCGCCGCCTGCTCGAGAACGGGGCGAACAGCTCCTTCGTCAATCGCCTGGTCGATGCCGCCGTCTCGGTCGAGGAACTGCTCGAGAGTCCGCTGGACCGGGTGCACCGCGAAGGGGGGGCGCGGCATCCGAAAATCTGTCTGCCGCCCGATCTCTACGGCGCCGGGCGGCGGAATTCGGCCGGGGTCGATCTGGCTGATGAAAACACCATCGCCGGGCTCGAGAAGGAATTGGCGGCGCTGGCCCTGAAACGCTGGCAGGGCATGCCGCTCGTCGTCGGGGCCGAGGGCAACCCGGCGACAGCGTTGGCGGTGCGTAACCCAGCTGATCGTGGCGATGTCGTCGGCAGCGTGGTCGAGGCCGATGGCGAAATGGTCGCGCTGGCGCTCTCCAATGCTGCGGACTGCGCGGTGCGCTGGTACCGCACGCCGCCGGCCAAACGCGCTGCCGCCCTGCAGCGGGCGGCCGACCTGCTCGAGGCGCACCGCCCGCAACTGCTTAGCCTGTGCGTGCGCGAAGCCGGCAAGACCTGGGGCAATGCCGTCGCCGAACTGCGCGAGGCGGTCGATTTCTGCCGCTATTACGCCGAGCAACTGACCGCCGGCCATTTTCAGCCGGCCGCCGAGGCGCCGGGGCCGGTGGTCTGCATCAGCCCGTGGAATTTCCCGCTCGCCATCTTCGTCGGCGAGGTCAGCGCCGCGCTCGCCGCCGGCAGCCCGGTGCTCGCCAAGCCGGCCGAGCAGACGCCGCTGATCGCCAGTTTTGCCGTCGAACTGCTGCATCAGGCCGGCATTCCGCTCGACGTGCTGCAATTCCTGCCCGGTCGCGGCGAAACGGTGGGGGCGGCGCTGACCGCTGACGCCCGAGTGCGCGGCGTGGTGTTCACCGGCTCGACCGAGGTGGCACGGCGGATCAACCAGACCATCGCCGAGCGCCCCGGCGTCCGGCTGATCGCCGAAACCGGCGGCCAGAACGCGAAGATCGTCGATTCCTCTGCCTTGCCCGAACAGGTCGTCCAGGATGTGCTGGTCTCCGGCTTCGACAGCGCCGGCCAGCGCTGCTCGGCCTTGCGCGTGCTCTGTCTGCAGGACGATATTGCCGACCGCGTGCTGGTCATGCTGAAAGACGCCATGCGCGAGCTGGCGGTCGGCAATCCGTCCCGGCTGGCGACCGATATCGGTCCGGTCATCGACGAGGCGGCCAAGGCTGCCTTGCTGGCCCATATCGAGCGGATGCGGGCGAGCGGCCGGCGCGTCTTCCAGTTGCCCCTGCCCGCGGGCTGCGAGCAGGGCTGCTTCGTGGCACCGACGCTGATCGAGATCGACGCCCTGGCCGAGTTGCATGGCGAAGTGTTCGGGCCGGTCGTGCATGTCCTGCGCTTTGCTGGCGACCGCCTGGAAGCGTTAATCGAGGCGATCAATGCAACAGGTTATGGTCTGACCCTGGGTGTCCATAGTCGGATTGACGAGACGGTGGCTCAGGTGACCGAGCGCGCCCGTGTCGGCAATATCTACGTCAATCGCAACATGGTCGGCGCCGTGGTCGGGGTTCAGCCCTTCGGCGGCGAAGGGCTGTCCGGCACAGGTCCGAAGGCCGGCGGTCCGCTTTATCTGCCCTACCTGGCCGGCGCTGCTCAATTGGGGCCGGGCGAACTGGGCGGGCTGCAGGAGGTGGGGGCGCTGGCTGCGGATTCGGCGCTCGGCGGTCTGGCTGCCTGGTGTGATGCCGCCGGTCGCCGCGACCTGGCGGCGCGTTGTGTCGAATACGCGGCATTGACGCTGTGTCAGACCCAGCTTGGTCTGCCGGGGCCGACCGGCGAGCGCAATACGCTGCGTTTCGCGCCGCGCGGCCTGCTGCTGTGCACGGCCGACGACGAAGGCACCTGGCTCGGGCAACTGGCCGCCGTGCTGGCAACCGGCAACACGCCGGCCGCGGTCGATTCGGCTTTCGCCCGACATCTGCTGACCCGCTTGCCGGCAGCGCTTGCCGGCAATGTCTGCTGGCGTTTGCCGGACGACTATGAGGGCATCGCGGGTGTCTTGTTTGCCGGAACGGCGGAGGTGGAAATTTGCCTGCGCCAGCGGCTGGCGATGGAACCGGGGCCGCTGATTGCGCTCTATCGGATGGATGACCGGCAAGCCTATCCGCTCTACCGGATGCTGAGTGAGCGCGTCGTCAGCGTGAACACGACGGCGGCGGGCGGCAATACGAGCTTGATGACGTTGGGCGCCTGACCAGGAGAACTGCAATGAACTCGCCACAACTGCCTTCCTACATTTCCAGGGAAAACGTTGGCCCCTGGCATATCTACCTGCAACAGGTCGAAAAGGTCGCGCCGCTGCTCGACAAGGCGTTGTGGCCCTGGGTGGAAACTCTGCGTCGGCCGAAGCGGGCGCTGATCGTCGACGTGCCGATCCGGCTCGACAACGGCGAGATCGCTCATTACGAAGGCTACCGCATCCATCACAACACCTCGCGTGGGCCGGGCAAGGGTGGGGTGCGCTACCACCAGGACGTGACGCTCTCCGAAGTCATGGCGCTGGCCGGTTGGATGACCATCAAGAACGCCGTGGTCAATGTGCCCTTTGGCGGTGCCAAGGGCGGCATCCGGGTCGATCCGCGCCAGCTCTCGCTGGCCGAACTGGAACGCCTGACCCGGCGCTATACCAGCGAAATCGACATGATGATCGGCCCGGACAAGGACATCCCGGCCCCGGATATGAACACCAACGCCCAGGTCATGGCCTGGATGATGGACACCTACTCGATGAACCAGGGGCGAACGGCAACCGGCGTGGTCACCGGCAAGCCGCTGTCGCTCGGCGGTTCGCTCGGCCGGCCGGATGCGACCGGGCGCGGCGTCTTCGTCACGGCGCGCGAGGCGGCCAAGAAACTCGACCTGACTATCCTCGGTGCCCGGGTTGCGGTCCAGGGCTTCGGCAATGTCGGCGAGGCCAGCGCCCGGATGTTTGCCCAGGCCGGCGCCAAGATAGTCGCCGTGCAGGATGTCAGCGCCACGCTCTACAACCCGAACGGGATCGACCTGGTCGCCTTGAAGCAGTATTTTGCCGAACACCGGACCCTGCTCGGTGCGCCCGATTGCGAACTGATATCGGCCCATGATTTCTGGTGCGTGCCCTGCGAATTCCTGGTGCCGGCGGCCCTCGAGGCGCAGATCAACCAGTACAACGCCGCTTGCATTAACGCCCGGGTCATCGTCGAGGGCGCCAATGGCCCGACTACCCCGGAAGCCGAGGTCATACTCGCCGAGCGCAACGTCCTTGTTGTGCCCGACGTGCTGGCCAATGCAGGGGGTGTGACGGTCAGCTATTTCGAGTGGGTACAGGATTTCTCGAGCTTCTTCTGGAGCGAGGAAGAAATCAATCAGCGCCTGGAGCGGATCATGGCCGAAGCTTTTCAGGCGATCTGGCAATTGGCCGAGGAGCGCAAACTGTCACTGCGCACCGCGGCGTTCGTCATCGGCTGCAGCCGCGTGCTCGAAGCGCGCTCGATCCGCGGGCTCTATCCGTAGATCGCCTGGCGCCGCGGCTAAACGGTGATCACGATCTTCTGGTAAAGATTGCCGAAACAGGTAGTTTTTACCAGTGACGAGACGGGAACGCCACTGGGCAGATAGGCGGCGATTTCCTGCTGCCAGAGATCCAGCGCAAAGGGTTCGAGCATTCGCAGTACGGCCTGCATGATGTAGCGCAGCGGATTGCCGGCTTTCGGCTGGTGGTAATCGACGATGACGATCTTGCCTCCCGGGCGCGTTACGCGCATGGCCTCGCTCAGCGTCGCCCGGCGAACGCCGGCCGGTTGTTCGTGAAGCAGGAAAAAGAGCAGCGTCGAATCGAAGCTCGCATCGGGAAAATGCAGGGCGCTCGAGTCCTGGTGATGCAAGCGGATACGCGGGTCGGCAGGCAGCTTGCGGCGCAGGTTGGCCAGTTGAATCGGCGCGACATCGACGACATCCAGCTTGCCGTGCTCGCCCAGGCGGGCCGCGATGCGTTGGGTGAAATTGCCATATACGCAGGCGATTTGCAGCACGGGGTGATCGATCCTGCTACCCAGAACATCCAGGGCCCAGTTGCGCAGCCGGGAAAAATTGCCCCACAGGATCAGGTTGACCAGCCATTCCCGTTCGAACAGGCGGACCGCGTTCGGGTGCAGATAGGCCCACCAGTAGGTGTCCTGGAGATAGGCAGGAATGGCTGGCGTGCTGGTCGGATGCGGGGGCGGTTTCTGCGGGGGAAGAGGGCAGTGATGCTTTCTGCACTGGGTTTCATCGGCGATTCTCTTGTTGTTCTTGTCTTGTGGATATCCCCCTGGCCGGCGGGATATCCGCGGCCTGCGGGAATTGCTGCGCTACTTGTGCTCCTCTTCACCGGAAACCTCCCAGCCGGTGAGCATCGCCTTCAGATGCGCCGTGATCGTGTGCCCGGTGGTTATAAGGTACACGTGGGCGATGAAGAAGGCGAGCATCATGAAGGCGCCAACGGTGTGCACCAAGGCGATGGTGGCCAGGTCGGGGTTCTGTCCGGCGGCCGCCAGTTCGTTGTAGTAGAGATAGAGCAGCCCGGATATCCAGAGAATCGGGTTGATCAGCACCTTAACTGCGAGATAGGCCTGCGCCTGCATCGGGTTGTGTTTGTGGGCGCGCGTTACCTTGAAGGGGTGCGGTTCTCCCTGGAAAATGCCCCAGGCGTAAAAGCGGACGACCTTGTCGATGTTTTTCATGGTCGGAATGTATTGCCGCCATTCACCGGTGACCGAGTGCCAGAAAATGGCGAAGACCCACAGCGTGATCAAGGCCCATGCCGCGAGGGTGTGCAACTGGTGCGCCTGGGCGAAACCGAGCAGATGGTAGCTGCCGTGAATCTCGAAGCCGGTCACCATCATGCCGATGACCAGCAGGGCCTGGGCCCAGTGCCAGAAGCGCTCGAAGCGGGTAAAGATGTAGATGCGTTCCATGATGTGTTCCCCAATCTCAATTTTTGCGGCGCAGGATGCGGATCAGTCCGTGAAGGGTCACGCCGGCCAGCGTGCCGCCGGCGGCGAGCCAGCCCAGCAGATTCACCAGATGGTTGGCGTCGCGTCCCGGAATGTAGATGCCTTCGATCTTGTCGAGGCGGCCGCCTTGGGCATGGCATTCGTTGCAGCCAACGGCCTTTTCCTTGGGGGCGACCATGTGCGTGATCGGCCAGGTCATGTCGGTCTTGATGAAATCCACCTTGCCGGAGAAGGGCGCGCCGGAGACTTTCATGCCGGTTTCAATGGCCTTTTCCCAGCCGAAATTCTTCCAGTAGGCGGTGTCGTCGTTGCCGGCTGTATGCGGCGTGACCAGCGTCTTGTTGACTGGGTCGTAGGGCTGCGAACCACGGAATATCTTGACTGGCCAGATCAGCGACTTGCCGTCGCCGGCGTTGCCGCCGATCTTGTTGATGTGGGTGACGCCGTCGCTCTTCTCGACCTTGTCGCCGAGCAGGGTATAGGTCACCTCGCCATTGAACCAGGCATATTCCGGCTGGACGTTTTCGCCGAGCGTGAAGTCGCCCTTCTTGGAGTCGTAGATGACGCGTCCCTGGGCATCCTTTCGGATGATCGGTTTACCTTCCGGGCTGAGCTGGCCGGCGGTTGACCAGTCCCAGCTCATCTTGGTGGCCACGCCGCCCCGGGCGATGGCCGGGATGTGGCAAGTCTGACAGGCGATCTTGTCGGTATGATCGTTGAGCTTGGCGGCCTTGCCGTCGCCCTTGTGCGGGGTCTGGCCATGGCAGGCGGGGCAGGTGGCGGGATTGCTCTTGTCCTCCTTGCCGCGCATATGGGCGCCGCCCTTGTCGAGGGCAACCGGCGTGTAGCGACTGCCCGGGACATCGTGGCTGGAAGTCTGGTGGCAGGTGCTGCACGTGAAATCGAGGCCCGTTGCATCCATATGCACATCGACGTCCTTGTCAGGCGAGGCGAGCGACGAGTCCATGTCGCCGTGCTTGACGCCATCGCCGCCGCCGCCGAAGAAGTGGCAGGCGCCGCAGGTGTCGCGGCTGGTCTTGCCGACTTTTTGGGCGACCTTGCTCAGATCGACGGCCTTGACGATCTTGCCGGAACCGGCCGGGACTTCGGTGTCCTGGTAGGGCGGATGGCCGGCCAGGCCTGGCAGCTTGCGATAGGCACCGGTCGTGTCGTGGCAGGCCAGGCAGTCGACGTTCTCTTCCGATTTGAAATCGAAGCTCGCATCCTTCCAGCCATAGCCGACATGGCAACTGGTGCAGAACGCATAGTTGGAGGGAATGGAAATGCAGAAGTTGTTGATGACATTCTTTTTGCCCAGGCGCTGCTGATTTTCCGGATTGAGAAACTCCCAGGTCCAGTGCTTGGTGCGGTGGACCTGGCGGGCCGCTTCGGTGTGGCAGATCAGGCAGGCTTTGGTCAGTTCTGGGCCGGAACTGAAGGGGCCCTGCAATTCCTTGAACTTGCTGTGGTCCGCCGTCGAGTTCAGTTTGACGGCCGGCGGTTCGTTGGCAAAGGCGCTGGCGGTGAGCAGCAAGGCTGCGAGCAGGCCGGTTCCGCCCGGCCAGTGCCGTGCCAGGCGGCTGAATAGTCTGGATTTCATGTTCTTCCCCTGATGAGTGCAGTTGCTCTATTTCTTTTCGGCGATGCTGTAGCTGCCGTCCTTGCCCCACTTGATGTCGGCATCGAGAAAGTAGGTTTTCAGGGCCGGCCGGTAGAGCTTCGCCATGTCGTGGGCCTCGCCGCTGCGGCCGCCGGCGCCGCAGAAAAAGACGATGGGCTTGTCCGCGGGCAGTTCGTCGATGCGCTTTTCCAGCGTGTTGATCGGGTAGTTGACGGCGCCCTTGAACGTTCCGCCGGCGACTTCAGCCGGCTCGCGGACGTCGATCAGGTGGACGCTGGCCGGGGCCTCCTTGTAGATCTTCTCGAACGAGGCGACGCTGATCGTGCCGCTTTCCTTGCCGGCCTGGATGGTCGGCTGGGCGGGCGCGGCAGCACTGTCTGCGGTTGGGCCCGGACCATAGAGCTTTTCCCAGGCCGGGTAGCCTTCAGGAACCACCTTCACCGTACTGTAGCCAAGTTTGACCGCCTTGGCCGCGGAGTCCGAACTCAATCGGCAGCTCAGGCCTTCACAGTAAAAATACAGCGGCGATGCTTTGTCGCCCGGCAGGCGATCGACCAGCTTGTCGAACTGCAGGTCGGGAATGCTGATCGCGCCGGGAATGTGCCCCTTGTCGAACTTGCGTTCCTTGGGGCGGGAGTCGATCAGGGTCAGCGGCGCTTTTTCGTCCAGCAGTTTCTTGATGTAGGGAACGCTGACGGCGCCGATGTTGCCGTGCTTCAACCAGTCCGGATAGCCTTCGGCATAGACCCGAATGTTGGTATAGCCGAGCTTTTCTGCCCGGAAAGCCGAGTTGTGGCTGAGCATGCACTCGGTGCCGTCGCAATAGAATATGAGCAGGGTGTTCTTGTCCGTGGGAAGCTGATCGAGCAGTTTGTCGAACTGGCTGTCGGGAATATTCAGTGCGGTCGGGATGTGGCCCGGGTCGTACTTGCGGGTGGTCGGGCGCGAGTCGACGATCTGCACGCCTTCCGGCTTGGGCAGGATGGCGTGTTGGGCGACAAATGCGGCATCGACCAGCTTGTGATACCAGCCGGCCTTGGCTTGGACGACAGCTTCTTCAGCCGCCAGCGCGGTCGAAGGGACGAGGTTGGGGGCGACAAAAATGGCGGCGAGCAGGGCCGCGATCGCGAGTGGGCGATTCGATTTCATGGCGAACTCCTGAATGTGGGTGGCCAAAAGGCCGAAGACGAAGCGAGGTATCAGCCGGCCCTAACTACAGCTGGCCGGTGCATCGCCATCCTTGGCGCCTTTGATGACAAAGGCTTTGACGTCTTCAAGGAGTTCGTCGTCCGGGACCTCGGCGAACTTCTCGGCTGCCTTGTTCTGGGCTCTGATGCTGGCGCGGTAGGTCTTGCCGACATACTGCTTCATTGAATCCTTGCCCTTGGCGTGCTTGTCGGCTTGCAGGTAGGTGGCCCATTGACTTTTGGTCATCGTGCTCGGGGCAATCGAACCGCCGGCCTGGGCGGCGTGGCAGGCGGTGCAGACACTGCGGTAATAGACCCGACCGCGTTTCCAGTCGGCATCGTAGGCGCTGGCCAGCGTTGAAATACATAGGAGGCCAGCTGTCAGTGCAGCGTTAAAGATATGACGCTTCTTCATGGCAGACTCCGTACAGCTGTTGTAATTTTTGTCGCGGTGCCTTCTGGGCGGTCATCCGCGTTGAAGTGATCATACTGCTTGTGTATTAGTGAATAATTAAATTCATATGATCTGCGTCAACAGTTATTTTAATTTTCTTGCGATTCGGAAGTCCCTCGAAACGGCCTGCCGTTGCTGGGCCAAAGGGTGGGTAATTTTCCTCACAAATTGTCGGTTTTCGCTACATCGTCAATCGTGGTGGTTTGAGCCATTCGCCGCGAACTGCGCGGTGCACCCCGTTCCACTTGAAAATCTGAATTCAGGCACAAAATATGCTGTAGTTAAAGTAAGTCCCGCCCATGCCGTAATCAGGTTTGAGACCGCAGTAACAGGAGGTGTGCCATGAACGTCATCTACAGCAGTGAGCATTTCTGGATATTTGCCTATCCGGCACAACAGGGCTTTGAGCTGCTTGACAAGGAAACGCTGCGCACGCTTTTCCTCCAGGGGCCGTCGGCCAGTCATTTCAGCCAGGCGATGGAGGAAATCCCGGAAGACGAACGCGATGAAGAAACCATCGATGCCTTCCTCGACGACTACTGCACCGGTTCGGCTCAGCCCATCGTCTTTCACTGACGTGCTAGAATCGCGGCATTGTCTTGATTAGCCTGGGGAATGCAGTCAAATGGGTGATGTAAATACGAGCTACGTGTCCGATCACACGAAGTGGATCAACGAGCAGCTGGAAAAGAATCCGGAATGGGTCGAGGATCAAAAAGTCGGTCGCGCCTTGTGGTGGGACAAGAAGCAGACGGTGGACGGCACCGTACGCAATGCTGAGTCCAATGTGCCGCAAAAGCCCTATCCGTACGACGTCAATTTCTACGGCGAATAATTTTCGCCAGGGTTGGAACCAAAAAAGCCGGTCAATGACCGGCTTTTTTGTTGTCTGCGCCTGGCCTGGCTGGCCCGGGCGCGCGCTCAGGAGCCGGTCAGCGGTTTGACGACACGCTTGACGGCGGTGTCTTCCGGATGCGGGTGGATGGTGAAGCCGAGGCTGGTCATCAGGCGGAACATCTTGCTGTTGGTCGACAGCACGTCGCCGACCACGGCGCGATAGCCCTTCATCCGGGCGCAGTCGATCAGCGCCGTCATCAGCTTGCGGCCGACGCCGCACTTCTGCCAGTCGTCGCCGACGGCCAGCGCGAATTCGACCGATTCGCCGTCCGGGTTGCCGACGTAGCGGGCGACGCCGATCTGGCTTTCCTTGCCGTCGTCACCGGTCAGCATCGCGACCAGCGCCATTTCGCGGTCGTAGTCGATCTGCGTGAAGCGGACCAGCATGGTCTGGGTCAGTTCGCGCAGCGTATCCATGAAGCGGTAGTAGCGCGACTCGTCGGACATGTTCTTGACGAATTCCTGCTCCAGCTCGGCATCTTCCGGACGGATCGGGCGGATGGTGACGACCTTGCCGTCGTTCATCTGCCATTCCTGGATCAGGTGCACCGGGTAGGGGTAGATCGCCATGTGGGCATAGCGGTCGCCGGAGGCGTTGGCCGCATGGTCGATGACGATGCGGGCATCGGCGGCGATCGCGCCGTTTTCATCGACGATCAGCGGGTTGAGGTCCATTTCCATGATCCACGGCAGCTCGCAGACCATTTCGGAAATGCAGAGCAGGACTTCCTTGATCGCCTCGCGGTCGACCGGCGGCATGTTGTGGAACTGGTCGAGAATTTTCGAGGCGCGGGTCGATTCGATCAGGTCCTTGGCCAGGAACTTGTTGAGCGGCGGCAGGGCGACCGAGCGGTCGCTGAATATCTCGACGTCGAAACCGCCGGCGCCGAAGGTGATCACCGGCCCGAAGATCGGGTCGCGGAAAACGCCGATCATCAGTTCGCGACCATTCGGGTGCGACAGGAAGGGCTCGATCGAGACGCCGTTGATCTTGGCGCTCGGGTGGCGCTTCAGCACCGTGTCGATGATGTCGTGATAGGCGTTGCGGACGGCCGGCGCATTCTGGATGTTCAGGCGCACGCCGCCGGCGTCGGACTTGTGCTGAAGATCGGGCGAGTCGACCTTCATGGCGACCGGGAAGCCGATCTGCTCGGCCAGCAGCAGCGCCTCGGTGGCGGTGCGGGCGACCATGGTCTGCGCCACCGGCACCTTGAAGGCGCGCAGGATAGCTTTCGATTCCATTTCCGAGAGCACTTTGCGGCGTTCGGCAAGCAGGGCCTCGATCAGCATCTTGGCGCCTTCGGCTTCCGGGCGGCCATGTTGGCGGGTGGGTTCAGGCGTCTGCAGCAGCAGCTTCTGGTTGCGGTAGTACTTGGAAATATGGTGGAACAGCTCGATCGCCGTTTCCGGCATGCGGAAGGCCGGGATGCCGGCGTCTTCGAGCAGCTTGCGCGCCCCGGCAACCTGTTCCTCGCCCATCCAGCAGCAGATGATCGAACGGTTGAGCTTGTCGGCAACCTCGATGATGGCCTTGGCGACGCCCATCGGATCGGTCATCGCCTGCGGTGAGAGCATGACCAGCGTGCTGTCCACGTTCGGATCATGGGTGACGGCCATGATCGCATCGCGATAGCGTTCCGGTGTCGCATCACCGGCGATGTCGATCGGGTTGCTGTGCGACCAGGAGGTCGGCATGGTCTTGTTGAGGACCGCCATCGTTTCGTTGGTCAGTTCGGCGAGCGGGATGCCGAGGTCGCCAGCACGGTCGGCTGCCATTGCGCCCGGGCCGCCGCCATTGGTGATGATGGCCAGACGGTTGCCTTGCGGGCGGAACTTGGATGCGAGCGCCTTGGCGGCATAGAACAGCTGGCCGACGTTCTGGACGCGGACGACACCGGCGCGGCGTACGGCAGCATCGAACACCGTGTCGGAAACCGCGGCCATGCCCGAATGGGTGGCGGCGGCCATCGAACCGGCCTCGTGGCGGCCGGCCTTGAGCAGGATGATCGGCTTGATGCGGGCGGCCGAACGCAGGGCGCTCATGAAGCGGCGGGCGTTACGGATGCCCTCGACGTACATCAGGATGTAGTGGGTGCGGCTGTCGTAGATCAGGTAATCGAGGATTTCGCCGAAATCGACGTCGGCCGTCATTCCCAGCGAAATCACCGATGAGAAGCCGACTTGGTTGGCCTTGGCCCAGTCGAGCACGGCCGAACACATGGCGCCGGACTGCGAGACCAGGGCGAGGTTGCCGGGGTCGGCGGTTATCCGCGTGAAGGTGGCGTTGAGCCCGAGTTCTGGGCGGATGATGCCCAGGCAGTTGGGGCCGAGGACGCGCACGTTGTAGGAACGGGCAATTTCCAGCACCTTGCGCTCGAGTGCGGCGCCGATGTGGCCGGCTTCGGAAAAGCCGGAGGCGATGACGATGACGTTGCGCACGCCGCTCCGGCCGCATTGCTCGATCAGTTGTGGAACGGTCTGCGGGCGGGTGGCGATGACCGCCATTTCGACGCGGGCGCCGATTTCCTCGATCGACTTGTAGGCCGGCTGGCCCTGGATGGTGTCGTGCTTGGGGTTGATGGCGTAGAGCCGACCCTTGTAGCCTGAGCCCAGGATATTCTTGAAAATAATGTTGCCGACCGAGTTTTCGCGATCGGAGGCACCAATGACAGCGACTGATTTGGGTTCGAAAAGCGAGGTTAGATAGTGCTGTTCCAACATGACGAGCCTCTTGTTATTAAGGTGCTATTGTGCAGTGCAACATTCTAACATGTTAAGTCGGGACTATTCCACGCTCAGCGTAGGGGTAAACCCGGATTCGACAAGCGTGCTGGCGATCAGCAAGGGTTGGCTGAGGGCGCGATGGATGGGGCACTTGTTGGCGATCTCAAGCAGGCGCTGACGCTGCTCGGGACTCAGGTCGCCGTCGAGGGTAATGCTCCGGTTGATGCGGTCGCGCGGGCTGCCGTCGAGATCGATTTTTTCGTGGCTCAGGGCAACGCTGATCCGAGTCAGCGCCAGGCCTTTGCGCTCGGCGTACATGCGCAGGGTCATCGAGGTGCAGGCTCCGAGCGCCGACATCAGCAGATCAAAAGGAGCCGGGCCGGCATCGCTGCCGCCGACGCTCAACGGTTCATCGGCAATCAGCATATGCTGGCCGACCATGACGTCCTGCTGGTATCTTCCCATTCCATTTTCGGCAACGACAACCACACCTGACATGACTGGCTCCATGAACGAAACGATGCAAATGATACCCCCTTCGCCCTGGGTCGAGCGTCATATCGGCAGCATCAGTCAGGGCGGGCAAGTGCTCGATCTGGCGTGCGGCAGCGGGCGCCACACGCGCCTTCTGGCCGGCTCGGGGTTTTCGGTGCTGGCGGTGGATCGCGATGCGGCTGCACTGGGCGGTTTGCAGGGCGTGGCCGGGGTCAGGACGGTCCAACTCGACCTCGAAGGCGAGCAGTGGCCGCTGGCCGGGCAAAGCTTTGCCGGCATCGTCGTCACCAACTATTTGTGGCGGCCGCGCCTGCCCGATCTGCTGGCCTTGCTGGCCCCCGGCGGGGCGCTGATCTACGAAACCTTCATGATCGGCAACGCGGCTTACGGCAAGCCGTCCAGTCCCGACTTCCTGCTGCATTCCGGGGAGTTACGCGAGGTGGCCAGGGCGGCCGGCCTGCGTGAAATCGCCTTCGAGGAAGGCTACACGGCCAGCCCGAAGCCGGCCATGCGTCAGGCCATCTGTGCCGTGCGCGACTGAGTGATCGCGGCTGCCAAGTGGGCAATGCCGGCCGGCGAGAGATCGTCGCTGGTGAAGTTGCGCAGTTCCGCCATGCCGGTGAAATGGTGGTTCTGCGAGCGCCGGTAGAGCGGGTCGTAGTGCAGTTCCAGGAGTTCGCGGACCAGCGTCGGCCACTGCGCATCGTGGATCAGTTGCTGCCAGCGCCCCAGGGTCTCCCGGCTTTGCAGGCTGTGCAGGGCTTGCAGGCGATTGATCAGGAATTCGGGCAGGGTCAGGAAGTAGTCGTAATCCTTGAGCAGGAAATCGACGCGGGCTTCGATACTGCTTTCGACATTGAGGCATTCGCCGTTGCGGATGCGCTCGATCAGCGTTTCCGGGACATGCAGGTTGCCGATCTTGCGGCTTTCGGCTTCGACGTAGACCGGGCGCGCCGGGTCAAGGGCCTGCAGACGCTGCAACAAGGCGGTTTCGAACCCCTTCTGCGTCGGCTGCGGCTCATCCGGCAGCACGCCGAGGACCGAACCCTTGTGGCTGGCCAGCGATTCGAGATCGAGGATCTGTTCGCCCAGCTGACCAATGGCTTGCAGGATGCGGGTCTTGGCATTGCCGGTGGCGCCGGCGATGACCTTGAAGCGGAAGGTGGGCGGCAGTTCCTGCAGGCAGGCGATGACGTGGCTGCGCCAGGCTTTGTAGCCTCCGTCGAGTTGGCCGGCCGGCCAGCCGATGGCGCGGAAGATCGTGGTCATCGAGCCGCTGCGGTCGCCGCCGCGCCAGCAGTAGATCAGGGGTTTCCAGTTTTTCGGGCGATCACGGAAGCGTTCGCGCAGGTGGTGGGCGATATTCTCCGAGACCATGGCGGCGCCGAGCTTCTTGGCCTCGAAAGGCGAGACCTGCTTATACAGCGTACCGATTTCGGCGCGCTGGGCATCGTCCAGGACTGGGCAATTGATTGCGCCGGGGATGTGGTCTTCGGCGAATTCGGCCGGGGAGCGGACGTCGATGATCTCGTCGTAAGCCGCGAGGTCACGGATTGTAGGGCGGTTCGGCTTCATTCCGCTATTTTAGCAGGGGGGCGAGGGCTGGCCAGACGTGCTCCAGGATCAAGGGCTGGGCGGCGGCAACCGGATGCAGATTGTCGGCCTGAAACAGTTCGGAGCGGGCGGCGACCGGTTCGAGCAGGAATTCGAGCAGCGCCGTTTTCCTGGCCCGGGCGATGCCGGCAAAACTGCTTTGGAACTCCGTGGCATAGGGGCCGTAATTGGGCGGCAAGCGCATGCCGGCGAGCAGTACCTTGGCGCCGCTGCCTTGGGCGGCATTGACCATGGCTGTCAGATTGTCGCGGACCTGGGTCAGGGCCAGACCACGCAGTCCGTCGTTGGCGCCGAGCGCGATGATCACCACGGCCGGCTTGTGTTGGCGGAGTGCCGGCCCGAGTCGGGCGCGGCCGCCGGCCGTGGTTTCGCCGGAGATCGAGAGATTGGCGACGCTATAATCGAGGTGCTTTTCGGCCAGGCGTTTGCCGAGCAGCGCTGGCCAGGCCTGATCGAGACCGATGCCATAGCCGGCCGACAGCGAATCGCCCATGACCAGGATGGTTTTGGCGGCCCAGGCCGGCGTGGTCGAGAAAAGCAGGGCAAACAGGAAGAGAGCAAGCCGCATGGCAGAAGAATCAGTCGTTGAGGTGATGAATCTGGGAAAAACCGTCGATAACGGCGGTGAACCATTGACGATACTGCAGGATATTTCCTTTTCGGTGATGCCGGGTGAAACGGTGGCGATTGTCGGTGCCTCGGGCTCCGGAAAATCGACCCTGCTCGGACTGCTCGCCGGACTCGATGTTCCCAGCGCCGGCGAAATCCGGCTCGACGGCGTGGCGCTCGCTGCCCTCGACGAAGATGACCGGGCACGGCAGCGCGGCAAGCTGCTCGGCTTCGTCTTTCAGTCCTTCCAGTTGCTGCCCTCGCTGAATGCCCTGGAAAACGTCATGCTGCCGCTCGAACTGGCCGGCGTCAAAACGGCGGCAGCCAGTGCCCGCGCCTGGCTGGAGCGCGTCGGCCTCGACCACCGCCTGAAGCATTACCCGAAACACCTGTCCGGCGGCGAGCAGCAGCGGGTTGCCTTGGCCCGGGCCTTTGTCGCCAATCCCCGGTTGGTTCTGGCTGACGAGCCGACCGGCAACCTCGATGCGGCCACCGGGCAGCAGATTATCGAGCTGATGTTCGAACTCAATGCCAAACAAGGCACGACGCTGATCCTGGTCACCCACGACGAAGCGATCGCCGCCCGCTGCGGGCGCGTCCTGCGCATTCAATCGGGCCGGCTGGCTGGCCAGGCAGCGTAGCCGCGCTTAGATCAGGCCGGCGTTTTCCAGGTAGTTTGCCGGCAGGACACGCTGGGCAACCACGAACAATTCGCGCTCCTCGAAGCGTACATGGGCCCTGAGCAGGGTGCCAAAAGCCTTCAGGCTGGTGCGATCGCCGTCGGCCATCCGCCCGACCAGGGCGCGTATTTGCCGGTGTTCCTCCAAGGTCCGATCGACCCGCGCGGTTTCGCCGGCCTGAGCGAGTTGCGGCAACAAGGCCTTTTCCTCTTCCTGGAAGTGCGGTTCCAGTTCGCCGCGGAACAGTGCCGGCAGCGTCGCCAGCAGGATGTCCTGAGCGGCCGCGTCGGTGGCTTTCTCGATACGCAGGGCCAGACTTAAGGCTGTGTGGTGCTCGCGGGAGAGCTTGAGCAGAGCGGGGGAGCGTTTCATACGATAGGTTTCCGGTTGTAGGCGCCGCGCGCCACGCTGACCAGGATGGTCAGGACGAAAAGAGCCAGGCTCAGGGCATTCAGGATGGCCCCGGCCTGGCGCCAGGCCCAGGTGTCGCCGAAACTTCCGGCCCCGCGCAGCAGTAGCGACGCGTGCAGGGCGAGCAAGGGCAGGTAGAAGAACGGGTGGTAGGGGATTTTGACGCGCATCACGGCCGGAAAAATGATCGGCGCATGGCCGATCACCATCGAAAAGACGAAGCCGACGAAGATGGCGTGCAGCGCGGCGTCGCGCCACGGATGGCCGGGAGTAAAGGCGCCAAGCGCACCCAGCGCACCACCGACGGCGAGCCAGCCATAGCCGGCCAGCAGGCAGACGGCGACGAAGCGGGTCAGGCCGGACTGGCGGACTGTGCGGCGGGCAATGTCATAGCGCAGCAGCCAGCCGGCCAGCACCAGAAACGCGCCGGCCAGCAGTTGGCTGCCGATCTCGGGTGCGAGCGGGATCAAGGTCGCGGCGAGGCAGATGGTTGCCAGCAGGGCGATGAAGATCTTCTTGCCGAGGGCTTGTGGCGGCAGGAAGCGCGTCAGTTCGAGGCGCTCGCCGGCGATGGTCAGCACCAGGAAGCCCATCCAGAACAGGGCGGCAACGCCGATGTCCTGGGTCAGCAGCCATGCGATATTGCCGGCCAGCCAGGCACCGGCGCCGAGCAGCAGGGTGAAGGTGAACAGGGCTGGCAATTGGCGATAGACCGCTAGGCTGGCCGCGAACAGCAAACCGCCGGCCAGGCAAAACAAGGCTGGGGGCAACCACCACGGCCCTTGGGCGAGGAAGGCGATGCCGCCCAGGCCGGCACTCAGCGGCGCCAGGTAGGGCCAGAAGCGGTGCAGGGCAACGGCCCGTTCCAGGCTGATGACGGTGCCGAAAAAGCCGGCCACCATCAGGGCGCCGTGGCCGCCGGCACGCAACTGGGCGGCGACCGGCACGTCGACGGCGAGCCGGGCGAGGCCGCCGAGGACGCCGGCCAGCAGGCTGGCCATGGCCATCAGCAGCAGCGGTAGGCGCCAGGCTGGCGGAAGTTCCCGGAAAATCATCGGCGGCTCACCACCCGAGGTTGCCGCGCGCCTTGTCGCTCATCATCGATGGCTCCCAGGGCGGATTCCAGACCAGTTCGATGTTGGCCGGCGGAGCCTCCGGCCAGTCGGCGGCCAGGGCCGTCTCGGCGTCCTCGATAATCATGTCGCCCATCGGGCAGGCCGGCGAGGTCATGGTCATCGCGATATGCAGCTTTTCGGGGCTGACCTGCACGTCGTAGATCAGGCCGAGGTCGACAATATTGACGCCAACTTCAGGATCGACCACCTTCCGCAAGCTGGTGCGGACCTGTTCAGGGGAGGGCAAGGCGGATGGGGTAAGCGGAGGATTCATGTCGGCTTTAAGATGCAAATGTTGTGCATGTTCAAGTTATCATTCGCTACCTTCAAAAGCAATATTATTTCTACTGCTTATAGCGCATGCATCTCACCACCTTTACTGATTACACGCTACGCGTTCTGATTTATCTGGCGCTCGAACCTGAGCGTCTGGCGACCATTCCCGAAATGGCGAGCGCTTATGGGATTTCCGAAAATCACCTGATGAAGGTTGTGCATCGACTGGCGCGCAGCGGCACCATTGAATCGGTGCGCGGCAAGGGCGGCGGCGTCCGCCTGGCTCGTCCCCCTGCCGAGATCCGGCTGGGCGAGGTGATTCGCGCCAGCGAGGGCGACTCGGCCATCGTCGAGTGCTTTTCCGGCACGGCGAATAGCTGTCGCATCGCTCCGGTTTGCCGGCTGACCAAAATACTCGGCGACGCCTTCGCAGGCCTTTACCAGTCCCTCGATGCCTTCACATTGGCCGATCTGTGCACCAATGACGGCGAAATTCGCGGCCGCTTTCCGGCCAGGGGTAGCCTGGCAATAAAGCAACGGGCGAGCTAGCCGTCATGGCCAACCCATACTGGAAACGATTCAGTCAATTCATCGGCTTGCCACACGCCGGCTACCACGCCAATGAGCAGGTGCTGGCTGGTTTGGGCGGCATGCTCAGCATCCTGCTCATCCTGCTGCTTACCGGCAGCATTGTCGGGCAGCAGGCAGCGCTACTGATCATCCCGTCGCTTGGGGCGTCGGCGGTCCTGATCTTTGCGGTCCCGCACAGTCCGCTGACCCAGCCGTGGTCGGTGCTCGGCGGCCATCTGCTCTCGGCGCTGATCGGCGTCACGTGCTACAAGCTGATCCCGGTGCCGATCCTGGCCGCGGCACTGGCCGTCGGTCTCGCCATCGGCGGCATGCACCTCGCCCGCTGCATTCATCCGCCCGGTGGCGCGACAGCGCTGACCGCGGTGATCGGCGGCAGCTCGGTACATAGCCTGGGCTATTCCTATGCCTTGAGTCCGGTTGCCATCAATTGCTTGATCATCCTGCTCACCGGCTTCGTGTTCAATTACGCCTTCCCCTGGCGACGCTATCCGGCCAGTCTGATGCATTACGCGGTGCCGGTCAGAAAGTCCGATGCCTGGCCGGTCCTCTCGGAGGAGCAGATCGAGGCCGCCATGGATCGGCTGAATGTCGTGATCGACATCAGCCCGGCCGAACTCGGCCAGGTCGTCGAACAGGCGATGCAGATCGCCCGCCAGGGCCGTCAGCACGGCCTGCCGGACGTACAACTCGGCCATATCTACTGCAATGACCAGCCTGGTCCGCAATGGTCGGTGCGCCAGATCGTCGATGAGCGGCCATCGGCCAACCCGGAATTCGATCTGGTGGTTTATCAGGTTCTGGAAGGGGCGGGCAAAAACCGCTTCGGCAGTTGTCCGCGCAGCGAATTCGCCCACTGGGCGAACAGCGAATTGAAGCCTGAGCGTAGCCGCGGGTAGGTGAGATGGCCGCCGGCGCGGGTGACCATTCGATCAGTGGCTGGTGGTGAGGACGCAGCGGGCCGCTCGCAGTCCGCTGCGCACGGCGCCTTCCAGCGTCGCCGGGTATTCGCTCCAGGTGTAATCGCCGGCCAGAAAGAGTCGCCGGCTGGTCGTCGCCGTGCCCGGTCGTTGCAGGCCGGGGTGGCAGGCAAAAGTGGCGCGTTTCTCGCGAATGACCTTGTGCCAGACTACGGCGCCGGGCAGCGCCAATTCCGCCTGCAGGGTGGCGGTCAGCGCTGCGTCATCCAACCTCTCCCAGGCGCCGTGGCCGCTCTGTATGCAGGCGAGCAGGCCGTTGCCGCGGTCGACCACCCATTGGCCGAATTTTCCGCCGAGATTGAGCAGCGGGAAGGGCAGCGCGGTGTCCGGCGCGTATTGCAGGTAGACCGTGGCGATCGGTTCGTAGGCGTCGGCGATGGCGGCGGCCGGCCACAGCCCGGCGGCGTGTTGCGGGGCGGTGGCGAGGATGGCGGCATCGTAGGGCTCGCCGTCGATGCCAATGCCGGCCTCCGACGGCACGATGCTTTTCACCCGGTGGCCGGTGCGTAGCTGGGCGCCATTGGCGGCCAACCAGCGGCCGGCCGGTTCGGGCAGCACGCGGCCGAGGTCGCCTTTGGGCAACAGTAGGTCGGTATCGGCCCGTCGCGAACTGCCCAGGCTGTCGCGCAGCACGTTGGCGAATAGTTGCGCCGAAGCGCGTTCGGCCGGCGTGTTGAGGGCGGCCAGGCAAAGCGGCTCCCACAGATGGCGGCGCAGGCATCCGGTCTGCCCGGCGACATCCAGCCAGTGGGCGACCGTGGTGTCCCGGGGCAGTTGAAAGTGCTGTCGTTTGACGCTTTCCATCCAGCGGGCGGTCGCCAATTTTTCGCCGAGGCCGACGCCCTGTGCGGTCAGCAGACCCCAGGCAACATTGAGTGGGGCGGGCAGTTTCGGCAGGGCCAGCCGGAAACCGTTTCGGCCGCGCACCTGCAGTGGCCGGCGGTCGAGCAGATGGTCGGGGTCGGCGCCGACCCGGTCCATCAGGGCCAGGGTTTCGCGATAGGCGCCGAGCAGGATGTGCTGGCCGTTGTCCAGCGTCCGGCCATCGATGCCGACTGAACGGGCGCGGCCGCCGAGTACGCGGCCGGCTTCAAAGAGGGTGGTCTGCGCCCCGCCTGCCGTCAGTTCGACCGCGGCGGCGATTCCCGCCCAGCCGCCGCCGATGACGGCAATCTTCACGCAAAGGCCCAGGTCTTGCAGGCGATCCAGATCTTGCGGACCGGGGTCAGTGCGATGCGCTGGTGCAGCACCTGGAAGTTCTCGCGCTTGATCTCGTCGAGCAGGGTACGGTAGATCGCCGCCATGATCAGGCCGGGGCGCTGGCTCTTGCGGTCGACGGCCGGCAACTGGGCGAAGGCCTGCTCGTAATACTTCTCGGCGCGCTCGGCCTGGAACTGCATTAGGGCCGTGAAATTGTCGGAGTACTTGGCATTCAGGATGTCGGCGGCCGGGACGTTGAACTGCTTCAACTCGTCCATCGGGATGTAGATGCGGCCGCGCCGGGCATCCTCGCCGATGTCGCGGATGATGTTGGTGAGCTGGAAGGCCATGCCGAGATCGTGGGCGTACTTCTGCGTCTGCCGGTCCTTGAAGCCGAAAATCTCGGCGGCGAGTAGGCCGACGACGCTGGCGACGCGGTAGCAGTAGAGCGACAGACCCTTGAAATCGAGATAGCGCGACTGCTGGAGATCCATTTCCATGCCGTCGATGATTTCCAGCAACTGTTCCTTGGGCAGGCTGAACTGGCCGCCGACACCCTTCAGCGCCAGGCCGACGGGATGCGTCGGGTCGCCGCTGGCGACGCGCTCGACTTCCTGGCGCCACCAGGCGAGCTTGGTCGAGGCGATCGAAATGTCGTGGCATTCGTCGACCACGTCATCGACTTCGCGGCAGAAGGCGTAGAGCGCCATGATGGCGCGGCGGCGCTCGGCGGGCAGGAACAGGAAGCTGTAATAGAAGGAGGAGCCGCTGGCAGCGCACTTCTCCTGGCAGTAGAGGTCGGGATTCATGGGGTCACATTGTAAGGGAACGGCCGGCCAGGACCAGCCAGTCCCATTTGCCGAGCTTGGGACGATATTCGAACATGTTGCCGCGCACCCGGCGCAGGCGCTCGAGAATGCGCAGCCCGCCCTGGACGGTCAAACGGATTTCCCAGCCGAGGCGGCCGGGCAGGGCGCGGACGAGCGGGGCGCCGCGCTGCATCAGGGCCTCGGTGCGATCGATCTCGAAATCCATCAGCGCCGCCCAGTTGGCCGACCAGCGCTGTTGCGCGATGTCGCGTTCGCCGACCTTGAAGTGCGGGAAATCGGTTTGCGGGATATAGACGCGATCCTTCCGCCAGTCGATGGCAACGTCCTGCCAGAAGTTGATCAGTTGCAGGGCGGTGCAGATGCAATCGGATTGCTCCAGATGTTCCGCTTCGGTTCGTCCGAACAGGTGCAGCACCAGCCGGCCGACCGGATTGGCCGAGCGGCGGCAGTAATCGAGCAGTTCCGGGTAGTCGGCGTAGCGCTTCTTGACGACATCCTGGGCGAAGGCGTCGAGCAGATCGCGGAACAACTGGATCGGCAGGGCGTACTGGCCAACGATCTCGGCCAGCGCGACGAAAAGCGGTGTCTGCGGCGGAGTGCCGGCTTCGATGCGGTCCAGTTCCGCCTGATAGTCGGCTAGCGCGGCCAGGCGTTCTTCCGGCGCGGCGTCCCCTTCGTCGGCGATATCGTCAGCGCTGCGGGCAAAACGGTAGATTACCTCGATCGGTCGGCGCAGTATGGCCGGCACGAGCAGGGAGGCTACCGGAAAATTTTCGTAATGTTCGACGGGCATGGGGCGGCAAGTATAGGGTGGAAGGCCGGAGAGTGGTAGAATGCGCGCCGCCTGCCCAGGTGGCGAAATTGGTAGACGCACCAGATTTAGGTTCTGGCGCCGAAAGGTGTGGGGGTTCGAGTCCCTTCCTGGGCACCATCAAGTACAGACAAGGCTTTCAGCGATGGAAGCCTTTTTTGTTTTTAGCCCCGGATATTCATTGTGGAATTCCGACCGCCATCACGTCCCCGGTGGCTAATTCCATAACGCCAGATTCGACCTGGCTGTGGAATATTTAATTATTCATATTGCAAGTTATCCATGCTGCGTTTATGTTTGGGACATAACCAGCGGGAGTGAATATGGGAATCGAGCGCAGAATACGGGTAGAACGGCGGCAATTCGATTTTGGTCCGCCCTGTAATTGTCTCGAACGGCGCAAACGTACCGAACGGCGTTTGCCGATCGCCGAGGAAACAGAGGTTTCGGCCGCTGACTTTGCGGCGTATTTCGGAACAGCCGCCAAGGTATCGACCGCCAACGACTATCTGCTTGACCAGGCCGCAGAAGTCCTGGATCGGGTCCGCGACCGCGATTAGGGGGAGTGATGACATTCGGCGAATCTATCCAGACCTGCTTTACCAAGTATGCCGACTTCTCGGGGCGTGCGTCCCGTTCCGAATACTGGTGGTGGGTCCTGTTCGTGTTTCTGGCGACGATGGTGACCGGCGTCATCAGCGACAAGTTATCCGCACTATTTTCCTTGGCAGTATTGCTGCCTGGACTGGCTGTGGGCGCCCGGCGACTTCATGATATCGACAAGAGCGGCTGGTTACAGTTGCTCTATTTCATCCCGCTGTTGGGCTGGGCGATTCTGGTTTATTGGGCGGTGCAGGAGTGCAAGGAGCCCAACCGGTTCTGAATGGCCTGGCGTTCGGTGATTAGTCGGGTTGCTGGCCGAGCACTTCAGCAATGAATTGCTTGATCGGCATCCGGAAACCGGCAGCATTGCGGTGTCCGCCGCCACCATAGCGAACGGCAATGCTGGCGACGTCAAAGTCCCCCTTCGAGCGCAACGAGGCTTTGACCTCGCCGTTGGCAGCCATCTGCCAGACCAAGGCAAAGGAGCCGCTTTGTTCAGCGAGTAGGTTGCCGAGTTCCGAGGCGAAAAGGACGTTGGCATTGATCGCCACCCCTTTGACGGCCAGCCAAGCCAGGTCGTCATTGACGATGGTCGATTGACCGTGACGCAAGGCTTGCAGGGCATCGACCGGCTCGCCCCGCAATACGGCAGGCGTCTGCAGTTGGCTGTTGGCCAGGCGGTCGACCTCCTTACGGAAGAAAGCCTCGATGGTTTCCCCCTGCTCAAGCATTTCGCGGTAGCGTGATGTGCATAATGTCGGCGCCTGCGCAACGAGTTCGTTCCAGATCAGAAAATCGAAAGGCAGCAGGCGCAATGCGCGACAGAAGGCACGCGTGCCGGGCAAGGCAAAGCGCCACAGATCCTGGTCCTCGATGTGTCGGAGGGTTAGCGGAACGGGTTGTTCCGGCTGAAAATGTTCCCAGGCAAGGCGGGCGCCGGATTTTTCCAGGTCAAAGATGACGGTCAGTGGCAGCCTGGGGTGGGTATGCATTGCCAAGCCGTCGCCGCGGTTCGCCAATTTGCCTTTCCAGGCTTGCTGAGCAGAGGCGTGGTGATCTAGCTGGGTAACCGACTTCGCGCTCGACGCAATGACTTCCAGAGTTTCAGGGGCGAAGGAGAAGTCGAGGATAAAGACATCATGGTTAGCAATTTCCGCGACTTCCCACGCTTCGCCGTGATGCAAAGGACGATAGCTGGCATTGTCGCCGAAGCGACGCCACGCGGCATAGGCGGAACCGAAGCCGTCGAGGCAGTCAGCGTGGTAGAGAACACTGATAGACGAACTTGCGGTCAAGAGGGGCTCTCAGTAATGCGGCGGAATCTCGTCGCGCAAGTCCCGCTGTTCGAGCGGCTCGGCACTCCGTACCTGTTCGCGCAAGATATGGAACTCGGCGATCAGCCGGTCGATCTGCAACTGCTGACGATAGATTGTGCGATTCAGTTCATCCACTAAATCTTCGGTATAGCTGATCTTGATTTCAAGATCGGTCAGGCGTGAATCCACGGTGTTCTTCCTATCGTTGATCATTGCGCCAGTCGCGAAGGGTTTCCTTGGCTGGCGGTAGCGGGGTATTCGAAGGGTGGTCCCGGCGCAGTAGCGGAAGCGCTGCGCCAAGTACAAAAATTACGATGATCCCCAATACTATCCAGCCGTCGTTCATGCTGCTCTCCTCTTTACAGAGCCGAATCTTACTTGCTCGGGCGAGTGATGTCCCGTTGCGTGCTGAAGGCCTGTCTTTGTCTGCCTTTTCAGTGAAAGGGTGTTGACAAGCATTTTTGCATCCTTATAATGCGCGCTTCTTCAGGCGGTTAGCTCAGTTGGTTAGAGCGCCACGTTGACATCGTGGAGGTCGTTGGTTCGATTCCAATACCGCCTACCAAATACCTGACGGAGCTGATTTGAACTCTTTCCGAACTTGCTTTGCAGTTCAGAGACACTAACCGAGTCAGCTTTCGTTCGACCAAAAAAGTGCGGCTCACCCCGCACTTTTTTTTTGCCCAGAGATCCGCCATGCCTGATATCAAACTGCCAGATGGTTCCGTCCGCTCCTTTGAACAGCCGGTGACGATCGCCGAGGTTGCTGCCAGTATCGGCGCCGGTCTGGCTCGCGCGGCGCTGGCCGGCAAGGTCAATGGCGTGCTGGTCGATACCTCTTTTTTGATTGAGGAAAACGTCGATCTGGCCATTGTCACCGACCGCGATGCGGAAGGTCTGGAAGTCATTCGCCACTCGACAGCTCACCTGTTGGCCTACGCGGTCAAGGAATTGTTCCCCGAGGCTCAGGTAACCATTGGTCCGGTTATTGAAAACGGCTTTTATTACGACTTTGCCTACAAGCGTCCGTTTACCCCGGAAGATCTGATCGCCATCGAAAAACGCATGGCTGAACTGGCCAAGAAGGATATTCCGGTCAGCCGCGAAGTCTGGGCGCGCGACGATGCGGTCAAGTTCTTCCTTGATCTTGGCGAGAAATACAAGGCCGAGCTGATTGGCGCTATTCCGGCCGATCAGCAGGTGTCGCTGTATCGCGAAGGCGATTTCATCGATCTTTGCCGCGGCCCGCACGTGCCGACCACGGCCAAGCTCAAGGTCTTCAAGCTGATGAAGGTGGCCGGTGCCTACTGGCGCGGCGACCATCGCAACGAACAACTGCAGCGCATCTACGGCACCGCCTGGGCCAAGAAGGAAGATCTCGACGCCTATCTGCACATGCTGGAGGAGGCGGAAAAACGCGACCACCGGCGTCTGGGCAAGCAGTTCGACCTGTTTCACATGCAGGACGAGGCGCCGGGACTGGTTTTCTGGCATCCCAAAGGTTGGGCGATCTGGCAGGAGATTGAGCAGTACATGCGCGCGGTTTATCGCAACAACGGTTACCAGGAAGTGCGTTGCCCGCAGATTCTCGACAAGACGCTGTGGGAAAAATCTGGTCACTGGGAGCACTACAAGGAGAACATGTTCACGACCTCGTCGGAGAATCGCGATTACGCGGTCAAGCCGATGAATTGTCCGGGGCATATCCAGGTTTTCAATGCCGATCTGCGCTCTTACCGCGAACTGCCGCTGCGTTACGGCGAGTTTGGCTCTTGTCACCGCAACGAGCCGACTGGCGCACTACACGGCCTGATGCGCGTACGCGGTTTTGTGCAGGACGATGGGCACATTTTCTGTACCGAGGATCAGATCGAATCCGAAGTGGCGGCCTTCAATGCGCTGGTCAAGAAGGTCTATGCCGACTTCGGCTTCAACGATGTGGCGGTCAAGCTGGCCTTGCGCCCGGATAGTCGTGTCGGTTCTGACGAAGTCTGGGACAAGGCCGAGGATGCGCTGCGCCAGGGCTTGCGCGCGTCCGGGCTGGAATGGACCGAATTGCCGGGCGAGGGGGCGTTCTACGGCCCGAAGATCGAATTCCACATCAAGGATGCGATTGGTCGTTCCTGGCAGTGTGGCACGATGCAGGTGGACTTCTCGATGCCGGGCCGTCTGGGCGCCGAGTACGTCGATGGCAATGACGAGCGCAAAGTTCCCGTGATGTTGCACCGCGCCATTCTTGGCTCGCTGGAGCGCTTCATCGGAATCCTGATCGAAAATTTCGCCGGAGCACTGCCGCTCTGGCTTGCGCCGACTCAGGCCGTCGTGCTGAATATCTCCGAAAAGCAGGCGGATTACGCCGCCGAAGTGGCACAAAAGCTACATCAGGCGGGCTTTCGCGCCGAGTCGGATTTGCGCAACGAGAAAATTACCTATAAAATTCGGGAACATAGCTTGAACCGGCTGCCTTATCAGCTCGTTGTGGGCGATAAAGAGAAGGCGGACGGACTGGTGGCCGTGCGTACTCGCGGTGGTCAGGATCTCGGACAGATGTCCGTAGATACCCTGATCAAGCAGCTTCAGAATGAAGTTGCGGCGCGTAGTGGCACGGCTTAATTATTGTTGTTTTCGGGGGTTTTACCATAGCTCAGAACAAGGCGCATCGCCTCAACGAAGAAATCACGGTTCCGGAGATTCGTCTCCAGGGTGCTGAAGGCGAACAACTCGGTATTGTCAGCATTCGTGCCGCGTTGCAAATGGCAGAAGAAGCAGGAGTCGATCTGGTTGAGATCGCTCCAATGGCGAAGCCGCCAGTCTGCCGCATCATGGATTACGGCAAGTTCAAGTACCAGGAACAAAAGCGCGCCCATGAAGCCAAGTTGAAGCAGAAGCAGGTGCAGGTCAAGGAAATCAAACTGCGCCCCGGTACTGACGAAAACGATTACCAGATCAAGCTCAGGAACATGACGCGTTTCCTGGAAGAAGAAGACAAGGTCAAAGTGACCCTGCGCTTCCGGGGCCGCGAAATGGCGCACCAGGAATTCGGTATGCGTCAACTGGAACGGATCAAGGCCGACCTCGAAGCCGTCGGGCAGGTCGAGCAGATGCCGAAAATGGAAGGTCGTCAGATGATCATGATCATCGGGCCGGCCAAGAAGAAGCAACCGTAATACAGAGTTTTTATAAGTGCTTTCGGGTATGGAAGCGTTCCCGTCGGGGACCACCTGATGGCATGTCATTAAGGAGCATATAAATGCCCAAAATGAAGACCAAGAGCGGCGCCAAAAAGCGTTTCTCGGTTCGCGCCGGTGGCAGCATCAAGCGCGGTCAAGCCTTCAAGCGTCACATTCTGACCAAGAAGACCACCAAGGTGAAACGCCATCTGCGCGGTTCCGTCGAAGTCAACGCGCGCGATACGGCTTCTGTCCGCGCCATGCTGCCCTACGCATAAGGAGATAGCAGATGCCTAGAGTCAAACGTGGTGTAACGGCGCGCGCGCGTCACAAGAAGATTCTCGTTCAGGCCAAGGGTTACCGCGGTCGTCGCAAGAACGTATATCGCATCGCCAAACAGGCGGTGATGAAGGCCGGTCAATACCAGTACCGCGACCGTCGTCAGCGCAAACGTCAGTTCCGTTCGCTGTGGATTGCCCGTATTAATGCAGCAGCTCGCGAGCTGGGCATGAAGTACAGCACCCTGATGAATGGCCTGAAGAAGGCCAATATCGAAGTCGACCGCAAGGTTCTGGCCGATCTGGCCGTCTTCGATCAGCCGGCTTTTGCTGCTCTCGCCAATCAAGCGAAAGCACAGCTCGGCGCCTGAGCTTAGGCTAGTTAAAAAAAGGAGGCGCAAGCCTCCTTTTTTGTTGGTGGTTCTGTTGGGGGATCTTTATGGACAATCTCGATCAAATCGTTAGTGAAGCCCAAGCGGCCTTCGCTGCCATTGCTGACCCGGACGCACTGGAACAGGTAAAAGCCCGTTTCCTCGGCAAGAGCGGGCAGATCACCGAACTTCTCAAGGGTCTGGGCAAACTGCCGCCGGAAGAGAAGAAAACTGCTGGCGCCGCGATCAACGTCGCCAAAACGGCCGTTGAAGCTGCGCTCAACGAGCGTCGCGAAGCTATTCGCAAGGCGGCGCTGGAAGCACGCCTGGCCGAAGAGGCGCTGGATGTCACGCTGCCCGGTCGCGCTGAAGCGCGTGGTGGTCTGCATCCGGTGACGCGCACGCTGGAACGGATCGAGTCCCTGTTTCGCTCCATCGGTTTCGAAGTGGCCGACGGCCCCGAGATCGAGGAAGACTTTTTCAATTTCACGGCCATGAACACGCCCGAGGATCATCCGGCGCGTTCGATGCACGACACCTTTTACCTGCAGAACCCGGATGGTAGCGTTGCCGACAAGGTGCTGCTGCGCACCCATACCAGCCCGATTCAGGCGCGTTACATGCAGGCGCATGTCGCCAAGTACGGTCAACTGGGAAAAATGCCCGAAATTCGCATCATCGCGCCGGGCCGTGTCTATCGGGTCGATTCCGACGCGACCCATTCGCCGATGTTCAACCAGGTCGAAGGCTTGTGGGTCGGCGAAGGCGTTTCGTTTGCCGACCTCAAGGGCGTCATTGCCGATTTCCTGAAGAGTTTCTTCGAGACCGACGACCTCAAGGTCCGCTTCCGCCCGTCTTTCTTCCCGTTTACCGAGCCCTCCGCCGAAATCGACGTCGCTTTCATGAGTGGCCCACTCGAAGGCCGCTGGCTGGAAATCGCCGGTTGCGGCATGGTGCATCCGGACGTGCTGCGCATTGCTGGCATCGATCCGGAAAAATACACCGGCTTTGCATTTGGCTTCGGTCAGGATCGCCTGACCATGCTGCGTTACAGCGTCAATGACCTGCGCCTCTTCTTTGAAGGCGACCTCCGTTTCCTGAGGCAATTCGCATGAAATTCTCCGAATCCTGGCTACGTACCCTTGTCGACACCCAGCTATCGAGCGAGGACCTTTCCCATCTGCTGACCATGGCCGGCCTTGAAGTCGAAGGCCTGGAGCCGGTCGCACCCCAATTCAACGACGTCGTCGTCGCCCAGGTGCTGGAAGTCGTCAAGCATCCCGATGCCGACCGTCTGAACGTCTGCAAGGTCGATACCGGTCGCGGCGAGCCGACAACCATCGTCTGCGGCGCGCCGAATGTCGCTGTCGGCCTGCGCGTGCCCTGTGCCTTGCCCGGTGCCCAGCTGCCCGGTGATTTTGTTATCAAGGTCGCCAAGGTGCGCGGCATCGAGTCGTCAGGCATGCTCTGTTCGGCCAAGGAACTCGGTATTGCCGAAGAAGCCTCCGGTCTCCTGATCCTGCCGGTCGATGCCCCGGTTGGTCAGTCGATCCGCGAATATCTCGATCTCGACGATAACCAGTTCGAACTGAAGCTTACGCCGAATCGCGCCGATTGCCTGTCGCTGAGCGGCGTGGCACGCGAAGTGGCAGCCATTGCCGGCGCCCAGGCCAAGCTTATCGATGTGCCGGAAGTTGCGGCGACCATCGCCGATCAGCGGGCCGTCGTGCTCGATGCGCCGGTTGCCTGTCCGCTCTATTTCGGCCGCGTGCTGAAGGGGGTTGATGCCAAGGCGCCGACGCCGGAATGGATGAAGCGCCGCCTGGAGCGTAGCGGCATCCGCTCGATTTCAGCGCTGGTTGATGTCACCAATTACGTCATGCTCGAACTCGGCCAGCCGCTGCATGCCTTCGATAACACCAAACTCGAAGGCGCCGTGCATGCCCGCATGGCGAAGCCGGAAGAAAAACTACTGCTGTTGAACGAACAGACCATTTCCATTGATGCAGATATCCTGGTCATTGCCGACGATGCCAAGCCGTTGGCCATGGCCGGTATCATGGGGGCGAGGAGAGCGGTATCACGCTGGAAACCAGCGAGTTGTTCCTCGAATCTGCCTTCTTTGCGCCGAAGGCCATCGCCGGTCGAGCCCGTCGTTACGGTTTCGGCTCCGATGCCTCGCACCGCTTCGAGCGCGGTGTTGATTTCGGCGGTGCCAAGCGTGCCATCGAACGGGCTACGCAACTGGTTATTGATATTTGTGGTGGTGCCGCAGGTCCGGTGACTGAGGCCAAGGCCGAGATGCCGGCGCGTAACCCGGTGCGGCTGCGCACGGCGCGCGCTTGTGCGGTGATCGGAATGGTCTTTTCTCAGGAGCAGATCGCCAGCTTGTTCGCCGGCCTGGGGCTGCCCTTTGTGTGCGAGGGTGATGATTTTCTGGTGACGCCCCCGACCTGGCGCTTCGATATCGAAATCGAGGAAGACTTGATTGAGGAAATCGCGCGCCTGCACGGCTACGACAATATCCCGGCTCCGGCACCGCGTGGCAACCTGAAAATGATGGTGCAGCCCGAGGCGCAACGACCTGCGGCCCGTGTTCGCCAGGTGTTGGTCGACCGCGGTTATCAGGAAGTGGTTAATTTCGCTTTTGTCGAGGAAGTCTGGGAAGCTGACTTTGCCGCCAACACTGACCCGATTCGTCTGGCTAATCCGATTGCCAGCCAGATGGCCGTCATGCGGTCGACGTTGTTCGGTGGCCTGATTTCCAATCTGGTGACCAATCTCAAGCGCAAACAGAACCGAGTGCGTCTATTCGAAGCAGGGCGTGCATTCGAGCGCAATGAGGCAGGAACGCCGGTTGCCGGTTTTGCTCAGCCCTGGAAACTCTCTGGTCTAGCCTACGGTGGTGCCTTGCCGGAAGGTTGGGGTAGTGGTTCGCGCAAGGCCGATTTCTTCGATGTGAAGGGCGATCTTGAAGCCTTGCTGGCTCCGGCGCAATTACGTTTCGAGAAACTAGCGCATCCGGCGCTGCATCCCGGGCGTGCGGCCAGTGTGCTACTCGACGGTCGGGAAATTGGCTGCCTCGGAGAACTGCACCCGGAATGGGTCCAAAAATACGATCTGCCAAATGCACCGGTCGTTTTTGAGGTCGATTTCGATGCTGTGAAGGCGGCCAATGTTCCGGCGTACTTCGAAGTTTCGAAGTTTCCGGCAGTGATCCGTGATCTTGCCGTTATTGTTGATCTGGATCTTGCAGTGCAAACCCTGATCGATGATCTAAAACAGCGATTGCCAAGCCTTGTTCAGGACGTTCAATTGTTCGATGTGTACGTCGGAAGAGGGGTT
The DNA here is from genome assembly GCF_026261605.1 of Dechloromonas sp. A34. Classification (NCBI taxonomy): domain Bacteria; kingdom Pseudomonadati; phylum Pseudomonadota; class Betaproteobacteria; order Rhodocyclales; family Azonexaceae; genus Dechloromonas; species Dechloromonas sp. A34. The sequence goes on from NZ_CP102486.1 coordinate 2,376,382, forward strand.
CCGGAAAACAAGAAAAGTCTTGCGTTCCGTATAGTTATGCAAGATACTCAACGCACTTTGCTAGATTCGGAAGTTGATGCTGCGATGCAGCAACTGGTGTCCTGTCTCGAACAGGCGTTCGGTGCTCAACTGCGTGCCTGATGGAATAATAATGACGATGACGCTCACCAAAGCCGAACTCGCCGACCTCCTTTTTGAGAAGGTTGGCCTCAATAAACGTGAGGCCAAGGACATGGTTGAGGCTTTCTTTGAAGAGATTCGCAATGCACTGGAAATTGGTGATGGCGTTAAGCTGTCAGGTTTCGGCAATTTTCAGTTGCGCGACAAGCCGCAACGCCCTGGGCGAAACCCAAAAACCGGTCAGGAAATCCCGATTACGGCGCGCCGTGTCGTAACGTTTCATGCCAGCCAGAAGCTTAAGTCTGACGTTGAGTTAGCCTTCGATGGAACAGCGGCCTAAAACCCATTCAGGCGACGAATTGCCGCCGATTCCCGCCAAGCGCTATTTCACCATTGGTGAAGTCAGCGAGTTGTGTGGGGTCAAACCCCATGTGCTGCGTTACTGGGAACAGGAGTTCAATCAACTCAAGCCAGTCAAGCGGCGGGGGAATCGGCGCTATTACCAGCATCACGAAGTGCTGCTGGTTCGTCGAATTCGCGAGCTTCTTTACAATCAGGGATTTACGATCAGCGGCGCGCGAAATCGACTGGACGAAGGCGGTGTTCTGGAGGTGCCAGCCGCTGGCAAGCATGAGTTGCCAAAAGCAAGTGGCGGTCTACGTGACGAATTGAATTCAATTATTGAAATGTTGCGGCTTTGATTCGTGGGGTTTTCGGGTATAATGTTTGGCTTGTCGGGGCGTAGCGCAGCCTGGTAGCGCACTTGCATGGGGTGCAAGGGGTCGCGAGTTCGAATCCCGCCGCCCCGACCAAATTAAATAACCGGCTTTTGCCGGTTTTTTAATTTTTACTGTTGATAAATAGAATAAGACAAATTAGATTGTTGCCACCCATTTGTTAACCGGAGGTGATCATGGATTTGTCGACGCTGTCTGTCATTCAATTGCGCGAATTGCAGCAACAAATTCCCGCCGAATTAAAACGCCGCGAGGCTCAGGAAAAGGTCAATATCCTGAATGAGGTTCGCGCCTTTGCCAAAGCCCGTGGTTATGCCATTGAGGATTTGCTGGGCAAGGATGCCAAAGTCAAAGTGGTATCCGGCAATAAAGTCAAAGTTAAATATCGTCATCCCGAAAATTCCGAACTGGAATGGACCGGTCGCGGTCGTAAACCAAAATGGGTTGAGGCCTGGCTAGGGAATGGCGGCAGTCTTGATAATCTACTGGTTTGATTTATGCGCATTCTGCTGAGTAACGACGACGGTTATTTCGCGCCCGGGCTTGCCGCGCTGGCAGAGGCTCTGACCGGGTTGGGGGAAATCGTTGTCGTTGCTCCCGAACAGAATCGCAGCGGGGCGAGCAATTCCCTGACGCTGGATCGGCCCTTGTTTCTGAAACAGGCGGCCAATGGGTTCCATTTTGTGAATGGGACGCCAACCGATTGCGTCCACCTGGCAGTTACCGGCATGCTGGATAACTTGCCGGATATTATTGTTTCCGGAATCAACCTCGGTGCCAACATGGGCGACGATACGATTTATTCGGGGACGGTCGCGGCGGCGACTGAAGGTTTCTTGCTGGGTATTCCTTCGATTGCCATTTCGTTGACCAGTTTCGAAGGCAATAATTTTGATTCGGCAGGTCTCGTTGCGCGGGAATTGGTCGAGCGTTTTATTCGTAACCCGATCAATGAGCCGGTGTTACTCAATGTCAATGTGCCGGATAGACCCCATGCTGAATTACGCGGGATGGAGGTTACCCGGCTCGGGCGTCGGCATAAAGCCGAGCCGGTCGTCAAAATGATTTCGCCGCGCAATGAAACGGTTTATTGGGTCGGCGCGGCGGGGGCGGCGGCTGATTCTGGGGCCGGTACCGATTTCAATGCGGTCGATCGTGGTTTCGTTTCGATAACTCCCTTGCAAATAGATCTGACTCATACGGCACAATTGAATGCCGTTTGTCATTGGATGAAGTGACTGCCAGCGTGTTGCACGGAATTGGAATGACTTCGCAACGCACCCGGGCCCGCATGATCGAGCGCCTGCGCGAGAAAGGGATTCGTAACGAGTCCGTTTTGACCGCCATGGCGGCGGTGCCGCGCCATGTTTTCGTCGAGGAAGCGCTGGCCTCGCGGGCCTACGAAGATACCGCCTTGCCGCTGGGCATGGGGCAGACCATTTCGCAGCCTTTTGTTGTGGCGCGGATGATTGAGTTGCTGCTGAACGGTCGTGCAGGCTTGGGAAAGACCTTGGAGGTTGGGGCGGGTTGTGGCTACCAAGCTGCCGTGCTGGCCCAGTTGACCAATGAGGTGTATGCAGTCGAGCGTCTTGGTCCCCTGCTCGAAAAGGCCAAGTTGCACATGCGGACTTTGCAGCAGTTCAATGTACGGCTGAAGCATGCTGACGGCCAGTTCGGCTTGCCCGAAGCGGCGCCTTTTGACAGTATTATTGTCGCTGCTGCCGGAACCAAAGTGCCGCAGGCGCTACTCGAACAGCTGGCGCTCGGTGGCCGACTGGTCTTGCCAGTTGGGACGACGGAGCAGTATCTTAGCTTCATTGAACGAACCCCTCAGGGATATGCCGAAACGCGGCTGGATGCGGTCCGGTTCGTCCCTCTTCTCGCAGGAACGCAATGATTCGACTGATTGCCTTAGTTTTACCTAGTCTGCTGCTTGCTGCGTGCTCGCAACAGCCGGTGCCGGCGATCGATCGCAACGCCACCGCCCAATCGCGGGCAGCAATTGGTGGCCAGCCGTCCGGGCCGGGTTACTACACGGTGAAGCGAGGCGATACCCTGTATCGCATTGCGCTCGAAAATGGCCAAGATTACCGGGATGTTGCGGGCTGGAACAATATCGTCAATCCTTCTTCGATCAAGGAGGGGCAGGTTCTGCGGGTTGCCCCGCCGAGCGCGCCCGAGAGTGGCGGGGCCGTAGTGGCGAATCCGGTTGCTTCCGGGGATGTGGTTGAGTCGCGATCGCTCGATCAGCCGGTAGCTCAGGCAACGACCACAATGCCCGGCAATGGATCGGTCAAGCGCGAGCCTCGGGTTGGCAAGGAGCCTTATTCCGATGAGGCCTATGCCCGCCTGAACAAAAACGGCGAGCAGTTCGCCTTGGCGCCGGATTCCCGGGTTGAGGCGAAGCCGGATCCGGCTTCGACCGTGCCGGCGGCGACCGCTGGTCCCGACGATGTACCCTGGTTGTGGCCGTCGTCAGGCAAAGTGGTGGCGAGCTACAGCGAAGCGGGCAGCAAGGGCCTGGATTTCTCCGGTCGAGCCGGCGATCCCGTCATCGCCGCTGGCGATGGCAAGGTCGTATACGCCGGTGCTGGTCTGCGCGGCTACGGCGAATTGGTGATCGTCAAGCACAATGCGACCTTCCTGTCAGCCTATGCCCACAACCGGAAGATTCTCGTCAAGGAAGGCCAGCAGGTCAGCCGCGGTCAGAAGATTGCCGAAATGGGCAACACTGATGCGGATTCGGTTAAGTTGCACTTCGAGATACGTAAGCAGGGCAAGCCTGTCGACCCAGCCCAATACCTGCCCAAAAGATGAGCGATTCGGGAGAGGGCCTGGATGATGAGGAGTTCGAAGGTCAGCCGGACGAATCCGTGCTGGTCCCCGAACCCGAAGCGCTCGCTCCGGAGGTCGAGCTTCTCGAAGACGTCACCCAGCTCTACCTGAATGAGATCGGGGCCAAGCCGCTGCTGACCCCAGCAGATGAGCTGGCGACGACGCGTCTGGTGCGCACCGGCGATTTTTCCGCCCGGCAACGGATGATCGAGCATAATCTCCGGCTCGTTGTGAATATCGCCAAGCATTACCTGAACCGCGGCATTCCTTTGCTCGATCTGATCGAAGAAGGCAACCTCGGACTGATCCATGCGCTGGAAAAGTTCGACCCGGAGCGCGGGTTCCGTTTTTCGACCTACGCCACCTGGTGGATACGGCAAAGCATCGAGCGCGGCATCATGAACCAGTCGCGAACCATCCGGCTGCCGGTCCATGTCGTCAAGGAAATCAATCTCGTCCTGCGCGCCATGCGTCACCTGGAATCGGCCGATCGACGGGATTCGACCGTGGAGCGTATCGCGGCGCTGCTAGACCGTACAGAGGACGATGTCCGGCGCATCCTCTCGCTGAACGAACACATCGCCTCGCTCGACGCGCCGCTCGAAATTGACCCCAATCGGACCATGGCGGAAGTGATTGCCGACGATACCGGCGGCGATCCCGAATCCTTGCTGCAATCGAGCGAGGTCGACTCTCTCCTTGGCGACTGGCTGGACCAGTTGACCGAGCGCCAGCGCATCGTCATCGAGCGGCGCTACGGGCTGAACGGCGTGGATGTGGCGACGCTCGACGTGATCGCCACCGATCTCGGCCTGACCCGCGAACGCGTTCGGCAGATCCAGATGGAGGGTCTGGACCGCATGCGCAAGATCATCAAGCGCGGGAATATTTCGCGGGACTCCCTGCTGTAGCCAAGCCCTTCACTGCGGCATCCGCTGGCGGATTTCCTCGGCCAGTTGGAATACCGACATGGCGTAAAAAGTGGATCGGTTGTAGCGGGTGATCACATAGAAATTGTTGAGTCCTAGCCAATACTCCGTGGTTTGGTTCGGTGATGTCAGATCGAGCAGGGCAACCGTCGCCTGCGGGTCGGCGTCGCTGAGTATCCCCTTCTCGGCCAGCTCGGCCACCTTCAGGCTGGGCTGGATGCCGGCCTCGATCAGGCCGGGTTCGGGCTCGCCGACAGTGTGGGCCGGGTAGGCGACCGCCTGTCCGGCCTGCCAGCCGTGCTGTTCGAGAAAGCGGGCAACACTGCCGATGGCATCGGCAACGCTGTTGCTCAGGTCGATTCGCTGGTCGCCGTCGAAATCCACGGCGTATCGGCGCTGGCTACCGGGCATGAACTGCGGGATACCAATCGCGCCGGCAAACGATCCCTTGACGGCGAGCGGGTCCAACTGATTCTCACGGGTCAGCAGCAGGAATTGCTCTAGCTCGGTACGGAAAAACTCGGCCCGGCGCGGATAGTGAAAAGCCAGCGTCGCCAGGGCTTCGAGGACTCCGAAGCCGCCGGTATTGCGACCGTATTCGGTTTCGACGCCGATGATGGCGACAATGATTTCAGCCGGCACGCCGTAGATCGCGCTGGCCCGGATCAGGCTGGCGCGGTTTTCCAGCCAGAAGCCGACGCCGCCTTCGATGCGTCGATCATTCAGAAAACGTGAGCGATAGCGCTCCCATGAACGTTGCAAGGGAGAGGCGGGCGGTTTGATCAGTTGCAGAACCCTGGCGTTGGGCCGGGTACTGGCGAATTGGGCGAGCAGTTCGTCGGCCTTGAAGCCATGGCGTTGTTCAAGGTCAATGGCAAAATCGATGACGGCCGGATCGCTTGCAAAGCTCTGCGTGTTGGCCGAGGCCACTGCGAAACCTGAAAAGGCGGCGAGTAGCAGGGCGCCGAAGGTGTGCTTCAAATTCATCTCCATCAGGGAAGTCGCGCGATTGCCTCGCGCAAGTTTTTCAAATCGTGATTGGTGCCGTAGCGGGCCTGAAGGTAAGCCTCGACGACCCGGTTGAACGGTTCCGCCAGCCCAGGGTGTTGATGTTGTACACGGCGGGCTAAAGCAAGCGGCGTTTCCCAAGGCGCGCAGTTTACCTGCCGGCTGGCCAGATGTCGCAGGGCTTTGTGCCACAGACGGCTGGCCGGGTCGTGGCGCGGTTTCTGGTAGAGCGCCCAAGCGGTGGTGGCGGCAATCAGCAGGCCGGTCGCCAGGCCGAGCAAGGTGGCCAGGTTGCGCCAGTCAACATCGGGTAGGCCGAGGCGGGCGAGCAGCTCGCGCTGGCGCTGCGGATCGTAGCCGAGGATTTGCTGATTCCAGGCGTTGTTGATGGCTTCCCAGCGGTAACGCAGCGTGCGCAGCCAGGTGCTACGTAGTTGAATCAGGCCGGGCAGGGCTTCCCCGGCCGGCAGGGCATCGGCGATGCCGGTCTCGATGCGGGCCGGCGAGACCGCCGCCGTTGGGTCGATGCGCACCCAGCCGCGGTTTTCCAGCCAGACTTCGGCCCAGGCGTGAGCATCGGACTGGCGGACGACAAGGTAGCCATCAACCGGATTGCGTTCGCCACCCTGGTAGCCGGTTACCACGCGTGCAGGGATGCCGGCGCTTCGCATCAGGACGACAAAGGCGGCAGCGAAATGTTCGCAGAAGCCGCGCCGGGTACGAAAGAGGAAGTCGTCGACGCTGTTCGCTCCGAGCAGGGGCGGCTGCAAGGTGTAGGAAAACTCGTTGGCGAACAGCGCGAGGGCCTGCCCGATCATGGCGTCAGGCGTTTTGGCCGTGGCCCGCCAGCTGTCGGCGAGGCGGCGGGCCTGCGGATTGCTGTTGCCCGGTAGTGCCAGATTGCGGCGGATTACTGTGGCCTCTTCAGTCGTGTTGAAGCGGTAGTCGAGGCTCGATACGAGCCGGAAGCGTTGACGGCTGGTCACCGGTTGCCGGCTGGTGGCGGTCAGGGTGCCACTGAGGGCGGTTTCCGGCGGCAGGCCGGTAGTGGCGTCGAGGGCCAGCAGCCAGCGCTGGCTATGGGCTTCGAGCGTGGTTTCGTAGGTGATCGGCGCCGAGATTGTCTCGATGCGTAGCGGGTGGCGAGCGGTAAGCGGCCGCCAGGTGGCACCGTCGAAATTTTCGAGTACCGGACCGCGCCAGTAGAGCTTGTCCCTGGCCGGAATCTCGCCGTCGAAACGGACCCGGAAGGCGATCTCGCTACTCTGCGCCAGATTGGCGATCATCCCCGGCGTCATCGTTTCGGACAGCCCGGTCTTGCCGGCGTGGGCATCCTGGGGCAGCCCCCAGAGCGGTCCGGTGATGCGCGGAAAAAGCAGGTAGAGCACGAGCATGAAAGGCATGGCCTGAACGCAAAGCAGTCCGGCGTAGCGCAGTGTGTGACGAAGCGTTGCCCCGGGGCCGCCGTAGAGGCGAATCAGTGTGCCCGTAACGATCCACATGGCGCTCAGCAACCAGAGTCCGGTCGGGATGCTTTGCGAGTAAAAGTAGTGGGTAAGCAGCAGGAAATAGCCGAGGTTAACGACGACCACGCCATCGCGCCGGCTTTTCAGTTCGAGCAGTTTCATCGCCATGAAGACGACCAGCATGCTGACCCCGGCATCGCGCCCGAACAGCGTGCGGAATTCGGCATAGATGCCGGCGCAGCCTGCAATGACGAGAAGCAACAACAGCCAGCGACCGGGCAGGCGCTGGTCCTGCCACCACAGCCAGCCGCCCCAGAACAGCATCAGCCCGGCAAAGGCGGAGAGCCAGAGCGGTTGATGCTCGAAGTGCGGGGCAATAGTGACCAGCGCTGCCGCAAAAAGCCAGGGGACGGCCTTGTGGTCGAGCGCTTCGCGGGCCGCGGTGCTCATGGCTGAAATAGGGCTAGGGCTTCGAGGCAGCGGTGTTGCTGGGCTGCGCCGTTGCCTGGCGGAATTGAGTGGCCGGGCAATTGCAAGCCGTAGCTGCAGCCTTCTCCCTGGGCTGCGAGAACCCAGCCGGCCATCTGCGACAGCCGGGCTTCGAGCGGCAGGGCCGGATCGGTCAATTGCCAGTCGAGTTGCAGTTCGACCTGGGCGCCGCCGGCAAACTGCTTGATCAGCAACGGCCGTTCGCCCGCGTCGCGGGCGCTGGCCTTCCAGGCGACATGGCGCGGTGAGTCGGCGGGCTGGCGCTCCCGGAAGCCGGCGAAATCCTCCTGCCCGGCGTCGCCGCTATGTTCGCCGCCGGAAGGCGTTGGCGACTGGGCCGGCAAGGGCGACGCGATCGGTTGCGGGTAAACCAGACACCGCATGGCCGGCTGCAGGTAGCTCCAGGCGACGAACAGGCCGAGCGGATAGCGGCTCGACAGGCGGACGCGGGGCAGTTCGAGCCAGCCGCGTTGCCGGGCAGCGATGGGAATGGCGATGGTGGCGCTCGCCCGGGTATCGAGTGCAGTGGTTACCGCTTTGTCCAGTTCGCCTTCGAGTTCGAGGGCGAGACGGGGTGCCGCCCGGTCATTGCTGAGGCTGATCTGGAAATGGGCCGTTTCGCCGGCGAAGACCGGTTCACAGCGGCCCGGCGTGATGACCAGTCCGTACAGGTTGCGGAAGGTGTGCACCATGCCGGTGAGGCCCAGTCCGGCAAGCAGGAAAACCAGCGCATGACCCAGGGCGAGGGTGTAATTGATTGCACCGAGTTGCATGACCACCAGTGCCAGCGCGAAGAGCAGGCCGGCTCGCGTCGGGATGATGAAAACCCGGCGCTGGCCGAGGCGCAAGGGTGCCGTACCGTCGCTCTGCCAGCGGAAGAGTTGTTGTTGCAGTTTGGCGACGAGGCCCACGGCCGGCTAGGGAATGGCGACACTGCGTAGCAGCGTGGCAATGTCTTCGCGGTTGGCGAAGCCGCTACCCTGTGCCGAGCGCAGGCGGTGGCGGGCAACCGCCGGGAGGACGGCCTGAACGTCATCGGGTAGTACCATGTCGCGTCCGGCCAGCCAGGCCCAGGCACGGGCGGCAGCAAGCAGGGCGAGGCCGGCGCGCGGCGACAGGCCATGCTGAAAGCTCGGGTTCAGCCGGGTGGCTTCGATCAGGGCCTGGACGTAATCGATTAGCGGTCCTGCCGCATGGATGCCGGCAACTTCCTTCTGCAGTGCGGGAAGCGCCTCGGCGTCGAAGGCGGTTTCCAATTGATCGGCCTGTTGGCGCTGGCTGCCTGAAGTGAGCAGGGCGCGTTCGGCGGCGCGGTCCGGGTAACCCAGTTCGATGCGCATCAGGAAACGGTCGAGCTGGGATTCGGGCAGCGGAAAGGTGCCGATCTGGTGGGCCGGGTTCTGGGTGGCGATCACGAAGAACGGGCGGGGCAGGTCGCGCGTCTGGCCTTCCGCGGTGACCTGGCATTCTTCCATCGCCTCGAGCAGTGCGCTCTGGGTTTTCGGCGTGGCGCGGTTGATCTCGTCGGCGAGTACCAGTTGCGCGAAGATCGGACCGGGCAGGAAGCGGAATTCGCTCGTCACTCGATCGAAAATCGAGACCCCCGTGATGTCGGCCGGCAGCAGGTCACTGGTGAACTGGATGCGCGAGAAGCGCAGCCCGAGCAGGCGGGCCAGGGTGTGGGCCAGCGTCGTCTTGCCCATTCCTGGCAGATCCTCGATCAGCAGATGTCCGCCGGCCAACAGGCAGGCCAACGCCTGACGGATTTCACCGTCTTTGCCCAGGATGATCTGGCCAGCCCGGGCGAGAACTGCGTCGAAAGGGCGGTGGCGTGCGGGGAGCGGGGAGCCGAACATGCCGGTTTTCCTTGTTGAGTATTGGAACGAATTCTAATGCTTGAAGCTGCGTGGCGAATGAGACGATAATGCCATTTCGACGTGCGCTCTTCGTGCGCCGCTTCGCAGAGAGAGAAGAACAAGTGACAACCACTGCTTTCATCACCCATCGCGACTGCTTGTTGCACGATATGGGTTCGCATCACCCCGAGTGCCCGCAACGTCTCACTGCCATCAATGATCACCTGATTGCCCAGGGGATCGATGCCTATTTCGTCTACCACGACGCGCCGCTGGCCACCTTCGAGCAGCTGATGCGTGTCCATCCCGCCTCGCATCTCGAGCGCATCAAGCGGGCCTCGCCGGAGGCCGGTGTCGTGCACCTTGATCCCGATACCGCAATGAATCCGCACACCTGGCAGGCTGCTCTGCGGGCCGCTGGTGCTGGTTGTCTGGCGGTCGATCTGGTGATGAGTGGAGAATGCGAAAACGCCTTCTGCGCAGTGCGTCCCCCCGGTCACCATGCCGAGAAGAGTAATCCGATGGGATTCTGCTTTTTCAACAATGTGGCGGTTGCCGCTCGTCATGCACTCAAGGTGCATGGCTTGGAGCGCGTCGCCATCATCGACTTCGACGTGCACCATGGCAACGGTACCGAGGACTGCTTTGCCGGCGACGAGCAGGTGCTGATGTGCAGCATCTTCCAGCATCCGTTCTACCCGTATAGCGGGGCTGAAAAGCCGGCCGCCAATATGTGCAACGTGCCGCTTGCCGCCGGTTGCGGCGGCGAGGAGTTCCGCGATGCCGTGCTACAGGTGTGGACGCCGCGCCTGAAGGAATTCAAGCCGCAGATGATCCTGATATCGGCGGGCTTCGATGGTCACTACGAAGACGACATGGGGGGGCTCAAGCTGCTCGAAAAGGATTTCGGCTGGTGTACCGAGCATGTCAAAAAACTGGCCGCCGAAATGTGCCAGAAGCGTATCGTCTCGGTGCTGGAAGGCGGGTATGTGATGACCTCGCTGGCGCGTAGCGTTGGTGCGCATTTGCGGGCGCTGGCCGATCTCTAGTACCAGCCTCCGGGTTCATGGTACTAGGCGCATCTTTCTTTGGAAAAAAGTGGGGCTGGGGTAAAATCCGGCCCACTTTTTCATGTTTCTAACGTTTAACCGGACAAATCCATGGCGTTGATTGTTCAGAAATATGGCGGCACTTCGGTCGGTAATCCCGAGCGTATCAAGAACGTCGCCAAACGTATTGCCAAGTTCCAGGCTCAGGGGCATCAGGTGGTGGTAGTCGTCTCCGCGATGAGTGGCGAGACCAACAAGCTGATTGCCCTGGCCAAGGAAGTTCAGGCCAACCCCGATCCGCGCGAGCTGGACATGATCATGTCCACCGGCGAGCAAGTCACCATCGGTCTGCTGGCCATGGCCCTGAAGGATATCGGTTGCCAGGCCAAGAGCTACACCGGCGGCCAGGTCAAGGTGCTGACCGACAGTACCCACACCAAGGCGCGCATCCTGTCGATTGACGAAGCCAACATGCGGCGTGATCTCGATGCCGGTAATGTGGTTGTCGTCGCCGGTTTCCAGGGCGTCGATGCCGACGGCAACATCACCACGCTCGGTCGTGGCGGTTCCGATACCTCCGGCGTGGCGCTGGCCGCGGCGCTGAAGGCCGACGAGTGCCAGATCTATACTGACGTCGATGGCGTCTACACGACCGACCCGCGTGTCGTGCCGGAAGCCAAGAAGCTCGACACCATCACCTTCGAAGAAATGCTGGAAATGGCCAGCCTCGGCTCCAAGGTGCTGCAGATCCGCTCGGTAGAATTCGCCGGCAAGTACAAGGTCAAACTGCGCGTTCTTTCCAGCTTCCAGGACGAAGGGGAAGGTACGCTGATCACTGTTGAGGAAGACAAGAACATGGAACAACCGATCATCTCCGGCATCGCCTTCAACCGCGACGAAGCCAAGCTGACTGTCCTCGGTGTGCCGGACAAGCCGGGCATCGCCTACCAGATTCTGGGTGCCATTGCCGACGCCAACATCGACGTCGATATGATCATCCAGAATGTCGGTCATGACAGCACGACAGATTTCTCGTTTACCGTCAATCGCGGCGAATATGCCAAGGCCCAGTCTATCCTCGAAACGGTCAAGGCTGAGCTTGGCGCCCGCGAAGTGACTGGCGACAACAAGATCTGCAAGGTCTCCGCCGTCGGCGTCGGCATGCGCTCCCACCCCGGTGTGGCCAGCAAGATGTTCAAGGCACTGGCCGATGAAGGCATCAACATCCAGATGATCTCCACCTCCGAGATCAAGATTTCCGTCGTCCTCGACGAAAAATATCTGGAACTGGCCGTTCGCGTTCTGCACCGGACGTTTGGTCTCGATCAGTAAGGTTTGACCAAAGGGCGCGGAGGCTATATCATCCGCGCCTCGTTGCAGGCAAGGACACGTGGCCGAGTGGTCGAAGGCACACCCCTGCTAAGGGTGCATCCGGGCAAAACCTGGATCCAGGGTTCGAATCCCTGCGTGTCCGCCAAAAAACGAGCAAACAAGCGCCTTTCGGGGCGCTTTTTTGTTTCTGTGATCTGACTGCGGAGCTCAGCGAAATTTGTCGACTGGTCAGGCGGCCTGCAGAATGTCGATGGTACGCGTCAGCGCGCGATCGAAAATGGGTTCGGTGGGTACAATCCTGACTTCGCCGCGCTGCATTTGCAGGCTCATGGCGTCGGGCGAGACGGCAAGGGCGTGCGGCGATTGCGGGTTGGTGAACAGGAATATGCCTCGTTGCGGGCTAATCCATGAAAGCCGATAGCGAATGGCGCTCCCGTCGGGCTGCTGGTATTCAACCCAGTCGCCGCGCTGCAGGTCCTCGACTTCATGGCTGGCAAGCTGCTCTGATACGGGGAGCTTTACCGATATGCTCTCGACCGTGACCTCGCCATCGCCGAGCGCCTGGCTGGTAAAGCGGGGCTCACTGATCGCTGGGGGTAATGCCGGTTCCGCAGCGGCGTCCGACGGTGGTGGTTCCGTTCCCCGCAGGGCCGCTGCATGAAGCCGGAAGAGGGCGTCGAGCAGGGTACGGCGTCGTTCGCCTTCCACCTCCACGCGGTCGAAACCCACACTCAGCTGCTTGATCAGCATTGGCAGTTGGCGGGCCAGGGCCTGGCGTTCTGGAACGTCATTCTTTGGCTGAACACTCTCAACCAGAGCGCCAGCCGTCGCCAAGGTGTTTTCCCACGCCGTGCTGCCGGGGCCTTCCTCCAGGTGGACACGCTTCAGCAGAGAACGCCACTCATGATCGAGCAGATCGCTTACCACCCTGGGTAAGGGGCTTTCCAGCCAGCGCTGCAGTTCGCTGTCGACCGCCATGTCGGCCAGTTCGTCCAGTTCGCGCTGGACGACCAAGAGTGCAGCGCGCGTTACATTGCCGGATGCCGCATCCTCGTACCCGGCCAGGAAGTGCTCGAGATCGTCACAAAGCGTTTCGAAGAGGGCCGTGTCCTGCTTGAAGTTGTTGTGTATGTTGTCAATGATTTCGGCGATCTTGGTATAGATCGGGTCGTCGCGACCGACTTCCCGCCCCAGCGCAACGCTGCCCTGGAGATGAGATCGAGCAGGCGGCGGGTCGGATGTGCCTTGCTCGAAAAGAAGCTTCGGTCCAGCATCGCGACCTTGAGTACCGGAATCTGCAGTTTGCCGACCAGGGCCTTGATCGGGTCGGAAATTTCGCGGTCGTCGAAAATCATGTCGAAAAGCATGGCGACAATATCGACGGTAATGGCATCCAGCTGACCAAGGCTTTGGCCAATCTCGCTGGCGCGGAAGTGGTACAAAACGTTGGCGCTGCCATCTGCCGAGGACTGGGGCGTGAGCGTGCCCTGTGCGGCATGCTGCAAGGCTTCCAGTGAGGCCCAGACATGTGTGGCGGGGGCTGCTGTGCCTGCCATCGCTTCCATCGGACCTGCTGCGTTGCCTGTCGCCGGCATTCCCGGCATAACTCCGGCCGGGGACGCGGTCGCGGGGGTGTTGCCTGAACCAGTGACCAGACGCTGCAGCATCGCGAACATGTCGCCGCCGGCATTTTTTTTCGTTGTCTCCTTGCTGGGATCGTGGCTGGCGGTCCGTCCGTAATCCCGTCTCAGATCGGGCAGGACCTTGTGCTGCAAGAGTTGGGCATTGATGGCGTGAAAGATCGGCCCGATGTGATCGTCGACTAGTGCGTCAAAAATGTGCCACAACTCCAGCCGGCTGTGCAGATCGAAATCCACTTCCCGCAAGGCGCCGCGAAGGGCGCGAGTAAGAACCTCGGGAGCCGCCGGATTTTCGGTCTCGGCGCCTCTTTCCTTGCCAATCAGGTAATTGAAGCGGCGACCCAGGGCATAGAGTTCACCTTCGCATTTGTTGTCGAGTCGGCGAGCCAGAGATTTCAGGGCGAGCTCTTCGTCCATCTCGCCATACTCGACGATTTGCATCTCCTCGAGGAGGATATTCCCAGAGCCAGAGGCCGTGCTATGTGTCCCACGCAAAACCGTATCGAACTCGCGCCCCCAGTGAGCTGCCAGAAGTCCCTCGAGGCGACCGCCTTTCTCGCTCAGTGCGTCGTTAAGACGAAGGAGCATGCGGCGTTCGTCGGAGTCTTTGGCGATGTCGGCGCGCTGGAGCAGAGTCTCGCTGGCCTTTTGCAGCATTTCCCGTAACGCTTCGCGCAGTCGGCGGGCAGCCAGATCCCGGCATTCGAGCAGGATACGATTGGCCGAGGCAGTCACATGAGGACCACCCGGTTGAAGATTGATTACATTGCTGTAGGCCGTTGCCATGACTCGCTCCCTTCGTCGCAGACAGAATACGACGATGCTGCACCTCGATCAAATCGGGCCTGTTCAGCAAACCAACGAAAGCGAAAGAATCAAAAACGCGCTGCCATCTGCGCAATTGGCAATCGCACGAATGTGGATTGTCAATTCCGCCTAGCCTGGCGGTCCCGCTGTCGTGGGGTGCATCCCTTGGATACGACCCGTTAGACCGGTGACTTTGCGTCCCCATCTTTCGAAGGGTTTGCCTTGATACAGTTAGGCCACAAAACGATTCTAGATCATTTCCAGAAAAATCAAACCCCTATATATCAAAGTCTGAGAGAGGCAGCTATAGTATTTAGTTCCTCGCTTGACTCCTCAAGTACTGCGGCAAGTGCGTTATCGGCGATGACCTGCCCGGCCAGGGCAAGCATTTCCGAATGTTCGCTGCTCGATATGGCCGGTTGCAATGGGTTGGTGATGGGCGTCAGGCAATTGGCAAGAAATAGTGTGTCGGCCAGACTCTTCGGGGGTAATGTCACATTCCCTTGCCATTGGGCCCGGACGGCTGTTGCAATGTCGTCCGGGACGGCAAGGGCACGCAATACGGCGTCGCCGACCAGTGCTTCTCCGCCTGCTGCCCACGTTTCGTTGCCGCCGATGTCAATGAGATCGGGGTAGGCGGACGCCCGAGAAATCAGATAGAAACCACCTACCTCATGGACAATTCCGGCAAACATGGCCATGTCTGGATTCTGATGGCTGACCCGTCGTGCCAGTACGTAGCAGAGGGCTGCAACGTGGGAACTGTGCTCCCATAGGCGCGACGCGAGGGTTTCGTGTGCCGCCGTTGGTGTTGCTGAAATCTGCCGCATGATCAGGCCGGTCGACAAGGCGCGCACCAGATTGATGCCGAGTCGTGTCACGGCAGAGCGGATATCCGATATCGGTTTTCCGGAACGGTTGAAGGCCACCGAGTTGGCAACGGCGACAATCCGGGATGCCAGCAAGGGCTCTGCCTGGACAACTTTGGCCGCCTTCTCGAGATGAATGTCCGGGTCATCGAGCGCCAGGCGAACCTGTAGGGCGACATGGGCATGGGTCGAAAAGACCAGTTCCCCCTGTTCCACTTCGGCGATCAGTTTACGGAGCGACTCTTTGCTTTCCATTGCCGGTATCTCTGTCCATGAGCATTTGGGCGTGGTCGGTTACCGGTCGACGCCTGCGCAGACGGCCTTTCCATCGTCCAGAAGGGCCATGGTAAGCGAAGATGCAGACGATGCGATAGCTCTGCACTGCTTGTCCGGATTTGTTCCCTGCTAATCGAGGCTTCTAAGCGTCGTCCGGATTCTTCGTTGGCTGGCCGCCGCCCAATTTGCTGGCGAGAAACTCGTCGTAGCCCTTGCTGACCAGTTCGTAGGTTTTCATAACGCCGCTTTCAATATCCCCGCCAAAGACTTTTAGCCCTTGCAGGATATCTTTCGCTTCATTGAAGCCTTTTTCAAAGCCGCCGCGAATCAACTCGACAAAGTCTTTAGCGAGCTGCCCTGGGTCGTCGTCGGGGTGTTGTGCGGCGTAGGCGTCGAAAAAACCGGTCGATAACGACACAATGCGCTCGGCGGTAGCCTCGGGTGAGTTGTCATCGCCCATCTTTGCCTGAATCGCATCCGGGCCGAGTGTCGGGCTCAGCAGTTCATTGATCCGCTCGATGGCGCTGCGAAACAGCAATGTCTGCGACTGGTCACCGGCCTTCAGCGAGACCTCTGCCGAGGCTTGCAGAATCTGCACATTCAATTCATCGCGGGCATTGCTCCTGTTATCCGAGGCGTTAACCCGTTCGCTTCCGGAGCGGGTCGTGCCCCGGGATTGCTCAGCCTGCGGTAACGCTGAAGTCCGATACAACTGGGTGCTTGCTGATGGATTGAGCATGGCTACATCCCCGCTATTTAAACGCCGAAAATACAAGCGGTAACTGCTTCGCGATTGCCACTTGCGTAGGCCGTACAAACTCATCTTAGGTCACCCTGGACAAAGAGCTAGCGCCGGCGTGCGGGTGCATGGCCGTTGCCAGTCGGTTTGTCGTGACCTGGAGACGGCATGAATCGCGTGAAAACAGGTACTTGCCAATTGCTTGGGTAGAAGTGTCGGCATATGGCGACAGCGGGCCGCTGCTTTCCGGGAATGGGTTTGTAAAACCATATTAAAATCAGTTGCTTAGGTTGTGGCACGTCGCTTGCTGAGTAGTGACGAGTTGAATCTCCCGGCGAGACCTACATGACCATGAATTTCACTGCCCTATCCGCTTTATCAATCGTCATCCTGGTCGGCCTAAACCTGGCTGCCTGGCTACAAATTCTCAAGCTGAGGCGTTCGTGGAGAAATCCGGTTGCCGCCGACAATGCCTATCTGGGCCTGCAACTGTCGGACTTTTCCAAAGATCAGCCTCCCTCCGTGCTGAAAGACCACGACGAGATCGATCCGCTGACCGAGGCGGAAATCTATGTCATCTACGGGCGACGGGGTGATGCGCAAAAGGTGCTGGAGTCTGGTCTTCGGCGTGGGCGAATTTCAGCCGATGAAGTCACGATGTTCTGGGCCGAACAGGAAGCCCTAAGCCATAAATGAAGTCACTCCGAACTGTTGAACCAGAGGTGTTTTGAATGAAGCGTTGTTCCCTGAAGCTGCTTTTGTCTGCTTTCGCCATCGCCATTTCGCTGCCGGCATTTGCCGACCGCGACGACCATGAACGACATGGCCGTCGGCACTATCGTGATCACCACCACCACGATCATCATTATCGGGGCGGTTATCGGGAGTCGCCTTGCCGCGTCGAGGGCTGGTATGGCCGTGGCGGCCGCTATCGCGAGCGGCAGGTTTGCCGCGAAGATCGCGTCAGGATATCGGGGCCGGCAGTTTACTTGCCGCCGCCCCCTACTGTCTTCCTGCAACCCCCTTCTGTCGTGATTCAGCCACCAGGCGTCTTCCTGCGCTGAGCAGGCAGAGGATCCACCCATACGCACTGCCGCACCATCGAGATGCCCTATAATTCGTCCGTTGGCGATTCAGGTGTGATCGACGATAAGGCCTGATTTATTGGTGTACTTTGGGTTCTCCAAAGAAACAAAAAATCCCGCGCTCGACGCGGGTTTTTATTTTGTCGGTTTGAAAATGGATTCCTACGCAATTCTCGGCATACCGCAGGGGGCTTCTCCAGCTGATATCAAGCGGGCCTATCGTCGCCTGGCAATGCGCTGGCATCCGGACCGCAATACCGATCCCGGGGCGACCGAGCGTTTCAAGGCGATCCGCGGAGCGTACGACTATCTGATGGTGGTCGAGCCAGCGGACGAAGCCGGCGATACCGAGAGTGAAGCCGAGACTGAAGCCGAATCCGAGGCTGCGGAGGAGGTCGCCAAGGCCGCCGATATTCGCCTGAATCTGGAAATAGGCTTGGAAGAGGCGGCTGCCGGCTGTAGCAAGACCATCGTCTATACCCGTGGCAAGGCCTGCCCGACCTGCGACGGTTCGGGTGAATACGGGATGTCCCGGACACGTTTTTGTCAGGCCTGTCATGGCAGCGGGCGGGTCCACGACGCCAGACGCGTCCTGGTTCCCTGTCCGGATTGTGCCGGGCGCGGCTTTTTCAGCGAACGGATTTGTCCGGATTGTTCAGGCAGTGGGCGCGAGACGGCCAACGTCAGTCTTGAAATCAGGGTGCCTCCGGGCATGCTGGCGGGAGACGAGTTGCGCCTGGCGGGGCAAGGCGAACCCGGCAATGACGAATTGCCGGCTGGCGATCTCTATCTGACCATCGTGATCCGTTCGCATCCGCTGTTTGAACTGCGCGGACGGGATTTGTATTTCAGTATGCCGGTGAGTGCCCTGCAGATGTTGGCCGGTGGCGAGATCGAACTGCCGACCCTGGGCGGTGTCTTATCGCATCGGTTGGCGGCAGGCCGCCCAGAGCGCAGCGAACTGCGTCTGGTCGGCAAGGGCTACCCGGGGCGTGGCAAGAACCCGCCCGGCGATCTGGTCGTCGAATTGCAGCCGGTCTTCCCGCAGCAGCTCAAGGCGGCCCAGCGCAAGCTGCTGTTGCAGGTCGACGGGGCGCTGATGGGCAATCTTGCCGAATGTTTTCCCGAGATTGCCGCCTGGCGCCAGGCCAACGATCTCGACTGAGCGCTGCCGCCCAGGCAGGGCGGCAGTGTCGGCTGAGAGGAGGTGATGCAATGACCAAGCGAATCCGGATCATCGGTGCCGCCAGTGGAATCGGTGCCCAGGATCGGGCCTGTGCGGACGGACCGGTGGCCTACCATCGCTCACAGGCCTGGCATGAGTTGGAACACCATCCGCAAGTCGATTGGGGCCGCACCCTGTTTGCCCCCGAGGGGCCGGGGATGTCCGCGGCCGGGCGGATCGCTGGCCTTTGTCGACAATTGGCGGACGAGGTGGACCTGGCCTTGCGGGCCGGCGAGTTTCCGCTGGTGATCGGTGGCGATCATTCCGTCGCCATCGGCACCTGGAGCGGCGTGGCGCGGGTGGCCGGGGCGCCGGTTGGCCTGCTCTGGATCGATGCCCACCTCGACAGCCATACCCCGGAAACGAGCTACTCCGGCGCGATTCACGGCATGCCGATGGCCTGCCTGCTGGGGCGGGGCGACAAGCGGCTGCTCAATATCGGCTTGGTGGGGCTACAGGTCAGTGCGCCCCACACGGTGGTACTGGGGCCGCGTAGCTACGAGCCGGAAGAGATCGAGTTCCTACAGCAGATGGGCGTGCGGATCATCGATAGCGACGAGATTCTGGGGCGGGGCTTTGCCGCTTGTCTCGACGAAGCAGTGGCCATCGTAGGCGGTGCGCCGAACGGCTTCGGGGTGACGCTCGATCTCGACGCCATCGATCCCGGACTGGCGCCGGGCGTCGGCAGCCCCGAGCCGGAAGGCTTGTGGGATGGCGATGTGCTGGCCGCCGTGCGGCGTCTGTCGGCTCTGCCCGGCCTGCGCGCGCTGGAAATCGTCGAATACAACCCGGACCGCGACAGCCAGGGCGTCACCGCGGATTTGATCTCGGATCTAATTGCTGAAATCCTGCCCGCTGTGGCGGGCTGAGCCGGCTCAGGGCTTCGGCTGCGGGTTGAAGCGGTAGCGCCGGGCGACGTCGGCCGCCGCCATCGGCTGCAGTGGGATGCCGTGCCAGGTAATGGCGCTGGTCGTACCGTGCATCAGGTCGAGCAGGGCCTGTTCGTCGGCGGGCAGATGGCGCGCGTCGAGGCATTCGCCGAGAAAGGCGGGGAGGTCGCGGTCGTCGAGCAGGCCGATGCCGAGCCCGGTTTCGAGCAGGATGCTGCCTTCATCATCGAGGAAGATGGCCTGCGGCTGTCCCGCCGGCTGGCCGGTATGACTGACGAATTGCTCGCCGTCGCGCCGGAAGACCCAGGGCGTGTAGGCGAGACTGACGAAAACCCGTTGCGGGCCGTTTTGCAGAAACCAGCAGCCTGATTCGTCACACCCGTACTGCCGGTTGATGAAGGCAATCAGGCCGCTGTGCGTGACGCGCTCTCCCTGCAGTCGCCAGTCGCCCCGCCGATCGAGCAACAACCAGTCGTAACAGGCGGGGACGTTGGGCCACTTGGCGATGGCAGAGAGATCGACGGTCATCAGTCGGCGTACGCTTCCATAGGCGGGCAGGCACAGTTCAGGTTGCGGTCGCCGTACACATCGTCGATGCGATTGACGCTCGGCCAGAACTTGTTGGCCGCCACCCAGGGCAGCGGGAAGACCGCCTGCTGGCGGCTGTAGGGATGCTTCCACTCGCCGTCGATGACATCCGCTTGGGAATGCGGGGCATTCTTCAGCGGATTGTTGTCGGCAGTCCAGACGCCGTTCTCGATCTGGCGGATTTCCTCACGAATGGCGATCAGAGCGGCGATGAAGCGGTCCAACTCGGCCTTCGATTCAGATTCCGTCGGCTCGACCATGATCGTGCCAGCCACCGGGAAGGACACTGTCGGCGCGTGGAAACCGTAGTCCATCAGGCGCTTGGCGATGTCGGTTTCGCTGATCCCGGTCGCCGCCTTGAGCGGGCGGATGTCGAGAATGCACTCGTGGGCGACGCGGCCATTCTTGCCGAAATAGAGCACTGGGTAGTGGTCGTTCAGCTTCCTGGCGACGTAGTTGGCATTCAGGATGGCGACCTGGGTCGCCTTCTTGACGCCGGCACCGCCGAGCATGGCGAGGTACATCCAGGAAATGGTCAGGATCGAAGCCGAGCCGAAGGGGGCGGCGGAAACCGCACCCTGGCCGCCATGCGGGCCGTCGATCGGGGCCACGACATGGTTGGACATGAAGGGGGCGAGATGGGCCTTGAGACCGATCGGGCCCATGCCCGGTCCGCCGCCGCCATGCGGGATGGCGAAGGTCTTGTGCAGGTTCATGTGGCTGACGTCGGCGCCGATGAAGCCGGGCGAGGTCAGGCCGACCTGGGCATTGAGGTTGGCGCCGTCCATGTAAACCTGGCCGCCATATTGGTGCACGATGGCGCAGATGTCCTTGACCGCTTCCTCGAACACGCCATGCGTGGACGGGTAGGTGATCATCAGACAGGACAGGTCGTTGGCGTGTTCCTCGGCCTTGGCCCGCAGATCGGCGACATCGACGTTGCCGCTGGTATCGCAATCGACGACGACGACCTTCATGTTGGCCATCTGGGCGGAGGCCGGGTTGGTGCCATGGGCCGACTTCGGGATCAGGCAGACATTGCGGTGTTCTTCGCCGCGGCTGGCATGGTAGCGGTCGATCGCCACCAGGCCGGCGTACTCGCCCTGGGCGCCGGAGTTCGGCTGCATGCAGATGGCGTCGAAACCGGTGACGGTCTTCAGCCACTCGGTCAAGCCGGCGATCATCTCGTGATAGCCAACTGCCTGGTCGCGCGGGGCGAAGGGATGCAGGCCGCCGAATTCCGGCCAGGTGACCGGGATCATCTCGCTGGTCGCGTTCAGCTTCATGGTGCAGGAACCGAGCGAAATCATCGAATGGTCGAGTGCCAGATCCTTGTTCTGCAGCGACTTCAGGTAGCGCAGCATCTCGTGTTCGGTGTGGTGCGTGTTGAATACCGGGTGCTGCAGGATGGCGTCGCTGCGGAACAGGGCGGCCGGCAGGGCCGGGTCGGCGGCGGCGACCTGGGCGTCGATGGACTCCATGTCGAGCGTGACCTGGGCGATCAGCTTGAACAGCACGGTCACATCATTGCGGCTGGTCGTTTCGTCGAAGGCGGCGCCGAGTACTCCGGCCGAAACGCGACGCAGGTTGTAGCCGGCGGCCAGCGCGTCGTTGTAGACCGCTTCGGCGCGGGCGCCGAGGTCGAAATGCACGGTGTCGAAGAACTGCTTGGTCAGCACCGTAACGCCGGCCCGCTTCAGGCCTTCGGCGAGGATCGCGGTCAGCCGGTGAATGCGGCCGGCGATGGTCTTCAGGCCCTGCGGGCCGTGATAGACGGCATACATGCCGGCCATGTTGGCCAACAGCACCTGCGAGGTGCAGATGTTGGAATTGGCTTTTTCGCGGCGGATGTGCTGTTCGCGCGTCTGCAGCGTCATGCGGTAGGCGGTGTTGCCGCGGGCGTCTTTCGAGACGCCGATAATGCGGCCCGGCATCGAGCGGACATGGGCGGTGCGGGTGGCGAAGAAGGCGGCGTGCGGGCCGCCGAAGCCCATCGGAATGCCGAAGCGCTGGCTGGAACCGAGGGCGATGTCGGCGCCCATGGCGCCCGGCGATTTCAGGAGCACCAGCGCCATCAGGTCGCTGGCGACGGCGACCGTGGCGCCGCGGGCCTTGAGACTGGCGATGGTCCCGGTCAGGTCGCGGACTTCGCCGTTGTCGTTCGGATACTGGAGCAGGGCGCCGAAGAATTCGTCGTCCTTGAGGCTGTCGGCCGGCGCGATGACCACTTCGAAGCCGAAGTAGCCGGCGCGGGTCTTGACCACGTCGATGGTCTGCGGGAAGCAGGCGCTATCGATCAGGAAACGGTTGGATTTGGACTTCGAGACACGGCGCGCCATGGTCATCGCTTCGGCAGCGGCGGTGGCTTCATCGAGCAGCGAGGCGTTGGCGATTTCGAGGCCGGTCAGGTCGGTGACCATTTGCTGGAAGTTGAGCAGCGCTTCCAGGCGACCCTGGGCGATTTCCGCCTGATAGGGCGTGTAGGCGGTGTACCAGCCCGGGTTTTCCATGACATTGCGCAGGATGACCTTGGGCGTCAGCGTGTCGTAATAGCCCATGCCGATGCAGGACTTGTTGACCACGTTCTTGCTGGCGATGGCCTTGAGGTCGGCCAGCGCTTCGTGTTCGCGGCGCGGGGCCGGCAGCGCCAGGTCGGCGGGCAGGCGGATGGCGGCGGGAACGGTCTGGTCGATCAGCTGTTCCAGGCTGTCGGCGCCGATGGCGGCCAGCATGGCGGCCATTTCGGTCGGGCAGGGGCCTATGTGACGGGCGATGAACTCGTCACGCTGCTCCAGGGCGGAGAGCGGTTGATTGAGCGGCATGGAGAGTCCTCTTAGTGCTCGTCGGCGGCGGCCTGGTAGGCGGCGGCGTCGAGCATCTTGTCGAGGTCGGCGACGTTGTCCGGGGTCATCTTGAACAGCCAGGCGGCGTAGGCATCCTGATTGACCGATTCCGGCGCGTCGGCGGCGGCCTGGTTGACTTCGCTGACGGTGCCCGAAACCGGGGCGTAGACGTCGGCGGCGGCCTTGACCGATTCGACGACGGCGATTTCCTTCTCGGCATCGAAATGGGCGCCGACTTCCGGCAGCTCGACGAAAACGAGGTCGCCGAGGGCTTCCTGGGCGTGGTCGGTGATGCCGACGGTGACGGTGCCGTCAGCGTTGAGCAGCATCCATTCGTGGGAGGCGGTGTACTTGAGGTTGGCGGGAACGTTGGACATGGTTTTCTCCTGAATGGGGGTGAATTAGATGACTGCCTTGCCGTTGCGGGCGAATACGGGTTTGGTGACCTTGGCCTTGAGCAGCTTGCCGCGGATATCGACTTCGACTTCGTCGCCGATGGCCACGCCGAGCGGCAGGCGGGCAAGGGCGATGGATTGCTGCAGGGTCGGCGAAAAGCTGCCAGAGGTGATTTCGCCTTCGCCCTTGGCGGTGACGACCTTCTGGTGGCCGCGCAGCACGCCCTTGTCGAGCAGGATCAGGCCGAGGAAAGCTTTCTGCTGGCCGTTGGCGACCAGGGCGGCCTTGCCGACGAAGTCGCGCTCGGTATTCAGCGACACGGTCCACGCCAGCCCTGCGTCGAGCGGGGAAACCGTTTCGTCCATGTCCTGGCCATAGAGATTCATGCCGGCTTCGAGGCGCAGCGTGTCGCGGGCGCCGAGGCCACAGGGGGCGACGCC